>NZ_JBSZJY010000017.1:0-211 GCF_056491185.1 Rufibacter sp. JT20002 | reverse complement strand
TGCTCTACGTGCGCCTGCACGGGCGCGCGGGCCTTCGGCCGCTGCTGGCCTGGGGGCTGGGCGGGGCCCTGCTGCTGTGGTTCTCCTACTCGGCCGTGTTCGTGCTGGCCGGGGTGGGGGCGGCCGCGGGCCTGCGCGCCCTTAGGCAAGGGGGCTGGCGCGCGGCCCTGCCCCTGGCGCTGCCCGGCGGGCTGTGGCTGGCCAGCTTCGC
>NZ_JBSZJY010000016.1:0-263 GCF_056491185.1 Rufibacter sp. JT20002 | reverse complement strand
AGGGCCAGCACCGCGCACAGCAGCTCGGTGCTGTACTGCTTGGCCTCCACGGCGTGGTAGGCCACCGGCGAGGCCAGCGCCAGCAGGGCCACGGCCAGCGCCGCCGCCCAGGGCCGCAGGAAGTGCCGGGCCACCAGCACGAAGGCCGCCAGCGCCGCCAGCCCGCACAGCAGCGGGAACAGGCGCAGGGCCAGCTCCCCCTTGCCCAGCAGCTCCACGGCCAGGCGCTCGGCCCACAGGAAGCCCAGCGGCGCCTTCTGCTC
>NZ_JBSZJY010000015.1:0-277 GCF_056491185.1 Rufibacter sp. JT20002 | reverse complement strand
CGGTCGTCGCCGTGCAGCAGGTGCACCAGCCGGCCCCGGGCCCGGTTGAGGCAGGTCTCGAAGTTGCGCAGGCTGCCCACGTTCCGGGGCTGGCGGTGGTAGCCCACCCGGCCCCGGCCCAGCTCCCGCACCAGTGCCCCCAGGTCCGCGTCGGTGCTCGCGTCGTCCACCACCTCGATCTGCATCAGCGCCGGGCCCGGGTCCTGGGCCAGCACGCCCGCCAGCGCCTCGGCCAGGAACCCGGCGCAGTTGTAGGCCGGGATCATCACCGACCACA
>NZ_JBSZJY010000014.1:0-623 GCF_056491185.1 Rufibacter sp. JT20002 | reverse complement strand
CCTAACGGTTAGTATAAACGACGGCGACAGCCGTCGGCGGAGCTGACGTTTATACCTTGTTAGGCAAAGTTCTTTTATTTGTTGGGGTCTGCGTACTTGCCCGTATTATTTGGGTCAAATTTTGTTGTCATATACTCCTCACTGGGTTGCTTTGAGTGAGTAGAAATAAGGTTTTCTTTGAAAGTCGTAGATTCAAGGAAATTTCTGTCGATTTTTTGTTCAACTTTGCTTAGGTCGAGGAGGTGGATTCTTAGGTCTGTTATCAAAGTGTCGGGAGGCACTTCATTGTTTACAAGCTCACCCCAAATCCAGTTGCAGGAGTTTAGTTTTGGGTTCCAGTCTTTTCCTGACACCAGCACGTCATATCTTTCTGCTGAAACCCTTACTCTTCCTAAGTCGGCAAATGAACAGGGGCAGTCTATTTTGAACGGTGGCCCGTCTTCTGTTTCAGTTTCTTCAGCTTCGATTGTGCCAATAGTAGTCGCCAAGCTGGGCTTTTGCTCAATGGACTTCTCTGATGTCGTCCCTCGAATCTTTTCTGAGCAAGCTATGCTCAACAATGCCAAAAAGAAGAATAACGGGTATCTTGTCATTGAATATTTTATCTATGAATTTTGCCTAAC
>NZ_JBSZJY010000013.1:0-778 GCF_056491185.1 Rufibacter sp. JT20002 | reverse complement strand
AAGGCCTGTGCCCCCCCGGGGGAACGGGCGGGACCGGCGGGGGCGTGGACGGGATGCGGGCCATGGCGGTATAAAGGATGGTTTAACTCCTAAGCCAATGTGACTTTGCTACAGGAAGTAAAGTTGATGTTTTAAAAGGGCCAGCTTGACACAAAGCTTTAGAACCCGGACATAGACCAAGGGGTGACTACTTAACTGTAAAGCCGATTTTATATACCCCATAGCCAACCTGCTATTTTGGGTTCTCTTGTAAATCCCTTTTGCTAACGAAAGGCTATATAAGGCACAATGCAGCCTGCCCTTGGCAATTGCTTTGGCCTTTAAGCTCTCCGGTAAATCTGCCTGCCTGATATGCTCCTGAATTAAAGAGTGGCACTTGATCAGATAGGGAAAACTTTGGCCGGAAGTACCCATCTGGCTGGAAATGGAACTGGCATGCATCCGGCATTCGGCAAGGACTTCGGGGGAGTAGGCGACGGGGTAAAATCTTGCAATGCGTACCCACATCTCCCAGTCTTCGCCGTAGGGCATTCCGTAGAAGCCATCCAACGTTTCATACACCTCCCGCCGCACCACAATAGATACATACTGGATACGCTGCCTCTCCGCAATGCGAAGAAGCCAATTATCTAAGACAAGATCATTAGAAGCTTCAAGTGGGGTATTATGTGACCAAGTTCCCTCATTATTGATAAAGCTGTTTCTGCAGAAGGCGGCGCCGGCTTGGGGGAAGCGCTGGAAGAGAGCCTCCATTTTGGCGTAGAAGCCCGGCCTGACG
>NZ_JBSZJY010000012.1:0-1037 GCF_056491185.1 Rufibacter sp. JT20002 | reverse complement strand
GGCGGAGACCATGGCGTTGTCGAGCAGGCGGGCGAAGGCGATGTTGAGCGTGCCGTCGGTGACGTTCACCGTGAAGGTCTCCGTGGTGGCCGTCTTGGCCGCCCCCGCCTTGGCCACGATGTCGTAGGCGCTGAGCACCTTGCTGCCCTCGATGCTCACGTCGAACACCCGCTTGCCGGCCACCGTCCAGTACAGGTCGGCGAAGTGCAGCACCACCAGGTACTCCCCGCCCTTGACGGGGATGTTGTAGGAGAAGCCCGTGCCGAACCGGTTGGAGCGGTAGATCGCGTCGTCCGTCGTGCCGGCGATGGCGTCGGTGGTGGGGGTCTTCTTGGCCCCGCCCGAGGCGTAGGAGTCCGCGGCGAAGACGCCCCGCGAGGTGGTCTCCTGCGGCCCCCCGGCGTTGAGGCGGAAGGCCTCCCCGGAGGAGGTCCCGCCCGAGACGGTCAGGCTGAAGTCATCCGTGGCGCTGCCGCCCTTCCCGTCCGAGGCCGTCACCCGCACGGCCAGCGTGCCCGCGTCGGCCGCCGTCGGCGTGCCGCTGAAGGAGCGGGTCGCCCCGCTGAAGCTCAGCCACGAGGGCAGCGCCCCGCCCCCGGCCAGCGCGGCCGAGTAGCTCAGCGCGTCCCCGTCCGGGTCGGTGAAGGTGCCCGCCGGGAAGGCGTAGCTGTAGGCCGCGCCCGCCGTGGCGCCCTGGTCGGGGATCGCGCTCGCCACCACCGGCGAGCCGTTCGTGCTGCCCCCGGTGACCGTCAGCGTGAACTGGTCGGAGGCGCTGCCGCCCTTCCCGTCCGAGGCCGTCAGCCGGATGGTCAGCGTCACGGCCGAGGCCGGGGCCGTCCCGCTCAGCTGCCGGGTCGCCGGGCTGAAGCTCAGCCAGGAGGGCAGCGCGCTGCCGTTGCCCTGCGCGGCCGAGTAGGTCAGCGCGTCCCCGTCCGGGTCGGTGAAGGTCCCGCCCGGCACGGTGTAGGCGTAGGCCGCCCCCGCCGCCACGCTCTGGTCCGGAACCGGAACAGACACCACCGGCGACTGGTTCG
>NZ_JBSZJY010000011.1:0-1302 GCF_056491185.1 Rufibacter sp. JT20002 | reverse complement strand
GGCGGTCTACGCCCTGTTCCTGGGCCGCTACCAGGACTCGGGGTGGCTCACCGTCTTCTTCGAAAAGTATTGCCAGGCGTACCTGCCTCTGACTTCCTCCCCAGTCGTTCTTTTTAAATGGTTTTTTGTAAAGGCAAATGAAATCGTGAAGAACCCTTTGGGACAAACATTCAAGTTTGCCATAGCATCTCCGCCCGCCTTTATAGTGCTGCGGTTTCTGCCACTGGTACTGTTGGCAGGAGGCATGCTTCTGATGGCGAAGAAGAATTTTCACCGGTTTGCCATTTTGGCTTTCCCCTTGTTGGTAGTGCTGGTTGCCTCCGGCCTTAAGTTTTACCCGTTCTACGAACGGTTGGTACTATTTCTGGCCCCCATGTTCATTTTGTTTATCTGCTTCTGTGCGCAGGAAATCCATTCTTTCTTCTCCGAAAGGAAATCTGTGATGGTGCTCCTTGCCTCATTCCTACTTGCCCCTCTGGCCTATAATGCGGTGAGGGAGTTCCAAAACCCGGATTACTTCCTAAATAACCAAAAGAACCGGGAAGCATTGCTCTTTATCAATGAAAGGTACCAGCCAGGCGATATGGTGTACGTCTACTGGAATATGTGGCACGCCTACGCCTACTACAAGGAGGCCTACAACCTTAAGTTCACCGCCATAGAGGGGAAGGATTTGAAAACAGAGTCTGCCAACCAAGCGGAGTATCTGCAGAAACTTTCTCCCGGCTTCAGCCAGGTGAAGGGAAGCAAGCGGTTATGGTTCCTGTATGACTCCTATCTGAAAGTCAACATTGGAGGGTTTGTAGAACAACCGGCCTGGTACTTTGAACGAGCCTATGTTCCTGGGAAAAACCTGGAAGCAACCTTCTCCAATTTTGGGGAAAAGACGGAAGTAAATTATTCGGGTAAGGACGTAGAGGTGTCCTTATTCAGACTGGCCCCTTAAAGCCGCTTCCTCTACCCAATAGCTAGAATAAATCTGTAAACCTTTGAAAGAAGGTTTGAAACCTCTCAATGGCCAACCCACCTATGGCATCTCTACAAACCTCAAGCTCCACACTGGTAACTGAACCTCCGTTTCTGATAGGCGAAGACCTGGACCCATCCTCTTCCCGGGCCCCCGCGCCCTCCCCTCCCGGTCGGCTGTGGGCGGCGCTCACGGCGCTGGCGCTGGGGGCGGGGGCGCTGCTCAGGCTCTTCCACTACGCCGACAACCGGGCCCTGTGGCGCGACGAGCTCTACCTGGCCGTGAGCCTGGTGCGCATGGGCTTCGGGGAGCTGGCCGCCGGGCCGCTGGCCTAC
>NZ_JBSZJY010000010.1:2500-5153 GCF_056491185.1 Rufibacter sp. JT20002 | reverse complement strand
GGGGTTGGCGGCTACCTACTCTCCCGCGTGTGACCGCAGTACCATCGGCTCGGCGGGGCTTAACTTCTCTGTTCGGAATGGGAAGAGGTGGACACCCGCGACATAGCCACCATTATCTTCGGGTCCCTTTCGGGCGTTCCTCAATGGGGTCGGGGAGTGCTTTGATATACTGGAGGCAGAGAGAGAACGTAGGGTACGCGCCTTTCGGGCGGCGAAAGTTCTCGGGCAATTAGTACGGCTCGGCTATGGTATCTCTACCTTTACACCTGCCGCCTATCGACGTGGTCGTCTCCCACGGCCCTTAAGGGATGTCTCATCTTGGGGTGAGTTTCGCACTTAGATGCTTTCAGCGCTTATCTCATCCGAGCGTAGCTACCCTGCGCTGCGGCTGGCGCCACAACAGGTCCACCAGAGGCTCGTCCATCCCGGTCCTCTCGTACTAAGGACAGGTCCCCTCAAACATCCAACGCCCACTACAGATAGGGACCGAACTGTCTCACGACGTTCTGAACCCAGCTCGCGTGCCACTTTAATCGGCGAACAGCCGAACCCTTGGGACCTTCTCCAGCCCCAGGACGTGACGAGCCGACATCGAGGTGCCAAACCTCCCCGTCGATATGAGCTCTTGGGGGAGATCAGCCTGTTATCCCCGGCGTACCTTTTATCCTTTGAGCGATGGCCCTTCCATGCGGAACCACCGGATCACTATATCCGCCTTTCGGCCCTGCTCGGCTTGTGGGCCTCACAGTCAAGCACCCTTCTGCTATTGCGCTCTGCGCACGGTTACCAAGCGTGCTGAGGGTACCTTTGAAAGCCTCCGTTACTCTTTTGGAGGCGACCACCCCAGTCAAACTACCCACCAAACAATGTCTCCCCTCCGGGATTAGGCTCCAAGCAACTGAAGGGTGGTATTTCAACGTTGCCTCCCCGACGCCTAGCGACGCCGGATCACAGGCTCCCACCTATCCTACACATCAGTTACCCAGAGTCAATGTTAAGCTATAGTAAAGGTGCACGGGGTCTTTCCGTCCCGTAGCGGGTACTCGGCATCTTCACCGAGACTACAATTTCACCGAGCTCACGGCTGAGACAGCGCCCAGATCGTTACACCATTCGTGCAGGTCGGAACTTACCCGACAAGGAATTTCGCTACCTTAGGACCGTTATAGTTACGGCCGCCGTTTACCGGGGCTTCGGTTCAACGCTTCGCCTTGCGGCTAACGTCCCCCCTTAACCTTCCGGCACCGGGCAGGTGTCAGGCCATATACCTCATCTCTCGATTTCGCATAGCCATGTGTTTTTGTTAAACAGTCGCCTGGGCCTTTTCACTGCGGCTTCTCTGGTTGCCCAGAGGAAGCGCCCCTTCTCCCGAAGTTACAGGGCCATTTTGCCGAGTTCCTTGGCCGTGATTCACTCGAGCACCTTAGGATTCTCTCCTCGACTACCTGTGTCGGATTGCGGTACGGGTAGCGTGACCGTGGACGCTTAGCGGGTTTTCTTGGGAGCGGGATTAGGGCCACTATCCCCTCGCCCGGGGGCTTGGGGTACTATCAGATTTCAGCAAGGTCAGCGTACTTAACTACTGTCCTTCTACCTACGTCCTTCAACCTGGTATTCCGTCACCAGGCGGGCCTTTCACTTCTCCGTCACCGCATCGCTGGGTCACGCTAGTACTGGAATATTAACCAGTTGTCCATCGACCTTAGCTCTCGCATCGGCCTTAGGACCCGACTAACCCTGATCCGATTAGCGTTGATCAGGAAACCTTAGTCTTTCGGTGTGCGGGTTTCTCGCCCGCATTATCGTTACTTATGCCTACATTTGCTTTTCCCGACGCTCCAGCACCCATTGCCAGGTACCTTCACCGCCGACGGGAATGCTCCCCTACCACAGAATAAATTCTATCCATAGCTTCGGTATCACGCTTGATGCCCGATTATTATCGATGCCCTGTCGCTCGACCAGTGAGCTGTTACGCACTCTTTAAATGAATGGCTGCTTCCAAGCCAACATCCTGGCTGTCTAAGCAACTGAACCTCCTTTGTTCAACTTAGCGTAAATTTAGGGACCTTAGCTGATGGTCTGGGTTCTTTCCCTCTCGGCCTGGGACCTTAGCACCCCAAGCCTCACTGCCGAGTATGTCACGTGGCATTCGGAGTTCGTCAGGATTCGGTAGGATTTGACTCCCCCTAGTCCTATCGGTAGCTCTACCTCCACGAGACTCAACCTCGACGCTGCCCCTAAAGGCATTTCGGGGAGTACGAGCTATTTCTCAGTTTGATTGGCCTTTCACCCCTACCCTCAGGTCATCCAAATCCTTTTCAACGGAAACTGGTTCGGACCTCCATTGCGTGTTACCGCAACTTCATCCTGCCCAAGGGTAGATCACAAAGTTTCGCGTCTACCCCCCCTGACTGTGCGCCCTGTTCAGACTCGCTTTCGCTGCGGCTCCGTGTTTTAAAACACTTAACCTCGCCAGGGAGGAGTAACTCGTAGGCTCATTATGCAAAAGGCACGCCGTCACCCAACGAATGGGCTCCGACCGCTTGTAGGCGCATGGTTTCAGGTTCTATTTCACTCCTTTATTCAAGGTTCTTTTCACCTTTCCCTCACGGTACTGGTTCACTATCGGTCTCTCAGGAGTATTTAGCCT
>NZ_JBSZJY010000009.1:0-7605 GCF_056491185.1 Rufibacter sp. JT20002 | reverse complement strand
TCATTTTTGGGAAAGGGCAAGGGAGGGAAGGAGGGGGAGTATACCAAAATCTCAAGTTATTAGTTCTAAAAGCAATTATGTACCTTCACATATCATCAGCTTTTAGTACATGCTTCCTCTAATCTCTGGAACAGCAATTGCTGCCACTCTTCTAATCTTCATTCATTTCTTCGGACTAAGACTGAGGCAAAAGCTAGATTTTTCCCACATCCAGTTTTTAACAGCCCTGATTTCTAGAACTCGGTCTGTTCGTAAAATCAATAACTATCTTCTTCTCTTATTAAGACTCCTGTTTGTCTCTTCTGCATTAGGCGCCTTTCTTTTGTTTCTTTTGCAAAATAGGAGCAATTCTGCTGTGTCTCCAGAGGATGTATCCATTGTATTGGATAAATCATGGAGTATGCAAAGTTCCTCTGAAGAGAAAAGGATCACAAAGGCAGATCTAGCTTTGTCTTCGGGGAACAACATTCTAAGAGGAGCAATCAGTAATGTTAGAAACTTAGAGGAGAATAGCTCAAGTACAGATTCTACTTTCCAAGGGGGGGCTACTTCTTTTGCAACTGCAGATGAATTGTTGGGAGAGATAGCAGATAAAAGTAGATCTACCAACACTTATATCTTTTCTGACTTTCAGAAGTCTACTTATTCTGCTGAGGTGTTGAAAAGACTACCTAAAGACCAACGGCTTACCTTGGTTTCTTTGGCCACGGAAAATGTTCCTAATGTATATATTGACTCCATTTGGCTGGAACAACCCATTTTGATGCCCGGAGCTCTAGCAGGCCTGGCAGTGCGGATCGCTGGAAGTTCCTTAGATAAAAGCAGCCAAGTAAAGGTTACTGCGTCTGAAGGAAGCCAGTTGGTTGGAGCTACCCAGATGCTGCTTGATCCAGCCCAAAAAGTTATAACACACTTCAAAATTCCCCTTACTAAAAAGGAAGCTAGGCAGATCACCTTTTCGGTAGAAGATCCAATTACCCCTTTTGATAACCAGTACTTCACCCTTCTTCCTAAACCTTCCTCTATCTACATTAGGGTAAATCGATCTTTAGGAAGTAATGACCCTGTCATTCAGGCCTACAAGGCAGAACCGGCTTTTACCTTTTCTAGATCAGAAGATACCTCCTCCCGGATTTGGGTTTTGGATATTCCAACTTCAGGAAGCACTACTGCCTTAGCAACGGAGGTTAAGTCTTGGGTTGAGAGTGGTGGATCGGTGTTGCTTATTCCTGGCGCTACCACTCAGCAGGCATCTTTAGGTTTTCTGGCTAGCATTGGATTAAGGGGGATCAGCGAGGAGAACAAAGAGCTAATTGCAAAACCACTAAAGCAGCCTGACTTGTCTGATGCCTTTTTCAAGCAGATTTTTGAAAAGGAGGTCAAAAACATGAAAATGCCAGAAGCTAAACCCGTGCTAAGATGGCAAAGCTCCTTTCATACCATTTTACGGTTTACAGATAACTCTCCTTTTCTGAGTACCTTCAGAGTGGGGAATGGAAACATCTATTTGTTTGCAGCCCCTATCACTCCCGCCTCCGCTATGGTGGCGCACCCTCTCTTTGTACCAGTTTTGTATCAACTAGCTTTATCTACAAACTCCTCTAATACCCCTTTGTCTCATCAGCCTAACAATGGGAGCATTACAGTTCCACTGACAGATGCTATTGCCTCTAAACAACCGTATGCTTTGCGTTTGGATGATCAGACGTTTATCCCGGACCAAAGAATAAGACAGAATCAATTGTTCATGACCCTTCCTAATGATGTAAGTACCCCAGGGTTCTACGATCTTCTTAGAGATGGAAAACCTATTTCACAGATAGCCATGAACATTCCACGCGCTGAGTCAAAGTTAGAAGGTTACTCGGTGGATGAGTTGAAAGAGATGCTGGCCGATCATGGGGAGAACGTGCAAGTCATCGCGCCAAAGGAGAGGGTATCCTTGCAAAAACAACTGCAAAAGGAAGCTGGGACCTCATCCCTTTGGAAATATTGCCTAATATTGTGTTTTATGTGTCTCGTGATAGAGGCTGTCATTTTAAGCACTAAGAAAAGTGGATCTCTTATTTAAAGCGGTTACCATAGTTGATACCTCATCCGCCTTCGATGGGCAAACAGTAGATCTTCTCCTAACAGGTGGGCAGATAAAACAAATAGCTCCTTCCATTGAGGCGGCAGACGTCCATACCATTCCAGCACAGGGGCTATATTGCTCCATTGGGTGGTTTGATTTGAACGCTTTTACCGGGGAACCTGGCTATGAGCATCGGGAGACTTTGCAGAACTTTGTAAAAGCTGCTGCCTATGGTGGTTTTACGGAGGTGGCCTGCCAGCCTAACGTGAACCCTGTGGTCCAGACCCGTTCAGCCGTAGAGTACTTCAAGCATGTTTCGGCCTTTGGGTTTGTGCGTTTGCATTCTATTGCCGCCGTTACACATGACAATGATGGGAAAGATTTATCAGAGATATTAGACCTGCAAGCAGCTGGTGCCATCGCCTTCTCGGATGGGTCGGACTCTCTGCAGGCAGAGGACACCGTTTTGAAAGCTTTGGAATATTTAAAGCTTTTTGGGGGAGTTTTAATAAACCAGCCGGTAAACAGAAAACTATCGACCGGAGGCCAGATGCATGAAGGGACCGCCAGCACCCGGCTGGGCCTTAAGGGAATTCCCGCCATCGCTGAGGAGGTACAGATAAATAGAGATCTACAGTTGCTGAGATATACCAATGGACGGCTACACCTGACCCAATTATCTACCGCGGCAGGCGTAAACGCAGTAAGAACGGCCAAACAGCAAGGCTTGCAAATCACCTGCGATGTGGCCGCGCATCAATGTGCCTTCACCGATGAGATGATTGAGCCATTTGACACCAATTATAAGGTAATCCCTCCTTTTAGAAGCGAAGAAGACCGAGTAGCCATTCTGGAAGGACTTCAGGACGGAACCATTGATACCTTGGTATCTGCCCACACTCCCTGGAACGAAGAGGCAAAAGAACTGGAATTTGACTTAGCCGATGCCGGCATTATTGGCTTGCAAACTGCTTATTCCATCGCCAATGAAACGTTAACGTCTCATCTCTCCTGGAGAGACGTGGTTGAAAAGCTTTCCGTAGGTTCGCGTCGGATTGTATCCTTACCGGTGCCATCCCTGGCGGAAGGGGCACCGGCCAATCTTACTTTCTTTAATCCGGCTAAAACCTGGGTTTTTGAGGAGCGCCTGAATGCTTCAGCTGCCAGGAACACTCCGTTCTTCGGACGTGAACTGAAGGGATGTGTGTTTGGCACTTATATGAACGGGCAATTCACCCAGAATCCGGCTTATCAGAATTAGAGAAGAGTAGACAGATGTTTGACAGAGCTGTGGTGAATACCGCCATTAGATATGGCGTAACAGGAGGCATTGTAAGTTTTGTGTACATACTTGCGCTTGCCCTAACAGGGTTTGAGAATCCGTATGACAATACCAGTGAGTATTCCTCTACCCTTATTTTCGTTTCCGTTTTCATTTTTCTCTCCATAAAATACTTCAAGAAGTTTCATGACACAGAGATTGGTTTTGGAAAGGCTTTCAAGGTTGGCTTATCAACGGCCTTCTTCTTGGCATTCACAACCGCTATGCTCTTGTGCATCTATTCTGTTTTTACTGGCGGAGAAATGATAAAAGAATATATTATATTGAGTCAGGAACGGATGGAGTTAACCAAGCAAGAGTTGACCCAGGTGATGGGAGAGGTAAATTACAAAAATGCCTATAACAACTTAAATCAGTTAAATCCCTACATCTTGGCACAAATAAGCTTCGTGAATCGGATGGTGGCGGGTTTCTTTATAAGTATCGTTTTAGGCGTGTTTTTCAGGAAGTAACTCAAAACCAAAACTAATAGTCATGAACGAACAAGCAATCATGGACAAACCAGCTGTTACCCCAGGTTCTGTAGGCGTACGGTATGGAGTCATCACCGGCTTTGCCTCCATTATCTTCAGCCTCATCCTGTACCTGACAGGTCTTCATACCAATAAAGGAGTGTCTTACTTAGGCATGATCATTCCTATCATTGGTATCATAATGGCTTATACCTACTATAAAAGAGAAAATGGCGGTTTCATGTCTTATGGCCAAGGCCTTGGTACCGGTACAATTCTATCGGCAGTGTCTGGAATTCTAAGCGGAATCTTTACATACATCTACCTTAAGTTTGTAGATTCAAACATATTGGAGCAAATCCGGAATGCCTCTATAGAGGAGATGGAAAACAAAGGGATGAGCGATGAGCAAATCGAACAGGCTGCCAGTATGACTGAGAAGTTCACCTCCCCTGAAATGATGTTGGTAATGGGCTTGGTAGGAGCGGTGATTTTAGGCTTCTTTTTGTCTCTCATTATTGCGGCTATCATGAAAAGAAGCCGTCCAGAGTTCGAGTAAAAAATATTCATGCAAAACAGAGTAGATATTTCTGTGGTAATCCCGCTGCTTAACGAGGCGGAGTCATTGCCAGAACTTACCCAATGGATAAACCGTGTGATGGTATTGCACGGTTTTCTTTATGAGGTTATTTTAATTGACGATGGTAGTACTGACAACTCCTGGAAGGTGATTCAGGAACTATCGGTTCAGGACCCCAATCTCAAGGGGATCCGGTTTAACCGGAACTACGGGAAGTCTGCTGCCTTAAATGTAGGCTTCAGAGAAACGCAGGGACGGGTGGTCATCACCATGGATGCCGATTTGCAGGACAGCCCTGATGAAATCCCCGATCTTTACAAGATGATTGTAGAAGACGGTTACGATCTTGTCTCCGGCTGGAAAAAGAAACGCTACGATCCCCTAAGCAAAACGCTGCCCACGAAGTTGTTCAACGCCGCCACCCGCAAAATCTCCAAAATCAAACTTCATGATTTTAATTGTGGGCTGAAAGCCTATGATGAACGAGTAGTGAAAAGCATTGAAGTCTACGGGGAGATGCACCGCTATATTCCTGTGATTGCTAAATGGAATGGTTTTGGCAAAATAGGCGAAAAGGTGGTTCAGCACCGGGAGCGTAAATATGGCACCACTAAGTTTGGCTTGGAGCGTTTTGTCTATGGTTTCCTAGACTTGATGTCTATCACGTTTGTGTCCAGGTTCAAGAAACGGCCAATGCACTTCTTCGGAAGCCTTGGCTCTATCTCATTTCTCATTGGTTTCTTAATCACCTCTTGGTTGGTGATAGAGAAGGTGTACTACTCTTTTAAGAACCAAATGGTGAGAGACGTCACAGACCAACCCCTTTTCTTTTTAGCACTCGTGGCGGTAATCGTAGGTGTTCAATTGTTTCTGGCCGGCTTCCTGGCTGAGATGATTTCCTTAGCCGGAAGGAGGAAAGACGAATACCTGATTAGAGATAACATCGGGTTCTAATTCATGTCCTACATTGTTATCATAGGTCCAGCCTTCCCTTTTAGGGGAGGTATTGCCGCTTCCAATGAAAGCCTGGCGCGCACCTGGCAGAAAATGGGGCACCAGGTTGAAATTTTTACCTTTACTACCCAGTACCCGTCTATTCTGTTTCCAGGTAAGTCCCAGTTTGTAGATGGGCCTCTACCGCAAGATTTGGTCATTCATCAGGAGTTAAGCTCTATCAATCCTATAACTTGGATTAGCCTAGGCTACAAAATCAAAAAGAAGAAACCTGATTTGGTTCTTCTGCGCTACTGGCTACCCTTCATGAGTCCTAGCCTAGGCACGGTGGCCAAAATCATCAGGGGGAACAAGCATACTAAATTGGTGGCTCTCACAGATAACATAGTGCCTCATGAAAAGCGACCAGGCGATACAGCCCTTACTAAATACTTTTTGGATGCCTGTGATGCTTTTGTCACCATGTCCACTACGGTTTCAGAGGAACTGAAGCAATTCAACAAAAGCAAACCCGTTCAAAGTAGCTTCCATCCCATTTATGATACTTATGGGGAAAAAATGTCTAGGCAGGAGGCCCTACAGGAGCTTAACCTTCCGGAAGGAAAGTACCTCTTGTTCTTTGGCTTTATAAGACACTATAAAGGGTTAGATCTCCTACTGCATGCTATGAAAGATCCAAGGCTTCAGGAAAGAGGGTTGAAACTGATCATCGCAGGGGAGTTCTACGAAGCCCCAGATACTTACAAGCAGATCATAGAAGACGAAGGACTTCAGAATAGAGTGATTCAAGCGACTGAATACATTCCTCATGAAAAAGTAAGAGCTTACTTCTCGGTAGCAGATCTTGTTGTTCAGCCTTATAGACATGCCTCCCAGAGTGGGGTAACTCAAATTGCCTATCACTTTGAAGTACCAATGATTGTGACCAAAGTAGGCGGTTTAGTTGAGATGATTCCTGATCAGAAAGTAGGTTATGTAGTAGAGGTGCAGCCAGAAGCCTTAGCTGATGCTATTAACAAATTTTACCAAGAAGAAAAAGCTGAGGAAATGGCTGACAACATCCGAGAAGAGAAGAAAAAATATACTTGGGAAGCATTAGCCACTGCAATAACCGGAGTAGTAAGATTATGAAATGAGAAATCTAAAACCTGGTATAAGGAAGTATTTTAACAGAAGGGGAAAAGTGGTTTCCATTTTGCCCCTTCTGTTTAGGTAGAAGTAGAGAAAATGTCTAAAGAGTTAAACCAGTCTGTAAGTGGGTTAATTCCCTATATAGGTAAAAGTACTATAGCAGATTTAAACAAAGTAGCAGAAGTGCATATGTATGCCTAATCAAACAAAAGCCAATCAGAAATTTGCTAATTGGAGGGAACTTCCCGGTGCCCGATCATGGTTCTTGCTTAGGCTCCGGCAGGGAACCACTTAAAAGAGAAAAGGCAGGAAAACTCTTCCGCCCCGGGAACTTCCGGCCACCCAAAAGCGGTTACGTCTGAGGCTCCAATAAGGAGCCGCAACCAAAAGCCACCCGTAGAAAAAACTTTCCCTTGGTTGGCACTAAGCGCCACCCCGTTGCGGTTCTGGCTTAGTGCCAACCAAGGGAAAGCGGAAGATTCGGCTTGGAAAGCGGTAATGTTTGGCTACCTTTGCATCCCGCTCGGCAGGAGGGGGGTACCGGAAGGGCAAACATGGTGAAACGAAAGGCGAGGAAAAAAGTTTTCCGCATCCCTTGCGGGTTAGGAACTTCTTCTTACCTTTGCACTCCCTTCCACGGAGGGGCTCCTTGGCCGGCAGGGCGGAGGGGAAGAGGAAAAAAAAGTTTTCTTGAGGTATTGCAGAGAGAAAGAAAGTTCTTACCTTTGCACCCCGCTTGAACGGCAAGGTTCAGCGACCTTCTCCACCGGATGGGCGGAGGAAAAAAAAAGGAAAAAAAGTTTTCCGAAAGTATTGCAAAGAGAAAGAAAGTTCTTACCTTTGCAGCCGCTTCGGAAACGAACACAGAAAAGAAGGCTGGCCGACAGGGCCGCCGGGAAAGAAAAAAAAGAAAAAAAAGCCGCTCAGGTTTGCAGATTCAAAGAAAGTCGCTACCTTTGCAGCCCCTTCCGGAAGGAAGGGTTTGAAACCGGAAGCGGTTTCGCTAGTCACCGGGGGTCGCCCGGTGGGAAGTTCTTTGAGTGAATGGGATAGATAGGAAAAGAGAGACCCT
>NZ_JBSZJY010000008.1:0-22112 GCF_056491185.1 Rufibacter sp. JT20002 | reverse complement strand
GGGGCCTGTGCCCCCCCGGGGGAACGGGCAGGACCGGCGGGGGCGTGGACGGGATGCGGGCCATGGTGGTATGGAAGGGGAAAGAAAGATGCACAGTGGCAAACAACAACCAAAATCTAGTTTGAGTTATAATACACTACATCTTGCCATAAGAAAGGAGCAAGGTATTGAGTAGCAAAGTCAAACGAAAACACACTTTACCCAGAAGGTAATCTATTAACCTTCTGTCACTTAGTACAACCTATATGCTATAAAAGGGACTTGATGTCATTAGCAGTTCTATTCGGTTTTTACTACTCCTTTGGTATAAATCGCCTTTATTTTATGAATTACTACAAAAAGCTTACTAACAGACGCCCAATATAAAGTATTTTATAATAATTATAACTAATGGCATGACTAAATTTTACCAATACCAAAAATATTTTTATATTAAGTTTTAATTGTATAATTTAAACCAACAATACTTACTTACTCTCCCTTGGTCAGCTTAGCAAAGGCTGCTGACAGTAATTTGTACAACAATCAGTATAACAGCATATAAATCTGATCACAACATCAAAGAAATTGTACTTCCTAAAACTCATCATAAATAGTTAATTCAAGATTTACTCAACACCTGTTAGAACTCCCCAGTCTTAACACCTCCTGAGAGCTTGAACCCAGTACAAATTAAGTGAAACAATGAAACTTTATTTCATTCTTCTTCACTGCCACATTTTACAATCAAGCTAAAACAACTAACCTATTTAAGAGAATGGCAGACATACTTTAACTCAAGTTCAGCTAGATCGAATAAAACAAAGCATCTCCTATTTAGATGAGAAATAACACAAAGGCTTGACAAGCAATCATTATATACTAAAACATAGATTGCCATTTTAAAATATTCAACCTTAAACACTACAATATCCGCCCAAATTACTATCAAACAACAGATGGTTATGATTTTGATTTGCAAATCACAAAAACAATCAATTCATAATTTACAATACACAAATAGGAACCACAACCCTAATTAATAGAAGAGCATGGAGGTTAACATTAGATTATGTAAAATCAAAAATCAACCATTTATTTATGCCATATTATTACTCTTAATTACTTCATGCAGTCCTTCTAAAAACCTGGTCTATTTTGAAGATTTAAAAAACACATCTTCCACTGAAACCAAAACAGATATTTCTAACGCAAATGAACCCAAAATTCAAACAGGTGATATTCTGGGGATAACCGTGAGCAGTTTGAATCCAGAATCTAACATTTTGTTCAACGGGGGCAGTTTGGTGACTCCGGGCATGACAAACGATGGAGTTAGGACAACTGGATCTACGGAGGGGTACCTGGTGGAAGAAAATGGAGACATCAATTTCCCGGTGTTGGGCAAGGTCAGGTTGGCAGGCCTGACGAAAGCTGAAGCCACCTTAAGAATGACCGAAGAAATCAAAAAACATGTCAAAAACCCTATTGTCAATATCCGTTTTTTAAATTTCAAATACACGGTCTTGGGCGAAGTAAATAAACCTTCTACGTATGTAGCCCCCACTCAAAAAGTAAACATAGTAGAGGCATTGGGGCAGGCCGGCGATATGACCATTTATGGAAAAAGAGAAAACGTATTAATTATAAGAGAAAGAGATGGGGTACGCAGCACTGCACGGTTAGATTTAACTAAAAAAGAAGCACTGAATTCACCTTATTATTACCTACAGCAAAATGATATAGTTTATGTAGAACCAAGTAAAGCCCGTGATGCTCAACTAAGCAATACCAGAAGTAATATCTCTATTGGGCTTTCCATTATCTCGCTTATTAGCATTATTATCACCAGGTTCATTTAAAGTCAAAGGATATGCAAAGGTTGGCAGGAACAGAGGAGTTGTTTCCGTTAAAAGCGGAGAAAAAGGAGACCAATGATATTAGAAACATTTTTATCCAGTACTCCAGATACTGGTATTTATTCTTACTTGGCGCCCTCTTGAGTGTAGGTGCTGCTTTTATGTACTTACGCTACCACACCAGTGTTCAGTACAAAGTAGCTAGTAGGTTGCTTATAAAAGATTCCCAAAGGGGACAGGGTATTTCCGGGGCAGGGGCTTTCAGTGACTTGGAAATGTTTAACACTACGAAGGTAGTTGACAATGAAATCTTAATTCTAGACTCTAAAACCTTGATGGAAAGGGTGGTCCAGGATTTGGATTTATTCACCAACTACTACATTGAGGGTCAATTCCAGGATATAGAAATCTATGGAAAGGAGTTACCTATAAAACTTATTGTGGAGAGCCTGAATAGCTCAGGTTACAACAAAGAACTCACCATCCATACCAAGGATAACAATAGTTTTGTACTTGAAGAACAGGATGGCAAAAGAAGCATCCATAGTTTTGGCAAAAGGATTCAAAAGCCCTATGCTACCTTTACCGTGCTGGCCACCTATAAGTTGAATCCCACCCCTTCCTCTAACCTAAACCAGGTCAAGGTTCAGTTCCGGAACATTCAAGAAGTTGCTGGCCGCTATCACAACGCCATTGAGGTAATGCAGGCAGGCAAGACCTGGACAAACGTAATCAGTTTAGAACTTACAGACTCTAAGCCCGAAAGAGCAAAAGACATTCTGAATAAGTTGGTTGAACTCTACAACAAAGAGTCTATTGAAGACAAAAACGTTCTGGCTACCAACACCCTCGCTTTCATTGACGATAGGCTTAAATACTTGACTACCGAACTTTCTGGCGTCGAGAAAAATGTAGAACAATATAAAAGCCAGAATGAAGTCACCGATGTGAATACTCAGGCAACTGACTATCTGGCGCAGGCAAGCGATTATAATAAACAACTCTCTGAATGGGCCATTCAAATAGATATCCTCAGGTCAATAGAGAAATACCTAAGCCAGGCTAAGGGAGAATACCGGATGGTACCCAGCTCATTAGGTATTCAGGATCAAACCTTGATGAGCCTTATTGGCAAATTCAACGAATTGCAACTAGAACGGGAGCGCATGCTTCGCACCACCAATCCTAATAACCCTTTAATTCAAAACATAAACGAGCAACTTGCCAACCTTAGGATAAACCTGCTGGAGAACCTCAGGAATATAAAAAGGAGCTTACTTATTACCAGCAACAAACTGCAAGCCACTTCAGGCCAATTCAAGTCAAAGATCAGGAAAGTGCCCTCCATGGAGCGGCAATTATTGGAGATTAACCGCCAGCAGAGTATAAAGCAGAACCTTTACCTATACCTTTTACAGAAACGGGAGGAAACAGCCTTAACACTAGCTTCCTCGGTATCCCACATCCGCATCATTGACCCTGCCATTGTGGAAGGATTTTCAGTGCTGCCCAATAAATCTACGGTCTACCTGATGTCGCTTTTACTGGGCTTGCTTATCCCGTTTGCAGGCATTTATTTGAAAAACCTCTTCAAAAACAAAATTCAAACGAAGAAAGAGATTGAA
Organism: Rufibacter sp. JT20002; assembly: GCF_056491185.1. Classification (NCBI taxonomy): domain Bacteria; kingdom Pseudomonadati; phylum Bacteroidota; class Cytophagia; order Cytophagales; family Hymenobacteraceae; genus Rufibacter; species Rufibacter sp. JT20002. The sequence continues at coordinate 18,649 of NZ_JBSZJY010000008.1, read as the reverse complement.
GATGCCACCAACGCTCCCATCTTAGGTGAGTTATGCCAAAAGGATTCACTAGACTTTGTGGTGGTTAAGAAAGGAAGCCGAGCGCCCATTGTAGAGTTATTCCGGCTTATAAGGGCAAAACTTCACTTTGCCGCGGTAGACAAAGAAAACAAGGTCATGCTTATCACCTCCAGCATGAGTGGAGAAGGGAAAACTTTCTTTGGGGTAAACCTGGCTGCCAGTTTGGTGCTAACCGGTAAAAAGGTATTAGTCATTGACCTTGACCTAAGATCTCCGCGCCTTTCTGCCGAACTGGGTTTGTCCACAGGGCTTGGGGTAAGTAATTACCTGGTCTCCGACAAAATACAGATACATGATCTGATCAGATTGACCGATATAGTACCGGGTTTATATGCTATCTCGGCGGGTCCTATCCCTCCAGATCCCGCAGAAATGTTAGTATCAAAAAAACTAGGCCATCTGATAAGTGAAGTAAAGCAAAGCTTTGACCATATCATTATTGACACCTCCCCCATTGGGCAGGTAGCAGATGCTTTGGTGTTAAGCACCTTAGTGGATTCAACTATCTACTTAATGAGGTACAATTACACGTTCAGGAAACAGATTGAGATGATTGATGAGATCTACAGAAACAGAACCCTGCCCCATCCAATGATTGTGCTGAATGATGCCAGAAAAGAAAACGGGAATGGCTACGGCTATGGGTACGGGTATGGTTACGGCTATGAAAACAAATACCAGGCGCCTGCCCCTTCTAAAGAACCTATAAGCTAGTCAGCTATCTGTCTTTTAAAATTTTATCCTAAATTCTTTAGTCTATTTATTGATATCTCATTTACAAACAAGAAACTACCCCATGCTTTTCTCTTCAATGGAAGCTTACAAGAAGCATTAGATTATCATTAAGCAATCAAGATTAGATCATGGCATATATCCAAAAATTGTCCGGAATAGATGAGATTAAAGTTATTATTCATAACCAGCGACTTGTCACTTCTAGCTGATCCTGACTCAAAAACGCTTACCAAAGTGAAGGAAGCGCTTTTGAGTACTGGATCAGTGGAGGAAGTCTTTTCGCCTGACACCGCCGATGCTCTCATAATCCAGGAAAAAGAGTCTTACAAAGATTTCAGATATATCAAGAGTTTACTAAAAGACCCAATAATCAGTGAATTTGCTTACAAGGTGTACACAATCAACAGGGATGATTGCGCCACTGGGCTTTTAAGAGGGATTTACACCAGCTTACCCAAGACGCGATTTGATGGTGCTATCCATGCCTCTGTTCCTTACATGGAGTACCCCAACAAACTAATCTTCTCACAAAGTCTGGTAGATGAACCACCTTTTTTCCTAGCCAGTTGGAGAGGAAACACCAAGTCAAACAAAATAAGAGTAGAGTTAATCAAAAGCCTGAAATCAAATCCAGAATTCAAGCTAGAGGCCACAGACAGTTGGTTAAACCACCAGAAAGAAGAAAAGGAACGATACATTCAACTTATCCGGAACGCCAAGTTTTCGCTTTGTCCCGCGGGATGGGCCCCCGTAAGTTTCAGGATTTACGAAAGCATGGCCTTAGGTCGATGTCCCGTGATTATTGCCGATGAATTTGTTCCGCCCCTAGGGCCAGACTGGAACGAGTTTGCGTTGTTTTACCCCCAAAATAAAACAGAGCAGCTTTACTCTTTTCTGAAAGAGCACGAAGGTAGTTACAGCAGGTTAGGCCAGGCTGCCTACCAGTACTGGAAAGAATATTTCAGTCCAGAGGCGGTAGCGGGCTACTTGGCTAACTCCTTGTTAAAACTCTTGTTTACTTCCCCGGAAACAACCAGGCAACTTGAAATCAAAAGATGGAATTCCTTTCAGGTACACTGGACCAATCACTGGACTCTCCCCCAAAGAATACACCTTAAAGTCAACAAAGTTTTTAAAATGGCATTGCCGTTTTAAGCTGAAATCATGGAAAGTCCCTCAAAACAAGGATCGTGGTTTTAGGGCAGGAAATCAGCTTTTTAATTATTTATGTCATGAGAGCAGTTGCCCAGCACATATATAAGAAGTCATATTATTCTAAAGCGATTGAGTGGGGGAAGTTGATTACCCTTACTGGGTCGGCTCAGCTACTGGTGCAAATCACGGGGTTCCTGAGCGGCATCCTGGTGATACGGTTGCTCCCTACCCATGACTATGCCCTTTATACACTGGCAAATACCATGCTCGGCACTATGACCATTTTAGCGGATGGAGGCATCTCTACCGGCGTGATGGCCCAAGGTGGAAAGGCATGGCAAAACCCTCAGCAATTGGGCATTGTCATAAATACAGGACTGGAGCTAAGAAGAAAGTTTGCCATTGGCAGCTTGGCTATCGCCGTCCCCCTCCTGCTCTATCTGTTGAAGCACCACCAGGCAAGTTGGCTCATGGCAGGGTTGATCACGGCTAGTTTGATCCCTGCTTTTTTATCGGCGTTATCAGGTACCCTGCTTGAAACGGCATTGAAGCTACGCCAGGACATTGCGCCTCTTCAGAAAAACCACATTCAGGTGAATTTAGGGAGGCTAGCCCTTATTGGCTTAACCATGTTTGCCTTCCCTTGGGCATTTGTAGCCGTGCTAGCCGCTGGTGTACCTCAAATCTGGGCAAACTTAAAGTTGCGTAATCTATCTGCCCGCTACGCCGATTTGGGCCAAGAGCCAGACCCTGCGGTAAGGAAAGAGATATTAACCTTCGTCTCCAAAATCCTCCCGGGATCTATTTACTACTGTTTATCTGGTCAGTTAACACTGTGGCTTATCTCTAGCTTTGGCACCACCGAAGCCGTAGCGCAAGTGGGGGCCATGAGCAGGCTCTCTTTGGCCCTGGTGGTAGTACGAGTATTATTCAGTACGCTTACCTTTCCACGGTTTGCCCGCCTGCAACAAAATGCCAAACTACTTTTCAGCCGTTATGTCCAGATTCAGCTTATGGTCACGCTATTGAGCACCATGATTCTAAGTGTGGTGTGGCTATTTCCTTCTGAAGTGTTATGGATTTTAGGTAAAAACTACACCAACCTGCAAGATGAAGTCTTTCTTCAAATGACAGGAAGCTGCCTTGGCTTGATCTCTACTATTTCTTATGGTTTATACACAAGCAGAGGCTGGGCAATCAATCCCTTTATCTCCATCCCCCTTAATGTTCTTTCCCTGGTAGCAGGAGCTTTCCTTTTTAATGTGGCTTCCCTGCATGGCATTTTGTTATTCAACATTTTTATAGCCTTTGTACAGGTACTCATCAATACCATTTTCAGCATCTTGAAAATATCCCAAGCTAGACATACTTAACCCGCCCAATTACTTTAAGCTCTCCACTATTGTATAAACTTATACAAGGCAGACCATCTCTCACCCGCTTGATTCATCAAATTATTTCTAATTGACATGAATAAAGATACCCAGATCATCATGCCTGTGGCCCTTTCCAAAGTGCTATCTTTTTTGATAAAAACTACTTTGGTTTTGGTGGCATTAAACCTTGTTGCCTGCTATTTGAGAAATGTACTGGGCTACGAGTCTGTTTTCACCTTCATCCAAAAATTTTACATGGACAGTGAGGGTAACGTACCAGCCTTCTTTTCAACTTCCATCTTATTCTTTTCAGCTTTCTTATTCTTTTTGATTTCCAAAGCAAAAAAGTCAACCGGAGATCCCTTCTACAAACATTGGGCAGGGCTTTCCCTTATATTTTGCCTGCTTGCGTGTGACGAGGGTTTTCAATTTCATGAAATGTTGTCTATTCCTTTGAACACGTTTAAGCCTACGGGCATATTCTTATTTTCCTGGGTGCTGGGAGCTGGCTTGTTGGTGGCTATTTTCAGCATAGCCTATATCAAATTTCTGTTGTCTCTCCCCCTCAAGTATAGCCGTAACTTCTTTCTGGCCGGTCTTATCTTTATCTCAGGCACTCTGGGGATGGAAATGGTAGGAGGCTGGGTTGTAGAAAACTACGGAAGAGAAGGCATCACCTATTCAATTGTATTCACCATTGAGGAGACTCTGGAGATAACCGGCATTATCTTTTTAATCAATACGCTTCTGCAGTACACCCAGGAACATCTGCAGTCAGTTGTCTTCACATTTAACAAAAAGACCCCTGAAACAGCGCGAGCTAAAACAGAGGCCGCTATACTTGAACCGGTCCTGTAAACAAGAAAATTTCCTGGCCTTTTAAGTGGACTAAGACTTTCTGCCTAAACAACCTTATTAGCTTTTAAGGGGATTGTATGCCTCTTCACCAAAACGAGCCTAAAAGCTAACCCAATTTTATAGTACTAAGATGAGAGTAGTTTTCCTTTGCGGCTCCCTGGAACCAGACTGCGATGGTGTGGGCGATTACACCCGCCGCCTTGCGGGAGAATTGATCAAGCAGGCCCACCAGGTGTTAGTTATTGCCCTCAACGATAAGTATTGCTCTGCACCGCTACTAGAAAACCAGGAGGCCAACGGTATCTCAATACAGGTCGTGCGACTACCAAAAGGCTTTCCAATTAAAACCCGGTTTTCAATAGCAAGAGAGCACTTAGAGGAGTTTGCGCCCAATTGGATCAGCCTGCAATACGTGCCTTTTGCTTTTCACGAAAAGGGATTGCCCCTTTTACTTAATCTATCATTGAAGGAACTGACCAAAGGAAGCAAACTTCATATCATGTTTCATGAATTATGGGTGGGTGTTGACGGCAAAGTGGGTTTTAAATTGAGTTTGTTGAAACAAGCCCAAAAACTCCTTATCAAGGATATGCTCAGAAGGACAACTCCTGACCACATTACCACCACCATCGCTATCTACAGGAAACAACTTCCGCAGCCCAAAACTAAGCTCCTTACCTTGTTCGGGAACATAGCTATTGTTCCTGTAGATGGTTACGCCAGAAAACAGGAAGACCACTTGAGAATAGTCCACTTTGGAAGTTTCACCAGTTTGCTTGATGATTTCACAGCTCAGGTTTTGTTTCTGTCTAAGGCAGCGCACTCCAAGGGATTGAAGGCCGAATTGGTTGCCTTTGGCGAGGGAGGCCCCCATGCAGAAGTCGCCCTAAGTGCCGCCGCCTTTGCTCTGGGCAAAGACCACGTACATGAATTAGGCCGATTACCGCCCCATGAAGTTTCCTTACAACTTCAATTAGCTGACGTGGGCATTTCCAGATCTGATTTTACCATGTGGGGTAAAAGCGGGGCCACCTTGGCTATGCTGGAGCATGGGCTCCCGGTTTTACTTAGGGGTAGAATGCCCCTGGAAATCCTGGACCTAACCTTCACTGATCTGTTTACAGACCAACTGCTTTTCTGCGAATCGGGTTTTGAGGCTGTTTTCGCAAAACAAGCCCCAAAACCCAGATTACGGGCAGTAGCCCAGAAATTTATTGAATTCCTAAAACAGGCGGAGTTTGCCCACAAGGTTAGCTCTTGAATTACATTAAGTCATGCTTGGTCAACCACCAAAAGAGAATGCGATTGCCATTGTTGTGAATCAAGATTTTGCGCGTTACGCAAAGACGTTAATCAACTCCATCAAGAAAAACTGGGTGAACCACCCACCTATTCTTTTATTTCTAACCCCAGATGTTGATCAAGAGTTGGAGGGCTTTTTCTCTCTCATTCCAAAAGTATCCCCAAAACGCTTCAATCCTCAAGAGTTTGAATACCGCGAACTGCTAATTGATAAGAATGAAAAGTTTGAATCTAAATCTTTCAATGATGCTGGCTTCTTCATCGTGAATTTCTGGAGCGACTTGTTCTCTGAATACAACAACATTCTGGTGTTAGATGCAGACATGTTGGTTCTGAAAGATTTAAGCGCCCTAATGGAGGAGGATTCCTTTTTAGGCATAAGCGCCGCCAATGAACGGATTCTTCCTGTCTTCTCCTTTAACCGGCCCCTACTGAGCAAGTCTTTCAGTTTGGCAAATGCCTATTTGAAAGCGTTGACCATGGGCATCTTTTTACCTCCGTTCGCCTCTATGAACTCAGGCGTTTTAAGGATAGGACCTAAAGATAGAACCCCAGATAAATACCGGGCGCTGCTGAAATTATTGAAGGAGTTTAGGACCAGCACCGTAGGTGACCAGGAAATTATTTACCTCTGGATGCAGAAATTCAACAAGCCTATTTCCTTTGATTTTAGGATGAATTTTCAGGCAAGGTTTTTTAATGCTATAGAAAATAACGATATTCCAATAAGATTTAAAAGAAAAGTGATAGAAGCATCAAAAGATGTACACATTCTTCATTTTAACGGGGCAAAACCAGACAACCCCGACTTCTTACACCACCCTTGGACCAAAGACCGGCATGATTTGGTAGCGTTATTTAACAGTTATTCTTAAAACAACTCAAAAACACCCTTCCACTTATCCTATCCAAAAAAGCAAGTTCTTACGCAGATTGAATTCCATTTATTTTATCAGTTGTTCATTATGAAATATTACTACCAGATTGAGGGAGACCTCAGGAATAATATCGGAGATGTCTTACAAGGCATGGTGGCTAAGTATTTCTTACCAAAAAACGCTTTGGTGGTAAACAGGGAAGCTTTGGCAGAGATAGATACCGCAGAACTGGGGTTACTGGTGGCTAATGGCTGGTACATGCACTCCTTTGACAAGTTTCCTCCACCTGAGAACATACAACCGGTTTACGTTTCTGTTCACGTTGCCCAGTCAGAACTACTATCAAATAGAAAAGTCAGAGACCATTTCAAGAAGCATGCCCCCATTGGATGCAGAGATACGAAAACCCTTAAACTGTTTTTAGGATGGGGTATTCCTGCCTACTACTCCAGTTGCTTAACTATCACCACCGCTAAAAGAGCCCCCATCAATACCACCGGGAAAGGCGAAGTTTTACTTGTTGACAACATTGACCACCCCATTCCGGAAAAGGTAAAACAGAAGTTAGAGGAGTTGCTTGGCACTTCTATGGTCCGGGTTTCCCATGACCCGCCAGATGTAAGCGGAACCATTCAGGAATTCATGCAGAAATCAGAACCCCACATGAATTCGCTTCTTGAAAGATATTGCAAGGCGGCCCTGGTGGTAACCACCAAAATACATTGTGCCCTGCCCTGCCTTGGAATGGGCGCTAATGTAATGCTGATTCATCCTAATCCCTCAGACCCCAGATTGGCCACTGTAGCAGAGTTCCTGGATATTGTCTCCTATGAAAAAGTGCTGACCGCTGACTCCTTCTCCAAACCAATTGTCAACCAGGCAGCCCTGATAAAAAGGAAAGAGTTTCTTTCTTCCATTGTAAGCAAATCTGTGGCGATGGGAGGCAATGTAATGCGGAACCCAGATACAGCTGAACTCCAGAACATAAAGCAGAGAGCTTCTTTCATGGCTAAGCTTTACAGAATGGGGGTTAAGGCTGCATGTACATCAGGGTTAGCGAACGAGCAGATGAAAAGGGTTTTCAGAGAAAGAGTTATTGAGCAAGTGAACTCATAGCCTTTTCAAGAGAAGAGACACAAATAGAGAAGAGACACAAATAAGAGGATCATGAAAAAGATAGTTGTTTATTCCACTCAGCTTTTACCCACCGGCGGAATAGAAAGCCATCTTCTTGAATTCTGCCAGAAAATGAGCGACAAATCTGTCATCATTGACCTGATTGTCCTTAACTCCAAGGTACCTCCGGCCACAGAGGAACTTTACCGGGCCAAATGCCGGAACGTTTTTTTGGGCAAGAACAAATCCTCGGCAGAAAGACTCATCTGGCTGGTTTCCGTGGCTCTTAAATTGAAGTCTAACCAGTACGATGCCCTTTACACCAACGGTCAGGGAGAAAGCATTGGTGTTTTACCTAAATTGTTAAGAATAAAAGGAACCTGGGTTCACCACCATCATACTGCGGGAGACAAAGAAGACCAAGCCACCTGGGGAAGCAACTATATAGGTACTCTCCAGAAAGCCGATACCGTTATCGCCTGTTCGAACAGGAATGCCTTGGAAATGTCAGCCGCTCTAAGCCGGGCAGTTGACACCATCCCTTGCCTCTCCCGGGAGATTAAGGTAGAACCGCTTCCGCTTGCCAAAAACGGAAAAATAAAACTGGGTTACTACGGCCGCCTGATTCCGGAAAAAGGAATAGACCTGTTGTGTAAGCTAAGTGAAGAACCGGCATTAGGGGGCGTTGAATTTCATATATGGGGAAAAGGAGAAGCCTATCCGTTCTCCTACTTTGAAAATTACCCTAGGGTGCGGTACCACGGCCCTTTCTCCGGGGTAACAGAACTTAAAAAGGTTCTGAGTTTACTGGATGGTTTTTTGCTGCTTTCGGTGCACCCAGAGGGATTGCCGATAAGCCTTTTGGAAGTGATGAGTGCCGGCACTCCCTGGTTGGCGACAGACCGGGGCGGGGTTCCTGATATTGCCTGTGATCCTGTTTCAACCAGAGTAATACCGGCAAGCTCAGATTATCAACAGATCAAAAAATCAGTGGAGCTGTTCGCAGCAGACCTTGCGACAGGCAAGATCTCAAAAGAAGCCCAGAAACGGCTCTACGCTGAAAAGTTTTCCGCCCCTGCGGTAATGCAGAGATGGAAAGAAGCATTAAAACTGAATTTAACACCTAATTAGCGCTCAGGTTACGTGGTAATTCTATCCCATCCAACAGGTAATGCAAATGTACGGGCAGCGGCGCGCGGCCTTCAGGAAGCAGGCATGCTATTTGAATTCAGAACCTCTATCGCTTCTTTTCCCGGGAGTGCCTTGGATAACTTGGGCAGAATTGGTCCATTAAAGGAAATATGGAAAAGACGGTTCGATCCCAGCCTGAAAACGGTCACCAAAACCTGGCCGTGGATGGAAGCAGGTCGGCTCCTAGCCACGAAGGCAGGTTTTTCTCCTTTCACGCAACACGAGACAGGCCCGTTCTGCATTGATGCGGTTTACCGCAAATTTGACCGGCACGTAGCTTCACAAATAACCTCTGGTCTGAAAAAGGGAGCCAATGCAGTCTACGCCTTTGAAGACGGGGCTTTGGACTCGTTTAGAAAGGCAAAGAACTTACACCTCCACTGCCTATACGATCTACCCATTGGGTACTGGAGAACTGCCAGAAGATTGCTGGAGAATGAGCGACTCCAAAAACCTGAATGGGCCTCTACCCTCAAAGGCCTCCAAGACTCAGAAGAGAAGCTTGCCCGTAAAGACGAAGAATTACGGTTAGCCGACCGGATTTTTGTAGCCAGCCAATTTACCGCCAAAACGTTACAAGACTATCCTGGCACTCTCGCGCCCATAGAAATCATTCCCTACGGGTTTCCTCCAGTCGTCAATGGCAGGGATTATGCCTCGGGCTCTGGAAGCAAACGGCTGAAGCTGCTGTTTGTAGGAGGGCTTTCCCAGCGGAAAGGCATCGCCGATTTGTTTGCCGCCGTTGCCCCTCTTGGAAAGCATGTGGAACTGACCATTGTGGGGAGGAAACCCAGCACAAGCTGCCCTGCATTAGATGCGGCTTTGGCAAACCACTGCTGGATTCCTAGTTTATCGCATCCAGATGTCCTGTCCCTTATGCGCACCCAGGACGCCCTTGTTTTCCCCTCTCTTTTTGAAGGGTTTGGGCTGGTCATTTCAGAAGCCATGTCTCAGGGCACCCCAGTTATCACCACCGAAAGAACGGCTGGCCCTGACCTTATTACCCATGATCATTCTGGCTGGTTGGTAGAGGCAGGGTCTGCAGATGCCCTGAGCGCATCCATTGAAAAACTCATCGGGCACCCTGACACCATCAAATCTGCTGGGAAAGCGGCCATGGAAACCGCACGCAAACGACCCTGGGAAGTTTACGGCAGAGAATTGGCGACTGCAGTCTTAAATTATAATTAGGTTTATCTCAACAACATGCGCGCTTATACCAGAAATCCGCAGGGCCTTTTAGATACTCAGGCAGCAACGCTAGAGAACTTCCACTATAGAGCAAACCCGTCTTTGTCAGATTCAGATCAACTGCTGAAGAAGGCAATATGGCTTTACTTCCTTCTACTCATCTTTGAAGGCGCCATCCGCAAATGGGTGTTTCCGGGCTTGGCAACTCCCCTGTTGATAGTGCGCGACCCCATTGCGCTTTGGATAGTGGCGAAGACCCTGCACCGAGGCCTGTTTCCCTCTCATCCGTATTTAATAGGCCCCGTACTGATTGGCATTATCAGCATATTCACCGCTACTTTTCTTGGTCATGGTAATATGATGGTTGCCTTGTATGGAGCCCGTATCTTGCTGCTACATTTTCCATTGATGTTTGCCATTGGCCGGCTTTTCAACCAGGAGGATGTGATTAAAATTGGGAAAATAACCCTGTGGATGTCCATTCCTATGGCGGTTTTGATTGCTTTTCAGTTTTACAGCCCGCAAACGGCTTGGGTAAACAGAGGCGTGGGAGGAGATGTAGCGGGTGCGGGCTTTAGCGGAGCATTAGGGTATCTCCGGCCTCCGGGCACTTTCTCCTTTACCAACGGACTCACCCTCTTTTACGGCTTTGCGGCTTCCTTTATTATCTACTTCTGGTTCAATACGGACAAAATAAGTAAACCTATCTTAATCGGGGCTACTTCTGCTCTGATTGCCGCCATCCCGCTTTCCATTAGCCGTGGCCTGTTTTTCCAGATTGGGATAAGTCTGATTTTTGCCGTTATCGCAGTGTCGCGCAAACCACAATATGTGGGCAAATTTATCTTGGCTGGTATTGGTATGACCACTACCCTCTTACTACTAAGCCAAACCAGCTTTTTTGAAACAGCCATGGGGGCGTTTACCACCCGCTTTGAGCTTGCCACTACCAATGAAAATGGCTTAGAGGGCGTATTATTAGACCGGTACTTAGGAGGCCTGATTAGCTCCCTCCAGGATAATGAGGGTCTACCCTTCTTTGGCTATGGAGTTGGAATGGGCACCAACGTTGGAAGCATGCTGCTGTCAGGCGGCAAAACATTCCTAATCTCAGAAGGAGAATGGGGAAGATTGATTGGGGAACTGGGGCTTTTCCTGGGCTTGGCTATTATTTTGTTCAGGCTAGGGTTCTGTCTTAAAATTGCGGTAGCCGCTTATACGAAACTGGTAAAAGGAGATTTACTGCCTTGGATGCTTCTAAGCTTTGGCTTATTGATAGTACCCCAAGGGCAGTGGGCCCAGCCTTCCGCCCTCGGCTTCTCTACCCTTATCGGTGGTTTGATGATTGCCTCCCTTAGGCCTTCAAAAAGCAAAACACCCCTTACTTAAGAGCCCCATACAATAGAGCATGTTTGCACTTGGCTTCTCAGATTAGTAAAGACTTTTTCCAAGTGGATTAGTAAAGACTTTTTCCAAGTGGACTAGAAAAGAATTAAGCACTCACCATAACCAGCAAATATGGCTAAGTTCATATTGATAGGCAATTACCCCCGAGACAAGCAGGAGAGCATGGAAAGGTTTGCCCAGATGCTGCACCATGGCTTTCAGGAGGCCGGGCATGCCTCTGAAATTTGGAGGCCTGTCGTCTTTTTTGGGGCATTGTTCAAAAGCACCACCTTTGGATTAGGGAAATGGATGGGGTACCTGGATAAATATATACTCTTCTGTTTTCTGCTTCGGTGGCGGGTATCCCAAATCATGGCGAAAGATAAAGAAGTAAGATTTCACATTTGCGATCATTCCAATGCCCCTTACCTGCAATATTTGCCTTCTTCTAAAACCAGCATTACCTGTCATGATGTGATTGCCATCAGAGCTGCAAAGGGCTACCCAGACACCTATGTTACCGCTTCGAGTTTTGGGAAGATTTTACAGAATTGGATCTTAAAACATTTAAGTTCTGCAGTGTCGCTGGCATGCGTTTCCCACCTTACGCTCAGTCAATTAAACGATCTCAGCGTAGACACAAAGCCAAAAAACAGAGACTGGAAAGTCATCTACAATGCATTCAATGCTGATTTTAGACTTCTACCTGAAAAGAGAGCAATAGAAACGTTAAAGCATGGAAACCTTCCCCTAGATGTTCCTTTCCTTCTCCATGTAGGCTCTGCGCTACCCAGGAAAAACAGAAAGCTCCTTTTAGACATGGCAGGCAAGCTTGGAGAAAATTGGAAAGGCAACATCTGCTATGCAGGCAAACCCCTTGATCCTTCCTTGGTAGCACACGTGCAACGACTTGGTTTACAGGAAAAGGTTTTCTCAATAGTCAATCCTAACCATGCCACCTTAGAGGCACTTTATAATACTTGCCAGGCCTTTATTTTTCCTTCCTATTCAGAAGGGTTTGGTTGGCCAGTTATTGAAGCGCAGGCTTGCGGCACCCCTGTCATTGCAAGCAATATAGCTCCCATGCCTGAGGTGAGCGGAGGTGCCGCCCTCCATTGTGACCCCAATAAACCAGAAGAATTCGCTGCCGCCTTCCTCTCCCTGAATGATTCCTCCATCCAAGCAGATTTGATAAAGAGAGGCCTTGCTAATTGCAGCCGTTTTTCCAGAGAACAGATTATTGGCTCCTACCTGGAGCTTCATGGCATCAAGCAAAAAGAAGCTCAACTCATATGTTCTTGAAGTGCATTACGTTTCTTCTTCCCTGGTTTTTAAGACGAAAAGCCCTGGAAGCCTGGTTTGGCTACAAAATACATCCCTCAGCCCGCATTGGCTTTGCATGGGTCTTCCCCAAAATGCTTATGATGGAGCCTGGGGCCCAAATAGACGATTTAACCGTTGCTATAAACCTGGATTTGATGGAGATGGGACAAAAATCGAAAATAGGCAGGGGGAACTGGATTACGGGCTTCCCTACTAAAAGCGATTCGCTTCATTTCAGACACAACACCGAAAGGAAAGCCGAACTTAGGCTGGGTGCATGTGCGGCCATCACAAAAAACCACCATATTGATTGTACAGACACCATCTCCATTGGCCGATACTCCACCATAGCCGGTTATAATTCTCAGCTTCTCACCCACTCCATTAACGTGCTTGAGAATCGGCAAGACTGTGCGCCCATTTTTATTGGAGAATATGCTTTTGTAGGAACCAATGTGGTTGTCCTGGGTGGGGCTTTTTTGCCTTCTTATTCTGTTTTGGGCGCAAAGTCATTGCTTAACAAGCAGCAGAAAGAAGAATGGACCCTGTACGGCGGGGTACCGGCAAAGGCGATCAGTGAAATTCCCCAACACGCGAAGTATTTTACCAGAGCAGAGGGCTTTGTTCATTGATAGGAAATAACTAAAAGCTGATTTCTGATGAAGATATTACGGGTAATTGGAAGCATGAATCCTGCAAGTGGCGGTCCCTGCCAGGGAATTCGGAATTCTATACCTGAACTTGAAAAGTTGGGAGTATCCAATGAGGTAGTTTGTTTAGACTCACCAGAAGCAGCGCTCTTGGGAAAGGATGAATTTACTATCCATGCCTTGGGCCCGGGCAAAGGACCTTGGAACTACTCCCCAAAACTTTCCCCTTGGCTTCTTGAAAACCTCCCCCGGTTTGATGCGGTCATTGTGCACGGCCTTTGGCTTCATCATGGCTATGCCGTCAGGAGTGCCTTGAATAAGTTGAGATTGAAAATAACAGCCCCAAAACCCGGAGGCAACAAACTCCCTGGCCTTTATGTCATGCCCCATGGCATGCTGGATCCCTATTTCCAGAAAGCGGTGGGCAGAAAATTAAAGGCCTTCCGGAACTGGGTTTATTGGAAACTAATTGAAGGCCGTATCATCAATGAAGCAGCAGGAGTTCTATTTACCTGTGAAGCAGAGCTTAGCCTGGCACGCCAGCCTTTTAGGCCTTATTTCCCGAAAAGGGAAGTAAACGTAGGGTATGGTATTCCTGCCCCACCAGAACTAACCACAAGCATGCAAGAGTCTTTTCTCACGCTATGCCCTGAATTGCGGACTCGACCTTACCTTCTTTTTCTAAGCCGAATACACGAGAAAAAAGGCATTGATCTTCTCCTTCAAGCTTATGCTGAGTTGACCAGTCGCCACCACCTCCATAAGCCCGTTCCTGAGTTAGCCGAGGCAGATGGTTTATCTTTCAACAGCACACTTTCACCTACCAGGGAATGGCCGGCCCTTGTAATCGCAGGGCCAGGTGTGGATACACCTTACGGAAAAATGCTTCAGAAACAAACCGAAGAAACTATCCTGCCGGGAAATGGATCTATCTACTTTCCTGGGATGTTGACCGGCGAAACCAAATGGGGGGCTTTTTACGGTTGTGAAGCTTTTATTCTGCCAAGCCATCAGGAGAATTTTGGCATTGCCGTGGTGGAGGCACTGGCTTGCAGCAAACCTGTTCTCATCTCTGATCAGGTAAACATCTGGAGAGAAATTGCCCAGGCCGGGGGCGGCTTGGTAGCAAAAGACACGCAGGAAGGCACAACCAAACTACTAAGCACATGGACAAGTTTATCAGAAGAAAAGAGAGGACAAATGAGAAGCAACGCCAGAAATGCGTATGAAGAGTTTTTTGCCATCAAGCCGCATGCGTTGAGGGTGTGGCAAGCACTTAAACAATCATAGTGGGGAGAAAATAGTCAGACTGAACCTAACTATCTATTTCACTCACTTTTTATTCGGTGAGGACAACTCCTTCAATCTCATTTTACTACCGAATCTTTCCTCTTTTGAGCTCTTTTTATAAAACAAGGGCAAAAACAGGTAATTTCTGTAAATCCCTTATCACCTCTAGCTATCCACCTCAAGCAACTCCTGTTTATTGGGTGCCAACGTTCCGGTGTTGATTTTGCTATAATCTTTTGAATTTAATAACACATGCTCTTCAAAGGATTGCATGACGTTTTCAATTGAAAGATACTTTTCTGCATAAGCGCAAGCCGCAGATTTGATACTTTCTTTGCTGGCTCCAAGTAAGGCATTCCATATTCCATTATTCAAGGCCTCCTGATTTTCAGCTTCCACAAGAATGCCCATGTTATGCTTACTAACAAGCGAATATAAGCCGGTTCCGGGGTTAGCGGTGATCAACGCCAAGCCTCCAACGGCTAAAATGGTGGTCAGTTTAGAAGGCATGACCAAATCACTGGCAATACTTTTCTGAATAACCAAATGAACGTCAGCCATATTCAAGAACTGGTTGAACTTCTCAAAGGGCTGTAAGGGCAAGAAAATAAGGTTCTGCAGGTGCATGCTTTGGGCCAAGTCCATCAGGCGGGTCTTATAAGGTCCAGATCCACAGATAACAAACTTCCAGTTTTCCTGGTCTCTAAATTTATGTGCGGCTTGGAGGATGGCTTCCAGGCCCTGCTTCTCTCCTATAGCTCCGGAGTACAGAATTACCCTGTCAGTGGGCTGAAACCCAAACTGCTCTTTCAGGCTTTCTTGATCTTTGATTGGGTAGAATTGAGAGGTATCGGTCCAATTGGGGTGCAGAAATACGCTCTTCTTTGCTTTGCTCTGGATCCTATCCACCATGCTCTCTGAGATACTGCTCACCACATCGCTCTTATTGAAGATAGATTTCTCCAGTTTGAACAGTAGATCAACCACCCTTTTGTTCTTTATCATTTGCAAATCTCTGGCCGCTTCAATTTGCAGGTCTTGGATATGGTATAAAAGTTTTGCTCCTCTTACCCCCTTGTACATTACCCCTAGAAACCCAATCAGAAAAGAAGGAGCCACTGTAATAACCACATCAAACTTTTTGGAGGCAACCAAACCCAGCACCCTCAACCCAGCCGATAAGAGAAAGGTACAGTCTAAGATAATTCTCTTAACACCCGACGGTTTTGCTGGTACGTAGATAGGACAACGCAAAGTCTTGATGCTACCTCCAGATTCAAAATGCTGAACTTCTGAAGAAAACAGAAACCTATTACTAAAGTAAGGTTCTTGAACTTTCCAATATGGATAGTAAGGATAAGTGGTGACAACCGTACAATCATACCCTCTCTTTGCCAACCACTGAATCTGTTCTCCACAATACTTCCCAATACCCGTTGGCTCTGGCTTGAAATTATAACTTATGAGCAAAAGTCTTTTTTTCATAACCTATATTCCATTTGATAAACCAACTTATAAAACGTTCTAAACCACTTAAAGAAAAACCTATTTCCCTAAATTTGACATTAAACTCATCTGAGTAGCTAGCAGCATCAACAGATTAAAACAAATATCTTAGTTTTCACCTAAGGGAATTAGCCTATCTGGAATAGCAGACTTATTTCCTAAAGATTCAACCTGTTTAACCAAATGTACATTCTTTTTATTCTCCTTTATTTTACAATAAATTTGCATAAAGTAAGACATCTTCAGAATAGCATAGGCAAAACCTCTTGACCCGTCTTTAAAGCCGCCTAAAAAGAAGTAACTTCCCAGAAAAAACACTGGTCCAATTAAGATACTTTGCATCAGTTGATATTTAATGCGCTGTTTCCAAGTCCAGGTATGAAGCGCGGGGGAATTAGTGAAAGTCTTCAGAAAACGAGCAGCTTCCCATTCCGCATAATCATTATGCTTGAGCATGAAATGCGATATCCCCCTAAAATCTTGGTGGTCAATTTTACTTTTAATGGCACCTACCTCCCCTTGCAGAACAGGGTGTTCATGTACCTCCATATCTAACTGAGTCCACTTATCTTCATCAATCTGCTCATATTCCCCAGCACCTACCTGAAACAAGGCCAGCTTTTTTAATGGATATCCGCCTTTTAGCTGCTTCCCCAGAAAATAAACCGAATAGTTAAGCCAAAAACCTACTTTATCGCTGTTGTTTAGGGCAGCTCTGAGCTCAGATTTAAACTTCTCGGTTAGATATTCATCGGCATCCAGAAAAAGCACCCATTTGGTTCGAGGGGTATGGTTTCTCAGAAACCAATTACGCTTTTTAGGGTATCTGCCATCCCAAACAAAATCTATGACCTCTATCCCGTAAGCCTTTGCTATCGCTTTTGTATTGTCAGTGCTTCCTGAGTCAATGATCACAACATGCTGTGCCAGATTTTGCCCGATAGCCTTTAAGCAATCAGGTAAATTCCTTTCTTCGTTTTTAACTGGGATAGCAATTGTAAGATCAAGTTTACGCGCCATTTTATTCAAACTCTGTAAAAAGAAAGCAACTATTGTCAAAGCATCTTCAAGAAACAGGCTCTAAGAACCTCTTTTGCTTTACCTCCTCTTCCACCCTGCCTTTGATAGGCCTGCACGGATGACCTGAGCATACCATCCAAGCCGGCATATCCTTTGTCACAACTGACCTGGCTCCAATAACACAACCTTCTCCTATGGTCACACCAGGATGCACAAATGCCTCTGCGGCAACCCAGGCAAAATCACCAATCTGTATCGGTTTAGTGACCAAAGGAAAACCCAACTCAGTATAATCATGGGTTCCTGTACAAAGATGTGCTCCTTGGGAGACAACCGCCCTTCTCCCAATAATAATCTTATCCTGCGAATACAGAATAACACCGTTTGCTATCCCGCATTGATCTTCCAGTTGGAGGTTCCAAGGAGCCCATATTTTTACTTTAGGATAAACGTGTACACCTCTCCCTACTTTAGCACCAAACAACTTTAACAAAAACGACCTCCATACATGCAGTTGTTTAGGAGTATAGGTAAAAAATAATGCAGCAGTTATTTGCCAAACCAATCTAAAAATGCGGTTGTAAAGAGAAAAAGAGGGGCCACCAACTGTATCTTTGTTATACATCCTTATTTGAAACATTAAATCTTGAAACACATTTAAAACAAAATAACATCAATTGTTCAAGCCTTTAGAAAAACAAAAATTACAAGCGCCAATAAACTCAAATAAAAAACTTAAACAATTCAGATCACTAACCTAAACTCCAATGTTACACTTACAATATTTTACAAAAAACAGATTATATAAATAAAAACTATTTAATAACATTTAGATAAACGTCACCAAAAACAACATTCATCCAACCGTAGAGTTTTATTGCCACATTTTACAGCAAAAGGCCTCAAATACAAACCCATAGCCACTACACTATATTACTAAAGATTAGCTTCAAACGCAATACACCATAATTATCAATTACCAACTACTTTGTATTTATATACAAATTCAGTATAAATACATTATAATAACATAAATAAAATATTAAAACACCTTTTAATTACATGCTAATTGTAGATTTCACCTTTAAAAAAGAGCAAAAATAAATCGATGCAAGCAGCTCCTGCATCGATTTATTTAACTGATTAGTAAAGCTCATCGGTTTCATTATTCACTTACCTCCAAACTAAGGTAAGCACCTACCAATTAACAAAGCTCTTTAACTTCTCTTAAAAATCAATATCTACCCACTCATCAAGGCTTTTTCAAAACCTTGAACATTCTATTGAAGCTTTTGTCTTTGCTAACCACATAGAGCAAGTAAACCCCAGGGCTTAGCTCAGAGTCATGCAGAGAGATCTCGAACTCATTTTCTCCGATAGCATTAGGTCTAAAAGACTTTTTATAGAAAGTATTCCCTAAAACATCATACAACTTCACTTCATACTCTTCGTCTTCTTTCTCTGAGTTAAGGAGCAAATAGATGTTTTCGTCAAAAGGATTGGGATGGACACTTGCTTCCCCGTTCTTCTGAGAGGCAGGTCCCAGTACTACTTTGCTAGACGAAGAAGCAATGTTACTGGCTGCCACCCCGCTGTTGGAGATGACCTCGAC
>NZ_JBSZJY010000007.1:0-54739 GCF_056491185.1 Rufibacter sp. JT20002 | reverse complement strand
TACCATATAAACCACAACATACGGTTATCTGCACTATGTACGTAACTGCAGCAGCCTGCTTTTGAGCTTTTATGGGGACTTTGCCTGCAATGTAATGTAGAAAGGTACAGATCATATATGGTTAGACCAATGTAACGGTTTGTTAGAGATTATCAAGCGGGCTGATGATCTTATCCAAAGCATGCGTGGTAATGTGGGTATAGATCTCAGTGGTTTTACTGGACTTATGCCCAAGCAGCACCTGGATGTACCTGAGATCCGTTCCTTGCTCAAGCAGATGTGTCGCGAAAGAGTGGCGTAGCGTATGTGGTGTGGCGGGTGCCTGCACGCCGGCTCTCTCTTTACTGGCCTTGAAGACGTTGCGGATGCTTTCTACAGTGTACTGTCCGCCAGTCTGCCCCTCAAAGAGCCATTCTTTGGGCTTATATTGTTTATAATAGGCCCGTAAGCTTTCTAATAGTTTTTGCGAGAGCAGGGTGGTTCGGTCTTTCTTGCCCTTGCCACCTCGTATCAGGAGCAGGTTTCTTTCAGATTGCACATCGGTCAGCCTTAAGTTGATCACCTCCCCTATGCGCAGCCCCCCTGCGTAGAGCAGTTGCAGCACACAGCGGTGCTTCAGATTCTCTGCCGCCGATAATATTTTCAATACATCTCGCTTGCTGAGTACCTGGGGCAAACGTTCAGGCTTTTCGGGCCGCTCTACCTGGTTCAACTGTACTTCGTGGCGCAGCAACACCCGCTGGAAATAGAACTTGACCGCATTGATGCTCTGGTTCACAAACGAAACAGAATAGGTGCCTGCCTGCACCATTCTCCGATGATAGTGGTTGATCTCCTCTTCAGAAAATGCGTTGATACGGTTTAACCCCTTCGCTTTATATGAATTTAGGAAGCGAAGCAGGAGGCTATGGTAAGTGCGAATGGTGCTAAGGCTATAGTTCAGGAGAAACAACTTTTCCAGGTAAGAAATCGGGCAGGGTATATAGCCATCGCCTTTCCGGTAACTTTGCTCCCAAAGCCTTAACTGCAGCTGCATGTCTTTTACCTGCAGGGTCTGGGAGAGCCATACCAGAGCAATGAGTTCTACCTCTGAAAGCAACGTACCTATACTGCCGCTATCACCTTTTATGACAAAGCACTGCATCTCAGGAAGCCACCAGGCGGCTTTGCTTTGTTTAAGACAAGAATAGATGGCTTTATGATACTGGTAGCTGAGTTGTACATACGGCTTTCCCTTGTACTCCAGCGGTTGTAGGCGTACCACTGGTCGTACACTTCCTTTTTCCAGGGGCTCGGTTCGCGTAACACCGTCCTGTTGCAAGATCACGGCTCCCTGGGCTGGGCGCAGCCGCTTAGGTTTAAATAGATACCTGGTGTCCACTTTGGCATATCCCTGAAAATGCTGGTGCGTCATCTCAATGCACTGGTTTGTGTGGTGCATCACAAAGCATTTGTAGGTTTTGCTGTACTTGATCCAGCTGGCCTCCTTCAGACGCCTGGATATGGAAGGGTTGGGTTTGTACCAGATCCGGATAAAACCTTTGCCGGCATGTTCCAGCGGGTTAAGGAACAAAACAGGCAGCTGAGTGGGGTAAGCCATAACAAATGAGGAAGTTGCATGTAGTGAAGGTATAACCTTCTAAGACCACAGCCGTGTTAATACCCGGGTATATCCGTTTATAAACGGGTAATAAAACAGCTAAGAGATGGCACAAGTGAAATCATGCCAACAGTGCGGCACCGGTATTGTAGGCAGAAGCGATAAACGGTTCTGCTCTGACCAGTGCAGGTATCTATCTAACAACATGGCCAAAAGGCAGAGCCAGGAGGAGCAACGCATCCAGCAGGTAAATACTGCCCTTCGGAAGAACCGAAGCATCTTAAGGCAGCTCAGCCCCAAGGGCAAAACCACCATCCCCCGCCAGTACTTAGAACTGGCGGGCTTTGATTTCCGGTACCTCACTCAGCTCTACCGTACCCAACGGGGCAACACTTACCACCTATGCTATGACTACGGGTACCTGCTGCTACCCGAAGAAAAGGTGCTGATTGTTAACTGGCAGCCCTACATGGATGCGACCTGAAACTTTACTGGTATTTCAAACGGTTTTCCCAACCTTCTCACCGACAAACTAAAACAATCCCGGGCACCATCGCTGGCCCCTTTATCTGACACAGCGCCTTATCAAATTCAAACCTCCTCTCTCTTTACCTCCGCTCCACTCCTAGATAGGCAGGGTGAATCTTTCCGGAAAGGCGCAAGACAAAAACTTAAAATCCAGTGGATTGCCGCGAACTACCTGGGCATTGATGATGCCTCTACCCCGAAGCTTTTGGACCTCCTTTACTGGTTCAAGGATTCAAACCAGGGCAAGACGTCCAACATCATGGGTTCTATGCTGGTCCGGTGCATGCCGCCCTGGATGGGGAAGAACTCTACATTGGTGGCTCCGGCCGCTTGGAACTGGTTGAAGGTAGAAACCGAAGTCTGGAAGAAAACAGCTTCATCCTCAGTGCCATGGTAAAGCCGGGTGGGGCTGGTAGGCCTCCAGTCTAACAAACTATTATTAGCGAGGGCCTGCCTTAATACCGGCTCTCCCGAAGGATTGCTTAAGTTGGCGTAGAACGTAGGGTTAAACAAACCAGCGGGCGAGGTAGTGAGTTGGCTGTTGATTTCTTCCCGGTCTTTGGTGCCATCCAGCAAGCCGGGAATCCGGTCGGCGTAGGGCTGCCGGAAGAAATCGGTAAAGGGGCGGTTCCAGCCATAGGTAACATTGTAGCTGTTCAGGATAAGGGGCAGAAAGGAAGGCTCTGCGTAGGTGGGCGTAGTAGCGATGGTGGAGAGCATTCCCTCCAGGTCGTAGCCGCCCGCCCCGGCAGCTACCGCAGTGAGATCTAAATCATGGCTTTGGTCTGACTCTATCTCTTTCTGGGCAGCCAGGGTAACATAGCCCCCTTCAGAATATCCCACCAGAAACAGGTTGTCATTGGTTTCTATCTGCTCCTGGTCCAGGTAAAACCGGGCCGCTTTGAGCATGTCTATGACCGCTGCCGCTGAGTGTTCCTCGTCATAATAAGGGTGCACAATCTGGCGGGTATCGCCGTAGCCTATGTAATCTGGGATGACCGTAATGTACCCCACCGCCGCAAAAAGCTCAAAGCCTGAAAACCCCTCGGGGAAGTTGGAGGGAGCATCGTCGTCGGCAAAGATGGTGCCGTGTTGGGCGCTCACCAGCCCAGGAGCGCCCGGGGTGTTCAGAGGCACGCAAAGCAACCCTGAGGCTTGCACCGGATTGCCTTTGTACGTGGTGTTGTACACGAACTTGAAAAACTCCACGTCATAGTCAATGAACGTTACAAAGTTGGAGAAGCCCGCAGCGGTGGCGTAAATCTGCAGAGCTTCATTGGGAATGGTGCCCAGCGAGGTAACCGAGACAAAGTACTCATCCCGGTCGGGCTGCGGATCATCGTCTGAGAAATCACAACTTGTGAAGACAAATAGCGCCAGTACCGCCCAGCGCAACTTAAGTAAGGTCTTTTTCATGACTGCTCCTTTTAAATTATCCCTTCCTCCCCTGCTCTACTCATTCTCTCTGATAGTCAAGGTATTAAATAAAAGACGTAATTAAAACACAATTTACCCTTACCGGCGTTATACAAATAACAGAATGGGTCTAAAAGGAAGAGAAGATTGGAAAGGCAGGTAAGATAAAGGAGGAAGCGTCTAAAGGTTGCCCAAGGGAGCTCGGGCTTCAAAAGGCTTGGTAACAATAAGGTAATATACCTGCCAGAATGGTAACAATTCCTTTATATCCATCCAAGAATAGAAAAGTAACTTCACTTTCTACTAAAGGTGACAGTTATGAAAGTGATTCGGCTACATACCTTGTTAACGGAACTTGAGCCACTGATGCTGGAGGTTCAGGTGATGGCGGGCGGTTACCTAACTGATGCCCAGACAATTACCTGCGAGCGCCTGGAACGTTTAGGCGTTTCTACCGGCAACGAGCCTTTAGAATTTTACACCACAGAGAAAGACCACGTCATCGCCATTCATTTCGCGCGGCGCCTTGACTTGCAGAAATCCATCTGCGCCATTGACTACTTCCCCAACCACAGCCAGCAGGAGGTTAGCAAAGTCTCTGACCTGGTGCTGGAGGCCTTGCGAAAAAAGCCTCCTTTTCAGAAAAAGACCTTAAAACAGTCTATCAGTTAAGGGGCAATACCAACCGGAAACAGGTTCCCTGCTGCTCGGTGCTTTCCACGGTCACTTGCCCGTGGTGGGCATCCATGATCGCTTTCACGTAACTTAAGCCTAACCCAAAGCCTTTCACGTTGTGCACGTTGCCGTTGGGCACGCGGTAGAACTTGTCAAACAGGAACTTCTGGAACTCCTGTTTGATGCCAATGCCTTTGTCCCGAATGCTGATCTGAATGCCTTGTTCGGTATCACGGGTACTCACCTCAATTTCGGGGGCCTGGGCAGAGTATTTTTCGGCGTTGTCTAACAAACTGTAAAGGGCGTTGGCCACGTGCAACCCATCGGCGTGGATGAACGGCTGGGTGGCTTGCAGGTCCAGTCGCAATTGGCCGGCCCGCTGTTGCAAGCGTGGCGTCAGGTTCTGGCCAGTTTCCTGCAGCAAAGCGTGCAAGTCTACCGTTTCCTTCTTCAAGGCCAGTTCTTTCCGCTCCATGGTAGCCATCTGCAAGACGCGTTCTACCTGCGCTCTCAGCCGTTCATTCTCAGAATGAATCAGGTCATGGTAGCGGGTGAGGCGGTCTGGGGAAAGCGTCTCAGAGCGTTTGCGGAGCACTTCGCTGGCCAACCCGATGTTGGTGATAGGGGTTTGCAGCTCGTGGGTGAGGTTGTTGATGAAGTCGGTTTTAAGCTCAGAAAGGCGTTTCTCGCGCAGAATCTGAATCATGGTGTAGCCGAAGAACACCACCACCACTAGCAGTGCCCCGGTGGAGTACCACCAGAATTCCATCTCCTTCAAAATAAACGAGGTTTTGCCCGGGAAGACCACGGCCAGGTTGTACAACGGTACTGCGCCCTCCTCTGCATGTTTAATCACCGGGACCTGGGTTTTTCCTTCTACTTTTTGCGGAGCGGCAATGTATTGCCCAAACATAAGCGTATCATCCAGGCGGTTGTACACCCCAAACTCATAGCGGTCCTGCAACTGCCGTTTGGCCAGTTCCTGTTGCAAAAGCTTACTGGCTTCTACCGGGTCTACCGAGGTATGCAACTCGGCCACAAAGAAGTTGGAAGCCACCTGCTCCACCGGCTTGGCAGAAGTAACCGCTTCCTTTCCGCTTTGGGTCAGCAACTGGTCAGAGACATTGGTCAGGGCCACCTGCACACTGTGGTTGAAAGCCCGCTCCTGGGCATTGTAGGCTTTGGTCAGCCACACCAACTGCGTGCCTAGCAGCGCCACCAATGACACACAGGCCAGCACCATGATGATTTGAATCTTACGACGGCTCATGGCTCTAATTTACAGCTTTTATGCCATCTCCCTTAATCATTAACATCTCATTAACATCTTTTTACAAACCATTAACCTAGGTGCGTTTCTACAGCCGGTAAGTTTGCAAAGGACTTAAGCACTAGGCCATGAGCGTGAAAACAATACCATCCGGACAACTTACCTCGGTAACCTCCACCATTTTCCCCACCCCTTTTCTTTTTACCAGAAAGCAGTTTATTCCGCTGTTTTTGGGGATGGGCGTCACTGCCCTGGGCTTTCTGCTCATGGCCACCGACAGCACCCCGCAGGGCTACGGATTCCAGGGCCTCACCCTAGGTCCTTTGCTCGTGATCCTAGGCCTGGCCCTCCCGTTTTTCGGCATATTCCGAAAAAACAGCCCCGAAACAAAGGTCCCGCTTTCTCCGGCCTGGCGCACCTTTCAGCGCTGGAATACCGGACTGGGCTGGCTTGTCGCTTTGGGGGCGTTGGCGGTCTACGTCTTTACCCTGGAGCCCACCACCAGTTTCTGGGATACCGGGGAATTCATTGCCGCGGCGTACAAGTTGCAAGTGCCGCATCCGCCCGGGGCCCCGCTTTTCCTGCTCCTGAGCCGCCTATTCACTCTCTTAAGCTTTGGCGATGTGTCTAAGGTGGCCTGGTGGATGAACTTCTTCTCGGCGTTTAGCAGCGCAGGCACCCTGCTGTTTCTTTTTTGGAGCATCACCCTGTTAGCGCAGCGGCTGCTCCCCCTATCAACCGAAGGTCCTTCCAAAAGCCAGCAGATCTTATTACTGAGCAGCGGAACCGTAGGCGCCCTGGCCTTTGCCTTCACCGACTCCTTTTGGTTCAGTGCCGTGGAAGCCGAGGTCTACGCCCTGTCTTCATTCTTCACGGCCATTGTGGTGTGGGCGGCCTTGAAATGGCAGGCGGAAGCCGATGCCCCCGAGGCAGACCGTTGGCTTCTGTTCCTGGCGTATCTGGTGGGCCTTTCCATTGGGGTACACTTGCTCAACCTGGTGGCGTTGCCGGCGCTTGCGTTATTGGTGTACTTTCAGAAATACAAGCCCAAAAAGACTGGCATACTGGCCGCTTTGTTCATTGGAGGAGTATTAGTGCTCGCGGTTATGGAAGGCGTGATCACCGGGCTGCCGTCGGTGGCGGGTTCTTTGGAGATTTTCTTTGTGAACAGCATCGGGTTGCCGTACGGAGGCGGTGTACTGATCTTTCTGGCGGCTATCATTGCTGCCATTTGGTACGGATTGCGCTGGGCCAAAAAGACAGAGCGGGTGGTGTGGCATACGGCTCTGGTAGCGTTGATCCTGGTGTTGCTGGGGTACTCCTCCTACCTCATGGTGCCCATCCGCTCTGGGTACAACCCGCCCATTGATGAAAACAACCCCGAGAACCTGCTTTCCTTTGTGAGTTACCTCAAGCGGGAGCAGTATGGCAGCCGCCCTTTGCTGTACGGTCCGCAGTTCAATGCGCAGGCGCAGAGCTTTGAGAAGAAAGCTCCCACCTACGCCCCGCAAAACGGCAAGTACGCGGTGGTTGACCATACGTATGAAGCGGTATATGAGGACCAGGAGAAGACGTTGCTGCCCCGCCTGTACTCAGACCAGCCCGTGCATCTGAGGGCCTACCAATACTGGGTGAACGTGCAAAAAGGGCAGAAACCCACCTTTGGCGAGAACCTAAGTTTCCTGTGGAACTACCAGCTCACCCATATGTACTGGCGTTATTTCGGGTGGAACTTCATTGGCCGGGAAAGCGAGGTGCAGGGCGCGGGGGTGCTGTGGCCTTGGGAAAAGAAATCCGACGCCCCCTCTCCTATTCATGAAAGCAAAGCCCGCAATCAGTTTTTCCTGTTGCCGCTGCTACTGGGAGTTTTAGGCTTGTTTTTCCAGTTCAGGCGCAAATCTACCGACGGCTGGGTAGTGCTGCTTTTGTTTTTCTTCACCGGAGTCGCCATTGTGCTGTACCTGAACCAGCCGCCGGTAGAGCCCCGCGAGCGCGATTATACCTTTGCCGGTTCGTACTACGCGTTCAGCATCTGGATTGGTCTCGGTGTATTGGCCGTCGGGGATTTTCTGCGGCGCTTCCTTAAATCGGAGATTCCGGCGGCGGCCCTGGCCACGGTTCTGGCGCTTTCCGTTCCGGCGATTCTCCTGGCCGAGGGCTATGATGACCACAACCGTTCTAACCGCTACCACGCCGTAGATGCTGGCCGAAACCTGCTGAGTTCCGTAGCCCCCAATGCTATCCTGTTCACCAACGGCGACAATGACACCTTCCCGCTCTGGTATCTGCAGGAAGTGGAAGGGTTCCGGACCGATGTGCGGGTGCTGGTAATGCCCTACCTCAACACCGATTGGTATATTGAGCAGGCCCGAAAGCAAATGAACGCCTCGGCGGCGTTGCCCGGCACCTTACCCGTTTCACAGTACGCCTTCAGTGCTAACAACTACCTGCCGTATGTGCCCAACCCATCGGTGCAGGACAGCGGCATGGACCTGAACCAATACTTGCAACTGCTGAAGCAACACCATCCCGCCTTGCAACTACAAACCCAGGACGGTCGCACCTTGAACGCGTTGCCCACCAAGCGCCTCCGTCTGACCGTAAACAAAGCCGCGGTGCTGCAAACCGAAACGGTTTCTTCTGAGCGCGCAAACCAGGTGGAGGAGATGATGGCGTGGGAATTACAAGCCGAAGCATTGGAGAAAAAGCACCTCTTTATGCTGGACCTCATCGCCGCGAACGGATGGCAGCGGCCCATCTACTTTTCCAGCACCGGGTCAGAAGTATCAGAGCTTGGGTTACAGCCTTACCTGCAGTTAGAAGGACAAGCCCTGCGCCTGGTTCCCGCCCGTAACCCCAACCCTGATACAGATGCCTACGTGGACCGGCAGCGCACCCAGGAAAGCCTACTGCGAAAGTTCCGGTACACGGGCCTCACCAACCCCGACCAGCCCTACGAAGAGAATTTTGTCACCCAGAATGTACCCGTGTACCGCCGCAACTTCGGGGAACTGGCCACAGCCCATTTGCAGGCAGGTGATGTATCCCAAGCCCAGAAAGTACTGAAAGCCTGCTTAACCCTGATGCCGGATGCCGGGGCTCCGCACAATTTTGAGAGTGCCGGGTTGGTATTGCCGCTGGCGAAGGCAGGACTTACAAAGGAAGCCCGGGACTTAACGAACCTGCTTACCCAACGCTTTGACGCCCATCTCACCTACTACAGAACACAACCCGCCTACTTTGAACGGGAACGCCAGTTGAACCTCTTCGGGCTGCAGAGTCTGGTGCGCGCTACCCAGACCGCCGGGTTTCCCGAGGCCAAGAAGATAGAAGAGTTGTTTCTGCGGCACTATGAAAGTCTGAGATAAGCAACCCAAGCACCCGGCAAAAAACAAAGGCAGAAGCGGATCACCTCCGTTTCTGCCTTTGTTTTAAGAAAACAGATCTTAAACAGCTTTTCTTATTTACTGGTGGCCGGAAGGGAAAGCACCGGCAGTACATTATCGTGTACCAGGGTATCGGCGGGGCTGCTCCCGAAAAGCTTGTCCCAGAAGGAGCGGTTCTGTTTAGAAACTACTAACAAATCGGCTTGCTTTGATCGGGCATATTCTTCCATGCTGGAAGCCAGTTTGTCGCTAAACACGCGGGCATAACCTAAGGTGGGGGCCTGTAACTCCCATTTTGAGGTGAACGCCTGCCACCGGTCCTGGCTTTTCTGCGATTCGGGGTCTGCCTGCACGTACAGCACCGTCACCTCCGCCCCAAAGGTATGAGCCAGGTCTTGCAACTCTTTCAGGTGCCACTCGGCCTCGTTGTACGGGTCAATGGCGTAGACAATCTTCTTGAATCCTGTAAACTGGCTGTGCTGGGGTACCGCCAGCACCGGGCAAGAGGCATGGTTCATGAGGTAAGTGGCGGTGTTACCTACCCATCGGTCCAGGGCAGAATCGGCTCCCGTGGTGCCCATGACCACCAATGAAACGTTATGGGCCTTCGGGAAATCCACCACGGAGTCCATGCCGGTTCCCCTTAACACCTCACCTTGTATCTCCACATCGGGCACATTCTGGCGCACTTCTTCCACCAGGCCCCAAAGCTTGTCTTTGACTACTTTCTCCCGGTCCTGGTCTAGAGCCACCTCGGTGGGCGTGTACAGCGACGGATCGGCCCAGGTCATCCCTGAAACGGAGTTGGTAATACCCGGAACTTCATTATTGAAGTACATGGTGTGCAGGAACACCAATCGGCCTTGCAGTGCCCGGCTCATTTCTACCGCGTATCCGATGGCATGGTTTGCCACCTCTGAGAAGTCTGTAAGAAGGACGATCGTTTTCATAGTCTGGCAGGTTTAAGGTGAGTCTCTTTTTATTTACTGCAACAGACCAGATATAGTTTCTGATGAATATTCAACCCCAACTACCCGTACTTCCACCCTCTTTTCTTTAAAAAGGTTGATAAACGATTCTCTTTTGCGAAACCGCTTTTCTTAAAAAGGAATCTGCATGGCCAGCAGCAGGCGTTCTTCCAGCTCGGGAAGTTCGCAGAAGCCGCGGGAAATAAGTCTGGGCCCTAAATGATGGTCTAAGTAGACGCTGGGCAGGGTATTAACGCCCATCTGCTCCACCAAACGGAACTCCTCCTGGGTCTGACGGTAGATTTCCTCGGTTTCGAAAACCGCCAGAAACAGGTTCTCCGGAATCCCGAAGGGTCGCAGGACTTCCACCAGCACGTGCGTGTTGGTGATATCCAGACCATCGGCGAAGAAGGCAGAATGGAGCGCGCGCAACACTTCCAGAGAAAGGCCGGGCCTCAGGTGGCGCACCGTTAACAGGGCCCGGCAGGCGGGCTCGGTATCATAGACGGTTTCCCGTTGCAGAAAGAACCCGTAGTCAAAGGGCAAGTTTGATTTTCCCTGTGACCGATGCCAGCTCACGGCCAAACGATCTTTTTCCTGGGAGGTGATAGGGTCCTGCGCATACGGGTTAAGGCCACCTACCAGCACCTGCACCGTAAGTCGGCCAAACCAAAGTGCTTTCAGCCTTCTGATGACGGGCGTAAACCCGTAACACCAGGCACACATAGGGTCAGTCACGTACAACAACTGCGGGTTTTCGGGTGGCTTTTGCATAGGCAAAGGGCAATGGTTCTCTCCTGTTTAGCGAAAACCAAGCCATAAAGGTTCGCTTAGGCAAAGAAAACCCTATCGCTGGCATCATCCGGTAAAGAACTGTTTTAGGCCTGTTTTCCCCTACCTAAGCCCGAAACGGCTATTCATGGTAGATCATTTTCACGGTCATGCCGCCGTCTATGGTCAGGCTCTGCCCCGTGATGAAGCCAGCTTTGTCTGAGCAGAGAAACAGGGCGGCCTCGGCTATGTCCTGGGGAGTGCCTACCCGCCCGGCAGGGTGCTGCTCTTTGTCTTCCTTGCTGTGGTGCGGGTCGGTTTTATGCCCTTCTTTCTGCCAAGGCCCGGTTTCAATCCAACCGGGGCTGATGGCATTCACCCGGATGTGCTGAGGAGCCAGGCTGATAGCTAGGGAATGGGTAAGCGCTTCTAATCCGCCTTTAGCGGCGGTATAGCCAAACGTGTTGGGTTCTGACATAAAGGCGCGGGTGGAGGTGATGTTGAGGATGGTGGGGTTGGTGCCTTTCTCCAGCAACGGGAACGCGTACTTGGCGCATAGGAACGGCCCCCGCAGATTCACGGATAAGACCTGGTCAAACTCCTCAATGGACACCTGCGACAGTGCCTTGCGGGCGGGCGAGGCGATGCCGGCATTGTTGATGAGTACATCAAGACGGCCGTACTGCTGCCTGATGCGGTTCATGAGCTGCTGCACCTGCTCTTCTTTGCTCACATCGCAGGGCATAAAGTCCACGGTTAGATTCTGTTTCCGCAGCCAGGCCATGGCATCAGCCCCGGCATCCCAGTCCAAATCGGAAATTACCACGTTGGCTTTTTCAAGGGCAAACGCCTGGGCCAAGCCCCGACCAATGCCTTGGGCTCCGCCCGTGATCAGGACAATTTTGGAAGTGTAATAATTCTGCATGGATCTGGGGGAAACGGCTGAGGATAGAGGCGCGCCCGGAAAGTGCTTTCGTTTGGCTTCCTCAATTTATGAATAAAGGTACAATAACGTCTACCTTTTCTAGCATGCCCCGTTAAAAAAGCAGAAAACGGCTCACTTCATATCCAACAGAAAGCTATACACTATGGAAAAAACGTCTATCTGGCGGCAAGATGCCCAAGCAAGTAATTACCCTCAATTACAGGGAGAATTGGAAACCGATGTAGTCATCATTGGCGGCGGCATCACCGGCATTACCACGGCCCATCTTCTGGCCGCGGAAGGCAAACGGGTAGTGGTACTGGAAGCCCTGAAAGTGGCCGAGAGTACCACCGGTTATTCTACCGGCAACCTGTATGCGCCCGTGGGTTCTTACCTGAACGTGCTGGAGAAGAAGTATGATCAGGAAACCGTGCGTGCATTAGCCACCTCCAGAAGCGCAGCTGTTGACTTAATTGAAAGCATTACGCACCAATTTAACATAGACTGCCATTTCAAACGGGTGCCCTGGTACCTGCTCACTGAACATGAAGCCGAAGATGCTTTTATCAGGGCCGAAGTGGAAAGCGCCCAAAGAGCCGGCCTGCCTGCCTACCTGGATGAAACCAAAAGCCCTCTGCCCTATCCGATCAGCTCAGCCATGCGGGTAGAAAACCAGGCCCAGTTCAACCCCATGGCCTACGTGAAGGGGCTGGCTGCCCAAATTGCTGGACCAAACTGCCAGATTTTTGAGCACAGCCAGGTTACTTTCGTGAAAGAAGGCAAAACTAATGTAGTGCATACCGAGCAAGGCAAGGTACGGGCCAAACACGTTATCCATGCCACCCACACGCCTAAAGGAATCTGGTTTCTGCACACCCTGTTAGGGCCTTACCGTGAGTATGCCCTGGCGGTATCGTTGAACTCAGCGTATCCAGAGGGCACCTTTTGGGATTACAGCGCCATGCACCACCACTCCATGCGCACTTATGCCAACGATCAGGGAGAACCGTTCCTGCTGATTCTGGGCGAGCCGCATAAGGTGGGCCACAAAGAAAACAACGAAGAGGCCTTCCAGAAGCTGGAGCAGTTTGTACGGGAGCGCTTTGATGTGAAAGCCGTGGAATACCGTTGGGCCGCCCAGCACTATAAACCCGCTGACAGCTTGCCCTACATCGGCCGGAAATTCAAGACCTCAGAGGTGTATGTGGCCACCGGGTACGAAGCAGACGGGCTAACCTTTGGCACCATGGCCGCCATGATTCTCACCGACCTCATTATGGGGCGCGAAAACCCCTATGCCCAAATGTACTCGCCTACCCGCCACAACCCTAAGAAAGCGGCCGGCAAGTTCATCAAAGAGAACGTAGACGTAATGGCGCAATACCTCAAAGACCTGCCCTACCGCAGCCAGGTAGAAAAGCTGGCCGATATTTCTGTTGGCGAAGGGAAAAACATTGAGATGGACGGCAAAAACTATGGCGCCTACCGCGATGAAGGCGGTAAACTGCACGTGGTCTCGGCGGTATGTACGCACATGGCCTGCCTGGTGCACTTCAACAAAGCCGAGAAAAGCTGGGACTGCCCCTGCCACGGCAGCCGCTTTGACATTGACGGGCACGTGCTGGAGGGGCCGGCCTATATTGATCTTTCCAGAATGAAGGATAAGCCCTCTTCCTCCAACCGGTATAAGAAACTTACCTCGGCCGCGCTTTTCGGGGCGTCTGTGGCAGCTGGGGTCTACTTCTTCCGGAAAGCCCTTAAAAAGAAAGGCGCCTCCAAAAAGAAAAACAAGTAACTTCCCTGCCATTAAGAAAAAGGTTTTCACCGGTTTTAAGTGGTGCCACAAGCATGTCAAAACGCTTTCATCGTAAAGGTGGCATGATTGTGGCACTATTCATACCATAAGTATCGTTACTAAGGCAGGACATCTTTTTGCCTCCATTTTCAAAAGAGATTGCTTCTTTTACATCTGAACTACAGCAATCCTCTCATTCATTTCTGATCTCTGTTTTTGCAGCGCTTACGGCCTGGGATTACTAAATCAAGAAGTTAATCCTAAGTCTACAAAGTGTTTATGTCACAGAAATTAAAATTCATCAATACAAACCAATCAGCTTTTTTCTCCACCGCCCGCAAGAAGGTGGATATCTATTTTCAGGAACAGGGAATCTCCAGAAATGCCAACTGGCTTATGTGGAGCAAAACCGCCTTCTTTTTGTTGGGGTATGTCATGTTCTACCTGTTAATCCTTTCCGGTAATTTTGACACTTGGTCTCTGGTAGGGTTGACGCTTGGTTTAGGGGCCTTCGGGGCCTTTATTGGGTTCAACATTTGTCACGATGCCATTCATGGCTCGTTTTCTAAAAGCAGCAAGGTAAACAAAGGCCTCAGCTACCTCTTCTACATCATCGGGGCAAACCCGTACCTCTGGAACATCTCCCACAACGTGGTGCACCACACCTACACCAACATTCCCGGCCATGACGAGGACATTGAAGTTGCCCCGGGATTAATCCGGTTGGATGAAAGCGAAAAAGTGAACAAGATCCAACGCTTCCAGCACCTGTACGCCTTTTGGTTGTACGGCCTGGCGTCTCTCTCCTGGGCCCTGCGGAAAGACTATGTGAAGTTCTTTCAGAAACAGATTGGGCAGCACAGAAACCAGCATCCCAAGCGCGAGTACTTTAACCTATTCTTCTTCAAGCTGGTCCATTATTTCCTGTTTATAGGGGTGCCTTTGCTGGTACTAGACCTGACTTGGTGGCAGGCGGCGCTTGGCTTTTTGATCATGCACTTAGCCGAAGGCACCGTGATGGGCCTGGTTTTCCAATTGGCTCACGTAGTGGAAGGCACTGATTTTCCGGTACCTAATGAGCAGGGCAGCATGGAAGAGGCCTGGGCAAACCACCAGATGCGGACCACCGCTAATTTCGCCCCTAAAAGCGCCGTAGCCAGTTTCTTCCTGGGCGGCCTTAACCGGCAGATTGAGCATCACCTTTTCCCGAAGGTGTGCCACGTGCATTACCCGGCCATCTCCAAAATAGTTAAACAGACAGCAGCAGAGTTTGACTTGCCTTACGTGGAGATTGAGAGCTTCAAAGCAGCCTTGCTGTCCCATTACAGGATCTTAAGAAAGTTGGGCAAGGAGGCTTATCAGGACCAAACCAAAAGCCTGCAGCTTGCGAGCTAACGGAAGCAAAGGGGAAGCTCCTCCCAACTCCTATAAAACAAAGAAAGCCGCGGGTAAACCCGCGGCTTTCTTTGTTTTATACTACTACTTTTTACTTTTCATTGCTCTGCTTGTCAGGGCCAAAACTTAACTCCCGTCCGTAGAACACCAAATCCTTTTGGGAAGGGTTTTCTGGGACGGTACAATAATAGACGCGTTTCGCATACCTTCTAACTACTAATTTTTGGGTAGGTTTAGCATTTGCGAACACGGTTGATCCTTCGGGAAATTGAAAATCCATCATTTATGTATATACGGGATGTAAGGGTATTAAAATAAATTTTAAGCAATTATTAATCAGATACTTTCAGCTTCTTTGCCGTTTACCCGCTTTTCTAAAAAGAAGGGCCTAAACAGAACAAGCAGAGACATTTCCTTTTGAGTGGCTAGGAAGAGAAAACCCCTGTGGAAAGGATGTTTTTCAGAAAACATCCTTTCCACAGGGGTTCCCACTAATATGACAGAGTTTCTTTGAGTATAGGAGAAACTCTAACCGGTTACTTCTTTCCTTTGGGCTTCTTCTTTTTGCGGGAGCTCTCCTCAAAATCCTGCACCTCTTTCAACAAGGATTTCAGGTCGGGTTTTACCTCCGCAGAGAAGTCAATGGTGGCGGTGTAATCCTGTTTCTCAATATCCAGCACTTTGATGGGTTTTCCCAGATAACCTTCAATCTCATTTAAGATTTCCTTTTCCTCGGGGCTGCAGAAAGACACGGATTTCCCCTTTTGGGTACCCCGGCCGGTCCGGCCTACGCGGTGCACGTAGTTTTCCGGCACATCGGGTAGGTCATAGTTCACCACGTATTCCACGCTGGGAATGTCAATGCCGCGCGAACTCACATCGGTGGCAATGAGTACTTTCACGTCACCTTTTTTGAAGCGGTTCAACGCGGCCAGGCGGTCTTTCTGGTCTTTGTCGCCGTGCAGCGTATCGGCTTTGATGCCCACGCGTTCCATGGCAGCATGCACCCGCTCGGCTCGAACCTTCGTGCGCACAAACACAAGGATCTTACTGCCTTCGTTCTCCTTGATCACCCGCTCCAGGAAGAACCGTTTGTCATCCATGCCGATGTAGGCCACCGAGTGGTCCACGTTCTTGGAAACCGGGTCTTTAGGCGAAATCTGGATGCGGATGGGCTTGGTCACGAGCGAGTACGCCAGGTCTTTGATGTGCTCGTTGATGGTCGCGGAGAAGAACAGCGTCTGCCGCTTGCGGGGCAGGTGGCGCAGCACGTCTCGGATGTCTTTGATGAACCCGAGGTCCAGCATGTGGTCGGCCTCATCCAGGATCAGAATCTCCACGCGTTCCAGCCTGATGTGGCCCTGGCTCACCAGGTCAAACATCCGGCCTGGGGTAGCCACCAGCACATCAATGCCGTCTTCCAACTTAGTGATTTGTGGCGCCTGTTCCACGCCGCCAAATACGGTCATGGTTTCCACGCGGGTGTGCTTGCCCAGGGTATGGAACACCTCGGTGATCTGGATAGCCAGTTCGCGGGTGGGCACCATTACCAGGCATTTGATGCCGTCCTGGCGGGCGTACTGCTTGCGCTCATGCAGCATGTGCAGCACCGGAATGGCAAAGGCCGCCGTCTTGCCGGTACCCGTCTGTGCAATGGCCAGCACATCCTCTCCTCTCAAGATAGGCGGAATGGCCTTGAATTGGATATCGGTGGGTTTCTTGAAGCCTAGTTTGTCCAGGGCTTTCTTGATGGCGGGGTTGATATGGTAATCTTCAAATTTCATGATCGCGGGTGTTTCGGCGTGCGCCGATAAGAAAAGCGGTTTCTCCTTGTACGAAGCACAATCCAAAACCTTCTGCAAAGGTGCGATTTCTTTCTGGGTTTTCAGTTAGGGTAAGACTCAGGAACAAGTTTTGCGTTTAGGGCCTGTTTTGGTGAAAACAAGCCTCAAACCTTTTCATCTTTCTTTTGAATTGTATATCTTGAGTGAGCGGTCACAAAACCACCGTTCCCCCTGGATTCCTACAGGAGACAACCTGCCCGGTGTTTCCTTCCAGCCCCAGTTGGTCGACTTCCCCCGTGCGGCCCTTCTCGTGGACCATGCGCAGCACCTTCCCCTCCTGCTGCGCCACCCGACTCCACAGACCTTTATTGGATCCCAGATTTCTTTTTGAACCGCCTAACGGAGAAGGACAGCTCAAGAAAGGCACCTCCATGGCCAATCCTACTACACGTCTTTGGCACCTTAAAAGGCAGTCCTTTTGATTTGGCAACGGGGATTAATCATTCCCTTTAAGAGATGTAGTGCACCAAAAATCATTCCCATGAAAAACTACCTTTACTTTCTGGTTTTGCTTTGCACTGCCTGTGCAAGGCCCATGAGCTCAGACACCCAACAAAACACCATCACCAAACTCATTGATGATGAAACCTACTTTATTGCCGCTGCAGATACCATAAACTGGGCTAAATGCTGGGTACAGACAAAGGACGCCCAGTTTACCATGGTTTCGGCCAGAGGCTTCTGGGAGCTCAACGGTTGGGACAGCATCAAAGCCAATTTCAGAGGAGCGAAACCATTTCAGCTTAACCTAAAACGCGACAACTACCAGTACACCATCGGGGACAAGGTGGCTTATGTCAGTTTTGACCAGTATGACAACTGGGGAGGGTCTGGAAACTACCGGAAGAGGGAGTCACGGACACTTAGGAAAGTGGATGACCAATGGAAAATAGTGAATACCCATGTGATTATGACCTCTTCTTATGACAAGCCCAAAGCCCTTTCTTACCACAGCCCCAAAGAGAACCTTCCGGTAGACGAGAAAACCTCTTTTCGCACCAAGGGTGGGTTGGGTGGCATGCATGCTGGCTTTGTGGAAGTACCCGCGGGCACCGACTTCAGCACCCTGTTCGCGGGGTTGCCGGATGATATGTGCCCATCACCGCACTGGGGCTATCTTTTTGAAGGCTCTATGAAACTCAAGTACGCCGATGGCCGCGAAGAAATTGTGAACGCAGGAGAAGTCTTTTACTGGCCCGCCCCACATACAGGGATAGTCTTGAAAAATGCCAAATTCATTGACTTCAGCCCCGAGAACGAATACCGGCAAGTCATGAGCCACATCGGTAACAAAATGGCCCAGCAGGAGAAGAAATAAAGTTGGCATGACCAGAGCCGCCGCAGCCATACTTTTGCCCAGAAGTGGTTTGTTTTAAGGCCTCTTTTCAGAACATAGACCTTTTTCTGAAAAGAGGCCTTAAATGGAGGATGCGCTATTTTCAGCAATACAGGGGCTTTTTCTGCGGTAAGCCCAGGTAATTGGCAGAACTTGTCATCAGCTTACCTGTTTAGCAGGCAGCACTCGGGTAAGACAGCTCTGAGGGAAATCTTCGGCTTTTCAAAACTTAAATCCTACTAAACCGTTATTCGCGCAGACTCGCGTACTTCGTATGCCTTGCAAGCAGAAAAAAACTAGATTTGTCTTGCCGTAGACTTCCTGCAGACTACCTTTAGAAGTACCTGGCCACTTGCCGCGCAAGTTCTATTTACTGTATTTTCATTAAGCTAAATGGCAGATACCCTACACCCCATTCAGGACGCACCCGAACTTACGCTCCAGTCCATTGTGGGGGGCGGTGAATTGGGAGACCTCATCCGGAGTTATGATTGGGCTTCTACCGCCTTAGGCCCAATACCAGAATGGAGTGTAAGCCTGCGCATGGCGGTAAACCTTATGCTGCAATCCCCTGCCCCCATGGTCATGCTTTGGGGCGAGGGCGGAACGGTGCTTTACAACGATGCCTACCGGCCCTTGGCCGGCCAGCGGCATCCAGACATGCTTGGTGTCAAGTTTTCAGAAAGTTGGCCCGAAACGGCCCGGTTTATTAGGGAGGTGCTCTCGCAGACCCTGGAAGGCAAGGCGCTTTCTTACCGCACCCTGCCTTTTACGGTGTACCGGAACAACACCGCCGAAGACATCTGGCTGGACTTGGACTGCAGCCCACTTCTGGGCGACAATGGCCTTCCGGCGGGCACCCTCATCATTACAAACGAAACCACCGAGAAAGTACAGGCAGATCAGTCCCTGAAAGAACACCAGGAACGGTTGAGCGGGGTATTCAACCAGAAATCGGTGGGTATTGCGGAGTGCGACTTCACGGGCAAATTTTTGTTGGTGAACGATCGGTTCTGTGAGATGACCGGGCGCTCCAAAGAAGAGCTTTACCAGATGCGCATGCAGGACATCAGCCATCCGGAAGACCTGCCTCACAACACGGTTCTGTTCAAAGAGGCCATCCAGAACGGGACGCCTTTTGATATTGAGAAACGCTACATCAGGCCAGACGGCTCAGAGATTTGGGTGCACAACAACGTTTCTCAGTCAAAGTCTTCTACCGGTGAGCCCGCTTTCATGGTAGCCGTTTGCCACGAGATCACCCTAAGGAAAAGAGCCGAAAAGCACCAGAAGTTGTTCATGGCCATGAGCGAGAACTCCCCCAATTTCATCGGCATCGCTGATACGGGAGGGAAAGTTCTTTATGTAAACCCCACCGGCCGGAGGATGGTAGGATTAAACAGCTTGCAGCAGGCCTTAGACACTGCCGTTGCGGATTACTTTATGGAGGAAGACTTACCTTTTGTACAGGAAGTCATCTTACCAGCCCAAGAAAAAGAAGGTTTCTGGAAAGGCGAATTCCGTTTCCGTAATTTCAAAACCGGTGAACCCATAGAGGTAGATTACAACCAGTTTGCAGTAAAAGACCCTAAAACGGGCGAGATCTTAGGAATAGCTACGGTTAGTCCAGACATCTCCGCCCGCAAACGGGCCGAGGCTGCTTTGGTGGAAAGCGAAGAGCGTTTCCGGACCATGGCCGAGGCCTCTGACCTCCTCATCGCCCAAACCGACCTGGTGGGTAATGCCATCTACTTCAACCAGGCCTGGATGAACCTTACCGGCCGTACCATGGAGGAACTTCTCAACTACGGTTGGGGCGAGTTCCTGCACCCAGATGACCGCGACACCTTCATCGAGGCGTACCAAACGGCCTTTGCCAAAAGAGAGGTGTTAAGGCAGGAGTTCCGACTCCAGAACAAGGACGGAAATTACCGGTGGCAACTGGCCGTGGTATCGCCCAGGTTTGGGCCTAACCATACCTTTGCCGGGTATATCAGCTCCTGCGTGGATGTGACCGAAAGCAAACAAATCCAGGAGGCGCTGGCCGAAAGCGAAAACCGGTTTAAAACCTTCGCCAACAACATCCAGAACCTGGCTTGGATGGCTAATCCTGATGGTTGGATTACCTGGTACAACCAGCGTTGGTACGACTTTACCGGCACCACCTTTGAGGAAATGCAAGGCTGGGGCTGGAGCAAAATCCACCACCCCGACCATGTAGACCGGGTGATGGCCTTTGTAAAGGAAGCCTGGTCTAAAAATGAAACCTGGGAATTGGTATTTCCCTTGAGAAGGATGGACGGGGAATACCGGTGGTTTCTAACCAGAGCCGTTGCCATCAAAGACGCAGACGGAAACGTAGCCCGCTGGATAGGTACCAACACCGATATCACGGAGAGAAAGGAGGCCGAGGAAGCCCTGCAGCGCAGGAACGAAGAACTCCAACGGACCAACAACGACCTGGACAACTTCATCTACACCGCTTCGCATGACCTGAAGGCCCCTATCACCAACATTGAGGGTTTGGTGAATACCCTGGTGATGGACCTGCCACCTGATGTAATTGCAGACCCTGAGATTGCTCCTATCATTCCCATGATCAGGGGTTCTATTGCTAGGTTCAAGAATACCATCAATGACCTCACCGAGCTCACAAAGCTGCAACGGAAGGTTGAGGAGGATATCACGCAGGTTGAGTTTCAGGAGGTTTTAGACGAAATCTGCCAGGATCTGGAATTTCAAATACAACAGTCTGGGGCGCAAATACAAGCCGATTTCACATCCTGCTCTTCGCTGCAGTTTTCCAAAAAGAACCTGAGAAGCGTCCTTTACAACCTGGTTTCCAATGCCATCAAGTACGCCTCGCCGCAGCGTACCCCTTTGATCAAGATCAACGCCGGAGAAGAACATGGTTTTTGCGTTTTAACGGTACAGGATAATGGCCTGGGGATTGATCCTTCGCAGCAAGCCAAAATCTTTACCATGTTCAAGCGCCTGCACGACCACGTAGAAGGCACCGGCATTGGGTTGTACATCCTTAAAAAGATCATTGACAACAGCGGTGGGAACATTGAGGTAGAAAGCGAAGTAGGAAAAGGCAGTACCTTCAAAGTGACTTTTAAACTTTAGAAATCTTCATTCAGCCGTCCTTTCTGATTTTTGGTGGGAATCATCAGAAGCCGGAAAGGACGGTTTTATTTTGTTTCGCCCAGCCTTGGGACTCTGGTTATCTCCTAAAATATAGCAAATTGCTTATATAAAGTAAAATTGCTAGTTTCAGGTTGCTTTAACTTCCACCTAACCCCTTCTGAATCTATGAGCAGGATTGCATCTAACGGTATGGTCTTCATTTTTGCGTGTACTATTGTTTTTCACCTGCTGGTCCTCGCCTCAGTGATTCCGTTTACCATTGTGGGCGGCGGCAGAATCACCAATCAAGCGGAGATGTACCAGGTAGAAACGACTGCCCTGTTGTTAAATTTCTTTTTCCTGTTCATTGCTCTGGTGCAAGCAGGCTATGTGCGCCTGCGGGTTTCTCCTAAGATTCTATCCGGGGTACTTTGGTTTATGTTTGGCATTTTCCTACTGAATACCGTTGGCAACCTGTTTTCCCTTAGCCAGTTAGAGAAGCTTCTTTTCACCCCCATCACCCTGGTTTTAGCAGTGTTCTCCGCTATTCTGGCCAAGAACCCAACCAACAGAACCGCTTAAGGCTACCTCTTCTTTCAGCGTCTTTTCACAAAAACAGAGGCAAAACCTAAAGTTCATTCTATCTTCATCGGGTCAATTGTACAGACCCAATACCCTTTGCAGTTAGCCTTACCCAAAAATGAAAACGTACTTACTGTTTCTGTCCCTTTGCCTTGTAACAAGTATTTCCTCCTTTGCTCAAGACAATGGAAAGAACTACTTGAAATACGTAGCAGCCATGGAACTTTATGAACAGAAAAAAGTGCCAGAAGCAATGGCTGGTTTAGAAGATATCCTTGCAGATGATCCCAGACATAAGGATGCCACTTTCAATTTGGGGCTCATGCATCTACAAGAGGGCAACAAACAAAAGGGAATTAACCTTCTTCAAACTGCCGTTAGACTGAATGACAGAACCGCCGCAGATTTACTTAAAAAGGAGTTAGGGCAAAAAATTGCCTATTATGATACAATGGCTTTGGAAGATGTAGAGGTTCTCCCCTATTTTCTGGTTAATTCAAAGCCAGAAGAGATAGTAAGCAAGAATGGCCTTCATAAAAGCATCCAAAAACAAATGCAGGATGGCTTTACAAAGTCTAAGATTTTAAGGAAAGCTGCCGGGGCCCCAAACTCCATGGTTCTTTCGCTTTACGTCTCTAAGGAGGGAGAATTAGCCGCAGAAATACTAAAAGCAAGGGCTTCACAAGAAATGCAAGAAGAAATTCTTAGAGTACTGAAGTCCATCAAATCCTTCTCTCCCGGCCAACACGAAGGAAAACCTGTAGCCGTGCGATTACAACTTATTCTACCCTTACACTAACGAACCAACACCTAGACTAGCTACTAGCCTCTTCTCACCCCATTTGAGTGTTTCCTAAGCTACCCAGGGCTGCTATTTTATTTTCAGAAACTTGTGAAATATTCTGAATTCACTAAACCTCTGCCCGCTTCTGTTTGTTTGATTTATAGACAAGCAGAAGAAGATGGAAAACATAGATTTCAATACAAATCAGCAAGCTGAAACCAGAAACAGAATCATCGACGCCTTCATAGAACATGTGCTGGAAACCGGAAAGCAGCCGGCTTCGGTGTACAAGTTTGCCCAGAGCCTCGGCATTCCCGAAGAGGAATTCTATACTTACTTCACCTCGTTTCAAGGAGTAAAAGGCGCCGTGTGGGAGCGCATCTTTGACGAGACGTTCGCCATGATGCACGCCCAGGAAGTGTACCAATCGTACTCGGCTAAAGAGAAGTTGCTGGCCTTCTACTACACCTGGATAGAAGTCCTGAAGAAGAACCGAAGCTACCTACTCGCCTTGTATGAAAGCCACGCCGACTTCAAGAAAGTAACGCCCCAGGAGGTGAGAGGCTTCCGGGACAAGTTCAGGAACTTCGCCAAAGGCATCATCCAAGAAGGCAAAGCCGAAGGCGAGATTGTGGACCGCAAGTACATCTCTGATAAGTACGACGAGGCCTTGTGGCTGGAGACGCTCTTTATCTTCCAGTTCTGGCTCAAAGATACTTCCGTATCCTTTGAGAAAACCGATGTGGCCATTGAGAAATCCGTGCGCCTGGCCTTCGACCTGATTGGAAGAACCGCCGTGGACTCCTTCGTGGATTTGGCCAAATTCCTTTACCAGTCTAAATAACCCTTCATGAGCAGTAGCCAACCAGAGCAAAACCATATTCCCACCTCCAAAGTACAGCGGGCCTCCAAGTTCATTGGGGCCGGTGCCAAAGTAGGCGGAAACTACATCAAGCACTACGCCAAGAAGATCGTCAACCCTTCTCTGAGCAAAGAGGAACTGCACACCAGCAACGCCGAAGACATCTACGCTTCGCTGAGTGAGCTCAAAGGCAGTGCCCTGAAAGTGGCGCAGATGATGTCTATGGACAAGAACATCTTGCCGCAGGCGTATCAGGACAAGTTCACCATGGCGCAGTACAGCGCGCCGCCACTCTCCTACCCCTTGGTGGTGAGAACCTTCCAGAAAGCCTTCGGGGTAGCCCCTGAAGGGAAGTTTGATACCTTTACCACCTCTGCGGTAAATGCCGCGTCCATTGGGCAGGTCCATAAAGCTACCAAGAATGGCAAGACGTTCGCGGTAAAGGTGCAGTACCCCGGCGTGGCTGATAGCGTTACCTCTGATCTGCGCATGGTGAAGCCGTTTGCCCATCGTTTGTTGAACATGAACGAAAAGGAGATTAGCCACTATATGGAAGAGGTGGAAGAGAAACTGCTGGAGGAAACCGACTACAAACTGGAAGTGAAACGGTCCACCGAGATCTCCCAAGCCTGTAGCCACATTCCGCACCTGAACTTCCCTACGTATTACCCTGAACTCAGCAGTGAGCGCATCATCACTATGGACTGGTTGGAAGGCGATCACCTGAAAGAATGGCTCCAGACCAACCCGTCGCAGGAAGACCGAAACCAGATTGGGCAGGCGCTCTGGGACTTCTACCACCACCAGGTCCACAACCTGAAGAAGGTCCACGCTGACCCGCACCCGGGTAACTTCATCGTGCAGGAAGGGGTGACCTTAGGCGTGATTGATTTCGGATGCGTTAAAGTTATTCCAGAGGACTTCTACCAGGGCTATTTCTCCCTAATCAGAAAAGATTCCTTGCTGAACGAGGCTGAACTAAACCAGATCTTCTTTGACCTGGACTTCATCAGCGACCTGGATTCTGCCGAGGAACAAGCCTATTTCAAGGGCGTTTTCAAGGAAATGATCTCTTTGTTGGGCAAGCCGTTCCACGCCGAAGCCTTTGACTTTGCGGATGATGCTTATTTCAGCCAGATTTACGCGCTAGGCGACCGAGTGGCCCGGGACAAGATGTTCCGGAACTCAAGGCAAGCCCGTGGGTCCCGGCATGGGTTGTTCATCAACAGAACGTACTTCGGGCTGTACAGCCTTTTAAACCAACTTCGGGCTAAGATCAACACCACTAAACCAGAATGGCTGAGGTAAACCTCAGCCATTCTGGTTTTTATGCCCAAGGTTTGGGTGCCCAAGACTGTGTTTTGATTTAAATTTTGCAGGATAAAACATTTTATAACATTTACGGCTTTTTATATAAAATTTCGTAAAATATTATAAACCATATATTTCCTGCACTATGACAACAAAATCTGCTTCTCTCCTCATCGGAATCACATTTTTAGCGGTAGGGTTACTGGGCTTTGTTCCCAACCCTATTGTTGGTGACTCTCATAATGCCATCTTCCACACCGATGTCGTGCACAACATGGTGCACATCTTCAGCGGGGCCTTGTTTGTCTTGGTGGCCATGGCAGCACCTGAGCGGGCGGCCACCTTTTTGAAGGTATTTGGGGTAGTTTACTTTTTGTTAGGCGTGATTGGTTTTTTCACCATCGGCTCAGAAGGCATGACGCATCTGCTTGGGTTCCTGCCGGTCAATGGAGCCGACA
This sequence comes from Rufibacter sp. JT20002, assembly GCF_056491185.1. Classification (NCBI taxonomy): domain Bacteria; kingdom Pseudomonadati; phylum Bacteroidota; class Cytophagia; order Cytophagales; family Hymenobacteraceae; genus Rufibacter; species Rufibacter sp. JT20002. The sequence continues at coordinate 29,704 of NZ_JBSZJY010000007.1, read as the reverse complement.
ACTACCTGCACATCGGCTTAGGCATCGTGATTTTCTTGGCTGGCATGCTCCCCAGAAGAAGGATCGCGGGTTTCGGCTCCAGAGTATAAGGTTTAGGGAGTCCTCTCAATTATTCTACGCTTTTAAGTGGATGTGCCGTTTAAGGGCTGCTTTTTACAATAGCAGCCCTTAAATACTTCTAAGCCTCACCAATCTAGAGGCAGGTTTTTCATTTGAAATGACCATCGGCTAAGTAGCGGGCAACATGGAGCCTATTACCCAATGACTGCTCCGCCAACCACTGGCATTTTCTTCTTTTTCTTTGTAGATTTAGTAGCCAAAAGGCTTTCCCTAGAACCTGCAGGTAAGCTCCACAACCGGCCCTATCCTCCTTCCTATGCGAAGGTCCCGCCTTTGAAACAAATCACCTTCCCACCCTTTCTCCCTTTTGGAGGAAGTACTTGGCTTTCCTCTTCTTGTGTTATGATCCGGCGTTATAGTGGAGATCAGAAACCACTCTAAAAACGAGGCGATCCGAAAAGCCAGACGAGTAGGAGTACTTTAAACCTCTCATAAAAGATGCCCAAGTACATTATTGAACGCGAAGTGCCAGGGGCTGGTGCTTTATCAGCGGAGCAGTTAAAAGGGATATCGCAAACCTCTTGCGGAGTTCTCAGCAAAATGGGCCCTGAAATCCAATGGCAGCAAAGCTATGTGACCGGAGACAAGATCTACTGCGTCTACATCGCGCCCAACGAGGAGATGGTCAGGGAACATGCCCGGCAAGGCGGCTTTCCAGCAAATTCAGTGAGTCCGGTGACGGCTATTATTGACCCAACCACGGCGGAATAGGTTTCCATACTACCCGCTGATTGCCCATCTGGATTTGTGATACGAGCCCTGGGGTTCAATTTTGCCCCTGTTCCTGCGTTCCCCGTAACTCACTTTGCGGGAACCAGTTACTGGTTACAGCTAAGATCTTCTTCCTACCCTTACACCAACCATTCTATGGCAGCAAAGACAGCAACCGAGTTGGTCAAAGAAGCCAAACAGCAAATAGACAATCTTACCCCAGACCAGGTTCAGGAGGAAATGGCTACGGGCGAGGTCACGCTTATTGATATACGGGAAAGCGACGAATTGAAGCAGAACGGGGTCATACCAGGCTCGGTGCACGCCCCAAGGGGAATGCTGGAATTCTATGCTGATGATTCATTGCCGTACCACAAACCAGAGTTTAACAGGAACAACAGAATCATTTTGCATTGCGCCTCGGGAGGCAGGTCTGCTTTGGCTGCGAAAACCTTAAAAGAGATGGGATTTGAAAAAGTGGCCCATTTAGACGGTGGTCTCAAGGCCTGGAAAGAGGCCGGTAAACCCGTGACAGAATAGTTGAGATTATATTGTTGGAACCGTAACGCACACCCTCCATGTCTCCGCCTAAAACCATTTTTGTAACAGGCGCTACCGGCAAACAAGGCGGAGCCGTAGCTAGGTGCCTGCTCAAGAAGGGATTCAGGGTGAAGGCCCTTACCAGAAAACCTTCCTCTGCCCAGGCCCAATGCCTCTTAAGCCTGAAGGCAGAGCTTATCCAGGGAGATTTGAATGAACCCGAATCCTTTAGCCAACACTTAGAACACGTAGATGGGGTCTTCAGTGTGCAGGCTTTTGAACAAGGAAAGGCTAAAGAGGTGAAACAAGGGATCGCATTGGCTAACTTGGCCCTGCGGTACCGGGTGCCCCATTTCCTGTACGCCTCAGTTACCGGGGCTGACCTGCACACCGGCATTCCGCACTGGGAAAGCAAATTTGAGGTGGAGGAGTACATCCGGCAAAGGGGACTTTCTTACACCATCCTCAGGCCCGCTTCCTTTTATGAAAACTTCCTGATTCCGCAGGTGAGCAGCCGGATCCTGAAAGGAAAGCTGGCCTCGCCCGTAGATAAGCACAAGCAGCAACAGTACATCAGCGTTGAGGATATTGGTGCGATTAGCGCTGAGGTTTTCTCCAACCCAGACCAATACCGAGGTAAAACCCTCACACTAGCCGCGGCACAAATGGACCTGGAACAGGTGGCCTCTGTCTTTTCAGAAGTCCTGGGCCGGGAAGTCAAGTACCAGAAACTGCCAAAGCTGATCACACGGCTTTTTATGGGCAAGGACCTGTACAAGATGTTTACCTGGGTAAATGAAAACGACGCTGTTTTTGTCAAGGACCTGCCTGCCTTCAAACGGGAACACCCGCACCTGCTCCCCTTCAAGACATGGGTGGAAAACAACTTTAAGAACCCACAAACAAAGCCCCAGAAAATCATTCTCTAAAAAAAGTTAGGCTCGCGGGCTTCTGTTCAAAGTTAACCTTTTGCTGACTTACGTTTTACATCTTGGCTCTTTGCAGGGGCTCTTTTTTGATACACTACAGCCCGCCCCTCCTGTCCCCTTTCCAAGTGGTCTTTTTAGATTTCACACACCAGACGTAGCATCATTAACACTTACCAGTATGACAGTAGATCAGGAGTTTGACACTTTCAGGGCCCAGGCCTTTGAGAACACATTGGTTGACACCATGAACAAGAGCGCCCTTTCTTTCATGATTTCCATTGGGCACCGGGTGGGCTTGTTTGACACCATGAGCCAGATGGATTTTGCAGGGTCCATGGAGATTTCCGAAAAGGCCGGCTTGGATGAACGGTATGTGCGCGAATGGCTAGGCGCTATGGTCACCGGAGGCATTGTGCTCTACGCCCCCGAAACCCGCTCCTACTTTTTGCCGCCCGAGCATGCCGCTTACCTCACCCGCCAGGCCGGATCTAACAACCTGGCGGTATTTGCGCAGTACAGTGCCGTGATGGGCCAGGCAGAAGACCAGGTGGTGCACTGCTTTAAATACGGAGGAGGCGTACCTTATTCAGAATACCCCCGGTTTCATGAGGTCATGGCCGAGGACAGCGGACAATCGGTGTTGGACTCTTTGGAAAGCCGCATCCTGCCTCTGGTGCCTGGCTTGCGGGAGAGATTGGAGCACGGGATTACGGTGCTGGACGTAGGCTGCGGCTCTGGTAGAATTACCAACCGGTTGGCCTCGCTGTTCCACAAGTCCCATTTCACCGGGATTGATTTCTCCACTGATGCCATTGCTAATGCCAACGCCGAGACGGCAGCCCTCGGCCGTGAGAACGTGCACTTCAAGAAAAAAGACCTGTCAGATTTCCATCTAGATGCGCCGCACGAGAAATATGACCTGATTACCACCTTTGACGCCATCCATGACCAGGGGCAGCCGCTTAATGTGTTAAGAGGAATACACCGTGCCCTTAAGAATGACGGGGTCTACCTGATGCAGGAGATCGGGGGCACCAGTCACCTACAAGAGGACATGAAACACCCCATCGGGACTTTCCTGTATACCGTTTCCTGCATGCACTGCATGCCCGTATCCCTGGCCCAACACGGAGAAGGCCTTGGGGCCATGTGGGGCGAAGAGGTGACCCTTGACTACTTAAGAAAAGCAGGCTTTACCCACATAGAAACCCATAAACTGCCCCATGACATCCAGAACAACTGGTACGTCATCACCAAGTAGGTTGATCTTCCTGCAAACTATGGACTTAAAAAAAAGCTGCGAGTTCTTCTCTGTTTTTGATGGGTTTTACCAAAACAGGCCCAAAAAGGGTCTGACTAATTGGAGCGTGTTTTGATAAAACCTACCTTTTACCCAAGAAAGCGTTTCCAGCACCTTTTGAACAGAATAGCCTAACACACACACCCAACCTATGATCTTCAGAGAGGCCACTGAGGCAGACATCGCCCAAATGCAGGTAGTACGACATGCCGTGAAGGAAAACGTTCTCTCTAACCCCGCCCTGGTCACCGATGCCGATGTGGAAGAGTATATCACGAACCGCGGAAAAGGGTGGGTTTGTGTAGAGGAAAGCAAAGTGGTGGGGTTCGCCATCGCCGATTTGCGGGAGCACAACATCTGGGCCCTGTTTGTAGACCCAGCCTATGAGAAAAAAGGAATTGGTAAGCACTTGCATGACCTTATGCTAGACTGGTACTTTGAGCAAACCCACACCCCCGTTTGGCTAGGCACCAGCCCTGGCACCAGGGCAGCAACCTTCTACCGCATTGCCGGATGGAAAGAAGTTGGCCTCCATGGTCAGGATGAGATCAAGTTTGAGATGACTTGGGCAGAATGGAGCGAAAAAAAGGCTCAACCATCAGCGTACCAAACAGGAAGCACAGGGTAACAAAATGCCAGATAAAGCTTCAGAGGGGTTTCCAACTGGGTTAAAAGGAGATTTCTGCATATAGAATTAATAGCCCTACGCGTTTAATGAGTAATTTTAAGCTTTCTTTCCTATTTCAGATCACAAAATGGGAGAAGCTCTTTTTAGTTATTAAACCGTAAAATGATTACCAAAACACTCTGCGTACTCGCAACTATGGCTATAGGACTTCTGGCAAATGAACCGGCGGCAGCACAAGCCACAGACAAAAACAACCCCCTTTTACAGAAGTACAACACCCCCTACCAGGTACCGCCTTTCAACCTGATCAAGGACGAACACTTTAAACCCGCGCTTCTGGAAGGCATCAGGCAGCACCAGCTGGAGATTGACGCCATCGTGAACAACTCCAAGGCCGCTACTTTTGATAATACCATTCTGGCCATGGAAAACGCCGGTCAGTTGCTGGGCCGCGTCTCCACCGTCTTCTACAACCTGAACTCGGCCAACACCAATGAGCAGATCCAGACGATTGCCCGCGAGATTGCGCCTGCACTTTCTGCCCACAGCGACAACATCATTCTGAACCAGAAGTTGTTCAATCGGGTGAAAAGCGTCTGGAATAACAGAAAAGACCTGAAACTGACCGCCGAGCAGCAAAAACTGTTGGAGGAAACCTACAAGTCTTTTGTGCGCAGCGGGGCCAACCTGAACGATGCCGACAAAGAAAAACTGAAGAAAATGAACGGCGAGTTGTCGCTTCTGAGCCTTCAGTACGGGCAAAACATCCTGGCCGAGACCAACGCCTACCAATTGGTAATTGAAGACAAGAAGGACTTGGCTGGTCTGCCAGAAGGCGTAGTGGCCGCTGCCGCCGATGCTGCCAAACAAGCCGGCAAACCGGGCAAGTGGGTTTTCACCCTGCACAATCCCAGCATCATGCCGTTTTTGCAGTACGCTGATAATCGCGAGCTTCGCAAGCAAATCTGGGAAGCGTATTCTTTGAGAGGCAACAACAACAACGCCAACGACAACAAAGAGGTACTGCGCAAAATCGTGAACCTGCGCCGCGAAAAAGCGCAGTTGCTAGGCTACAAAACCCACGCGCATTATGCGTTAGAGGAAACCATGGCCAAGAACCCAGAGAACGTAAATAAATTGCTGGACCAACTGTGGGCCCCGGCTTTGGCCGTAGCCAAGCAAGAAGAGCAGGACATCCAGAAAATGGTAGATGCCTCGGGTGCTAAATTCAAGGTAGCCCCATATGACTGGCGGTACTACACCGAAAAAATCCGGAAAGAGCGCTTTGACCTGGACGAGCAGGAACTGCAGCCTTACTTCAGCCTGGAGAACATCCGGAAAGGCGTGTTCACCGTCACTGAGAAACTGTACGGACTCAAGTTCAAGGAACTGCCTAAACTGCCTACCTATCACCAGGAGGCGGCCGCTTATGAAGTAACCGAAGCCGATGGTACCCTGGTGGGCATTATCTACATGGACTTCTTCCCGCGGGCTTCAAAACGCAGCGGCGCGTGGATGACCTCTTACCGCACCCAGAAAACCGAGAAAGGCAAACGTCTGGCCCCGGTGGTGTCTATTGTCTGCAACTTCACCAAGCCTACCGGTGATGCCCCGGCCCTACTCACCTTTGACGAGGTAACCACCTTCTTCCATGAGTTTGGCCACGCCTTGCACGGACTGTTGTCTAACGTGACCTATGAAAGCATGGCAGGAACTTCCGTTCCGCGCGACTTTGTGGAATTACCTTCGCAGATCATGGAAAACTGGGCCGCTGAGCCTGAAGTGCTGAAAATGTACGGCAAGCACTACAAAACCGGTCAACTGATCTCCAATGAACTGATTGAGAAGATGAAGAAAGCCGGCACGTTTAACCAGGGCTTTGAGACTACCGAGTATCTGGCAGCTTCTTTGCTGGATTTAGCTTACCACACTCAAACCACCAACCTGGAGGGCGACATCAACCAGTTTGAGAAAACAGCGATGGCCAAGGTTGGCCTGATGGAGCAGATTATCCCTCGCTACAGAAGCACCTATTTCAGCCACATCTTCTCGGGCAGCTACTCGGCGGGTTATTACAGCTACATCTGGTCGGGCGTGCTGGATACAGATGCCTTCCAAGTCTTCAAGGAGAGCGGCTTGTTCAACAAAGAGAAAGCCCAATCCTTCCGGAAGAACATTCTAGAGAAAGGCGGCACCGAGGACCCTATGGAACTCTACAAGAAATTCAGAGGGGCGGAGCCAAGTATTAAGCCGTTGCTTAAGAAACGTGGTTTAACACCCGTGAGCTTATAAGTCATCTCCTTAGATTAGAAGGTAAAGAATAGATTTTCTAGATGAGTAATTTAAGAATCGGCCCCTTTCAGGTAAAACTGGGAGGGGCCGATTCCTTTAAGCTTACCTTATTTACTTATAGATATCAATCACCCTCAACAACAAATATAATAGGTAACTACTGAGCATAGATTCCTTAAACCAGGTGTCCTTCCAGGCACTTTCGTTTCCCACTCTGAAACCCTTGATCTGCCCGCATCCATTCAACGGTATTCATGTAGTAATCAACAAACTCCTACATCACAAACTTAACTTTTCATATTTTATCACCTTAACCTTAATCACAAAATATAGTATAAAATTTATCATTATTCCTGCTTTACATACCTCACATAGTCTATCTTTCCTGAATTAATATATCATAGTCTCCGATTTATGTTGGCACAAATAGTTGCAATACCATCATCATGGATGATTTATATCTATTCTCGCTTACTTAAGTACTTCTACAAAAAGCCACAACACACTTCATCAATCAAATTAATTATTAAACTTTTTAAATATAATACACCCTTCACACTTAAAACCACACTTTATAATTTTTTCTATCAAACTATTCCTTAATATTGAATACATAAGCTATACGGTGGTCTCCCCTGCCACTAAATAAGACTTCTTAGGCAATCAAATTAGTGCCTAACTATCTGTTATAGAAAAACTGGTCAACAAGTAAATAATTACCTTACACAAAAAGCAACAATGTGCTTTCTTAAGAAGATTGGCTGTAGACTCCTACTGGTTGTATTGCTTTTTTCTTGCCTGTACAAGGCCGTAGCTAATCCCGGTGGTTTGCCCTGGTACCAGAAGACATTTGCTTCTAAGGTATGGGACAACAAAAGCGGCTTGCCCCAAAACACAGTTTTTGATCTCCAAAAAGACGATCAGGGATTTTTGTGGGTGGCAACAGAAGAAGGTTTGGCCCGGTTTGATGGGAATAGTTTTGAGGTATACAACGATTCAAACATTCCTGCTTTAGCCTCCAGTTCTTTTTACGCCATTAGTCCTTCAAAGAAAGGCGGCATTTGGGCCGCTACTGACAACGCCATTGTTCGGTTTCGCCTAAACAAGGCTTCGTCAATCGATTTAAAAAGCTATGTCAAAGAATCCAGAATAAGCTGTATCACCGAAGACTCTCAAGGCAGACTTTGGATTGGAACCCAAGCTGGAGACTTGCTTTACCTGCAAAACAATTCCGTTTTTCCTGTGAAAGCTTGGACGCTCAGAGGTAAAAAATCAATTCAGGCTCTGATCACAATTCCTACCGGATTGTTCATTGGCACTGATGCTGGGTTATACCAATTAGACAAGGAGCTAAAGAAAACAACTTCCATTCCGGGATATGAAACAAAGTACATCCGCACGTTCGCCCTTGCCCAAGACCACTCCCTCTGGATTGGCACTAAGGAGCATGGTGTGTTTCACCACCTCCAAGGCCAGGATGTAAACTATACTTTCACACACGGCCTATCTGAGAACTTTATAACCGCTCTTTCCATAGCACCTGACGGCACTCTGTGGGCAGGAACGCTCACTTCTGGTCTCCACAAATTTGAGAAGGGGAAGTTTACCAGAGTACAACCCAAAGGAGTACCTGAGGACGGAGTGAGAGCCATTCTGTTCAGCGCCCCGAACGCCATGTGGCTAGGCACCGCCGCCTCTGGCCTCGTTCAGTTAAAGCCCGCCGAGGTACAGATGCTTTCCACCGAATTTAAAGAATCAAATAAAGTAATCCTCCCTATTTACCAGCATCCAAATGGAGATGTATGGATAGGAACTAACGGAACAGGCGTTACTAGAATCTCACAAGGAAGAACCTTCAGGTATAGTCAAAAGCAAGGCTTAGCTGCAGATCTAGCCTTGAGCATTGCGGGTACCAAAGAAGCAGTCTTCATAGGCACGCCCAGTGGTCTTAACCGATTTAATCTGAATACCGGCAAAATAGATAAAACATACACCCAGCAAGATGGATTAAGTAATGATATCATTCAGGCCATTTATGCTGATAGTAAGGATAAGCTCTGGATAGCTACTCGTTCAGGCGGAATCTATTTTTTACTTCCCAAAGGTAAAATCCAGAAAGCCCAACTGCCTGCAGCCTTCGCCAATGTTGATTTTGTGAGCATTTTTGAAGACCAGCAGCAAAACATGTGGTTTGGTAGCCGAGGGGCGGGCATGGTGAAAATATCTCCCAAGGGACAACTTACTAATTTCACCTCCACCCAAGGGCTTCCCGCCGGAATCATAGATTGCTTTTACCAAGATCCTGAGGGAGATCTTTGGTTAGGCACTGACAAAGGGTTAGTGTGTTTTAAAGGCAATCGGTTTTTTCTACTAAACAAAACCAATGGGCTTCATTTCAACGGCATTTACAGAATTCTGGAAGACGGCAAAGGATCTCTTTGGGTAAGTGGCACTTTTGGTCTGCAGCGCATAGCCCTGCAAGAACTTAAGAAGGCAAAACAGTCTAAGGACAATAAGCCCCAGATCGTTGCCCAGTTGTTTGACACGTCAGACGGAATGCACAACGCAGAAACAAATGGGGGCATCTTTCCGGCTGGCTACAAATTACAGGATGGCACCTTGTGGTTTCCTACGGTAGAGGGTGTCGCCATTGTGGACCCTGGTTCTCTCCAGATGCAGAAAGAGGAGGTTAACACACAGATAAAAGCTTTCCGGGTTGGCGACAAAGAACTGGACTTTCTGCAAGGCATTGTACTGCCTGCGGGTGTCAACACCATCCAAATTGATTACACCAGCGTTCAGTTCAACAAACCTGCCTCAGTAAACTTTTATTACCGGCTTAAAGGATTAAGTGATACCTGGGAGTTTGCAGATCAGAGAAGGACTGCTTATTTCACAACCCTGGAACCGGGCACTTACACCTTTGAAGTTAAAGCTGAAATGAATGGCGTTTGGTCAAAACCTGTGCAGCTTACTTTTGAAGTAGAGCCTTTCTTCTACCAAACCCACTGGTTTACCGCCATCCTGATTCTTACGCTGTTTCTTGCCGGCTACTTTATGAAGAAGTTTCTTACCAAAGACCAGCAGGAAAAAGTATTAAAGCAGTTGGTAGCAGAGCGCACCAAAGACTTGAATGCAAGCAATGCCCGGTTTAAACTTATCAACAAGATTACGTTCTTAGTTATCTGGGAGTATGATTTAGCACTGGAAGAACTCTACTGGGGCGAAAGCTTTGAAAGCATTCTGGGTCACAGATCTGCTGATAAAAAAGAGAACCTGCAACTGTGGTATGACAACCTGCACCCGGAAGATGCGGCCAAAGTTGCCTCTTCATTTGATAACGCCATCAATGGGGATGCTCTAACCTGGCAGGAAGAATACCGGTTCAGAAAAGGAGATGGCCAATACGCCAGCATCATTGACCGAGCTTTTATTTTAAGAGATGACAAAGGTACTGCCATCCGCATGTTAGGGGCCATTCAGGACATCACCAAAACAAAAGAAGAAGAGCAAAGACTGAGATTGCTTGAATCTGTGATCACCAATGCCACTGATGCCGTCATTATCACAGATGCTGGGGTAGACGCTGACGGACCTAGAATCCTTTACGTAAATGAGGCTTTTACAAAAATGACCGGCTACTTGAAAGAAGAAGCAATAGGTCAATCTCCGCGATTCTTACAAGGCCCCAACTCAGACAGAGCAGAACTAGACCGATTGAAAGCTGCGCTCCAAGCTGGAGTGTCATGCGAGATTGATGTTGTGAATTACCGCAAGAACGGCGAGGAATTTATTTTGAACATGAACGTATCTCCAGTCACCGATCAAAATGGAAACCTCACCCATTTTATTTCTATTGAGCGGGATTTCACCGAACGCCGGGAATACCTTAAGGCAATAGAAGACCAAAATACGAAGCTTCGCGAGATAGCCTGGATACAGTCGCACGTTGTAAGGGCACCGTTAGCTCGTATATTAGGGCTGATCTATCTTCTGGAAGATGGCCCCCACTCTAGGGATGACCTGCAGACTTTATATGGATACATCAAATCTTCGGGGTTGGAGCTTGACACCATCATAAGGGACATTGTGAAAAGAACCGAAGACGTGGAGAAAGAAGTAGAAGTAATATCATAATCCAATGCTCAGGTATGGAAAAGTTCATGGACAAATGCCCCGATTGACATTATTAACGTTTGCCTTAATCCTGAATTACAGGTTTATATAGCATGTTCAAAAACCAAGCATAAATACCAGCAGCTCAGTTGCGGGTATATCTGGGGCTAAAAGACAGAAGTAGTGCGCACGTAAGCAGGGGAACATGCCTTGATAAGTTTCTTGAAAATCTATGGCAAAGGTTAGTGCCATTACTTCAAAAAAGAGTTTTTAATTGACCAGGGTTTACTATTTAAAAAAGGAACATTTACATAGGCGCTCCAATCACCGAGAGCACCCCATTGGCCAGGCAATCTTTCCAGTAGGTGAGAAAAGAGCGTTCGCTTTTCCGGTTCACCTGTATTTTGCCTTCCCGGGGTGCTTTGCCATCGGCTTCGCTCTCAGATTTAAGCACCAGCTCGTTGGCCAGGACAGACTTCAGTTTCTTCCCCAATGACTGTTTCTTTTCCGGTTTTTTAGAAAGAAGGTCAACCTTGAATTCATCGTACTGGAGCTGCATCATTCCCTTAGCCGATTCATTGGTAAGTTCCATCTTAAAAAAGCCGCTCTGCACAAAACCGCTTTTCACGCTCACAAACATGCTGGGCTCAATGATGGGGTTGAGAATGGCCGGATTGCCTTTGCCTATGGTACCCTCTATGGAATGATAGCCGTTGGGGTCCAGCAGGGACAGGCGCACCGTGGCCTGCATGGGCGCCTTGCCCATGATAAACCCTTTGGCTTTGAGCACCGCGGGATTTTTGGGGGACATCAGCTTTTTATCATTGGTTAGGTTCGTGAGGGTCAGGTCAATGTTGCTGCCGGTTACGTAGCCCGTTTTGAAGGCCTTTTCTGATAACTCTTCATACCGCACCGCCAGGTCCCGCACTTTCACCGTCCGGATGTTTACCCCAAAGGGGATTTTCTTGATGAGGTCATGCGGCATAAGGCCAGTCCCTTTGGTGGGGAAGTTTTTCCCGTCTTTGTAGGCGTTCACCCGAGGCTTTTGCGCCACCACCCCCCCGATGTAGAAATTAGAGTGCTTGGACAGGTTGCTGAAGTCTACGTCGGTTAAGTTAACCTCCGGCACCTCCACATTAAACCGGGTGACGGCCATACCCTCCTTCCTTGACATGGCACTGGCACTTAACAGCGGCACCAGGCGCAGGTTTGAGCCGGTAAATTCTTTTTTCTCAGTGGCAACCCGCACGGCCCCCACCTTGATTTTGTAATTTCCATCGGGTAGCGCATAGGATGATTCCTTAGCAGTGGCTTCTATGGCCTTGCTGTAGAATGCCCGGGCAGGATCATGGAAAGAGGTACTGTCCAGCTTTACTCCTTCGGCCTTGATGTTTACGCCAGAAACCCAGAACAAATCGGTCTGTCGGTTGGGCTTGTCTCTGAGCCGGAAGGTTCCGTTTGTCACCTCTATCTCCTTGATAGCCATTTCCCTGAACTGCTTCCCTACTTTTTCATGCAATTGCTGCGAAGAAGTATCCGGTTTCATTTGCCTCAGGAGCCATTGCGGGTTCTCCAATTGGATGGCGTTTACTCCAAATGCTCCCCCAAAGAGTAACTTGATAAAACTGATTCCACTGACCTGCACCTTGGAGGCTTTCACCTCTGATAAACTGGCCGGGGCCTGGGCCGGCGTCTTTTGCTGCAACCGCTTCCAAACCGTTTCATTTGGGACAAGCCTGACTGAGTCCAGGGTAGCCGAACCGGCAAGCAGCGACACCTCCAGATGAGCCATCTGCAGCTTGTACACTCCCTTTGACTGGGTACTCACCTGCTTTTTGACTTTGTTTTCGGCCCATGAATTCAGGTTGCGCCCTACTACCAGCAGGAGCCCCAAAAGGATCACCAGCACGGCACCACCTACTACCCAGTACTTCTTTCTTCTTGACCTGTTTGTTCTATCTTGTTCCACGGCACTGGCTACGTTTGCCCTCCTTGTACGCAGGCTGCCCCTAAGTAACCGGATTCCCAAGCCCTAAAACCCAAGAGATTTCAACCGACCTTAGTAAGCCCCTGTTTTCCAGTTTTCGGCTTCAAAACAAACTTCCCCTCCCATCTCAAAAGGGAGATACAAACCTGTGTTTTAGAGCTCTTTTGGTTAAAACTGCCCGTAAACGGGAATGTTTCAACTCACAAAATACCCTCCACCTGCAACAGAGTGGCAAACGAGTATTGCTGGAGAAAGGAAACGACGTAAACTACATCCCCATTCCTGCAAGATTAGAAGCGAGTCTTGTACCTTTACCCTTTCAGACTTCAACAAAAGTGATATGCTACCGAATGACGCCCCAGAACTTGAGCTAGATGAACAAGAGGAAGAATACTACCGGGCCTACTTTGGGTTGAGCGCCGATTATTACTTACACAAGTTGGCGCTCTTCAAGGCTGGTAAAAAATTTACATTCAACCTGGGTGCTTTCTTTTTTGGCCTGTTCTGGATGCTGTACCGCAAAATGTATGTTCATGCCTTGGTTCTAATGATGGTCTTGGTCGGAGAGTCGTTTCTGCTGGGTAGGGCCGTTGAATATTTTAGCCTCTCTACTAAATCGGCGGGCTTGCTGAACAATTTCACAACCGTTGCCTGGAGTCTTCTGGTAGGATTTATTGGTAACTGGCTCTATCTACGGCAGGCCCAACAAAAAGTGGAACGCGCCCTGCAGGAGGAAACCAATGAGCAGGAGGCGGTGAACCGTTTGAGTCATGAAGGGGGCTTCACCCTTATGCCGCACATTATTGTGGCCGGCCTTATCTTAATCAGCCTTCTATTTTACCAGTTTTCCTGAGGTTGTTTCCCTTAGCTTAGGTGGAGGCATTTCTAAGCCGATTTCTTCAAAACAGGCTGAAAACATAATGAGGTTAATGAAAGGCACGATTACCTGATTAACACCCCAACTTTCTTTAAGATTGTTTTAAACAGACTATATCCTCTATGTTCAAGCGTTACACGCTCCTTAAACTGGCGTTGGTTCTTACGGCCTCTACAATCTTCTCTTCTTGTCAACTGGGTAGGTTTATCTTCTACAATTTCGCCAACATCACCGATTATAAGATCTTCCCTTCCCGGCCACTTACGCATAGTGCCGAAAAATTCATCTTCCATCCATCGGCATCCGCTAAAGCCCCTGCTCCCATTACTGTTCCCGGAAATCGCCAGGTGGACCTGGATGCCTATCTGACTCAAAACGAAACGGTGGCTTTCCTCATCATCCACCACGATACCCTGAAGTATGAGAAGTACTTCAACGGCTATGAACAGAGCTCTATAGTGGCTTCGTTTTCCATGGCCAAGTCGGTGACGTCTATGTTGGTGGGCTGCGCTCTGGCCGATGGGCTTATCAAGTCAGTAGGGGAACCCATCACCAATTACCTGCCCGAGTTGACGCAGCAAGGCATGGAGAAAGTCACCATCCGGCATTTACTGCAGATGACCTCCGGAATTGAGTTCAACGAAAGCTATGTCAATCCTTTCGGAGATGCGGCCAGCTTCTACTATGGGCGACACCTGCGTGATTACATCACTGAGATGGAGCTTAAAACGGATCCAGGCCAGACCTTTGACTATATCAGCGGCAACACCCAACTGCTAGGCGCTGTTCTGGACAAGGCCCTGCGCGGGAAAGCCATCACCCAGTACCTGCAGGAAAAACTCTGGGGACCCATGGGCATGGAATACGATGCCAGCTGGAGCTTAGACAAAGAAGAAAATGGCATGGAAAAAACCTTCTGCTGCCTCAACGCCCGGGCCCGTGATTTTGCGAAACTGGGCCGTTTGTACCTGCACCAAGGCAACTGGAACGGAAAGCAACTTGTGCCCGCCTCCTGGGTAAAGGAATCTACCAAGATTGACACTACTCAAGGCAGCGCCTGGTTCTACCAGTACCAATGGTGGTTCCCATCCGAGTCAGGTGATTACATGGCGCAGGGTATCCTAGGGCAATACATCTACGTGAACCCCGCCAAGAACCTGATCATCGTTAGACTGGGCAAAGACTACGGAGACGTGAATTGGCCAAGCCTTTTTACCAGTATGGCCAGCACTTACTAAGTGCAAAAAAGAAGGGGTAACAAATAGAGTAGTTTTGCGGATGTTTTCGGGAAACGGCCCCAAAGAAAACTTACCATCTGGCACTTGCTTCAGATGGCGGGTACACTTTAAAAAAACTAAATGAGCTTTAGAGTTCCCTTGTACCTCTTCCACCTGAGCCTATTTTTGTTTTAGGGCAGTTTCTTGGAAAACCGCCCTAAAGCAATACGGAAGAACCTATTTGGTCGGTGGATGTTCATTAAACCCTTCAAAAACGGGTGACTTCTTTTATCACTTCGTCTAACTGAAAAAATTGGGCACCTCAAACCTCCCTACATAGCAGAACAACCGGTCATCTTTTGTTAAGGTCATTCTCATGCCACCGAGATCCTTTCCCTTGAGAACAGCAATCCATTTATTAGCAGAATGAAGGCATTTCATTTTTGGCCTTTCCTCTTTTAATCAATACTTCTAAAATTTAATAGAACAAAATTTATAAAATTTTGTACATACATATTATAAATATTAAATTTTACTGATACCTTTATATTTAATAACAAACTCCCCCCTTTTAAGTTAACCAAGAGCAAGGTAAAGCTCCCAAAGGAAAGATGAGAAAAGTTATGCCACTACATATCTAATATTGGAAAGCAAGAAGCGCATCAAGGAGAAAGAAGAGAAACCATTTCCTGTTCAAGAGTATGGAGGAAGTTATGGAAAAGATCCTGCCTACTATCTGCCAAGCCTTAAGAAAAGACCACATCTAGAAAACAAAATGTATTTCTTGAACAAAGCAGAATCATGGAGGCGTTGCTTCTACTTGATAACTTGAGTTAACTACAAAACACATCTGATCTTTTCAGACCCGAGCAAAAGGACACTCAGCACACACTACGCAAACTAAAATAATCATTACCACAGGCATGGATCTTACCACTCCTAAACAAACTGCAACCTCTCCCGAAGAAGGACCTGAGAAACCAGGCATTCTTTATATTGATAGCGAAGAAGATAATCTGGTGGTTTTTAAATCTACTTTCAGAAAGTATTTCAAAGTATTCACTGCTATGTCTGGGGAGGAAGGACTGAGAATCTTAGCCAATGAAACTATTTCGCTGGTGATCACAGACCAGCGTATGCCCAAGACATCGGGGGTACAGTTTCTAAAGAATTTACCTGAAGACAGAGACCTGATCAGAATTATCCTGACAAGCCATAGCGATACTGCCTCTATCTTAGATGCCATCAACAGTGGCAAGATATATAGGTATATCTTGAAACCCTGGGAAAAAGAAAACCTGAAGACCATTATGGAAACTGCGGTAGCAGAGCTTAAACAACGCCAAGCCAATAAAAAACTGGTAGACGAATTGAAATCTGAGAACGAAAGACTGGAGCAAAGAATAGCGGAACTAACGCAACGGGTGAACCTGCAGGAAGCCGAAACAGAAAATCTTCCCACACCTGACCCGCAGGATAAGTAGCTTTATCTGAGGAAAGGAATATCTGTGAACCGCACCCCTTGAACATGCGGTTACTAATGGTTTGTAGGTTTATGAAACGTTTCCTCTTACAAGGAAGACCTTGAAAGGAAAAGGAACTGGTCAATCACCTGAAGGGAGCCAAAACTGTATAGTTACCCTAAATCATGGAGCCTAAAAAGCTTCTCTTGATTCAGGTTCTTTGGCTTGTTTCAAGTTCCCCCTATAAGTAGTCAGGTTTCTGCGCCCAAACTTCCAAAAGGCACTAAATAAGTAAATTAAACCTTTCTGCCTGGCTTAACCCACTAAGCAAGGGGTTTGCGCTATGTTTAGTTTTCTGAACACTCATTCCCTTTTTAAGTTCTCATACACCTCATTGACTCCTCAAAGCTGCTTTACTTCTCAAAGCCAAAAAAAACATTGGTAGACCAAAGCCCCTCTACTTTGGGGCTTCCCCTTCATGCTCTACTGGCTTCTTAACAATTTATTTTTATCCGGCAGAACAGTATTTGAATAAGTTTAAGTATATTTAAAAAAAATAAAGTTATATAATCTGTTAAAATATCAGAATATATAGCTTTCAAGTATAATCATTCCAACTTTATCTCTAGTATATGCTTCACCAAAATGTAAGCAGAAAACATTGGGATTGGGAGATAACCGCTAAAACTCACTATTGGGGAATAAATCTCAAGGAGTTATGGCACTATCGTCATTTATCTTACAGTTTAGTACGCAAAGACTTTCTTCTTAATTACCAGCAAACCATTTTAGGGCCTTTGTGGCTGGTTTTACAACCGTTGCTCACCCTTGCCACATATATTCTGGTATTCAATAGATTAATTGGGGTCTCAACCGGCTCCCTTCCTCCCGTTCTTTTCTACCTGTCGGGCATTGTGCTCTGGAACTTCTTTAATGACACCTTCTTAGGCACGTCCTTTATTTTCCGGGAGAATGCCCAGATTTTCAGCAAAGTTTACTTCCCCAGGCTCATCATGCCCTTTTCTCAACTGGGCACCCAGCTCCTGCGTTTTACCATCCAGTTTACCATGCTGCTGGCCATGCTGGGCTATTACGTCCTGTTTAGGGGCTATGACTTGCCTTCCGGTTTTCTGGTGCTCACCCTTCCATTTTCTATTCTACTGGTTGGCTTGACCGGATTAGCCTTGGGCCTTGTCTTTTCCGTTGTCACCGCTAAATACCGTGACATTATCAACCTGGTCACGTTTGGCGTGCGGTTAATGATGTTTCTTACCCCGGTGCTTTACCCGGTCAATTTTGTGCCCGAGAAAGTCAGATGGATTGTTCAGTTCAACCCGCTCACCTCCTACTTTGAGTGGTTTAGATTGGCGCTTTTGGGTGAAGGAACCATCTCGCCCTGGAGCTTAGGGTACAGTATTGTTTTTACTTTTCTCTTCCTGGGGATCTCTCTGGTTGTGTTCAACAAGCAAGGAGACAAACTAATTGATGTGGTATAGAAATGGGCGAAGTAGTTATACAGGCGGAGAACTTATCAAAGGTTTATCAGTTGGGGACCATCGGCACCGGGACCCTAAGCCGGGATTTATCCCGGTGGTGGACAACCTCTGTGCTCAAAAAGGAAGATCCCTTTTACTTCCCGCAAGCCTCTGAAGAAGGGGGTTCCGCCAAAAACCGCCAGAAGGCATTTTGGGCTTTACAAGACGTCTCTTTTGAGATTCGGCAGGGAGAAGTTTGGGGCATTATCGGCAATAACGGAGCGGGTAAATCAACCCTACTAAAGATTATCTCCCGCATCGTAAAACCCAGCAAAGGAGTAGTGCGCGGGAAAGGCAAAATCAGTAGCCTTCTGGAAGTAGGCACCGGCTTCAACCAGGAGCTGACCGGCCGGGAAAACATTTTCCTGAGTGGGTATATCCTGGGGATGACTAAAAATGAGATCAAGGCAAAGTTTGACGAGATAGTGGACTTCTCAGGCATTGAGAAGTTCCTGGACACCCCGGTGAAACGCTATTCCTCGGGCATGTACGTGCGTTTGGCCTTTGCCGTAGCCGCCCACCTGGAACCAGATATCCTGATTATTGATGAAGTGTTAGCTGTTGGTGACGCCGAATTCCAGAAGAAATGCTTGGGTAAGGTGAAAGATGTGTCTAGAAGCGAAGGCCGCACCATTCTCTTTGTGAGCCACAGCATGCAGGCAGTCTCCAGTTTATGTGACCATGGGCTTTGGCTTCAAAAAGGGAAAGTCATGGACACAGGCAATGCTTCTACCGTCATCAATAACTATATCAAAGGGGTCCGGAAATTTCAGCTCCACCACTCCTGGGACAATCTGGTGGAGGCCCCCGGAAATGAGTTTGTCAGGTTCAAAAGCATCAAATTAATTCCCCAACTGAGGGACCTGGATGCTCCTTTGGATATCAGGACCCCGCTGACGGTTTCTTTTAAGTTCTGGAACCTGCGCGATGACCAGGAGCTGAGTGTGGGCTTGCACCTGTTTTCCTATGGAGGGGAATGCATTTTCGACATCCCTTCTTCGTCGGTTAAGTGCCAGAAAGGATTGGTTGAGGGAGAGTGCACCATCCCCGGCAACTTTCTGAATGACGGCTCTTACTACATCTCCTTGATAGTGGTAAAAGACACCTCGGTAAACCTTTTCTACTATGAAGAATGCTTGTCTTTTGAGATTGACGACTACCGGGGCGATATAAAATGGTTTGGCAAGTGGATGGGGGCTGTACGCCCGTCCTTTCCCTTCCAGATTACACAGAAGGAATTGGTGACGCAGGAATAAAGACAGACTTGCCATGAAAACGCATGCCCCATACCATATCTCGCACCTCTACCTGGATAAGCAATTGCTTACCCCTCCAGAACTTGATACCCAAAACCAAGGAAATTACCTCGTGTTCTGGTGGGATCAAATTGCGTTAGGGCACCTTTTCCTGAAACCAGGTTCAAAACTGACTCCCGAAGAATATTGGGATAAGCTGACGCATGCCATCCGGCCCGCCATTGACCAGTATGCCCAACGTTCAGGCGCAAAAGCTGATTGGCAGCAATGGATCCAAACTCAGGAGGTAGAAGCCTGGGCAGGTTGGATGAGTAAAATCATGACCGGCAGTATTCCGCAGGAAATTCCGGACAACGTGGATGTATCGGTGATCATATGCACCCGCAACAGGGCTCCCCAACTACAGCGCTGCCTTGTCATGCTGCAGGAGTTGGAGTGTGTGCCCGCAGAGATTATTGTCATTGACAATGCTCCTACCGATGACAGCACCTATGAAGTTGTCAAAAAGTTTGACGGGGTAAAATATGTCAAAGAGCCCCTGCCTGGCTTGGACATTGCCCGCAATACCGGGGTGTTGGAAGCCAAATGCCCCATTGTCACCTTCGTGGATGATGATGTGACCGTGCACCCCCTCTGCATTTACCGGATTTGGGAGACTTTCCTGAACCCATCCATTGATGCCATGACGGGCTTGGTCATCGCTTTTGAACTGAAAACCGAAGCTCAGCTTTTGTTTGAAACCCAATGGAGCTTTAATAGAGGCTACTCCGACATCCTCTATGACCAAAAATACTTTCAAGCTACGGTTAAGAAAGGCCCACCTGTCTGGGAAATTGGGGCCGGGGCCAACATGGCGTTCAGAAGAAATGTTTTTGAAAAGGTAGGCTTGTTTGACGAGCGTTTAGACGTGGGGGCTGCTGGCTGTAGTGGTGACTCTGAGATGTGGTACCGGATTCTAGCCAACGGATTATCCATCCACTACAACCCCAGGGCCATTGTCTACCATGAGCACCGGAAAGGAACCAAAGACCTTCAAAAGCAGATCTTCTATTACATGCGCGGCCACGCCGCCGCAGCCTTGATTCAGCGGACCCAAAAACATGGGGAAGGCTACAAGCAGTACCTTTTGTCCCAACTTCCCAGATATTACGGCTATATGCTGCTAAGGGGATTTCCCTTATACCGTTCGCGGTTTAGTACGCTGGCTTTCGAGACCAAGGGTCTGCTTTCGGGGGTGCTATTTTATTTCAGAAACCGGAAACGTCCGGCGCTAACACAGGGAGGACGCCGGCTATGAACAGGAATGCCTCTTTCCCCTTGGTCTCGGTGATCATTCCCAGCTACAACCACGGCCGCTATTTACGCGAAGCTGTCGAGAGCGTAAAGCAGCAGTCCTACCCCGCCATTGAGATAGTGGTAGTGGATGACGGCTCAACCGATAACACCAAGGAGGTAGCAGCGCAATGTGGGGTGGCTTACCATTACCAGGAGAACCAAGGCCTTTCCGCTGCCCGGAACACCGGGATCAGAAACAGCCGCGGGGAGATGCTGGTGTTTCTGGACGCCGATGACTGGCTTTTGCCCGGCGCTATTGAAATGAACGCTGCCTACCTGCAAGGCAACGAGCAGCTCGCCTTTGTATCTGGCGCCCACGAGAAGGTCTTTGAAGTGGAAGGAGTTATTAAGGACGAAATCTCAAAAGTGCCCTCAAACCATTACGTCCACCTGCTGCAAGGGAATTACATAGGAATGCATGCCACCGTCATGTACCGCAGATGGGTGTTCAAAGAAATGGAATATGATACCTCCCTTAAAAAGTGCGAGGATTATGATTTGTACCTGAGGATTGCCAGAAAGTACCCGGTCCTGCACCACCCACGTAAAATTGCCGCATATCGGCTTCATTCCACTAATATGTCCTCCAACATACCGGGCATGTTGTCCACCGTGCTAGAGGTGTTAGAAAGGCAACAACCTAACTTACAAACACCAGAAGAAAAGCAGGCTTACCTCAAGGGGCAGGAGATCTGGAAGTCTTACTACTGCGAGGAGCTTTACAAGAGTTTAACTCAAAAGAAAGCCCCTTCTTCTTTACAGGCAACCAAAACCTTTATCAGGTACCGGCCTGCCTTGTTTCTCAAATACATGATTAAAAGCATACTCTTATGATGAGGTCAAAGATAAAAAAGTACACGCCTGCTTTTGGGCTGAGATTCTTACAGCGTAACGGATACATCAAGAACTACATCCCGGAAGTAAACCAAGTAGAAACCGGGGATTTTGGTGTGACAAAGCCCTTCAGTACCGAATTTGGCTATGACCGCGGTGGTCCGGTAGACCGTTACTACATAGAAAACTTTCTACGGCAGGAAGCAAGCCGAATCAAAGGAAGAGGCCTTGAAATTGGGGACAATGAATATACGTTGGGCTTTGGCGGATCCAGAATCACCCAAAGCGATGTGCTTCACGTGAACGACAGCAACCCCAAGGCCACTTTTATAGGGGATATCAGTAATGCGCCCCAACTGCCAGACAATACCTTTGACTGTATTGTCTTAACCCAGACCCTGCACCTGATTTACGACTTCAAAGGGGCGCTCCAAACCTGCCATCGTATTTTAAAGCCGGGCGGAACCTTGCTTTTGACGGTACCGGGTATCACGCCCATTGACCACGGAGAGTGGAAAGATATCTGGTATTGGTCTTTTACAGACAAAGCCATGACCCGCTTGATGGCCGAAACGTTTCCTAAGGGAGAAGTGGAGGTGAATACGTTTGGGAACGTTTTTGTGGCAACGGCTTTCCTGTACGGGATGGGCCTGCAAGAGGTACCCAAAAGCAAGCTGGACCAACACGATCCCCATTTTCAGGTCATCATAACCGTTAGAGCCACCAAATCAATCCAAGGGTAATGCAGAAGTTAGTCTCAGCGGTTCGCAGGTATTGGTCGCCCAAAGCAGTGGTGCTCATGTACCATCGTATCGCTACCCCTGCGTCTGACATTTGGGACATAGCGGTAAGCCCCGCCAACTTTGACCAACAGCTCTCCTTTCTGAAGAAGCACTACCAAGTAATTTCCTTACAGGAGTTAGCGGAGGATGTAAAGCAGAAGAAGATCAGGCGGAACAGCGTCGCCATCACTTTTGACGATGGGTATGTAGACAATTACCTAGAAGCAAAACCTTTACTGGAAAAGTATGGCTTGCCCGCCACGTTTTTCATCTCTTCCGGAAATATTGGGCAGAAAACGCCTTTCTGGTGGGACGAACTAGAGCAGTTGATTCTGTTCACGGAACAGTTACCTCGGGTTTTTCCAGTCGGAATAAGTGAAAACATACCCAAGACAGATTTACAGGAAGAAAGCTTTTTGACAAGTGGGCTACAGCTCAAGCACACCTCCTGGAAAGCCTGTGATGAGGCACCTCCTACTAAAAGAGCCAGTTTATTCTACACGCTTTGGCAGGAGTTGAAGCCTCTTTCTCCCATTCAGCAAAAAGAGGGAATGCAGAAGATAAGGGAGTGGGCGGGCGCTACCGGAGAAGGACAGCCCGGGCTCACGAGCATGTCGGTGGAGCAGTTGAAAGCCTTGGGGCAGAGCACCCTTCTAGACATAGGGGCGCATACGGTGTCGCATCCGGCTTTGGCTTTCCATGATTCTGACCTGCAAACAAAAGAACTAGCTGAAAACAGGACATTCCTACAGGAAATGACGGGCCAGGAAATTGGCTTATTAGCTTATCCTTACGGGAATTACAATAATGAGACGCTTACTTGTGTAAACAACCTCAAGTTCAAAGCCGCTTTCACAACCGAAGAACGCCCAATAGACAAACAGGCGAATCAATACCGTTTAGGAAGGTTTCAGGTGAAAAATGTTCCTTCCCATGAATTTGGCTCCGTCCTTCGCGGGTGGTGATTTACTTTTTTGATAAATGCTATGAGTACCGGTTCTTTTCCTTTGGTTTCTGTCATAATTGCCTTTCTCAACGAAGAGCGCTTTCTTCCTGAGGCAATAGAAAGCGTTCTTCGGCAGGAGTATGCCCAGTGGGAACTGCTTCTGATTGATGACGGATCAACTGACCAAAGCACCTCCATCGCGAAAGGATTTGCGGAGCGTTTTCCGGAAAAGATTTTTTACCATGAGCACGAAGGCCATCAAAACAAAGGGCTCAGCACCAGCCGAAACCTCGGCCTGGAACTTGCCAAGGGCCACTACATCGCCATCCTGGATGCCGATGACGTCTGGCTCCCGGGCAAACTTTCTAACCAAATATCTATTTTCAGGCAGCACCCGGAGGCAACCCTCATTGCCGAGGCTTCAGATTATTGGTATAGTTGGCAAGACCCACAAAAGGAAAATGTTTCCATACCGGTAGGTGCCCCGCAAGACAGATTGTATGCCCCTCCAAAGTTGATGGAACAGTTATACCCCTTGGGCAGCGGCGCCGCCCCTGTGCCGTCTGGATTGATTATTGAAAAAACGGCCTTTAAACGACTAGGTGGCTTTGAAGACTCCTTCAAGAAAGAATATGGGCTGTATGAAGACCAGGCTTTCTTAAGCAAATTCTACCTCAGGGAAAAGGTGTATGTGTCCTCGGTTTGTAATAACCTTTACCGTCAACGGCCAGAATCCATTGTCTCCAGTGTTCATGCAGATGGAAAGTACCACGCCGTCAGGAAGTTTTTCTTATACTGGCTAAAGAATTACATGGACAAGGAGGGCATTACCGACAGCAAGACCAGGTCACTGCTGCAGAAAGCCCTGTTCCCCTATGAATTCCCCCGTTTGTATCTGCTTTCAAACAAGCTCCTGAGAAAGCTGAAAAGCTTTTAGAGGTTACACCCAAGATTAAGCGAACGTACCATGCCTGCGATTTCGGTTTTGATGCCCGTCTATAATTCTGAGAGGTTTCTGCCAGAAGCTATTGACAGCATCTTAAACCAGACATTTCAGGATTTTGAGTTTCTGATCATTGACGATGGATCTACGGACAGCAGTTTGGAGATCATCCGGTTATATAAGGACCCCAGAATAAAGTTATACCAAAACGACCAGAACTCAGGAATCTCCCCCACTTTAAACAGAGGTATTCAACTCGCCAAATCGGATTTGATTGCCCGCATGGACGCCGATGACATCAGCCATCCTACCCGGCTGGAGAAACAATTCGCCTATATGCAGAACCACCCAGACTGCGCCATGGTGTCTTCCCTGGTAAAGGTGATCTCCGAGACCGGGGAACTGATCAGGCAGGATGAATTTGACAGCCGGTTCTTTTACTATAATCTCAATTTCATCTGCTGGATCTACCACCCTACCGTGCTCTACCGGAAAAAGGCGGTTCAGGAAGTGGGCATGTACACGGCTGCGTATTCTGAGGACTTTGAACTGTTCTGGCAATTAGCGAGGAACCATAAAATATATAACCTGCCTGAGGTTTTGCTTGACTACCGGGTCACAGACCAGAGCCTGCATCAGGTTTTGAAGAAGCAAGAGTACGACAAAGCCCAAAAAGACCAGCTGTTACGAAATTTGAGGTATTATGCAGGGGAAACATTTACCATTCAGGAAAAATACCTGGAGTGTTTTCAGCATGATTTTACCACTCTGCTGAAGGAACAAAAGGTTGGCAGCCTGTTAGAATGCATCAAAGTGCTTAACCATTTAAACAAACAGATAGAAAGAAAAGAGAACATTAACCGCGACGTAAATGCCATCAAAGAAGCGGCCTATCACAAAAAGCGGTTTATTATCGCATCATTAGCCAGACGCCTTCCCAAAGTGAAAGCAACCCTGTTTTTAATCAGACTAGGGAAAATAAAGTTTTTGACGCAATTGATTGTCACTAACCTTCTCAGGAGAAAATAAAAAAGACAAATTACATTGGTTAGGAAGACTATAAATAGTAAATTCACATAAATTATTAATTACGTCCTAAACTTAACTATCCTTTTTTCATCTATATAGACCAAATATCACTGATTAAGGTTTTTATTACTGATTTAATCGAATACCCATTCGAATTCTGCTCTCCTCCTACCTTCAACCGGTATCTCCTGATTCAAACTGGAATTCTACGATTAAACCATTTGAAATAGCAGGTTAACAAACTTCTTCTAGAAAACCATTTGCCTATATTTTAAAACACAAAGGATACACGTTAAGAGCAGACCAGTCGTCATATAGCGCTTAATACATAATACTCAACCTATAACACTCAATTAAATAACACAAAAATAAACAACCCTTAATTATAGCGTAACATCACTATTACCTTCCCGCTTTGAGCAAAGAATTACTCATTAACCCTGATCTGAAAGCAAATAACTTTGATTTGCTGAGGCTCCTGTTGGCTGTAGTCGTGATCTACAGCCACTGCTTCGTTATATATCATGGGAAGGTGATAAATACCGAACCCCTCATGGTCTTTTCAAATAACCAAGTGGATTTGGGCGGCATTGCGGTGAATGGATTCTTTATCATAAGCGGCTTTTTGATCCTTCATAGTTTTAAGCATAGCCACTCAACCGCAGGGTATTTAAAAAAAAGGATTCTGAGGATCTTCCCTGGCTTTTTTGTTGCTTTTACCATTAGTGTGTTGCTTTTAGGCCCTATTGGGACCATTGAAGCAAAGTATCCACTAGGCAATTGGGGACAATATCTACTCTGGTTACCCAAAAAACAGTTTCTATTAAACTTATTAACTCTACAAGCCCCTAAGGTATTCTGGTGTTTCCCGGGGATTCCCCTCCCCAACCAGATCAATGAATCTTTATGGACTATCCATTATGAATTCATTTGCTACTTACTGGTGCCTCTTGTAGGGCTCTTGGGTGTGTTCAAAAAGAAATGGATTGCAATCCTTCTTTTCCTATTTGCATACTCAATCCTGGTTTTGCAAGAATACGCCCAGCTATTCCTTTGGGAGAATTACAATGGAAAATTGTTGGGCCACCCGGTGTACCTTCCCAGGTTTTTCACCTTCTTTTTGGCAGGTGCTTGCACTTATCTTTTTAAAGAGAAAATCCCCAGGAACTTTGGGCTCCTAATCTTATCAATTACCAGCCTTGTTTTTGCTTGTGGCTGGTCTCAAACCTTTGTTGTAGTAGCTCCTTTTGCTTTAACGTATCTCCTTTTCTACCTCTCCTATCTCCCCTACTTTCAAATCACAAACTTTACCCGCCACGGAGACTTTTCTTACGGCACCTACCTTTATGCTTGGCCAATACAACAATTGGTCATGTACTTTATAGGAAAACACGTAACCACAACCAGCTTATTTTTTATTTCACTTTTTTTCACCCTTTTGGCAGCCTACGTCAGCTGGCACTGGGTAGAAAAGTATTTTATAAGAATGAAGGAAAAGCCCCTACTTTTCTCCTTTATCCCTTTTAACCTACGTGCCGTACCTGTTACCAAGAAGCAAAGCCAATAAGGCACAAGGGCTGTTTAAACCATTATTCAGATAATTGAGAAGTCCGTTTTAAGTAAATATTTAGAAAAGCAGCTGTAAAACACAGCTCAAATTCGTCAAATAAAAAGCTACTTATTGTCACTTAAAACGCAGTAAGCTTTTATTCACCTAACTGTTACATTGTGCTTACAAGAATTCCATCTTCGCCACCTATGATAAAACCTCTTCCCAAAGATGGAAAGAGACCTTTGTGGTCTGTGATGGTTCCTGTATACAACTGCGCCACGTATCTGCCCGAAACCCTTGAAAGCATTCTTTCCCAGAACATACCGGAGGAGGACATGCAAATTGAGGTCATTGACGATGCCAGCACAGATGCTGACGTGGCGGCCTTGGTTCAAACAATTGGTAAAGGAAGAATCACCTACTACCGCCAACCCCAGAACGTGGGCAGTCTGCGCAACTTTGAAACGTGCCTTAATCGGTCTAAAGGGCATTTGGTGCATTTGCTGCATGGTGATGACCGCGTTCTCCCGGGGTTCTACTCTAAGATGGGCACACTGTTTCAACAGCATCCTACCGCAGGGGCAGCGATGTGCCGGTTCCGTTATGTGGATGAAAGTGGCCAGTGGCTCTACAACCAAACCCTTGAAACGGAAGAGGACGGGATTCTGGAGAACTGGTTTATGAAGGCCGCCATCAGAAATCCGACCCAATACGCCGCCACGGTAGTACGCCGCGAAGTCTACGAGAACCTGGGCAGCTTCTATGGGCTTACGTATGGCGAAGATTGGGAAATGTGGGCCAGAATTGCGAAGCACTACCCTGTAGCCTATACCCCCCAAATCCTGGCAGATTACCGCAAGCACTTCAGTTCTATTTCCAGCAACAAATTCCTGACGGGTCAGAACTCCGCAGACATGCTGCAGGTCATGAACATGATCCAGAAACTACTGCCTGTGGAACTTAGGAAAGAAGTCCTACAGAAATCAAAGAAGTTTTATGCCCATTACGGCATAAGAGTGGCGAACCAGGTTTGGCACTCGGCTCACCATAAAGAAGGAGTAAAAGCCCAGATTAAGTATGCCTTGGGAATGCACTTAGATGCACCACTCCTTTGGAGCACGGCCAAAGTTTACTTAAAAATGACCCTTAATATTACATGAAAGGCGGCGTTTCAATAGTCATCTGCACTTACAACGGCGCAAAGCTCCTTCCAGAAACTTTGCGCCATATTGCCTTGCAACAGGTCCGTTCCGAAGTGCCCTGGGAGGTGATTATTGTAGATAATGCCTCTACAGATGATACCGCCTTGGTAGTAGAGGAACAATGGAATAAATACAGCAGCCAGGTTAAGTTTACGCTATTGCACCAGCCTAAACCCGGTCTCACCTTTGCCCGAGAGCTAGGGTACGCACATGCCCAGTACGACTACATTCTCCTGTGCGACGATGATAACTGGCTTAGCCCCAATTACGTGAACCTGGCGTATGACCTGATGGAAGAAAACCCCAACATAGGGGTTTTAGGCGGATACGGAGACTTGGTGTACGAAGAAGAGCCACCCTATTTTGCCACCCAGTTGCGGCTGTTTGCCAATGGCCACCAGGCGCCAGAATCTGGGAAAGTGGCCAAGAACACCGTGTACGGGGCCGGTTGCGTTCTTAGGAAATCAGCGTATGACCACTTATTCCGGATTGGCTACAAACCCATTCTTACCGACAGGCTGGCTTCGGCCTTAAGCTCAGGCGGAGATTACGAGATTTGCTACGCCTTGGCCCTTCTGGGATACGATATCTGGTACGATGAGCGGCTCACTTTTATGCACTTCATGGTAAAGGAGCGCCAAACCTGGGACTATTACCTCCGTTACCTGAAAGAAAGCACAGCCTGTTTTGAGGTATTAGATGCTTACAACATCTTGATCAATCAAGGAAGCAGATCTGTGCTCACGTTCAACTACCGTTTCCTGAAGGGATTTTTATACTATGTTCAGGAAATTGCCCGGTTAACGGTGAAGAAAGTAGCGTTGAACCCTGCCTCTGACGAAGGGAAGATAAACAGCTTGCTGTTTTTAGGATACAAAACCAGATTATTGGGTTACCGGAAATATTTTAAAGTCAAGAAAAACTTCCTCCAGCTTTTGAAATTCAAAAATGAGAAATTGACCCCAAAGATTAACGCCAAGGACGGTTTTCTGGTCCCTTCCCAAAAGCTAAAACATAACCTTTCTTAGTCTTGGAGGGTTGAACCTTTGGGCCACAAAGCACCAACGGTTTAACATTGGGTATGCTGCGTTTTAAGGGCTAAAAAATGAAAAAGCCCTCAAACCAAAATGCTTTGGCTGAGGGCTTCTCTATTTTCCTGACATATCAGGGAGCCAAGAGAAACAGTGACACCACCGTTTCTTTCTGCTCAAACCTTTCCCCCATTTTCTTCCCGAAGCTTGAGAAAGTAGTTTCCAAGGTTTGCCCCGGAACAAAACTCTTTTCAAAATACCAGGACGGCTGCCCTATGAATCCGCCAATATTGTTCCGCACATGCGTGTGGTACAAAAACCATAGGCGGTCGTTTCCCTTAAACCCACTGAAAGCCTGGGAAAGTTTTTGGAGGTACTCCGCCTGGTTAGCTGATTCTGTTTTAAGGTCTTTCCCTTCTATGGCCGTGAACTTGAGGTTGTAGGCCTCCTTGTAGTAGGCGTAGGCATGCCACATGTTCCAGTACACGTATACCACGTCGCCTGGCTGGTATCTTTCATTGATATACAGCAACGCTTCCCGGTTAGCCTCCTTTTTATAGAATTGATTGGTGTTGATCATTTCCCCGGCCGCATTCCAAACTGGAGTTGCTAGCAGAAGCACACTCAGAATCAGCTTTACAGGCCATTTTTTAGGAAGGAGCTCCTGAACAAACTGGGCTCCATAGCCAATAAACAGGATGAACATGGGAACCAGAAATAGGACAAACCGCTCGTGGAAGGGATAAAGCTTCAGCCCTGAGGCTACCAACGTCAGCAAGATGGGAAAAGCTAATACCGAGAACCCCTCAAAGTTTTTCCGGAGTTTCATCACTAAGCCAACCACCAGAAGCACCAAAGAG
Organism: Rufibacter sp. JT20002; assembly: GCF_056491185.1. Classification (NCBI taxonomy): domain Bacteria; kingdom Pseudomonadati; phylum Bacteroidota; class Cytophagia; order Cytophagales; family Hymenobacteraceae; genus Rufibacter; species Rufibacter sp. JT20002. The sequence continues at coordinate 219 of NZ_JBSZJY010000007.1, read as the reverse complement.
AGCAGGCGTAATTGCGCAAATAGAAACGTAAAGGCACCCGCAAACCTTATTTTCTGGCCCAAGGGATGCTTCACTAGGGCATTCACTTTATGCAGGAACCATTCAAAGTCACCCATGGAGGACGGCAATAAAGGCATATAAGCACTGTACACTTTCTCGAAGAAGACGGTGAGCCATCCCGAGTCCTGGTAGCGGCCCAGGAACAGGGCGTAGACGGCG
>NZ_JBSZJY010000006.1:0-185567 GCF_056491185.1 Rufibacter sp. JT20002 | reverse complement strand
GGTCAGGCCCGGCTTCTACGCCAAAATGGAGGCTCTCTTCCGGCGCTTCCCCCAAGCCGGCGCCGCCTTCTGCAATTATGATGATATAAATGAGTCTGGTGCATATCTCAGAAGCTATGCGCCTGTGCAAGAAAAGGCCGGAATCCTGAACAACGGCCTTTTCACAGTAGCGGGGCAACAGCGTATTCAGTACGTTTCCATGGTAGTCCGCCGCGAAGTATATGAAACCTTAGGAAGTTTTTATGGGGTCACCTACGGCGAGGATTGGATCATGTGGGCCCGGATTGCCAAAAGGTACCCGATAGTGTACTCACCTGAACCACTTGCTGAGTACCGTAAACACCAAGGCTCCATTTCCTGGCCCAAGGCGGAAGACGGGCAGACCACAAAAGACCTGGCGTATGTCATTAGGCATATAGAAGGGATGCTACCCCTAGAGGAAAAGCACCTCATGGAAAACGCCAAAAAAGGTTGCGCGCTTTACTGCATGGCCAAAGCTAACGTTATTTGGAAACAATCAAGGAATCTGGCGGCGGCCAAGGACCAGGTAAAATTGGCTTTGAGTTTAGACAGATCTGCTAAGCTTTACTACCACATTTCTAAATTTTGCTTGAAAGTGGTGATGAGGGTAGGATAAAGGGGGAAAGCACTTCACCAACAAGATCGGCCGCAAGAGAAAAAGGTGACTTTATCCCATTCGGCTTTAATCATATTAGAAAGGAAACCTACTTTTGTGAACACCCCTTCTTTTCCGCCCAGGTAGTTAGGTCAGGCCTCTTTGAGGGTGGTTTTCTAAAAGTTTGCTTAAAACATGAAAAAGTTATTATCGCTGCTGATAGGTTTTCTGATGCTTAGTTCTTTCGCCATGGATAAACCAGCGTATCGTTTGTTCCAAGGCAGCGGCAAGTCGCTGAAATACGAGAAAATGCTGAAAAAACTGGCCTCAGCAGATGTGGTGTTCTTTGGCGAGCAGCACAACGACCCTATCGCGCACTGGCTGCAAGCAGAAATCACCAAGGATCTGTTCCGGCTGCACGGAAAGCAGTTGCTATTGGGAGCCGAGATGTGGGAAACCGACACTCAGGCTGCTGTTGATTCATTCCTTTTGGGGCAACTGGAGGAGCCCAAGTTCGTGGAGGCAAGCCGGGCCTGGCCCAACTACGCCACCGACTATAAACCAATCCTGCATTTCGCGAAGGCGAACCAAATCAAAGTCATTGCCACTAACGCGCCCCGTAGATCAGCCAGGGTAGTTGCCCGCGAAAGCTTGAAAGGGTTAGAGGCCCTGCCAGCGGAGGAAAAGCAATGGCTTGCACTGTTGCCTATTAGGGTTGATCTGGAGTTACCCGCCTACAAGCACATGCTCAGCATGTTCGGGGATTCACACGGCACCTCGGCGGCTTCTGCCCAGATCGTGGAGGCGCAGGCTCTGAAAGACGCAACCATGGCGCACTTCATCAGCAAGAACCTACAGAAGGGGCAGCGCATGTTGCATCTCAACGGCGCGTATCACTCAGACCACCACGAGGGTATTCTATGGTACCTCCACCGCCTCAGGCCCGAATTGAAAGTAATGACCATCTCCACCGTGCTGCAGGCAAAGTTGGAGGACTTGGAAAAAGATAACCGGAACCGTGCTGATTTTGTGTTAGTGGTTCCAGAGAGCATGACCAGAACCTATTAAGGTACCAGTTCTGTGATTTGCCTTGGGATTGTCAGGAATTTCCAGTCTGTTTTTCCAGAAACCGCGCAAAACCCATCAACAACGAAAATGGAAATAGCGAGGCGTTCCCCCGTTTTAAAACCATTTTTCAAAAATGAGGCACAAAAAAAGACCTGCTATACAGCAGGTCTTTTGATAAGGTAATTTGTGGGAATGTTATGCAGAGAAGGAGCTTCCGCAACCGCAGGTGCTTTTGGCTTGTGGGTTGTTGAAGACAAATCCGCGGGCGTTCAGGCCATCCTGGAAATCTACTTCCATGCCCATCACATACATTCCGTGTTTCTTGTCCATGATCAGTTGAACACCGTCCAACTCATAGATCTCGTCGGCATCCTTAGCCTTGTCGAACCCTAACAGGTAAGACATGCCTGAGCAGCCGCCGCCTTGTACACCAATCCGTAAACCGTATTCTTCCGGCACGTTTTTATCTTTCATGATCACTTTCACCTCGTGCAGGGCACGCTCGGTAAGTGAAATAGGGGCTTTTTTTACAGTTGTGCTTTCCATAGTAGTGGCTTATGCGCCGTAAAGTTACTAAAAACTAGCCTGTTTCTACACGTGGGCGCTATACAATAAGAAACCAAAAAACCGGGAAAATGATTCAGCGGCAACCTGTTCAAAATTTTCCCGATATTTACTTTGCGAACAAACGCTTTTATTAGCCTTGCTTTCCATTTTACGCAAGTGGAGAGGCAAGGGCTATTTACTTTATTTTTATGACCACAGACACTTCCTCCATAGTTCTTCTAATTTTATTAAGCGCCATTCCAGCCCTGCTCATCGGCGGAGCCATGTACCTGCTCACCCAAAAATACCTGGAGCGAGACTACCGGAAAAAGGTGCTGGACATCCGGCTGAAGAACAGCGAGACTATTTTGCCCATCAGGTTGCAGGCCTACGAGCGCATTATTCTGTTTCTGGAACGCATCACGCCCAGTAATTTATTGATAAGAGTAAGTCCTTCTGGCCTAACCGCGACTGACTTTCAAGCCCAACTGCTGATGGAGATCAGGGCGGAGTATACGCATAACCTTTCGCAGCAACTATACATGAGCGAAGCGGCTTGGCAACAAGTAAAGAAAGCCAAGGAAGACGTGGTCTCCATGGTTAACCAAAATTACCAGAACCTGCAGGACAAAAGCCGGGGCACCGAGCTGGCCAAGCGCGTTCTGGAGAATGTGCTGCACAACGAGGTGGATCCTACGGCGCAGGCTATCCAGTTTCTGAAGCGGGAATTACACGAGATTTTCTAAATCGGTTTTATAGCCTTCAGGCAGTACATCAAAGGTAGTTTGTCTTCCATGCCTTTGATCCGCCATAAGCCGTCTGAAGCCTGCACCGTATTAGAAAAGCAGTTATAATAGGAGTAAGGCAGTTCCTGAAACTCCACCACCTGCAACTTTTGGTTCAGTAGCGCCGTGAAAACTTCGCTCACGGCATGGTTCCAGGAGTACTCGGTGTAGTGGATGGGCGCGTCCGGATCAGTGTAGGTGCCCGAGGATTCTTCTACAATAGGGCCACCGGTGTTAAAATAGGAGTACTCCACGCGGGTGAAGTGGTTGTCAAACATCCAGACGGCCGGGTGAAACTCTACCAGCAGGAAGGTGCCGCCCGGTTTCAGGAAGTGCGAGATCACCTGCGCCCATTTCTCCAGGTCCGGAAGCCAGCCAATAACTCCGTAAGAGGTAAAGACAATGTCAAACTGGCCTTCTAGGTGCTGCGGCAGATCATAGACGTTGCAGCAGACAAACTCGGCGTCCAATCCAAGCTCCTCGTTCAGTTGCCGGGCCAGGCTGATGGCCTCATCTGACAAATCTACTCCCGTGGCTTTGGCGCCCAACCGGGCCCACGAAAGCGTATCTTGCCCGAAATGGCATTGCAAGTGCAAAAGCTTTTTGCCCTTCACGTCACCCAGAGCCTCCAATTCCAAAGGGTTCAAACTGCTTTTTCCATTCCTGAAAGCTTCTACATCATAAAACGTGGAGTCTTTGTGCACGCCGGTGCGCAGGTTCCAGGCTTGCCGATTGATTTCAAAGTAATCTACAGATGCATCCATGGCCTTTTTAGCTTGTTTAGATGAAAATAAGCAAAAAATAGAAAAGAAGATAGCGGAGGGATTTCTGATGAATAAAGTGGTGAGATACTATAAGGCAACTAAGTCGTTACCTGGAGCTGCTTTAAAAGGGAAAAGACAACTGCCCGCCCTGGTGCTTTCCGTAATTTAAATTGGAAACCGTGATACCCAGCAGTCGGACGGGCTTGGTGGGGAAGAAAGGCGTGCGCAGCAATTCAGCGGCAATGTCTAACAACACTTCCTCGGCCCGGACGGAGGAGAAGAAGGTTTTGCTGCGGGTGTTCAGGGTGAAGTCGTGATACTTGAGTTTGAGGGTGATGGTTTTGCCCGAGGTTTCCAGACGGTTCAGGTCATAGGCCACTTCCTCGGCCAAGCGCTGCAACTCAGGCAACATCTCTTCCTCGGTCTCCAGGTCTTCATTGAAGGTGCGCTCTGAGCCAATGCTCTTTCTGATGCGGTTCGGTTCCACGGGGCGCTCATCCTGCGCACGGGCAATCTGATAGAAGTAAGAGCCCGATTTCCCGAAATGCCGCCGTAGGTCCACCTCAGAGCGGTTCTTTAAATCGGCCCCGGTATGAATGCCCAATTGCTTCATCTTGGCCGCGGTCACATCACCAATGCCGTAAAATTTCTCAATAGGCAAGGCTTCCACAAAGGCCTCGGCCTCATCGGGCAGGACCACTGTGAGGCCGTCGGGTTTGTTTTTACCCGAGGCTACTTTCGCCAGGAATTTATTGAAAGATACCCCTGCCGAGGCTGTTAAGTGCGTTTCCTGCAAAATCTCGTGTTTGATGCGCTGCGCAATGAACATGGCCGACTTCAAGCCCTTCTTGTTTTCGGTGACATCCAGGTAGGCTTCGTCCAGGGAGAGCGGTTCCACCAGATCGGTGTAGCGGTGGAAGATTTCCCGGATCTGCCGGGAGACCTGTTTATATACCTCAAAGCGGGTGGGCACCATGATCAGGTGCGGACACTTGCGGAGGGCCACCTGCGAAGGCATCGCGGAGAACACCCCGTATTGCCGCGCCTCATAGCTGGCCGCCGCCACCACACCCCGTGCTTTTGAGCCACCCACCGCCACAGGCTTTCCGCGCAGCGCCGGGTTGTCGCGCTGCTCTACGGAGGCGAAGAAAGCGTCCATGTCTATGTGGATGATTTTGCGCACAGGTACTAGGTTAAGCTAATAGGAATTGACGGGAATTTGCTTGGTGAAGAGCTGTTTTAGTTGCCCCAAAAGGCCAGGAACGAATTTTTTCGCTCTGATAATCAGCCGGAAAATGGAAGCTGGTTTTTCGTTGTAAAATGATTTTTGAACTTGCAGCGTTAGTCTACGTACTGCGAAGTTAGTCTATGAAACCTATTTGGACTAGTTTAGCGGATAGGTTCTTTCCATTTAAGCATTTAACAAACCCACTTAATCTATCTTTACTATGAAAATCAGATCTTTACTGTCTCTTATTGCTTGCGGAGTTGCTAGTCAATTCATGGTTGGGTGTTCTTCAAGCCAGTACTTTGACTTCAGTACGCCTGCAACCACTTACCATAAAGCCGCTCCGGCCCCTGCTGAAGCGACACCCGTTGAAGCAACTGCTCCTGTGGAGACAGAAGTAATATCTCAGGCGGAGCCAACTCAGGCCATTGCTCCTTTGACTTCTTCTAAAGCAGACGCAACCCCGGCCCTGGAAGCCAACGCGGCCAGACCAGTTGCCTCCAGAGAAGTAGCCCGTACCGCTCCTTTGACCTCTGCGGCGGTTGCCTCGGCTTTGGAAGCGAACCCAAGCGTGAAGGCCCTGGCCAACGAGCTAGCCTCAGCCAAAAGCAAAAAAGATGTGAAAATGGCTACCAAAAAGATCATGCGCGAAGCAAAAGCCGTGAAGAAAGCCAATGCCATTAACCAATACATCAAAATTGGTTTGATTTTATTGGTGGTGGGTGCGCTGTTGAGCTTGATCCCGGGGTTAGGCCTGGTGGGTGCCATTGCGGCCATCGTAGGTCTGGTATTTATCTTGCTCGGCTTGCTTGAAATGTAGATCACGCAGCATTCAAATATCCTTAGTGTTAAACCGGCACCGTCTTCGAAGGCGGTGCCGGTTTTGTTTTGGGGCTGATTTGGGTAAAACTGGTTCTAAACTGTTTCAGTCATCGTGTCGATGTAGGTAATATAAGACATAGCCCAGGAGGGTGACCGCAGCCCTGATAGCCCACCCTAAGGGCCGACCCCAATTATCTACCCACAAAAGCAAAAAGTGATTTGCCCCGAAAGTGGCAACCAAAAGCGAAACCAAGCCAACAAGGAACATTCCTAAGCCAATGAATTTCATATTACAGTGGGTTTTAGAAGGCGTGAAAGAAAGGAATATGTACAAGATGCTTCGCTGTTGCTTTTTCCATACACTTCCGCAGAAAACTATGTCTTATAAACAAAAAGAGAGGCACCGTTTAAAAGACGCTTTCATAAAAGCAGCCTCTAAACGGTGTCTCTCTTTTTGTTTGCTCGGTTAAGAATCAGTTGCCGTTGCGGCAAAAAGCTTAGTTGTTGTATTCCTGCGGAACTCCGCCGGTACCCGCCTGTGAAGGAATACCCATTTTACGCTCGCGCTGCTGTTGGTACTGCTGGAACTGGGTCACCGAAAGCACTCCTCTCAAAGATTCAAGCCGGGTGGAGCCAATCAGGTCCATGGTGGCTTTCAATTGGCGTGGATCATTCTTGTAATCCTTCTTGGCCTTTTCAAGTTGCTGGATACTTGTCAGGTTAATCGCCTTTACCTTGGCGGCCTGGGCAGCGTTCAGTTTTAGGTGCTGGGTCATGGAATTGGTCATGGCCTGGGCACGGGCATCAGGAGTAACGGCCGGGGTCTGAGCCTGGGTCGCCAGCGTGGTAAAAACAAAAGCCAGCAAAAAGATAATCCTCTTCATATAAATCAGGGTGTAAATGCTTTCAGATCGAGGGCTTCCTCGTCGGTTTCCTAAAACCAAAAGGATGGCGTTTGGTTCCGGTCACTCGGCTGCAAAGGTACAAATACCGGGCCAGCTTCTGATGAAGAGCTGCCCAGAAAAGCAAGGCCGGCAGTGCGGGGTTTCCGCTAATTTCGCCTTATCTTTGAAATCCGTTGCCTGCCCTTACAACGCAGCAAGTAAAGAACAGAGTCTTTTTCAGAACGATTATTTAGCATGCCAGAAAACCATTTCAAGACGATTGCGGGGGAGCTGCAAGTAAACCAGAAGCAAGTAGAAGCCACTGTGGCGTTGCTGGACGAAGGAGCCACTGTGCCCTTCATTGCCCGGTACCGCAAGGAAGTAACCGGTAGTTTGGACGAGGTAGCCATTGCTACCATCCGCGACCGCGTGGAGCAACTCCGCGAGCTGGACAAACGCCGCGAAAGTATCCTGAAATCCTTAAAAGACCAGCAGAAACTTACCCCGGAGCTAGAGGCGCAGGTGTTGGCCGCCGAAACCATGGCCGTGCTGGAAGACATTTACCTTCCATACAAACCTAAGCGCCGTACCAAAGCCACCATTGCCCGGGAGAAAGGCTTGGAGCCACTAGCGCAAAGGTTGTTTGAGCAGGCTAACATGGACGTTGCCTCTGAGGCTGCCGCGTTTGTGAGCGAAGAAAAAGAAGTAAAATCAACCGAGGAAGCCTTAGCCGGTGCCCGTGATATCATTGCCGAGTGGATCAACGAGAACCCAGAGGCCCGCGCCAGCATCCGGAATTTGTTTGAGAAGAAAGGCGTGTTCAAGGCGCGCGTGATTCCGGGCAAAGAAGAGGAAGGCCAGAAATACAAAGATTACTTTGAATGGGACGAGCCCATTGAGAAAGCCCCTAGTCACCGCATCCTGGCCATGCGCCGCGGCGAGAAGGAAATGGTCTTGATGCTGGATGCCCAACCCGAGGAAGAGGCAGCGCTGTCCATTCTGGAAGACCAGTTTGTGACCGGCCACAACGCCGCCGCCGAGCAGGTAAAGCTAGCCATCAGAGAAAGCTACAAGCGGATGCTGCGCCTGAACATGGAAACCGAGGTGCGTCTTTCTTCTAAGAAGCGCGCCGACGAAGAAGCCATCCGGGTGTTTGCCGATAACCTGCGTCCTATGCTGTTGTCTGCGCCGCTGGGCCAGAAGCGCGTTTTGGCCATTGACCCGGGTTTCAGAACCGGTTGTAAAGTGGTGGCCCTTGACGAACAAGGCAAACTGCTGCATTACGAAGCTATTTTCCCGCACAACGGAGCCCACCAGGCCACCACAGCCGGACAACAGGTAATGGTGATGTGCCACAAATACCAGATTGAGGCCATTGCCATAGGCAACGGAACCGCCAGCCGCGAGACTGAGACCTTCGTGCGCGGTTTGGGCTTGCCCAACAACATCGCCATCATCATGGTGAACGAGAGCGGGGCCTCCATCTATTCGGCCTCAGACGTGGCCCGCGAGGAGTTCCCGGATCAGGATATTACCGTGCGCGGCGCCGTTTCCATTGGTCGTCGCTTAATGGACCCTTTGGCCGAGTTGGTGAAAATTGATCCTAAATCCATTGGCGTAGGCCAGTACCAACACGATGTGGACCAGAATGCGCTCAAGCACAGCCTGGACGATGTGGTGATGAGCTGCGTGAACGCCGTGGGTGTAGAAGTAAACACCGCCAGCAAGCAGTTGCTGACCTACGTCTCTGGTCTGGGACCGCAGTTGGCGCAGAACATTGTGGACTACCGCAACCAGAACGGACCGTTCAAAACCCGCAACGAACTGCGCAAAGTAGCCCGCCTAGGCGATAAGGCCTTTGAACAGGCAGCCGGCTTCCTGCGCATCAGAGGCGGTAAGCACCCGCTGGACGGCAGTGCCGTGCATCCAGAGCGTTATGCGTTGGTAGAGCAAATGGCGAAAGATCTGGGTGCTACCGTGGAAGACCTGCTCAAGAATGCTGACCTGCGGAAAAAGATTGACCTGAAGAAATACGTGTCTGACACCGTGGGGCTGCCTACGCTGCAGGACATCATGAGCGAGCTTTCCAAACCTGGCCGTGACCCGCGCGAAAGCTACGAGGTGTTCAGCTTCACCGAGGGCGTGAACGAGATCAAAGACTTGCGCCAGGGCATGAAACTGCCGGGTATCATCACCAATATCACCGCTTTCGGAGCGTTCGTGGACATTGGGGTGCATCAAGACGGCTTGGTACACGTGAGCCACTTGTCTGACCGTTTCGTGAGCAATCCGCATGAGGTAGTGAAAGTGGGGCAGAAGGTAGAAGTGACCGTGCTGGAGGTGGAAGTAGGCCGCAAGCGTATCGCGCTTTCCATGAAAGGTGATCCGCAGGCCGCTGCCCGCCCAAGCCGCGGCAATGACCGTAAGCCGGGCAACACCGGCGGTGGTAGTCGTCGTGAAGCACCAGTAGAGGAAGAAGATATGGCTACCAAACTGAACAAGTTGAAAAACATGTTCCGGTAGGTAGATTCAGATTGCATAAGGAAAGGGCCAGTGGTTTGCACTGGCCCTTTTTTGTTTTCAGGTGTTTTAAGCAAAAGGTGGCCTAAACGGAATTCAGGTTGAGGTTCTAGATTCTCCCCTTGAGGGGAGAATCTGCGCTTAGTGAGCCTCTACTTTGTGGCTGCCGCCACCTTCTTGGACTTGATTAAATCCATGGTGAACTCCAAATCTACATCCCGTTTCTGAATGAGATCCTCGGCAGTGTATGCAATAGGATAATCAGGAAGAATGCCTCGATCTTTGTGCGGGTAGCCAGAAACAGCCATGAAGTAGTTCCATTGTGGAATGGCGATTTCAAGGTCGGTGTTGGGGAGTTTGACGGGTACGTGGAAACCACTGGTGTTGCCGTAGTAAGCGCCGCCGGTCTCGCGGCCGATGAAGGTGGCGCGTTTGTGGTGGTGGGCAATGGCGCAGAATTCTGAGGTCACCGAGAAGCTATAGCCATCGGTTAAGATGTAGACGTCCCCTTTGAACGGGTTCTTTTGAGGTTTTTGCTCCCGAAGGGTTTTCTTGAACCGGAAGGTGTAATTATCACCTTTGGTTTTAGAAATGAGGCGTCGGTAAATGGGATACATTTCGGGGAGCCAGATGATGTTCTTCTCAAACGTGAACTTGTCTTTTTTAGGCACCAGCATGCTGTCATAGTACCTGAACTTCTTGTCCGTGAGATAAGAGTAGAGCAGAGCACCCCATTTATCAACCCCGCCTTCGTTGCCACGCAAATCAATGATGAGGTGCTGGGTGTTTTTGGCGTTCATCTGCCAGAAAATGTCTTTCATCACCTTCTCCACATCCATCTCGTTCTTGTAGATGTTGAAGTTCTCAATTCTGAGCAAGGCGGTATTATGGTCTTTGTAAGAGACCCTGATCACGCTTTCCTTCTTTTTCTCCCGTTCCTTTTCCAGTTCTTGAATGGTCTCCAAGGTAATAGCCGGAACCTGGGTGGTTTTTACTACGGGGCTGCCCGGAGCCTTGAAAGCAATTTCATAAGTAGAGGAAGCACCAATGTACGTGCCATAGTAAAACGGCAGGAAGTTGTCCAGGGAAAGCCATTTCACGGCCTCGCTGTTGCCATCGGCGAAGAACACGGTGGGCAGAAGTTTGTCTACCAGCGCCGGGATGGGCATTCCGTTAATGGCGACAATCTCTGAGGCCAGCGGAATGGTGGTAGTGCCTGCCAAGTTGTGGACCAGATGCGCCTGCTTGCCGGTGAAATGCAGCTGCAGCGGAAAGAGCTTGTCCAGGTTGTAGTAGTACTGGCCGTGTTTCCGCTGACGGGGCATCCACTTGATGTGTCCGTCTTTCAGGGCGGTGATGAGTGGCGTGGCGGCTACAAAGAACTCCTGCTGCGTCATGGGCCGGGTGAGGGTCTGGCCCACACTGTCAAATAGCGCCTCAAAGCGTTCTTTGGAAGTGTAGCGATACATGCCGGGGTGCGCCTCGTTGAGCACCTGGTGCATGAACTTAAGGTCTTCCTGCAACTGGGCAGGACTGAACTGCTGCGTTTGGTCAGCAGCAGTTGGAGTTGTTTGGCTCAGGCCCGGATACGAGCCCAGCATAAACAGGGAGAATAGACAGCGTCTCAAGAAGTTTGATTTCATAGTGTTAAAAATGATTGAACACTGCAAACCTATAGATGCGGGAGACGCCAGTCGTCCGGCCCGCTAAGTTCAGACCTGTTTTAGGTAATGATTATAGCGCATCCGCTGAGTTCAGACGGTTTTCGGAGTGGGTTCTGACGTATTCAGACGGCGTCTTTCCGGTCTGTTTTTTGAAAACGGCGTTAAAAGTGGCTTTGGAGTTAAACCCGGCTTCTTCGGCCACGGCCAGGTTGGTGAGGTGCCTAAACTTGGGGTTCACCAGCATCAGCTGCGCCTCGGCCACCCGGTATTGGTTCACAAAATCATAGAAATTCTTGCCCAGTCGATTGTTGATAATTTGGGAAAGGTGGTGCTTGGAGATGCCCAGTTTCTCGGAGAGTTCCTGGATGGTGAGCGTGGGTTCCAGGTACGGCTTCTGGGTGTCCATGTAGGTGAGCAGCTGGTCCAGGTACGTTTGGCCTTCTTCCTCCTTTAGCGTGGACTTCTGGTACTTTACGGCCGGGACAGTGTTTTGGGGCAGTTCCTCCAAAACCGGCTCTAAAATAAGAATCGGTTCTTCCACTTTTTGGGCGGGAAAACCTGGCTCTGGTGCAGCCGGGGCCTCGATGAAGATGCGCGGTTGGGCCAAGGCTTTGTAGCCGATCCAGTAAATCAAGCCAATCACCCCGAAGTAATGCAGATGGTAGCGATAGATCTGGATCAGGACCGGCACTTCCCATTTCTTCGCGTAGAACGCCACAATAGCCACTACTATAATCACCAGCATAAACAGGCTGAACTGCCAAAGCCACTGCAGCCTAATTTTCTCCACCTCAGAAAAGGAATTGGCGATTTCGCGGCGGTAACGGCGGTAGTTCCAGAGCGAAAGCAGCAGGTAGAAACTCACCATCACCAGCGCCAACTGACCAATAAACCCGAAATCATCTTTAGAGGCTAGCTCAAAATCATTGAGATAGGCTAGCTTCTCTTCCCGGCTTTTAAGGTAATAAGGCAGCAGGTAGAAAAAGACCAGCGCCGCCGGGATGAAATGCAACGCATCAACGGGCTTTAACCTGGGATTTTCGTGGGTCAATTTGGCTGAGAAAAGGTAGATAAGCGGCGCGAAGAGGATAGGCAGGAGCCAGCTTACCTTGCTCAGGTGCGGAAACGTCAAGAAAAAGTCGCGGGTGTCAAACGCCACCAGTACCGACTGCAGGGAGATAAGCAAAATCAAGACCGCCAGCAGTCGGTTAGCTAATTGGTTCGTGCGTCGGGTTGCCAACAAAAACGCCAGTACCAATCCCTGTACCGCTCCTCCCACCAAAATAATCTGTACCACCTGCGTAGACATTACCTGTAACCGCTTTACCTACCCAAATGTAACCAAATCTTCAGGAAGGTGATTTTACCTTTAAAATTTACCATAAATCTAAGGATTCCATTGTTTTAGAAAGTCTTTAAAGCCTAGGTTTTATTTAAAATTTGGAAATGTATTGAAAGACTGAATTTATAAGTGGTTGTTTTTCAATGGGTTAATGCTAAAATAGGAAATGGAGCTAATTATTACTTGAGTCCTATTCATTTGTTAGATCGCTGCAAAACCTGAACCTGTTATTAGAGGTTAATACATTGATGAATTTTGCTTTCAGGGTAACCCTAAAAAAGGGCTTATTAACGGCTTCGAGAAGGCAAAAAAGAAGAAAAAAAAGCGATGGAGACCGAATCTTTCTTGCAGTTGGAGACCGACCGGCTTCACCAGCTTCTGGTGCTGCACTGGCAGGGCTTTGTCCCTAGCGAAGTGTACCGCGAAGGCTTAATGGAGGCAGTTCAGGTTTCCAGAAGAGCCGGTCTGCAGTGTTGGGTCATGGACATGAAGCACATGAAAGTCATCAGGCAAGCCGATCAGGAGTGGACCATTGCCACCTGGTTCCCCAATTACCAGTTACTGGGAATCAAACGATTGGCTTTTGTGGTGTCTGAGGATATCTTCAACCAGATGGCCGTGAGTAGCATGGTGGCCACGCTCCGGCCTAAGATGCGCACCGAGGTAGAGTACTTCCAGGAGTTGAACTCGGCGTTGCGGTGGGCGCAGGAAAACACCGGTGGACTTAGCGATTTTGGTCGGTTTTCCGTAAAATAGCCCAAAATCGATCGTACATTCTGCATGAACATCCGCAAAAAAGTAAAAGTGATTCTTCCCCTGGAAGGTGGCCGGTTTGTGGCCCTAGGTGTATTTGTGAAAGCCGCCGAGCAGGCGCAATGGTCTGACCAGGAAATCCAGTCAGTGATTGACGAGGTGGTGGAAGCTAGTGAAGCCGAAGCCCTGTCCATCCTGCAATCGTACACCGTTTCGTAATTACTTTTCTGCCATGCCCCTAAGCCCCAAACTGGAAGCCAAACTAAGCAAAACCTACGAGCCCGACAGCCGCCTGGATGACGTGTTCGCCGGCAATGACCTTACCTTTATTACTGACAAGCAGGGCCACCCCGTTACGCTGTTCATCGGCAAGCGCAAACCAGACGGCAGCATCAACGGAGAGCGCTACGTGCGCCGCCTGAAGTTTGAGGCCGATGGCACCACGCTCAAATCCAGCCACTGGGAAAACAAAGGCAAAGTGACCCGCTTTTGATTTCAGGCCAGTTTTGCAGAACTGGGCTTAAAACCTTTCCCTTTGATCTTAAGTTTGGGTTAGACATTCCAGATTCTTTCCAGAATTCCCGCCGTACTTGCGGGTGAATCCCACGGCTATGAAAATACTGGTGATAGAAGACGAACCCGAGATGCTGGAGACCTTGGTGCGCTCTCTTAAGCAAGAACAATACCTGGTGGAAACCGCCGCAGATTATAAAACCGCGCTGGAAAAAGTGGGTGTGTATGCCTATGACTGCATTTTGCTGGACATTAACCTACCCGGCGGCACCGGCCTGGAGATTCTGGAGGAGCTCAAAAAGCAGCAGAAATCGGAAGGGGTGATCATTGTCTCGGCCAGGAACTCGGTGGATGATAAAATCCAAGGTTTGGAATTAGGCGCCGATGATTATTTGCCCAAGCCGTTCCACATGGCCGAGCTGCACGCCCGCGTGAAATCTGTCTTGCGCCGGCGCAAGTTTGAGGGGCAGCACCTGCACCAACTACAGAACCTGCAGATTGACCCAGACAAGCATCAGGTGTGGGTAGCGGGGGAGGAGCTGGTGCTTAACCGTAAGGAGTTTGACATTCTGCTGTACCTGGTCACCAACAAAGACCGGTTGGTCAGTAAAACGGCTCTGGCCGAGCACGTCTGGGGCGATTACATTGACCAAGCCGATAATTACGAATTCATCTACTCACAGATCAAAAACCTCCGGAAGAAACTGAAAGACCATTCCGCCGAGGTGGAAATCCAGGCCATTTACGGGATCGGGTATAAACTGGTCACGGCATGAAATTGCTCAACCACGCCACCTCTTATTTTGCGGGGCTGCTGCTGGTGGTGATCTCGGTCTGGGCCGCGCTTTTCTACTTCAACATGCTGGACGAAATCTACGACAGCATGGACGATGGCCTGGAGAACCAGAAGATTTTGGTGGTGCAAAAAGCAAGTCGAGACAGTACCGTGCTGGCGCAAAAAGACTTTGAGGCCGGGTATTTCAGGATCAAGGAGATTCCGTTCACCTTGGCCATCCACCGCAAAGATCGCTACCTAGATACGCTCATGTACATGCAAAACGAGAAGGACTTTGAGCCCGTCCGCATGCTGACCTCGGTTTTCCGGAAGGGTGACAAATACTATGAGTTGCGGGTGATCACCTCCATGGTAGAGGAAGACGACCTTATTGAAGACCTTTTGTACTCTCTGCTTTGGCTGTACCTGGGACTGATGGGCAGTATTCTGGTGCTCAATAACCTGCTTTTGAAAAGAATCTGGCGCCCTTTTTACAATGTCTTACAACGGCTGCAGAGGTTTAGGTTAGAAGATCCGCAGCCGGTTCCTGTTCACCAGACCAATATTGAAGAGTTTCAGCTCCTGAACCAGACCGTGGAAAAGTTGCTGCAACAGAATGTGGCCACGTACCAGAACCAGAAAGCCTTCATTGAAAACGCCTCCCATGAACTGCAGACGCCATTGGCCATCAGTTTGAACAAGCTGGAACTCTTGGCCGAGAGCCAACCCCTACAGGAAGAACAGTTGATGCAGATTGGAGCCGTCATGGAGAACCTGGAGCGGCTCACCCGCCTGAACAAATCGCTGTTGCTGCTGTCCAAGATTGAAAACCGGCAATTTGCGCAGGAAGAAGAAGTATCGCTGCCTACGCTGCTGCAAAAGGTACTGGTTGATTTTAATGATCAGCTGTCCTATAAAAAGATCTCCCTGAAGGTGCAGATGCTGGAAGAAGTAACGCTCAGGATGAACCCTGATCTGGCGACCATGTTGGTGCTGAACCTGCTCAAAAACGCTATTGTCCATAATGCAAAGGGAGGCTTTCTGCGCCTGGATCTTTCTAAAGAAGCCTTGACCGTTGAGAACTCGGGCCAAGCCCAACCTTTGGATGAGAAGAAGGTATTCACCCGATTCCATAAAGAAGAGGCATCCGTAAACTCTACCGGGTTGGGATTGTCTATCGTGAAAGCCATCTGTGACCTGTACGGCTTCCAGATTACCTACCGCTTCAGGCAGGGGCATACTTTTACCGTTACCTTTTAGGGAAATCGTTTCCAGGTTTCAAGCCTATTTTTTAGAAATCAGGTTCGAAAAGCTTTTCTCTCAATTCTTGGAGAATGGATTTCCTTCTAGTCCGGCCCCAAAAAAACTTTCACTTCTTTTTAGATTCCCAATTCTTTCCTGTTTTGGGTCTGACCTTTGGCTTACCATAACGTGATAAGCTAACCTTTAGACCTATGAAAACCATTTTAATAGCCTGTATGGCAACTGGTGCTACGCTTTGGAGCTGTAGCCAGAACATCACCGCCACGCACCTTCCGTCTTTGGTGCAAAACTCCCTTCAAGTGAAGTTTCCCGGGGCCAAGTCCGTGGAGTGGGAAAAACTGGGAGACCTCTACGAAGCCGAATTTGAGATAGACCAGCTGGAACATACGGCCCTGCTCAACGCCACGGGGCATGTAGTAAGCCACAAACAAGACATTTCATCGGTCCAGCTCCCGCCCCCTGTTTCCATGACCTTGAAGCGCGACTACCTGGCTTACCTCATCGATGATCTGGAGAAAGTGGAAAAAGACGGCCAGGTGTATTACCAAGTAGAGCTGGAGAACAACAACGAGGAGGTACAGCAGGTATACACCCCTAACGGTGTGTTGGCCAGTGTAAGTTATTGGGAATAAGGTTTGTATCTGGGATTTCGGAATGAGAATATAAGCAGTTAACGGTGTTCTAAAGCTCTTTTTCTTAAACGATTTTAAAACACCAGAGGCAAAAGATAGTAAAATGGCAGGAGGGTGACCTTGCTGCCGAGGTAAACCTTCAAAAGAAAAATCCTATGAAACGCTTTCAAATAGTAATAATGAGTTTGGTGCTGTCTCTGGCCGCCCTGGCCTGCGATAACAGCAACGCCCACGGTTTAGCGGATGAAAAACCCAAAAAAGCCAAAAAGAAGAAAACCATAGAACCCTCGTCTGAGGCGGTGCAGGTACAGCATAAATGGGAAGTTCCCGAGATCCTGCGGGAGGTGTCGGGGATTGCTTTCCTGGGGAACGGGAAGTTTGCCTGCGTGCAGGATGAAGCCGGGGTGATCTTTGTCTATGACACAAACAAAAACAGCATAGAAAAGCAGGTGACCTTTGGCGCTGCCGGAGACTATGAGGGCATTGCCTTGGCCGGCAACACTGCCTACGTGGTCAGAAGCGACGGGCACTTGTTTGAGGTAGGCAACTGGCAGTCCATGGCCCCCCAGATCAAAGAGTACTCCACGCCGCTCACCGAAGCCCATAACGTGGAAGGGCTTACCTATGACGGGCAACACAAACGACTGCTGTTAGCTATCAAAGGCGAGGAAGCCGGTGGCCCCGAATACAAAGGAGTATACGCGTTTGACTTGAGTTCCAAAACCTTATCGGTGGAGCCCATCTTTAAACTGAACCTGAAAGATCCTTTGCTGCCGCAGGGTACCGCCAAAAGCCTGAGTAAAACCTGGCAACCGTCAGAGATCGCCATCCATCCGGTGACTGGTGAAATCTACCTGAGCGAGGGTTCCAATCCGCAGTTATTTATCCTGAACCAGGATGGTAGCATTAAGACCCGGCACAAGCTGCGGGATGCTGATTTCTACAAACCCGAGGGGATTGCCTTCAGCCCAACCGGCGAGTTGTTTATCTCCAACGAAGGCAAAAAAGAGGCAGCCAACATCTTGCGGGTGAACCTGGCGCAAACAAGATAAGCCCAAAACTGTTCTTGTCTCTCACATATATTTGATTTATGCTCTTAGAAAGAAACCTGAAGTGGGGCGTCATTATCCATTACACCTGGAAAAGCATGCTCTACTACCTGCTGCTTTCGGTGGCGGTGTTCCTGCTTCATGACTACTTTGACGTGCTGCAACTGCATCTGCCTTTTTCCACGCTTACGGCCTTAAGTACAGCCTTGGCTATTTTCCTGGGCTTCAAGAACAGCAATGCCTATGAGCGTTGGTGGGAGGCCCGGCAGATCTGGGGCCAATTGGTGAATAGCAGTCGGTCTTGGGCGCGGCAGGTGGTGACCATGATCATTCCTAGTGAGGAGCAGGACGCCGAAGTAGTTAGAAAGCTGCAGCACCGCATGGTGTATCGGCATTTGGCGTTTGTGCATGGGTTGCGGGTTTTTCTGCGGAAGCCCAAGCCCTACAATAACACTCAGCAGGAAGAGATCTATGAAGAGCGCAACGAGTACTCAGATACAGTGGCTTTCTTATCTGAGCATGAATACCAGACTTTTTGCCGTAAAAACAACCCACCCAATTACCTGCTCAACTTACAGGGTGATGACATGAAAAGAGCTTTTGAACGGGGATGGCTTTCAGATTACAGGTTTGTGCAATTAGAGCAGACGCTGGTGGAGTTCAACAACATCCAAGGCAGAAGCGAGCGGATCAAGAACACCCCTTTTCCGAGGCAGTACAGTTTCTTCTCTAGGGTGTTTGTATTCATCCATGCCTCCCTGCTGCCCTTTGTGTTTGTGGAGGAAATCGGCTGGGCCAGTATCCCTATTTCGGTGATTATCTCTTTTGTGTTTCTGTGCCTTGACCTGGTAGGCGAGCGCATGGAAGACCCCTTTGAGAACCGCCTGGAAGACGTGCCGCTCACCCAACTCTCGCTCTCCATTGAAACTAACCTGAAAGAGCATTGGGGCGACCATAACTTCCCTGAGGTGAAAGATATCCAGAACGGGATCATGTTATAGAGAAGCCTTTTGTAACCGAGAATTGCAAGCAAAAAAGCAGAGTCCCTGTTTAAGGCCCGTTTTCCAGCAAACGGGCCTTAAACAGGGACTCTGCTTTTGAAAACATGTTTAGACTCTGGCTCCGGTGCCGGTGGTATGAACGGCTGCCGGGGTCATGCGGGTTAAAACCGCCTGGCCTACAATCAGTAAGCCCACAATAAAGTGCGGCTCCCAGATATAATCATGGAAGAAGAAAAGCCAAGGCGACAGGGCTAACAAAAACCCTATGGCCAGATCACTGATGATGTGCGCCGGCATAGGAATGATTTTCATGGCTCCGGTTTCATTGCGGGTCATGAGCGCCTGAATTAGGATCAGGACCCCAATGCCAATAGGAAGGAAGCTTTCTATGCCTCCTCTGTAAAAACCAAATAGCCAGGGCGAGGCAATCAGTAAGATCGCGATGAGATAATCCATGATGCCATGGATGCTGGTTGGAATAATCCGCATAAGAACCTCCTTGAATTAAACTAGAAACAACTACCCATTTATACGATCCAGAAATCAGTTTGCTGTTAGTGTTTTTACTGATTTTCAATCATTTACCATGTAGTTTGTACTGTTTGTGAGAAAGGGGTTCTCTTTGTCATTTTCTTTTTATACCTTAGATGATATCAATATGATATCAAAATAAATAAGGCCATGAAAGCAGAAAAATCTTTTAATCCAGCCTCGGGGTACGTCATCCTGGTTGTACTGGTAATCGTCATTATTGCGGCCATCGCTTCTGGTTCCATCTTTGGGCCAGGGGTAATTGCGCCCTTTTCCCTGGTGTTCCTGTACCTGGCCAAGGGCTTCAAGATTGTGAACCCAAATGAATCTAGGGTGCTTACGCTGTTTGGGAACTATGAAGGCACTATCAAGCAGAACGGGTTTTTCTGGGTGAATCCCTTTCTGGTAACTAAAAACATATCGCTCAGGGCCCGTAACCTGGATACCTCGCCCATCAAGGTGAATGACAAACTGGGCAACCCCATCATGATTGGGGTAGTACTGGTGTGGCGGGTGGAAGAAACCTTCAAGGCAGCATTTGAAGTAGACAATTATGAAACGTTTGTGAAAATCCAGAGCGAGTCTGCCATGCGTAAGCTGGCGGGGGCCTACCCGTATGACAACTTTGAGACCGAGGAAGAGATTTCCTTGAGGGCCAGCTCGCAGGAAGTGAACGATGAATTAGAACGAGAATTGATGGAACGGTTAGCCATTGCCGGCATTCATGTGCTAGAGGCAAGAATCAGTTATTTGGCGTATGCCCAGGAAATTGCCAGCGCCATGTTGCAGCGCCAGCAGGCTACCGCTATTGTAGCTGCCCGGGCCAAAATAGTGGAGGGAGCCGTGGGCATGGTGGACCTGGCCTTAAGCCAATTGAATGACCGGCGCCTGGTAGATTTAGATGAGGAACGCAAAGCTGCCATGGTCACCAACCTCATGGTCGTTCTCTGCTCAGACAGAAGCATCCATCCTGTGGTGAATGCGGGTACTTTACACCACTAGCCTATGGCCGAGAAAAAGTCGTTTGCCCTGCGCATGAACGCAGACATGATGAAAGCTTTGGAGAAGTGGGCCGCAGATGAGTTCAGGAGCACCAATGGCCAGATTGAATGGATTGTGCAGGAGGCACTCAAAAGAGCCGGGCGGCTGCCTCAGCCCAGACCGGAGCAGGAAGAGGGTGAAACCCCGCAAGACCCGTCTGCGTCATAGGACCAATTCAAGGCAGCAACAGGTACTTTCCGGAGATTCAGTCTCGCAGGTTTCCTGTTCTTGCATTATTCTGTTTTAGTCACAGTTCCAGAAAGTTAAGGCCAAAACAGAAATAGTCTTTTTTCATTTTAGATAAAAATACCCAAAGAAATGGGGTATCTACTAAGCAGCATTTATAGGAAAATTGATATCTTAAGCCATGGTAACGCCTAGAGCGAAAGAGAAATCTGTTCATCAAGTTTAATTTAAAGAACTATGGAATACGAAGTGAAACCAGCCGAAGGCCGGTTAGGAATCTTGATCCCGGGATTGGGAGCCGTGGCAACAACGTTCATTGCCGGGGTAGAAGCCGTAAAGAAAGAGTTGGCCAAACCGGTAGGCTCGCTTACCCAGATGGGGCGCATCCGGTTAGGAAAGCGCACCGAGGATAGACACCCCCTGATCAAGGACTTCGTTCCACTAGCTGGGCTGGAGGACATCGTATTCGGGGGCTGGGACGTGTACGCCGACAACGTGTTTGAGGCCGCCGTGAACGCCAAAGTGCTGGAGCCCATGCTACTGCACGCCGTTAAGCCAGAGTTGGAGTCCATCAAACCCATGAAAGCGGTTTTTGACAAAGCCTACGCGCGTAACCTGGACGGTACCCACGTGAAAGAGGGGGCCAACAAGATGGAACTGGCCGAGGCGCTGATGGAAGACATCCGATCCTTCAAAGAAGCCAACCAATGTGACCGCCTGGTAATGGTGTGGTGCGGTTCTACCGAGATCTACATTGAAGAGTCTGAGGTGCATGACACCATTGAGAATTTTGAGGAAGGGCTGCGGCAGAATGACCCTCGTATCGCGCCCAGCATGATTTATGCCTATGCGGCACTTAAGATGGGCGTTCCTTTCGCCAACGGTGCCCCTAACCTCACGGTAGACATCCCGGCTATTGTGGAGCTGGCCAAAGAGAACGGCATCGCTATCTCGGGCAAAGATTTCAAGACAGGCCAGACCTTGATGAAAACCATTCTGGCTCCTGGTCTGCACGCCAGAGCCCTAGGCGTGAAAGGCTGGTTCTCCTCCAACATTTTGGGTAACCGCGACGGTTATGTGCTGGATGCCCCCGAGAACTTCAAGACCAAGGAGGTTTCCAAACTGAGCGTGCTGGATGAGATCTTCCGCCCTGAGTCAAACCCCGAACTTTACGGTGATATGTACCACAAGGTGCGCATCAACTACTACCCGCCCCACGGCGACAACAAAGAAAGTTGGGACAACATTGATATCTTCGGTTGGCTGGGCTACCAGATGCAGATCAAGATCAACTTCCTGTGTCGTGACTCTATTTTGGCAGCACCATTAGTGTTGGATTTGGCCTTGTTCACTGACCTAGCGCAGCGCGCTGGCATGAGTGGCATCCAGGAGTGGCTGAGCTTCTACTACAAATCACCGCAGACCGCAGAAGGGCTGGCGCCGGAGCACGATATTTTTAAGCAGTTGATGAAACTGCAAAATACCTTGCGCCACATGATGGGCGAGGACCTGATTACCCACCTAGGGCTGGATTACTACCAGGACCTGGTGGACACCTTGTAAGGCGTTCATGATCTGGATGCATAAACTCATTTCCACCAGCTTTGGAATTGGGTACGTGGGCAAGGGCGGGGGTACGGTTGCGGCCGTGGCCACCTGTCTGGTCTGGTACCTGGTGCAGGCCGGCGGAAATGAGTTACTCTCCTGGCAAATTGCGCTTACGTTGCTGATCACGGGGCTAGGCATTTGGTCTGCCCAGAAAGTGGAGCCCCTGTGGGGAAAAGACGACAAGAAAGTAGTAGTAGATGAGGTGGCGGGCATGTGCATTTCTTTGTTAGCCATTCCCGTCACTTTTCCGTATTTGGTGGCAGGGTTGGTTTTATTCCGCTTTTTTGACATCGTGAAGCCCTTTTACATCAGAAGGGCCGAGCAGGTGAACGGCGGCTGGGGCGTGATGCTAGACGATGTCTTAGCCGGGGTCTGCGCCAACCTTGTTCTGCAATTGATAATTTACGTAAAGCTTTTTTAGATGCTCACTTTTCTAAAGGCACAGACTGCCTCTGTGGGCTCCACAGTCGTTGATTTCCTGGTAACCATTTTGGCCGTGGAGCTATTTGGAAGTTGGTACGTGATGGCGACCGTGATTGGGACCGCCTCTGGCGGAATCACCCACTTTGCCTTAGGGCGGGAATGGGTTTTCCATGCCGAGGATTCCAGTCTGCCGGCACAGGCTATCAGGTACTTCATTATCTGGAATGGGAGCCTTTTTTTGAATGCTGCCGGAATTTACCTCATCACGCACTACTCAGGCATCAGCTATATCTTCTCCAAGATTATTACCTCGGTTGTGGTAGGAGTGGGCTACAATTACCTGATGCAAAAGAAATTTGTTTTCAGAAAAGACACTACCTATAGCTAATTCTTTCACAACGGGCACATGGAAGCAACTGAGAAAATGGGCATTGATTCTTCTTTCAAAAGCAAGAAAGCCCCCGGCGAGAAAGCCTGGAAAGTATTCCTGCAACAGGGTATCTACAAAATAGTGAACCCTTTTGTGCGGCTTCTGATCAAACTAGGTTTCACGCCCAATGCTGTCACCACCACGGGATTCATCATGAACGTGGGGGTCGCCATCATTTTTGTGGTAGGCGGCGAAAGCGAGAACCGCAACGACTTCTCCTACGTGGGCTGGGCCGGCTTCCTGATCATGATGGCGGGCCTATTTGACATGCTGGACGGCCAGGTGGCCCGGATGGGCAACATGGGGTCTACATTTGGGGCTTTGTATGACTCCGTGCTGGACCGTTATAGTGAACTGGTCATGTTCCTGGGGATCTGTTATTACCTCATGGCCCACCATTACTTTTTGAGTTCCCTCTTCTCGTTTATTGCCATGATCGGGTCTATGATGGTGAGCTACACGCGCGCGCGCGCCGAGGGGTTAGGTGTGGAGTGCAAAGGCGGTTTCTTCCAGCGTCCAGAGCGGGTGGTGCTGATTGCCTTGGCCGGCATGTTCTGCGGGTTGACGGCTTCTCTCATTGGCCCGGACTTCAAGCTGTACGTGCCCGGTATCCCGTTCCACATTTTCGAAACCATGTCGGTCTTCACCATTCCTATCACCATTCTGGCCATCTTCACCAACATCACAGCCTTTACCCGGTTGATGGAGGCGCGCCATGCCCTGGAGTTAAAAGAAAAGAATCAGACCTTGAACAGGTAGGAGGATTTTATAAGATTTGACTTTGTGCCGTTTGGGGCCTGTTTTAGAGAAACAGGCCTCAAACGGCATTTTGATTTATTCTCCCAGCATGGGAGCCGCCTCAAACAACTCCAGCATCGGTTCCCCGTCGCGCTTGGGGATCGGGAAACCCAGAAGCTCAGCCATGGTAGCCGCCACATCT
The DNA here is from genome assembly GCF_056491185.1 of Rufibacter sp. JT20002. NCBI lineage: Bacteria > Pseudomonadati > Bacteroidota > Cytophagia > Cytophagales > Hymenobacteraceae > Rufibacter > Rufibacter sp. JT20002. The sequence goes on along the minus strand of NZ_JBSZJY010000006.1, from coordinate 162,183 downwards.
ACCTGGGAGCGGGGTTTGGTAGCAATGGTTCCGGCTTTTACATCGGGGCCCAGCACTAATAAGCTAATGTGCCGGCATCCTTCGCAATTGTCACCGTGGTCTTCAAAGCGGTCGCCTAAGTGCCGGCCGTGGTCATTGGTCACCAGTAGCGTGGTGGTGTTTTTATACTTGGGCTGTTTTTGGAGCCATTTCCATAAATCGGCCACTAATTGGTCGCTCTGTTTGATGGCTTTGACGTACCCATCCCAGTTGCCCTCATGGGCCTCAGAGTCCGGTTCGCGCAGGTTGATAAGCACCAGTTTGGGCTTATATTGGGTAAAGACCTGTTTGGCAATCCGGATGGTGGTGGTATCGGGGCGGTAGCCGGTTCCTATTCCATTGTTGCCGCAGCTCACGGATGGTTCAAAAGTAGCCACCGAGTCTTGGCTGTAGGTGCGGGCCAGAATCTCCAACTTGTCTTTGCTGGTAATCACCCAGGCATCGGTGGCCGGGGCTCCGGTGTGCTGCCGGTAGTAATGAAAGACCGACGGCAGCGCCGGTAGTTCATCTCCGTTGTTTTGTATGTGCTGGTGATAGCCGGTGGTAAGGGCTACGTGCCCCGGGTTGGTCTTCGTCACTCCTTTGTTGTAGAACTGCGGATGGAAAACGCCTTTCGGAGCCAGCTCCTGAGCCATGTGGGGGATGTTGGCGAAGGTAGAATCTCCCCACGAATCTGAATACCGTACGCCGTCAATCACCACCAGCACCACGTTTTGTGTGGCGTAGGTTTGGCTAGGTTTCTGTAAGTGAACGGTAGGAGTGGTGTTGGTGGAAGAGTGGCAGGAATTCAGCAACAAACCAAGGGTAAGCGAAAGCAAGTGCACGGGGAAACGAAGGATCATAAAATCTGGTAAGCTTTGTGTCGTGCCTACTACGGATATAGCAGGTATTTTGCTCTAACTTGTTTAAAATAAGTAAGTTCATCGGCCCAGGTCGATAAAATATCTTTTGGAGAATCGCCGGCTTGCAGGCGCTGACGCGTCACATCTGTTTTCCAGAGTCCATCGAGTCGGCTGTTTTTCCATTCCAGTTGGGTAGGGTAGAGGGTTTTCAGGGCATGGATGATGTAGAGGGTAGCCTTGGCAGACTCAAACTTGTTCCGGTCGGTGACTACGGCCTGAGCCCCGTAACAGGTCTGCCCAACAAACTTGGGCGGATAGATCCGGATGCCGTCTACCACGCTATCAGGTTTGAATTGGATGGGTTGAAAAGTAACGCCTGCCAGTTTGTAGCTGTTGAGTTGTTTGGCCAGTTTCTCGCCGTCAATCCAGGGGGCGCCAATAAACTCAAAGGGCTGCATGGTGCCCCGGCCCTCAGAGACATTGGTGCCCTCCAGAATACAGGTTGCCGGGTAAAGGGTGGCGGTGGTCAGGTTGATCATGTTGGGCGAAGGCTTGACCCAGGGCAATCCGGTTTGGTCAAACCACTGTCCGCGGGAGTAATGGCGCATGGGAACCACCATCAACTCGGCTTGGGGCAGGTTCTTGGCGGCTCGTTCCCCGTTGAACATCCGGGCCAACTCGCCTACGGTCATGCCATGCGTGATGGGCAGAAAGTTGGGATTGGTGACGGGTTGTTTCGCGTTTTTGCCCACCGCTCCATCTACATACAGACCGGTAATGGGGTTAGGCCGATCCAGCACAATCATGGGTTTCTTGTTCTCGGCGGCCGCTTCCAGCACGGCCTGCATGGTAGCGATGTACGTGTAGTACCGCGCCCCTACATCCTGAATATCGAACAGGAGGACATCCACATCTTTCAGCATCTCTGGGGTGGGTTTCCGCACTTTGCCGTACAAGGAGATGACTTTCAAGCCAGTTTTCTTGTCTACGTCATCGGCTACGTGGTCATCGGCCTCGCCCCGGATGCCGTGCTCAGGGCTGAACAATTTCACCAGTTTAACGTCTGAGCGCGCATGCAATAAGTCCACCAGGTGACTTTTGTCTGGCATCACGCCGGTATGGTTTGTAAGAATGGCTACCCGCCGGTTCTGGATAAAGGGAAGGAATTCTGGGGTCACCAACCGTTCAATGCCGATGACTACCCGTTCTGCCGAGGCAGCAGGTTTAGCCTCTTTCTTTTTCTGCGCAAATGCCGCATTATGAACCAGTAAGAGAAATGCCAGCAGCCAATACCTGCCAGTGAGGGGATGTCGCTTCATACCCCCAATATAGCAAAAGAAGAAGATTTTATGCCTATTTCCCTAACGGTTGTTTATGCCCTGTTTTACAGAAAACAGGGCATAAACCAGGAGAAAGAAATTACAGGCCGTCGCCGTATTTGTAGTTTGAATTTACGGTTACAGGCAGTTTGCCTTGGGGTGTGATCTCACCCATGAGCATTTTAGCCGCCGCTGCCTGAACGGCGGGTAATTGCTGGTACCCCACTAACAGGGCCGTAGCTTGGTGGATATCCTGGAAGCGGTTAAGGGTATAGGCATTGTCAAACAGCACCACCACGCTCCGTTTCTTCCGGACTAATTCATTCACCAGGGCCCGTTCCTCGGGGGTAAAGCCCAGGTTGTTGCTGGGCCTGATGCTGGGGCCATAGATACTGATCAGGAGCAAGTCATATTTCAAGAGTTCTTTCCTGAGCTTTTCCAGGTATTTCTTGTTGCTCCGGCGGGGTAAAAAGAAATCCTGGGTAGCCAGTTTGGTTTTAATCTGCTTTTGGAAAAACGTGGTTCTGGTACCTCCTACGGCCAGACTGGCGATTGTGCGTTTCTTTTTCTCTTCCAGCGGAATCATTTTGCGCTTGTTCTGCAGAAGGGTAAGGGAGCCTTCTGCCAGGCCCCGCAGCATTTCATGGGCATGAGGAGCGTGCAGGTCCTGATAAAGGCTGTCCAGTTCTATGGGTTTGTACTTGTTCAGGCCTACCCAGAACTTGGCCGCCAGTACTTTCTTGCAACGCCGGTCAATCTCTTTCTGGCTCAATCGCCCGGATTTGATAGCCGCCTTGATAGCCTCCAGGGCATCTGGTACACTAACCAGACGCTCCAAAACATCATTTCCTGCTTCCAAAGCCATGACCTCGGCTTCGCCGGGCTTAAAGTATTTGGTCACTCCCTTCATTACCATGGCATCGGTGAAGATAAGGCCTGCGTACCGGAGCTCGTTTTTCAAGATGCCTGTAACGATGGGTTTGGAAAGGGAGGCAGGCAGATTGGCGGTAGAATCCAGTTTAGGCAGGTGGATGTGCCCTACCATAATACCGCCCACCCCGCTCTGGCTCAGGTGCCGGAAGGGGTGCAACTCCAGGGAGTCAAGGCGCTCGCGGCCGTAGGGGATAACGGGCAAGTCATAGTGAGAGTCAACGTCGGTATCGCCGTGCCCTGGAAAGTGCTTGGCTACGGCAATGATGCCCTTGTCCTGCATGCCTAGCATTTGGGCCAGGCTTTTGGAACTGACATCATTTTTGTTTTCGCCAAAAGCCCGGTAGCTGATAATGGGATTCTTGGGGTTGTTGTTCACGTCTACCACTGGCGCAAAGTTCACGTGCATGCCCAGCCGCTTAAACTCAAACGCCATTTCGGCGCCCATCTGGTAGATAAGACTGTCGTTGTTAATTGCCCCCAAGAGCATGGGCAAGGGGTATTGCATGGCGCTGTCCATCCGCATGCCAATTCCGTTTTCGGCATCCATGCCAATCCAGAGGGGCACTTTAGAGGCTGCCTGTAAGCGGTTGGTCATTTTCGCCTGCCGGATAGGACCTCCCTGGAAGAAAATGAGTCCGCCCACTTTGTAGCGTCTGATCAGGCGCAGGACATCTGCCTCGTGCTTGGGTCCTTGGTTGGAGAACACCTCAATCATCATGAGTTGGGTGATGCGCTCATCAGGGGTCATCCGCCGGAAAACAGAGTCCACCCACTTGTTCTTGCGGTTGAGGGCCGTGATTAGGGCGTTGGGGTATTTGATGGTGTCTTCCGGCGAGATGGGTTGAGGCTTAAAAACCACCGTCTCGTCTGCGTGCGGATTTTTCTTTTTACACGCCGAAAAAGCAAGAACTGTCAAAAACAGTACAAGGCAGTACGTGGGAAAAGTCAGGCGGTGCGCAGGAAGTTTGAACATGAGGCTTGGGCAATAGGTACGGCTTGGATTCCCCTTGGGGGAAGGGACCCATCTAAAAGCCTTTACCTTACGGCAACCATTCTTCATGGTTTTGCGCGGGATGCAATTGATCTGTTTGTTTCCAAGCGTGCATGTTTTTAAGATCTGTTGATGGCTTTGTAGGTCTTCATTCGCGCAGCACTTCAGATCTGGTAGATGCCTTCACGCTAAAGCTGTATTCTTCAAGATGTTTAGTTGAATGGAAGGGCTAGAAGCAGAAACGCCGTTCCCAGAATGAATCTGGGAACGGCGTTTCTGCTTATGATCAAATGCGTTTAAGCCTTCTCTTTGAAAATCTCGGCAAAAAATTGCTTCATGGCTTCCCAGGAACGGCGGTCAGCGGCGGCGTTGTAGGCAGCGCCTTTGGTGATGTCAGCGCCCGCCTCTGGGTTGGTAAAGGCATGCACTGCCCCGCTGTAGGCGTTGAACTGGTAGTCAACTTTGGCGTCGTTCATTTCTTTGAAGAAACCGTCAAGCTCGGCTTTAGAAACAAACGGGTCAATGGCCCCGTGCGCTACAAGAACTTTGGCTTTGATGTTGGCGGCATCGGCAGGGTTTGGGGTGCCTAAACCTCCGTGGAAACTTACCACCCCGGCTACATCGGCCCCGCTGCGGGCAAGTTCCAGAACAGTGGTCCCTCCAAAGCAGTACCCAATGGCCGCTACTTTGGCACCATCTACGTTAGTTTGCTTCTTTAACTGGGTCAGCGCGGCGTTTACCCGCTGGCGTAGTAATGGAATGTTGTTTTTGTATTTCCCGGCTTCGGCACCCATCGCCTCTGGAGTTTTGGGTCTTACCCCTTTGCCGTAGATATCGGCGGCGAACGCTACGTAGCCCATTTTGGCCAGCTGCTCACACCTCTTCTTTGTGTAATCGCTGAGGCCGTTCCATTCGTGCACTACCAACACGCCCGGTAGCTTTCCTTTTTTGGAGGCGTCATACGCTAGGTAGCCTTCCAGGGTGGTAGAACCCTCTTTGTACTCCACCAACTGGGTTTTAATCTGTTGGGCCTGCGTGGTAAGGTGTGTCATAAAGAATAGAAGGAAAACAAAAGCAATAGATAGCTTTTTCATGGTTTCATAAAGTTTAGGTTCAAAGCAGGTTGCCAGTTTCTATACTTAAAGCGGGTATAAAAAGATTGGCGTAACCGCCACGAAGGTAGCAGTTACGCCTGTGATAGACTCAGGAAAGAACCCGCCTTTTTCTTACCTGTTTTGAAGAAAGTGCTTACTTCTGGTAAACCAGGTGGACAGATGATAGTAAGTTCAATCTCTGATTATGATCTGCTTTTGGAACGTGTTAGCCCATGAGAACCGGTAATTCACCAGATCAAAGCTTAGAACGTCAAGGAGGCACTTACTCCTCCCTGACCCCTCTGCCAGGCTGGCAAGACGGTCCAGTTACGTTTGGTAAGCTGCCCTTTGATTTTCTGAAAACCCCAGTACGTGGCTTTCCCGGAGAGGTAGCCCACCGCAGCACCCGCTAATACATCAGAAGCCCAGTGTTTGTTGTCATTGATGCGCGACAAGCCCACCAGGGTAGCTACGCCATAGGCGAGTTCAGGCACCCATTTGCTGTCTCGGTATACCGAGGCAATGGCTGTGGCAGCAGCAAAGGCATTGGAAGTGTGCGAGGAAGGAAAGGATGTGTTGCTGCCATCCCCGTTCGCCCCGTCAAACAAATGGCTATCCTCGGTGTTACTGGGCCGATGCCGCTGAAAGGATTTCTTCAGTTTATCGGTGACCAGAGAATTGAGGTAGAAACTGCCCAGACCTACTATGGCCGCCTCCCGCATCTTGGGACGCTTGGCTAAGGCTCCTAAGGTAAACATAGTGGCAAACGTGACATGCAGTGGTACGGCCCTCCCAAAGGGTTCCAACACACTAGCGGTTCTGTTCGACACAATGGTTCGGTTTTCCTGCGACAAAAGCCTGACAGGCCGGTCTAGCCGCTCATATGAGGTGATGAAAATGCCCGCCACCGCCAATGAAGCTGTTGACTTGAGCAAAATTCTTTGATGTTGCTGAATCCACGAAGGCTTGGGCGCGCTTTGCAGCCGAAACGTGTCTTGGGGTGCTTTTAACGAATCTGCCGGCAGGTACGCCGCAAATACAGAGACTCTGGTAAAGAATAGCAATGCTACGAGGAGCAAGAGGGAACGCATAAACAGGGTAGAAGCTTAAAAGTCAAAGGGATAGATGTTGTAAGAAAGTGGAAACTAGCCCATTTAGTTTCCGGAGGTTCAATTTTTCGATGAAACTTGGAAACTCTGCCATCAACCCAGCAGATTTATCCGGTGAAAGTTTGGGGTGAGCAGCAGAGAAAGGGTGGTTTTGCCTGATAACGGTTTGGCTAATAGATAATTGTTTAAAAACAAAAAGCCCTTCGGGGTGGCGAAGGGCTTTTTGTTTTTAAACGGAAATGACGTTTACGATTAATGACAGCGTTTAGTTATCATTCTGCATTTTCTGCTGAATGGCTTGCTGCAGTTCCATCATGTGGGGCTCTACTTTGGACTGCCCAATCTGGGCGCTTTTCATGGTGATGGTAGACTGCTTGGAAGCTAGTTTTTTACCGGTGGGGGTCTGGTAGAAGGTATTCATGTCTTTCAGTTCTTTCTCGGTGAACTCATCCATGTATAACTTAATCAGATCGCCTTTGATGGCGTCCCAATTCATGTACTTGGAGAAGAAAGACCGCACTTCTAATTCGGCGGCTTTCATGGCAGGTACTTGTTCCATCTGCATGGTCAACATCTGCTGAAGGTTGTCATCAATGGTCTTGGGGCTGCCCATGGTCAGGAGCAAGGTTTCAGCTGCTTTGTAGTGGCTGCTTTGGGTTTGCGCCATGGCGCTTCCTGCTGAAACCACCAGCAGAAGAACCCAAAGAGAGAAGAATTTTTTCATTTTAGAAGGTAGATTTGTTTCATAGGTACGTAACAGGTAGCAGAATAGCCAGTTTTGCAAGGTATTTATTTAAGCCACCCTTTGGGCAGGAACCGCTTGGAACCGTATGCGTACCACAGGAAAAGCAAATCGTTAGAGCACTTTTAGATTATCCTAATTTATGAAAATAACCAAAAAAGATACTGTTTACGAGGGCCATTACCGGCTGCAGGTGTATACCGTGCAAGATCAGGAAAACGAGTTCAAACGCGAGGTGTTCCAGACGGGACAGGCGGCGGCGGCGCTGGTATTTGACACGAAGAAACAGAAGTTCATTTTTGCCAAACAGTTCCGGCCAGCCATAGAGCAGGATTTAGTGGAAGCTGTAGCCGGCATGCTGGACAGTGAGGACGAGAAACCAGATGCCGCCATCACCCGGGAGATTGAAGAGGAGATAGGGTATGCGGTAGATCACCTGCAGCCCATCTATGAGTTTTACCCTTCGCCGGGCGCCTTTGCTGAAAAACTTTACTTGTTTTACGCCGAGGTGAGCAAGAAAACAAGTGAAGGCGGCGGCAAAGACGAGGAGAACGAGGATATCAAAACCTTGGAGCTTTCCCCCGAGGAACTCTCCAACTACTTTTTTATAGATGGCAAAACCCTGCTGGCCGCCGAGTGGGCCAAAGCCAATCTGCTTCCCAAACTCATGAATCAGACCAACGGAAAAGATTAACTTTAGTACCTTCCTGCATACAAAGGCCGATTCAAAGCCGATTTTGAGAAACAAAGCTAAAACCACAAAGGCAAAGCCCCGTCCTGCTGAATCAAGCGGTGACGGGGCTTTGCCTTTTGAATACCCGTTGAGGAAATCTCCAGATAACTCAGGCAAAAGGCTTTCACTGTAAAAACGCTGCCTGGGTGAGTTCTTTGAGCTTTGTAAGAGCTTTCAGTCTTAATTCTAAAAGTTCTGCCGCCCGGCCTGTAGTTTCTCAGGTTCCTGTGAAGTAAATTTCTGGCCTAATCTTCACCGGTTCTACCCCATGAACAAACACTACTACTTAGGTTGCCTGCTCTTGTTAGGGAGTTTATTTACGAATTGTGCCTTCCGGAAAACGTCACAGCCTGATTCCCGCGCAGGGCGGGCAAGTACCGTCAATCCCTTTATCGGAACCGGTGGGCACGGACATACCTATCCGGGGGCGGTTATGCCCTTCGGGATGGTGCAACTCTCCCCCGATAACGGAACCCAAGGCTGGGACTGGTGCTCGGGGTACCACTATTCAGACAGCCTCATTGCGGGGTTCAGCCACACGCACCTGAGCGGGACGGGTATTGGCGACCTTTGCGACATCTCCGTGATGCCTTATTATGCGGGCGCGGTGGAGAAAAAGGAACGTCAGAAGTTCAGCCACCAGCAGGAAACGGCTACCCCGGGTTTCTACACGGTTACGTTGGAGAACAAGATAAAGGTGGCACTCACGGCCACTGACCGGGTAGGTTTCCACCAGTACACTTTTCCCAAGGACTCAGTAAAAGCCATCAGCCTTGACCTGGGCTTCGCCATCAACTGGGACAAACCAACCCAGACTACCATCACCCTGGTAAATGATACGCTTATCACCGGTTTCCGCAGGTCTAGCGGATGGGCAAACCAGCAGTGGGTCTATTTTGCGGCTGTTTTCTCAGAACCGGTGCAAAAGCATATTTTGAAGAAGAATGGGCAGCGGGTAACGGGAAAGGAAGTAACCGGGGAGAAAGCCTTGGGCGCTTTCCTGTTCTCTAAAGGCGAGAAACCGTTGCTTTTGAAAGTGTCTATTTCCAGTGCTAGTATAGAAGGAGCGTTGCAGAATCTAGCTTCTGAGATCCCGGGCTGGGACTTTCAAAAAGTAGCCGCTAGCGGGAAAGCGAAATGGGAGCGTGAACTGGAAAAGATAGAGGCCAATTTCATAGCCCCGGCCATGGACACCATCTTTTACTCGGCGCTGTACCACTCCTTTGTGGCTCCGTCTTTGTTTTCAGACGTGAAAGGGCAGTACAAAGGCAATTCAGATACGGTACGGCAAGTAGGTTTCAACCGGTACACCGTCTTCTCGCTATGGGATACGTTTCGGGCGGCGCATCCTTTGTACACCATCACCCAACCAGAGCGGCTGCCAGATTTCCTGAACTCTCTGCAGGTTTCCTACAAAGAACTGGGTTTATTGCCTGTCTGGGAATTGTCTGGTAATGAAACCAACACCATGACCGGCTACCATGCCGTGCCCGTGCTGGCCGATGCGCTCCTTAAAGGTTACCTGCCCGAAAAAACGGAGGAGATGTACCAAGCCATGGTGGCCAGCGCGTCGCAGAACATCCGGGGCACCGACTTCTACCGGAGCTACGGCTACATCCCCGCTGACAAAGATGGGTTCTCTGTGACCAAGACGTTGGAGTACGCTTTTGATGACTGGTGCATTGCCCAGGTGGCCAAAAAGCTGGGGAAACAGGCAGACTATCAGAAATACAGCAAACGGGCACTTTCGTACCAACCGCTGTTTGACTCCCAAACACTTTTCATGCGCGGCAAGAACGCCGATGGCAAGTGGAAAGTACCTTTTGATCCCTTTTACTCAGAACACGGCGAAAAAGGAACCTACATTGAAGGCACCGCCTGGCAGCACAGTTGGTTTGTGCCCCACGATGTGCAAGGCCTCATTAACTTGTTTAACTCAGAGCAACGCTTTGTTCAGCATCTGGACTCCACCTTTAATGTGACCTCTCAGATGACCGGCGAGAACGTGTCTCCGGATATTTCGGGCTTGATTGGCCAGTACGCCCACGGAAACGAGCCCAGCCACCATATTGCGTACCTCTACAACTACGCCGGTCAGCCCTGGAAAACCCAGCAGAAAGTGCGCCAAATCATGGATCAGATGTACCGCAATCATCCAGACGGCCTCTCGGGGAACGAAGACTGCGGCCAGATGAGTGCCTGGTATGTGTTCAGTGCCCTAGGCTTCTACCCCGTTAATCCGGCAGACGGGAATTATGTGTTGGGCAGCCCGCTCGTCACCAAGGCTAACATCAAGGTCGCGGGTAACAAGTCCTTTGAGATCACCGCCAAAAACAATAGTCCGCAGAACATCTATGTGCAGCAGGTCTTCCTGAACGGCAAGCCTTTGGCGCGCACGTACATTACCCATGCAGAAGTGATGCAAGGCGGAGACCTCAAATTTGTTATGGGACCGCAGCCCAACAAAGCTTGGGGAACCTCACCAGAAGCCTATCCGCCCTCCATGTCTGGGCGCAATTGAGAGAACTCCCGTTCGGTAAAATTGGTCCTTAAATTAACTCTCCCGGTTTCCTCCCGTAAACAGGTACACAAGTTTATTGTATCACCCTTTAAGCTGACTATACTATGGAAGAGCAAAATAAAGACCAGGGCACGCCACAAATGAACGGCGATGGAAGCAATAACAGCCAAGACGGTAACCGCGGTGACGGAGTTTTCGCCGATCATAACTACGGTACCAAAGCCGAAGGCGGAAATACCGCTAACTATGACGCTGATGGCGATTTCGTAGACTTCAATGGCAAAGAAGATGGAGGAACCCCGCACGTAGAGATTAACGGCGGCGGAGACATCCAAGGCCGCAGAGGTGGCGGTTACGGCGAGAGAGAGCAGGAATTGGGCAAACATCCCACTGAACACAAACGGCCCATCCACGGTGCTGAAAGTGACAAAGACACTGGTTATGGAACCCACGCCGGTGGTTTGAGCGATAGCCACAGCGGCTTCAAAGGAAACCACAACGGAAACGACGGTACTGGTGGAGGCCGTAGCAGTGGGCACGCTGGTCACGGCGGAGACCCAGATGACCAGAAATATTCGCCCAATGAAGGCGGAAAAGACCAAAACAATGACCCTGATGTAGCGGGCCGTGGTGCCCGTACCAATTAAGATATAGTAATGAAAGCAAACAGAAGGCCTGTCTCTAAGCAAGAGACAGGCCTTCTGTTTTACCACTGTTTCTCTGAAATCGCCTGAAAAGCAGCAACTAAGGGCTTGTAGCCAGAAAAGGTTTCTTGCGTAAAAAGACTTTTAAGCCTGCTTTTCTGAAAACAACCTTAAACTGATTTGTGAGCCTCCTTTGCAGAGTTGCTCTTTGGTGGGCAGATGATGTAGCGATTTCAAAAGGGATGAGGGAAGATTAAGAAGCCAAAGTCGTCGTACATGGAGAGGGGGTATAGGTTAAGGAGACGCACCAGAAAACCACACCTTAAAAATTGGCTGGAAAACCAAAAATGAGCTCAAAACAGAAAAACGACGCAGAAGCGCTGACGCTGGAACTAGATGGCCATGAAATATCCATCTCAAATCCAGACAAACTCTACTGGCCAGACGAGGGCATCACCAAAAAAGACTTGGTGCTTTATTACCAAACCTTAGCCGATGTGCTGTTGCCTTATCTGCAGGACCGGCCGGAATCCTTGCTGCGTCACCCAAACGGCATCACCAAACCCGGGTTTTTCCAGAAAGATGCCGGAGACCAAGCACCTGACTGGCTGCAAACCACTTCTATCAAAGCCGAATCGACCGGGAAAGAGGTAGATTACTTGGTTTGCCAGAACAAGGCCGCACTGGCGTATCTCAACAATCTAGGCTGTATCCAACTCAACCCCTGGAACTCGCGTCTGCAGAACCTGGACAAACCCGATTACCTTGTCATTGATCTGGACCCCGGCGAGAATACTTATGAGGAAGTGGTAGAGACGGCGTTGGTGGCCAAACAGATTCTGGATGAGTTGGAGATTCCGGTGTATGCCAAAACATCGGGGGCCACGGGCATGCACCTCTACGTGCCTTTGGCAGCCAAATGGCCTTTTGACCAGGTAAAAGAACTGGCCCATGCCCTGGTGCAGCAGGTACATGACCAACTGCCCACCCTCACTAGCCTGGAGCGCAGCCCTAAAGAGCGCCGGAACCAGATCTACCTTGATTTCTTGCAGAACGCCATCGCCCAGACCATTGCCGCGCCTTATTGCGTGCGTCCCAGACCCGGCGCCGCCGTTTCAACCCCGTTAGAATGGAAAGAAGTTAAAACCGGATTGCACCCTTCGCAGTTTACCATACAGAACGTGCCCGCCCGCGTAAAGAAACTGGGTGATATTTTCAAACCAGTGCTGGGCGAAGGCATTGACGTAGCCGCATACCTTAAAAGACTGAAGAAATAAAACTATGGAAAACAGAACCAAGAACACGCTTTTGCTTGCCGGGGTAGCCTTGGGAGCATTGATTGCCTTACGTTCCTACAACCGCCGCAAACAGGAATTCTCTTTCAAAGACCGCACTGTCCTCATCACGGGGGGGAGCCGCGGACTAGGATTAGTGTTAGCCCGCATGTTTGCGGAACAGGGCGCCAACATTGCCATTTGCTCGCGCACCCAAGAGCAACTTGACGCCGCCAGAGAAGAACTGGAGGCAGGTGGTGCCAACATGTTAGCCTTTAACTGCGATGTAAGTGACCAAGTCCAGGTAAAAGCCATGATTGCCGAAATCAACGATAGGTTTGGGCCTGTAGAGGTGCTCATCAATAACGCCGGCATCATTGCGGCCGGGCCGCTGGAGGAAATGACGGTAGAGGATTTCAAAGCGGCCATGGACATCCATTACTTCGGCTCGCTGTACACTATGCTGGAGGTGATTCCGGAGATGAAGGCCCGCGGCGAAGGTCGCATCGTGAACATTGCCTCAGTGGGGGGGAAGGTGAGCGTTCCGCATTTGGTGCCTTACAGCGGCAGCAAGTTTGCGCTGGTGGGCATGTCTGAGGGATTCAGGTCTGAGTTATTGAAAGACGGCATCTACGTCACCACCATCAACCCGGGCCTGATGCGTACGGGAAGTGCGCGCAACGCCTTCGTGAAAGGCCAGAACGAAAAAGAGTACACCGCTTTTGCTTTAATGGATGCCAACCCCATGATCTCCCTTGCCGCCACGAAAGCTGCCCAAGACATCATAGACGCCTGCCGTTACGGGAAATCAGAAGTCACCTTGGGCTTGAACGCAAAGTTTATCAGCACGCTGCATGGCCTCTTCCCGGGGACTACCGCAGATTTGATGGGATTGGTGAATATGTTCTTGCCCGGGCCGGGCGGAGTTGGCAAGCAAGCCGTGCGGGGGTATGAAAGCGAGACAGAACTGACGCAATCTCCCCTGAACGCCCCCAATCAGAAAGCAGCCCGCGAGAACAACGAGCTATAGGCAAACGGCTGCAGCACATCTGTGATTAGGGTAGGCCTGCCAAGGTATGTGCTTGTTTTCCAGTACAAATCAACTTTTTGCCGTATATACAGTCTTACCAAATTTAAAATTATATGAGTGATACCACTGTTATCAAAATAGACAGCGCGTTTTCTCCTAAAGGGGACGACGGAGAAAAATACCTGGCCTCGGGCAAAACCGTTTCTATGCGCCTCTGGGAGAGAGAACAGCCCGGAGATGCCAAACCAGAGGTGCGTCGGGAGTACGAAACGGTAGGTTTTGTCATATCAGGGCGGGCCGAATTGCACTCAGAAGGACAAATTGTCATTCTGGAGCCGGGTAATTCCTATGTGGTGCCTAAAGGCGCCTCCCATACCTATAAGATATTGGAGGAGTTCACAGCCGTGGAGGCAACTACCCCTCCAGCCCACGTGAAAGGCCGGGATGAGGGCTGAGAAATCCACTATCCTTCTAGAAACCCATTTTCCTTGCCTACCGGAAGGAAGACCCTTGTGTAATGTCCCAGATACTTATAAAATTGTGCGAGGTGCTTCAGATAGCGGTAAAGTGGCATTGACCTTTGTAGAGCATGGATAAAGCAGAGCAACAAGATTACTTTGATAGTATTGGAAGGCTTGATTTTGAGCAGGCGCGCATCAAGCACGTCCTGTTCAAATCAAAGCTACGGGCTTTGCTGTACGGGGCCAATATTGACACTGAACCGGTAATCTCTACCACCGGGTGCTCCCTCGGGAAATGGATCTATGACGTAGCTATGCCCAAAATTGGGCATTTACCAGAGGTGAAGGATCTTGAACGGGTGCACAATGAAATGCACGTGATTGCCCGCCGTTTGTGGCAGCAATACCAACAAGGGAAACAGGAAGAAGCCCTCAAAGATCTGTCCCAGATTGATGCTACGGCCCAACGGCTGCTACACTTACTAGATGTCATTGAGCGCAAGACGCTAGCCTGACACTTTGGTTTTCCTTCCAAAAAGACGAAAACAGTAGGGCTGGCAACACCGCCTGCAAGAACCTTTTGCTATGGCTTAAGTACAAGTAGGCAGACCCGATCAAGAGTCGGGGAGACATGTTTTACTTAAGCTTTAAGAAAATGGCAGATAAAGAAAATACCCCCGGGCCCGAAGAAAACAACAACAACTCGGCAAACCAGATGGAACAGGGCAAGCAGTCAGAGCACCAGCGCCAGGACGTGAGTGACCATGACAGTTACCGAAGAAACGTAACTGGGTACGACTCCACCAAGCAGGATGAAAACTTCTCTGGTACCGAGAAGGCCGGCGGTGGCAACACCATAGACGAAAGAGACACCAACGATGGTGATTCAAACCAAGAAAACAACTACTAATCAGTTGATAGAAAAAGCCCTTTGAGCAAATCTGAGGGCTTTTTTGTGCTTTCTACGGAACTAAAAAAATATTTTTTAAACACCGCATCAAACGGGTGTTTAAAGGCTGTTTTTCTAAAACTGGCAGAGAACTTGCTATTAGGTGTATACGCAATGATTTGGCAGGCTTAACGTTGAATCAATTAGCGTGTTCTTCTGTTATAAAACTACATGGAAAAGCATATGAAAAAGGTTCTTTTATCAGTACTAACCGGTCTGTTTCTGACTGGTGCCTCGGTGGCGACACCGGCTGTGGCTGACACGAAGGGAGGAGCTGCCACCACATATGCAGCGCCTGCTCCAGTTGGGGCCAGAGATATCATCACCGAAATAATTGACGTGGTAGGGCTGAAGCCTCGGTTTGAGGTGCGCGCTGCCAACGTTCCTAACGCGGCTGCCGTGATCATGAACGGCAAACGCTATATTCTCTACAACGAGAACTTTGTGAGCACGCTGAACAACGCGCTTAGAACCGACTGGGCTGGGATTAGCATTCTAGCACACGAGATTGGGCACCATTTGAATGGTCATACGCTCTCTCAAGGGGGCAGTAACCAGCAAGATGAGTTGGAGGCCGATGAGTTCTCAGGTTTTGTGCTGCGAAAAATGGGCGCTTCTCTAAGCGAAGCCCAGGCGGCGATCAAAGCCTTGGCCGAGGAGGAAGATTCTTACACGCACCCTGGCAAGAGCTCTCGCCTGACTGCCATCAGCAGAGGCTGGCGGAATGCGCAGGAGCAGATCTTGGCTAGTGCCAAGGCTGGTACTCCAAACCGTACTGTAGCTGCGGCTAACCGCTCTGTTTTCACCGAACAGCCAGTGGCTACCACTGCCAGCAGACGTAGTTCAGCTTCTAGCAGAATGCCTTCTCAGCAAATCCTTCGTCAGGTGAAACTGCAGAGCGCTCCTCAGGAGAGAATCTACGTAACTACTTCTTATAACCTGGTGCGCGAGACGTCACAAGGCATGGAAGTGATTGGTAAACTGCAGAAAACAAAAAGCAGCAAATTCCCTTACGTATTGGAGAGCCGTTACTTCTCTTACCTGTTCGTGAGTACAGATGGGTTGCTGTTGAATGAACAAGGCCAGCGCGTGGGTGTGTTGACCACCACCTAAGCCGCTCCCTTCTAATACCTACAAACGCTACCTTCCTCCCAGAAGGTAGCGTTTTTGTTTTAAGGCCAGGTAGACGTGCAAAGCCGGTTGTTTTTTTAAAGTAAACCCAAAACGCTGTGACCATCTACCCAGAAGTTCTGGCTCGCATCCAATCCAACCAATGCGGCAGGCTTGTCGCTGAAAATTTCTCTATATTCTCCCGCTGAAAAGGATGGTTTTCTGTTCTAGGCCTCTTCTCCTGAAAACAGCCCCAAAACAGTAGCAATTTGAGGCGGCAGATGCAAGATTTCGTTTTTTGCCGTACCTTTTACCCATGAACCGTTTATCCTTCCTGCAGGGCCTGTTAATGGCCTCTATCAGCGTTAGCACCGTAAGCCTTTCTTCTTGCGCCCAAGAAGTGTATCAGACAAACCAAGTGTTGAAAGACGTGGAGATCCTCTCCGCCGATTCTCTGGGAGGGCGCTTGCCCAACACCCCAGGCCATGCCAAGGCCCAGCAATACTTGATGCAGCGCTTCCAAAGTATCGGGTTAAAACCTGTAGGACAGCAGTACCAACACACCTTCACCTTTGCACCACGTAATTCCACTTCAACCGTAAACGGGGTAAATCTGGTGGGCATGATCCAGGGGAAATCAGATAAAGTGATTGTGGTTTCGGCGCACTATGACCACGTTGGTACCCGCAACGGGAAAGTTTATAATGGGGCGGATGACGATGCCTCAGGCATTGGGGCTATTCTGGCGCTAGCTACCCACTTCCAGAAACAAAAGCCGCAGCATACCTTGGTGTTTGTCGCCTTTGATGCTGAGGAGCAGGGCTTGCAGGGGTCCAAAGCTTTCGTGGCCAACCTGCCGTTTGCGAAAGAACGGATTCTGCTGGACGTAAACCTGGACATGGTCAGCATCTCTGAGAAAAACGAACTGTATGCTTCCGGTACGTACCACCATCCTTCCTTTAAACCGATGTTAGAGCAGGTGGCCGTGCCAGAGGGATTGAACCTGCGTTTCGGCCATGACCGCCCAGAGCAGGGCCATGATGACTGGACTCTGCAATCTGATCACGGCAGCTTCCATAATGCCAAAATCCCGTTCATCTACTTTGGGGTAGAGGACCATCCGCATTACCACCAAGAAACCGATGAATTCAGGAACATCCATCAAGCCTTCTACCTGAAAGCCGTAGAAACAATTATGCGATCGGTGCAGGTGTTAGATAAGCAGTTGCCTTTGTAAAGACCTTAAGCGTAGCTAACTAGCTGGTTAACATAAAATTCCGTTTTTGACTCATTTGATGAAAATGCGTTAAAAACGGAATTTTTGATTTTACCACATTCCTTTCTTTAAATCCAATAGGGCAAGATTTGGCACGTAATGTGCAGAAAAGCCGCCCAAACGTTTGAATTGCATTTTTTACAGATTCATAACCCTGTAAAATATAAATCGTTTAAGACTTAGTGCCAAAACCGATGTTTCACCAACAACGAAAGCATGGTCAAGAATCAAACGTATGGATTTATTCTCTTAATAATTCTCCCATTTCTGAAAGAAATTTCGGGGTCTACTACGCAGGCACCGGCGATGCCCGCCATCAAGCATCACCCGGTAGCCATGAAAGCTTCCGCTCCTAGAGCGATGACAGAGGAAATGGAGCATATCAAGGTAGATGCCTCGGTCTATTTCCCGGTAGAGGAGCAAACGGATGAAGACCCCCTCATCACCGCCGACGGCTCCAAGATAAACGAGCAAAACCCCGGAAAGCACCGTTGGTTGGCGCTCTCCAGAAACCTGTTGGCCCGTTGGGGAGGCAAGATAGATTACGGCGACTCTGTAAAGGTGGAAGGGATCTCAGACAAACTAGATGGCATCTATGTGGTCAGAGACGCCATGCACCACCGCATCAAAGATCGGGTAGACATCCTGGTAGGCCCTAATGACAAAATCATGGGCTACTGGGAAGACGTAAAACTCATTAAATTATAGAAGTCCTAAGCTTTAAAAGCAGAAGCGCCCCGTCTTTTAATAGACGGGGCGCTTCTGCTTTTAATAGGATTGATGAATTTTTATAAAAGTTAACTATTTTATTTTCAGACATTTAAAGAAATGGTTTGGAGGCGTTTGAAGATGGTCTAAAGAAAATGAAGCGTTTTTGGCACGGTTTTTCCATTTGGGCAGATACAACCCCAAAGCGAGGTTCAATCAGGAAATACTAGTGACATGAAAAAGACATTACTAATAATGGTAGTTCTGCTGGCAGGGCTCCTTAACAAAAGTTTCGCCCAGAGTGGCGACGTGAAAGTGGGTATTAAGGGCGGTTACAGCGTAGCCGGATGGCAAGGAGAGACCGTGAAAAGCTTCGGGAATCTGTTGGAGTACACAGACGGCAATGTGCAGACCAGAATGCGGCAGGGCTTCCACGCGGGGGCTTTCCTGAGTATTCCGGTGGCCAACGGGTTTGAATTTGAGCCTGGCGTGCAATACTCTCAGAAAGGCATGGTTTTGGAAGGTAGAGTCCCCGGTGATGCTGCTCAATTCGCCAATGCCAAGGTAACGCTTACCAATAAAGCAGAATACATAGATGTGCCATTACTGGCCAAAGTTTACCTGGGAAGTGGTTTTAACTTGTTTGCCGGTCCGCAGGTGTCTTTCCTGCTTTCCAATAAAGTAAACGTGAATGCGGGTGCTTTTGGGTTTTCTGCTTACAACAATGACTTTGAATGGCAGAACAGCCAACGGAAAGTGGATTTGGGGATGTCGGCAGGGGCCGGATACCAGTTCCAGAATGGGTTAAATCTAGGAGGTAGCTATGACATGGGGTTCACTACCATAGATGCCAACGCAAATTATAAATCATATAACCACGGGTTTAAAGCCTCTGTTGGTTTCAGATTCTAAAGAGATTTTAGTTGTAGTGAATGTGTTATAGGATGAGGAAAAACGGCGGACATTGTCCGCCGTTTTTTTGTTATTGATTTCCTTTGTTTGAGTTGGCACCTGCTGTATTGCCGGCACGTTGCCTAACAGCACCTACAATACCCGCTGTGATGTTGCCTACGCTGGAAAGTAAGCGACCGGCAGAGATTCTCTTGGTAACCAGGCCGTACACCAAGGCTACGCCCGCAGCTCCGGCGGCCACATACAAAGCAGTTCTCCAGGTTTTGTTTGGAGCAGAAGTAAGGGCGGTGGCAGCGGTTAGGCCGGTTGGGGCTGGCTCTTCATACCCGGCAGATTCCCAAACCTGATGCAGGTAGGTTAAAACATCGGTAGAGGCCTCTCTCTGGCGTAAGATAGTGCCGCGCACCTCGGCCGGTAACTCGTGGTCCAGGGCATCCCGATAGGCTTTCTGAGCCCATTCTTCACCGTAAATGCAGGAACCTAAGATGGCTTCTTCGCTGCTGCCCGTGATGGTGGCTTTAAAATCCATCCATTGACGGTAAAGCTTTCCTTTAGCGGTAGTATCACGTTCGGGGCTGCCGCCGTGTTGTTGAATGATTTGGTTCAGTTCATTGGCAAAAGCCAGACGTTGCTGTGAAAAACGACGGTACGCATCTTGCCGAAGTGAATCAGTGCTTTCCCGGGCGGCACGCTCGTAGCCTTCCAGGCCATCATGTACAAATTCGTTTAGTTCTTGCAGAACCTCCACGACTTTTTGTTTCTCGTTAGTTGACATACGTTCGGTTATGGTTTATGAGCTTTAATGAACGTGAACTACCGTGACAGGTTTAAGAAAAATATAAAGGCTCTATATAGGTAGAATCTATTAAGCGCTTTAAGGGCTTTTAACCGGTTTAGGTCAAAACAGCCTTAAAGCGCTTCTGGCATTTAGTTGAGGCGTTAAACAGAGGTCTTTTTAACCTATCTCAAACTGCAAAGGCAGGTTGAACGGCAATTGCCTGCGTTTGCTGCGGCCATTCAAATCGGTAAGGAACGTGTTAAGTTGTTCCTGGTACTCCAGGTGGTAATCTTCGTGGAGGTGTTTCTGGATAAGCATCATGGCACGCAAGACCAACCGGGCGGTGGCCACATAGAACCCTTTGTAAATGCTCTCAAACTGCCCGGTGAAGTTGTCAAAGATGAGGTTCAGTAAGTAAAGGTGGAGTTCTACCTCGCCTTTGCGGTCTTTGGTGATGCGCTGGTACCGGGCAATTTCTTGGGTGGCTTTCTTCAGACCGCGATTCAGAGCTTTGCTCAAAGAACGGCCCGAGACAGTAAACATGATGTCATGGATGGTCTCTGAGCTTCTCTCAAAGAGGGTTTCCAAAGTCACCTCCTCCAGCAACTCAAAAGCGAGGGTATCATAGGCTTCCGCGTCTTTCCTGACCAGACGCAGCACCAGGGCTTCCTTCTCTTTCTCACTCAATTTTTTCAACGCCTGCTTGAAGTCAGCGGAGGGAACGGGCATACAGTTTATTCTTTTCTTATAAATCGAATCAGGAGTTTAGCGGCTGCTTATCGCTCCTAAAGATTTCAAAATTACTGCTTTGTGTTCGCAAATAAAAAACGGCCTTTTGCCAACTGGCTTGATTTATGTCCATTTTCGGCAAAGAAGGTTTAAAGTGCAGCTGGGTTGGAGGAAACTGTGTACAGAGAGATCTGTAGGCTAGTACAAAAAAAAGAGCCTCCTATTTTCTAGGAGGCTCTTTCTAAGATTAAGAACTAGGCAGTTATTTCTGAACGGCGACTCTTCTTATGGTGAGCGTATCACCTACTTGAATGTACACCAGGTAAAGACCATGGTTCAGGTTAGTTACATCCATAGAAACTTTCAATTCCTGATTAGTGATAGCTGCTTTCTGAGTCATCACTTTCTGGCCTGCTACGTTGTACATGGTAATTTCTGCTGATATCTCCCCATTCTTGAAGCCTTTCGCTTCAATGGCGAGCTTTTCAGTAGCAGGGTTAGGCCATAAAGTGAGTTTATGCTCAGGTGAAAGTTCCTTGATGCCGTTGGGGTCTCTCATTCTTATCAAAGCGGCGCTGCTGATGTTGTTACCCTCGTTTATCTCATCAATAGTTCCCCTGTGGTCTACTTTGGCAATCAAGTAAAATTGGTCATACCCCATCCAACTTGGAATAGTAAAAGAGACAGAGCTAGTGGTAGAAGCACCTGCGGCTAATGCGGGGTGTTCACTCTCAACTACTAAAAAATCGGCAATCTCATACTCATCATCAGAAGATACAAAATAAGAGACTTTACCGGCAGCAGCAGTTGTATTGCCCGTATTAACTACTCTTGAGCTAATGATAACAGTGTTTCCAATATTGACAATAGTTCTATCAATTGTTGGAGTCTGAACCATCAAATCAGGTTTCTGAACGCTGGTGTTTGCTTCATAAACGGTAATAGGAACAGCTGAAAGGTTGTTAGTTTCACTACTCTCCGTTATTGAATTGTTAGGGTCGGCAATAAACAGGATGTGATAGTTTCCTACAGCGGTGCTAGCCGGGATGGTGACAGTAGCATTTTTAGTTACACTTTCCCCAGCTGCTAATGCGTCTCCTGTGGATGTGCCCAAAAGGATGTCGCTACTTTCGTAAGTGTTATTTGCTGACAGATAATACCCAACATTACTGGAAGATGCTGGTATTGTTCTGCTGTTAGTGATAGTGGTGTTTAAGTTTACGGTAGACCCCTTAGCCACAAAAGGAGAGGAGATCATAGTGTTACTTAGAATAAGGTCTACGCTTTGTGGATACACAAAGAAGCCCAGCATGTCTATCACGTTGTTTGTTTCATTGCTTTCAGCTACTGCATTCGCCGGATCAGCTATGAACAGTAAGAAATAGTTTCCTTCTAGAGTGCCAGTAGGAACGGTGAAAGTACCAGATCTAGTGGCATTTGTTCCCGAAGCCAAAGTGCCACCAGTAACGGTACCTAAGGCAATGTCATTGGTATCAAAAACATTGTTGGCAGAAAGGTAAAAACCTAAATTACTACTTGGCGCTGTTGAGTTGCCGTTGTTGCTTATTCGAGCTGAAACTGTGATAGAGCTACCAACACTCAAGTTGCTAGTGGAAGCAGAAACGTTGCTAACTGCTAAATCAACTGTTGGGGTAACTACCGTAATTGCTGAAAATCTTAAATTGTTGTCTTCATTACTTTCCACAACAGCATTTCTATGATCCGCTTTCACCAATAACCGGTAAGAACCGGCTACGGTAGTTGTTGGAATGGTCACGGCAGCGGTGAGAGTAGCAGTAGTGTTTTGATTTAAGCTTGACCCGGTGGCTTCAGCTAATAAAACATCTGCGGCATCCCAAGTGTCATTTAAAGACAAGTAAATTCCAACAGAAGAAGCTGAGCTGTTAGCATTTCCTTGGTTCTTGATTAAAGCAGCTACGGTGAATACAGCTCCTTGTACGTAGGGAGAAGTAGAGGGAGAAGTATAGAAAGTCTCCACTATCAAGTCTGGGCTAGGGGGGGCAGTTACCGTCAAAGCAACAGAAGAGACGTTGTTGGCCTCATTGCTTTCGGTTACCGCAGCCGCTGGATCTGCCACAAATAAAACATAGTAGTTGCCTGCAGTTGTTGTCGCCGGAATGGTGAGAGTAGCAGTTTTTGAAGCTGAAGTACCAGCAGAAAGTGCTCCGCCGGTAGAAGTGCCTAAAGCCACATCAGAAACCTCAAACGTTGTATTAGTAGAAAGGTAGTAACCTACGGTGCTGGCGCTTGAAGAAATGGTGCCAGAGTTTCGGATAGATGAAGTAGCCGTAACAGTGCCACCTGTGGTCAACGAAGCAACCGATAAAGCTGGGGCTTGAATATTCAGGTCTACAATTTGAGTCAATACCGTCAAGGCTACTGGTGATACGTTATTGGACTCATTTCCTTCCGTCACACTATTGGCAGGGTCGGCTACAAAAAGCACATGGTAGTTGCCTGGCGCAGTTCCTGCAGGAATGGTAAGGGTAGCTGTTTTTGCCGCAGAGGTGGTTCCGGCTAGGGTACCCCCGGTAGTAGTGGTTAACGCTACATCAGAAGCCTCAAAGGTGGTATTGGAAGAGAGGTAATAGCCCATGTTACTGCTGGTGGCAGAAACAGAGCCTTGGTTTCTGAGAGTAGAAGTGGCGGTTACCGTAGCTCCTGCCAGCAAGGCTGTTGGAGAAAGGGATGCGTTCTGCACTATCAGGTCTGAGGTGTTGTTTGTTACCGTAAGAGCAAGTGACATGATGCCATTTGTCTCATTAGATTCTGCAATGTGGTTTTCAGGATCTGGTACAAACAGGATGTAATAACTGCCCGGAGCAGTGGTGCTTGGAATAGTTAAAGAAGCAGTTACAGCTTCAGAGGCTGAAGCGGCCAATGTACCGGCTGTTTGGGTCTGTGTCAACAACACGTCATTTTCATCCAAGGTAGCATTAGGTGAAAGGTAAAAACCAACGGCGCTTCTAGGTGCCAGGGTGTTGCCATTGTTTGTCAGAGTTCCCGTCGCAGAAACAGAAGCTCCTGTCACCACTGTGGTAGCAGCTAAGGTTCTGGCGGTCACATTCAGGTCAATAACATTAGAGGAGTTAACGGTAATTGCTGACGCCCTCACGTTATTGGTTTCGTTTGTCTCCCCCACAAGGTTTGTAGGGTCTGCCACGAAAAGTAAGTTGTAAGCACCTCCAGGTACGGTGCCAGGCAAGATCAGGGAACCACGTCTCTCTGCTGAGTTGGCGCTGGTAAGAGTTTCGCCATTGGTAACACCTAAGTAAAGATCCGTTGTCTCAAAGGTGCTGTTGGCAGATAGATAATACCCAACATTGCTACTTGGAGAGGAAGTGGAACCTGTGTTAGCGATAAAGCTGGTAGTGGTAAAGGAGGTTCCTGGGCTAATGCTGCTTACTGAGGAAAAACCAGAAAGGATAGATAAATCAACAGAAGGGGTTACACAGGAAATATCAGCTTCAAAACCGGAGTAAACAGCGCTACCATCGGTGTTAAAGCGTAAGGTCAACGCTCCGGAGGCACTTGAGGCTGTAATTACTCCTGGGTTGTAGGAATATCGGCCAATTAATGTGGCGGAGGTACTGGTACCATCAAATATCTCCAGGTAATCGTACCCAGGCTCTACCGAAAAGCTTGTAAAGGATAGTTGTATTTTATTTCCGGTGGTGCCTGGGTTCAGTGTAATAGATCCACTGGCATAGTTAGAGTATTCTCCGGTGCCGCCGTTGTCATAGACTTTACCTGTACACGTGGTAAAGCTGGAAGTGCCGTTAAAAGGAACGATGAAAGTAGTGCCTTGCGCGGTAACACTTAGGTAGCTACTTGCCGTATTGTTGGTTTCGTCGCTCTCTGCGATGGAGTTTAGATAATCAACTGCCTGTATGAGGTAGTAATTACCAGGAGCAGTATTTGCCGGGATGGTCACTGACGCACTTCTAAAGCTGCTGTTATAACTGCCAGAGGAAACCGCTCCGCCATTAGCAAAACTGATTAAGACGTCTGCTGCATCCAGAATATTATTCGTTGACAGATAATACCCCATGTTACTGGACCCTGCATTGGTATTCCCAAGGTTGTAGACGGTGGAAGAGACCGTCAAAGGATTGCCGGCAGATACAGTAGCAGAAGAGATACTAGGGGTTTGGAGATTCAAATCAACATTAGGCGCTACCACAGAAAAGGCAACACTGGCAACGTTATTGTTTTCGTTTGTTTCGGTGATGCTATTTAAATAATCTACCTTAAACAGGATATAATAAGATCCCACGGGTGTATTGGAGGGAATGGTAACATTTGCCTCCCTAGAGTATCCGGAAGTGCCGCCCGCAATGCTGGAACCTGAAGAAGAACCAATAAAGGAGTCTGCTGCATCTAAGGTAGAATTAGTAGATAGGTAAATTCCCACGTTGCTGGAGGCTGCCATGGTGTTCCCCATGTTGAAAACCGAGAATCTGGTAGAGACCAGATGCCCTGGTGAAGCAGAAGTACTGTATAGGTAGGGTGATTCAACATACAGGTCTACAGAAGGCGAAACAACCGTGATCTGCCGGGCAAGCGTGTTGTTGGTCTCGCTTGCTTCGGTAACGCTATTCAGGTAATCGGCTACAAAGATAATGTTGTAGGTACCGGGAGTAGTACTAGCCGGTATGGTGATTGTGTTATTGAAATACACATTTTCACCTGCGTTGAGTCTGTAAACACTTGATGCGGAGCCAATAAAAACATCTGCCGCGTCTAGGGAGGTGTTAGAAGATAAGTAATACCCAACACTGCTGGATGAAGCGAAAATATTCCCCTGGTTCCTAATGCTTCCAGACACCGTTACTGAACTGCCAGGAGTAATGGGAGTGTAGTTGTACTCATTCACTACGGCTGAGTTAACAACAAAATCAACAGCAGAAGGCACCACCGAAATGGCAACACTACTCACGTTGTTGTTTTCATCAGACTCTGAAATAGTGTTCAGGTAGTCTGCCTTAAAAAGGAGGTAATAAGACCCGTTGGCAGTACCCGCCGGAATGGTAAGCGTTTCATACCTGCTGGATGTTCCTCCTGCGACAAGGGTTCCCCCAGCGGAAGAGCCAATAAAGGTGTCCGAATTGTCTAAAGTACTGTTGGTTGATAAGTAGTAGCCCACATTGCTACTAATTCCAGCGCTGTTGCCCAAGTTGTAAATAGAACTTGAAGCATTGATAGTACCTCCTACAGCTACGGAGGTGGGTGACACAGCAGCCCCCTGAATAGCATAATCTGCTTGTGAGTAGGCTGCCTGAGCCCCTCCGCAGAAGAGGAAAATCAAAAGCAGGAGTTTCCATCTGAAATCAGATGAGACAGAGAGTAAAGGTTTTAACATACAAGAATAGAAAAGGGGAAAGGGTAAGGTTTAGTATAGATAAATAGGTTTATGGAATTAATCCTATAAAGATGCGGCAAGAATTTGTATATAAAAAGATTATTAAAATTCTGTGTTAAAATATTTTTCTGCCTCCTAAGTGCACGAACAGTTGAAAAGTAAATTCAAAACATTTCTAGGAAGACGATGAACCAAATAATACGCTTCGTTAAATAGATATCGCCTTTCTACACTATTAGAATAGAAGATATACACTCTTGAAAAGTATATGCTAAAAGTAGCCATCGGTGGCGCAAGTATACGTTCACAGCCGATTCCAAATTTCAAAGCAATAGGGTAGGTGCTCGTAGTTTTTTGCTTTGAATGTTTTATAGGATTATTCAATACTTGTCAGTTTTTAATTTCTGGCTGTGATCAGGCAAGCTTAAACTGTATTTTCTTATTTGGGAACTTGTTACTTAAATGCAATAGATGAAGCCAAGTGCCTAAGCCGATACCTACCACTTCTTTAGTTATAAGACGAACTATCATACATAAGCAAGCGCTTCAACACAAATAGAGTCCAGAAGAAGAAATTGGCTCTATATTTTAACTAAAACAAAAAGGCCGCTTCATCTACGAAGCGGCCTTTTTTAGCTAGTTTTTAGCAAAATAGGGTAAAAGCCCTACTTCTTCATAAACTTATCGCGCACGGATTTGAACTCTGAACCGGTTTTCCAGGCAGGCCAGACGTTTGATAAAGCGAGGCGTTTTCCTACTTGGTACAGTAATTGCAAATCGGCTACGGCACCATCTGTTTTAAAGTTTGCGTTCACCTCATCATTGGGTTTGTGGTAGATGTTGGCAGTGAAATTGTCCAACAGCCTTTTGCCCTCGACTTTGCCTAAGGTAACGTGGTCAATGCCCATGCCGGTGAACAGCGCTGGAACTCCCGTCTTGGCGAAGTTAAAGTGATCAGATCGGTAATAGAGACCAGCCTCCGGATTAGGGTCCCGCGCAATGTACCGGCCCTCCTTTCGGGCTTCTTCTGAGAGAATGTCCTCCAATTCTGATTGGCCCATACCAATGAGCACGATGTCCTTGGTAGGTCCAAATGGGTTTAGCATGTCCATGTTGAGGTTTGCCACGGTTTTTTCCTTCGGGAAAGCCGGGTGCTCTGCGTAATGCGCGGAGCCTAACAGGCCCTGTTCTTCCGCGGTGACCGAAAGAAAGACTACGGTTCTGTCGGGTTTTTGGGCTTGCTCCTGAAACGCTTTCGCCACGGCCAGTAGACCGGCGGTTCCGCTGGCGTTGTCGGCGGCGCCGTTGTAGATGCTGTCGTTTTGCTCGTTTTTCTTGCCAATGCCTAGATGGTCCCAGTGCCCGGAGTACACAATCGCTTCATCGGGGCGCTTGCTCCCAGTGATCTTCGCGATGAAGTTATAAGATTTGTCATTCCTGATTTTGGCTTTCAGGGAAGTGCTTACCGTCATGCCCAAGGTATTTCCTTTGAACCCAGGTTTGGAAGCCCGCTGCAGTTCTGTCTGGTAGTTTTTGCCGGCGGCGGAGAATAGTTTTTCAGCAACGGGGGTGGTGATCCAGCCTTCCATGGCGCAATGGTAAGTTTCCTTTCCGTTTGCCCCCAGGTAGAACTTGGAGGTGTTCCAGTTGTTCTGTACCACCTTGAAGCTGTAACCCGCCGGTTCTGTGGCGTGTACAATGAGGCATCCTTTGGCTCCCTGGCGGGCGGCCTCCTCAAATTTGTAGGTCCACCGACCGTAGTAGGTCATGGTACGGCCTTTGAAGAAGGTGGTGTCGGTAGAGTAGAACCCGGGGTCGCTGACCAGAACCACCACTACCTTATCTTTCACATTCAGCCCGGCGTAGTCGTTCCAGTTATATTCCGGGGCCACAATCCCGAAACCGGCAAACACCAGTTCACTGTCTTTAATGGAGACATTTTCCTCGGTCCGTCTGGCCCAAATCACGTAGTCATCCAGCCCTTTCAAGGTCAGGGCCTTTTTGCCTTTCACGGTCATTGTAGGAGCGGGTGAGGAGGTAATCTCCACCATGGGTACTTCCTGCAGGTAGCTGTTGCCATTGCCGGGTTCCAGGCCCAATGCCCTGGCTTCTTGCTCCAGGTAAGCGAGGGTTTTCTTCTCGCCATTGGTGAACGGCTTGCGGCCTTCCATGTCATCGGCGGCCAGAGCAGTAACGTAAGTGCGGTAGCTTTCTTCGGTAACACGGCCCTCAGTCACTGGCGCCTCAGTAGGAGTCGCAGCGGTAATTGCTTCAGATGCAGTTGCAGTAGTCTGCTGAGTGGAGGTGGTAGATTGGCAAGCTGAGATAAAGGTTAATCCGAGCGGCAAAGCCCAGAGATGGTTGCGTTTCAACATAGGTAGTTCATTTAGTAAGCTATTGACCTTCTTTATTTAAACTTCTCAAAGTAAAATCTAAATCAGTTATATACTCCATTTCAACTAAATGGCTGAAAAAAGCTTTATTATTTATCCATTTATCTGCCTCATTAAATAAATATTTATCTCTTGTGAAAATTGACCTAGGAGTTACTTCTAAAAAGAAAACATGACCTAAAAACAACATCTGGTAAAAACCAAATTCATTAATATGAGTTAATGTATGTTCGTTGAAAGCTAGGGAAGGATTGTTGAAATTTTCTTCAACAAAGTAAATACCATTGTTTTTCAAAAAGTAAAGGGGTAAATCCCCTAATCCGTATCGTGCAAAATTCTTGACAGGATCAAATTTTGTGTCTAATCCACTTTTTGTATAACGATGATATTCTTGTAAAAACACTTCATAAACTCCTCTTTTAAATTGTCTTGTGAAGTTTCTTAAAAACCTTGGTTGTATTTCAAAAGACTTTTTGATTTGTAATGTTAACCTTGAATGATGATAGTTAAAGTATATAGACCTTAATTCCTTGTATGAATTTTCGTTTTTATTTTGTTTGAAAAGGAATTTAATAATATTAAAAATTTCTTTAAAGGCTAATTCTGGAGAGATGACAAACTCCTTGAATTTATTCTTGGTAGATGACCCAAAGTATGAGTTGCAGGAATTACAAATGTCAAAACCTATCATAGTAGAACCAAGCTGCCTAGAAACAGTATGAGGTTCACTGGTGAAAAGTACTTCCGGTCTTTCTTTTAAACACCAAATACATTTTCCTTTGTAAGTGTACTCTTTCATAGGTCTTTAATAAAAAGGTAAAACTGCCTTCTTAAGTCTGAATTAATTATAAAGGGTCTGTTTTCTTCAAAACAGACCCTTTACTTTTTTACTTTAGATGCTCGTCAAAGTACTCGGTTACTTTTTTGTAGAGGTGCACGCGGTCTTTGCCGCCCACGTTGTGCGGATGGCCCGGGTACACGAAGTAATCCAGCAGCACGCCTTCATCCACCGCTTTTTTCAGGAAGGCCTGGCTGTGTTGCCACACCACCACGTCATCTACCGTGCCGTGGATCATGAGCAGCTTGCCTTTGAGGTTCTTTACGTGGTTAAGCAGATTGGCTTGTTCATAGCCCTGGGGGTTTTCCTGCGGAGTATCCATGTAGCGCTCGGTGTACATGACTTCGTAGAGGCGCCAGTCTATTACCGGGCCACCCGCTACGCCTACTTTGAAGACGCCAGGTTGCTTCAGCATCAAAGAGGTTGTCATGAAGCCGCCGTAACTCCAGCCGTGAACGCCCATGCGGGTGGCATCTACATACGGGAGGCTCTTCAGGTAGTCCACTCCTTTCATTTGGTCGCTTACCTCGGCTACGCCGGCCTGCCGGAAGATGGCTTGTTCAAAGGCACGTCCGCGGTTGGCAGAGCCCCGGTTGTCTAGCGTGAACACGATGTAGCCTTTCTGGGCCATGAGCTGCATCCAAAGGTTGGAGCCGCCCAGCCAGCCGTTGGTGATCATTTGGGCATGCGGACCACCATACACGTACATCACCACTGGGTACTTTTTCTTCTCATCAAAGTTGGGCGGCGTGATCATCCGGCAGAATAGATCTGTACCATCTTCGGCTTTAATAGGGGAAACAGTGGTTTCGCCTAAACGATAGTCTTGCAAAGGATTTTGGGCTACCAGCAGCGTTTTTGTGATTTTGCCAGCATCGGTGTCCAAAATGCGGATGGTGCGCGGGGTGGCGGGGCTGCTGTAATTGTCTATAAAGTATTGACCGGTAGGGCTGAAGGAAATGGTGTGCACCCCGCTGCCTTGGGTGAGCCGGCCGGTGCGGCCGGTGCTTAACTCAGCGGCGTAAAAGTGACGCTCCAAAGGGCTCTCGGCGGTGGAGGTGTAGTACGCTTCGCGGCCGTTTTTGTCAAAACCCACTAAATCAGTTACCACCCACTCGCCTTTGGTCAATTGCCGAATCAGCTGGCCATTGGTGTTGTACAGGTAAAGGTGGTCAAAGCCGTCGCGCTCGCTGATCCAGACAAACTGATCGGGCTTGCCCGGTACAAAGTACAGCGGGTGCTCAGGCTCTACCCACTTGTCATTTTTCTCCTCAAACAAGGTTTTCACGAAGGCGCCGGTAGTGGCATCGTACTGGTTTAGCCACATGTGGTTCTGCGCACGGTTGACTACCGCCAGGTAAATGGATTTCTCGTCGGGGCTCCAGGTCAGGTTGGTGAGGTATTGCTCGGCGGGTTCTCCGGTCTTCAGGAAAATGGTTTTGCCCGAGGCCACGTTGTACACGCCCACCGTCACGTGGTGGCTTTTGCCGCCCGCCATCGGGTATTTGATGTTGTTGAGTTGCGCGGGAATCTGGCTAACGTCTACCAGCGGGTAATTGGTGACCATGGTCTGGTCCATGCGGTAATACGCCAAATGGTTCCCGCTGGGGCTCCAAAACGTGCCTTTAGAGATCCCGAACTCAGAGCGGTGGGCTGCCTGTCCGTTTACAATTTCGGGGTTCGCCTCCTGGGTAATCTGCTTGTTTTCGGCACCGGGCTGGGAGATGAACAGGTTCTGGGCCTTGGTGTAGGCGACCCGCTGCTTGTTAGGGGCAAAGTCCACGTTTTCGGCGGCGGCATCCAGCCGGTAAAACGCCTGCGCTGCCTTGGTCTGCAGGTTGTACCGGTACAGAGCGCCGCGTTGGTTAACCAGGATGTCATTGCCGTTTAGCCATTCCAGGCCATTAACGCCAGAAACTTTGGCGCCGCCAGCCTTCTCCAGGGCGGCACTCAGATCAGCTACGGTAAGCACTACTCTGGCATTTTCTCTTACTGAGCCGCGCAGCAACTGGTCATTTCTGTCGCCAACGTAGCTGAATTCATCTCTGCCAGGTATCCAGGTGAGTTGGCGCAGATTGGCGGGCGAAAGGCTTGGGTTCAGGAAGGCGTCTTCCATGGTTAAAAGCTTCTGCTGGGCAGTTGCCGTAACAGAAGACAGGAGTGACAGCCACACAAAGGCTATCCAGGCAAGGGGTTGTTTGTGCATGTTCTGTGGGGTTATGCAATTGAAAACCAGAATGCCCAAGAGCAGCCCGGTATGGGTTTTTGATGGAAAAGTAACTATCAAAAATTAGGCTAAACTACCTTTTTTTGAGGAACAAGAGGTAGTTTTTAGCTGTTTTACTTTTGCTGAGACCGGAGCAGAAGGCTCTTCCTAAACTCATGTTAATTGCTTAATTTTGTGTTATGGACATTCTAACTGAAATTCTGGAGCAGGAAGACGTGCTGTTATTGGAGGAAACCACTGATGTGCGGGAGCTGGTGGTGTACAACGATGACGTCAATACGTTTGAGCACGTGATCAATACCTTGGTGCAGGTCTGCCGCCATACACAGGAACAGGCCGAGCAATGTACCATGTTGATCCACTACAAAGGGAAGTGCACCGTAAAGCTGGGCACGTTCTCTGAGTTGGAAATTATGTGCACTGCCATCCATGACCGGGGTATCTCAGCAGATATTGTTTAACCCTGAATTACCTGGATGAATTTTCCTTCTAAGCTGATTGAGAATGCGGTAGAAGAGTTGGCAAAATTACCCGGTGTAGGCAAGAAAACCGCCCTACGCCTAGTTTTGCATTTGCTCAAAGCCGAAACCGAAGATACAAAACAACTTTCTGAGGCGCTGGTACGCATGCGTACTGGCATCAGGTACTGCAAAACCTGTCATAACATTTCTGACCAGGAGGTGTGCGGCATCTGTTCTAATCCGCTCCGGGACCGGGCCTTGCTGTGCGTAGTGAGTGACATGCGCGACGTTATCGCCATTGAGAATACCGCGCAGTACAAAGGTGTGTACCACGTGCTGGGTGGCGTGATCTCCCCGCTGGAAGGCGTTGGCCCCTCAGATCTGCACATACAGTCGTTGGTAGAGCGGTTGCCAAACTCAGGGGTGAAAGAGATCATCCTGGCCCTTAGCCCTACCATGGAAGGAGACACCACGGCCTTTTACCTTACTCGTAAACTGAAGGACTATCCGGCCCGCATTTCCAGCATTGCCAGAGGCGTGCCGGTGGGCGGAGAACTGGAGTATACCGATGAGATTACCTTAGGCCGAAGCATTCTGGACCGTACCGCTTACAGCCAGATTTAGGCTTTAAGCTTCCTTCCATGAAAACAGCCCTAAAAGGCAGAGAGAGCAGGAACATATGTTCCTGCTTTTTTTATGTTTGTAGTACTTTTCCCAAATTACAGGTGAATTACCCGCTTGTACCAACCCGACCCAACGTTCGCGCTTGAAAGACCTCTCTGTTATCATTGTCAATTACAACGTCAGCTATTTCCTGGAGCAGTGCCTGCTTTCCGTCAGAAAGGCCATGCGCAAACTGCAGGTAGAGGTGTTTGTAGTAGACAATAACTCGGTAGACGGATCGGTGGAGATGGTGCAGCGGCGCTTCCCCGAGGTGATTTTGCTGGCCAACAAAGAGAATCTGGGTTTTTCCAAAGCCAACAACCAGGCCATCCGGCAAGCGCAGGGCAAATATGTGTTGCTCCTCAATCCTGATACAGTGGTGGAGGAAGACACCTTCCTGAAGTGTTTCCAGTTCATGGAAGGGAACCCCAAAGCGGGGGCTTTGGGCGTGAAGATGATGGATGGTGCAGGTAAATTTCTCCCAGAATCTAAGCGCGGACTTCCCACGCCATGGGTTGCCTTTTCTAAGGTGTTCGGCCTGGCGGCCATGTTTCCTACTTCCTCCGTCTTCAACCGGTACCATTTAGGGCACCTGCCCGAGGATAAGGTGCACAAAATTGATATTCTGGCAGGGGCCTTCATGTTCATGCGAACGGAAGCGCTGGAGAAAGTGGGCCTTCTGGATGAGAACTTCTTCATGTATGGCGAGGATATTGATTTGTCTTACCGAATCAAGGAGGGAGGGTACGATGTGGTGTACTTCCCGGAAACGCGCATCATCCACTACAAAGGCGAGAGCACCCGCAAAACCAGCGTGAACTACGTGTTCATGTTTTACCGAGCCATGATGGTGTTCGCAGAGAAGCATTTCAGCGGACGGCAGGCCCGGCTTTATTCCTTTCTAATCCGGTTGGCCATTTACCTGCGAGCCGCCATTGCCATTTTCTACCGGGGGCTGCAACGCATAACCCCTATCTTACTGGACGGCCTGTGTCTGGCGGTGGGGGCTGTGGCGGGTGAAAAAGTAGTGCCTGATCCCTTGCCTCTGGACCCTTCGCCTATGTGGGCGGCGTACCTCTGCGTTTGGCTGGGAAGTGCCTTCTTCAGCGGGGCGTATGACAAACCCGGCCGACTTTACCGCCTGGTAAGCGGCATGCTCTGGGGCAGTATTCTGCTTATGGCTTTCTCCAGCATTGTGTCCATTGTGGGGGAGACCAATAAAAAGCACCTGCTGGTGGCGGTGCTGGTGGGCTTAGTAGGCATGACTCTCTGGCGGTTGATCTGGCACTTTAAAACCTTCGGACACTGGCGGTTTGGTGAACCCAAAGCCAAACGCATTGCGGTAGTGGGCAGCGGCAAAGAAGTGAAAAGAGCCTCTTATTTATTGCGGCAAGCCGGAGCGCAGGAACCTTTAACCCGCTTGGAACCACAGCACACTTCCGCCGATCTACGGCAGATCAAAGAAATTATAGAGATTTACAAAATTAACGAGCTGATCTTCTGCGGTAAGGATTTGCCGGTTTCCCAAATTATAGAATGGATGGTGCAGATCCACAACAGCGCCGTGGAGTTCAAGATCCTGCCCGAGAACAGTACCTACATCATCGGGTCATCTTCCAAGAATGCCCGCGGCGATTATTACGCCCTGCACATTGAGGTAAACCTGCTCAACCCTTATCATCGGCGGAACAAAGCAGTGCTGAACTCGCTGGTAAGTGCCGTATTGCTGGTGTTGTCCCCATTGCTGATCTGGCGCATCAATGGAAAAAGGCAGTTTCTGAAAAACTGCCTCGGGAACCTGGTAGGGCTTTACCAGTGGGTGGGCCTGAAAGCCACCGCCACCCCAGAATCAAAACCCGCCATCCTTTCACCAGTAGACAAAATCTCGCGACGCCGAATCAGTCCGGCGGCGGCCCGGCAGATGGAAGTGGTCTATGCCAAAGACTATACGCCTTCCGCAGACCTCCTGATTATGGCCCGTAACATTTCTAACCTGGGCAGACCGGCGTAGGAAGCTTGACCTTTCCCTTGCTAGACTAGTTGAAAAAATCAGAAGGGTGTAACGGCTTATCCAAAATACTGATTCACACTAAGATGCGTTTAAGAGGCAGGTGTTGGTTTTATTCGCCTGTATTTTACTTATTATTCCTCCTAAAATCGTGAAAGTTTAATTAAATATTCACGAAAACGCTATAAAAACAGCAAAAGCTCCTATTTTTGATCCCACACCTTTATGTCTTCACAAGAGATGATTACTACCGAACAAAAAGCACTTTCAGATCGCATTACCTCACTTGCTGAGTCGCAAACCATTGCCATGGCCAAAAAAGCCCGTGAACTGGCGGCCAAAGGGGTGGACGTTATAAATCTAAGCTTTGGGGAGCCTGATTTCCAGACCCCTCAGTACATTAAGGATGCTGCTAAGAAAGCCATTGATGATGGCTATACCTTTTATACACCTGTGGCAGGGTATCCAGACCTGCGCAAGGCCATTGTAGAGAAACTGCGCCGTGACAACGGTCTGGAGTATGGCCCAGAAAACATTGTGGTTTCCACCGGGGCCAAGCAATCTATTGCCAACGCCGTGATGTGCCTGGTGAACCCCGGCGATGAGGTTGTGATTATCTCTCCGTACTGGGTAAGCTACGAAGAAGTGGTGAAACTGGCCGAGGGGATTCCGGTACCGGTGCAGGGCGCCTTGGAAAACGACTACAAAATAACCGCCCAGCAGTTAGAGGATGCTATTACCCCAAACACCAAGCTGGTAATGTATTCTTCGCCGTGTAACCCAACCGGGTCTGTGTTCACCAAAGACGAACTGGCTGCCTTTGCCGCTATTCTGGAGAAAAATCCGCAGGTGTACGTAATCGCAGACGAGATCTACGAGTACATCAACTTCACCGGAGAGCACTACAGCCTGGCTCGTTTTGAGTCTGTGAAAGACCGCGTGATCACCGTGAATGGCTTCTCTAAAGGCTATGCCATGACCGGTTGGCGCGTTGGTTACATTGCCGCCCACAAAGACATTGCCGATGCCTGCGATAAAATGCAGAGCCAGATAACCAGCGGAACCTGCTCCATTGCCCAGAAAGCCGCCCAAGCCGCGCTGGAAGGCGGAAGAGCCTCTGCCGAAGAAATGAGCGCTTCTTACCTGCGCCGCCGTGACCTAGTGTTGGGCTTGATGAACGAAATCCCGGGCTTTAAAACGTATGTGCCGCAGGGGGCCTTCTATATCTTCCCAGATGTGAGCGCTTTCTTCGGGAAATCTGCCGGAGACACCAAAATTGAAAACGCAAATGACTTGGCCATGTACCTGCTCAACGATGCGCACGTTTCTTTGGTAGAGGGTGGCGCGTTTGGGGCCCCGCAGTGTATCCGGTTCTCGTTTGCCGCGTCAGATGCCAAATTGATTGAGGCTCTGGACCGTATCAAGGCTAGTTTGGCAAAACTAAGCTAAAACCGGGTCTCGCATTTTCTTTTTACCTTTGCCTTAGACATTGGATAGCACGCCTACAAACCAGGTGGGTTATCCAATGTTTTGTTTCAACCTATTCTTATTTCTGAATGCCCCTTCAGCATACTGTATCTTCCTTGTTTGCCCGTTTCAGCCAACTGCGGGTATTGGTAGTTGGCGACGTGATGATTGACGCTTATCTCTGGGGAAAGTCGTCGCGCCTGTCACCAGAGGCCCCGGTGCCGATCGTGAACAAATCCAAAACCGAGCAGCGCCTGGGCGGAGCCGCTAACGTGGCCCTGAACGTGCAGAGTTTGGGCGCAACCCCCTTGCTTTGCTCTGTGGTAGGGGATGACCCGGAAGGACACGCGTTGATCCAGCTTTTACAAGATCAGGGCCAAACGGCGGAAGGCATCATTTTGAGTTCCGAAAGGCCTACTACGGTAAAGCAGCGCATTATTTCTGGAGGCCAGCAATTATTAAGGATTGACTCAGAAGTGGAAACCGATTTGTCTGCTACTGAGCGCCAAGCCTTAGTGCAACGGTTCCAGGCGTTGCTGGAGAATGCCCACGTCGTCATCTTTGAGGATTACGACAAAGGCGTGCTGAGCGCCCAGGTTATTGAAGAACTGCTAAGCCTGGCCAAGCAAGCAGGCATACCCACAGTAATTGACCCCAAGAAAAAGAACTTCTTGGCCTACAAAGGCAGTACACTTTTTAAACCCAACCTAAAAGAACTGAAAGAAGGCCTGAAAGTTGATTTCGCGGATGCCAACCTTGAAGCTTTTGAAGCCGCGGTAGATCAGTTGCAGGGCCAACTGGAGTTGGAGAATGTATTGGTGACTCTTTCGGAGCGGGGGGTTTTCTGTCAGTCTGCCTCCCAGACCAAAACTTACCTAGATGCCCACATCCGGTCAATTTCAGATGTCTCTGGGGCCGGTGACACCGTGGTGAGCATTGCCGCTTTGAGCCTGGCCGCCGGTTTGCCGCTTCCTGCTCTGGCAGAGTTGGCTAACTTGGGCGGAGGTTTGGTTTGTGAGCACGTAGGCGTAGTGCCTATAGATAGAGAGCAACTTTTGGCGGAGGCCTTGGAGTCTAAAGTACTCCGCAGAGAATTGGCCTCCTTTGAGGTAAAAGCCTAACCGAAAATGCTGAATAGAGGCTGTTTTAGTCAAACTCCGCCTGAAATCTGAATAAACAAAACGGCCTCCTGTGAATCTTCGCAGGAGGCCGTTTTCATATCAGTTTCTTAAAAACAGGGGGAGAAACCCTTAACGGTGGCTGTACTCTTTCACCGTTTGGATGAAGCATTTCACTTTCTCCGGGTCAGTGTCTGGGTACACCCCGTGGCCTAAGTTGGCGATGTGCCGGTTCGGTCCAAAAGCTTCCAGCATTTTGATGGTTTCACGCTTTACTCCGGCAAAGTCGTTGTAAAGGGCGCAAGGATCCAGGTTTCCTTGTAGGGTTTTATTTGGCCCAACTGCTGCCCGAGCATCTTTCACATTCATGTTCCAGTCTAACCCAATTACTTGGCAATCAAGCTGGCCAAACTCAGCCAGTGAGAAGAACGCGCCTTTGGCGAA
This sequence comes from Rufibacter sp. JT20002, assembly GCF_056491185.1. NCBI lineage: Bacteria > Pseudomonadati > Bacteroidota > Cytophagia > Cytophagales > Hymenobacteraceae > Rufibacter > Rufibacter sp. JT20002. The sequence continues at coordinate 124,987 of NZ_JBSZJY010000006.1, read as the reverse complement.
AACCGTCACGGGTACATCCGTAATGGCCTGGCAAATCTCAGAGATGTACCGGTAAGAGAACTCCTGGTAATGTGCCGGCGGTAGAATGCCTGCCCAGGAATCAAAGACCTGAATCAGGTTGGCGCCGGCCTCTACCTGTGCCTTCAGGTAAGCGATAGTGGTGTCGGTGATTTTACGGAGTAGTTGGTGCGAAAGCTCTGGAGCTTCGTACAACATCTTTCTTGCCTTGGAGAACGTCTTGGATCCGCTGCCTTCCACCATGTAGGCGAAAATGGTCCAGGGCGCACCCGCAAACCCGATCAACGGCACGCGGCCATTCAGTTCACGCTTGGTGACTTTGATAGCCTCCAGCACGTAGTTCAGGTGCTCGTAAGGGTCTGCCACGCGTACATTTTCTATATCGGCAGCCGTTTTGATAGTGTTTGGGAAGATAGGTCCGCGTTTCTCTATCATCTCGTAGGTGCAACCCATCGCCTCGGGTACTACCAAGATATCGGAGAAGATAATGGCGGCATCCACGTCCAGCAAATCTACCGGTTGAATGGTCACTTCGGCGGCCAGTTCAGGGGTTTCTACCAGTTCCTTAAATCCAGAGAGACGCTCGCGCACGGCGCGGTATTCTGGTAAAATACGACCTGCCTGGCGCATAAGCCATACAGGAGTTCTTTCAGTTGGCTGCCCCATGGCGGCACGCAGGAGCAAGTCATTCTTTAATTCCATGCCGCAAAGATAAGGCATAAAAATGAAGTCCTGAGTTCTGAGTTCAGAGTTCTAAGTCAGAATTTAGAGAGCGGCAGAATTCCAAACCTGGGTTGGTTTTAAGCTCGTTTTGGCAAAATGGGCTTAAAAGGAGAGTCGCTTATTTGAAAAGGGCCAGTAAGGCGGTGACAATAAAGCTTACCCCCAATGAGAGCACAATGAAACCCATGATCTTGGCTAAGGCGGAAAGACCGGCTTTGCCCATGAAGATCATGAGACGGGGAGAGAAAAGCAGGATCACGTAACTTACCATGCCTAGCAGCACAATAGCCAACACCGTGAGGCCCATGTCCAGGATGGTGAGCGATTTGGTGAAAAGGCTGATGACTACCGCAATGGACCCCGGGCCTGAGAGTAAAGGCATGGCAAGTGGGGTGAAGGAGATGTCTTCCTTCTCCATTCCCTCAGCCACCACATCTTTTGAGATCTTTTTGCCATCCTCTGCTTTCGGGTTGAGCAGGTCCAGGCCCGCCCGCATGATCATAATGCCCCCGGCAATGCGCAGGTCATGAATGCGGAGGCCAAAGAAATCCAGTACGGCCTGCCCGGCCAGGAAGAAGACCGTCAGGATCAGGATCATGTAGATACAAGCCCGTAACGCCTGTTGGTTCCGGCGGGCCGAGGTGTCATCATGGGTAAGCGTGAGAAACACCGGCATAGCCCCAAACGGGTTTACTACCGAAAACAAGGCCGAGAAAGTTGCGAGTAGAATTTCCATTGCCTCCAATAATACGCAAAATCAGGAAATTACCTGCTACAGCAGATTTGCAGGCAGAAGCGCCGTGCTCCTGCCTGCAAAAATCACCTTTTAGGCAAAAAGCCGCTGCCAGATACCGGATTGCCTGGGTTTGGCAGGGGTGGAAAGGCGCTTCTGCTGCGCCAACTGTAGGCGTACGATGGCTTTTACCAAAGAGGAATGCGCCTGCCCATCACGGCCCAGCACCCCAATGACGCCCGGTTGCCAGTAGTCAAGGATTTTTTTGCCGTCTATAGACGACGTAAGGATAAAAAGATGCGTACGGTCCAGGTGCGAGGTCAGGGATTTCAGCAAGCGGGTGTCAGGCTCATAGCCTAACGCAGCTTTGCCTCCCAGCACAATGATTTCGCGGGTTGAGTTGCGTCCAATGCCAAACTGGCTCTCAAACACTTCATAGCTAAAGGTCTGCACCTCTACCCGTTGGGCGTATAGATTTTGCTTATTCAAAGCTTGGACGAGTGCACCAGCCAACGTTTGGTCATCTTCCAGGAGTAAGAGCCTGTAGGAAGTATTCATAAAGGGGTTTAGATAATTCTATTTTAATCTAAGCAAATGGGGAGTTTGCTGATTATAAATGTTGTATAATGATAATATTAGGGTAGTATCTTCTACTATCCTCCAAAGATATTCTTTTTTCTAGAAATTTTTATGCTGTGTTCTCATCTGAGATTAAATAAAGAATTCTGGAAAGAAAATATTCCGCTGGCCGCCCTAAAACTTGTAGCTTACCCGCATAAGCCTGAGATTTGGGTTTCCGGTAGATGGCCTGACTTTCTGCAGGAGACGCATATTTCTTATACTTGTGACTTTCCGGTTTTAAGATGAACAATATTAAATTAGGCATTCTGGGTGGTGGCCAACTGGGCCGTATGCTTTTACAGGCAGGGCTGGATTTCAACCTGTACACCTTGGTTCTGGACCCCGATGAACACGCGCCCTGCCGCCATCTCTGCGAGGAGTTTGTGCACGGAGATTTTAAAGATTATGACACGGTTTACGCCTTCGGGAAGAAGTGCACGCACGTGACCATTGAGATAGAGCACGTGAACGTGGAGGCGCTGTTTCAATTGGAGAAGGAAGGCATTCAGGTGTACCCAAAACCAGCCTCGCTCCAAACCATCCAGGATAAAGGCCTGCAGAAAGAGTTTTTTCAGAGAAACAGCATTCCCACCTCTGATTTCAGGTTGTTGAAAGATGTAGCGGAGCTGGAAGCCAATGTGGATTTCCTTCCCGCTTTCCAGAAGTTGCGCCGCGGGGGCTATGACGGAAACGGGGTGATGCGTTTGTCTTCTGAAGGAGATTTGCATAAAGCCTTTCAGGCACCTACGGTCTTAGAGAAACTGGTGGAGTTTGAAACGGAGATCTCGGTGATCTGCGCCCGCAACGTGCAGGGTGAGGTGAAGGCATTTCCGGTGGTGGAGCAGGTCATGCACCCAGAGCACAATTTAGTAGATTACCTGCTGGCTCCGGCCCAAATTGCCTATAAGTTGCAACGCATGGCCATCGAGATTGCCACGCACGTAACCACTGGCTTAGACATTGTAGGCCTTTTGGCGGTGGAGATGTTTGTCACCCGTGACGGCCAGATTCTGGTGAACGAGGTGGCCCCCCGTCCACATAACAGCGGGCATCACACCATGAAAGCCAATGCCACCTCCCAGTTTGAGCAGCATCTGAGAGCTATCTTAGGCTTGCCGTTAGGCGATACTGAGCCCCATTGCCCGGCCGTGTTGGTGAATCTCTTGGGCGAGGCCGGTTATTCTGGCGAGGCCGTGTACGAGGGACTGGAAACCACCTTACAGGAGCCCGGGTTGCACATTCATTTATATGGAAAGAAGTTTACGCGCCCTTTTCGGAAAATGGGCCACTTAACAGTGTTGGCATCCACCATTGAAGAAGTAAAACAAAAAGCAGATACCATCAAGAACCGCTTAAAAATCATTGCATGAGCCAAACTCCTGAGCAAACAAATGCCCTAGTAGGCATTATCATGGGCAGCCAGTCAGACCTGAAAGTGATGTCTGGTGCCGCCGATATCCTGGAACAACTGAATATTCCGTTTGAAGTAACCATCGTGTCAGCGCACCGTACGCCCCACCGCATGCTGGAGTACGCCGAAGGCGCCCGCAAGAAAGGCCTGAAAGTAATCATTGCCGGAGCCGGCGGGGCCGCCCACTTGCCGGGCATGGTGGCCGCACTTACCACGTTACCCGTGATTGGCGTACCCGTGAAATCAAGCAACTCTATTGACGGTTGGGACTCTATCTTGTCTATCCTGCAAATGCCTTCCGGGGTACCGGTAGCCACGGTTGCCCTGAACGGAGCCACTAACGCTGGCTTACTTGCCGCCCAAATTCTGGGAACCACCAACGCCGTAGTAGCCGATGCCTTGGAAAAACACCGGGGCACCCAACGCGACAAAGTAATGCGTTCTGTAGAGCAATTGCGCCGAGGTGACATTGAAATGGACTAGCTTTTGCTTTCCTTCCAGACCATATCCACAAAGCCCACGCTTGAATTCTCTCAGGCGTGGGCTTTGTATGAAGAGGCCTTTCCACCGGAAGAACGCCGAAGCTTAGAGAGACAAAAACAGCTTTTACAGAACCCCGCCTATCAATTTTTAACCATCCACTTTGAGGGTGTTTTTGCAGGAATCCTAGGGATTTGGCAATTGCCTGACTTTACCTTCCTGGAGCACTTTGCTGTGCTGCCTGACCTGCGGGGAAAAGGAGTAGGGAGTATCGGATTACAGACGCTTTTACAACAAACAAAGCAGCCTGTGATTCTGGAGGTGGAGCCTCCCTTGACCGAGGATGCGCAGCGGCGGATTAGCTTCTATGAACGATTAGGTTTCCACCTGAATAAGTTTGACTATCGGCAGCCGCCGTATGATGCCACCAAACCATGGGTACCATTATTGCTTATGTCATACCCTTCTTTGATCACCTTGTTTGAGATTGAACAGGTGAAGGCACAGCTATACCGTTTCGTTTACCAGCAAGCCGTTTAGAGGGTCGTTTCTGAAAAGGAGGCTGAAATTACTCTTCCTGTTTCTAAAGGGTTAGAAGTTTCAAGCCCTGTATCTCCACTCCAGGATAAAGCAATACACCATAACCAGGGCGCAGATCGTGAGTCCCAATGATTCCCGGGCTTCCTCAATGGCGGGGGAGCGGCTCATGTCAAAAAAGATGCCCTGGTACACAGGTGGCCAAAGCAGGAAAGCGGTAACGGCATATCCCAGAAAAGCCACCGCATACACCCACCTGAACAGCTTACGCTTATAGGCCAGAAAGCAAAGTACCGCCGCAGACAGGTAAACCGGCACCCAAATAACCGGATCAGGGTCATTCAACTGCACAAAGGCAAACAAAACGAACATCACCATAAATAATAGCAGAAGCAATACCCGGAATTTCATAGGACCTTAAAAATAGCTTTTTCTATATTCTTCACGAATGTAAAATTTTCTAAACAAGGTGCAATAGCAACTGTTTTACTTACTTAAAAGTATCATACGTAGAACTCTTTCTATTGCATGCCTATGAAAATACTTATCCGCTTTAGTATAGTTGCTTTGATGCCCCTGCTGTTTTCCGGATGCTACAAAATCAAGGGTCATTACGGAGGTCCAAAAAGTTTTGAGCCGCAGACCCGGGCATTACAGGCAAAGGACGTAGCCCTTCCTGCGGGGTATTCCATTGAACCGGTGGCTTCCGGACTCACCTATCCAACAGGCATCACCTTTGATGAGCAGGGGGCCGCTTACATTACCGAGGCGGGTTACTCTTATGGTGAAATCTGGCTTCCTCCCAAACTGCTGCGCCTGAACCCCGATGGCACCACCACCCAGATAGCCGTCGGCGACAAAAACGGTCCTTGGACCGGGGCCACCTACCATGACGGGTTCTTTTATGTGTCAGAGGGAGGGGAACTGGAAGGCGGCCGCATTCTTAAAATCTCCCGTAATGGGCAAATCACCCGGTTAGTGGAAGGGCTGCCCAGTTTAGGCGATCACCATACCGATGCCCCGGTGGTAGGAAAAGACGGGTACCTGTATTTTGGGCAGGGAACGGCCACCAACTCGGGCATCGTGGGCACGGATAACTACCATTACGGCTGGCTCAAGCGCAACCCCAACTTCCATGACATTCCGTGTAAAGACGTTGTGCTAACCGGGCAGAACTTTACCACCTACAACCCCTTAACCGAAGACGACAAAGACGAGGTCACTACCGGTGCTTATCTTCCGTTTGGGACGCCTAGTACGCCTAACCAGACCATCAAAGGAGCCGTGCCCTGCTCCGGGGCCGTGTTCCGGGTGTCCTTGCAGGGTGGCCCCTTGGAGTTGGTGGCCTGGGGCCTGCGCAACCCATTTGGATTGGCCTTCTCGCAAAACGGTCAGCTTTATGTTACCGATAACGGTTACGATACCCGTGGCAGCCGGCCAGGATACGGCGCCGGCGATGTGCTTTGGGCCGTGCAGCCGGGGCAGTGGTACGGCTGGCCTGATTTTGCGAACGGACAGCCTATGGCTTCTGATGACTACAAAACCCCGCACGATGACCCTAAATTCTTGTTGGCGCAACACCCCGGCACACCTCCCAAACCTGCGGCTATTCTTGGGGTACACTCCTCTTCCAACGGATTAGATTTCTCGCGAAATGCTGGCTTTGGTCACGTAGGGGAGGCGTTTATTGCCCAGTTTGGCGATATGACCCCCGAAGTAGGCCACACCTATGGCCCCGTCGGTTTCAAGGTAGTGCGGGTAAACCCGACCAACGGAGTGATAGAGGATTTCGCGGTCAACAGAAGCAAGACGAACGGACCAGCCTCTATCATGAAGAACGGAGGATTGGAGCGGCCCATCGCTGTGAAGTTTAATCCTGCTGGCACAGAGTTATACGTGGTAGATTTCGGGATCATGCCCATGACTGAGCAAGGACCCGCTCCCAAGCAACAGACCGGAGTAATTTGGAAAATCACTAAAACTGCTGGCAGATGAGAACGCTATTCCCTACCCCTACAATTGCCCGGCATCTGCTATGGCTGCTGCCTTTCTTATTGCTCAGCAGTTGTGGCACCGCCCGCCGCAGTGAACCCATCATGGGACCTCTGGCTGTACGCACCCAGCAGTTGGAAAACGGCAGAGTGGTGTTCATGCAGCACTGCCAGCGGTGCCATCCGCTAGGCGAGGCGGGTTTAGGCCCCTCGCTCAACAACATTCCATTGCCCGGCACAGCCCTTCGGTTCAGGGTAAGGAGCAAGGCTTTTTTCTTGGGAATCGGGCGGATGCCGTCTTTCAAGAAACACGAAATCTCCCGAGACCAGATGGATGACCTGGTGGTGTATCTGAAAGCCCTTCGGCGACACAAAACCAATGAAGCGGTAGCCTCCCAATAGTTTCTCTTTTAAACCCATTTTCAGAAAAGCACGTGAAAAGGACACCACCCATTTCACGTGCTTTTTACATAAGAAAAGATGGACCCCAATGCCCAGCACATTTACCTTATTCGGCACGCCCGACCTCTTGTCAACCGCAAAGGATTCTTCTCCAAAGCCCAAGCCCAGCAGTATCTGCAAGACTACAATGTGGCGGAGGTAGAGGAGGTGATGGAACGGAGTGAACACCTGCCCATGAACCAGATCAAAAGAGTTTTCTGCAGTACGCTGCCCCGGGCCAAAGCCACCGCCCGCATGTTGTTTGGGCCAGACGTGCAATTGATAGAAGATGCAGCTTTTGTGGAGTTTGAGAACCGTATCTGGGGACTACCTATAGGCAAGTTTCCGCTTAAGTGGTGGCAGGTAACCTCCCGCATTCTGTGGCTTTTGGGGTTAAACCAGAAAGAAATTGAGAGCTTTACCCAAGCCAAAGCCAGAGCCAGGCAAGCCGCTAATCATTTAATTCAAGAAGCTGAGGAAAACGGCTTAGCGGTCTTGGTAGCCCATGGTTTCCTGAATGAATTCATCAAACGAACCCTAAAAAAACGTGGCTGGAACGTCTTACTGAACGGGGGTAGGGGCTATGTAGGAGTAACGCAATTGGAGAAGTAAATTCAGGATTGTTCTGGTGAGTTTTATCATTTAGTAGATTGAGAACACCTGAAAGCTGTCACAGGAGAGAGTTAAGTGGTAGAATAACTTACTTGGAAGTGAAACTGCCCAAAGCCTCATATTCAGAGACTAATGCGTTAAGCCTGTTTTAGGATAGTAGCCTTAAAACGGAAAAGCCCTCTTCTTTTTAACTTCCTTCTTCACCGATGATGCTTTGTAGCCGCCTTCAAACAACTGCCCAAAATTTATCTTTAGTTTTTCAGGAAAATCCTCTAAACAACTACAATCCGTGTGCGCCAAAGCACGCAAGGTTAACTCGGCGCAGGCATAAGAATCTGCGGCGGCACGGTGGTGCTTGAACTGAATGCCGTGGCGGTTGCATAGCGATTTCAAGTCATATTGCGGTAGGCCCTGCCATACTTGTTTGGAGAACTGCACGCTGCAGGCGTAGTTCAGCTCAGGAAAGGGAAGGCCATAGGTGTTCAACGTAGCCCTGAGCACACTCATGTCAAAGCTGGCATTGTGGGCAATGACCAGTTGGTTCTGCAGCATTGGTTTCAGTTCCTGCCACACCTGGTCAAACGTCGGGCTGTTCTGAACATCCTTGGGTTTGATGCCGTGGATGGCGATGTTCCAGCTGTTGAAGTACGGATACGATTTTGGTTTGATGAGCCAGGCCTGCGTGTCTGCAATCTGCCCGTTTTTCACAAACGTCAATCCAATCTCACAAGGGCTGTCACGGTCAGACGTGGCTGTCTCAAAATCTAAGGTAATAAAATCCATTTCCATACTCCTTTAGCTCCAAAGAAACAAAGGTACGAAGCTTTGGAAGCATTACTGTCTGGTTACAGTCTGGGAAAGCAAAAAAGGGTCGTTTTTGTAAAAACAGGCTGGAAAGAGGAAGCTGATACTTCTGTAAAAGCAGAAAGGAGAAGCCAATGCCTCTCCTTTCTGCTTTATAAATTCAAAGGAAACTATGCTTAACGACGGGGAAACAGGATGTCCAGAATGTCACGGGTAACAGACCCCGGACGGCGTCTTTCCTCTTCCCTCCAGTCATATTCTGCGTCATAAGCCTGGTCCCCGTGTAAAATGAAAGCACCAGGTTCCAGCCGTACGCCATACAGATTCCGGCAATCGGTGGGAGGGGGCTGATGCCCGGGCGGACGGTTAGGATACCAAACTCGGCACTCGCCGGGTGGTGGGTAATGGCCTTTGGGAACGCCCTGTAGTTGCCGAGGGCCTGCCGTTCCTCTTGGAGGAAGAATGACGCGACCTAATATGCCGCCTAAGCTTCCATTCTCCCGAGGCCTAGTTTGGTCGTTCCGGTTGTCACGCCATTCCTGGTCTTGGTAGCCTTTGTCTTTTTTGTGTTTCTTTTCTTTGTACTCCTTGCCCTCTTTGTACTTTTTACCTTTTTCTTGGGCAGAAGCCGCCGGACAGACCAGAAGTGCAAGGCTGGCAGCCAACAATACCGCCGTTACTTTAATCTTTCTCATAGGGCAAGGTTTTAAGGGTGAAAAGATTCTATGAAACAGGCAAAGTTCATACCACACCTGAAACGGCTACTTCTCCGGGTCGCTTTTCCTTTTCCTCAGGTTTGAGAAATGACAGCTAACTACGTCTAAGCAAACAAAAAAGCCCTACCGCAAGGCGATAAGGCTTTCTCAACTAAACCTATTTATTGTTACTTAACTTCTTCGTAATCCACGTCGGTCACGTTATCTGTACCGGCAGACTGGGTGGCACCACCTTGTCCGTTAGAACCTGGTTGTCCAGCTCCACCGAATCCGGCTCCGCCGTCAGCACCTGGCTGTCCGGCTCCGCCAGTGGCGGCGTACATCTCCTGAGAGGCAGCCTGCCAGGCGTTGTTGATGTTTTCCATGGCGCTGTCAATCGCGGCCAAGTCTTTCGACTCGTGCGCTTTCTTCAGGTCAGCCAAAGCACCTTCAATGGCAGTTCTGTTTCCGGCAGAAAGTTTCTCACCGTACTCTTTCAGCTGCTTCTCGGTCTGGAAGATCATAGAGTCAGCCTGGTTTACTTTCTCTACCTGCTCTTTGGCTACGCGGTCAGCCTCGGCGTTAGCCTCTGCTTCTTTACGCATGCGCTCGATCTCTTGCTCAGACAATCCAGAGGAAGCCTCGATTCTGATTTTCTGCTCTTTGCCAGTTCCTTTGTCTTTGGCAGACACGTGCAGGATACCGTTGGCGTCAATATCAAAGGTTACTTCGATCTGAGGAACGCCGCGTGGTGCTGGCGGGATGTCTGACAAGTGGAAACGACCGATGGTGCGGTTGTCGCGGGCCATTGGGCGCTCACCCTGCAACACGTGGATTTCCACGCTTGGCTGGTTGTCAGAAGCAGTTGAGAAGGTCTCAGACTTCTTGGTTGGGATGGTTGTGTTAGACTCAATCAACTTGGTCATCACACCACCCATGGTCTCAATACCCAAGGAAAGCGGCGTTACGTCAAGCAACAGAACGTCTTTCACCTCACCGGTCAATACACCACCCTGGATAGCGGCCCCGATGGCTACTACCTCATCTGGGTTCACACCCTTAGATGGTTTCTTGCCGAAGAATTTCTCTACTTCCTCCTGGATTCTTGGGATACGGGTAGAACCACCTACCAAGATTACTTCGTCAATATCAGATGGCTGCAAGCCAGCGTCTTGCAACGCTTTGCGAACCGGCTCCATTGAACGACGTACCAGGTCATCGGCTAACTGCTCAAACTTGGCACGAGACAGTCTGCGCACTAAGTGCTTAGGACCAGTCTGCGTAGCGGTGATGTATGGCAGGTTGATTTCGGTCTCAGAAGAAGAGGAAAGCTCAATTTTAGCTTTCTCAGCAGCTTCTTTCAAACGCTGAAGGGCCATTGGGTCATTGCGTAAGTCCATGCCTTCTTCGGCTTTGAACTCATCGGCTAACCAGGCAATAATCACTTGGTCAAAGTCGTCACCACCAAGGTGGGTATCACCGTTGGTTGACAATACTTCAAACACACCGTCACCTAACTCCAGAACAGAGATATCGAAGGTACCACCACCTAAGTCGTATACCGCGATTTTCTGATCGGCGTGTTTTTTATCCAAACCGTACGCCAAGGCAGCGGCAGTAGGCTCGTTGATGATACGTTTCACATCCAAACCGGCAATCTGTCCGGCTTCTTTCGTAGCCTGACGTTGTGCGTCGTTGAAGTAAGCAGGAACTGTGATCACCGCCTCGGTTACCGTAGTACCCAGGTAGTCTTCCGCAGTTTGCTTCATTTTTTGCAAAACCATGGCAGAAATCTCCTGCGGCGTGAACTGACGGTCGCCAATTTGCACACGCACCGTGTTATTGCTGCCAGACTGCACGTTGTAAGAAACGTGGCTGGTTTCGTCTTTTACTTCTGAGAAGCCGCGACCCATAAAACGCTTGATGGACGCGATGGTATTTTGTGGGTTAGTGATAGCTTGACGCTTGGCAGGATCACCTACTTTACGCTCACCGTTCCCGTTGTCCAGGAAAGCCACGATGGACGGAGTAGTCCGGCGGCCTTCGCTGTTCGGAATCACCACTGGTTCGTTACCCTCCATTACCGCAACGCAAGAGTTGGTAGTTCCTAAGTCAATGCCTATTATTTTTCCCATTGTCTATAGTTTTATTTTAGTAGTTTCTGAATTCAAACTTGTTTGCACTCTTATTAACAAGACATGTGCCAAGGCCATAATTCTGACGTTTTGTGACACAATGTCATTTTTGGCAAAAGCCATGAAAAAGGCTATACGAAGTTTAGGTAGAAGATGGCAGCCCAAGCGGCGCTTTTGGCTTATTTTTAGGAAAGGAGGCCCCAAAGCAGTGGCATTTTACCATGTCCCTGAGGTTCAACAAGACAGAAAACCTGATTTCAATTTAGCTTACTAAGTCAAAGAGACCGGTGAACGAATTTAGAACAGGGTTGCCTACCCTGCCACATCGTAACGGTGAAACGGCACTACCTTTTTCTGAAATGCGGCTGATAAGTGGCTTTGGGTTTTGCCAACCCTTTCAAAACCTTTACTTCCTCTGAAGTCAATTCCCGGTACTCACCCGGCTGCAAAGAACCCAATTGTAAAGGCCCAATGGCCACCCGCACCAGTCGGAGCGTTGGATATCCTACGGCCGCCGTCATTTTGCGCACCTGCCGGTTCATGCCCTGGCTGATTTTGATCTCCAACCACGTGGTAGGAATGTTTGCCCGGAAACGGATGGGCTTGGAGCGCTCCCAGAAGGTAACGTCTTCTAGTAGTTTAGCCTTGGCGGACGATGTTTTCTTGCCCTGGAGGAGCACGCCTTTTTCCAGCTGGTCCAGCGCCTCGTCGGTAGGTACGCCTTCTACCTGCACCCAGTAGGTTTTCTCTACCTTGAACTTAGGGTCTGAGAGACGGTGCTGCAATTGCTTGTCATCGGTGAGCAGGACCAGGCCCTCGCTGTCATAATCTAACCGGCCCACGGGGTACACGTTTCCAACGGGCACAAAGTCTTTCAGGGTGCTGCGCCCATTTTCGTCTGTGAATTGGGTAAGGACTTCAAAAGGCTTGTTGAGAAGAAGGTACTGCAAAGCGGTAGCGGTAGATGACAGACAAAAGTACGGCTTTGGATCTGTTTAGGGCGTGTTTTTCTGAAACTAGCCCCATTTTGCCAATGCCTGCTGAAAAGGAAGGATACAAAGTCAGTAGACAGATTTGAATTTACGCTATGTAAACCAAGGAAAACTTAGAGTGAAACCGTTTCTGGTCTAGGGTTTGGAAATCAGGTTAAAACCGACTTAGCTACTTACCTTGAAAGAATCCGTATAGAGAATTGGAAATGAGAAAGAGCTTGGAGGCTTTGCGAGGTTTACCTGTGTTAAAGCCTGATAAAATATCGTCCTGAACTATAACCTTCCACTATGAAAAAGAGCCTCATCCTTTGCGCCGCTGTCTCCATGTTTTTGATGGCTAGCTGTAATTCTGCCCCCAAACATAAGGAGGGAGACGTGGAACCAACTGCCACCGAAGAAAGAGATCCTAGCGTACGGGCGCAGGACTATGAAACCGGAGCCGCCGATAACCGTGCTGATACCATAGCTCCAGCCGTGGACTCTGCCGGCGGTAAATAGAAAGAAGGCTGCTGGAATGGCAGCCTTCTTCTTTTAAGGTCATTGCGTTAAATGGCAGATTCTTATAAACTGCCGTAAAAACGCCGAAGGGCCCATTCAGCGCAGGCTAACCCCAGAAGCAGGAAGTAGAACCAGGGCTGCTCCAAAAGGTCTTTTTCCTCATCATCGCTTCGCAGGATGGTTTTGAAATTGGCTTTGAGTAAATCCTGCTCTAGTTGGGCTAATTGCGCGGGATAGTACAGCCGGGTCTCAGATCTATCCGCGATTTGGCTCAGCAAGCTATGATCGGCCACGGCCATGAGTGATTCAAGGTTCTGTTCCTGTACCACAAACTCCCCGTTATCGGTGTGGGTCTGGTTATCAAGGCGGGTGAAGGCGGTGTAGCGGTAAACGCCTACCGGCAGGTTGCCTAAACGCAGTCCTTCGCCGCCCTGCTCGTGCCGGAAACGATGCTGCGTCTGCTTTCCACCTTCATGGGTTAAGGTGAGGGAAATGGTCTGCCCAAAAATCTCTTCCTGAACTGCATTGAATACATCGGCCTGGAGGTTGACGCCTTCTGAGGTCTCAAACTCGTCTTTCACCGGGTACACGTGCAAGCGCTTCTGGTTTCTTCGGTTGGCCAGCAATTGCACCACGTGGGTCATGAGTTCATCATAAATCTGCGACGTGCCATTGTCTACGGCCTCGGTGAGCCGCCACTGCCAGCTGCCATCGGTGAGGAGGACCGCCGATGGGGTAGGGGCAGCCGGTTTGTACACCATGAGCGGTTTGGTAGTGCGCACACTGCCTACTTGTTGCTGCAAAATAACTTCAGCCGCCGGCGCGATCCGCCAATCCCCAAAAGTAACGGCCGTAGGAGGCCAGCTTCTGACCCGGGTTTGGGCGGTGGGCTCGGTGGAGAACCGTTGGAAAGCGTTGTTCAACAGCGGTTGCACCTCATCAAACTGAGGGGAAGGACGGCTCAACTGTACGCCCGCCTGCAAAGCATTGAAAGCGTTGAAATCTGTCTGAGCGCCCAAAATATAGAAAGTCGGAACGTTTGCCGCTCTTAATCTTCTAAGCCAATCATTCCCTACGCCGCTGATGTTTGGAATCTGGTGTAGGATGACCGCGTCATAAGGCGTTTTGAAACTAGGATTCTGAAAAGGCCCCAACACCACTTCCACGTCTAACAACTGGTTTGTGAGCAGGGCGCTTCTAAGGGCTTTGATGTCTGGGTGAGGGGCGGCGGCCGCCACTAACACTTTCAGTTTTCCTTTGATGATCTCCAGGTAGGCGTGGCGACGGTTGTTCAGGTTGGTGAACTCACCGGTGAGTGGCTGTACCACCACTTGGTAGTGCTTCTTGCCCGCTTGCGCCGCATTCACCTGGAATGACGTCTGCATCGCGCCTCCCCGAGGCAAAGAAATGGTTTTTCGTTGTACAGTTTTGCCGTTTTCCTGTAGCATTACGGTAGCCGTGGAGCCTCCAAAGCCATTATGCCGCACGCGGGCCACAACCGGAAAAGAGGTGCCTGTATAGTTGATTTTGTTGTACTGAACTTCCTCCAGCACCACATCGCGCTTAGCTACGGTATCGCCCAAGGCTACGGGGTAGATGGGGGCGTCATACAGCTGGAAGGTGGGAGTGGGGCCCTGGTTATGGATGCCATCGGAGATGAGGACGGTGGCTGCCAGGTTCTGGTTTCTATAGGTGCGGTCGCTTTTCTGGACCAAAGCGTGCAGGTTGGTTACTGAGGCCTTGAGCGGAGTCTGCGCAAAAGAAGTAATTGTGGTATCTCCTTCCTGAAATGTCTGTTTGATCACTTCCAAGCCTTTGTCGCTTAAGCGTTGGGCCAGGGCGTCGAGGCTTTGCAGGGTGCGGTTCAGGTCCTCCTTGGGAGTGAACAAGCCCACCGATTGGGAGTTGTCCAAGGCCAAGACCACTTTAGGTTTTACTTCCTCCTGCCGGATACGGCGGGTATAGGGTTCCAGCAGCAGAAAGCACACCAATGCTACCAAAAGAGCCCGCAACGAAGCCAGGAGCCAGCGCAACCCGGTAGGCCAGGGACCTCCCCGCCGGTACATAAGCCAGGAAACACTTATTCCGGCAGCCAGGCAAAGCAATGCATACCAAGGAGAATAAGCGGTGTGAATTTGGAGTGATTGCACAAACGGTGAGTTAGGTCACAGGTTCAAGTAGCAAGATAAAAGAAGTAAGGCATAGTTATGTCTATTCTCCTTTCTTCCTTGGTTTATTTCTCTAACTGAGCACATAAGAAAGTTATTGCCTTTCGGTTTAAGGGCCGTTTTCATTAGAACTAGGCCTAAATCATACTCGGTACAAAACTTTACTTTTACTTCTTGTAGAGTACCCAGGTTGGCGGCTCCAGGATGGTAGCAGTAAACGCCCATCCCTAATTTTTAAAAATGACACCTATTAAAAAGTGGAAAGCAGGTTTTTTTGCTCCTCGTTGGGCTGCTGTGCATGGCCCCTCCGGCAAAGGCAGAATGTTGTCCAGGTTTAGAGAGTTTGTTTTGGATAGTCGGGATTGGAGTAGCCTTGTTTGTCTCTTTCTGTGGGGTCTTCATCTGGATGATCTTCAATAAAGACGAAGGACAGAAGAGAGTGAATCAAACGCAAACGAACTTCGCCAGAGACCCACATAAAGGAAGCCAAATCATCTACTTTGTGATTTTTGCGGGTGTCCTGCTTTTGTTGGCCATCATCACCTCCAATTGGTGAGAAACCCTTCATACACAGAAAACCCGATGCTTTGGGAAACAGCATCGGGTTTTCTGTGTATAGAAACTAGTTCTAGGACTAGGTCAGCATACCGCCGTCTACCTGCAGGGTTTGGCCAGTAACGTAGGCAGATAAATCAGAAGCCAGGAATACGGCTGCATTGGCAACATCTTCCGGAGCGCCTCCGCGCTTCAACGGAATAGCTTTTCTCCATTCGGCTACCACGGCAGCATCCAGTTCATCGGTCATGTCGGTTTCAATAAAGCCTGGTGCGATGGCGTTGCTACGGATGTTACGGGAACCTAATTCCAGTGCCACCGATTTGGTGAACCCAATTATACCTGCTTTAGAGGCAGCGTAGTTGGCTTGTCCAGCGTTGCCTTTGATACCTACTACACTGGTCATGTTGATGATGGAGCCGCTCTTGGCGCGCATCATGTGTTTAGTGGCCGCCTTGGTCAGGTTGAACACCGATTTGAGGTTGGTGTTGATTACGGCATCCCACTGGTCTTCGCTCATGCGCATGAGCAAACCATCTTTGGTGATACCGGCGTTGTTTACCAGCACATCCAGCTTGCCGAAGTCTTTCACCACAGATTCTACCAATTGCTCGGCTTGGGTGAAGTCAGAGGCATCGGAACGGTAGCCTTTGGCTTGGATTCCGTACTCCGCTAATTCTTGCTCCAGGGCCTGACCTTTCTCTACGCTGGAGAGGTACGTGAAGGCCACGTTGGCACCCATTTCAGCATATTTCTTCGCGATGGCCCGTCCAATGCCTTTAGAGGCGCCGGTTACAAGGGCAATTTTTCCTTCCAGTAATTTCATAGTGCTTCTTTAAAGGGCCATCACCAATCAGGAGACGCTCCCCGGTTCTCGGGGCCAAATATACTAATTGCGGGCGGGAGCCAAAGTAACACCCCAAGGTTTTCACCACGTACCTCCATTTAGAGTCTGTTTTGATGAAAACCTGCTTAAACGGATAGAGAATCAATAAAGCTTGAATACGCTTGTTTTCTGCCGAAAGGCAGATTACGCCAAAGCTGAATGTTCCCTGCAAAAGGGAGACGAAATTCGAGCTCAGCAAAGATTGGGGCTAAATTACAAGCTTGGAAAGTTACTTGCAGAACCGATTAAGGAGATTGCCGGCATCGGGAGAACCAAGTTCAAAGGCTCGTTGCCAATCCTGGCAGGCTCCTTTGCGGTTCTTTTGGGTATGTTTCAAAACGCCTCGGTTATAGAAGGCTTGTACCATGTTGGGGTCATACTGGATGGCCCGGTCATAGTCTTCCATGGCGGGGTTGTACTGCTTTTGGCGCATGCGCAGGTTTGCCCGGTTCAGGTACGCCACGGCATAGTCTTCCTGCAGGGCAATGGCTTGGGTGAAGTCCTGTACAGCTCCTTTGATGTCTTTTAGGCGGGCCCGGTTAAGTCCCCGGTTGTTGTACGCCTTGGCATAGTTGGGCTGATGCGTAATGGCTTGGTTGTAGTCTTCAATGGCTTGCTTGTACTGGCCCCGGTTCTGTTTGATGTCGCCCCGGAATTTAAAGGACTCGGCATCATTGGGCACCAAGAGAATGGCCTGGGAGAAATCGGCGTAAGCGCCGTCAAAGTCATCCATCTCGTATTTGGCCACCCCGCGCAGGCGGTAGAGGCTCCCGTCATCGGGTTTCTTGGCAATGGCGGCATCGTACTCGCGCACGGCACCAATGTAGTCGTCTTTGCTGGCCCGTTCCAGTCCCTCGCGGTAGTGGGTTTTGGCCGTTTTACAGCCGCTGAAGGCCAGCAAAAGCAGCAAAACAACAAAGGAAAATTTAGGTGAAAGCGGGGTGTGAGATTGCAGTTGCATAGGTAGGGTCTAACTTCTGCTACATACTCATTTTTGGGAATATAGTTTTAGGTGCATATTCCTGAAAGAGACCTGAAACGGTAGTGCAGCAGGGTGCGGTTATGTTCTTTAAGAACTCAGTTTCCTGTTTTTCATTGTATTATCCTGAAAAGCGGCACGAAGGATTATAAAAGAAAACGGGTGAATTTTTGAAAAGGAAGTGGAAAGCTTTTGCTCCAGCATTATACCGTTTCAATAGGAGAACGCCCTGAATTGCAGCTTTAGATAAATAAAGGCTGTTGATATAAAATCAAGCCAATCACCTTCTGTCTGCTGTGCTTTCGGGGGTGAAACCTTTGCCGCCCGAAATAGTTATAGGAAAACTTTTCCTGAGTTGACCTTTTAATTAGGTAGTTTTCCATTGCAGTAACCCGCTCTTCATGTCCAGTACAGACCAATTACCTGAATTTTTAAGCAAAACAAACCCGGTAGACATCTTCAGCGCTGCCCAACGGCAAGTAAGAAAAGACCTGATGGGAGGAACTCCCTTGGCCGAGGTCATGGACACGCTCCTGCTAACCCTTGAGAAAGCCTACCCAGATATTTCTGCTTCGGTATTATTGCTGAAAAAAGATACCCTACATCATTTAAGTGCCCCCAGCTTGCCAAAAGCCTTTTCCGAAGCCATTGACGGAGCCCAGATTGGGCCTCTGGCGGGTTCCTGCGGTACCACGGCGTTTACCGGAAAGCGGGTAGTGGTGGAGAGTATTGCCACAGACCTCAGATGGGCAGATTACCAGATCGCTCTGGAGCATGGGCTTAAGGCTTGTTGGTCGCAACCCATTCTTTCCTCTCAGGATGAACGGGTATTGGGGACCTTCGCCCTTTATTATAAAACCGAAAGGACGCCTTCAGAAGAGGAAATCCAGCTAATGGACCTTGCAGCTGACTTGGCGGGTACTGCCATAGAGTGGGGCATGGTGTTGAAAGATTGTCACAGTCTGGAAGATGAGCTGAAAGAATCTAACGCCGCGTTGCAGGCCTTGAACAATGATCTGGAGAATAGAATCCAAATCCGCGCCCAGGAATTGGAAAAGCAGAATTACCTTACCCAAACCATTACCGACAATGCCACCGGGGCACTCTTCATGATGGATGCCACTGGATACTGTACGTTCATGAACCCCGCAGCCGTAGAGATGGTGGGGTACACGTTTGAGGAAATACGGGCAAGGCAGCTCCATTACATGATTCACCATCATCGGCCAGATGGTTCTCAGTATCCTTTGGAGGAATGTCCGTTAGACCGGGCCTTGCCCCAGAACTTTGACGTGCGGGCCCATGAAGATGTGTTCTTCCGCAAAGACGGAACCTCTTTCCCCGTCTCCTGCGCCGCCAGCCCTATTTTTGACGAGAACGGAGTGCCCATTTCCACCGTGATTGAAGTACGCGACATCACAGAAGAGAAAAGAAACCGACAGGAGTTGCTTGATGCAGTCTCCCAAATGCAAACCCTGCTCTCGGCCATGCCCCAGATCGCTTTTACCGCCACGGTAGAGGGGGAGCTGGATTATGTAAACGGGCATTGGCAAACATATACCGGGCTGCCCCAAACAGATGTACTTGGCGAGCAATGGATAGGGGCCTTGCACCCCGAAGATAGGGAAAGGGCTGCCGTCACGTGGGGAAATTCTATTCAAACGGGTCAGGATTACGAGATTGAGTTCAGGGTAAGGCATTGGGGGGGTAATTACCGCTGGTATCTGACCAGAGCCATTCCGCTAAAAAACGAAAAAGGGGAAGTGCTGAAGTGGTTCGGCACCGCGACCGACATCCATGAGCAGAAGCTACTGATTGGCCGCTTAGCGGCCACGCAAGAAGAACTGCAAAAGATGAATGCCGAGCTCACCCAGAAAAACACGGATCTGGAGCGTACCAACGCCGACTTGGACAACTTTGTCTACACCGCCTCACATGACCTGAAATCGCCAATTGCCAATTTGCAGGGACTGGTGAAAGCCCTTCAGGAAGAGTTACAGGAATTGGGGCCCCAAACTCAATCGGTAGATCCGTTGCTAGACATGATTGACAAGGCGATCATCCGGTTCAAAAACACCATTGATGAGCTTACCGAGATCTCCAAGATTCAGAAGCAGGTAGAAACAAGCCAAGAAATGGTGAACCTGGAAGATCTGGTGGAGGAGTTCAAGGTGATTAACGCCGAATTGATCTTTTCCAGCGAAGCCACCATCACTACCCAAGTGACCGCCGCCCCGGCGATCTGCTTTTCTAAAAAGAATCTCCGGAGCGTGTTGTACAACCTCATCAGTAACAGCATCAAGTACCAACATCCAGACCGCAAGCCTGAGGTGAAAATAACAACGGCTACCTATGGGGAACACGGGATTAAGCTGAGCATTGAAGACAACGGGTTAGGCATAGAAGAGCACCATCTACCCCAGATTTTTGGCATGTTCAAACGGGTGCATCAGCACGTGGATGGCTCAGGTGTGGGCTTGTACATTGTAAAGCGCATTATTGAAAATGCAGGTGGTGAGATCTCGGTTAAAAGCAAAGTAGGCGAGGGCACAACCTTTGAAATACAACTGCCCAACGGTACCCTTGGTGAGCGTCCCAGTTAGAACCAGAGCGTGAATATTTCTTCAGAAGCCGATGTTGTCACAGAGCAACATCGGCTTCTGCTTTCTAGCGCATTCTTGCGGTAACTTATTACATTTGGTAAAGCTTCCCTTCTGTAAGCTAATCAGTTTAGAACCTTGTTTTACTCTTACTTAAGCCCTATGATAAAGTCAATGAAATTTTCGCTGTTGCTCACGTGTCTGTTGAGCGTTTGTATTCTGTTCAGCTGTACAGCCCAAAAAGCCTCCGGCAAAAAAGCGGGTGCTGCTAAAACTGCCGGAAAAAACCAGGCTTCTGAAACCGTGGTGTACCTAGTGCGCCACGCTGAGAAAGCTGCTTCCAACGGTACCATGACCGATGACCCTAATTTGTCAGAAGCAGGCCAGAAACGGGCTGAGGTCTTGCGTACCCAACTGGCCTCAGTACCCGTAGCCGCGCTTTTTGCCACTAAATACAAGCGCACGCAGCAAACCCTGCAGCCTCTGGCAACCGCCCAGAAACAAACCGTTCAGATATACGAGGCACAGGACTTCGCAGGATTGGCCCAAAAGATAAAGCAGGAATACGCCGGCAAAACCGTGGTGGTAGCCGGTCACTCCAATACCCTGTTGCCTCTGGTAGAAACATTAAGCGGGAAAAAGCCAGTATCTGAGATCGCCGATTATCAATATGATTACCTGTTCAAAGTGACTTTGCCTACTGGAAAAGAGCCGGTGGTGGAAGTGCAGAAATATGGTGAACCATCCGTAACTCTAGCTAACTAGGTAACATCAGTAATTAATAAAGCCAAAAGCCGAATCGGGGCTGTTTTCTGTAAAACAGCCCCGATTCGGCTTTTGGCTTTCAACAAGGATCAGGCTTGGTTCACAGTGGAATAAGCAGGTTTGTTTGCGCGCATGAACACCAGGTGCAACACCAGCGCTAGTATAGAGAAAATCAAACCTACGGCTACCACGCCGTTCCATTTCCAGAGGTGCCAGGCTTGGCTCGCGATGAACGTACCCGATGCCCCGCCCACAAAGTAGGTGACCATGTACACGGTGTTGAGGCGATTCCGGGCTTCGGGGATCAAGGAGAAGATGAAGGTCTGGTTGGAGATATGCGTGGCCTGCACGCCTAAATCCAAGAGAATCACCCCAATCACCAGCCCAATAATACTGCTGCCCGAAAACCCAAACACTACATAAGAAAGCACAATAAGCGCAATGCTGAAGGTGGTGATGGAAAAGGCATTCCCTCGGTCATTGAGCTTGCCCATGTAGCCTGCGGCCAATGCTCCGCCAGCGCCCACTAATCCGAAGAGTCCGGCCACGTCACTACCCGCATTGAAGGGTGGTTCTTCCAATAAAAACACCAGCGTAGTCCAGAAAGCCCCGAAGGTGGCGTAACACAAAGCTCCGCGCAAAGCCACCAAACGCAACATGGGCTGGTCCCGGATCAGGTGCACGAGGGATTTCATCAGGTTTTTGTAATTCCCCTTAAAATCAGAGGGCACTTCGGGTAAGAGAAAGTACAGTGCTCCCCATAAGGCCAGCATCATGCCCGCCGCAATGTAGAACATGGCTCGCCAGCCCAGGTGTGCGCCCACAAACCCACTGATGGTGCGGGAAAGCAGAATCCCAATCAACAGACCACTCATCACAAAGCCTACGGTTCGGCCGCGAGTCTCGGGTTTCGCCAGGTGGGCGGCCATGGGAATCAATAGCTGAGGTACTACGGAGGTAGCTCCAATCAGGAAACTGGCAGCCATCAGCATCTGGATGTTTACCGAGAAGGCTGCCAAAAGCAAGGCAATGATAATGGCTGCAAAATCAACCATGATCAGCCGTTTGCGGCGCAGCATATCTCCCAGCGGAATAATGAAAAGCATGCCCACCGCATAGCCAATCTGGGTCAGCATGGCCAAACTACCCGCCGAGGCTTCGGTGACCCCAAAGGATTCGGAGATGCGGCCCAAGAGGGGCTGGTTGTAGTACAGGTTGGCCACCACCAGACCCGTGGCAATGGTCATGACCCACAGGTTAAGCTTGGTGAGTTCTGGTTGAGCGGGGGAAGAGGTATTCGTTGTCATGATAAAAGGAAGGCCGCTATCAAGAAATTTTCAACAGTGAGTTTGAGATGCAGCCAATTAAAGTGCGAGTTTACGGTTCTTAGGTCCGTTTGTCTACAGGAATAAGTACTTTATAAGCTAAAAACCAGAAAAAGGAGGGGTGTGCCTGTTTTCAAGGACTTTCCCTTTTACCTTAAAGAGGCTGATTGAAAATACCAAAACAGATAAAAGGCAGTTACTTTCAGATAAAATGGTACATTCCTACAAAATATCCTTTGTCTCTGTCCCATGAAAAATATAGCCCTTCTGTTTTGCAGTTTTTTGTTTATTTCGGCTTGCCAGGTCCAAACGGTTCCTAAGGCTAGTGTCGTAGGCGAAACAAAGCAGGAAGATGCCGTGAAGCGGATGGTGGACAAGCAGGCAGCCTGGCTTCTGAGTCACCCTGAGATCCATGCGGCTTCCATTGGCGTGTACCAGGACGGCGACATTCACATGTTCCATTACGGGGAGTTAGATCCTGGCAAAGGAAATACACCCACTGATTCAACTATCTACGAGATTGCCTCCATATCCAAAACATTTACCGGAACTTTGGTGGCCAATGCGGTGCTGGAGGGGAAACTTTCGTTGGAAGATGATATTCGGAAATACCTCAGGGAAGAGTATCCTAACCTCGCCAAAACCGGTAAGCCAATCCAGGTGAAACATCTGCTGACGCATACCAGCGGGTTGCCCCGGGCCTTGCCCTTTGACTCTGTGCTCTGGCAAAACCCCAAGGACAGCCTGGTATACAAACTGCATGCGTTGGCCAAAGACTATTCAAAACCTCGGTTTTTAGCCGATTTACACAAAATAACCTTAAAAGAGGTGCCGGGCGCTGGGTACTCTTACTCTAATGTGAACCCAAACTTGGTGGCCCACATTCTGGAGAACATTTACGGCAAAAGCTTTGAAGATTTGTTGGCGCAGACCATCTACTCCAAAGCCGGCCTCCGCTCCACCGCCATGACCTTGTCTCCTAAAGCAAAAGGCCGGTTGGCAAACGGGTACAATGAGTCTGGCGTATTGATGCCACACCTAGAATCACCTTTGTGGGGCGCTGACGGAGGGCTGAAATCTACCCTGCCAGATTTAATGAAGTACATGGCCTTCCATCTGCAAAAGGAAAACGCCGTCGCGCAAAAATCACAGGAGTCATTGTCCGCAACACACGGCTATTTCTGGACGGTGCGGGAAAGTAAGGGAACAAAGGTGGTCTCAGGGCACGGCGGTGCCTTCGGGACCCAGACGTGGTTTTCTTTTTATCCAAACCTCAACAAAGGCATTGTAGTTATCACCAACGAATCTGACCCAACCACCGCTAGTAAAATCTCTGGCATGGTGCCCTGGAACTCTCTGTATATTGACTTATTGCAGATACTCAACCAAGACGGTGCCGCCAAAGCCATTGCCTTTTATGACCATCTAAAAGCCTCCCAAGCGCCAGGCTATCACCTGGAAAGCACCGAAACCGAGCTGAATGAACTGGGCTATCATCTGCTGGAAAAGAAGAGGGTAGACGATGCCGTGGCGATCTTTGAATTAAATACCCGCGAATTTCCAGCCTCTGCCAATGCTTTCGACAGCCTGGGAGAAGCGTATCTGGCCAAAGGCGATAAAGAAAAGAGCCGGTTAAATTACCAAATGTCTCTGGAGCTTAATCCAGAGAATGACAATGCCAGAAAGATGCTGCAACAGTTGCAAGCGTCTTCAAAATAGAAGTTTCCCAGAATCGTCCTTTAGGTATAAGGATTTTTTCTGCTTAAACTGCGCCAAGATTTTCATCAATTCAATTTGTTTTTGGTTTTAAGCTCATTTTTAGAAAAGAAGTTTTAAAACAGCATCACGCTTCGATTGTATACTATTAGGAGAGAACCCTTATGTATTGCTGAAGTCCTGCCAAGACTTGATTGTACTTAGATGCAGTCTTGCCTCACAGCCTATCTTTACCTGAATTCTCAAAAAAGCAAGACAACACTACTTCTTCTCCCAGTACTTTTCAATAAGTTGCCTAATAAGTTGCATACGCCTCTTCAATCTGTGAGGTCGCAGCAGCGGAAGGAAATGGTCATGCGTGGCATAGAAACCCTGGTAAAAGACCCAAAAGCCCAAGGCCAGGTAGGGCATAGCGGCCAGCTCTTCTCCTGACAGCGGACGTACTTCGCGGTACGCGGCCAGGAAAGTAGAAAAAGTCTGATCTGCCGTTTCCTGCGTCATTTTCCCGTGGTGTACGTCAAGGCAGAGGTGCTGCCAGAAGGTCATGACATCGTTCACCAACCAGCCACGGCCCAAAAAGTCGAAATCAAAAAGGGTAAGCTTCTCATCGCCGTCAAAGTGGAAGTTCTTCGGGAAGAAATCAAAGTGGCAGTACCCGGAAGAAAAGGCCTCAGGGTTGAACTGCGCCAGACGGGATTGCGCTTTTGCCGCGGCCTCCTGCAGCCACTGGTAGTCTTCGGGATTTTCAGTAAAGTAGTCTTTGATGGCGTGAAGTGGTTTAATCAGTGTAGTTTCCGTATCCAGCAGCCAACGTGCTTCGCTTAGCGGGACGGACGCAGAAACCTGGTGGAACCTGGCCATTTCATGCCCCAGTAACCGTAGCTGGTTTTCATTCAGCAGCGGCACCCTGACGCCGGGCGCATACGTGAATAACACCGCCGATCGGTCTCCTTCAGCGGCGGGCAAGGTCTGGATCACCTTCCCCGGGGCATCCGGAACGGGATAGGAGATGGAAACCCCGGCTTCCTTTAACGCCAGAAGCAAATCGGTTTCGGCTTGCACCTGCGCGTGATTTCTATGGGAGGCGCGGTACACCCGCAGAATGTAGCGGGCATCAAGCGAGGTAATTAGATACGTATCGTTCACGCCCCTGGTCAGGTACTCGCCTTGTACCTCGCCCAGTTTATACTGCTCTGAAACAAAGGAGGCGAGCGCGTCAGCGCTTAGGGTGGAATAGGCGGTAGGAAATACAGAAGCCATAGCGGAACAAGGTTAGGAATTAATACGGAATCTGGCCCTGATGTTTTCTTAGGGTTAGAATTGGGGTACTTCAGGGGTTTGGAGTTCAACCCTTTGCGGTTGCGCTCGTTTCAAAATGGGTGTTACGTTCAACCCAATTTAGAAACTATGAACCAGGAAGAAGAAAACAAGCAGCAAGATCCAACCAAGAAATTTGATGCCCCTCCTTTCTCTGAATCTACCCAAAGCGAGCCAGGCGAAGAGTCAGAAATGAAGATCAAACCCGACCATGGCGAGGAATCTTACAAAGGATCGGGGAAACTGGTGGGCCGCAAAGCCATTATCACCGGCGGTGACTCGGGCATTGGAAAAGCAGTGGCCATCGCGTTCGCCCGCGAGGGAGCCGATGTGCTGATCTCGTACCTGAACGAGGAGGAAGACGCCCAGGACACCGCCAAGTGGGTAGAGCAGGAAGGCCGTAAAGCCGTCCTGATGCCCGGCGATATTAGCGATGAGGCGCATTGCAAAGCTATTGTGCAGCGCGCGGTAGACGAGTTTGGGCAGATTGACATTCTGGTGAACAACGCGGCGTTCCAGATGGCGCGGGAGTCTATGCAGGAGATTTCCAGCGAGGAGTTTGACAGAACGTTCAAGACCAACGTGTATGCCATGTTCTACCTGTGCAAAGCCTCTGAGCCCCACATGAAACCGGGCAGTACCATCATCAACACCACCTCGGTGAACGCCTATAAACCATCGCCCATGCTGCTGCCGTACGCCGCCACCAAAGGCGCCATCCAGAACTTCACCGCCAACTTGGGCCAGATCCTCGCCGACAAAGGCATCCGGGTGAACTGCGTGGCCCCAGGCCCTATCTGGACCCCGCTCATTCCGGCTACCATGCCTGAGGAGCAAGTGAAAACCTTCGGAAAAGACACACCTTTGAAACGCCCCGGCCAACCCGTGGAATTGTCGGCGATCTATGTGCTGTTGGCCTCTGAAGGCTCCAGCTACATGACTGGTTCTACCGTGCAGGTAACCGGCGGTACGCCTACCATTTAAGGCTGATTTCAGGAAAGCACTTTAAAAGCGCTCCTTCGGGTTAAGGCTGAGGGAGCGCTTTTGTGTTACTGCTTTTCAATTGAGGAGAGCTAGGCCGTTTTTAAGCTTTGTTTTGAAAAATAGGCCTGAAAAGGCAACTCCGTTATAAACTTGGCAAAAGCCCGATTATGATGTAGCTTTGCCAGTACATAACCTTACATCCAGACACATGGCATCAAAATATGATTTGATAGTGGTGGGTAGCGGCCCCGGTGGTTACGTAGCCGCCATCCGCGCATCACAATTGGGTATGAAAGTAGGCGTGGTGGAGAAAGCTGAGTTGGGCGGTATCTGCCTTAACTGGGGCTGTATCCCTACCAAAGCCTTGCTTAAAAGCGCACAAGTATTTGAGTACATCCAGCACGCCAAAGACTACGGCATCAACGTAGGTGAGGCTTCTGCTGATTTCGGTGCTGTGGTAGCCCGCAGCCGGGGCGTTGCCCAGGGTATGAGCAAAGGTATCCAGTTCCTGTTCCG
Source organism: Rufibacter sp. JT20002 (assembly GCF_056491185.1). Lineage (NCBI taxonomy): Bacteria > Pseudomonadati > Bacteroidota > Cytophagia > Cytophagales > Hymenobacteraceae > Rufibacter > Rufibacter sp. JT20002. Next base: position 98,485 of record NZ_JBSZJY010000006.1, on the reverse strand, counting down.
CAAAAACAAGATTGACCATATCGCCGGTTACGGCAAACTGAAAGGCAAAGGCCAGCTAGAGGTAACCAACGCCGATGGTGCTTCTGAAATCTACGAAGCAGCGCACATCATCCTGGCGACAGGTGCCCGTTCGCGCGAGCTGCCAAACCTGCCAATTGATGGCAAGAAGATCATTGGCTACCGTCAGGCGATGGTGTTGGAGAACCAGCCTAAGAGAATGGTGGTAGTGGGTTCCGGTGCCATTGGTATTGAGTTTGCCTACTTCTACAACGCCATGGGTACCGAGGTAACCGTAGTGGAGTTCCTGCCAAACATTGTTCCGGTAGAAGACGAAGAGATCTCTAAGCAACTGGAGAAATCGTTCAAGAAAGCCGGCATCAACGTGATGACCAGCTCAGAAGTGCAGAGCGTGGACACTAGCGGCGAAGGCTGTGTGGTGAAAATTAAAACCGCTAAAGGCGAGGAAACCATTGAGGCCGATGTAGTGCTTTCTGCGGTTGGTATCCAAACCAACCTGGAGAACCTGGGTCTGGAAGAACTAGGTGTAGGCGTAGAGCGCGGTCGCGTGTTAACCGATGATTTCTACCGTACCAACGTGGAAGGTATCTATGCCATTGGTGACATCGTGAAAGGCCCTGCCCTGGCGCACGTTGCCTCTGCCGAGGGTATCATCTGCGTAGAGGCTATCGCTGGTCACCACCCAGAGCCGTTGGACTACAAAAACATCCCCGGCTGTACGTATTGCTACCCAGAAATCGCGTCTGTAGGGTACACCGAGAAAGAGTGCCGTGAACTGGGCCGCGAGATCAAAGTGGGTAAGTTCCCGTTCTCGGCCTCTGGTAAAGCCAGCGCCGGCGGAAACAAAGACGGTTTTGTGAAAGTGATCTTTGACGCTAAATACGGTGAGTTCTTAGGAGCCCACATGATTGGCGCCAATGTAACTGAGATGATCGCCGAGATTGTGGTAGCCCGTAAACTGGAAACCACTGGTCATGAGATCATCAAAGCCGTTCACCCGCACCCAACCATGTCTGAAGCCGTGATGGAAGCTGCCGCTGCCGCCTACGGTGAGGTAATCCACTTGTAATTAGTCTTAGAACATACTTTGAAAGGCCCGGGCATTTGCTCGGGCCTTTCTGTTTTTACCCCTGTTTGCAGAAAAGGGCTTCTAAACAGATAAGGCGTTCACTGGTTGTATAAAAGATGGCCCCAAGATTAAACCTTTGTTAAGAAATGATCTCTAACAGGGGAGCTTTCTTAGACACAAACCTTGTGTAAGCCTGTTTTAACTGTATGGTTCTTTGACTACGCGTACCTTAATTTCCCCCGCATGAAACAAGTTGTCCTGCTCCTTCTTCTCATCTGCGTAACTTCGCTCAGCTTCACTTCTGTGCTTGCCCAAGGTAAGATCAGCGGCCGTCTGCAGGATATTACCACCAAACAGCCGGTGAGCTACGCCACGGCGGCACTTCTTGCCGGGGCAGATTCTTCCATCGTGGCCAGTGCGCTGGTAGATGGAAATGGCGCTTTTGTGATAACCCCCGTTGCTCAAGGCCGCTACCACCTTAAGATTTCCTTCGTGGGGTATGCTACCAGAGTAATGCCCAATATCCAGGTAACTTCCACAACTCCCAATGTTGATCTGGGTGTTATTGGTTTGCGGTCGGCGAGTACGCACTTGAAGGCCGTGGAAGTGGTGGGGCAGCGCGCCCAGGTGGAGTACGGCCTTGACCGAAGAGTGTACAATGTGGGGCAGGATTTATCTACCGTGGGCGGTACAGCTGTGGATGTGATGCAGAATGTGCCCTCGGTGACCGTGGACCAGGAAGGAACCGTAAGTATGCGCGGCACCTCCAACATCACCATCCTCATTGACGGCAAGCCCTCGGCTTTGAGCGGCTTGGGGCTGGACCAGATCCCGGCCAGCACCATTGAACGCGTAGAGGTGATTACCAATCCCTCGTCTAAATATGACCCCAGCGGAACGGGCGGCGTTTTAAACATCATCTTGAAAAAAGAGAAGCAAAGAGGTTTGAACGGAGTGGCCTCGGTGAACGCCGGGATGGGCAACCGCTACAACACTTCCCTCAACTTGAACTACCGCTTCGGCAAACTGAACCTGTTCACCAACTATGATTTTAGGCAAGATTATAGAAAAGGCACCGGAAGTGTGTTTAGGACTAACTATGGAATAGCAGAAATATCTAAACTGGACACTACTTCTTATCTGGAGCAGCAATCAGCGAACTCAAACCAGCGGGGAAACCATAATGTGCGTTTCGGGGCCGATTACCAGCTAACTGATAAGCAAAGCATCACAGGTTCAGTGCTGTACCGCTACGGGTACCGCGAAAATGACGGGAACACTTTTTACCGGTTTTTAGAGGAAAACCGGTCGCTCAACAGCACTTCTACCAGAACCACCACCGGTGACGAAACCAGTCGGTTATTTGAGTATACACTAGGCTACCGCATGACCTTTGACAAACCCGGCCGTGAGCTAACCGCCGATGCCGTTTTCAACCAGGAGGAAGAAAGTGGACAAGATGATTTCAGGCAGCTATTCTACAATGCGGAGGGCCGCGAAACGCCGGAGCGAAACGACTTGCAGAAAAACCAGGGACTGGAAAAAGAGCGGGAATTCTCGTTGCAGGTAGATTATGTGCACCCGTTCAGTGAGAAGGGCAAATGGGAGGCCGGCTACCGCAGCACCTTTGAGCGCAACGACGAAGATGTGCAAGCCACTGAATTCAATAGAGATACTGGTCTCTATGAGAACAGCCCAGGGCGCACGAACCATTTTGTGTATGATGAGTGGGTGCATGCCGTGTACGGAAACTACGGAGATGCCATTGGTAAATTCAGTTACCAGTTGGGCTCGCGGCTGGAGCAAACCAATATTGTCACCGACCAGATCACCCAAGGCAAGCGCAACAACATTGATTACCTGAACCTGTTTCCCAGCTTGTTCCTGACCTATGAGTTTTCTCAGGAGCAGAAAGTGCAGACCAGCTACAGCCGCCGCATTGACCGTCCGTGGACGGGGCAGTTGAACCCATTCCGGGATATTTCTGACCCTTTAAACATCAGGGAGGGAAATCCGAACCTTCGGCCTGAGTTCACTGATTCTTATGAGGTAAACTACTTGCATTTCTGGAAAGAGACCACCGCCACTGTAGGGGTTTTCTACCGCAGAATGACCGATGTGGTGCAGTCAATCCGGACTCAGTTCACCACGGAAAATGGGGAAAACGCCACACTGTCTACCTTTCAAAACATTGCCTCAGGTGAATCTTATGGCGTGGAGCTAACCGGCACCGCCAACTTGTTTAAGTGGTGGCGCCTTAACGCGAATGTCTCTGGGTTCAATTACAGGATCAACGCCACCGAGCAGGGATTTGCTACCAACAGCCGCCTGAGCTGGACCAGCCGTCTCAATTCCAATTTCACACTACCGTTCAAAACCGAAATCCAGCTTTCAATGAACTATAGGTCTCCCACGGTGACGGTGCAAGGAGAGCGTTCTTCGTTCTATACTACCAGTTTAAGTGCCCGCAAGGAGATTTTAGGCGGTAAGGGGAACATCATTCTGCGGGTGCAGGATATTTTCAATACCATGCGCTTCAACTCCTACACGTTCTCAGAGTTTGAGTTTGAGGAAACCAGCCGCTACAAACCGCAGAGCCAATTGGTGTTTGTGGGCTTTAGCTACCGTTTTGGGAATACGTCGCAGAAAAAGGATCGGGACGAAAGGGAGGGAGAACAGCCGGCCGGTCCAGAGCGCGAAGGTGGGGAGTACTAATCTATCTAAGTTTGGTTTAAGCTTACTTTCTTGAAAACGTGCTTAGAACCTTTCAATGGGTAATGGGAATGAAAAAGGCGGCTTCCCTGAAAAGAGAAGCCGCCTTTTGACTTAAAAATTAAAGGGATCTAGTCATTATTCTTTTTGGCGTACTGATCGTAGCGCTTAGGATCTTTCTTGCGATCTTTCTTTCTACCAATTGCACCACCGGCTACAGTACCAGCAGCGGCACCAATCACGGCACCTTTACCACCGCCAAGAATGGCTCCGGCGGCTGCCCCACTGGTACCGCCAATCACGGCGCCTTTGGCTTTTTTACTCCAGCCTTTTTTCTCTTTCTTCACTTCCTGGGCTTGTGCCTCATGCGTCACGCTGCCCCCTAATACAAACACGGAACACAGCATAACCAAAGATATCTTCAGATTTTTCATAATCTTCTTTTGGTTGGTGTATTGCATTTTACGGGTTGTGAAATGGAGGAGTTGTGTTTTAAAGTAGGATTCAGATAGGAATATGTAAAGGTGATGGTTTCTTAGGAACTTTGTTTCTCTTCTAACAAGTATCCATGAACCAAGTGGAAACAACCATAAAGTTTTCTGTACTTCTAAAGAAAACAAGCCAGAAACAGCTTCAGCTAGTTGTTTCTGGCTTGTTTTAGGAAAACCTTGGGTAAATAGAGATTACATCCGCTCGTCGTGCTGCGATAGGTCGAGGCCCAATTGTTCCTCTTCCATGGAAACCCGCAACGGAGAAATCAGGTCGGTTACTTTCAGCAGAATCCAGGAACCGGCAAAGGCGAAAATCGATACTCCAATTAATGCCCCAAATTGAGCCAGGAACAACTTGGTCTCCCCAAACAGCAAGCCTTGGTCTGCAATGGCCGGGTTCACGCCTTTGTTGGCAAAAACGCCGGTTAGCAGCATGCCCACCATTCCGCCCACGCCGTGGCATGGGAAAACATCTAAGGTGTCGTCAATGCTGGTACGGGTCCGGATGTCTACCAACAGGTTGCTTACCACGGCTGAGATCACCCCAATGGCAATAGAGTGGGGAAGGGTCACAAAGCCGGCTGCTGGGGTAATGGCCACCAAACCAACCACAGCCCCAATGCAGGTTCCCATCGCCGACGGCTTGCGTCCTTTCACGCCATCAAAGAAAATCCAGGCCAAGGCCGCCGCCGCCGATGCCGCCATGGTAGTGGACAAGGCGGTAGAGGCTAGAGAATTGGCCCCCATGGCCGAGCCGGCGTTAAACCCGAACCACCCAAACCATAACAAACCGGTACCCAATAGCACAAACGTAATCATGGCCGGAGAGTGGGTGGGTTCGTTTCTTCTCTTCAGGAACAAAGCGGAGGCCAGCGCCGCCCAGCCCGCCGACATGTGTACCACGGTTCCGCCGGCAAAGTCAAGAACGCCCAGTTTAAACAGAATGCCCTCTGGGTGCCAAGTCGCGTGGGCTAGTGGCGCATAGATAAAGCAGAAGAAAAGCAGGATAAAAATAGTGTATGAAGTGAACCGGATGCGCTCCGCGAATGCCCCGGTGATCAAGGCAGGTGTGATGATCGCAAACTTTAATTGGAACATGGCAAACAACGCTAAGGGAATAGTAGGAGCCAGAGACCACGGATCACCGTCCAGCACATTCTGCATCATGAAAAACGTGCTCGGATTCCCGATGAAGCCGCCTATAGAATCACCGAAGGCCAGGCTAAACCCAAAAACCACCCAGATGACTGTGAGCATGGCCATACAGATAAAACTCTGCAGCATGGTGGATATCACGTTCTTCCGGTTTACCATACCCCCGTAGAAAAAGGCCAGGCCCGGGGTCATGAGCAGTACAAACGCGGTGGCGGTCAGCATCCAGGCAACATCGGCTTGGTTCAACTCCGCGGTAGAAGCCGCTTTGGGCACAGAAGGAAAAATGAAGGTCAGCCCCACCACAATCACCAGCAGAACGAAGGGGATTTTGGAAAGCTTAGTGACCGCCGGTGCCTTGGCAGCCGGAGGGGCCGTAGCAGTAGAAGTGATCATAGGTAACCTGATAAAGATGTTTGAAAATGTTTGGCATCCTAATATTGTAAAATATTTTCAAGGTTAAAACAATATTATTGTGAAATGATTAAAGGAATAGCTAATATGTTAATAAATTGAAAGTAAGTGTTTTGCTAATTCAGTAAAGGGGATTTCCTAAGGTCTGCTTCTCCTGCCACTTTTATAAAGGAGGCTGTATTCCTTTTTTAAATTATTAATTTTAGAGGCTCTTGCCAACCAGTAGAGTTTTTGTGGTTAAGCACGAACTTTATTCAAAATGTTGGCCCTTTATCTGCTTTGGGGCGGAAAGTCATCGGTTTTCTTTTTTCGTATTATCACCTGTAATTAATCTTAACTATACCCATGCGACCATCATCTGCCTTTTCAAAAATCACTGTTTGGCTTATTTGTGTAGGAATGCTGTTGGGCTGTCAGAAAAGCCAGGAGCAAGAAGCTGCAGGAGGTCAAACGGCTACGGAAGAGCAGGCTACTGAAAACGGCTACAAGGTCATTGCCATCAAAGACGGCGATACGGTGGAGTTGCTGAAGGATGGGAAGCCGGTGCGGGTAAGGTTACAGGGCGTAGACTGCCCCGAGAAAAACCAGGATTACGGCACCCGGGCCCGGCAGTTCACTTCTGACCTGGTCTTCGGGAAATTTGTGCAATTGAAAGTGCAAGATGTGGACCGTTACGGACGTACCGTGGGCGAAATTATTCTGCCCGACGGCCGAAGCCTAAACCAGGAATTAGTCAGAAATGGATTTGCCTGGCACTACACAGCGTACTCTAAAGACCAGGAATTGGCCCGGTTGGAAGCGGAGGCCCGCGCCGAAAAGCGGGGACTCTGGGAAGGGCCTTCTCCTCAGGCACCTTGGGAATTCCGGCAAAGCCGACGGGGAAATGGCGCTGCCACGGCTAATGCCAGCTCTGACCAAAACACCAGCTCAGCAAAGAAAACGTCTGCCTCAGGCGCTTCTGCCATTGCCAAAGGCGGCAAGGTGCATATCTGCCAGAGCAAAGGCTCCAAAACCTTCCACGTGGATCCAAATTGCAGTCTGCTGGATCGGTGCAAAGCCAGTAAGGCGGCCATTACCTTAGCCCAAGCCAATAAAGAGAAACGTACTCCCTGCAAAACCTGCGCAGACTAGACACTTGCCTTTTGGGCTCATATTCTGGAAAACAAGACCAAGCAAGCCCAATAGGTTGATCTTTAATGAATAAAGAAAAGCCATCTCCTTGATGAAGGAAGCGGCTTTTCTTTAGGGGCTTGATCTTAGAACGCCAGCACGTTGCCGCTTACTACCCTGATTTCGCTTCGGCCGCCGGCTTGTTTTTCTACCACAATCTGGGTGCTGATGCGTTCTTTCAGGGCTTCTACGTGCGAGATAATACCGATCATCTTGCCGCTGGCCTGCAGACTTTCCAGAGCATCCATGGCCACATCCAAGGTCTCCGCATCCAGGGTTCCAAATCCTTCATCAATGAACAAGGAGTGAATCTGGGCTTTGTGGCTCGCCAAATCAGACAGTCCTAAAGCCAAGGCCAAGCTCACTAAAAAGCTCTCTCCTCCGGAAAGAGAATTCACAGACCGGATGGCGTCTCCCTGGTAGGTGTCAAGTATCTGCAGTTCTAACTCATTCTCGGTACTTTTAAGAATCCGGTACCGGTCATTGAGGCGGTGCAGGTGCCGGTTGCCCAGTTCCACCAATCGGGCCAGGGTAAGGCTTTGCGCATACTTGCTGAACTTCTTGCCATCGGCGGAACCGATAAGTCGGGCAAGCCGGTCCCAGCGTTCTGCCTCACCTTTCTGGATGTCTAGTTGCTGAGTCAGTTGGCGGTGTCTTTCGCGCAGGTCTGCATCCTGTTGCAATTGCATTTCAAGTCTTCCAATCTGGGCCAGGTTCTGGTTTTTCTCTTCTTCAGACGCGTTGATAAGGGGCTGCAGTTCTTCCAACGTCAGCTCGGTGAGGTGCCGCTCTTTCTCGGTCTGGTACTCCACTTGGGTTCGTTTCAGGCTCTGAGTTAGTTCATGAATGGTTCGGTGCAGGGTCTCTTGTTTCTCCCGCAGCTGGCGCGCTTCCGTTTCTGGTAACAGCAACGCCTGCAACTCTGCTAAGGAGGTGTACCCCAAAGTGCTGATTTTCTGTAAGAGCGCGGTTTCCAGTTCTGCAAGGGAACGGGTGTTCGCCTGGTGCTCTTTTATCCTCTCTGCAAGTTGGTGACGCAAGAGGTTCAGTTGCTCCTGTTCTTTTTGCCAAGCAGTTTCCGAGGCTTGCCTGGCCTGGGTTGCTCTTTGAAGTTCTGCCTGTAGCCGTTGTTTCTCAGTTTGGGGCAGAATTCCTTCTGGCAATAAGTTGTAGCGTTGTTGGCGCAGGTCCTGCAGTTGGGTCTGTGCCGCTTGTAGGTGCTGCTGCTTCAAAGAAAGTTCACCTTGCTTTTCTGCCAGCATTTTCTTGCCGTTCTCTACCGTAGATTTAGCTTCTGAGTATTTCACCCGAAGATCCGGCAATTGGGCTTTCTTCTGCTCGTATTCTTCTTTCCGTTTCTCCAACTGGTTCAGCAATTGGGTACCGTTGCTGCCGGAGTAGGAGAGACCGTATGTCATAAAAAAACCAAGGATGGTGCCGGAAATAACTTTTTCCTGTTCGTTTATATCCTCGAGTTCTTCCTGCAGGTCTTTCAGGCGGGCAGTGAATTGGGTGCGTTCTTTAACCCAATTTTCTAATAGGTGCCGCAAACGCTGTTGCTCAATTTGCAGCTCCCTTTCTTTTTGCTGGGCCTGCTCTGTCTGCGCCCGAAGGCTCCGGAGGGTTTCCAGGGAGGCGGTTGCCTGCTGTAACTCTGTTTGCCGGGCCGCCCAGTAATGGTCAATGGCATCTGAGGCGGCGATGTCATGCGCCAGGTTCAGCGCAGTATTTAGTTGCGCGAATGGCCCGTGCAGGGCTTGGGTTTGCTCGCTGATGTCCTTTAGAACTCTCTGTGTATGCTGCTCCTCTAGCTGCAGGTTCTGTACACTGGCTGAGAGTTGGCGCTCTTTTTGGTCCAGGGTTTGCACCCGCTGTTGCTGAAGTTGCAGATTCTGCTCGGCCTCACTTAAAGTCTGCGGCTGATGCGTTTCTACAAATGGGTGATGCGTGGAGCCACAAAGCGGGCAAGGCTGCTCTGGCAGCAGTTGGTTCCGGGCCGCTTCGTACTCCTGGATCTGCCTCTGCAAGGTTACGATTTGCTGCAAGTCCTTCAACTTGTCCTGAGCTTGTTCCTGCTCCGTTTGGGTTTGGACATGGAAGGTTCGCTGCTGGTGCAGGTCTTTTGCGATCTGCGAGAGTTTAACCTGCCACTCCTGCCGATTGGCCTCTAATTTTAAATAACTTTTGCTCAGATCCAACTGCTTTTCCAGTTGGCTGCAGACCTTCGGTAAGCGGTGGCAAAGCTGTTCCAAGACCTCGTGTTTCTGGCCCTGCAAAGTTTTGCTGGCTTGCGCCTGCAAGTCTGCCAGCAATCCTTGCTGTTCTTTTAGAAGGTGTTCGGTGGTCTCTAGCTGTGTTTTAGAAGTAGCCGCATTTTGGCCTTCTTTTTCCAGAATCTGCTGTAAACCCGCCAGCTCAGCCTTCAATTTGGCTTGCTGTTTTTTCGCCTCCTCCAAGTTGTTGAGTTCCGATCTCCCTTCGGGCAGGGTTTGGATCAGTTCTTCGTCCCGGGCATTCTCTTCCAGCCATTTCCTGAAAGAGAGGCCTTGCTCGGCAATCTTTTTAAACTCGTTTTCCTGATCGTCAAGGTTTTTAGAAAGGTGCTGGATCTGGTTTCGAAGTTGGAGGGCAGTTTGCTCTTCTCGGTTGTATTGCGCCAACTCTGCCCCGATTTGGGTGTCTTTTTGGAGAACTTGGTCTAAACGAGGTTCAGCCTCGGTGAGGCTTTGGTGGGCTTGCGCCTGAGTTGTACGGGCAATCTGCACTTGTGCAGCTTGGTCAGCCACCACCTGTTCCTGAACGGGAACCTGCTTCTGCAGCGTTTCGATTTGTTCGCTTAAAAGTTTTCCCTGGCCCTGCACCTGATCCAACACTGCCAACTCGCCCTGAAAAGGCCTGGCTGATTCATGGCGCTGCAATTTCTGAAGCTGAGGCGTCCAGGCATCGTTTTCAGCGTTAGCTGCGGCGACTTGGGTGCTCAGGTGATGTTCGTTTAGTTTCAGTTTTTGCAGGTTCAAAAGCCACGATTGTTGCTCTTGGTGTTGCCGGATCCGGTGATTGGCCAGTACAACCTCCTCTTTCAGTCTGGTTGCCTCCTGCTCCAACGCGGTGCGGTCCTCCTCAGAGAGAAGCTGGTCTAGTTGCAGCCGCTGCTCAATTACCTGCAGTTTGTGTTTCTCTGCTTTGGCTTTCTCGTAAGCCGCCATGGAGATTTGGGAGTAAATGCGAGTATCGGTGAGTTTTTCTAGTAATTCGCTGCGTTCGCTCTCGCTCGCCTTCAGGAACCGGGTGAAATCGCCTTGGGAAAGCATTACAGAGCGGAGGAACTGTTGAAAGTCCAGGCCACACAAATCAATGATGCGCTGTCGAGTCTCGGACAGGCGTGACTCAAGCACCTCCTGCGTAGAAGCGTCTATGAGTTCCATAGTGGGGCTTTGTAGCTTGCCATCGGCTTTGCCGCGGCTCCGGCGAAGGTTCCACCGGGCCCTGTAAGTTTTTCCCTGGGCCTCAAACTCCACCTCAGACCAGCACTCCCCGGTGTGCCGGGTCATGATCTCTGACACTTCCCGGCCATGGCGTGGTACCTGGCCATACAGGGCCACGGTGATGGCATCCAGAATGGTAGTCTTGCCTGCCCCGGTGGGCCCTGTAATGGCAAAAAGCCCTGAGTCGCTTAACGGCGTCTCATCAAACCGAATAAGGTGCTCCCCCTGAAGCGAGTTCAGGTTGAGGAAACGAACAGAAGTTATCTTCACGGGATTGGAAACTATGCGAGATAGTAAAGATACAGATTTTGGAGAGGAGGTGGTAAGGCTTTACCAGGGATTATCTCACAAATGCGGAATCCTTTTAGGGACGGAGATTAGAAGCATTATTTATTGTGGGGGCTTAAAATGGAGTTGTTTTAATTCAAGCTGAGTTGAAGATTATGTATAAGTTTAGCTAATTAATTAGGGCCTCTTGTTGAGTAAATAATTCAATTTCTTCTTTAAACGTTTACCCTTGAAGTTTCTGCTGTTATCTTTGCTTAGATTGATTTCTGGGTGCTTTGCTTAAAATGGCTCCAAAGCCTTATTTCTAAAGAATACAAGAATTATATAGTTTCAATGATTCCTTCTAAAAGAATTGTAGAATTAGATTGTATCAGGGGAATCACTGCCTTTATTGTTGTCTTCTTCCATTTTACCGGAGGAACTTCTTTGTTTCCTTTCTTCAGGCTATTTGCTGGCGGAACCGACCTGTTCTTTATTATTAGTGGTTTTGTAGGGTACAACCTGGTTCGCAGCAATCCGCGGGCAGGTGAATACCTCCTGAAGAGATTTGTCAGGCTGATTCCAATGTTTTGGGTTTGTGCTTCCCTTACTTTTGGATGTATGTTCTTGTATAGCCTAAAACACGGACTGCCTGTAGAAGCACTTCTAATTCAATATGCTTCCAATCTTTCTTTTCTGAATTATTATCAAGAAACTCCCTTTCTGGATGGTGTCTATTGGACCTTGTTAATTGAAGTACTCTTCTATGCCATGCTTGCGGTGGTCTTGTGGTGTAAAGGGGTGCGATATGTGGAATGGGGTGGGGCTATCCTTTTAGGTTATTTATTGGTTACTAGTGTTGTGCCTATAGGGAGCTTTGGTTCAACCCATGAAACCATCTTGAATGGCTTTCCGCTTTTGATTGTCTGGCCTTCTTTTTACGCTGGAATTATATTTAACAAATTAAAATATGAGAAGGCAAGCCCTATTCGATGGGGTTTGGTATTCATTTGTATTGTAACCTCCATTTTATCAATTGAGAATTCTAACCTCATCCATGGAGTTGTTAATCTTTTAAGTCCAGTAGAGAATGTTGGAATGACCCTGCTCTACTTCATGGTCTTTTATTTGGCAATTAATTCCTGTCTGCCCTTCTTTATTAATAGGTTTACAAAGTTCCTGGCCCAAATTTCCTACTGTCTCTATCTGATCCATAATGAAATAGGAAAACAGTTTATCCAACCTAAGTTGAAGTTCTTTCCAGAGTTTTGGCAGATTATATTAATGTCCGGCCTTGTTCTGGTGTTAGCCTACCTTTTAAGTTTCTTCCTTGAAAAGCCATTACTCGAGCGGTTGCACCGTAGATGGTTTGCAACTAAAAGGGAGCCGGTGAAGGAGGCCTTAAGGCTTCAGGGCACTCCCGAATTGTTGTCTTAGAGAACCCCTTGTTTATAAATGATCTGTTAGTTGGAAAGGCCAGACTAAAAAGGAGAGTTGGCCTTTGTGGTATTTAGTTTCTTCCATCTGGGTTTTTGGAAAGCTAGCATAAGGAAGGGCGTGCATGGTAGTTGCATGATCTACCTACTCAGTCTATAGGTTGGTGATAAACCCATTATGTATCTAAATATTGCAAAATCCGTTTTAGCACCTGATGAGCTATTAGGTACTGGCCAAGAATGAATGTGAGAAAGTTTGAAGCAAAAATTAACCTAATAAGTGGTTTTTAGTTGATTTTCGTTTTTGGCACGGTAGTTGAAAAGGTAGAAAACATAAGAGATAAACTTTTACAGACTCTAAAAAGTACTAACATGAAAAAGCTAAGTTTGATATTCGCCTTACTGTTCTTAGTGACTGTTGCTTTCAATAATGCCCAGGCGCAAGAAAGAAAAAAATGGAGCCCACAAGCAAAAGGTGCGGTGATTGGAGCTGGTACCGGTGCTGCGGCAGGTGCCATCATCAACAAGCGTAACCGTGTAGTGGGTGGTGTTGTTGGAGGTGTTGTTGGTGGAGCCGCCGGATACGGAGTTGGTAAAATCATTGACAACAAACAAAAGAGAGCCGCCGCTGAGCGTGAAGCAGAATTTAACAGAAATGTTGCTGCAAACAGAGCCTACGCGTATAGCTCATCTAACAGATCTGCCGGTTCTTCTGCTAAGAGATCATCATCTTCTGCTGCTAAGACTGCCGCAGTTGCTGCTCCAGCAGCCATGGCCTACACTGGATATACCGCAGGTCAGCCACAAATCATGACTATGTCTAACCTGTCTTTCTTGCCAAATGAGCACTACGGTGACTACTCCAAACCGTATGCTGATTCTGAATACAGAAGAAAAAGCTGGTAAGCTGGGCTAGAGCCTTATATGAAAAAAGCCCAAGCCCTGAGCTTGGGCTTTTTCGGACCAAAATTTAAAATATTTGAAACTCCTAATATTCTAATGGAGTATGTGGGGTAGTCATTCATAAAACCAATTACTATGAAACCATACCTGTTAATGTTTGTATTTGCTGCTCTGCTTTCTTCGTGCACCAAAACTGAAAAGAAGGAACCCGTGAACGTGCAGCAATTGAATCAGCAGTTTATAGGAGCCTGGAACAGTAAAAATTCAGCCCAACTAGATACGCTTTTAGCCGAGGATGTGCACTTTGTACAAGGCGAAGTACACTATAATGGTAAATCCGAAGTGTCCCAGAAGTGGGTGAGAGAAACGATGGGTACCATTGAAAACCTGAGAACTTTCCCCGTAAGCTCCGGTGCCGATGAAAACATCGCCTTTGAGGGCGGTACCTTCACTGTAGACGTAATTCCTTCTGACCGCCAGCTACCGAAGGGTGAAGGCGAAGGTAACTTTATGTTACTTTGGAAGAAAAACGAAAAAGGAACCTGGAAACTACACTATGCTCAATTGGAAGACCATCCCGTGCAGGTAGCTAGATAAAAGGTAATATACTTTAAATGAGAAAAGGCTTGAAGGGTAATCTTCAAGCCTTTTCTTTTTATCGCCTTAGATACCTTATGTTCAAATCACTATGAATGGACTTTTAGAGAAAACAGCTATCACTAATAACCAGAAGCATTCTAATTTGCACAACAGGATTTCTTCAGGATGACAAAGAGAGTTGATAATTAGAGAACAAGTTGACCGAACATTTTAAGATATGAAACTGGTAGTTTCTAACAGGAGTGAGCTTCTATCATGAAAAGCGAAGTATAACGTTTGATGCCTATTAGTAGAGGCGTTTTAAATCTTCTTTCCAGAAAACACTCATAAAGCAATAAGGCACCGCATGCGGTGCCTTATTGCTTTAATAATAAGTTGTACTGCTGCTTACACAGAGAAACTGTCGCCGCAGCCGCAGGTACGGCTGGCGTTGGGGTTGTTGAAGAAGAAGCCTTTGCCATTCAACCCGTCAGAGAAGTCTAGCTCAGTGCCGGCCAAGTATAGGAAGCTTTTCATGTCTACCACTACCTTCACGCCTTTGTCTTCAAACTCCTGGTCCATAGGCTTTACCTCGTCATCGAAGTCCAGCTTGTAGGACAAGCCAGAGCATCCGCCACCGGCTACAGAGGCTCTTAAACGGAAGCTGTCGTCTATGTTAGAGTCTTGCTTCAGCTTGAGTACTTTTTCTTTTGCTTTATCAGAAACGGTAATCATACGCGTGTCCTTTCTTTATTTTAGGAGACCGGATTCAAAACCACACTGAAAACGGTGATGGTGTTGATGTCTCGGCCGTAATATAGTTTATCCAACGCATCATACATGTTGGTCGCCCGGAAGTAGGAGGTGTTCAGCTCGCGCTCGCCCCGCGCCACCCATTGAATGGTAAAGGAGCTTTCCTGGTCACGCGACTGCCGCACATAGTCCAGCATCTTCCGTAGCGCATCCACCTTATCATAACCTGTCACCGTATGGAACAGGAACGACTGGTGGTGCCGCGGGTTCACCGTAATCAAATCAAGGCGCATTCGGTCTTCCATGGGGCGGAAGTCAAACAAAAGCTGACTTCCTTCCATGCCCAAATGATCTTCAATCTGCTTTTGAATCCGGGCGCTCTCTACGTGCACATTGGTGGATACATCCATTGCGCTCGCAGAAATCTTAGTGGTGCGACTTAGCCTCTACCAATGGCTCTAATCCGTTTTTCACGCGGTAGTCATTGATAGCAGATTTGATGGCGTCCTCAGCTAAAACTGAGCAGTGGATTTTAACTGGCGGTAATGCCAATTCTTCCACAATTTCCATGTTGTCAATAGCCAAAGCCTCGTCAACGGTTTTGCCTTTCAACCACTCCGTTGCCAGAGAAGAAGAAGCAATAGCAGAACCACAACCGAAGGTTTTGAACTTGGCATCAGTGATAACCTGGTTCTCATCTACTTCAATCTGCAGACGCATTACGTCACCGCACTCAGGGGCACCTACTAAACCGGTACCTACGTTTGATTTTGATTTGTCCAGCGTACCTACGTTGCGTGGGTTGCTGTAATGATCGATTACTTTATCTGAATAAGCCATGGCTTTGTGTTAATTACGAATTAATAAATAGGAATTAAGAATGGGGATTAAGTAACTAGTTTATACGTATTTAAATGAGATACGAATGATTCCTACTACTTAACTCCCCATTCCTAATTGAAGTCTTAGTGTTCTGCCCACTCTACAGAGTCAAGGTCAATACCTTCTTTGAACATTTCCCACAGCGGGCTAAGTTCACGAAGTTTGGTCACGGCTTCTTTCACGTGGCTGATGGCGTAATCCACTTCCTCATCGGTAGTGAAACGGCTCAAACCGAAACGCAGGGAAGAGTGCGCTAAGTCATCGCTCATGCCCATGGCTTTCAGAACGTAAGAAGGCTCCAGGGAAGCTGAAGTACAAGCCGATCCAGAAGAAACGGCGATGTCTTTCACGCCCATCATCAAGCCTTCACCTTCTACATATTTGAAGGAGATGTTGCTTACGTGTGGCAGGCGGCTCTCTTTGTTTCCGTTCAGGTAAGACTCTTCCATTTGCAGCAACTCGCGCTCCAAGCGGTCACGCATAGCAATGATACGGGCGGTATCAGAGGCCATGTCGGTGCGGCAGATCTCGGCGGCTTTGCCTAAACCTACAATACCAGGCACGTTCAGAGTACCAGAACGCATGCCGCGCTCGTGTCCGCCACCGTCCATCTGGGCAGTAACTTTTACCCGTGGGTTCTTACGACGTACGTACAAGGCACCAACGCCTTTAGGACCGTACATTTTGTGACCGGAGAACGCCATCAGGTCAATACCGTCGGCTTCTACGTCCACCGGGATTTTACCTACGGCTTGGGTAGCATCTGAGAAGAACAGAACGCCGTGCTTTTTGGCAATGCGGCCAATCTCTCTGATAGGCTGCACCACACCAACTTCGTTGTTTCCATACATGATAGAGATCAGGATGGTCTTGTCAGTGATGGCAGCTTCTAGTTCTTCTAGGTTAATCAAGCCTTCTGAGTCTACATGCAGATAAGTCACCTGTCCGCCCAGTTTCTCAATGTGCTTACACGTATCCAATACTGCTTTGTGCTCAGTAGTGGCCGTGATGATATGGTTTCCTTTAGAGGCATACATCTCAAACACACCCTTGATGGCAAGGTTGTCTGACTCCGTAGCGCCTGAAGTGAAAATAAGCTCTTTAGGGTTACAGTTGATTAGGGCCGCGATCTGCTCACGGGCATAGTCAACGGCTTCTTCGGCGGCCCATCCGAAAGGGTGGTTACGGGACGCAGCGTTCCCGAAGTGATTGGTAAAGTATGGCAACATGGCCTCCAACACGCGCGGGTCCATAGGCGTGGTGGCATTATTATCTAGATAAATCGGAAATTTCAGCATCTTCGTCAATAGTTTTCCTTTGGTGGCTTATCAAAAAAACAGATTTTCTCTCCAGTTAGTTTGATTTCCACGCAAAAATACACAAAAAACATCACTTAGGATACTCTTAAATAAACCGTATGCATGTAGAACATATTGGCATTGCCGTGAAAAATTGCCAAGACGCGAATCAGTTGTTTGCCAAATTGCTAGGCGCAGAGCCCTATAAGGCCGAAAAAGTGGAAAGCGAAGCCGTAAACACCTCCTTTTTTCAAGTAGGAAACACCAAAATCGAGCTTCTGGAAGCCACCGCTGAGCACAGCGCCATTGCCAAGTTCATAGAGAAGAAAGGAGAGGGAATCCACCACATTGCCTTCGAGGTGGAAGACATCCACGCGGAGATGGAACGCCTGCGGGCAGAGGGTTTTCAGCTCCTGAACGAAGCCCCAAAACGCGGAGCCGATAACAAATTAGTCTGTTTTGTACACCCAAAATCAGCCAATGGCGTGCTGGTAGAACTGTGCCAGGAGATTAAGAAATAGCGGTTTCAAGGCATTTTAAAGCTGTTTTTGACAATAAAGGCTCAAAAGGAAATGGATGCGGAGCCAAAACCTTCACAGCTGCTTAGAACACTGTGAGGTTTTCATTGTGGGCTGACGTGGATGGTGAATCTGCCCTCCTCAAAACAGAGCTTGTGAAGCAGGACGAGCAGGATGGAAGTAGTTTGCCTACTAGTATTTTCAATTTCAGTTTCCTGTAGGATACCTGGTGTAGTGCAGGTGAATGATTTTGTATAGGGTAATCAGCAAAACAGGTTGTCACTACCATGTACCAATAGTATGCTGAGTAGAGCGTAGAGGTTGGGACAGATAATAAGCTTATTGGTGATTCATGGTGCAGCAATGTCAAATGGTCGCCAAAGGGTATTTTTTACAAACATGACAACTGCTTATCCATGGAAACACTCTCTAAGGCACTACAAAATAAGCTGACTTCGCTAGGCATTACGCTTCCGTCTGCCCCTGCCCCAGGAGGGGCTTACGTGTCGGTTAACGTAAGGGCCAATATTGCCTATGTAGCTATTCAGTTTCCTATAGAGGGGCAGAAATTCATGTACCAAGGTACGCTGGGAAAGGAAATCACCTCTCAGGACGGGTACAAGGCCGCACGGCTGGCGGCTCTTAACACGTTGGCCCAGATAGAGAAGTTTGTAGGGCTTGACCGGGTGAACGGGCTGAACCATGTAGACATCTACTACCAGTCTGTTGAAGGGTGGGATGAAGGCCCTCTGGTAGCCAACGGTGCCTCAGAACTTTATGTACAGGTTCTGGGAGAAAAGGGCCAGCACAGCCGGGCCATCTTTGGGGTGCACCGGCTGCCCCGTAACTTTTGTGTAGGCATCACCTGCACCTTCACCCTAGAGCAGGAACAAGCTCATACCTAACCAAAAAGAACCTATCAGATTTGTCTCAAGCTAACTTGCCGCTGCAATGGATGCAACCCCACTACTTTCCTACTTTAACCGCTACATCAGCCTTGATTATAAAGAGCAGGAGATCATTCTGTCAAAGGTGAAGCATAGGAAGTACCTGAAGGGACAGTTTGTGGTGCAGCAGGGAGATGTATGCGCCTTTGAAAACTACGTGCTTTCCGGATGTTTGAAGTCGTTCCACATTGACCCAACGGGGAATGAACATATTGCCATGTTCGCCATTGAAGACTGGTGGACCGGTGATCTGGGAAGCTTCATCACCCAAACGCCTTCTTCCTATAACATACAATGTCTGGAACCCTGCGAACTGCTGCAGTTCACCTACCCCGATCTGGAAGAACTTTACCTGCAGGTCCCAAAATTGGAGCGTTTCTTTCGCATCATAATCCAGAAGGCCTATGTTGCCTCGCAGCAAAGGGTGGTGCAGAACCTGAGTATGCCAGCCAAGGAGCGTTACCTGCAATTCCGGAAGCAGTACCCCAGCATAGATCAACGTGTGCCCCAGTACATGATCGCGGCCTACTTAGGAATCACCAAGGAGTTTCTGAGCAAGATCAGGAGCCAACTGATTCATGAGCAGTAGCCAATTCATTAGTGTAGCACCTACTTTGACCCGCTTTGTTAAACTAGATTAACCTCCTTTCTTAAACTACTTCATCGCCCCGCAGCCCTCGCTATGTGAACTTTGTGGCATCACATTAACCCAAAGTTTATGAGCCAATTATTAGAAAACATCAGCGATCTGAATGACTTGGTTTTACAAGGTAAAGCCCTGGAAGCATTCGACAAGTACTACCATGAGGCGGTAGTAATGCAGGAAAACGAAGCCCAACCTACCGTAGGCAAAGCTGCCAACCGCAAACGCGAGGAAGAGTTCTTCTCTTCTATCACCGAATTCAGGGGAGCCCGTCCCTTGAAAGTCACCGTGGGGGAAGGCGTCACTATGGTGCAGTGGCAATACGATTACACCCACAAAGACTGGGGCGTCAGAAACTATACCCAAGTATCGGTGCAAGAATGGCACGAAGGCAAAATCATCAAAGAACAATTCTTTTACGGCAACTAAGGCCTCAGTATTTCCTCATTCAATTCTAAAAATTAAAGAAAATGAAAAGACAATCTTTCATAACAGGAGAATCCTATGCCTCTTTAGTGCTGCGGATATTTTTAGGAACCGTTGTATTTGCCCACGGGGCACAAAAGCTGTTCGGGTGGTTTGGTGGGTACGGCTTCACTGGTACCATGGACTTCTTTACCAACACCATGCAATTGCCTTGGTTGGTAGGGTTTCTGGTCATCTTGTTGGAGTCTTTGGGAGCCTTGCTGCTGATTGCCGGAGCGGCTACACGTTTGCTGGCAGTGGCCTACACTTTTCTGGCCTTAGGAATCTTGTTCAGTGTGCACATCCAAAACGGCTTCTTTATGAATTGGTTTGGCAATCAGGCCGGAGAAGGCATGGAATACTTTCTTCTCTGGATTGGGATAAGTGTGGCGCTGGTCTTGATAGGAGGAGGGAAGTTATCAATTGATGGCCTTCTCCATAAATCCAAAGCTGACAAGGCAACACGTCATCCGGAGGTACCAAGTATCCAGAAGCAGGAAGCTGAAGTGGCCGTGCTTTGATAACGGGTAATTAAACCACCATTCATCACAACCATGAAAATAGAAGTGCAACTTATCAATGCCTTCGTGGATGGCAATGAAGGAGGCAATCTGGCGGGAGTTCTGGTAGATGCTGATTTCCTTACAATGGAACAAAAACTGGAGATTGCCCGGCAAGTAGGCGTATCAGAGACAGCCTTTGTGTCTGCATCTTCAGTGGCAGACTTCAAGCTGGATTTCTTTACCCCAACCCGCCAGATTGCGCATTGTGGCCATGCAACCATTGCAGCCTTTGCCTATCTACACCAGCATGGAAAGGTA
The DNA here is from genome assembly GCF_056491185.1 of Rufibacter sp. JT20002. Lineage (NCBI taxonomy): Bacteria > Pseudomonadati > Bacteroidota > Cytophagia > Cytophagales > Hymenobacteraceae > Rufibacter > Rufibacter sp. JT20002. The sequence goes on along the minus strand of NZ_JBSZJY010000006.1, from coordinate 78,462 downwards.
AAAAGCTCCCGGTCTTCCAAAGAGACGATTGATGGTAATCGGGCCATTTACCTGAAGGGCGGCTTGGCCTATATGGAGCAGAGCAAACCCTCTTTCCATGGTTTAAGCCAGGCGGAAGAGAAATCGGTTCTGACTTCATTGGGCGTAGAACCTAAAGACCTGATGCCTCATGCAAAGCCGATGTTGGTGAATACAGGTAATTCATTTATAGTGGTACCGCTCAGGAGTAAAGCAGTGCTAAAGCAATTAAAGCCAGACCACTTGCTGATAGAGCAAATAAGCGAAGCGAAGGATTTGGTGGGGCTATACCCATTTTCGCTGGAGACTGAAAAGCCTGGCAGAGATGCTGGCGCACGCATGTTTGCACCACGATACGGCATAGAGGAAGAAGCCGCTACCGGTATGGCTGCCGGTCCTCTGGCCTGTTACCTGTATGCGGTGTTGGGCATTGGAAAAAGTGAGTTTCTGATTGAGCAGGGGTACCTTATGGGTATCCCTGCCCCAAGCCTCTTGACCGTAGAGTTGGTAAAGGAAGCAGGTGAAATTACCAGTCTTCTGGTTGGAGGGAAAGGGAGGATGAAAAAGACAATCATGGTAGAAGTAGCCTTTTAAGATCTATTAGAAAACCCACGCGATTCTTAACCAGTTTCCAGAAACATGGATAAAAACATAGAAATCATCTTCAACTTCCGGAAGCATCTATTGACAAAAGTTGAAGGCCTGACGGTTGATCAGTTAAACTTTATTCCGGCACAGAGCAGCAACAACATTATCTGGAATTTGGCGCACATGACGGCCGTGTTGCAAGCCCTTTGTTACAGGAGTTCTGAGTTGCCCTTGCAAGTAGAAGATGATTATTTCTACCCCTTCCTGCCGGGCACCAGGCCTTCGGGTTTTGTGACTGAAAATGAAATAAAGGTCATAAAGCAGCAGCTCATTTCCACTGTCCATCAAGTAGCCAGCGATTTAGAGGTAGGTGTTTTTACCAAGTACAACAAGGTGGAAAAAATAGAAAAGGTGTACCACATAAAAGTAGAATCAGTAGACGATGCCATCAAATACGTGACGCATCATGACGGAATCCATTACAACGCCATCGGTACCCTCATAAAGTCAATGGAGCAATCCTTTCAACAAAGTGGACACAAATCAAACATAGGGTAAAGCGTAGTACGCTTGACCTTTCAAAATTCAGGGATTTGCACTCAGTTTTCGTGGTGTAACCTTGGTCCTATTCATTCAAACGATCACAAAAGAGTCCATGCACCACCTAGAACAAGATGCCACCAATTTCTCTTCTCTTCTGGCCAATGTGACGGCTATCGCAGAAGATTATCTTAAGAACATAAACGCAACTCCAACCAGTCTGCCGCAAGCGCCCGAGCTTTCCTTTGAATTACTTGAAGATGGGGTTGGGGCTAAGGACGCCATTGAGGCATTTACCGACAAGATCAGGCCATTGCTGGTAGCTGCCTCTGGCCCTCGCTATTTTGGGTTTGTCACCGGGGGCGGTACTCCGGCTGCCATTCTGGGCGATTGGCTGGCCACGGTCTATGATCAGAATACGCAGCTACTGCATGGCAAAGGAGATGCCTCTGCCGCAGTGGAGCAGCAGACCATTCAAATGCTGTTGAATTTCTTTGGCTTGCCAGATACCTTTCACGGAGGGTTTGTAACGGGGGCTACCATGTCTAACGTCACTTCGCTGGCGGTGGCGCGTCAGTGGCTTGGAAAACAACATGGCAAGGATTATGCAAGGGAAGGCGTCAGTTCTCCCGTAAAGGTGTTGGCTGCCGTGCCGCACTCTTCCTCGGTCAAAGCCGTAGCCATGCTAGGCATGGGAAGCAGCCATGTGCAACTGTTACAAACGCTGGACCAACGGGAGGCAATGGATATTGATGCCCTCAAAGCATGTATAACATCTGCACCCTTTGAGCCTTTTATTCTGATCTCCAGTGCGGGTACTGTCAATTCAGTAGACTATGATGACCTGCTCGCCATAGCAGAACTTAAAAAACAGTACCGTTTCTGGTGGCATATAGATGCCGCTTTTGGTGCTTTTGCCGCTCTCTCCCCTGATCACAAACATTTGCTGCACGGCTGGGAATGGGCAGACAGTATCACCGTTGATTTCCACAAATGGTTGAACGTGCCCTATGACAGCGCGGGGTATTTCATCCGGAAGGAACATGCTCTGCTCCAGGTGCAGACGTTTCAGAATGCCAATGCTCCTTACCTAGGAGATCCCATGGAAAACTTCACCTATGCCAACTTCGGACCGGAGAACTCTAGGAGATTCAGGGCGCTGCCGGTGTGGTTTACCCTCACGGCTTACGGCAGGCAAGGATATCAAGAGATAGTGGAAAGGAACATCCGCTTAGCGAAGCAATTGGGCAAAGCACTGGAAGACAGTGGTCAATTTGTACTGTCGGCACCTGTTCGCCTGAACGTGGTGTGCTTTACCACTTTACCCGAAGAAAGCAGGCCGCAAAAGCTCCAGCAAATACTGGATAAGATCTATGCAGAAGGGAAGGTCTTTGTCACGCCAACGGTTTACAAAGGCATTCCTTCTCTCAGGGCTGCGCTTGTAAACTGGCGAACAACCGAGGAAGATGTCCAAACAGCGGTGGCTGCTTTGGTACAGGCTGCTTCTTGAGAAGAAATGTAAAAGTTAATCCCAGGAAGTGATACGTCTCCAACCTTGCTTTTTCGGTGATTGTCACCTCACAACTAATGAATGCTAGAAGCAACAGACGCCTCTGAATGGACAAGCTTATACATAAGCTCCTCCTTCCATTTTTAAGCTCAATTTATCAAAACATCTATAAAATGAACGACCAGATTAAAATCACTAAAACAGAATTGCTTTCAGACAATTGGTACACTCTCAACAAGGTAACCTATGAATACCAGAAGAAAAACGGCGAATGGGAAACGCAGAGCAGAGAAGCTTATGACAGGGGCAATGGCGCCACCATTCTTTTATATAACCGCGAAAACAGAACGGTGGTGCTCACCAGACAATTTAGGCTGCCTACTTATGTGAACGGGAACACCAGCGGTATGTTAATAGAAGCTTGTGCCGGTTTGCTGGACAAAGACAATGCGGAAGACTGTATCAGAAAGGAAACCGAGGAAGAGACCGGTTACCGGATATCAAAAGTGCAAAAGATCTTTGAAGCCTATATGTCGCCAGGCTCTGTTACAGAGATGCTGCATTTCTTTGTGGGAGAATATTCCAATGAAATGAAAGTAAGCAGCGGAGGCGGCTTAGAGGAAGAACAGGAAAACATAGAAGTACTTGAACTAGATTTCGACCAGGCCTATGGAATGATTTCTTCGGGCGAAATAAGAGATGGGAAGACAATTATGTTGCTGCAATGGGCCAAACTTCATCAGTTAGTAGGATCGTGATATCAGCTAGGTAAGCATATAAATCCCCGCTTTTAAAGAAGCTATCAATTCTCCATTCAGAAACCTGAGCATTCAAGAACTCAGGTTTCTGAATGAGCAAAATTCAGTCTCCCCTGACTTACTGGAAACGAGGCAATAAACCCTTCCTTAACGGCACCTTTACCGCTTTAGATGACTCCTCGCTCAAGCTCTACCTGATTTGATTGCACCTCCAATAAAAACAAGAAACCTACTATTCTTTACAACTGACATAGGGGGAAAGGGCAGCATTGAAATCATTCTATATATAATCTAAGCGCAGATCTGAAATAGGTATGATCCTTCATTTTCCATTACGTTGTCTTGTAGGTAGAAATATCTTCCTCCTGCTTGTTTTCCTAGTGGTTTGTCACAATTGCCTGCAAGCGCAGGTGGTTGACCAATCTTTCCAACCACCCCAGATTCTCACTAACAGCACGGTAACATCCATGACTAAACTGCCGGATGGCAAGGTGCTGCTTCTGGGTAATTTTACGCAAGTAGAGGGTAGTCCCAAAATCAGGATTGCCCGGTTGCGGGCAGATGGAAGCCTGGACCACAGTTTTTCTGCTGATATCAGTAAGTTCAGGGTAGATGCGGTGGCCGGACAGCCCGACGGGAAAATACTGCTAGGTGGCGGCTTGGAAACTGAAAATGGGCAGGTAAAGAATGTCATCATCCGGCTGGAGGAAGACGGAAGCCCTGAACAAGGATTCCTGATTGAACTGGAACCAGTTACGAATGGATACTTCTTAACTACCCTATTGGTGCAGAAGGACGGCAAGATTCTGGTTGGGGGTTCGGTGAAGGCAAAAGGAGCAGAGCGAAAAGGAGTGCTCCGGTACCATAGCAATGGCGCATTAGATCACTCTTTCAGTTTTCAACTGCCCGAAGTGCCTGATTTAGACCCTGAGTATTATGTGATGACCCTCGCTGAGCAAGAAGGCAAGGGCATTCTGGTGGCCGGTACATTTGTAGAGTACGATGCGCCGGGGTTGGTTCGGGTAAAGACCAACGGCGACCTGGATCAGACCTTTTCTTCAAACGTGCTTAGTGGCGTGGTCAGGTCTATTACCGTTCAACCCGACGGGAAAATGCTGGTAAGACCAATGCTGCTAGATAACTCAGACTATACTTACTTTTTGGGCAGGCTCAATGTCAACGGAAGTGTTGACTCTGGTTTCCCGTTGCTGAGAGAGTACAGCAACTTTCAGCACAACTACTTGCACGCCATGTCACTGCTCCCAGACGGGAGTATGCTGCTGGGAGGTAGCTTTAGATACTTCAACGATCAGCCGGTCAGCAGTCCGGTTATTAAGTTGACCTCCACTGGTCAGATTGACAACAATTTTACCTTCAACAGGGCTGCTACCAGCATCACCTCCCTGGTGAGCTTGCCTGACCAGAAGTTTCTATTGGCCGCTAACCTAAACAAGTCACAGACGGGTGAGTACGTACATCTGCTCCGATTTGCTGGAAATGGGGAAGAAGACGTTACCTATCAAACTGAAATCCACCACGAGACTAGTGCCAACTTTGTACGGGAGGCAGACGGAAGCCTCTTGCTGTACGGAACCTTCAGTAAAGTGGCAGGAATGAAACGCGATGGTTTAGCTAGAATCTTGCCCAGCGGAGCGCTAGACCTAGAATTTGCCCCTACTTTTTCGGGCTCGGCTAATACTATCCTGAATGCCCTCGTGCTGCAAGAGGACCAGAAAATCTTGGTTGCCGGCAACTTCACCACCGTGAACGGAGCCAGCCACAAAGGCCTGATTCGGCTTAAACAGGACGGAACGGTTGACCCTGATTTTAAAGTGGGCATTAACCAAAACCTTAATAAAGCTCCTAACATAAGTGCTTTGCTGGTGTTGCCTAGCCAACAGTTGGTCATGTTTGGGTACTTTGATAACATACAGGGGTTGAGCCGTCCGGCTTTTGTGCGGTTGCATACTGATGGCTCGGTTGACGAGGCGTTCCAATTTGAGGCAGGAGAAGCCCGCAGTGTAGCGCAGATGTTTCAGGCTCCTAATGCAACTGGGAAAATTCTTGTGAGAGGGCTGCTGGTGTTCAAAGATGCCATGAATAAACCCATAGGCAGTAAGAACATCTTCCGCCTCAACCCAGATGGCTCCTTAGACAATACCTTTGTATTAGATGACCAGGTGTACAGTGCGCATACCAACATGGCCATTCAGCCCGACGGTAAGATTCTGGTCACGGGTAAATTCACTACCTCTGACCTTTATCGCTTGTACAGGTATTCTTCTGAGGGGGTTTTAGAAACAAACTACCAGGTGGGGGTAGCCAACTCCTCACAAGCCCTCACGAGTGTTGCTCCTTTACCTGATAATTCCGTGCTGTTGGGAGGTTACTTCACCTCCATAAACGGATTTAATAGGAACCATCTAGTCAAGTTAAATCCAGAGGGGGAAGTAATGCCAGATTTTGATGCCCACCTTTCCCCCGAGGCATTTGTCAACGGAATCATCTACACACCAAACAATGAGATTTTCCTGAAGAAAACGAATGTATCTTATGTAACCTCCTCCCTGCAGCAGGTGCAGAAATTTGTATTCGGGGAATCTCCGGCCCCAGTATTGCCAGCCACACCGGAACGTCTCACCGCCACGGCCAGCACCACTACCCAAGTCACCTTGACCTGGACCGATATTGCCTCTGATGAGACTGGCTATGAAGTGGAAATTGCCTCTTTTGATAATGGTCCTTTCAAACTGCTGGCCACCTTGCCGCTGAATGCTACCTCTTATCTGCACGCCGGTCTGCAAAAAGCAGCCACGTATGTGTACCGGGTTAGAGCTAAGAAGGGCGCCCTTTTCTCTGGTTTTAGCAACACTGCCACTGCCCTGGTTACCTCCATACCCCATGAAACACCTGATGCTCATGTTCAGGTGTACCCAAACCCCAATACCGGAAAGTTCTTCCTTTCTATGCCGGAGGTGGAAGGAACCTCCGTGCGGGTTCAGATTTATGCCAGCACCGGCAAGCTTCTGTGGCACCAGGAACTTCCCGTAAAGGCTAATCAGGTGCAGGAGCAAATCTCGTTGCCGTCACTGAGCGCAGGCCTGTACATTTTGCAGCTTCAAACCCAAAAAGGGGAGATAAAAAAGCGGTTGGTCATTCAATAAGGTAGCTGCGTTTCCATCATTTGGAAGGACCTGTACATGAGAAATCAAAGCCTTTCCTGATTTGAGCTTGGTTGCGTTAAAACTGCCTTAAAACAGGAAAGCCTTTGATTTGCCAAACGCTTAGGGTTCCGCTACCTTTGCGGCTCGGTTTTACAGTATGCCTTCAAAAGAAGGTACTGCGTATAGAAGCCCCTTGATGCCCTGTAGCTTATGACCCCTGATATCCTTCTTCCTGACCATAAAGTTTTCTCCTTGGTAGCTGAAGCAGCCCGTGAACTGAATACCCAAGCCTACGTCATTGGCGGTTTTGTGCGGGATTTGGTTTTGAAGCGGGCGTCCAAAGACATTGACGTGGTCTGCATTGGCAGCGGCATTGAGTTGGCGCAACGTGTGGCTAGTAAATTGCCTAACAAACCCAAAGTAGCCGTGTTCAAGAACTTCGGGACGGCCATGCTCAAAACCGAGGACGGCTGGGAAGTGGAGTTTGTGGGTGCCCGTAAAGAGTCCTACAGATCAGATTCTCGCAAACCCGAGGTGGAGCAGGGGACGCTGGAAGATGACCTGAACCGCCGCGATTTCACCATCAACGCCATGGGCATCAGCCTGAACGAAGGAAGCTTTGGGGAGTTGGTGGATCGGTTCGAGGGCATGAAGGACCTACGGCGCAAAAACATCAAAACACCGTTGGAGCCGGGTATTACCTTTTCAGACGATCCGCTGCGCATGATGCGTGCCATCCGGTTCGCTTCTCAATTAAATTTTGATATTGACCCTGATACGTTTGACGCCATCGGGGAGAACAAAGAGCGCATCAAGATTGTGTCGCAGGAACGCATCACCGATGAGTTGAACAAGATCGTGCTCTCCAAAAAGCCTTCTTACGGGTTCAAGCTGCTGTTCCAGACCGGATTGCTGCACCTTATTTTCCCAAAAATGGTGAAGCTGCACGGCGTGGAGACCATCAACAAGAACTCGCACAAAGACAATTTCTACCATACCCTGCAAGTGCTGGACAACGTGGCTGAGGTCTCCGATGACCTCTGGCTTCGCTGGGCCGCCATCCTGCACGACATTGCCAAGCCGGAAACCAAGCGCTACAATGAGAAAGTAGGCTGGACGTTTCACGGCCACGAAGACCGCGGCGCCCGCCAGGTACCCAAGATTTTCGCTGATCTTAAATTGCCGCTCAACGACCACATGAAGATGGTGCAGAAATTAGTGCGGCTTCACCTGCGGCCCATTGCGCTGGTAAAGGAAACCGTCACCGATTCTGCCGTACGACGGCTGTTGTTTGAGGCCGGTGATGACATTGACCTGCTCATGCAGCTCTGCAAAGCCGATATCACCTCCAAGAACAACGACAAGGTGAAGCGCTACCTGCAGAACTTTGAGCGTGTAGAGCAGAAACTGAAAGAAGTAGAGGAGAAGGACAGCCTGCGTAACTTCCAGCCGGTGATCACCGGTGACCTGATCATGCAGACTTTCGGGATTTCGCCGTCTAAAGAAGTAGGTACTCTTAAAAATGCCATCACCGAAGCCATTTTGGAAGGTGAAATTCGGAATGAATACGATCAGGCGTTTGCCTTCTTATTAGAGCAAGGAAAAAAATTGGGGCTAGAACCCGTGTCTTCCTGATAGCAGGTACTGATAGGAAAATCTATAACAAAGAGAAGCCGTTTAGCCCTGGTTTAAAAGAAAACAGGGCTAAACGGCTTCTCTTTGTTTTCAAAGTTTGGGTCTCTTGCTCAACGCGCATTTCAAGGCCTCGGCTTGCATGGGTACGTGGTTGCGGCCTACTACTGCCAGCACCCTTTCCCCTCTGAGAACCGCCTCTGTTAGCAGCCGGTACATGTGTCGGTTTCGGTTCTCGCTAGTTAGGCGGTTAATTTCATTGGTGAAGTTCCCGCCGGTCTTTTGCCCGTCTCCCAGTGGGTCGAACCAGTTGGCGGGAGCCTCCCACCAGTTTGCCGGCGTGGTCCAGTATTTCTGGTAAGCTACCTGCAGGGCGGCCACATCAGGGATTACCTCATCAAAACCCTTGATCATCTGGTTGGCTTTGACAAGCAACTGAGCGATGGCTGCTTTTAACTGTTCTTCATTTAATCCTTTTCGTTCGCGCAACCGGCTGGCCTCCCGCAGGATGAAGAACAGTTTTACCTGGTCTTTGCCAAACCGCCCTGATTCCATCAGTTGATCAACCTCCTCCTGCGGCGACATTTCTAGGGTTTGGGTTTTTACGCCATCAGCCTGAGCCAGAAACCTAACGTATCCCGACTCTCCCATTTCCCTGATGGTTTCATCCTCTGAGGAAGAAATGCCTCGGTTGGGTCCCTCAAAAAAGACCAGAGTTGGTTTCTGGATATCCCAGGTCATGCCTATTTGGGCAAACTGCTCGTGGGTAGGGTCTGTGGAATGGAAAGCACCAATGTACTGCAAATTGCCACCTTCTGATGATTCCAGAGACAAATTCCACTGCGTAGAGGTGGTTTCTTTCCAGTTTTTATAAGAGAGCAATCTGGTGTCACACTCGCAAGAAGAAGGTTGTGCCATACTCATACTATTAGAAGAGAAAAGCAGTAGAGAGAAGATCTTGATTTGGCTTAGAAAAGGTTTCATCGTGTTTACCTTTAAATTGATTTTCAAAAGAGGAAAAATGAAATTCACATACTCTGCACGTAGAACCGATGCTTTCTTAAGCACCCCTACTTTCTAAGCGCCACCGCTTCCTCCACCACTTCGCCATTCTCCCGAACCACCATTTTGGATACCTCTTTGTTTTTGACGAACTCAAAGGTTAGGTCACGTTCCTGCACGAAGAAGCGGTTGGTGGTTTCTGGGTGAAGTGCCATTTTCTGTCCGTTGGTCAGCAGGTAAAGGGCATTGTTTTCTTTTTTTATGGTAAGCTCCCCAGATTTGCCGCCTGCGTAAGTTCCTGCAAAACGGTCTAACGAGTTGGTGGGAAGGGTGATGGCCTTTCTGGTATTGAGGTAAGGGGCCGGGCCATGATCATAGCTCAAGATGCGAGTCATTTTCCAGGTGCTGTCTTTTAGCAGCCACAGGTTAGAGAACTTAGCCAAACCCGCCCTGATTTCCTTCTTGCCTTTTTCATGGGTGTAGAAGTAATGGTCACCGGAGACAATGGCCCCGTAGGCATTCTCCCCCTTGAACATAGGGTACACCTTGATGGTCCCTTCCACGGCTTCTCTTCTGACCTTGAAATTTTCGTTACCGCACAGGTTGGTTTTCACACTCTGGAGGAGTCCTTCCTGCCCCAAGGTGATGCCGCCTTTGTCATGGTAGAACTCCAGGTCCTCTGAGATAAACTGTTTCATGCGCTCTGTGTCGCATTGGTTGTAGGTAACCCAGAAGAGGCTGTCTAGGTGGGTAATGGTTTTATGGAGAGAGGGTGAGGACGTTTGGGCCTTGCTTTGGGAAAATGAGGCCAAAAACATAGCTAAAACCAAGGAGGTTACGGCTAAAATCTGCTTTCTCATAAGAAGAATTGGTATTGAAATCTAAGCGGCAAGTAAGGCTCACTGGAACGTGAGGAGAGGAAGGCCGAATGCGGTCAAAGCAAAGCAGCAACTTAGAAGCCAAAACTTAAGAGAGGAAAGAAAGGAGGACTTTGCCAGTAGCGCGTCCTCCCCAAACAAAAGCTTCTCAAGAAATCCAGAAAGAGAGCTTTTGGTTTCCTTGCCGTTTAGGGCCTGGTTTCTGTAAACCAAGCCCTAAACAGTATTTATTTGCGGCGGCTTACGTGGGAGCCCCCAGACTGATTCATTTCTATTTGATCTTGCTGCACGGCACCCAGGTACTGAATGTCGCTGGCGCCGCTAGCGGAGGCACGGAGGTGTTTCTGCACATTTACTACCGTGTTGCTGGCTCCGCTCACGTCCACCTCGGCCGTTTGCGCCACCAACTTAGAGGCCTCTACTCTGCTGGCACCGCTACCATCCACAACAAGATGGTCGGCATTGCCTTTTAAATTGGTTTTGGCAGCCCCGCTCAGGTCTATGTTTAAGCGGGTGGTGCTGATGCTGATGGCTACTTCGCTGGCTCCAGATTGCCGGATGGTAAATTCTTCTGGCGCGAAACCAACCACTTCCACCTTCGCAGCGCCGCTGATGTCTACCAAAGACAGGTCTGGGGTTTCCACCTCAATCAGGACAGGGCTTTTGTTTCCATCCCATAACCGGAAGAACTCGCTGTCACGCTTGATTTTCAAGACGCCGTCTTGCACCCGTAGCTGCAATTTCTCCAACTCCGCTTCTGAGCCGGTTACCCGGGCACTGTGGCGGAACGACTGCCGAACTCTTATGTGATAAGCGCCTCCGGCCTCAATCTCGGTGAAATCGCGCACATTGTAGATTTTGGAAATACCTGAGTAATCGTCGTTTAAAACAGCCATGTCATCGCCTAAGCCAGAAACTGGTCCTCTGGTGGTTGCTCCAGAAGTGGTGTCTACCACGCTGCAGGTAAGGCAAATCAAACGACCCTCTTTCATTTGCCAAGTATTGCCGGCCAGGTCTTCTGAATAATACTCGCCGTTGGTGATTTCGTGCGAGAAATGGTTGGCAAACCCTTCAGAGAAGCGAATCTGTTTTCCCTCTGGTATCAGCACCCTGATTTGTAGGTCCTGATCACGGAAAATGGCATTTGGCTTGAAGGTGAACGCATCATCGAACCGAAGTACCGAGTCCTGCTGCACCATTTTATAGGAGATCATCTGAGCGTTTCTGATAGCGTCTTCCTCGTTCAGCCCATGGGCTTTGTACGTCTGGATTACTTTCACATCAGTACCGTTGTAACCTTCCAGCTTCACGCTCATGCGGTGGCCGTAGCCGTGGTTGGTGTCTCTGATGTTGAAGACCATGGTTTTGTACGGTGCCGCAGGGAAGGTTTGCTCAGCCGCATACTGGCCAGATTCCTGAAACTGACGAGCTGTCAAGGCGATACCGCTCAGCAAGGCCGCTACTGCCAGAAGCCAAGCTCCCAACATTGGCCAGCCCACAGCAGGGCGCAGGAAGAACCGCTTCGCCAACAAGCCAACCCCAAGCAGAAACAAAAGCAACGCCGGGATAAAGCCTGCAAAGAAACCAGCCCAAACTAACCAGGACGGAACCGCATTAAAGAAAGTCCCGGCCGGGATGTTGCCCACATTAAAGTACTCAGGCTGATCTAGCGCCCCGATGCCAATCATGAGAGAGGTAAGCAGGGCAATCATAAAACCACCGGCTACCACCATCATCAGCAGACCTGCAAATACTCTCACCAACGTTACCAGAAACCCCAAGATGGGGTTCAGTACCCTGGACAGGACCTGGATCACCTGCGACACCAAACGTACCGGGAACAAAAGGACTTTGGCTAAGGTGCTCTCCTGCCCGTTAGCGTCCTGCATGTTCAGGTTGTTTTTAACTGATTCTTCTATACTGGAGAGCGTGACGGGGTTTCCCTGCATTTGCACTCGCTCTGTGATGGTTTTAGCTTCTGGGACGGCGATCCACAGGATGATGTAAGGGATCAACCCGAAACCACCGATCAGGAAAAGCAGCAGGAACAGCAACCGGATGATGGCTACGTCTGCCCCAAAATAGATGGCCATCCCGCTGGCTACCCCACCCAGTTTTTTGTCTACCGGGTCTCTGAAAAGTTTACGGACCGGAATTTCAGGAAGAGCTTCGTTTTTAGGCAAAGCAACCCAGCAAATTACGTACAGAATTACCCCAAATAAGGTAAAGCCTCCCGTAAACGGCACCCCTAACACTAAAATTACAAAGGCCAGTCTTACCCAAAGCGGATCCATCTGGAGGTAGTTGGCAATCCCTGAGGCTACTCCCGCCAGAACCTTGCGGTTCACATCACGGTAAAGGCGCTTTTGCTCTTTGGGAGCTGGTTCAAAGGGAGGGGGCGTAGCCGAATTGGCCTGGGCTTTGGCTGAGGCTGCTTCGTTTTCCTCGGCTTCCACCGTCTCAAAGTCGGCGATGGTTCCCATCTGGGAGATGAGTCCTTGCACGTCTTCGCGGGTGATGACCTGCTTGCCTGGGTTCAGGCGAGCGAAGAAGATCTCCGCTATACGCGACTCAATGTCTGCCACAATTTCCTCGTGCCCCTCATAGGTAGAGAAATACGACTTTATGGCGGCAAGGTACTGACTCAACATCTCGTAGCCGTCTTCCTCCACGTGGAAGATCATGCCTTGCAAGTTGACACTTATATTCTTTTTCATGGCTAGTTGGATTTCTTGCGGTTGATGATGAAGGTGGTGGAGTCTACCAGTTCCTGCCAGGTAAGGCGGAGCTGCTCTAGAAACTCAGTGCCGGTGGCGGTGAGTTTGTAGTACTTGCGGGGCGGTCCCGAGGTGGATTCCACCCAGGAGTAGTCTAGGAGGCCGGCGTTCTTCAATCTGGTCAGTAATGGGTAGAGCGTCCCCTCCACTACAATCATCTTGGCCGCAGTCAGTTCCTCCAGCATGTCGGAGGCATAGGCTTCGCCGCGGGCGATGATTTCCAGAATGCAGTACTCCAGAATCCCTTTCCGCATCTGCACTTGTGTGTTTTCTACTTTCATGGTCTGTGAGTCTGAATTATTGATACAAATATATAAGAAGGTACTATGTAAAACAAGGTACTGGTAAAATTTATTTTTTGTTTCCAGATTACACTTTAAACCATTGCGGGAAGTACTTAGAAAGGATTTGATAGAGAGGAAGGAGAAGCGGAAGAAGAAATATGATTAAAGTTGGAACAGATACGTGCAAAAGGTTGTCATATCGGCTAAGGAATGTAGTTATTATCTAGCCAGATGGCTCTATATTTACATGTTATTTCCGTATATGACTTATAACTATTTTTTATGGTCAAAAAACTATTACCCATTTTATCTTTTCTTATACCTTTTCTGCTTCCTGAACTCACCCAAGCACAAAATATTTCTGCCCCTAAGTACAGCAACGAGTTCCTCAACATTGGAGTAGGGGCCAGGGCCTTGGGGATGGGAAGCGTTCAGTCGGCCATCGTCCGGGATGCTACTGCCGGTTTCTGGAACCCCGCTGGGCTAGTAGGCTTACCCAAGCGCCACAATGCCGTGTACATGCACTCTGAGCTTTTTGCCGGCATTATCAAAAATGACTACGGTTCTTATGCCACCAACCTTGACTCCACCAGTGCCCTGGCCTTTTCGGTGATTAGGGTGGGGGTAGATGACATCGCCGATACCAGACGCCTTCAAAATGAGTATGGCGCCATCCAGTATGACAGCATTGAGTTTTTCTCTGTAGCCGATTATGCCTTTCTAGCCTCTTACGCCCGGAAAAGCAATCTCATCCAAGGCCTTACTTTAGGAGCAAATGCCAAAATCATCTACAGAAATGTTGGAAAGTTTGCCAATGCCTGGGGTTTTGGGATTGATGCCGGTGCCCAGTTACGCAGAGGCAATTGGCAATTTGGCTTGATGGCCAAAGACATCACCACCACTTTCACCGCCTGGAAACTGAACCCCGATGAGTTGGAAAGTACCTATCTGCAAGAGGAAGAGTCTTTCAACGCCAATAGCATTGAAGTCACTTTGCCCCGCCTGATTCTAGGAATAGGACGATCCTTCCAGTTTGCAAATAAGTTTTCTGCTTTAGTGGCCACTGACCTAGAAATCACCTCAGACGGAAAAAGAAACACGCTTCTATCCACCGGGGTGGTGTCAGTGGATCCTAGGGTTGGGGTGGAGCTTGGGTATGCGAACTCTGTGTTTTTGCGCGGAGGTTTCAATAACGTGCAGGAAATAGAAGACCTTAATGGGAAAAGCAGTTGGAAAGTACAGCCTAATTTTGGCATTGGCGTGGCTACCCGTGGCCTGCAGTTAGACTTAGCTCTTTCCAAAGTTTCAGACAACTCCCAAGTCTCCTCTGTGATTGTTTCTGTGGCCTATAGTTTTGATTGATATTCGTGTGCGAACTTGTTTTATGAAGACACCTTACTCTTTTAAGTTTTTTCTTTTAGCCATTCTCTTTTCCCTTGCCCTGCTTGGCGGTACCTCATCATCCCACGCTCAGCAAGTCACTTACGGAAATGAGTGGATCAATTACAGCCAAAAGTATTATAAGATCAAAGTACCCACTACTGGCATATACCGCTTAGACAGAGCCTATCTGCAAGCGGCTGGTATCAATGGAGTGGATCCTCGGAATTTCCAGCTTTACCGCCGCGGTCAGGAAGTCTCCATCCACGTGGAGGGGGAAGCAGATGGTTCCTTTGACGCCAATGACTTCATTGAATTCTACGGAGAGCAGAACGACGGAGCTTTGGACCGGGAGTTATATAAGAATCCTACTGCTAACCACATCAATCCTTACTATAGTCTTTACACTGATACAGCCGCTTACTTTCTGACCTGGTCAACCACAGCCGGAAAGAGAATGGTGAATTCTAATCCAGAATCTTCAGGGTTAACCGCATCAGCATGGCACTTACAGGAAAGAATCATATTTGACAATGGTCAGTATACCCGTGGCAAGAGGTACGGAGAGAATTACATGTCTTGGATGGATGCGGGTGAGGGCTTTACCGGAGGATCTACCAATGGATTTACGTACAACCTGCCAGCTATGGCCTCCAACCTCTACCCTGAGGGAACCGCACCGCAAGTAGAAATCGCATTTTTAGGGGCTAATGACAACATTCAAGATGTGGATGTGTTTGTAAGGCCCCCAAGTGGACCAGAGCGTTTGGTAGGTTCTGTTAGACTTACCGGCTATTCAGCTTTGAAGCAGGCGTTTACCTTAGCGGCTAATGACTTCTTTGCAGATGGAAAATTGGTGCTACGGATCACCGCCAGAAACACGGCTTCTCGTTTCAGAACCGTTTACTTCAAAACAATCTACGCACAAAGAAACATCATTTCTACCTCTAGTCTTGCCGTTAAACCTTCTACTCCTTCTAGTACCCCATCCTTGTATTTGTTTGAAGGGAGCACTGCCGCCAATGCTATTGGATATGATTTAACCAACCAAGGAAGCATTAAACGAATTACTGGGGTAGTTTCTGGAGCACAGAAGGCATTTGTTTTTCCTGCCTCCTACATTAGTGGGATCCTATGGTCAGGGGCAAACCTGGTGCCTTTACCAGCTAGGGAAGTGGTGTTCAGGTCTGTTACGGGTAATCAAGCAAACTACCTTATTATTTCACACCAGAGTTTGATGGTGCCTAGTGGCAATTCAACAAATCCGGTACGTGATTACGCTGCTTATAGAGCCTCTGCAACAGGGGGCGGATATGATACGCTTTCCATGGAGGTAGGTCAAATCTACGATCAATTCTTCTACGGGGATAAATCATCGGCAGCTATCAGGAGGTTTATGAAGTTCATGATGGCTAACGGTAATCCGGAGTATCTTTTCCTGGTCGGGAAAGGGTTGGAAGCGGACAATGCTGCTGTCAGACAAAATCCTGCTGCTTTGGCTTTCAAGGATCTGGTTCCTACGGGTGGTACTCCAGGGTCAGACATTTTCTTTACGAGTGATTGGGACCAGGATAACTTTGTCCCTAAGGTAGCAACCGGTCGTATCCCGGCGAGTACCCCTAAGGAAGTCTTGGACTATCTTGCAAAGATCCGGGTGCATGAGAGCCTGCCTTACAGCTTGGATTGGCGTAAAAACATGCTCCACCTGGTGGGAAGCAGTGGTGAAGAACAACGCACCCTCCTCTCTTATATGAGGAGTTACGAACGGATTGCAGAAGGTACATGGTTAGGTGCTAATGTTTTAACCAAAATCAGAAGTGCCTCTGGAGGGCTAGATACCCTAAACATAGCTAGAGAGCTAAATTCAGGACTTTCCTTGATCACTTTTTTCGGGCATAGCTCTGCTACCGTTTCAGATCTTGATATAGGGCGTGTTTCCGATGTGGTGAATGGGTACAACAATAATGGGAAATACCCCATGATTCTGATGAACGGCTGTAATGCCGGGGATACTTTCACTACCTCCAGAACCTTTGGAGAAGATTGGTTGCTAACGGCAGATAAAGGAGCTATTTCATTTTTAGCTCATACCAGTTATGGCTATCCTTCTTTATTAAACCAGTTCTCTACTAACTTCTATTTTACCGCTTATGGTGACTCCTCTTATTTATCAAAGCCGATAGGGATACAGCACCAGCGCACCATTGAGTTATCCAGTAAATTAACTGGTGACAATGCCACCGCTATGTACATGCAAATGGTGTTGCAGTCAGACCCTGCTTTAGTTATGATTGGGCCAAAAAAAGCAGACTATGCAATCACAAACGGAGGAGCTACCATTCACTCAGTTAATGGTTCTACCATCAATGCCAGCACCGAGAAGTTTTTACTGAAGCTGGATATTCGCAATTACGGTAGGGTGAACCTAGATACCTTCTATGTTTCAGTGAATAGAAGGCTGGAAAACGGAACTGAATTGATGTATGACAAGATCAAGGTGGCCCCGGTCTTCTTTCGAGATACTATTCAGATAGAACTGGATGCCAGGACCACTGAAGGAGCGGGTGTTAACACCTTTACTATTAAGCTGGATCATACGGATACAATTGACGAGTTGGATGAAGTAAATAACATCAGAACAATTGAATACTTCTTCGCGAAAAGCGGAGTCCTTGCCTTGGGGCCACAAGAGTACGGTATTGTGAAGGATCAGAAAGTGAAGCTGATTGCGCAATCCACAGATTTGCTGACGGCGCCAAGGGGGTACCAGTTTGAAATTGACACCGTGCATACCTTTACCAGTGCCTGGAAGAAGTCCCAGATCATTCAGGCCGCCTCAATGCCAATTTGGGAAACTACCCTTCCGGCTAATACCGTAACCAGAGATAGCGCAGTATATTTCTGGAGGGTACGGTATGAGAACAGTACCAACGAGGAAGACACCCTATGGACTACCAGCTCGTTCCGGTACATTCCAAATAGCCCTTCAGGGTGGTCCCAGAAAGGCTTCGGGCAAATAGTAAAGGCTGAAAAACAGAAACTGGTAGAACAGCCTCAATCCAAAACGTTTGCATTTTCTCCAACTTTCAGGTTTGTTGAGCTAAAAGGAGTAGGTGGTGGTCAACCTTTTGAGCTTACTCTATATGGAATTTTCTTAGACAACTTAAGGGCTATAGAATTCGATTGTGGCTACACACAGCCAAATATGATAGCAGTTGTTTTGAATGATAAAACTCTTGAACCAGTAAATACTTTGACAGCATTTGGCTCCATTTGCGGAACTGACCCTAAAGTTGTTTACCATTTCAATGACTTACGGCAAGCCGCAAACCAAACTCGTTTAGAAAACTTCCTGAACAATGTACCGTCAGGCTATCATGTGGCTTTGTTAGGATTGAATAATGTCCCATACTCCACCATGAGCCCAGGTTTGAAGGCTGCTTTAAGAAACATAGGATCTTCTCTGATTGATCAGTTAGCAACTGGAGACCCTTTTGCCATAGTTGGCCGTAAAGGGGCAGCGCCAGGAACGGCAACCGAGCAAACCTATTCTTCCTCTGATCCAACCCCACGTAATCAGCAGAACGTTCGTCTTGAGAAACGAATCAATTCCCAAGAATCGCAAGGGGTGTTGGTGTCTACCCTCATCGGGCCCGCGAAAGAATGGAAGTCGTTACACCATCAGATGAAATTAGAGCCATCTGACAGCTATCAGTTAGATGTAATTGGTGTAGACCAAAACGCGAAGGAAACCACCCTTTCTTCCAATGTCACTTCCTCTAACTTTAGCTTAGCCGGTGTGAACGCCGCAACCTATCCTTATCTGCGCTTGAAACTGTCACTGAAGGATGAAAACCAACGGACTGCACCTCAATTAAAAGAATGGACGGTGTTATACGAGGGTGTACCAGAAGGCGTGATTAGGCCAGATTTAGTGGGGCTGGATAAGTACAACAAGCTTTCTGAGCAGGCTGCCAGCGGAGAAGTGAATTTGCAATATGCCTTCCATAACATCAGTGAGGTGAGCTTTGGAGACTCGCTAACCGTAGAGACCACCTTGTTTGAGGAAAGCGGCACCAGAACGGTAAAGAACTTCAAAGTGGAGCCTCTGCAGAAAGGGGATACCGTCTTTTTCAACCACAAGTTCTCTACCCTGAACTTGAAAGGAGCCAACCGTCTCAGAGTGACTGTAAATCCGCGCATTCTACCTGAGCAGACGTACTTCAACAACACGCTGGAAGTACCTTTCAATGTAAACCTTTCTGCCGGAATGCCGCCGGTGCTGGATGTGGTGTTTGACGGGGTTAGAATTTTGGACGGTGACATTGTATCCCCAAGCCCGTTGATCAGCATGGTACTGAAGGACAATAACCGCAAGATCCCGATTACGGATCCTGCATCCATGAAGGTGTACCTTAAGAAAGAAGGAGCAGAGTTTGTGGAATTGGATGTAAGAGCCAATCCGGCCATTCAATGGTTCCCGGCCGATGATAAGAATGACTTCAGGGTAGAATATCACCCAGAGAGACTTGAAGATGGCAAATATACCTTAGAGGTTCAGGGGTTTGATGCACTGGGCCAACGCGTGGGTAGTGAACGCTATAGTGTTAATTTTGAGGTTATAAATGCCTCTACCATCACTAGTTTCTATCCGTACCCTAACCCGTTCTCCTCCAAAACCAGGTTTGTCTTCACCTTAACGGGTAGTACTGTACCAGATAAAATGAAGCTCCAAATCATGACCGTAACTGGTAAGGTGATCAGGGAAGTACAGAAAGAAGAACTAGGCCCTATTAGAATCGGGAATAACGTCTCTGAATTTGCTTGGGACGGTACCGATGAGTTTGGGGATAAACTTGCCAACGGAGTTTACCTTTATAGAGTGGTGATGGAGAACAGCGCCGAAGAGACTAAGCACCGGTACACCACAGGTGACAAGGCCTTCAAAAACGGTTACGGTAAAATCTACATCCTCCGATAATTCTTCCTGTTTCAGGGCCTTTTGCTGAAATAGACCTAGAAACAGATGATAATAAAAATAAGAAAGCCTGCTGAGTTATCTCGGCAGGCTTTCTTATTTGATGGTGAGAGCTGCTAGGTAATTAACTAGCTAAAAGGTTTCTTGGTGAAGGACAGCTTTGTCGCTATCCGTTTAGACCAGTTTTAGCTAAAGCGATTAATAAACAGACTATATTCTGCTTTATAGTTTAATTCTGACTGAAACCAGCCTTTCTTCTAAAGGTGAAAAAAGTAAATGGATAGGCATGGCGCTCATCGGGGAGGTGTTCTTCCTGCTCGGTGACTTCCCAGGCATCGGCCTCCAACTCCGGGAAGTAGACATCGCCCTCAAACGACTCGTGCACCAAGGTGAGGTACACCACTTCCGCAAAGGGCAGTGCTTGTTGGTAGATCTCTCCACCACCTATCACCAAAACCTGCTCATCCAGAGCTAATCCTGCCTGCAGGCCTTCCTCTAAGGAGGCGGTGACCAAACAGCCTTCGGGGGCGGTATAATCGGGTTGACGGGTGATAATGATGGAGGTCCGGCCGGGTAGGGGTTTGCCAATGGCTTCAAATGTTTTGCGGCCCATAATCATGGGGTGGCCCATGGTCAGTTTCTTGAAATGCTGCAGGTCTTTGGGCAGATGCCAGATTAACTGGTTGTCTTTGCCGATGACGCGGTTTTCGGAGATGGCAACTACTAATGCAATCATATCGCTTGTTGAAAAGTAAAGCCCCGTAGGAAGTCTTGTATTTTCATCCGCTTTTTGCCTTCCATCTGTAGTTCTTCAATGGCATAGGCGGTGTTGTTTCCACACTGGAGGCGCAAATAGGTTTTTCCGTCGGTGGTATAGGTGCCGGGTTCCGCTTCGGGGGCGTTTTCCAGAACCTGGCCCGAAAAGATCTTGAACTGCTTTTCCTCCAACACGGTCCAGGCGGCAGGGTACGGTGAAAGGCCGCGGACAAAATTATGCACCTGTTGGGCGGGTTGGCTCCAATCTATCTGGCAGGTCTGTTTGAAAATTTTTGGGGCCATCCGTAAGGGCTCTGCCGGTTGGGGCTGCGGATAGGGCTGCACGCGTTCCTCCACAATGGCCGTAACGGTTTCCAAGAGCAGGTCAGCGCCCGCGTGCTTCAATTTCTCATACAGCGTCCCGAAGTTGTCCTCAGGGGCAATGGCTACTTTTTTCTGCAGGATAATATCGCCGGTGTCAATCTCGTGTTGCAGGAAAAAGGAGGTGACGCCGGTTTCCTGATCGCCGTGGATAAGCGCCCAGTTAATGGGAGCCGCGCCGCGGTAATGCGGCAGCAAGGAGGCGTGGATGTTCAAAGAGCCAAGGGCTGGCATGTTCCAAACGGCCTTGGGCAACATCCTGAACGCCACAATCACCTGCAGGGTGGCATTGTAGCTTCTGAGTTCCTCCTGAAACGCCGGATCTTTGAGGTTGGTAGGTTGCAGAACGGGCAAATTGTGCTGCAAGGCCACCTCTTTTACTGGGGAGTGTACCAGTTTGAGGCCCCGGCCCGCGGGCTTGTCAGGAGCCGTAATCACGGCCACCACGTTCCAGTTGTTTTCTACTAAGGCTTGCAAGGCGGGCACCGCAAAGTCTGGGGTGCCCATAAAGATAATCCGGAGGTCTTCTTTCCGCATGGTTTATTCAAAGTCTGGGTAAAGCAGGTACTGCTTGCGCATTTTCTTGTAAGCCTCCAGGTCTGCTTTCCAGGAGGCGCGTATTTCTTTCTCGCTCAAGCCGGCCATGATCTGTTTCTGCAGTTCATCAGTGCCAGCCAGGCTCTTGAAGAAGTTGTTGAAGAACTTCTCTTTTTGACCTGATTTCTGGTAAAAGTCCAGTAAATAGCTCAGGGTAAAGTTCTCTTTCAGGTTCAGCTTGGTCAAGTCTTTCCCGTAGCACACCTGATTCTTGTACGGTGGATCCATGGACATGCCCGGAATAGGCACCGGCGTAAACGAAAACGTTTTGTCTGGATAATACGGAGCACCAATTACTTGGAACGGAGTATGGGTGCCGCGCCCCTGGCTTACCGTGGTTCCTTCAAATAGGCAAAGAAACGGATACAGTTTGATGGATTGGTCATTGGGCAGGTTGGGCGACGGTTTGATAGGCAAAGAGTAGAACATCTTGTGGTCATATCCTTTCACCGGTATGGTTTTCACTTGGGCCTGTACGCCATTATTTAACCATTTTTCGCCATTGATCATTAAAGCGTACTCCCCTAAAGTTAAGCCGTGCGAAATAGGAATGGTATTCATTCCCACAAATGATTTGAAGGGCGCCTTCAGCACTGGGCCATCAACCAGGTAACCAATGGGGTTGGGGCGGTCCAACAGCAGCATGGGTTTGTTTTGCTCAGCGCAGGCTTCCATCACGTAATGCATGGTGCTGCTGTAGGTGTAGAAACGAACCCCCACATCCTGAATGTCAAACAGCACCACATCTACGTTTTTCAACTGCTCCGGCGATGGTTTTTTGTTTTTGCCATACAATGAAAGTATGGGTAAACCGGTTCTGGAATCGGTGGAGTTGCTGATGTGGGCCCCGGCATCGGCATCACCCCTGAAGCCGTGTTCCGGAGCGAAAATCATGGTGATTTTTACTCCTCGGCTTAAAAGGGTGTCTACCAGGTGCGTTTTCCCGATGGTTGAGGTTTGGTTCACCACCATGCCCACGCGCTTGCCCTGCAGGTACGGTAAATATAACTCTGTCTGCTGTGCGCCCGTTAGGAGAGGGGCCTGCTGCTGCGTCTGCTGAGGAACCTTGGTGGGGGCGCTGGCACTGCTTACCGTGGGGCTTGCAGTTGGTACAGATCCTGTTTGTTTGCAACTGGCCAGCGAAGCGCAGAGCACCGCCGTACGGAGGAGGGTGAGGAGCATAGGTTTAGTTTAAGAACAGATAGCTATCTTTAAGCACAAAATAGACGAAGTGAATCTTTCCCGATACATTGCCAGTAGGTTGACTGGTGCCCGTTCAGACTCTTTTACCGCCTCGGTCACAAAAATAGCAAAGTTCAGCGTAGGGCTGGGCATTGCCATCATGATTGTGTCCTTTGCCATTCTGGAAGGTTTCCGGTACGAAATACAGGAAAAAATCTTCAGCTTTGGCGGGCACCTGCAAATTAGCAAATTTGACACCAACAATTCGTTTGAAGGCTACCCAATGGGTACCTCTACCGGCCTAGGAGATTACAAAAACATCCCCGGGGTAGCGCACCTGCAGCCTTTCGCCCGCAAGACCGCCATCATCAAAACCGAAGATGAAGTACTGGGCGTGGTTCTGAAAGGCGTGGACACCACCTATGATTTCAGGGGGATAAAAGCCAATCTGGTCTCCGGCTCCGTGATGGAGTTCACTGATACGGCCGCCTCCAACCAGATCATGATGAGCCAGCTCATGGCGGACAAGCTGCGCTTAAAGGTGGGGGAAAAGGTACTCTTTTATTTCATCCAGAACCCGCCCCGTATGCGCCGCTTTGAGGTGAAAGGCATTTTCAAAACCGGGCTGGAGGAGTTTGACAACGTGTATGTGCTGGGCGACCTGCAACAGATTCGGGACCTGAACCAGTGGCCTGATACCTTGGTGGGCGGCTACGAGATCCTGCTCAGCGATTTTACCCAGATAGACACCGTCACGAGCCAGGTCTTCGACAAGATGAATTATGACCTGCAACTGGAAAAGATCACCGATACCTACGCCCAGCTTTTCGATTGGCTGGAGTTGCTCAAGCGGAACGTCATCATCTTCTTGGTGCTGATTGTATTTGTGGCCACCTTTAACATGGTTTCCACGCTGTTTATCATGATTCTGGAGCGTACCAACATGATTGGCGCCCTTAAAGCCATGGGGGCCACCAACGCACAGATCCGGGGTATCTTCCTGCACCGAGGGCTCCGGCTTACCGTTGCCGGCTTGATTGGCGGAAACCTGCTGGCCTTGTTCTTTTGCGTTGTGCAGGATTACTTCCACCTTATTCCGCTGGACCCCGAGAACTACTACATGGATACCGTGCCCATCCATTGGGATTGGCGCATCTGGGTAGGGATCAATGGGATTACCTTTATTTTAACCATGCTGTCCATTCTCCTGCCAACCCTGCTCATTGCTAGAATCCACCCAGTGAAAGCCATCAAGTTTGATTAAAAACACAGAACCATGTTTCGTGCCTCTTTTTGTAAAAGACCACTAAAACAGGGTCCTCTGTTTTGCTTTATAATATAAGGAAGTCCTCAAAAAGAAAAAGGCCTCACTATTTCATCGCAATCTCTTCCCTTTCAAAGGCTTCTTTTATTTTTTCGTTTAAAGTTTCTGAGACTTGCTGGAAGCGATAATTTCCCCGTTGCATCCAAACTTTGAGGGAGAGGGTCATGGTTTGTCCGGCAAGCTTTTCAACCCCAACGCTAGGTTCTGGTTTCTGCAGAATCCTTTCATCCGTGGAGATTACCCGGAGGATCACGTCCCGCACCTTGGAAAGAGGAACCGCCGAGTCAATAGTATAGGAAATATCCAGCCGCCGGGTGTCCTCTACATCATAGTTCACCACCACCGCTGATGCCAAGGGACCGTTGGGTAGATAAATGGTCTTATGATCCTCGGTAGTAATAACGGTGTTGAAGATGTTGATAAGGGATACCGTTCCCTTTTGACCCTGCGCCTCAATGTAATCTCCTACCCTGAAGGGTTTGATGGCCAGAATCAGAACCCCACCCGCAAAGTTGGACAAACTTCCCTGCAGAGCCAAGCCCACTGCTAAGCCCGCTGATCCCAAAACAGCTATAAACGAGGTCACCTCTAAGCCCACTTGGGCGATCACCACCATGATGAGCATCACCAGCAGCACAATATTGAGGATATTCTTCAAAAACGGCCGTAAAGACGGATCCACGTTTTTGCGGGTCATCAGCCCGTAGGTGAAATTGGTGATGCGCTTGATAAGCCAAAGACCAATCAGTAAAATGAAGAGGGCAACCAAAAACTTAATGCCATAAAGCAGCGCGAAATCTTGAATCTTGACTAAGAGGCGTTCGGTGTCAAACATAAAGGAATGATTGGTGATTGAACTGAATTACTACCAGAGTTAACTTATGAAGAGCAACAACAGCTGTTTCTTGTAAAGGCCATGGGCCAAAGCAAGAAAGTAGAGAAATGCGATTGGTTTCTGTATTCTTTCTAAAATTTGAGCCCTTTTCGGCGACGCCAAATATGCGTGGATGGCTACCAGAAAAAGGAAGGTTGCAGGTGAAATCAACCTAAAATCAAACAGGTCAAAGTGCATAAAGAAACGCATAGTGACAATGCCAACCCAATAGCAGATACCAGTGAATGCAAATGCCAGTGGCAGACTGTCTTCCTTGGTGGGAGACATTAATTTTTTCAAGGCAACTACTTTCCTTATTTTGAATAAGACAAAGAGGGTAATTGCTGATTGAATCATTAAGAAAAGAAACGAGGCTTTATCGAGCTCATGAAAGTTGAATTTTCGAATTATCAGCAGTTCATTGAATTGGGTCTGCAGCAGGTTCTTTAAAAGGTATGAAAAAGTCTCCTCCGCAAAAGGTCTGTATTGCCCTGCATAGTAGCCTGAGTTCTGTTTTATGTACAGAAAATAGCTGCCTATAAAACTAATTACTCCAACCGCTATCAAAATCAGCATAGAAACTATTTTCCAGTTCCTCTTCCAAAGAAAGTATAGACCAAAAAAGGATAATACCCCCAATAAGAAGCCTCCAAAGTATCTGTACAAGAATGTGGTTACAATGGAAAAAAATAGATGAAATGCCCACTCAGGCCTTTCTTGGGGCTTTGTGAGAAAATGATGCAAAGCGATGCTATACCAGAGCATTAGCACCATAAAACCTCCTTCAGACCAAGTGTAAGAAAAGATGTTTAGTAGAGAGTTTGCGCAGAAAACCAGACCAATCCAAAATGCATTTTTAGGAAAGAGTTTATAGATCAGAACCAGGGCCAACCCTAGCCAAAACAGATTCACTAGCTTAGAACTTATCAGGAGAGAGAAGGGGCCTAGGTAAGTGAGAGTAGCAATTGCTAAAGAATGTCCCATGGGCCAAGACGTATAAAAGAAATCCCGACCTTTAAAAAGATATTCTAGTTTGCCACTTTCCAGCAAGGCTTGAGAAGCCTTAAGATAATGAATAGAATCTGGGGTAGTGAAGCCATCAGGTTCTAAGGCAACTCGAATTAAAATTACAGCTGAAATAGCCAAAAAGAGGAGCAACAGCTTTAGACTCTCACGCATACTGCCTTTTATTACTCTTAATATATATCAATTTGGAAACCCTTTTAAACTTGATCAGGGACTCCGTTTAAATGCTTTGACCTTAAAATCAGGTTTGGATCAAGGCAGATCTGCCGATAAAAATCCTCTTCAGTAGGAGCGCATACCCCTGGGAAATCCCCGCTTTTGCCTAGGAGGTCGGTCATGAGTTGGAAGTGCAGGTGCGGAGGCCAGTCGCCGTTTTCGGGGTAGGGACCCATGGTGGCTACCTGATCTCCCGCCGCAAGAGGCTTTCCTACGAACAGTCTGTCCAATGAGGTGCGGCTCAAGTGACCATACAAGGTGTAAAACGGAATACCTTCCAATTCATGCTGCAGAATGATAGTGGGTCCATAATCCCCAAAGTTGGCGTTGTCCTGAAAGCTGTGCACGGTGCCTGCTAGTGGCGTATACAAAGGAATACCTGCCGGAGCCCAGATGTCTACTCCTAAATGAACAGATCTAGGCTCAACGGCTCCCTCAAAATGCTCGCTGCGGCGATAAATAACCCGGTCTTCAAAATAACCACCTACACCTACAGTGGCGTTTTTCTGGCGCAGCATCTCCAGCACAAATTGCTCAAACGAGGCAGTGTCTCGCAAATCAGCCTGGAGCAAAGCCGCATTTGCTGAGGTGAAATCCAGCTTCACCACGTCATCTGCGTTTAAGCTATGGTCTAGTATGGGGGCAAAGGAAGAATAGGTAGAAAGGAGCGAAATCAGTTTGGAAGAGTTTTCCATAAAAAGCCTCTGAAACGTAAACTGGTGTAGAATTAATTGGGAAAGATAGGGGAAAAACAAACGTCCGACCGCTTTTTTTACCCTAAGTTCGGGAGGGTTACTGAAATGTTGTAACTTTCCTCCCTTATAAAAAGTTAGTCAACCCGAAACACCTACGTCTTTCGTATATAAACTATGAGCAACGCTTATTTCAACATGAAAGTGGTGGACATCACCCAAGAAACCTCAGATGCCATCACGCTTCATTTAGACCATCCAGATAAAAAAAGCATTCCCTACGTTCCGGGCCAGTTCCTGACCTTGATTCTGCCGGTAAACGGTCAGAAAGTGCGCAGGTCCTACTCGCTGTGCAGCATTCCGGAAGAGCCGTATTTCTCAGTGACCGTGAAGCGCGTAGAAGGTGGGCTGGTATCTAACTTTTTGGCAGAAAACGCGCAAGTAGGACAAACCATTGAAGTGATGGCCCCGCTAGGCAACTTCGTCCTGAAGCCTGAGCCTTCCCAGAAACGCCACATCTTCTTATTTGGCGGCGGTAGCGGTATCACTCCTCTCATGTCTATGCTCAAAAGCACGTTGAAATATGAACCACAGAGCCGGATCACTCTTATCTACGGTAACCGCAACGTGGATTCTGTTATCTTCAAAGACCAACTGGCCCAGTTAGAGCAGCAGCACCCAGATAAACTGAAAGTAGTTCACGTTTTCAACGAGGCCTTAGTAGATGCGACTGAAAAGCAGGAGCACATTGGCTTGCTGGACCGCTCCATGGTGCTGCGTCTGTTGCAAGACCTGAAAGTACCGGGTTACCAGCAGGAAAGCTACTACATGTGCGGACCAGAAGGCATGATGCACGAGGTGCGCGAAGCCCTCAATTTCATGGATGTGCCCGCCAACCAGATCTATAAGGAAAGTTTCACGGCACCCACTGGTCCAGAGGCCCATTCCGTGGATGTGATCGCCGCACCAGAGTCTGACGAGATCATCACTCGCACTGTAACCCTGATTTATGAAGGTCAGGAGTACCAGGTAGAAGTAAAACCTACCGATACCATTCTGGAAGCTGGCCTGAGAGCCGATATTGACTTACCTTACTCTTGTCAGGCCGGACTTTGCACGGCCTGCATGGGGAAATGTGTAAGCGGCCGAGTGCATTTAGATGAGCGTGAAGGCTTGTCTGATGCCGAAATCGCCCAAGGATACGTTTTGAATTGCGTTGGCCATCCGCTCACCGCCGATGTGGTGATTGAGATTGGTTAATTGTTTTTGACCTGTTTTATGGAAAATACCTCCCAAACGCTCGCGTTGCCAGAACGCAAAACCCGCCAGTACCTTCCCGCCGATTTTGAGGTAGGAGATTGGGAATCGCTGGAGTCATACTTTGAGGAACTGAAAACCCGTGAGATCAACTCGCAGGCAGACCTGGAGAAATGGATCGCTGACCGCAGCGAACTGGAGAGCGTGCTCTCTGAGAACCTTGCTTGGCGTTACATTAGAATGACCTGCAACACCCAAGACGAGGCCCTCACCCAGGCGTTTCAGTTCTTCGTGACCGAGATCGAGCCCAAAGCCTCTCCGTATGACGATGCCTTCAACCGTAAACTGGTGGAATCGCCGTACATAGACGGGCTTGATGAGCAGAAATTTCGCATTTATCTGCGGGGCGTGCGCCGGGCTATAGAGTTGTTCCGGGAGGAGAATATTCCGCTGCAAACAGAGATCAGCACCAAGCAGCAGCAATACGGCGCCATTGCCGGAGCCATGATGGTCACGCTGGATGGCGAAGAGATGACCCTGCAGCGCGCCGCAGACCGCCTCAAGCAAACGGACCGGGCCGTTCGCGAAGAAGCCTATCTGGCTATCCAGAACCGACGGTTGGAGGACAAAGAAAAGCTGGACGAGCTCTACACCGAGCTGATTCAATTGCGCCACCAGGTAGCCGTGAACGCCGGTTTTGAGAACTTCAGAGATTACATGTTCGCTGCCCTTGGCCGGTTTGACTATGGTCCTGAAGACACGTTCTCTTTCCACCAAGCCATTAAAGAAAAAGTAGTACCGGTTACTCGTCAGATTGACTTGGAGCACAAGGAGCTATTGGGGGTAGACGCTTTGAGACCTTGGGACATGGACGTAGACCCCAGTGGATTGCCTCCGTTGGAGCCTTTCCAGACTGGTGAGGAACTCCTCACCAAAACCATTGACTGCTTCTACCGCCTTGATTCTTTCTTAGGCGATTGCCTGGTGACCATGCGTGAAATGGGCCACTTGGACCTGGAATCCCGCAAGGGAAAAGCCCCGGGCGGGTATAATTACCCCTTGGATGAAATTGGCGTACCGTTCATCTTTATGAATGCGACCTCCTCGCTCCGCGATGTGGTGACCTTGCTGCACGAAGGAGGCCACGCCGTTCATTCTTTCTTGACCCGGGACTTACCCTTGAACGCGGCCAAACATCCGCCTTCCGAAGTGGCAGAGCTCGCTTCCATGTCTATGGAACTGCTGACCCTTGACCACTGGGATATTTTCTTCCCTAACCAAGAAGATCTGGTCCGTGCCAAACGCCAGCATCTGGAAGGCGTATTGGAAACATTCCCATGGGTAGCAACCATTGACAAATTCCAGCATTGGGTGTATGAGAACCCTACCCATACGGTAGAAGAGCGCCACCAAAACTGGGTGCGCATTTTTGAGGAGTTCAACCTGCAGGAAGTGGATTGGAACGGATTAGAGCACGTGAAGCCTTATATCTGGCAAAAGCAACTGCACCTCTACGAAGTACCCTTCTATTATGTAGAGTATGCCATGGCGCAGTTAGGGGCCGTTGCGGTTTGGAAACGGTATAAATCTGACCCCGAGGGTGCGCTTGATGGATACAAGAAAGCGCTTAGCCTGGGCTATACCGCTACCATCGGGGAGATTTACGAGGCCGCCGGTATACGGTTTGATTTCTCCAGTGACTACATCCAGACCCTGGTTGATTTTGTCAAAGACGAGCTTGCTCAGCTAGGATAAGGAAAGTTGGGGCGTTTTGCCTCTGAATTCTAAAAACCCGCCAAAAACAGAAAAGCCTCAGATGAACTCTGAGGCTTTTCTGTTTTTGCTATTCAGCTTGAATGCTGCTCTGATATTTGAAGGGAGCTTTGCTATTGCACTTCTTCCTCGTCTTCATTGGTGGGTTTGGCATCCTTGTCTACCCACTGGAAGAGCGGGGCAGGTTGCAAGGTGTCAAAGGGTTTGCCCAGTTTAGGCACTTGTTTTTTATAGCGCCTGAGAAGCGTGTTCAGTTCTTTGGCGGTTTGGTCATAACGGCCCCGGTAGAAAACAGTCTCCGTCTGGTGGGCCGTGATGGATTCGTTTAAGGAGTCAACTCGCGCTACGCCGGTAGGGCCATCAGCCGGAAGGAAAGCGCGCAAGGCATTCCACACCGAATCTTGGGCGGCATCATAGGCGTCAATCCGGTCAGAGTCGCGTACGCTGTTACGGTCATAGCGCAGGGTTTGCAGGCGTCGGATAGCCTGCTGCAACTCGGCGCGTTTCTGCGCCTCAATGGCTCCGGGGGGTATGGCGGCCAACATTTCTTCCATCTGCTGGGTTTTCACGCTGTCGCTCCACATCATCACGTTCCATTTTCCGGTAAGCGTGTCTGAAAGGACCGTTAATTCCTGCTTTAATTGCTCGTCTGAAATAGGGCGGGCAAGCGGCCCAGACCTTCCTGAATCTTTGGAGCAGCCGGCTAAACTCATGATCACCGCCACGGTTAGTCCAAAGAAGATATTTTTTCTCATGTTTCTACTGTAAATGAAGCCGCCCGATACCTGTTTCTTTTTTTGGCCGGGGCTTTGTCTTAAACCAGACACCCTGCAAACGTATCTGTTCCTCTTCCCGTTACAACGCAAACCCTTCAATAAGTTGCATCCTTCTAAAAGAAAAAGGAAACAGGAGCTTGAAAGGGCGCTTGCACAGAGGAACGCTGGAAAGCGGCTGAGATTTTGAGCAGCAGAAACCGTCAGAGTTAGAAGTTCTTAAGCCCGTTCAACAGCAGGTTGGAAAGGAACTCGGCGATCTCGTCGGGGCTCATCTTGCCTTCTGGTTTGTACCACATGTGCAGCCAGTTCAAGCTGGAAAGGAGCGTTAAAACCACAAATTTCTCGTCGTTCACTTTAAACTCGCCGCTGGCAATACCTTCGCGCACAATCTCCCGTAAACTTTCCTCATACCGGAAACGCATGTCATGGAATTTACTTAGTGAGGGTTCGCTCAAGTGGCGCCATTCGTTCAGGAATACTCCGGCGGCGGGTGGGTTTTTGGTCAGGACCCGCACGTGCGCCGCTACGGCTAAGCGTAGTTTCTCGCCTGCCGGTACATCCTGGTTTTTCACCTCGTCAAAGGCAGCATTGAACTCATCGGCCATCTTGAAACAGACGCGTTGCAGAATGTCTTCCTTTGATTTGATATGGGAGTAAAGGCTGCCCGCTTCAATTCCTAACTCTAAGGCAAGGTCACGCATGGTGGTGGCGGCAAAGCCTCTGGACTTGAAAAGGGAAGTGGCGACTTGGTCTATTTGTTCTTTACGCGACAATTGGGTGCTGGACATAGAGGTACTGTTTACAGTCAAAGCTACTAATGCGAACGCCCGTTAGCAAATTTAGTTTGTCACCTGGGCCGGAACATCCGGGCGATGAAAGGTGCGGGGGAAAAGCTATCTTTGCGTTTTAGGCAAGTTTTTCTAAAAATAAGACGAAAACGTATATCTCCTATAGATTTAGGAGAAAAACTACGATAAGTAGATAGATTATGTCAGAATATACCTCTTTAGATACCTTGGGCGAGTTTGGTTTGATTCGCCGTTTGCAGGAAAATATAGAAATCAACCAGGCCTCCACGGTGGTGGGCATTGGCGATGATGCCGCCGTGCTGGAACCTGGGCAGAAGCAGATTGTGATCACCTCAGACATGCTGGTGGAGAACGTGCACTTTGACCTTACGTTCTGCCCTTTAAAGCACTTAGGCTACAAGGCCGTGGCGGTGAACGTGTCAGACATCGCGGCCATGAACGCCATCCCTACCCAGATTGTGGTGAGCCTGGCCATTGGGGCCCGCTATACGGTGGAAGCCATTGAGGAACTGTACGCCGGAATGCGGTTAGCCTGCGAGAACTACAAGGTAGATCTGGTGGGCGGCGATACCACTGCCTCACGAGGTGGTTTGGTCATCAGCATCACCGCTCTGGGTGAGGTGGAGAAAGGAAAAGCCGTATTACGAAGCACCGCCCAGATCAATGACCTGGTTTGTGTGACCGGAGACCTGGGAGGTGCCTATTTAGGGTTACAGCTGTTGGAGCGCGAAAAGCAAGCGTTCCTGGCCGACCCGGAGACCCAACCTGAATTGGAAGGGAAAGATTACGTGATTGGCCGCCAGTTGCGCCCCGAGGCTCGCATGGATGTGATTCATGAACTGAAAGAGCTGGGCGTGCACCCTACGTCCATGATTGATATCTCAGACGGATTGGGTTCTGAGTTGCTGCACATCTGCTCGCAAAGCAGGGTAGGGGCCGCCATCTACCAGGATAAACTACCCGCCGACCACCAAACCTTGGAAACGGCCGAGGAATTCAAGCTGGACCCAGTGACCTGTATTTTGAACGGGGGCGAGGACTATGAATTGCTCTTTACCGTGAAGATGGGCGACTATGACAAAATCAGAAACCACCCAGATATCACCATCATCGGGAACATCACCGATGCCGGCGAAGGCGTGCGGTTGGTTACTCCAAGCGGTAACACCTTCCCGATAAAGGCGCAGGGCTGGAACCACTTTGGGTAAGCAGTGCCTTCTTAACCTAAAACAGAATCGCCCGGCAGACTTATCTGCCGGGCGATTCTGTTTTAGGGGTCTTTTTGTAAAAGATGGTTAGAAACGAAAAACGGAGTTTACAATTCTTCTTCCAGAAATGGCGCTACGGAGGTCTCCAGCATCTCTACCAGTTCAGCATCCATGTACGCGTAGTCATCTGGGATGTTCAACACCTAGATGTTCTTGCCTCTGGCCATGGCCCCGTATTTTGCGAGTAGTATTTGCTTGTGATTCTTCTCCATCACCAAAATCAGGTCGGCCCAATCCATCAGCTTTTCCGAGACCTTGATGCGGGAGCTCTCAGAAGTACCAGCTGACCTAAACGAATGTCCGGCAACGTGCTGGAAGACCTTCTCGGCGGTGGGGCTCCGCCATTGGTTTCGGCTGCAAATGAAAAGAACGTTCATGCGTTATTTCTGGTAGAAGCGCCTAGTCCTCAGGATAGGGCACGAACACGAAGCTCATGAACTCACGGTCTACCACAAAAAGGCAGCAATACTCATCGGCATCGCGGTAAGCTTGCTGGAAATCCTCAATTTTGTCTTCCAATACCAGTTTGCGGCCCACAAAGTCCTCTAAGTAAGACGCATTGATGTTCCATTCCAGGTTCCGTTCCTCGGCGGCAATGATCAGGCCTCCAATTTTGGTGACTTCCCTGGAGAATACAAAGATGGGGTACTTAGAGATCTCCCGCTTTCTAATCAGGTAAGAAGCCTCTTTTAACGTATCAGACACCTGCACAAAGTCTTTGGTGATGGTGCCCAAATATTTACCGTTCAGTTCTGGGTCGTTTTGCATGGTGTTACTACTGTGAAATGCTACTTGCGGGTTACTTTGTTTTGCTGTTTGCGGGCTTATTTACCAAAATCAGCCCGCAAACAGAACGTTTATCCTCTTAAAGTGAGGAGGGCTACGCTTTCTACATGGTAGGTCTGCGGGAACATGTCTACCGGCTGAATCTTAACTATATCGTATAGTTCAGAGAGCATCTCCAAGTCGCGGGCTTGGGTAGAAGGGTTACAGCTTACGTACACAATACGGCTGGCTTTCACCTCCAACAGTTTCTTGACCACGTCTGGGTGCATACCCGCGCGCGGTGGATCGGTAATGATCACCTCGGGGCGGCCATGACGGGCGAAAAGCTCATCGGTGAGCACGTCTTTCATGTCGCCAGCGTAGAAGTGCGTGTTGGTGATGTCGTTGATCTGTGAGTTGATCTTGGCGTCTTCAATGGCGCTGGCCACGTACTCAATACCCACCACCTGCGCGGCAGACCGGGCCACGAAGTTAGCAATGGTACCTGCCCCGGTGTACAGGTCATACACGGTCTCGGTTCCGTTCAGAAGGGCAAACTCCCGCGCTAATTTGTACAGGTTGTAGGCCTGCTCTGAGTTGGTCTGGTAAAAAGACTTGGGCCCTACCCTGAAACGAAGGCCCTCCATCTGCTCATGGATGTACGGCTCGCCGTGGTAGCACACTACCTCCAGGTCATGGAAGGTCTCGTTGCCTTTGCTGTTAACTACGTACTGCAGCGACGTAATCTGCGGAAATTCCCGCAACAGGAAATCCAACAGAGGCTGAAGCCACTCAGGACGGTCTTGGAAAACCTGCACAATCACCATCAGATCTCCGGTATTGGCGGTTCTGATGATGAGGTTGCGCAGAAATCCTTCCTGTTTTACTAGGTCAAAAAACGGTAGGTTCTGTTCCAGCGCGTACTGCTTCACCGCCAACCTGATCTCATTAGAGGGGGCAGGCTGCAGGTAACAGTGCCGCAGGTCCACAATCTTGTCGAAGCGCAACGGGATGTGGAAACCGAGGGCCCGTCTTTCCAGTTCCTCGCCGCTATCTATTTGCTCTTTGGTAAGCCAGGCGTTATCTGAGAACGTAAACTCCAGTTTATTTCGGTAGAAACTCACCCGGTCAGAGGGGAGGATAGGGAGCATTTCATGGCCTTTGATTTTGCCAATGCGCTCTATGTTGTCATTCACCTGCTTCTGCTTAAAGAACAGCTGGGTGTCATACGGGATATGCTGCCACTTGCAGCCACCGCAAACCCCAAAATGCTCACAGAACGGCTGGGTCCGGAGTTCTGAATAGGCATGGAAATGAACCGGTACGGCTTCCAGGAAATTCTTTTTCTCTTTGGTTACCCGCACATCCACTATGTCGCCGGGAGCCACGTCTGAGATAAAAACCACCAGGTTCTCATATCTGGCCAGGCACTTCCCCTCAGCGGCCATCTCTTCCACTTTCAGTTGCGGAAGGATGTTGTATTTGCTTTTTCTTTTCTTGTGTCTTCTCACGATGCCGCAAAATTACAAAGAAAACTCTGCATGCGTGCGCAATTAAAGGAAATGACGCTTTAAGGCTATTTTAGTGAACTTGGGCAGAAACCAACAAAAATGAGTTTCCAGAGACGATTGTAGTTTTAGGGCATTTTAAAAACCTGTCAGAATCCTCAAGCTTGAAAAAACGCCAATAGCTCGTTTAAGGCTTCTTACTGAAAAAAGAGCTCCAAAAGACGATGGCTTAAAGCCGGATTCCAACGTTTACGCCCGGCCACACGACTACCCTGGATTGCCGGGAGATGTTTTCGAAGATAGGCCACGGCTCTGGTTTCATGCCCGGGTCTTCCCCGGTTGCCAAAGGTTTTCTGTTGGAAACAAAGACGTTTAAAGTAGCCCCATAAAACAAAGATGCTTTCCCGAAGGAACTCTCCCTGGTGAGGCGAACCTGTTCTAACAGGTTGCTGGAGCCCGTAGTCCAGATTTTGTCTTCGCTAACCTGGTAAATGAGGACATCCAGGTGCATATTTTGACTGACCGGGAAGCCTAGTCCCAAGCCGTACCCCAGATGGTGGAAACCTTGGTGCTCTCCCCATCCTAAGGCGAAAATGGAGTACAGTTTCTGGGTTCCCATCTTCAGGGCGGCATTGGCGAAAAAAGTTTCCCCCGCCCAAATTTCGGCCCGGTAGTACCCTCCATGCCGTATGATGTTCACTACACCAAGGGTGGCCCCACTACTGGTATCGGCGATGTTGATGACCCCAATCTGTAGCCCTTTTGAATGCCTCGCCCGGTTAATGGTCCCAATCTGTAAACCTTGCAGTTCACCCTTGGCAGAGTTTACCACGCCCCCAATCTGCACCCCTTTGACATCACCCGCCACAGAGTTAATGATGCCTCCAATCTGCAGGCCTCTTAAACTGGCGTCGGCCGTAAGGATGGAATCTGGGTTTAACCGTTGTGGCATGGTCAGGTGCAGCGTTGGGGTTCCAACCCGGTTCACTAAACCTGCAATCTGCACCCCTTTGGAGAAATAGCGGTTTTGGTTCACCAAACCACTAATCTGGGCTCCGCTAACGCCTCCGTTTCTGTCGCCTAGCATCCCGAAGGAAAATGAGGTGTAGAATTTCTCGCTTTGCCGGCCGTTTGAACCTAACCCGGGAACTACCGAAAACTGAACGGGTCTATACTCCAGGGAAACGCCTGTAGTGTCCTGCGAAAAACAGTTTGCCGTAAAGGTGAAAACTGCCAGAATAAAAAGAAAAATTGTCTTCATGGTTAAGTACTTCTAACTAAGCCCAAATGGGTTATTAGGGATAAGGACGGTTTTCAGCGCTTCTACCCCTATCAGGTATGCGCATTTAGTTGAACCGGCTGTTCTGGTAAAACCAGAGAAGAAACCCCAAGAGGCAAAGTTGAACTCAGAAACTTAGTAGCTTTGCATAGGCAGCGGTGCTGTTAAAAGAAGAAGTAAATCATGAAAAATAAAGTGATCATTATCACCGGCGGATCTTCTGGCATTGGAAGAGCCTGTGCCCTGGCGTTTGGGAAAGCGGGCGGTAAGGTGGTGATTTCGGGCCGGAATAGCCAAAAGCTGGAGGAAGTAGGGCGTGAGTTGGCTGGTGCCGGCGTGGAGTATTTAGCCGTGCCGGGTGATGTAAGCGTGGAAGCAGATTGCCGCCGTCTTATTGATGAAACGGTAGCTCGGTTTGGGAAGATTGATGTGATGTTGAACAACGCTGGCATCAGTATGCGGGCGCTTTTTCAGGAAGTGGAGCTAGACGTGATCCGGCAACTGATGGACATCAACTTTTGGGGAACGGTGTACTGCACCAAATTTGCCTTGCCTTACCTGCTGCAAACCAAAGGATCAGTGATTGGGGTGTCTTCCATTGCCGGGTATCAAGGGCTGCCGGGCAGAACGGGGTACTCCGCCTCTAAGTTTGCGATGCAAGGTTTTTTGGGCGCTTTACGGACCGAGACGCTTCACCAAGGGCTGCATGTAATGGTCGCTTGCCCCGGGTTTACGGCCTCCAATATCCGCAATACGGCCTTGGCTGCGGATGGCAGTCAGCAAGGGGAGTCGCCGCGCGATGAGGGCAAGATGATGACGGCAGAGGAGGTGGCAGACCTTATTCTGGAGGGTACCCGTAAACGCCGCCGGGAGCTAGTCATGACAGGACAGGGAAAATTAACGGTGTTCCTGAGCAAATGGCTGCCGGGCCTAACAGATAAACTGGTCTTCAACCATATGAAGAAAGAGCCAGATTCTCCCTTTAAGTAGTCTCTGTTTCAGGGCAGTTTTAGGTAAAGCTGCCCTGAAACAGAGATATGGATTTTAGAACAACTTTTTGCCTCCCAAGGGTTGGGGCAAGAGCAATAAATTGTTTTTCCGGATGTAGGCGGTTTGGTCTTCCCATTCAATCCGGTACCAGATGTCCTGCTCTCCCAGAATATTCACTTTATGGCCTGTACTTACCGTGGCTACTAACCCAGACCCGGCCGAAGGGGCGGTCATGATGGGCACGTTACTGTTCCGGATGATGCCTTGCTGGTCTAGGCTCAAGAAGTTGGCAAAATAGAAGACAAACCCCAGGTACACCAGAAAAGCAGCTTTTGCCTCAGAACTGATTTGTTTCTTTTTAACCCAACTCACCACCATAAGGGTAATGGCGATTACCGCCCCTACCAACAGGATTTCTAATATTTGGGTATAGTATTTATAGAACTGGGTTTTGAAGAAGTTCCAGTCGGTGTACTCATACCCAGAGAGGTGTTGCTGTAAACCCACTTCTTCCATTTTCCTCAGCACTGATCTGCTGGGGTGCTTGCTGTAATACAACTGCAGATAATGCATCGATTGGGTGTATTGCTGCAAGCCTTCATGAATGTAGGCCATTTTCAGAAGCATCTGGGGCGAGTAAAGCCGCTGTTTGGAGAGCAA
Source organism: Rufibacter sp. JT20002 (assembly GCF_056491185.1). Lineage (NCBI taxonomy): Bacteria > Pseudomonadati > Bacteroidota > Cytophagia > Cytophagales > Hymenobacteraceae > Rufibacter > Rufibacter sp. JT20002. The sequence goes on along the minus strand of NZ_JBSZJY010000006.1, from coordinate 40,820 downwards.
TTGCTCGTAAATTTTTAATGCTTGGGTATACTTGTGCTGGGCAAACAAAGAATCTGCTTGTTGTAAGCCCGTGGTAGGCGATTGAGCCAGAATGGGTTGCGTCCAGAAGAAGCTTGCCACACAAAAAAGCAGATAGAATTTGTGGAAAATGTTTGGCATTTACAGAAAGTGATTATACTTTTGCATCGCAAATGAGGGTAACGCCCTCCGAAGCAAAGGTAGTAAAAAGATTCTGTAGCTCAGCTGGTAGAGCAATACACTTTTAATGTATGGGTCCTGGGTTCGAATCCCAGCGGGATCACTGGTTTATCCAAAGCCTTTCCGGCTAACATCCGGAAAGGCTTTTTTTACCACCTTCTTTTATTTGCCTGATTCTGTAGCTCAGCTGGTAGAGCAATACACTTTTAATGTATGGGTCCTGGGTTCGAATCCCAGCGGGATCACTGAAAGCCCCTCATCTTTTGATGAGGGGCTTTTTTGTTTCTGTTGGTTAAGGTCGTTAAAGGCTTTGAACAGCACCGGCCTAGACAAGAGGTTAGGGTTTTTTAGCCGGGTTTTACAGCATCTTTTCAGAAAAGCGCCCTTTTACAAATTCCCTCGGAAAACACATGCAATGTGAAAGTGGGCAGTAAATGCTTTGCTCTGTTCTCCCGTCTCACTTGGTTCCAGAGCTATCTATACTGTAGTAGATCCGCCTCTTATTAGTAAACCTGAAGCTTTGTTGCCATCCTTCAGTAATTGTAGAAAGGGTTGGTAAAGACGAAAAGTCTTGGGTTTAAGCTAAAGGAGAGGTGATTCAAAACTTTAGTAAATGATAGGTGAAACTTTTTATATACGTTTCGTTTATAATGGTCTGCTAAGGCAAGTTCCTCCCCCCGGGCTATGCTCCATGGAACATCCTTTTTGAGTTAGCAAGGCTGGTTGATGAAGGTGTTTAAGAGCTTAAGTGAGTATATAAGCCCTTGAATATCAGATTTAAATAATGAAGTAGGGTTTTGTTTAATTAAGCATCAATTAAAGGTGTTTTGCCGCTTATTCAATGATTAGTGATTTGATAATTTGAAAGCGGCATTGTATTAGTCAGGCACAATAATCTAAAGTAAATCTGCCGTATTTAGAAAATATAGTAATTTATAAGCTTTGGAGAGAGGTTTTCTTGAAAGTGGCTTTATATAACTTTTTTAAGTAAATATTAGCGTAATAGAGTAAAACTCATAACTTTTCAGTAATTTATTTCAAAAAAATGGGCCAAAAATTAACATAACTAATATTTTATTGTATATTTGACCAAGGGAATAAGTAAATAAATTATTTATGAAGTCTGCTCCAATCTCCGTTAATGAATCTCAGGGCATGAATGAGTGGCAGTCCTTGCAATTCCCAAGTTCTGCTGGTGATTCATATTATTCTAAACATTTGGAGGGAATTGATACTCTTTTGAGAATGCCTTCTTCCTCCTTGAAAATAGGCGGTGTAAGAAATTCTATTAAAACATTTTTTGCTGCGGCAAAGGAACAGATGATGGTATTGCTGTCCATTTCAACGGATAAGGTTTGGAAAAGAAAGATGTTAGGAGTGAATGAGTCTCTCAACCTAGGCACAACCTTTTACGATACATCAAATTCACACTCTGGTTTTTATATCTTCCGGGATAATTCTTTAAGAGGTAAAGCAAAGGAGAACGGATTTGGTGCGTATGGCGAAATAAACCTGTCTCCACAATATTGTTTTCAAGGAATGGAGTCAAACACAATTTTACCTGTTAAGTCTTTTTCTGAAAATCTTGCCAGGATTCCGGCATTTTCGAAGGAAAGCAAAGGGGCCCCGAAATTGCATCAGGCAGGAGTCTTGAGTGTAGAGGTTGGCTCCTTGTTAGAAGCCGGTTTTTGGGAGTATTCAGTGGAGACAGACACATTCTTCTGCACAGAGTACGTAAACGAGTTGTTGCATATTCCTTCATCCCTAACCCTGTCTGGTTTTGATTACTTCGGGTCCTTCCTTACAGAAGAAAGTAGAGACAGCCTGCTCCTGGCCTGGGAAGATTTGGTTCATAACGGGGTAGAGCTAAATTGCCTGGTTGAGGTGCCAAACGGAGATGAGTCCTCGTGGCTACGTGTCAAGGGTAAGACTGTGATCAAGAACCTGAAGATCGCTAAGATTGTCGGCACTATTCAGAATGTGACCGAGTATGTAGTGAAAGAAAGGACCTTGATTTCTGAGAAGATAGCTGCTGAGCATGCCGCCCAGTTAAAAGCAGAATTTGTCTCTTATATGAGCCATGAGATCAGGACCCCCTTGAACGCGATCATGGGACTCACTTATCTCCTGTTACAGGAGGACGGATTGAAAGATGAGTACAAAGAGAATTTAAACTCTATTCACTTTTCTTCTCAAAGCCTTCTTGCTTTAATCAACAACACGCTTGACTACTCCAAGATTGAAGCTGGGAAGGTTGAACTGGAAAAAGTAAACTTCCACCTAAAGGATTTGTTGAAAAACACCCATCAGGCGCTTTGCTTACGGTCAATGGAAAAGAAGATTAACTTTGATCTTTCTATTGACCCGCTGACGCCCTCAGAAGTAGCTGGTGACCCTGTCAGGTTAATGCAGATCTTGAATAATCTCTTAAGCAACGCCATCAAGTTCACGGAGCATGGTTCTGTGAAGCTAGGGGTGGAAGTGGTGTACCAAAACAACCAGGAATGGGTGCTTGATTTTTCAGTCTCTGATACCGGTATTGGAATTCCAGCAGAAAAGCAAAGCTCTATCTTTGAAAGCTTTACGCAGGTAAACGCTTCTACCCACAGACAATATGGGGGAACAGGACTTGGTTTGTCCATTACCAAAAACCTGGTGGAGCTTCATAAAGGAAGCATTCAGGTGAAAAGTAAGTTAGGAGAAGGGTCTGTTTTCAATGTGCGGTTAAGATTTGTGAAGCCTCAGGCCTCTTTGGTAACGCTTCCAAAGACAGGTGGCAGTAAGATCCCTTTCACCAAATTAAGAGGCGTGCGGATTTTGGTGGTAGATGACAACGTCATGAACAAGACCGTTGCCACAAAGCTGCTCACCAACTGGCATGCGGAAGTAGATTCTGCTGAAGATGGCTTAGCAGCCTTGGCAAAGATCAGTTCTACTTCGTATGATCTTGTTTTGATGGACCTTTACATGCCTAACCTTGATGGTTTCCAAACGGTTTCCAGATTGCGGCAGGCAGGATGTCAGGTGCCGGTTATTGCTTTAACGGCTAATGCAAGCGAAGAAGAACGCAAAAGAATTGTAGAGGCTGGCGTGAATGACTACCTGACAAAACCTTTTGTCCCTCATGACCTATTCAACAAATTGGTGCAACACATAGACTCCCATAGTATTCAGTACTGCTAAGGAACATTTAGGGCCGGTGGGGTATTGCCTTCCCGGTACCTTAAACTAAAGGTTACTTAGAAAGTTTCTGTCACACATCCTTCTGTTTATTTGAAACAGCCAAAGGTTGCTTCTTGACCTCCAATCCACGTTTCCCAAGCCTTAAACCAACCAAAATCCATCAGTTAAGCTTTTGTGAGCTAATGATCTTACCGATCGATCCACGGAAAGAGTACGCGCTTCTTTCGTATGGATTAGTCATGATAGGTTAAAGCTTGGGAAAGGACTATCCGTACCATTCTAGATACAAAGAAATAGGGTGATAAGATGCAGGAATAATTAAGTATTGTCCAAATTCTTTATTAAATTGGCCATAGAAGATAATTAATTGTTCTTATCAAATATTTTACTCTGGTCCGCATGTCTAGCCTGCAAAATGACGCGTCTGCTAAAATCTTTGTACTGGAAGATGATCTTTGGTACTCTCAGTTCCTGAGCTATCATCTTTCCACTAACCCAGATCATCAGGTTGAAGTATTTAACTCTGTTAGTGAATTCTTGAGCCGTTTAACAGAGGCTCCTACCATTATTACCCTAGATTATCACCTGCCTTCTATCACCGGAGAAGAGGTTTTGCAGAAGGTTCTGGAAAAGAGCCCCAATTCGTACATTATCATTATTTCGGGCCAGGAAGACATCAGAAAGGCAGTGAGCCTGATGAAAATGGGGGCTTACGATTACATTGTCAAAAATGAGGAGACAAAGGACAGGCTTTGGAGTATTGTTGAAAAGATCAAACATAACAGAACTCTTAAACAGGAGTTGGAGGTGCTTCGCAAAGAAGTAAAACAGAAGTACTCCTTAGGTAGTGATCTGGTGGGGTCCTCTGAGCCCATCAAAAAAGTGTACCAATTGGTAGAGAAAGCTGCCGCCAACAATATCAATGTAACAGTAACGGGCGAAACCGGAACTGGAAAAGAGTTGATTGCCAAAGCTATTCATCAAAACTCCAGAAGGGCTAAAATGCCGTTTGTAGCGGTAAATATTGCGGCCTTGCCATCTGAGTTGTTAGAAAGTGAATTGTTCGGCCATGAGAAAGGGGCTTTCACCGGTGCTACTTCCCGCAGGGTGGGGAAGTTTGAAGAGGCCAATGGAGGCACGCTCTTCTTGGATGAGATAGGGGAGATGAGTTTCAACCTGCAAGCCAAGCTTCTACGTGTTTTGCAGGAGCGGGAAGTCACCCCTGTAGGATCAAACAAGAGCATCCCGGTAGAGGTGCGCATCATCACTGCAACTCACCGTAACCTGATTGATGAAGTAAAGAAGGGCAATTTTAGAGAAGACTTATTTTATAGATTACTCGGAATACAGATTCATCTTCCACCCTTAAGAGAGAGGGGACATGATATATTACTGATCGCACACAAGGTATTGAAGGATTTCTGTAAGCAAAACGACTTGGAAGAGAAGGCGTTTACCTCTGAGGCTCAGAAGAAGCTGTTGAGTCACCTTTATCCTGGTAACGTGCGGGAATTGAAGGCGGTAGTGGAATTGGCTGCGGTGCTCTCCGACTCTAAGATGGTTTCCGATAGTGATATCCAGTTACAAAAGGCAGTATCTACCAGTTCAGTAGAGGAAAAAACTTTGGATGAGTACATTCATGAAACGGTTCAGAAGTTTCTGGATAAGTACAACTACAATGTGGTGTATGTGGCAGATAAACTGAAGGTTGGGAAATCTACCATTTACAGGATGATTCAAAAAGGAGATGTCCTTATCCCAGAACAGAAAAAGTATTAGCCTTGTAAATTGTGGATCAACGTTTTGAGTCTAAAAGGTAAAGGTTTGCAGGATTCCTTTGGTAGCTATGAAAGGCTTGTTCCTTCAAGCCTAATGCTTTAAGATCAGGTACAGCAGAATAGTGAAGATTAATAAAATTAAAAATAAAGGAAGGAGGCTTTTGTAAGTAAAAGCCGCAAGGCGGGATGGAGCAATTTGTAGTTGAAAAGTTATGCAGTTTATTAGTCAGATTTTCAAAGAAAGCCCCAATCCCACATATATAAAAGATTCTAAAGGGAAAATCATCTGGGCAAATGCGGCGTATGCTTCATTGCATAGACTGAGTTTATCTCAGATTCTTGAGAAAGGAGCCCCAGACTTCGACTTTTCCTTTGAACGAGACATGGAGGTGCTTGATTCAGACGAAGAAGGTAAAATTGAGGAGTTCTACAAACTGGAAGATGGGAGAGGGGTTTGGTTTCTCACGTCTAAAAAGGCTGTTTTAGGAGAGAATGGAGAACGGGTTCTGTTTTCTACTTCGGCAGAAATCACTTATTTAAAAGAAACCATCCAACTGGCTGAAGATTCGTTTTCGGCCAAAGAGAAGTTTCTTGCGGATGTTAGCCGAGAGCTTGAAGCCCCCATCAGTGCCATTATTAGCCTTATCAGGTTGCTTAAACAAACCTTTATAAGCAAAGACCAAAAGAGATACCTCAACTCCGTATTATCTATTTCTGATTACATTCTGGAAATACCTAAGGATTTGCTGGAATATGCCAGGGTTGAGGCTGGCGCCCTAGATCTTGCTACCGAAGTAGTAGATGTCGTAGCTTTTATCAAAGATGTGGTACAAACGCTTCATCCAAAAGCCGCTGCCCACGATGTAACCCTCTTATTGAACGAACCCTCCACAAGCCTTCCCTTAATAGAGATCAATCCTGTTTATCTGAACCTGGTTCTAACCAAAGTAATTAGATGTGCCATTAGGTTCACAAAGAGCAGAGAGGTAAGGCTGTCCTATTCTCAGCAAGAACGATTAGAGGATATGCTGTTCCTGCAATTCTCTCTCAGCAATCTTGGGCTAGATCAAAACTCAGAATTCTTAACCAAATTCTTCAGCTCTGAAAAGGACCTTAAGTCAAATGAGAGGTACAAAAGAAATGGCGTTGATTTAGGGGTTTATACTTGTAAAAAACTCATAGAGCTCCAGGGTGGGAAAGTTTGGTTAAACGAAAACGCCGAGCAAGGAGCTAGCATTGAGTTTATTCTTCCTTTCCCAATCAGTCAAAACCAGCGGGTAGAAACTAAGCAGGTTTTTGAACCAAGCAAAAGCCCACACGATGCAACCTCCATTCAGTTGAGGTTACTTTTAGTGGATGACAACGAGAGTAGCCAGGCGTTGGTTAAACACCAGGTGCAAAACTGGGATACCATGATTGATATAGCCAGTAATGGAAAAGAGGGAATAGAGTTAGCCTCAAAATCAAGCTATGACCTTATCTTAATGGACTTGGAAATGCCAGACGTGGATGGGTTTGAAGCTGCCTCTGTGATCAGAAGCTCAGGAGGACCTAATCAACTTACGCCCATCGTTGCATTCACAACTGATGCAGAATTACTTGAAAGTGTTCAATACAAAAATTCTGGCTTCACTGATTACCTGAGAAAACCTTACCACGCCTTTGACCTATACTTGTGTATTTCAAGAAACACAGGGCTCAACAGTAGGGAACAAGCAAGGCATAGCAGAACTTCAAATGACCAAGAACTACCATTATATGACTTCTCAGGGCTAGGAAGCATGGCAGAGGATGCAGTCTTTATCAAGAAGATGCAGAAGCTATTCATTGACATTGTTCCAGGTCAACTATCTAAATTATCAACCGCAATCCAGCAGGAAGATTGGGATACCGTAGCATTGATTGCGCATAGCCTTAAATCAACCTATGGAAACATTAAAGTTCACCGGGCGGCTGAAGCAATGAAAAAAATTGAGGAAGTATCTAACTCTAAGACAAACCTGTCTGAGCTAAGCAAACTAATGAATGTTGTGCGGGATACAACCCAAAAAGTAATTGATGTTTTTAATACAGAGCTTAATGTTACTTGACGCTGATTTCGATGGTGCTAAATGATATAAGATTTATTTTTTAATTAGATATTTTAGAATGTCATAAAGTTTATAGGTAATAAACAATTATATAGCAAGTCTTTAGATTAAGTAGAAAACAATTCAGGAGTAAGGTCGTCGCAGAGGTACAGTTTTGAACTACAAAGCGTTCATTGGTTTATTCTCGCGTTTTATGCCTGATTTACTTAAAGTCGTATTGATCTGGAGCGTAGATCAAAATTATTAGTTCACATCTATAGGATATCTCATCCTCTTATTACGCCCAAATTCAATCTGTTTTCTAGAATTACTTCGCTATAAAAGTTCAAAATGTTGTACACCAAAATTTAAATAGTTCACTATCATATAATTAAAATCGTTTTAAATCACGCACAAGGCTTGAGATAACTTACCTCAAATAGATTAAATCAATAGGTTATTACACTTCTAAATGCAACAGCTCTGGGGTTGTAGTCTCAAGTAAGTATCCCCCTCATCTTAATAAACATAATATAATAAAAGCCATAAATAATAATAAATATCCCATAATGGAAACTGGTTTCCCATTTTGGGACAATGAAAGGTCCTGAACAGCATCAATTATACTCTACTACTAAAATTTAAGACAAAAATTATATTGGCACGGTAATTTCATAGATGTTATAAAAAAAATAAAAGATGAAACAGTGTATATTAATTGTGGACGATGAGCCTACCATAGGATTGATACTGGAGCATTACTTCTCCAAAGACTATCATGTGGTAGTAAAATCGAATGGAAAGGAAGCCATGGCTTGGTTAGAGGATGGCAATCATATTGATGCAATTGTAGCTGATTTTGAAATGCCTTTTATGAATGGTTTGGAGTTTATTATGCAACTAAGAGCCAGTACTTTATTTAAGGATATACCTCTGATAATGCTTTCTGGCAAAGAAGAGTCCAGAAATAAAATTCTTTGTTTGAAAAGTGGCGCCGATGATTATATGATTAAGCCATTTAATCCTGAAGAACTGGAGATTAGAATAAAGAATGTGCTTAAAAGAGTAAAAATTTCATAATACATACGAGTATGAGGGTTGTATTTCTATCACCAGACATTCAGGAGGCTTTAGGATTTAAATCTGAGTTTGGCCAAAGCATAGAGATCGAGCATTTTGACAACCCAAAATTCTTTTTGAATTCTTTAGAAGCAGGTGTTCGGTATGATGTAATTATAAATGCATCGGCCCCAGGTTCTCCATTAGGCATCAATCTGCTAAGAACAATAAAAGAGAAATTTGAAGGGACAATCCCAGTGATTTGGTTGGCAAGTAGCCCGGTTCCTTCAACGCTACAAAAGATGTTAATGGCTGCGGGTGTTTCTGATATCTTCTATAAGCAGCCAGACAAAGAAAAGCTAAGCACGCGGTTAGATTACTTGGCAAAAGCAAAAAAGATGGAGGTGCATTCAAAAATTGAAAATGCCTACGCATACAGATACCCTTTAGGGAAAAGAGTATTTGATATAGTGGTTGCATCCACCGCCCTTCTTTGCCTTTCTCCAATCCTGTTGATTATAACACTTTTGATAAAACTAGAATCTAAAGGACCTGCTTTCTATTACTCTTACAGGGTAGGTACAGGGTATAAGATCTTCAAGTTCTGGAAGTTCAGGTCAATGCGGCAAGATGCAGATCAACTGTTAGATTCTATAAAAGCCTTCAACCAATACAAACCTAAAGCAAAGGAACAAAAAGAAGAGGAGTACTCCTTATGTGCCTCCTGCTTAGAAATAAGCGCTGAGTGTTCAAATAAACTGATTAACGAACACGGAAAGATAATATGTGAACACCAATACATAGAATCAAAGAAAAACAAGACGGGTCCGGCCTTCATCAAAATCGTGAATGATCCCAGGGTAACCCGTCTGGGGATGTTTCTCCGCAATACTAGCATTGATGAGCTTCCTCAATTATACAATGTCTTAAAAGGAGATATGTCCATTGTGGGGAATAGGCCCCTCCCCATCTACGAAGCCGAAAAGATCACCACAGATGAATACGCGGCACGGTTTATTGCCCCGGCTGGTATCACAGGGCTCTGGCAGGTAAGTAAACGAGGCAAAGGAAATATGTCTGAGGCTGAACGGAAGGCACTGGACATTGAATACGCCAAAAAGTTCTCCCTCAAAAAGGACCTATACATCCTTCTCAAAACGGTTCCCGCCATGTTTCAAAAAGAAAATGTTTAATAAATACACTATATGAAAAAACTTTCGCTTGCACTCTTGATGGCCCTTTATGGTTTGGTGGCCTCTGCCCAAACTGCCGCCCCTGCCAAGGGAGCAGACTGGGAGAAGAAACTCTTCTTATCTGATTACGCTCTTCCCATTCTGATTGAAGCAGCCATCGCCAATTCAGGGGAGTTAGAGAATGCAGAAGCCACCAAATTGTCATCTATTGAACAAAGAAAAATTGTCAAGAAAAACTTCTACAGTGGCTTTTCCATCAACTCTTCATATACCTACGGTAGCATGGGTAACTACAGCACCAATGGTGAACCAATTAATTCCTTCAATGCATTTGACGCTCCTTTAAGGGCACGTTACAATGTAGGCGTTTCAATGTCTTTGCCATTAGGCCAGTTGCTTAGCCGGCATAATCTAGTAAAGAACCAAGATCTGGCCATTGCTCAGGCTGAAAGCAGTAGAAAATTAACGGAGAAAGCAGTACGGATTCGGGTAATCACTTTGTACCAAAGCCTTGTCCTGGCAAAGTCTCAGTTAGAGCTTCAGCAGCAAGCTTATCAATCAGCAGTGGTAAGCCATGAGTTAGCTAAAAAGCAGTTCAAAAGCGGTGAGATTCAGATTGATGCCATGTCAAATGTGCAACAAGCTTACAGCAACACTGCTACTGCTTTACAAACAGCTAAGGTTAACTATGAGACCCAGCTCTTAATGATGGAAGAAACAATTGGAACTAGAATAATCGACTTAATACAAAGCAAATGAAACTAATAGAAATCTTTAGATTAATAAACCGGAACTGGTTCCTGCTGGTGGCAATCACCACCGTAACGGCAGCCTCTATTTTCTTCTTCACGAAAGACCAAGTAGATGAATATAAGTCAGGAACTACCATATACACCGGTATTGCCTCAGGGTATAACATCAGTGATGTAACGAAGACCAGTACCCAGTACAAAGTAGCAAAAGATGGTTTCGCTAACCTTATCTCCATCCTGGACTCTAGAGATCTAAGAGATGAATTAGGTTTCCGTTTGCTTGCCTCGCATTTGATGATGAAGAAACATGATCCAAATGTGATTGGGGAAGAAGCTTACAACCAACTGCAGGAAATGGTACCTGCTTCTTTGAAAAGAAGATTGGTTGGTGCCACTGTGGAGGAAACCTCAAGAAACCTCTCAGCCTACTTCAACGCCACGCCTAGCAACCCAATCCGAGATGTAATCTACACAAGTGAATTGGGCTATTCTGGGGACGCGTTTACCTCATTGGAGTCTAAGCGGATGGGGGACAGTGATCTTTTGCAAGTCACTTACAGCTTCAGAGATCCTGCTCAGTGTAAAAACACTTTGGAGATTCTAACGCAGCTTCTCTTTGAAAAGCATAGAACCTTGTTTACCGCGCAAGCAGAGTCTGTTGTGAATCACTTTGCCCAAACTTCCCAAAAAGCTCAGGACAGGCTGAAAAATGCAGAAGAAAACTTACTGCGTTTCCAAGAGGCTAACGGTATTATTGACTACAACACCCAGGTTGGAAGCACAACTACCGAAAAGAACTCTCTATTGACCAAAGCGAATGACTTGGAGATAGAGTACGCAGGTGCCTTGTCTACTTTGAGATCACTGGAGCAAAGCCTGAAAAACAGAGGTATTCCAAACCTGTACAGCCAGGAAGTACTCCAGTTGAAAAACAAGCTCTCTAAAGTAACTACCGAAATTGTAGAACTTGAATTGTTGAACAAAGGAGCTGCAGGCAATGCCCAGGCAGGCAGATTAAATAGTCTGCAGAAAGAGGCTGATGATTTGACTAAGAAAATGATGGGCTCAGTAGACAAGCACTACAACAACACCCACACTGTTCAGGGGCTGCCAACTACGCCTTTGTTGAATGACTGGGTAAGAGCCACCTTCTTAATTGAGGAGCTGAAAAGCAAGCGTAATTTGGTTGACAAGCAGAGATCAAATTACAACCAGGAGTACACTAAGCTGATGCCACTTGGGGACGAAAATAGAAAACTGACCCGTGAAGTGACCATGGCTGAGCAGGAGTACCTGGCGCAGTTGGATGGACTGAACCAAAGCAAGCTTAACCTGCAGAATATCGAGATGGCTTCTCAGTTGAAGGTGATTGACCCGCCTTACATGCCAAGCAGCCCAACAAAGCTAACTCGTGTCCTGCTGATCCTCTTCGGTTCTATTGGTGTGTTCTTGATCACTTTAGGAGTTCTGTTAGCCCGCGAGTTACTGGATGAGTCTTTACGGAAACCATCAGTGGCGGTGAAGAAAATGCAATACCCCATCTTTGGTGTGCTACCTGCCTCTGAGAGCTCCAGCACGAAACAGTTGCAGCTTGCGCAAAATGCAGAAGATCAACTTGCCCGCCAGCTTATTCTTAAAATGAAGCAAAAAGAATCTCCTTATCCTTTTGTGGTAGGCGTGTTGAGCAGCAAATCTGGTGAAGGCAAAACAGCTCTTTGCAAAGCACTGGCAAACAACCTGATCTCCATGGGCATAGAAACCCAAGTGCTTCTGCCTGAAACCCATAAAGGGATGCTTGGTTCTGATGGACACAGCACCTTCTACTCTCCGCTTCAAGGGGTTCTGTCAGATGCCAACATCGCAGATGTAGCCGGCCTTGATTACCTTAACAATGCAGTTGTCTTGGTAGAGTTCCCAGCGCTTCTGGAAGATACCTACCCAGTGTCATTGTTCAAGCATCTTGACCTGGTACTGTTAACGGTAAAATCAAACCGAGTATGGCAGCAGTCAGACAAGACCATGTTTGAGAACATCCAGAAAGTTACCAACGCACCAATTGAGACGGTCTTGAGTTCTGTGCACCCAGACGATGCCAAGGAGATGGTGGTGGTAAGACCTAAGCAAGTGCTTCAGGACCAGAAGGTACTTCCGGCTCCTAAAGGATTACCAGCTTTGGAGACGGTTTAGTAAAAGTATTGTATACCATATTTAATAATTGATTTTATCATAGGATCCTTCTCTCATTCCCGATGACAAGCGATAGGGGTGAGAGGAGGATCTAAAAAACCTAACCGGTTCATGATGAAAATCAGGGCAAAATCAAACTTCCATGAGGCAACTTGAAATCTCTTCAGATAAAAAGGCATTCAGTCTACTAATACCCTTGATCGCTCTGACGGCTGTCGGGATTGGGTGGTTAACCGCTCAATTGGGGTTTCTAGTACCTGGATTGATGCTGGCCATCCTTTTGGTTCTTCCTTTCCTCTATTCTGTCTTTAAACAGCCCAAAGTTGGGTTTGCCGCTTTCATCATCTACTGCTTCATCTTCAACCTGCTAGCCAGGGAGATTGGTAACTTCCCCTTCATTTATGTGGTGGAAGGCTTGCTGAGTTTGACTTGGTTAGGGATCGTCTTTCACACCACCAAGCAATACGACTGGACTAATCTGAACAAAGAGATCTGCGTTTTGGGGTTCCTTTGGACAATGATCTATGTTTTGGAGTTATTTAACCCGGCAGGATCAAACTACATGGGCTGGATGCTAGACTTCAGGTATCCATTGCTGTGGATGCTTTCCGTTCCGCTCAGCCTGATGCTCTTCAACACCAGAAAAGACCTTAACTTCTTCCTGATTCTAATCATTGCCATGTCTTTGCTTGCCACTCTTAATGGAGTAAAGCAAGTTAAGTTCGGGCTATCCCAGGCCGAGCAGACCTGGTTGACCACCTCAGGGTATGTAACCCACTTGATCTTCGGGGAATTACGGGCCTTCTCGTTCTATACAGATGCCAGCCAGTTTGGGGCATCACAAGCACACTTATTCATTGTAGCCCTGGTGTTAGCCTTCGGTCCATTCAAGATCTGGAAAAGAGTCCTTTGTGGATTAGCCGCCATGGCTTTTCTATATGGAGAATCTATTTCTGGTACCAGGGGGGCATTGTTCACTATCTTCATCGGGTTAGGAGTAATTGTCTTTATCACTAAAAACTTTAAGGTAGCATCCATAGCCCTCGTGATTTTGGTGACAGGCTTCTGCTTCCTCAAATACACCTCTATCGGACAGGGCAACTTTGAGATAAGAAGGATGCGCTCTGCTCTTAGACCGCACGATGCCTCCTTTAACGCCCGCCTTGACAACCAGGTTAAAATTGAAAGATTCTTAAGTGACAATCCCTTTGGTGGAGGGGTAGGGGCGATCGGGTTTACCGGACGTAACTATAACAAAGGAACGTATCTCGCCTCTATTCCGCCAGACAGTTACTGGGTAAAGATCTGGGCTGAGTTTGGTACCCCAGGTTTCATCATCTGGATAAGTCTGATGATGTACATCATAGGCAAAAGTTGCGGGATTGTCTGGAGTACCAAGGATAAAGGATTGAAATTTAAGCTGATGGCACTTACGGCAGGCTTTACCGGGATCATCATCAGTAGTTACAGTAACGAGATCATGAACATGATGCCTTCTTCCATGATCATCTACATTTCCTGGGCTTTCGTTTTCTTAGGCCCTAAGCTTGACAGAGAAACACAGCCCTCGGAAACACAGTCTCTAGAAGCTCATGCCTAAGCCTTTAGTCTCCATTATCTCGGTTAATTACAACCAGGCGGCAGTCACCTGTGAAATGGTGGCCTCGCTCAAGCGAGTGACTTATCCGAATATCGAGATCATTGTGGTGGACAATGCCTCACCCACCGATGATCCAACCATCATCAAAGAGCTGTACCCAGAAGTGAAACTGATTAAATCTACTGTTAACTTGGGGTTTGCGGGTGGAAACAATTTGGGAATAGCCCAGGCAACCGGTGAGTATATTTTATTCTTGAACAATGATACCGAAGTGCAGCCGGGTTTTCTGGAACCGATGGTGGAGCTCTTCCAAAATGATCAAAGGGCAGGGATAGCCTCCCCCAAGATTATTTATTTTGAGACGGGCGGCATGATTCAGTATGCCGGGTCTAAAGGGATCAACCCCTGGACGGGCCGTAGCATCACCATAGGGCAATTTGAACAAGACAAGGGACAGCATAATGTTTCAAGGGCTACTGTTTTAGCTGACGGAGCCGCCATGATGGTGCCCATGCGGGTCATCGAGAAGGTGGGTCTCATGCCTGAGCTGTATTTCCTGTACTATGAAGAGCTGGACTGGTGCGAGATCATCAAAAGGGCGGGTTATACCTGCCACTATGTGGCACCTTCGGTAGTGTACCACAAAGAATCGATCTCTGTTGGAAAGGCATCTGTTCTCAAGACCTATTACATGAACCGGAACCGGTTGCTTTTCATCAGAAGGAACATAAGCGGCGGGCCGTTCTGGACCAGCCTGATCATCTTTCTTTTGGCAGCCATTCCCAAGAAAATGCTGGAGTTCAGTATCAGGCTGGAAGGAAAACACCTGAAAGCCATTATACGGGGTTTGTGGTGGCATTTGACTGCCAGAAACGTGCATGCTAGCAGCCTGCAAAACATTCACCAGCGGTCTAGCCAGGAGTTAGTACTCCCCTAGAATTTCGCTGGAAAAATATCTGGAGACAGGGCAGCATAAATTGATTTTGTGGTTTCCCCCTCTCCTAAGGAAAAGTTCAACTAGTTGGATTTACCCTGATTTTGTAAAAACGAGCTTTAAACTCTTCAATGTCATTACTAGGAACCATATCCGATTTCGTCCTTTACGGCATAGGAATCTATCTCCTGTTGAATTGCTGTTATTTGCTGTTTTTCTCTGTGGCAGGTCATCTGAAGATTAAACCCCTGCAGGAGCGGCTTAAAAAAGATAGGCGGTTTTGTGTGCTGATCCCCGCTTACCGCGAAAACGAAGTTGTGCTGGAATCCAGTAAAGCTGCCTTGCGCCACGCTTATTCCGGTGAGTTTGATGTCTATGTGATTGCCGACGGATTGGAACCTGACACTATTGTTGAGTTAGAGGCTAATGGCGTGGGCGTTATTGAGGTGTTTTTTGAAAAGAGCACCAAAGGCAAAGCCCTGTCAGCCGCCCTTGATGCCTTACCGCAAGACAAATATGATATAGTAGCCATTCTGGATGTTGACAATATTATGGGCGCTCATTTCTTGCAGGAAGTGAACAAGGCATTCGGAGCCGGCTACAAAGTGGTACAGGCACACAGAACGGCCAAGAATATGGAAACTTCCTTTGCTTTTCTGGATGCCTGCAATGAAGAAATCAACAACCATATTTACCGGAAGGGGCACTATGCGATTGGCATGTCTTCGGCCTTGATCGGTTCTGGAATGGCCTTTGATTTCAAGTACCTGAAAAAGCTGTTAGAAGGCATTGGGGAAACGGTGGGCGAGGATAAAGAACTGGACTTCAGGATCGTGAAAGATCAGGAACGGATTTGCTACCTTGACCAGGTGTACGTCTATGATGAGAAGATAGAGAACGCTAAGGTTTTTACCCAACAAAGAACCCGGTGGATAGCCGCTCAAATTGAGTTCCTGAAAAAGTATGCGCTGGAGGGAGTGGTACAATTATTCAAAAACGGAAACTGCGAATTCTTCAACAAAGTGGTACAAGCTTTTTTGGTTCCCAGAATATTACTGATCGGCGTTTTAGGCTTCTTTTTTCTAACCTCTCTGTTTTTGCCAGTTGGTCCTTCTCCTGCATTTTGGATGGTCTTGCTACTCATGTTAAGTGCGGCCTTATTTACCGCCTTGCCCGGACGGTTCTACCGGGATAAAAGATTATCGAAAGCGATTATCAACCTGCCTTACGCGCTGTTTTGCATGGTGAAAGCTCTTTTCCAAATAAAGAAAACCAAGACTTCTTTCTTGACCACCCCCCACAAAGTAAAACCTGTTTCAACTGAAGTTTAACCATCAATCCTTACCCATATGCCTTTTGAGATTTTTACCTTCCCGGCCATAGTTTTCCTGTTAATTGGTTTCTTTAGTGGGCTTAATGCTTATAGAAAGAACCAGTAGTTCAAGCTAAAACGTACCCCTTATGCAAGTTTTAGAAGGAGTTGTTTGGTTTGCCATTGCCATTGTGTTCTATACCTATTTCGGGTATGCAATGGTGGCTTGGGTTTGGGCCAAAATAGTAAAGGCGAGCAGAAAGGAAGCACCCTTGAGGCACTTTGAGCCAGAAGTAACCTTAGTAGTGCCTGCCTACAATGAAGCTTCAATCCTGGAAAGCAAGATCGAGAATAGCCTTTCTTTGGAGTATCCAGAAGAAAAACTCAAGATAGTCTTTATCACCGACGGATCTACCGACAATTCCGCGGATGTATTGGCTAGTTATCCGGAGATCCTTCATCTCCATTCGCCTGTTCGGGGCGGTAAGGCCATGGCGGAAAACCGTGCCATGCAACACGTCCAGACGCCGTTTGTCATTTTCACGGACTGCAATTCATTTCTGAACAAAGAGGCGGTACGGGAAATGGTGAAGCATTACCAGAACCCAAAAGTTGGGGCTGTATCTGGGGAGAAAAAAGTTTTGGCATTGGAATCAGCACCTGGTGCGGGCGAGGGAATGTACTGGAAATACGAGTCATTCCTGAAGCGCTGCGATTCCCAGATTTACAGCCTGATGGGTGCCGCTGGTGAACTTGTTTCCTTTAGAACTGCTTTGTATGAGCCTTTGGAAAAAGATACTATCTTAGATGACTTTGTGCAGTCTTTACGGATTGTAGAAAAGGGGTTCAAAGTGGTTTACGAGCCCTTGGCCTATGCTTCGGAAACACCCTCTACTTCCATCGCTGAGGAAATGAAGCGCAAGGTCCGGATTTGTGCGGGTGGTTGGCAATCAATGCTACGGTTAGGTTCGCTCTTGAACCCGTTCAAGCAGCCAGTCGTCACTTTCCTGTACCTATCACACAGGGTGTTGCGCTGGAGCCTTGCTCCCCTGATGCTGGCGTTGTTGATTCCGCTCAGCGCTGCCCTAGCCTGGCAGGGAGATGATTTCGGAAAACTCCTTTTTGCTGCCCAGGTACTTTTCTATGCAGCCTCCTGGATGGGTTGGCGGGCAGAACTGAAAGGGAAGAAGATAAAGGTGTTGCTGCTTCCGCTCTACTTTTCCATGATGAATGTGGCTGTTTTCCTAGGGTTTATGCGGTTTATTAGAAATGCCCAGCCAGCAGCCTGGGAGAAAGCCGATAGGGCCGTAAGCCCGGCCTTGGTGGTGCCGCATGAAGTAGAAGTAAATTAAGCATTGGTGCCGCAGTAGAATTGATTTTTTCATCAACCTTAAACTAGAAATACCTTGACTCTGGTTCAGAAAATAAAGACAGACGCCCGGTTGAAATCATTAGCGCTTTATCTGCTTATGCCCCGGAACCAGGCAAAGCCACGCTGGTGGGTGCGGCACTTCATGAATCCCTTTTACCACAAGAAAGGAGTTGATGCTGTTTTTAGAAATAACTCAAGGTTAGATGTTTTGCCTTTCAATGCATTTTCTGTGGGCAAAAACTCTGTTATAGAAGATTACGCAGTCATCAACAACGGAATGGGCCCGGTACACATTGGATCCGATACGTTTGTGGGGCTGTTTGATGTGATAATTGGACCGGTAAGTATTGGTAACCACGTGATCATTGCACAGCATGTGGTGATATCAGGCTTAAACCATGGATACGAGAAGGTGGGGGTGCCGATCAAAGATCAGCCCTGTACAACTGGTGAGATAGTGATTGAGGATGAATGTTGGATAGGAGCAAACGCAGTAATTACGGCTGGAGTACGCATTGGGAAACACTCTGTGGTAGCGGCCGGAAGTATAGTGACCAAGAACGTGCCTCCATATTCTGTTGTTGGAGGTAATCCCGCAAAAATACTCAAACACTATAACCCTGAATCGGCACGATGGGAGAAAGCCTGAACACTACGGAAACCTGCACTTATTCAAAAGAATGGATAGAACTCGAATTCCTGGATGTAGCTACCATGGATAACCCAGACCATTATTTTCATGACGTTACCTTGTTGATAACTCACTTTAACAGAAGCAAATCATTAGAGCGCCTTCTTAAGTCATTCTATGAATTGCATTGTGTTTTTGAAGATATAGTGGTGTCAGATGACGGGAGCAAACCTGAGCATCTGATGGCTTTAAAGCGACTCCAGAAAAGGTATAATTTCAGGCTGATTACCTCGCCGGTAAACAAAGGGTTGGGGCATAACATGAACAAAGGCCAGAGTGCCGTGAAAACGGCTTATACTTTGTATGTGCAGGAAGACTTTGTGCCTAAACCCGCTTTTACTGAAAACTTTACCAATGGACTGAAGATTTTACAGGACCAAAAGGATGTGGATCTGGTGCGGTTTTACGCCTATTTTAAATATCCCTACCTAAAAACTTTTGGAAAGGGATTCTCTGAGATGATCTTCAAGGGGCAGCCCTGGTTTTCTGATCATTTGAAGTTTTACCAATACAGTGACCACCCCCACCTGAGACGCAGCAATTTCTTTGAAAAGTTTGGGAAGTATGTGGAAGGTAAAAAAGGGGATATCACAGAGTTCAAAATGTGCCTGTCTTTCATAAAAAACAAAGGCAAAGGGGTATATTTTGAAGACTACACGGCGCTATTCGATCAAAAGAATACTCCGGCAGAGCCAAGCACCATGGCTCGTTCTAGTTGGACGCAACAACAAGTACCAGTTGTGCTTTTTCTACGGTGGTGGTATCTGAAATGCAGGATTTTGAAAAATGATTTAGCGTTGGCGCTCACCCAAAAATGTTGGAATAACAAACAATGAGAACCCAGGAATTGGGTCTAGCAGCGTGGGGAGCTATTTTCGAGTATCATAATAATATAATAATACAAGTAAATAGTTAAACTAATTGTAGTAATGGTTTAAATAGTCTATATTTGTTATTCATTAACATAGAAATTATTTAAACTTTTAATGATATAGTCCGTTTGTGAATCATCAAAAGTAAGGACCGCATGAGAGTTACAACAAATCCTGACTGGATCAACCACCTGAAGTTTGACTACGAGAATTTTGAGCACATCCCAGCCCAGGTGTTTGATAGAATCAACGCAGATTTAGATAAGGTTCAAAGTAAAAGACCTTTGGTCAGTATCTTGATATCTGCCTGGAATGAAGAGGTAAACATTCTTAGATGCGTGGCGAGCCTTTCCAGAATGAAAACCAAAATTCCTTTTGAGATCATTGTCATCAACAACAACTCAAAGGACAGGACCCAGGACACCGTTGACAAACTGCACGTGAAATCTTTGTTTGAGGCCAAGCAAGGATGTGGACCAGCACGTCAAACAGGGCAAAAAAATGCGGAGGGCGAGTACATTCTTCTGGCCGATGCGGACTGTTACTATCCTACCTGCTGGGTAGATGACATGATGAAAGTTCTGATGAAACCCGGGGTAGTTTGCGTGTACGGACGCTATTCCTTCATCAGCGAACCCGGTTTCCCGAGATGGAAATTATACATCTTAGAGTCTTTGAAAGACGTGATTTCTGAGATACGACACCTTAAACGTCCCTATTACAATGCTTATGGCCTGAGCATGGGGTATGTGAAAGAGTATGGATTGAAGGTTGGTTTTATAGAAACCAACTTCTGGGGCGATGATGGTCAATTGTGCCTTGGGTTGATGAAATACGGCAAAATCAAACAGGTAAGATCTAACAGAGCCCGTGCCTGGACAAGCCCTCGCACCTTACAACGGAGCGGGAATTTTTCCCAAGCCCTTAATGCCAGAATCATAAAGGAAGTGAAGCGCTTCAAAAATCACTTCAATACCAAAATGCCTAAAAATATAAGTATGACCAATAAATAGTCATATAGGCTGTTTTAGGGGTGTTTTCTGAAAATCATTACAAATAAGGTATTTAAAAATCCTTGTAATTTCTTCAATAAATGGGAAGTGAAATGTATACCTTCAAAGAAGTAACTTTATTAATTACCCATTATAATAGAAGTACTTCTTTAGAGCGACTATTAAGAAGCTTTAGGAACTATGGATGTGCCTTCGGAGAGATTGTGGTGTCTGACGATGCCAGCAAACCCGAGCACATGAAGAAGCTGCAAGAGTTGCAGGAGGAATACCAGTTCAACTTAGTAACCACCCCCGTAAACAGAGGATTAGGGAATAATATCAACAAAGGGCAGGACGCGGTTCGCACTCCTTACACCCTTTATATCCAGGAGGATTTTGAGCCTCAGGATGGTTTTCTCAGAAAACTCAAGGAAAGCCTGGAGATAATGGAGGAGCATAAGGATTTAGATATTATCCGCTACTATTCCTACCTCCTTTATCCATATTTGAGGCCTTTCGGGAAAGGCTTTTCCGAAATGTACATTTACCCGTTTGCCCCCCATTATAAGAAGGTATATTTCTACAGCGACCATCCGCATTTAAGAAGAAGTAACTTCCTGGAGAAGTTTGGCCGGTACAAAGAGGAAGGAAGCAGTGATAATTGTGAATACACTATGTGCGTGTCTTTTATCCGGAAGAAAGGAAAAGGACTGTTTTACAATGACTACCAATCTTTGTTTACCCAAAACAATACAGAGCAGGAGCCAAGCTCATTTGTGAGAAGCAGTTGGACTAACAGTAACCACCCGGTCATCTCCCTGATAAGAGATATTTACAGGCAAGTGAAGTATAATTTTGACATACATCTGGCAAGATAACTCACTTGAGACCCCACAGAACCAAAGATTTTTTATACCTGATTTCTTAGTCCTATTGCCATGAACTTCGTTTTTGTCAGCCTGCAGAGAATAAACACAGATCGGGAATCAACCTCCACTTGTCTGGCGAAGGAATTGGCTAAGAACCATAAGGTACTTTATGTGAATTCCCCTATTGACAGACGCACGGCGTTGGCTTCACATAACGATGAGTTTGTACAGGCCCATATTGAGGCTATTAAATCTAAAAAGAAGACCCTACAGGCCTTGGGACCAAACCTTTGGGCTTTGAACCCCAGAAGGGTTATTGAATCTATCAACTGGGTCCCTTTTACCCCTATTTTCTCTCTTTTAAATAGAGTTAATAACCAGCGGTTAGGCAAGGATATCCAAGAAGCTTTGGATGAATTGGGCTTTGAGGATTTCGTGTTGGTGAATGACAAAGACATTTTCCGGAGCTATTATCTCAAAGAGATCCTAAAGCCCACAAAGTATGTCTACCTGGACCGGGATTATACACTGGGCTTAGATTACTGGAGAAAGCATGGGGCAAGCCTAGAACCAAAACTCATGCAGAAATCAGATGCGGTAGTTTGTAATTCCTATGATTTTACGAAAAGGGCCAAAAAATACAATAACAACAGTTTCTACATAGGAAACGGGTTTGATGCCAGCCAATACGTGTCTAAAGTGGTAAGAACCATTCCGCAAGACTTGGCCAGCATTCCCGGCCCCATTATTGGGTATGTCGGGGCCTTGATCACCTTACGGTTAGATTTAAGCCTAATGGTGGAAATGGCCAAGGCCAGACCAAGCTGGAGCTTTGTTTTTATCGGGAAAGAGGATGAGGAATTCAAGGCAAGCGAGCTCCATCAGCTACCTAACGTGCATTTCCTGGGGATGAAACATACCAAAGAGGTGCCGGCTTACATTGAAGGATTTGATGTTTGTATCAACCCTCAAATCCTGAACGAGATTACCAATAGCAATTTCCCGCTCAAGGTAGTGGAGTACCTGGCCATGGGTAAACCCGTAGTGGCTACTTCTACCAACACCATGCGGGAGGTATTTGAAGAACATACCTATCTGGCTACTGGAATCAAAGACTACCTTAGTCAAATTGAAAAGGCTCTAAGTGAGAACAATATACCTGACCAGGAAAAAAGGAAAGCGTTTGCTGAACAATTCACCTGGTCAAATGTCGTCTCTGTCTTTTTGAACTCCATTTATCCTGAAAAGGAAAGCGTTACTCAGTAATCACACTTATTATCAAGTGTATGAGCATATGTGTAAGTTAAAGTTCTCTTTATGAGCAGTTCTGTCCCCATCTCAATTGTTGTTGTTTCTGATGACCACTACGTTATTCTACTGGCAGCGCTTATCAAATCAATTGAAATCAACCATACGTCTAAGGAGAAATTAAATTTTTATGTTGTAGAAGATCGGATAAAAGATAAAACAAAGCAGAAATTAACCTCTTCCATAAACCCCGAGATTACAACCCTTCACTGGATTAAAATGGAGGATGCGGTTCCTTCAGGAATAGAATTACCCTTAGATAAAAGCTCATGGCCTTTGAATATTTACATGAGGCTCTTTATCGCTTATTTTCTTCCAAAGGAGATAGAAAAGGTGATTTACCTGGACGTGGACATGATTGTGCAGAGAGACATCAGTTCTTTGTGGAACATCGATCTTGAAGACAAAGTCATTGCCGCGGTAACAGATTCACGGGTTAAAACCATTGACTGCGGATGGGGAGGAGTAGTCAATTACAAAGAACTAGGCCTGAACGGGGAATCAAAATACTTTAACACAGGCCTATTAATGATTGATATCAAAAAGTGGAAAGCGGCAAACATCACCAGCAAGGTGCTAGATTGCATAAAGGAAAACAAAGAGTTCGCTAACTTCCCAGATCAATACGGCTTAAATGTTTCTTTGGCAGATAACTGGTTTGAGCTGGACGTGTTGTGGAATTATTTTGCCGAAGGGGATCACGAAGATCCTAATATCATCCACTTCATGTCTACCAAGCCCATTTACAAATCCTACAATTACAACCAGCAATACTTAGAGGTATTCTATGACTACCTAAACCTAACTCCCTGGAAAGGGGAAAGCCAGATAAGTGCTTCCAGAATCTACTTTGCCAAAGCCAGAAACAAGGTTCGCAAAATGATCAAGAAGGTCTTTTATCAGGTGGTGATTTTAGGAGGGGTAAGCGTTTTTGAAGGTTTGTTTTGAAGAAGGCTTTATGGCGCTTTTTGCCTGCTTTTAGAAAATCACTGAAGAAGCGATAAAGTCTAGTTTTATATTATCTTTATTCAATAAAGAACAGCTTTAGTTGTTCTTTATTCCTCACAATAGATAAGTCCTCACAATAGATAAGCGTTTATGTTTCTGTCTGAAAAAATAAAAAAGAAGTTCTCTTTTAATAGACCCGTAGATGATGTTCCGTCAGAAGAGCTGAATTATAACCATGTGCAGCTGTATTACTGGAAACCATTGAACGGCACCCAGAACTTTGGAGACCATCTTTCAAAGGTGGTGGTTTCAAAGATATTGGCAGACAGAAACCATCTATTAGAGGAAGAAACCGCTACCTCACGCACTTTAGTAGGCATCGGGTCTGTGCTCCATTTCGCCAATGATAATGATGTTATCTGGGGATCGGGGGTAAACGGGAAAGTAGACGTAAACGAACATACCTTTACCAAGTTGGATGTGCGAGCGGTTAGAGGTCCGTTAACCAGAGAGTTCCTCCAGAACCGGGGCATTGCTGTTCCCGAAGTATACGGAGACCCGGCCTTACTGCTTCCCCATATCTTTCCCGGCAGATTCAAGAAAGACCCGCAGAAACGGTATGTGGTAGTTCCCAATTTGCATGACCTGAAAACCGTCCAATCACTTAAACTGGAGAATGTTATTTCTCCTATCTGGGGCTGGAATAGATGTGTGGAGGAAATCCTGAAGGCGGAGTTTGTCATTGCCAGTTCTTTGCACGGCCTGATCATAGCCGAGGCTTTTGGAATCCCTGCCTGCTACATCCGGTTCACCGAGACCGAGAACCTTTTCAAGTACAATGACTACTTGAAGGGAACGGGGAGAGGTGACATAACCTTTGCGTCCTCCGTGGCGGAGGCATTGGAAATGGGAGGGATGGCACCCATTCAGTTTGATGCCCAGAAGTTGTTGAATGCCTTTCCAATTGACCTTTGGGAGAAAAATACCTCCAAGTAATGAGTAGTTCTGGTAAAACATTTTTCAAAGGTACAGTTTGGGCTATTATAGATAACCTTTTCCGGCAGGTCATCACGCTGTCAGTGTTTGTGGTGTTGGCCCGTATTCTTGAGCCTGAGATCTTTGGCTTACTTTCCTTCTCGTTCGTTTTTGTAAACATCTTCATTGCTGTTATCAATGATGGCATTGTTACCCCGCTTGTCAGGAAAGAGAACCCTACAGATGAGGATTATAACACCGGTTTTTGGATGTGCCTGGGCTGCTCAGTGCCAGCTTTTCTGTTCCTTTTCTTTACGGCTCCTTTCTTTGAATCCCTGACATCCTCTGAAGGGTTGGCCTTGGTGATGCGGGCTACCAGTTTTATTATCCTGACCACGGGGCTGTCAAGCGTGCATGAGATGTGGCTCCGCCGCCGGATGGACTTTAAAACCATTGCTCTTCGGTCTATTATATCGGTCAGTTTGGGTGGGGCTATTGGTGTTTATCTAGCGTTAGAAGGCTATGGCGTTTACAGTGTCCTGGCCCAGCAGTTAACCACCGCGGTAAGCCAATTGATGCTGCTTTGGTTTACCACAACCTGGAGACCTGGTTTAAAAGTTTCTAAAGACTCTTACAAGGAAATTGTGAGCTTTGGGAAGTACATTGCGTTAACCAATCTGAGCAATGCGGCCAACCAGAATAGTGATGTCTTCTTCGTGACGTACTACCTGGGACCGGTGGCAACGGGTATCTACACAACCGGCAAGCGGATCTCCAGCACCCTGAACACCGTGATTTCTACCGCTTTACTGCGTGTTTCTCTACCGGCTTTTTCCAAACTCCAGAACGATGAAGCAGGCCTGTCTAAGATATACCTGCAGTCTACCTCCCTTACCGCTATGGTTACCGCCCCAGTCTTTGCCGGTATCACGGTGCTTGCCAAAGACATCACCCTGCTGCTTTTGGGTGAGAAGTGGTTAATGTCTGTGCCCATTATGCAGGTGGTCACGTTAGTGGGGTTCTTGACGTCCATTGGGTATTATAACCAAAGTATCATGGTGGCTAAAAACAAGCCCCAGTGGCAAGCAAGGTTAACCCTGCTGTATGCGGTTTCTAATGTGATCGCCTTTGTTCTGTTTACCCGGTTTGGGTTGCTGGCCACAGCTTTGGCTTTTGCGGGTCGGGCATTTTTGCTTTATCCTGTCTCTGTGTGGTGTGCCTTGACGCTGACCGGTGTTCACTGGAGCAAATATGTGAAATCAATCCTGCCAGCACTGTTATCTGCCGCCCTCATGGCCTTGGCTTTAGTTCAGGCCGCCACCTTTCTGGATGGCACTTTGGTGATCGTAAGAATAGGTATCCTTATTCTTTTGGGAGCCTTTATCTATTGCTCTTTGATGTATATTTTCATTCCGAATTCTTACCGGAAATACATGATGGAAAAGGTACAGTCAAAGGTTTTTAAACAGCAAAAAGTATACAACTGATGAAAGGCTTTGGTATACTGGCTTGTCCTGCGTTTTCAACCAGAGCGGGAAACCCCTACAACTATATCTTGTATAGCAACATACAGGAGCAAGGGTATCCCATTTATGAGTTTGATTTCTCTATAAGGAGTAGCATCAGGTATATTTTTTCGTTCAAATACAAGATATTCCATATCCATTGGCCTACCAACATCATCTTTGGGGATAGCTTGTTTAAGGCCAACCTTAGGCTTTCTATCTTTTTCCTCTTTATAACCCTGATTCAGCTACTAAACAAAAAAGTAGTCTGGACCGTGCATAACCTAGAAGACCACGAGGGGAAATTTCCTTCGCTGCAAAAGAAGCTGAATGATTTTATGTACCGGAAGGTAGATGGGTTCATCAGTCTGAACCGGTCCGGTTTAGAGCTTATAAACAAGAAAACGAACAATAACCGTAAGAAGAAGTTTGCCCACATTCATCATCCTCATTACAAGAATTATTACCAGAACGAGATTGATAGAATCAGGGCCCGGCAAGAGTTAGGAGTACCTACCGATAAATTCATTTTTCTCTTCTTGGGGCAGATTAGGGCTTATAAGAATGTAACCGGCCTGATCAAAGCTTATAAAGATTTGAAAAGCCCGAGCACCCTATTACTTATTGCAGGAAGCGTGCATGAGGACATAAAAGCTGAATTGGAAGAGCATCTGGACCAGTCTGAAAACATTGTCTTTGTTAATTCCTTTGTGAAAGACGAGAACCTTCAGGTGTTCTTCAACAGTGCTGATGTAGTGGTTAACCCTTACAATAAGATTTTCAATTCGGGGTCTGCTTTGCTGAACCTTAGCTTCAACAAACCAACCTTGGCCCCTGATTTATGGGCCTTAACGGAGTTAAAGCAGATGGTGGGTTCCCGGTGGATCAAAACCTATCAAGGTCAGATTTCAGCGGAAGTATTGGAAAGAAGTATGACCGAAATCTTAGAGGAATCAGAAGAGGTGGCCGAGGATTATCCTGACATTTCTTGCCTCGACCCTAAAACCGTGGCATTGGAGACCATAGCTTTCTATAAATCTTTATTAACCTAAGGAAGTGCTATCATTCAACGTCTTAAATAAGAGCCCCAATGCCTCTGGAGAGTGCTGGTTGAAGGCCATGAGTAAGGCATGTGTCATGCCTGTTTATTGCTAAAACTGTAAAGAAGTAGTTATGAAGAACGTGGTTTTATTATGCTATGGCAAAGAGGTTGAATTCAAAAGAACCCTCTTCTCAGTTTTAAGTTTTCTGAGCTGGTATGACAACAGCAATGAGGATGTCAGGATTGTGATCTACACAGACAATCCAGATTACTTCAAAAGCTACCTCGTAGGCTTCAACATTGCCTATGTTTTTGTTCCCCAATCTGAAATTGAGGAAAGCACCAGAAAATCTGGGTTGATTTACCGGTTCAAGATTTCAGTGATAGATAAAACCTTCAAGCAGTTTCCTAATGATGACGTCTTGTACATTGATACAGATACCTTCTTCATTTCCAATCCTTACAGTTTACTGAATGCGATTGTGCCGGGGCAGAGCTTTATGCATTTGCGCGAGTACACTTTTGAAGAAATGATCTCGGTGTACAAATGGCTGAATACTTCCACTCTGGATGCCCAAGAGTTTCCAAGATCCTTCGTGAAGCTAATTGAAAGCAAGACGTTCAAGGTAGGAGGGCAGGAGCGACAGTTTTCCCGCCTGCAGCATGTCTGGAATGCCGGGGTGATAGGGGTGGCCAAAAACATGAAAGACCTGATGGCAGATGTGTTTGCGCTTTCTGATGAGTTCTACCTGAAAACCAAGTGGCGGATAAGTGAGCAGCTGGCTTTTACGGTAGTGTTAGACGCCGTGACCAAGATAAAGCCCTCGGATGAATATATTAACCATTACTGGCACTACAAAGACAGAGTAGACCCACGGCTAAATGAGCTTTTTATGCCTGACTTCAAGAAACTGTCCAAAAGCAGGAAGTTACAGGCCGTAAAGAACCTGACTCTGAAGTTAGACAAGCTCATTTACCATGAGCAAATGATGACCAACACAAAAAACTACATCCGGGAGAAAGACTATAAAAATGGTTTCAAGTACGCCCTCAAAGCCTTGGCGGGAGTTCCCCTGAACGATGACTTAGTCAAAATCATCAAATACAGATTCTCAAAAGTGGCTTCCTGATTATAGGCCAGTAGAAGGTTTGCCGGTCAAAAGACACGTGCAAGCCTCACTGAGGGCAGAAGACCACTGACGCCCCGAATTAGTGCCATACTTATACCTTTAACAATTTTTTTTGGATGCACCTTTTTTATCAACTCAAGTCAGGGATTGTTTTCAAGTTTCTGTTGAAGATACTGCTTGTGCTATTTGTGTTGAATTTGCTGGTGCTCTCCCTGGAATTCTACTTCGAGAACTATACCACTTCTAAAATCACCTCAAGGTACACGTTCCAAAACTATGTTACCGGCATGTTTTACTTTGACGGTGAAAAGAACGTTCCTACTTATTTCTCTACCTTAAACCTCCTGTTTAGCGCGGTCCTGCTTTTCACGATTTCCAAGTACGTGAAGACCAGCAGCAGCCCCGTTTACTATAAAAAGTGGTACCTGTTGGGCTGCCTTTTCATCTGGTTAGCCATAGATGAACTGTTTGCTTTACATGAAGTTTCCGCAAAGCCCATGCGAACCCTTCTTCAACAAGTACTGCAAAGGGAGAACTTGGGGCTCCTGCATTTTGCGTGGTTTATTCCCTATGGTTTGGTGTTGTTAGGCATAGGCGCCTACTTTATAAAATTTGCCTTTTCCTTGCCTAAAAAAACCTTGATTAACTTCTTAGTGGCAGGATGCATCTTTCTCATGGGAACCATTGGAATGGAAATGGCCAGTGGCTTTGTGGTCAATAACAACTTACTATCTATTTATAAGTTGGTCACCACGTTAGAAGAGACCCTTGAAATGGTTGGCGTGATCCTGTTTATCAAAGCTCTGATCCAGTACCTGGAGTCACAGCAAGATCTGACCAAGATAGTGCTGGATGTTGCCATTGATCAATCCGCAGCAAAAGAAACCTTACAGAACAGTGCGCAAAATCCAGTCAAAGTTACAGGTCCTGAAGAAGTTATAGAAACAAAGTTTTAAGAAGAATCCCTTATTCTACGCTTTTGGGCTTCCTAGCCTAAAAAGCATTTTTTAATGAACGTCAACTTAATATGATCTCATTTATTCAAAAGAGCGAACGACAGGAGAAACTATTTCAATTGGTAAAGTTTGTCTTGGTGGGTGGTTTCTGCGCCCTTTTTGACATGCTCCTCTTTGTCTTGTTGTTTGAGCATTATCATTTAGATTACCTGGGCGCCAACTTCGGTTCTACCATCTTGGCCATCCTGTTAAATTATCTTATCTCCAAGGTCTGGGTTTTTAAAACAGGAAAGTATTCCTCCAGAGTAGAGTTTATCGCTTTCATGTTCTTCTCTTTAGCGGGTTTACTGATCAACCAAGTCCTAGTGTGGCTATTTGTAGAAGAGGTGTTGCTGGAGCCTAAGGCCGGAAAGTTTTTGGCAATTGTGCTGGTTGCAGTTTTTAACTTTGTGACAAAAAAGCTTTTCGTTTTTAAAGGCTGATTTAGTTTAGAACCAATGAGCTTTAATCTTTAAGGATGAAAAGTAGTCTTCGTTTGGAAGAAGAGAAAGTGCTAATTGTTTTAAGCGTGTTTTTGCAATTTAAGCCACAAAGCAGATGGGCCTTCTTGGTAAGGGAAGGCCCATCTGCTTTGTCTGTGTTAAGTGAGGAGAATGAAAATGGAATGTGGGCGAGAGGCAAAGCTAGCTTAGGCTCACACCGTCTCCTTTACTTGGAGACTTGTTGGTGATTTAACTGCATCTGCCGCTGTATGTTGAAGAGCGCCAGCTTTTGTCAAGTCCATGGTGCTTCCATTCCCTCTTGTACCTGAACGTAAGTCAAAATTGAAGGTAACCATGTCTTTCTGCGTGGCTAGATGAACTAGTAAGGCTTTGATGAAGTAGATGATCCCTAGCATCTCGAAGGCTTCTTCCAGGTTGGTGGTAACCTTGTAAGGATAGCTGGTCTTCCCGTAGATCCCCATTAGGTATTCGCCAATCATTTCTATACCTACTGCTCCAAATACCACCATTACGCCGGCAACTATAAATCTAGAAATGGTAGTCTTGGGTAAAGCAAAGAACCACTTAACAAAGTAAAAGAAAGAGAAAATCACCACTAAGAAATAGGGAATAAAACCTGTGAACCTGATAAAGGAAGACTCCTCTCCATTGTTCAGGTACTTGATCAAGGCAACAAAAGGAAGGCCCATGGCCTCATGGAGCATCAACAGCTCATCGAAGGCTAAGAACATGAAGAGGGCTCCCAATAGGTACCATCTTTTATAGAATCTCGGTGCATCAGAAGCCTTCACTACTTTCCCGATGAAGATCAGGAGCCCGGAACTGATGACAAGGTTCAGGAAGGAAAAGTAGGTAGGAATGTTCTTTTCCCCGTTGCAGTCAAACATGCCTACAACATAAGTCTTGAATGTGTAGCTGGAGGGGATGGAAGAGTTTACCGCTACATTTTTGAAATAGTAATCCAGAGAAACAGCAATCAGGCTTAAAGTAATAACCAGCAGGAATCCTTTCACAAGGAAGGCAAAAACTTTTGAGGGGTTTACAACTAAGGTGGTTTCCATTATAAGGGTTTGTTTGGAGGTGGTTTGGAGCTGTTTCTGTAAATAAGGCCTGAAAACGATTTTGTAAGAAGTTCAAAGGCACATGTTGAGGTGTTAGAAGGCCCTCTTAATGGAGGCAACCCTGAACATCGTGTTTATAGAAGTTCCTGAAGAGCATTAGTTTTTCCAGAACAGGATTCCCCTTTTTCATCAGATCGTCCTGGGCAGAGGCTTTGCTACGGTCAAAAGAGGTTTTAACCCCATTCCTTTCATAGGTAACCTGTTGTACCTTGTTTTTTCTTACATACTTCTTGAATTGGAAGTACACCAGCTGCCTTTCTTCCAGCGCTAGTTTTTGGAAGAAAGGGTCAGGCGAAGAGATAATTTCCACAACATCTTTCTGAAATCCAAACACTTGCGTGGTGACAGGAACAAGGAAATGGTTTGTCTTTCCGCCCTCGGTCCGTAGGTTGGAGAACATGGCGTAAGAAGACTCCGTTTTCAGCCCCAAATAAGGACACAAACCGTTCAGGAAAACGATGATAGGGAAAAGAAGCAGGGAATAATGCGCTACCGAGAAGGCTTTGCTTGGGGAGTTTTGCTGCCTCTTGTTCATGGCCAAGGCAAAGAGGACGATGAAAGAAACACTAAAGGCCGTCCAGACGATATGCCGGAAATAGTCTGTAAAAACTTTGTTGTAGTAATAGATAGACAGGATGACCAGAAGGAACGAAGCGGAAACAATGGCAAAATTGATCGCATTGTACTTCAGTAACCTGCGTTTCAAGAGGTTTTTACGCTTTGAAAAGCTTCGGTAAAGGTCTTGCAATTTGGCGGTAAAGCTGGTGCTGGTAAATAGGAAATACAGCGCGAAAACCGTGGCAGAGAAGTCATAGAAGCCGTTCAAAGGATTGTAGGCCAATATGCAATGGAAAATGAGCCCTAGCAAGATTCCCCAGTTCCTGGTCTTCCTGTTGACAATGAGAACCGGGATCAATGCCTCAATCAGAATAGTTAGGTAGATACTCAGTGTGGTCAAATCTTTGCCGCTGGGCAGAAAATCATAGTAGTTGTTCTGCAGAACGAGGAACCTAACCGCACAACTAGCCTCCGGATCAAAAAAGCCTGAATTTAATTTATGGAAAACGGCGAAGAAATAGAGCGCAATCAACTCAAGGTTCACCAAGGGTGAAAAAGTGTTGAGAAACTCCACCTTGTCAATTGAAAAGGTTTTCCGCTTTACAATAAGAAAGATATAGGCTTGGATGATGGTCAGGTTGATGAGAGCGGCCAACACCCAATGGTTAGGTGTATCAGGCATGTCTGTATAGGCCTGGTACATCTGGACTAAGTTGAATAATAGAAGCCTTAAGATGGAGGAAGGCCTGGCCATCAGGGCTATGGCCGAGATGGTAAGCGCAAAGAAGGTTAAATCCACAGAAAATGAATTGTGGTTAGCCATATGAAAAATGGAGGCTATGGCCCACAAGACACAGAATATTTTGTATTTAAGAAATGAAAGCTGGTATTCTGTAGACGAATTGTTTCCAGCAAATGAATTGTAGACCGCACTACTCTGAGTAGCGACCCGGGCTTTAAATGAAACGACGGAGGTGCCCATAGTAAGGGGGGGCTTAAAAGGATTGGATAAGGGGATAGGTTTTGTGGAGGAGGTAATTGCATCAGGTCACTGGAAATTCTTTTCCTCCAATGACCTGATGTTATTATGGCTAAATATGCTTAGAAATTAGTGGGAGCACTCTTGGACTCCGCTTTTGTTGAAGTACCGGTAGAACATGAGCTTTTCCAGTACATACCAATCTTTGACAAACAGAGGCTCGCTGGCAGTGGCTTTGCTTAAGACAAAGGTCTGCAACACCCCATTTCTCTTGTAAGTGACAAACTCAGGCCGCTCTGTTCTGACAAATCGTTTGAACTGGAAGTAAGTCATCAGTTTACCGCTTTTGGCCACATTTTGCAGGTGATACTCAGTTGATGAAACTATCTCCACAATATCTTTCTGGTAATCGAAGATTTGGGTGCTGGCCGGAACAATGAAGTGATTGGAGATTCCCGCCTCTGTTCTAAGGTTAGAGAACATGGCATAAGATGACTCTGTTTTCAATCCCAGGTACGGGCACAATCCATTCAAGAACACCAGAATAGGAAATAGTAAAAGAGAGTAATGGGCGTAAGAGAAGGGATTAGTTTCCTTTGTTTTCTCTTTGGTATTCATGGATAACATGAAGAGAATGATAAAACCCAACCCATAGGACGTCCAGACAATGTGACGGAAATAATCCTGGAATACTTTGTTGTAGTAATAGATCAGGAAAAGACCAAATAAAAGGGAAACCCCAAAGAGCACGAAGTTGACAATGTTGAACCGGAGCAGCTTCTTCTTGAGCACCGCCTTACGCTGAAGGAATTTCTGGTACAGGCTGTAAATCTTGTTACTGAAACTGGTGCTGGTAAACAAGAAGTACAGGGCAAACACCATGGACGAGAAGTCATAGAACCCGTTGATAGGGTTATAGGCGATAATAAAGTGGAACACTAATCCGACCAAGATTCCCCAGTAGCGGGTTTTGCGCAGGCAGATCAGGATGGGAATGAGGGCTTCAATGATCAACGTCGCATAGATGTTGAGGGCTAGCAAGGCTTTATCGGAAGGCAGAATGTTGTAGTAGTTATTCTGCACCATAATAAACCTTACCGCGCAGCTTGCTTCGGTATCAAAAAAGCCAGCGTTTAGTTTGTGGAAGACAGCATAGAAATAAAGAACGATCAACTCAATCTTCACCAACGGGGCAAAGGTGTTCAGGAATTCTACTTTGTCTATGTAAAAGCTTCTTCTCTTGATGATAAGGTAGATAAAGGCATGTAAAATAGTAATGTTCACAAATGCGGTCACTATCCAGTGATTACTGATGCCCGGCAAATCCAAGGTTGCCTGAAACATCTGCATGGAAATGAAAATCAGCAGCCGAACGATGGAAGAAGGTTTGGCTATGAGAGCAATGGCCGCACTGGTGAGCAAGAAGAAAGTCAGGTTTAAGGTAAACCCGTTATAGTTTGCCATGTGGAAAATAGAGGCAATAGCCCACACACAGCAGAATATCTTGTATTTCAAAAGCGATGATCTATACTTCTCAGGAGAAGCATATTCATTCAGAAAGCTGTAGTAATTTATATTTTGTGCAGTAAACGCCTGTTTAAAGGAAAGGGAAGGAATACTCATGTCTGCCTATGTTGTGAGTTTATAAACCGGTATTTAATATTTGATACATCAAGTGAAGTAGCTCATGCCCTCTAGTGGCGCCCTGCTTCTTCTGGACAGGCTTATCATTCTGCTTCAAGCCGTTCTCCCTGTTTTATAAAGTAACTGATGCCTTAAAATCTAAACTGTTGCCGGCGGGTAATAGAAAGAAGAGAAAGGATTATAGCACGGCATTTTATAGGCTTTGTTCAGGGCAACGTACTTCACCGGCTTGCTTTCGTCCATCCGGTTCATGAAGAAGTCGGTAGACACAATGTAGGTTTGTACCAGCTTTGACAGCAGCCGTGATTCATTGGCGGTGATGCCCAGGTAATAGCAAGACTTGAGGTTCACCTGTGTTTTAAGGCTTCCATTGATGTAATGGCCCTTAAAGTAGTCGTCTACAAACTGCTCTACCCCTTTTTGGTCTAACTTAAGGTAACTCAGTTCCCGGTTAATGATTCCTATAGCGGCATCTTTGATAGAAGTAGACATGAAACCCAAACTGGGGAGGGTGACCATGGCTGCTCCGGCCAAGCCTGTTAATTTTAAAAAGGATCTTCTCTTCATACGGCTCCGTTTATTTCGTTCTGTCCTGCCAATGCTTTCCAGCCCCGGCTTCTGTTTCTTTCCTTTGTGATCAATGATGTTTAAAAGCTTTTGTCTGCCGCATGAAGCGACAAAGCCGATAAGGTAAGCGTGGGGTTGGCGGGCGTGAAGGTGGTGAAGCTACCGCTCCCTAACACAAACAAATTGCGGTACTGATGATGGAGCAGGTGTTTGTCTACGACTCCCTCTGAGGCAGTAAGGCTCATTCTGGTTGTTCCTAGGATATGAGCTTCTGACTCAATAATATCAGAGTACTCAATCTTCTCCACGGGAAGGCAACCTAAGACCCCAGGCAATTTGGCTTTCATCTGCTCAATCCCGCGCATGGCGTAGCCAGACGGACCTTTGTAATTCACCGCTGGCCGGGTTTTGTCTGCCGTGGTGGAGATGAAGTTGTGAGCCTCGGGCAAGTCTTCAAAGATCATCCTGAAATTTATCAGGTGTCTCCACTTGCCGCGCTCCAGTCTGATGTAAGGCGCGTTGTTAGACTCCATCAAGCAGGCGGCGGAATCTTTCCGATGGGCACCGTCATACAACATGTAGCCGTTGGCATTCACCCAGGTGCTTCCTCCCACATTCTCCAGGTTGTCCAGGTAAACGGAGGCCTCTAAGGCCACCTGTTCGCCTAATCCTTTTCCGGTGAATGGGTTGGTGTCCCCGGAGTTCAGGAGAATGTTGGAGTTGAAGATGGCATTGGTGCCCAAAGCGAAAATCTCGCCTGCCACCTGGTATTCTTTGCCGTCTTTCAGGTAATTGGCTTTTCTGGCCCTATTCTGTTCAAGGTCTAAGCTGAATACCTGAGCTCCGTAGACGGTTTCAACACGGGGGTCTTCATAGACCCCCATGTTGGAATTTTCAATCGTGAACTTAGCGTTTACCGGGCACACGTGACAAACAGCACTTGCGCAGCAGGAGCCCCGGCCGTTTACCGGTACGCTTGCCCGAGCGGTAGGCTGATTAATGTACAACTCTCCGTACTCTTTGTGTAGAATCTTATCTACCGAGGTGAAAATATGGGGTGGGAGCGGGTACCGGGTTTTCTTAGGAAAAGGCGTGATTTCCGGCCCAGAGATAGACATCAGTTCCTCCACTTGTGAGTAGTAAGGATCTAGGTCATCATACTGGAGCGGCCAGTCATTCGCTACTCCGTAAAGCGTCTTCATTTTAAAATCAGAAGGCAGAAACCGGGGGGTACAGCCATACCAGCAGTTAGAGCTGCCCCCAAAGCCTTGCGTGAACATCCATCTTTTCTCAGGATTCTTGTTGTCATAAGTCTCCTGGGCTTCTGGATTTAGCTTGGCAAACGGTGTTTTCTCACCCTTTCTTTCCTTCACTCGCTCCGCATGCGGAAAAAGGTGCCCTTTCTCCAATACCAGAACTTTGGCTTGTGCCGGGGCTTTACTCAGGTACTTGTGCAGAAAAAACGTTGATGCGAAACCAGTGCCTATTATCACCAGATCGTAAGACGCGTATTTCATGTAGTTTTTAGAATTTAATGCGAAATCAGTTTCTACTGCTAGGGAGTAGGAAGAAGGGCGTTTACGACTTAGAAAGACTGCTTCAGGAACCAGTTCAGGGCCGGGATGTCAAAGTAAACCAATCCCATAAGCAGCAAGGTGAATACCACCACGTACAGCATAAAGGAGGTCTCCTTGTGCAGTTTCTCAGGGCCTTGCACCACTGAGTCTTTGCGCAAGCCAATCTGTAAATACCAGGCAAATAGCAGGGCAAAGAAGGGGAAGCTGATCAAGAGCTCAATCTTGTTTTTGATCAGGAAGATACCCAGGAAGAAGGCCGAAGTGATGGCATAAAAGAACATGGAAATAAGCAGGCTGTTCTCTGTGTACTTCTTGAAAGACTTACGGTATAACCCGGCTAGTTCTGGGTTGTTGATGTAGCGGTACTCAGCAAAGCGTTTAGTAGCCATCAGGAAAGCGCCTCCCATCCAATAGGCTAAAATGATACTGCTTGGAGGTATAAATGCCCAAATTGGGTTCAATACGGATTCTGGCAAAAGCGCGGTTGGCACGAAAATGAACCACCCAAGGGCTAGTCTGATAGGGTTGTTCACTGACTCAGAAAGTACGTCTAAATAAACGCGTTCCTTGGTTCTGAATGGTCTCACATTGTACATGATGCCCATAAAGAGCAGGAAGGCTTCCAAGGCCAGGAATGGCATGGAGATGAAGTAGGAGAGACCCAGACCCAAAGCAACAAGTGCGAAGTACTCTGTATAGACATAAACGGGGCTTAGCACCGTCACCACCGCAGATCTTTTCTTTTTCTCTGGATGGTAGCGGTCAAACTCAGCGTCCAGATATTCATTGATGGTGTAGTTGGCAGAGGCAATCAAACAGGTGCTCACAATACCAATGACAATCCTGAGCAGGAGATCCCAGTCCAGGGCTGTGTCATACACCATGAAGGCGAAGAGCATGCCTGGTAGCATAAAGATGTTTTTAAACCAATGATCAGGCCGGGCAATGGCGACATACTCTTTAAAGCCGGCTGGCCGTAGAACCACTTCTGGGTTTGAGGATTCGGGGAAAGTAATTGTTTGGGTCATAGGTGGATAGAAATGTTTTATGTTTTAGCTTAATTCTGTTGTGCTTTGGGTGAATAGTTATAAAATCAAGTAGAATAAGTTCTTTGGAAGGGTGTTATTGTAAGATTTACTATTATAAAACCGTGCCAAGATTTAATTGTAGTTAAATTATAATTCTGTAAACACATTATCCTTTTTCTGATAAAAAATTTAAATATTTTAAAATAGAAGGATATGTAAGGATAAGGGTTCTTTCTTAGAAGTTTTCCCAAAATGAGATTACTTGTCCCAAAGTGAAAGTAAATGGTGGGTTCGTAGGCTCTATGGGGAAACTTCTGGGAAGTTGCATGGAAGTAAACCTCAAAAACTGCCAAGAGGAGAATAGACGAACCGCAAAAGTATAGGTGCTAAGCAGGTATGATTTAAGCGCAAAAACCTCAAACTAGGCTTAAAAAGCCTTTGCCATAAAAGGATGCCATTTAGCCGAAAACTGCGCTTAAAAATGTAAGGGTGCGGTTTTGCTGTCTAACCACCCCTTATTGTATTGTTAAGGTCTTTAAACCAGCTCTTTTGCTTTGATTTGTGTGAATTGTTTGGAGAGGACATCATAGAAATCAAACTCCTCAAAGGGCTTTTTCTCTACTATGATATAAGGCATACCCGCCTTAATAGCGCATTCTCCGTCTAGTTCCTGGCGGTCCCCAATAAATAGGCACTCTTTGGGTTCTAACCCTAGTTGTTGGGCAACATACAGCAAGCCTTGGGGGTTAGGTTTTAACTGATCTATCACTTTATCGGTGGAAGAAACCACTATGTCGGCGGACAGATTCATTGCCTTTAGCTTTTCAACCGCTTCATAATCAGAGTAGATGCCAATCTTGATGTTGTTTTTCCTAAGTGATTTAAAGAAATTTTCCACCCCAGGATAGACACAGCCTGCCAGGTATTTATTAGGAAATTGAAACATCCAATATTGGATCACTTTTCTTATTTTGGGAATAGGGAAGTTGCCTTTGGCGGCGCACCATTCATATTGCGCGTGCTCTAAATTGCCAAAAGCACCGGCTTTCTTTTCTCTTTCGGCCCTGAAATGATGGAGGATCAGAAGGTCTTTTGCTCTCCAAGGTCTTAACACATAATGTCTTACCAAGGCGTAAAGCATCTTTTTGCGCAGTTTAGATTGGGTGTAGAGGGTTCCATCCACATCAAAAATTACGGCCTTAATATCTGTAAAGTCCACTGTAGAATCTGCTTGCATTCTGGTATTTAGATTTAGGGTATGAGTTGTTTTTATGTTGCTTTTCAAAAATCGGGCACAAAATAGAAGGTGCGTTATCCGGTGCACTTAAAGATTCCGCTGATTCTTCTTTATTCTATTAGATCTCCCTTTGCTACAGCAATGCCCTTGTTGTAAAGGCTCCTTCCTAATGTGTTCCACTGCTTGACATCATCGCAAGGCTTTTTCTATAACAGAGATTGCCGTTCCTAGAATCACTTAGAAATTTGACAGCAGTTAGTAAATCCTTTTTCAAAGAATGCTTCCCTTTTTAATGTTACCATTAGATCAAATTTCATGAAAGACCTAAGTAAAAGCCATATTTGCTCTATATTGTAAACCAATAAAGAATAAATAAGAAAAAATTGGTATTGTTATTGAGTGGTTTATAGGTGAGTAGTACTTAACCTGTACAAACTTATACGAAAGAACGGGAAAAGGATTTGGCAACAAAGGTTGTTGTTGTAAGATTTTCTTCCCAATTAAAATTTCACCTTAGTTTGAAGAATCAGCTTGTAAACACTTATCACGAAGGATCTCCCCTTGTACGCCTTGCCTTATGTCAGTACAGTTTCTAAAAAAACCGACCCTAACCAGTAACGATACAGCAGCCCTTGTCTCTAGTAGCAAAGACAAAAGTGGGTGGCGGGTGATGATATGGGTTTTGTTAGGGGTAGGCGTGGGCTTACGGGTATTTCATTTTCTGGACAACAGGTCGTTGTGGTTAGATGAGATCTACCTGGCGTCTAGCTTGGTAAACATGAGCTTAAAGGAATTGATTTTCTCCGACCTGGAGTACCAGCAGAAAGCGCCCATGGGATTTCTGATCTTATGCAAGGTGGCGGTGCTGTTTTTTGGAAAGAGTGAATTGGCGCTTCGGCTGGTACCACTCCTGTGTGGGCTTCTGTCTTTGTTTCTCTTCCGGAACGTCTGCAGGCATTTCCTGAAGTTACCCGGTGTTGCCGTCGCGATGGGGATCATGGCGTTGGCTCCTGCTTTGGTTTACCACACCGTGGAGATAAAGCAGTACAGCGCCGAGTTGCTGGCCACCGTTGTCTGTCTGTATCTGTACACCCGTTTTTATAAGGTCAAAGACCTGTTTTCCCTGGCTTTATGGGGCCTGTGGGGAGCGCTCATCATCTGGTTTTCCTTTTCTTCTATCTTCGTGCTAGCCGGCATGGCGATGGCGGTCTTTTTCTGGCACCTTTTTAAAAAGGAATGGAAAACCTTGTTCCGGCTAAGCTTGCCTTTTGGCCTCTGGCTGGTAAGTTTTGCGATCAACTACTTCCTGTTCACCTATAAACATGCTGATTCTGCCTGGTTGATTCAGTATTTCAAAGTTAGGAGTGGATTTATGCCTTTTCCACCTTCTTCTTTCTGGGATCTTTTATGGCCCATCCGGAAAGGCGGAAACCGGCTCATCCGCTTTCCGTTGGGGCTCCTGTGGGAGGTAGATGGGGTGCAAAACGGGTGGTTGCTGTTTATATTGAAAAAGCCTTACGTGGCTTTGGCGAGTATCGGGGTAGGGTTGGTTTCCTTTTTCAGAAAAGACCTGAAGTTTATATTAGTGCTAATCCTGCCGTACCTATTGGCAGCGGGGGCATCGGCCTTTGAGTTATATCCATTGTATGAACGGCTGACCGTTTTTCTGGCTCCTCTGTTTATCCTGATCATTGCCTTGGGGTGCGAGAAATTAGCGAAGGCAGGGCAGAGGCTAGGCAAAAGAGGTGCCTTTGTTTTCCCTATTCTGTTATTGGCGGCACCTTTCTGGTCCTCCGCGAAACAGCTGGTAGACCCAAGCTTATTTGGGAGCTTTAAAAAGGCTTATTACAGAGAGGCATTGCTTCTCATAGACCAGCAATTTGAAGCCGGAGACCAGGTATACGTTTATTGGAACATGTCCACGCCTTACCGGTTCTATAAACAGACCTACGGGCTCACCTACCAGGCAAAAGAAGGAAGTGACCTGAGAGCAGTTTCAAGCAGCTCAACCGATTACTTTAACCGGCTGAACCCTGAACTACAATCACTTAAAGAAGCCAAAAGGGTTTGGCTGATTTTCAGTAAAAACAGGGGTGTAAAGATTGGGGAGTTTGACAGCAAACCTGAGTGGTACTTTAAAGAAGTAATAGGCGGGAAGAAGCTGCAGGACAGGTTCTCCCAACTAGGAGAAGAAGTCTACTCCTACGAAACCCCTGAACTTAAAGTGTGCCTGTATGAAGTACGCTCTGAATAGCCTTTTAGACCTGTTTAACCAAAATCAGCCTTAAAACAGCTTGGTGACACAAGTAAGTTTTACTGGTAATGCATCCATTTTATCCCGACCTAAATTCCTGACCACTAACCCTGATTAAAGCTCTTTTTTTTAAAACAACAAGTAAATACACCCAAAGAACCTAACTAACTGCCGTATGCCCCTGCCGCTACCCGCTGCCCCGTTTCTGATAAGCGAAGACCTGGACCCGTCCTCGGCGCCTGCGCGCGTGCCCTCCCCGCCCGGGCGGCTCTGGGCGGCGCTCACGGCGCTGGCGCTGGGGGCGGGGGCGCTGCTCAGGCTCTTCCACTACGCCGACAACCGGGCGCTGTGGCGCGACGAGCTCTACCTGGCCGTGAGCCTGGTGCGCATGGGCTTCGGGGAGCTGGCCGCCGGGCCGCTGGCCTAT
>NZ_JBSZJY010000005.1:0-426023 GCF_056491185.1 Rufibacter sp. JT20002 | reverse complement strand
GGTAATTTCAAGAATTTGAAAAATTTAATTTCGCTGACTTTCTGGATAATTTGCTTTACCACCCAAAGTTGTGGTTTCCAACAGAGAGAAACTAAAATAGACAATCTAAAAATGAAATATCAAGTCGGACAAGTTTGGGACTACAAAACCAGGAAAGGTGAAAAAGACTCATATTTGACAATTCTAAAGATTGAAGAATATCCCAAAGCTGGAATTGTCGTCCACGTAGCAATTGATAATGTAAGTATTAATGGACCAAAGACTGGAGAATACTATGGACACAAAATCAGTCATATGCCTTTTAGTCCCGAAGCTTTAGATAAAAGCTTAACTGATTTAAAAGAATCAAATTCTACCTTGCCTGAATTTGAAGATGGTTATGACGACTGGAAAGAGCAATTTGACAAAGGCAATGCTGGTGTTTTTTCAGTAACAGTTGCTGAAGCTATTGGATTTATTGAAACGACACTTGACCAATAAAAAGACAACCCCTAACACAGTGTATACAAAACCCTTGCTTCGCTGCGGGCTTTGCATACACGCGGCCCGTTGTGTGTCATTTTAAAAATGAAGAAAACAGTAATTTTATTGACTTTAATTTTAGGTAGCCTTGGCTGTCAATATAAAATGAATTACAAAGAATTTAATTCTGAAGAAAGCTGGTTTACAACCCAATTGCCATCCAACTGGGATGAATTTGAAGATAGAGACGGGACTTACCTATTTTACGACGCAGAAGACTGGAAGGGGAGTCTTAGGATAACTCCTGTAAGGTGGGATAATAAGAAAGGAATAGACACTGTTCCTGAATTGTTGGCAGAAGAACTTGAAGAAAGAAGTTCAGACAATGCTTCAATTGTAAAGTTAAGCGATTTTGATTGTGTCTTCTATAAAGAATATGTTCAAGAAGATGCGGAAGAGCTATTAATCTACAATTGGATGTTTGGCAGAGATAATACCATGTTTGTGGTATCCTATACTACCGACAAAGAAAGGGAAACAATTGAATCTAATAACGAAGAGCTAAAGCATGTAGAAAATGTTATAAAGACTCTGCAAATAAAATAAAAACGTCACACAACCACGTGTAAACGCCAGCTTCGGCCGACGGCCATCGCCGTCGTTTACACAAGTACGTTGTGGTGCATTTAAATAATGAAAAAGAAACCGACATTTATTACTCTTGGTCTTTTAGTCATCCTGATTTCACTTTTTATAACCGACCCAGCTATCAAACGGGCTGTTAAGCATATTGACCAAGAAGCACAATATGAGTGGCGACTTTTCAACAATTCGTTCTGTAATTTAAAAACGGCTGGACATTGCTTTACGAATGAATTGAATAGAACAAATGCTGAAATAATACTTTATCGCCGACTTTTGGATAACTACATTGGCCAGGAAAATATCAGAAAGAAGTTAGTTCAAGTTGTAAAGTCCACATACCGATTCGATAGAACCTACATGGAATTAACAAATAGCCAAGAAGTGAGAATGGATTCACTTCTAAAATACAGAGACCAAATATTTGCACCTATAGCCATAAAATAGAAAAACACACCACAACAACGTGTAACCGTCAGCAGCGGCCGTCGGCCTCGCCGTCGTTTACACAAGTCCGTTGGGCGTAAACTATAGTAAAATATATGACTCTGAAACTTCCTCTCGACTCCTCGGCTGAGACTTTAATATCAGCCGTTGAAAAATGGGTTGACTTGTTAGCTAAAGATGATTATGCCGCAGCACTTGCGATGATTGAGCATGATAAGGAATCAGAATGGACTCCCAATTCCTTAAAGGAGTGGATTGAAAATTATGGTGACCATGAGCCTCATTTTAGTGGTAAAAAATTTAAAGTCACTCCAATAGAAAAGGCTAGCAGTAAGGAGGGAGAAAAACACAATCGAGATTTTGACTACTTAACTGAACCAGTATTTAAAGAAGAATACAATGCTGAAATAATTGCGGACATTTGGTATGACCTCCCATTAAATAACGAATGGAGTGATTTGACAGCCGCTTTTTTTATTTTAAAAAGGGATGGGTATTTGACATTAATCTTGAATGATGTACATGTAATGTAAAAAAGTCTCCGCCCAACATTGTGTAAACACCATGCGTCGGCCGACGGCCTCGCACGCTGTTTACACGAGTCCGTTGGCGGTAAGTTAAATAACTAAAAAATGTCTTTGAGTCTTGAAAGTATAGTCGGAGGGTCAATCGAATCAATTTCAATAAAAGTTTGGGACAGGCAAAAAAACGGTTTTGACTGGATTGAGCAAGTAACTATAAACACAGCTACAGAAAGCCTAATCTTAACTGTAAACCCCGACCTTGACGAGCTAACTGTCAAGACAGACCAAGTAAAGATGGCACAAATTGGAAATGAAATATCGGTTAATGATTTAAGAGAACCATCGCCTTTAACAGATTTGCTGGGCAAGAAGTTAGTTTGGACATGGATTCTAACTAACCACCAAGGCTACCAGGACGGATTTCAACTTCAGGCAACCGCTGGAAAGGAAGAAACCATTATTCAATTTATAGCTATTTCATCAAAGATTGAATTACTCAAACTAAGCAGAAACTAAAAAGAAAACCTACCGCCAACAACGGCTAAACGCCAGCTCCAGCCGACGGCCGTCGCCGCCGTTTAGCCAAGTACGTTAGCAACAATCTTTAAAATGAATTAATGAAATTTATCCAAATAGTAATTCTCATCCTCTTCATTCTTGTTTCATGCTCTACCCCAAAACCCTTCGAAGTAATAACCATTGAGGGGAATATCAAGAATCTTCAGGACGGTAAAATTTACCTTGCAGACGCTATTTCTTGGGCAAATCTGGATTCTGCCGTATGCGAGAACGGCAAGTTCTCTTTTAAGTTAAACCCTGATTCTGGTTTTACGCCCTCGAAAGTTGCCCTCCAGTACAAGCCCTTGGGAAAGGTAGATAGTCTTGACAGGTACGTCATGCATCTAGGCTACCTGAGGATTCCGTTTCGCAACCACACAAAAGGTGAAGACAGCCTGAAATATTACTCAACGTCCTTTATGCTGGACAAGGAGCTTATCAGGGTAAGCGGAGACATGAAAGGAAATGGGAAAGCAAGGGTGTTTGCGGGCAAAGAAACTGATTTGATGTATGAGGACTGGAGGGGTGAATTCGGGTGGTTGGGTAATCTGGAGGGAAAAGGCAGGACTGCAAAGCTTAATGAGTTCAAAAACAGAATCCAAGACCATCCATCAAGTTATTACCTCTTAGGTCAGATTTACCTTAACAAAGACCAATTTTCAGAAAAGGAGCTAGAGGACATTTTCAAATCATTTGACAAGGAACTCCAACAGTCACTACGTGGAGAAAAAGTGAAATCATATCTGGCCAACCGAATGGACCCTAATCTTCCTTACCAAAATTTCACGTTGGAAACTGCGGAAAATAAAAGTGGATGGCTCTTCAACCAAAGTGCCAAGGTGAACATGCTGGTTTTCTGGGCTAGTTGGTGCGGACCCTGTAGGGAGGAGATTCCAGCGTTGAAGGAAATCTATAGAGAGTATGATGGTACAGCCTTGAACATGGTAAGTGTTTCCATAGATGAACAGCCCGAGAACTGGCATAAGGCACTGACAAAGGAGAA
The DNA here is from genome assembly GCF_056491185.1 of Rufibacter sp. JT20002. NCBI lineage: Bacteria > Pseudomonadati > Bacteroidota > Cytophagia > Cytophagales > Hymenobacteraceae > Rufibacter > Rufibacter sp. JT20002. The sequence goes on along the minus strand of NZ_JBSZJY010000005.1, from coordinate 422,387 downwards.
AATGGATTGGCAACAATTGATTGTCAAGAAAGACAAAATAGAAGAGATTCAACAGAAGTTTAATTTCACTGCCATCCCGTTGATTGTTTTAACTGATAGTGAGGGAAAAGAGATAAGACGGTTTGTCGGCAATGGTGAGGAAAATATAAAATACATCAGGGAGGTAATCTCTAATTATTGCAAAAAACAGATTTAATCAGCTGCAGAAAACTAAAAACTTTTGCTAACAACACCTAAAAAGCATTGAAACGCTTTTTAGCCCAAACGTTGGCGGTAATAAGAATAAATTAATAGATGGACTTAAATAATAAACCATTGTTGAACTCAATCCTGACAGGTACTTTTTATCTCCTGTTCAGTTGGTCAGCTGATTTGAGTGAAAAAATTTTTGCTCCATATGCTTTGTTGATGCAATTCCTACCAGGTCTTACTTTTCCTTTGATGACAACTTTCCCCATTTTGGACGGGGAATATAAATTGAATCGACGTTTACATTTGATTCTATCAATTGCTATTTACTATGGAAGTGTATGGATTTATAGCGGACATGGTCAATTTAAGTATATATCAATACTGGCGGGATTTGTAGGTTCTATTGGGTATCTTATTATTTCACGACTATTACTTAGATATCCTTTGTCTAACAAAGAAATAATGATTGCTGCCGTAGTGAGTGGACTAACCTTTCTTCCCTTTGAAATATTTGGAGGGTTTTCTATGGTGGGCTTGGCTATTTTATTGTGGACAGTTACAAATGGTTTTATCCTGAATCAAAAATATAAAATTACTCCCGCCAACATTGTGTAAACATCATGCTACGGGCGACGGCCTCGCACGTTGTTTACACGAGACCGTTAGCAGCAATTAATTTAATAATGAATAAAATAGAGCTTCCTATAAAACGCATCACGAAAGACTATTGAAGAAACAAAGGCGGAAAACCCCTTTGCAACGCATGAAATGTACTTAAAGGATGTGCAGGTTAATACATTTGAAGAGTTAATAAATTCAAACTCAGGAGAAACTGCTATTGATAGATTCCTAAGAGACAATCCTGAAATTTTCACTGCCGCCTTACATAATCATAGAACTGGACACCATGCCACCTGCATCATTCCAAAGCAAAGTATTAGACCACACATTCAAGAAAATGGACAGCGTGGACTAATTCCTGATTTCATTGTTGGCGGAAAAAGTTCAGATGGTTGGGAATGGTGGGTTGTAGAAATAAAAGGCGCTAATCAGACCTTGTTTACACAAACAAAGAATGAAACCTACTTTAGTTCAGAAATTAATAAGGGAATTTGCCAATTATTAGAATATATAGATTTCTGCTCTGAACATCAGGAAGTGTTAAGAAGTGTATTTAAGCTACAGGATTTTAGAGAACCAAAAGGACTTCTAATAGCTGGAAGAGAAGGAGAAGTAATTGAAAATGAATCTAAGCAAAAGTTAAAAGCTGCTTGGAATAGGGTTACTAAAGAAAAACTTGAAATCAGAACTTACGACTGGCTCACAAGAAGTCTTAGGGCATTACTAAGTTACTATAAAAAATAACTGCTGCTAACCACGTGTAAACGCCAGCTTCGGCCGACGGCCTCGCCGCCGTTTACACAAGTCCGTTGGGTGAAATAAGTAAACACTTAATTGGTTTTCAAAAGCGCATGAATAGTAGTAGCAGGACTCTTTTCCTCCTTTTAACATTCTTGGTAAGTTCATGTGATTTGAAAGACAGGTGGCAATCAGCTGACTTGTTGGTAGAAGCCTTGGAAAATGGAAAACATAAGACAATAACCCAAAGCGTTGCCGACACTATAGATTTAGGTAGGCTCACCACCTTTGACTGGGATACAGTTTACTGGTTTGGGGGAAATATCAGTTGGGCAAGTGTCGACAAAGAACTGCCTCATATTGATTGGAGGGAAGGCTTTCATGGGAGTAGGGAAGTGGATGAGGGCGACTACAGATTTGTTTTCGTGAAAGGGAACAATGCAGTTAACTATGTGGACGTGCCTGATTCCCTGTTTACCGGTATCCACTTGGCTAAGTATTATATTGATGAGGAAGGGAACAAGCAGGATTACTACTATGATGAAAATGGCAGGGTGCATTCATTTACATTAACGAATTGGCCGAAGAAGGAAAGTAGGTTTATAGTGCTAAGAATGGAGACGAACTCCTACTTGCATCCCGTAACTGGTTGCAGATATCCTGAATGCCCAGGCAACTCAGGTAAAAGGAAAGAAGAACTACTACACCCAACAACACCTAAAAAGCATTGAAACGCTTTTTAGCCTAAACGTTATGCACAAGCTAAAATATGAAAGAAACAAAAAGTTGGAATATCGAACCGCCTCTTTTGAAAGCTTATAAGAAAAGCAGCTGGACGGAGGATTCTTTCACTGAAACAGCAGATGGTAAGTATGGCGTTTTTATTTATAACATCGACGAATGGAGAATGATGTCTTACGCAGGACTAATAGCCATATACAACGACAAATATAATCCTAAGCCAATTCTTAATTCCGGTGAAACTTGGATATGGGTTGACAATGAAAAAACCTTCGACTACGCACCACTTTCTGAATGTTTTATCTTTAGAAAACCAGCATCACCACAACAAGCAAATATCGGAGTCTTTCCATTCCTTTTACTAAAACCAGCTGAAAAGGTATTTTCTTTCATTGAGTGGGACTCCACTTCTATATTTTATGGGTTTTCTGAAGTAACGAAAAACATCATCAAAGTAAAAGAAGTGCACCCAATTGACATTGAAAATTCAAAAAAGCCAAAGAGGACAAACGATATATTTGATTTGACCCAATTAAAATGGTATGACCTTCAACGATTTGACAAGGCATTGGAAATATATCGTGTAAAATAATAAAAAGCCAGTGCATAACACTGTATAAAAATCATGCTACGGCCGACAGCCTAGCACGTTTTTTATACTATCCGTTAGGTAAAATTATAAGTAATGAATCAATTCCAAGAGCTGTTCGGTCGATTGAAGAGAAAATCAGATGAATTAGGAATTGTATTCAATAAATCTGCCACAGAAGAAGAAATTTCTAAACTAGAGAAATCGGTTAGTCAAAAACTTCCCAAGGATATTCTCGACTTCTACAGTTTCTGTAACGGATTCGACTCAGACGACTTCCTTTTCCGCGCAATTCCAATCTCCCAAATACTTGAATATAAAGCTGAGGTAGAAACATCTTCTTTTTACTTTGCAGAATACATGATATACAGCGACTCTTGGACTATCCAACTAAAAAGTGAAAAAGAATATTCCATAGTAAATTGTAACCATGATACTGAAGAAGAAGTGGTTCTCACTCAGTCACTTTATGAATTTATAGGAAAGTACCTAACAGAAGAAGGAGTCTTTGGGGACAATGGACTTTATAGCTGGTTTGAAGAAATCAAAAAAGAAAAAAATATCTTTACCTAACGGCTAGTGTAAAAGGCATCTACGGCCGACGGCCTCGCCGCCTTTTACACTAGCCGTTAGCACAAAATTATAATAATGAAAACTAAAGCCGACATAACTATTCCTTGTGTCATTATTGGATATAGTTGTTTGTTTACTGTTCCATTGATAATAAAATCAGACTTTAGTTTGACAGTGTTTGGTTGGCTTTGGGTTGGCTTCTGGTCTTTGGTTGCTTTATTCGGAATCTGGAAGATTGAGCATTATGAAATAAACGACAATATTCTTATCAAAAGAAACTTCTTAGGAGCCTTCAGGAAAAAACGGGACTTAAATACGCTAGTTAAATACTCTAAGAAAAACCTGGATACTGATTTGCCGACTAACCCTTTCAACGTCGTTAGATTCTTTACAAATAGGGCTAAATATTTAAAGTTTCAGCAGATAAGATTAGATTTCAGAAACCAACCAGTATTGAAAATAGATGAAAGAACTGTGGACAGTACGGATTATCCACTTCTTTATAAGCAGTTGAAAAAGCATAAAACAAATACTTAAAAGAAAATCTTGTGCTAACAACGTGTAAACGTCAGCCACGGCCGACGGCCTTGCCGTCGTTTACACAAGTACGTTAGCCATAATTTATGACAGATTGGTATAGAAGAAAAACATGGAGTGAAACGGACGAGGCGGAATTCTTCGCCAAGCTTGGACGTGCAAGAAAAGACGGTCGCGCCCAGTACCTGAAAATACAGGCTATTGAGCTTACAGAAACCAAAGACAAAAAACTTCTTGAGGTAGCTGAGGGCTTATTGCATAAAATGCTCTCAGACTTTCCTAAAGACAATTTCAACAAAAGTTCGTCGCTGCATACCCTAGCAAGAATCCAGATGATTAATGGGAACTATGAAAAAGCCATCGACTTCTGTAAAGAGGCCATCGACTTTGAGACTGTTTACCCAAACGTACAGACTGGAGCCTACATGGACTATTCAGAATTGGTCGTAAAGACTGGCAAAACAGAGCTTTTCGATTCTGTAGAGCAGATTTTAGCATCAAGGGTTGCAGGATTGCTTTTCTCAATCGACAAGTATAAAGCCTACTCGATTCTATCGGTCATCGCCAATCATAAAGGAAAACCTGAATTGGCGGGAAACTTCGCAGAGTTGGCAGAGCAAAACGCAAGCGCGGAAACCTCAGGCCTCAGGTACCACAATTACTTAGGAGTAGTAAAGGAGCGTGACAGGTGGCTAGATAGGCTCGTGAAAAGGAAATAAAAACTATGGCTAACATTGTGCATAAGCCATGCTACGGCCGACGGCCTAGCACGCCTCATGCACTAGACCGTTGGCGGTAATTAATATGAATAAGAACTGGAAGCATATAACAACTATCATTGATGGAGAAGCATTTACTGTTAGTGGCTTAAACATCTGGAATTATGATTGGAAGAGGACTGGGGAATCAATCAACATTCAAGACCCATTATATGGACAGAATTACACAATGCCAGTTTATGAAATTTCAGATAGAGGAACTGTTGTGAGATTTGCCGCTGGAGAGTTTTCAAATTGTATATGGGGAATCTACCAACAGAATGGCTGACACAGAATTACTCATTGAAAATTATAGAATTTTGTCAACGGGACTAGACGGGGGACATCGATACATCTCTACTGAAATTGACCACAAAGGCGAAGTAAGAAAACTTACCGCAATATTTCTCAACAAATCTGACGAGAGGGACTTAGGGATTTACAGAAGATTATGGCTTAAAGGAGACTTGATTGATGAAGGGAATCAGAACTCCTTGATGCTCCTAAACTCAATTATCATAAAAAAAAGAAAAATAACTCCCGCCAACATGGTGTAAAAGTCATGCCATGGCCGACGGCCTAGCACGTCTTTTACACGAGGCCGTTGTGTGCAATGCATAGAATAATGGAAAGAGCCTTTATTAGCTTACTACTTGCATCTGTTTTGGCTTTTCACTTAACTTCTTGCAAACAGAAAGAAAAAATGAAAGAAAACAGCTGGTTTACCACAGAAGTTGAGTATGACGGTTATCCTTTACTTTTAAGAAAACCCAATCACCCGAATATCTGGAGCTTTCAAAATAACTATACTCAATTAGTGCGCTTATCTCATTCATTAGACCATGTCAATTCAAATGGACTACCCACCGCGGACTATAATACTTCTGTTTCCGACTTCGATGGAGAAGCTATTCGTTTGTTCGACCAAAAAAAGGAAGGAATTGTCTTTTTGATAGAAACTTTTGGCGGAAGCCGTAAATATTGGTTCTTCACATCACCAACTGCCGACTACACCACAAAATTTAAAAAACTTCAAGAACGACATAAGGACAAAGACTTAGAAGTAACCTCCAGAGAAGACAAGAATTGGAGTTTCATTAAAGATTATCCATTCAGATTGTACTAAAAATAAAAAAGCATCACACACAACACTGTATAAACGCCAGCATCGGCCGACGGCCTCCGCCGCCGTTTATACTAGACGTTAGCGGTAACTTAAATAATGAAGAAGCTTTTCTCAAAATATCACAGGTATTACACTTTCGACCTTGATAAGCCGAAAAGCCTTGTTGTAGGCTACATTTCACAGCAGAAAGAAAAAAAGAAAAACTTCCTCGATAAACTCACAAGCGTTTCCATCGACTTTAGCGAAGTTAGTTTTACTGACACCGACACAATAGAGATTAATGTCCGACCATCTACATTCAAACCATTCGGAGGAAACGGAAAAATAAGAATAGAACTAATAAGCGGACTGGATAGAATAGGAACAAGAATACAAGCCGAAATCATCCCGTACTATAAAAGTAACATTTACGGGACTTACTTCATCATCTTCTTTTTCGCTCTTCTAGCCTTATTGGGACTTCCAATTAGCACCAATGGACTAGCGATTCTGATACCTTTGCTCTCATCGCTGTTCTTCTTTACTATAATCCATCTGTTGATATTGAAGAGCAGAAGCCAGCTTAAAGAGAATTTAGAAGATTTAGTAATTGAATTAGAAAGAAAAAGCAACCGCTAACGGACTAGTATAAAAATCAAGCTTCGGGCGACGGCCTCGCTCGTTTTTTATACTAGTCCGTTAGCAACAAGCTATATTATAATCTAATGAAGTTAATATTTCTTTTCATTACGTTTTATGTTATTGGATGTGCAGATTCATTTGGCCAAAGATTGAACAAGGCGTATGTCGACAATTGGATTGTAGAAACTTTTCCAGCGTCCAAAATGGATAGCAATGCGCTGTACGTTTTGAACGGACACCTCATAGACACGGACTCCGTAGAGAATAAGTTAAGATTCTATCCACAATCAGACTTGATTGGAATAGACTACCTCGACAAGGCTACTGCAGAAAATCTTTTTATCTGCGCCCCGCCAAGGGGCATTGTGCTGTTGGTTACAAAAGGTTACCAGAGCAAAAAAGCGATACGCAAGAACTTCTCTAAGGCAAAGACTGAATTCAATCAAAACACCACAGAGGAACTTCCAGTTTTAATAGTCAACGGAAAGCAAATTAAAAGTTCAGAAAGTGAATCAAAGCTGAAAAGCCTAAGAAAAGCTGAAATTGTAGGAGTAAACATCATAGATAGACCAGTTTCGAGCCATTTGTATGGAGAGAATGGTAAAAATGGTTTAGTGGCAATATCAACCAAATAGAAAAAAGCCAGTTGCTAACACTGTATAAACGCCAGCATCGGCCGACGGCCTCCGCCGTCGTTTATACTAGTTCGTTATGCTTTATGTTAAGATGCTTGTTGCTAATTTAAATAAACCAAGATGAGAAGATTGATCAAGCTTAAGTTTAGGGCCTTTGTCGCCTTGATGTTCTTTTCTTTCAGCGCTTTTGCCCAAAGCAAAATGGAGGTGGGTAATGATGCATCAGGTTTAGCCGATAAATTAGATGCCTACTTGGTTTCTGCAAGAGATGCATACAAGTTTAATGGTTCTGCATTAGTGTCTAAGGGTGGGAAAATTATCTTTCACAAGGCATATGGTTGGAAGGATGCCGTATCTAAATCCACCAATGACACCGCCACTCATTTTCCTATTCTCTCTATCACCAAATCCTTCACAGCTGTTGTGCTTCTGAGACTGGTGGAACAGGGTAAGCTTTCCTTACAAGATAACTTAACCAAATTCCTGCCGGATTATCCCCAAGGAGGCAAAATCAAGGTGGAGCACTTGCTTACCCATTCCTCTGGGATATACAACTACACCAACGATATTGATGAGGCGGATTCCGCCGTAGTGAACCATCCGGTAAGCAGGCAAAAGGTTCTAGATATCTTCTACAGCAAGCCATTGGAATTCAAACCGGGCAAGGGCTTTAGCTACAATAACTCTGCCTACTATCTAGCCGGGTTGGTAATAGAGAAAGCAACAGACAAAAGCTTTGAGCAGAATGTTAGGGAGCTGATCTTTGAACCTCTGGGCATGAGCAACTCAGGTTTTGACTTCCAGGCTTTGCCAGCAGATGGCAAAGCTACCGGCTACCAGTTCCTTAGTGAAAAGGAACAGAAACCATATGCCTTCCTACACCCTACGGTGAGTTTTTCGGCCGCTTCTATCTATAGCACCACAGGGGATCTTTTTAAATGGACTGAGGCCATAGCCAAAGGTAAACTACTCTCACCCAGTACTTGGAAAGAAGCCTTCACACCCAAAAACAATGGATATGGCTATGGCTTTCAAATGGGTAATTTCGGGAATAGAAACTTCATTAAGAGTGCTGGCGGTTACCCAGGCTATGTTTCGGAAATTGTCCACTACCCAGAAGAGGAGGTAACCATCATTCTGTTGAAGAATGCAGGAAACTATGGTCAAAGCCTCTGGCCCATCACTATGGGATTGTCCAACATCGTGTTCCAATCGCCTTACGACTTATGGCTCCCCCGGAAAGATATAAAACTATCGGAAGAGGTCCTGCGCAGAAACGAGGGATCCTACGGCACCAATAAGTTTCGTTTCGACTTTACGGTTCAAAATGGGCAGCTGCAAACCACAATTGGCGGAATAGGGAGTTTAAGGTTACTGGCAGAAAGTGAGGACACCTTTCTCCTGGATGATTTCAATACCCAATTCCGGTTTGTTAGGGCAAGCGATGGGAAAGTGGAGAAGTTGGTAATCCATGAGCATGGAAAAGACTTTGAGCTAAAAAAAGTAAAGTAAGAAACACATAGCCAAACCGTTAGGGGTGCTAATAATAAATTTAAAAAACTTTATTACCTTTCCCTGACTTTTTGTATCCCTCTATTGGGCTGTATCTCTTTAAGATTAATTGAAAGCAAAGCACTTTAAAGGCCGGTACAATAAGATGGCTGTGGTATTTACACCCTGGTTTATCTAAGTACTGGCCTAATCGTTCTAAAACTTCACCCCTATACCCCAAAGCTCCCCGTTTTTCTCAGCTTAGGTAACCTCTGACCTCAGAATAGCCTCTTACCACCTTGAGAAAAGATCACCTGCCGCCCTGTGCCTGGCAAAAGGCTTTTATCATTTGTATAAACCTTTAACCTGTTCTCATGATTACATCCACAACTTTTTACGGTTTGTTGGTATTCAGTCTGAAGGTAATGACCTTCATGGGGGTTACTTCTTCAGACGCAAACTTGAAAAACCGGAAATCTATTTCAAACAAAGGCACTTACAGAGGTGCCATTTTTTTTGTCCGGCATGGCAGCCATCCAGGAGCTGACAAATTAGGGTATAAGCCAATTGAGGCAGACCCGGCAGGCCTTTTAGAACCAGAACTAGACCGGGAACAGGATGTAATAGTAAGTTCAGTAGCGGCTTCTTTAACGCGAGGTCCCTACTTGCAAATGGGCAACAAAACAGCCGTCACCCTGCGCTGGAGAACAGACATACCCACCAATTCTGTCTTACAGGTGGGCACTACCTATGGCGTGTATACCCATTCTGCTACAGATCCGGTCCTCACCACCAAGCACGAGGTCCGGATCAAGGGTTTGACCGCAGACTCAAAGTATTACTACAGATTTGGCAGCTCTACGCAGGTGCTGCAGAGTGGCAAAAGTAACTATTTCAAAACCGCTCCCGGAGACAATACCATCCGGAAAATAAGGATTGCCGTGCTGGGCGATTGCGGGGAAAATGAAAACGGGAACCGATCCGGCTCTCTAAGTTCCTATCTTAATTACACCAAGACAAACCCGGCCGAGCTTTTGCTCCTTTTGGGTGACAACGCTTACCCCGGTGGCAGTGACGGAGATTATAGAAGGGAGTTTTTCGCTCCTTTTGGTGAAAACATCCTTAAAAACCACATCCTGTTTCCGGCCATAGGCAACCACGAATACCAATCTATTGGCTCACTGACTGGCCGGGAAAGAGGCGGCTATTATACCAACTTCTCTATGCCCACCGCGGGGGAGTGCGGCGGGGTGGCCTCAGGTACGAAGGCCTTTTACTCTTTTGATTGGGGCAATGCACACTTTATCAGCCTGGACTCTTACGGGAGAGAAGCCGCTGATAATACCAAACTCTATGACACGCTGGGGGTACAGGTGCAGTGGTTGAAGAAAGATTTGCAGGCTAATCGCAAAAAGTGGGTCATTGTGTACTGGCACCATCCGCCCTTTTCAAAGGGTAGCCACAACTCAGACGTTGATGAAGAGCTGAGAAGACTGAGGGGCAACTTCATTCGCATTCTGGAACGCTATGGGGTGGACCTGGTGCTCACCGGCCACAGCCATAATTACGAGCGCTCCTATTTGCTGAACAACTATTACGGATCTGAGGCCAGTTTCAACCTGCTTACCCACGCCAAGAGCAGCTCCAGCGCCAAGTATGACGGCAGCCTCAATTCTTGCCCCTACATCACCCCATCTGGGAAGCGAAACCGGGGAACGGTGTATGTGGTGGCTGGATCCTCGGGCGCATCTGGCGACGTACAATCTGGTTATCCGCACAACGCCTTGCCTTTTGCGGTAAATGACGGCGGCATGTTCTACCTGGAGATTGAAGCCAACCGGCTGGACGGAAAGATGCTACGTAAGGATGGCACCGTCTTTGACAAATTCACCATCATGCATGATGTGAACAAGACCCTGACCAGGAATATTTCGCCAGGTACCGCCACCAAGCTCACTGCCTCCTGGATAGGCACCTACAAATGGTCTACCGGCGCCACTACCCGCAGCATTACCGTAAATCCCCAGGTTGCGACCACTTACAAAGTAACCGATGGCAAGAAATGCCTTACGGATGTTTTCAAAGTAAACACCGGGCTGATTGCCGGCATCACCAGTGCTGCCGAAAGCATCCAAAGCCCCTTGCTGGAAGTGTACCCCAGCCCTGCCAAACGCGGCGCCGTCATCACGGTTAAGTCAAATAGCCCTGAAACCATTGAGGCGTATGTTTCAGATATCGGCGGGCATATCCTTTCTACGTTCCAGTTCACCGGCACCGGCGAAATAAACACCAAGAACCTACCCAGTGGCGTGTATATCCTTAGCTTATCTGAGGAGGGGCAGCCAAAGAAATATAAGTTTGTGGTGGTAGATTGAGCTGAGTTTGCAGCATAGTGAAAACCATTTCAGCACCGGTGTAAAAAGCTAATGCGTTTTACCAGTCTTTATAGAAAACGAGCCCAGAAACACTTGTTTCTGGGCTCGTTTTGCTTTCCTGCCAGGGATTGTCTCTATCAATGAGTACCTGCTTTATAACATGGCAGCTATCCAGTATATTCGGCAGTATTGGCCTACTGGTCTGAATGTAGAATGGACAAGTGTAATGGTTTGGTTTATCAAATAGTTAGCCTCAATTAATAAAAATAAATAGGAATTGAGATTCAATTTTGTAAAAATAGGTTTCGCGCTTGTGGTACTGATTTCAGGAATTGCCTGCGAACGACAAGAAAAATTCGACACGGAAAAGTGGTTGGTAAAAGTAGATATGGATTACCCGCACCGCGACTTGATGATTAGTGACCTTGTAAACAACCGACAAATAAAAGGATTAAAATACCAAGAGTTGGTTAATTTGCTTGGAGAGCCTGAGCGAAACTGGCAAGCGGACTCTAACAAATATTACTACCAAATAGTGGAAGATTATGGAATGGACATCGACCCAGTCTATACAAAGAACCTAATGATTCAAATGCAGGATTCGGTAGTAATTGAATTCAAAGTGCAAGAGTGGAAAAAATAACAGAGGCTAACTACACCTAAACGTCAGCTTTCTGCCGACGGCCTCACCGTCGTTTACACAAGTACGTTACCTGCCATCTAAATAAGAAGCTTAAATAAATGAATTTCCTTTCAAAAGCTATTCGCCCGTTCATTGGAGCAAAAAACTACCAAGAATCAAGAGAATTTTATAAAGCACTTGAATTTGAGGAAATTGAACTTGGAGACAAGATGTGCCTCTTTAGGGTTAACGAGAATTTGGGATTTTATCTACAAGACTACTATGTTGAGAATTGGATTAATAACTCAATGGTGTTTTTGGAAGTGGATGACATTAAAGAATGCGCAGAAGAATTGTTGAAAAGAGGGTTGCAAGTAAAATACAAAGGGGTAAGATTCACAGATATAAAGCAGTTTGATTGGGGAAGAGAGTTGTTCATGCATGACCCATCGGGAGTATTATGGCACTTTTGTGAGCTCAATAAATTAAAGGACAGCAGGTAACATCGTGTAAACGGCAGCTCTGGTCGACGACATATGCCGCCGCTTACACAAGCCCGTTATGAATAATTAGAAATTAATACCTTGAAATTCAAAGAGCCAAAAAGAGTAAAGGAACTTTTAAATAACTATACCGGAATTTGGGGAGTTGCTGGTGGATGGGCAATTGATTTATTTCTGAATAAGGAAACAAGAAAACACCAGGATATTGAAATTGCTATCCTGCGGCAGGAGCAGCTCCTATTTAAGAATTATCTACCCGGATGGAGTTTCAGCTACTTCGATCACATGGGACAATCCATCAACTGGGACAAGGACAAGTACTTAGAACTTCCCGTGCATGAGATCTATGCCACAGATGGTATTGGATACCAAGTTGAAATTCTTCTAAATGAAGCAGTAGATGGACATTGGAGATACAGAAGGAACCTTAACATCGTTTACCCGATGGAGACTTCCATCATTAAGTCCAAGTGCGGAATCCCTATTCTAGCCCCCGAGATTGTTCTGCTTTATAAATCCAAGGATAACAGGCAAAAGGATTCAGATGATTTGCGGAGTGTATTACCGAAATTAGATGGAGAGTCTCGAGCTTGGCTGGCAAATTCAATTGAATACGCTCATAGGAATATAGAATGGGTTAAAGAAATAAAGAATTACTATCCATAGCCAAGCACCTAAGTTATGCTTCGGCTGCGCCTCGCTCCCCTTAGGTACAAGCCGTTAGGTATTTGCTGAGCAGTGGTTTAAACGTATAAAAGGTTTCATAACTTATCTATATGGCTGTAGCCTGCCAAGGAGTATAAGCAAACCAACGTCTACCCACGCGTAACTACCAGCAGCTGCTAACTACTGTGAGATCTCAGAAAGAGAGGAAATAGCGTTTCTCAGGGCTTTTCCAGAAATTGGGGCCTAAACCTGCCAACCTTTCACTTTATGAGTACGCTGCTGAAAGATGTTTATTCTCCCCAGTTTTATGACGGTTTTGCCCAGGTATTGCAACAGGTGCTGCCCGCCTTTGAGAAGGAGAAGTTTATTAAAGGCATTTTCACCGAAGACTGGGAAAACAAAGAATTAAAGGAACGCATGCGGCACACCGCCCGGGTGCTGCACCAGTTTATGCCGGAGCGGTACCCTGAGGCCGTAGCGTTGATCCAGCAAATCATTCAGGAGCTGCAAGCCCAAGAGTTTCCGGTGCGGCACGTAGAGTTCATGTTCTTTCCAGATTACCTGGAACTATACGGATTAGAAGACCTGGAGACCTCGGTGAAAGCCCTGGAGCAGGTCACCCAGTTCATCAGCTGTGAGTTTGCCGTGCGCCCTTTTCTTTTGAAGTACCCAGAGCAGATGATGCAACAGATGCTGGCCTGGTCGGGGCACGTCCACCCCGCGGTAAGGCGCCTCGCGAGTGAGGGAAGCAGACCCCGGCTGCCCTGGGCCATGGCATTGCCTCTTCTTAAACGCGATCCGGCACCCATCCTGCCCATCCTGGAGAACCTGAAAGCCGATCCTTCTGAGTATGTGCGGCGCAGCGTGGCCAACAACCTAAATGATATCTCCAAGGACAATCCAGATCTGGTGCTGGAGGTGCTGGCAAAGTGGAAAGGCCAAGGACCGCAAACCGACTGGATTGTGAAGCACGGATGCCGTACCTTACTGAAACAAGGCCACCCCGAGGCGCTGCGGTATTTCGGGTTTGAACCTGCGGCACACCTGCACGTACGGGACTTCAATGTGCGGACGCCGGAGGTAGCCTTGGGGAAAGAGCTGCTGTTTTCGTTTGCCTTGCAGAACACCGCAGAAGCTCCGCAGAAAGTACGCCTGGAGTACGGGGTGTATTACCAGAAAGCGAACAAATCATTGGCCCGGAAAGTGTTCAAAATAAGTGAGCGGGTGTACGCTCCGGGGGAGGAAATTACCATCGCCCGGCGGCAGAGCTTCAAGCCTATCACCACCCGCCGATACCACTTGGGCGCCCACCGCGTGTCGTTGATCGTGAACGGCCAGGAAAAAGAGATCGCTGACTTTATTGTGGTATCTTAGCAGTATGGCGCACATCCTGATTGTTGAAGATGACCCTAATTTGGGGTTCCTGCTGCAAGACAGCCTGGAGACCGCGGGCTACCACGTCACCCTTTGCCCGGACGGGGAGGCCGGTCTGTCGGCGTTAGCCCAAGCGTCTTTTGACTTGTGCGTGCTGGATGTGATGCTGCCCAAGGTAGATGGTTTTGCCGTGGCCCAGGAAATACGGAAGCGAGAGCTATCTGTGCCTTTTATGTTCCTGACCGCCAAAGCCCTTAAAGCCGACCGCTTGCAAGGCTTTGAACTGGGTTGCGATGACTACCTCACCAAACCCTTCGGTTTGGAGGAATTGGTGTACCGCGTGAAAGCCATTCTGCGACGAACTTCCCGTAATACAGAAATAGTGCAGACCTCTGAAACCGTGGGAAAAGTTAATGACACGCTTTTTTTCGGCACGTCTTCCCTGGAGTTTAAGAACCTGCTGCTGCACGTAGGCGGCCACACCCACACCCTCACGGATAGGGAAGCAGAACTCCTCCGACTTTTTGTGCAGCACCCACACCAACTCTTGCGCCGCGAGGAGATTCTGCAGCGGCTCTGGCAGGACGACGGGTACTTTGTGGGCCGTAGCCTGGATGTGTTCATTTCGCGCCTGCGCAAATACCTTCAACCAGACTCATCCGTGAAGATCACCACGGTGCACGGCCGGGGCTACAAACTGGAGGTGGCCGAGTGATCTGCGTTTAGGGCCTGTTATTCAGAAAACCAGCCTTAAACGGGACGACCAAAACCTTTTTTAGAAACCCATTTCAAGGGTGAGGGCAAACGTGCGGGCTCTGGGATATTGCACTGACCCGTTTCCGTAAGCCACTTCAGGATCTTGGCCGGTGTAGCCCGTGAAGACAAAGGCGTTTTGCACCGTGGCCGTTAGGTTGAGTCGGGTCTTGTTTTGGAGGACTTTTCCGAAATCGTATCCTAAGCTGATGTACTCCACCCGGAGAAACGAGGCATTTTGCACGTAGTAGTCAGAGTAGTATTGCACCGAAGTGAAGTTGCTTTCCAGCACGTCTGCCGAGAGGTTCTGGAGTTGGGCCGGGGACCTGAAGCCGTTGTAAAACCCGGTTTCTGCCGCATCGCGGAGGTAGGCGTACCCACCAAGTTGCGCTCTGGCCATCCATGCCAGGCTCCACCCTTTGATGGTGGTTTGTGAGGTGAACCCCAGCAGGCTTTTAGGTCGGGAGCTGTGGTAAATTCTCTGGTCCTCGGGGCCAAATGAGCCGTTTCTGTCCACGTCCTCGTACTGCCCCTCCAGAGGAGTTTCGCCCTGGTACTTCTGGACATACACCGCATACGCATCCACCTCATTCCCCGGTACATTGACGTAGCGAGGGAGGCTGTTGAAACCCACCTGGAAGCTTCTGGCTCCGCTAGCACCTTGAGGAATAGAAATCAGTTCATTGGTGGAATAAGAGGCATTCAGGGCCAAAACCCAACGGGCCTTGTCTGAGTCCAGCGCCAGGTACCGGAGATTGACTTCGGCGCCTTGGGTTTGGACTTCGCCACCGTTGGCAATGACATAGGAGAGACCGGTGTTATTTGGTAAGATTCTGTAGCTTAAAAGGTCATCGGTGCTCTTCCTGAAGAAATCAAGGCTGGCCTGGAAGCGGGTACCCCAAAAGCCAACATCTGCCCCCAGGTTAAAGGAAGTGGTTTTCTCCCAGGTGAGGCCGGGGTTGGCAATAGAACTGGTGTTAAGGCCGGTACGGGAAGGGTTGAAGCCGAGGAGCAGGGGCGTGTTCCCCTGAACCCCGTAACTGGCCCTCACCTTCAGGAGAGAGAGCAGGTCTCGGTTTTCCAGAAATCCTTCTTCAGATAAAAGCCAGCTGATGCCTACTGCTTTTGAGGTGAAATCGCGGTTCTCCTCCGCAAATAGGGGACTCTGGTCTCTTCTGGCCGAGGCGGTCAGGAAATACCGTCCTTTGAACCCGTACTGCAAACTCCCGAAGAAAGCTTTTTGGGTGTTGGTCGTCTTGAAGCCGTAACCCGACATAAAGGAGCCCTCTGGTACAGAAACTAAGTTCTGGTAGACGTCATTCTTTATTTTCTGGGAGGAATATCCCGCCGTGAGATCTACCTGGCTGTTGAGTTTTTCCAGGCTCTCGGCGTAGGTGAGGTAATACTCGGTTAAAGTGTTTTTACGGGTTTGGCCGTAATGGAGCATATTGGTGCTATAGCCTGGCAGAGGCGCGAAAAAGTTGTCATCATCATACCCGGTAACCCCGTGGTCGTCATACCCCAGGTTGAAGTGAGCCGTAAGAGCCGGTAGGAAGTGAAAGCGGTAGGACAGGTGCGCGTTTCCAAATTTCCGTTCGGAGTCCAGCCTGGAGGGAGACCGTTCTAAAAACCCCAAAGGATTAAGCGGGGCAAATGCCTCGGGTCTGCCTTGTCCATCTAGCCACTCAAAGTAACTTCCGTCTGAGGCGTACACCGGTTGGGTGGGGTTGTAGTGCACTGCCGTTCTGATCAGATACTGGTTGGGCGACTGGGTTTCTCCCTTGACACCTTTCAAGCTGATATCCAACTTTAGGTGGTCATGGAAAAAAGAGGGGTTCAAGGTAAGGGAAGCGGACTTCCGCTTGAAATGGGTGTTGGTCAGGATGCCGTTCTGGTGCAGGTACCCCAAGGCCACCCGGTAGGGCAGAACCCCCACGGTCCCGCCCAAGCTCAGGTGCTGGTCATGGCTGACGGCGTTTTCGTAAACCGCATCCTGCCAATCTGTGTTAGCTGAGCCGAGCCTGCTTTTGTGTTCCTGGGTGCCATATTGGTTTACTACCTGCCGGAACGCATCTGCAGACAGAACCTCTACTTTTCTGGGCAAGGTGGAAAGGGCCACCTGTGACCGAAAATCTACCTGCAGCTTTTTGTGCGTCGCGCCACGTTTGGTGGTTAAAAGCAAAACCCCGTTCGCCCCGCGGGAGCCGTAAATACCAGTGGCGGCGGCATCTTTGAGAAAGGTGACCGAAGCCAAGTCATTGGGGTTGAGGAGCGCCAGTGCAGAAAGAAGGTCTTCTTCACCCTCACTTTCCAGGATAACGCCGTCCAAAACCACCAAAGGAGCGCTTCTGCCCGCCAGGGTAGCGTTCCGGTGTTGCTGCAAAAGGGAGCCTTGCCCAGGGGCGCCATTCAACGCTGTGATCTGGACGCCTACTAACTGCCCGGTGAGAAGCTGCTCTAAAGAAACTATCAATCCCTGGTTGAATTGCCCCGCTGAGACCGTTTGGACAGCTCCCGTTACCTGCTTTCTGTCTCGGTAACCATAGCCCACCTGCGCCGAGTCTGGGGTATCCTGAAAGGGAGTTTGCCGAGCCACGGAAATCATGGGGACCCCAAGGGCAGCCAGCGTGAAGGCCGCGGCGGAGAGAACAAGACTTTTGCGGAAACGAGAAACGTAGACGTTGGGCATAGGACTTTGGGTACAGGAATTTGTACACCAAAATACACTTTTGTCCCTAATCTAAGATGCCCTGAAGCACGAAACTGTTTCAGCCTTAATTTCCCGAAATCAGGTTCAGAACAAGGGTTACCTGGTTTCTTTTCTTTCTTCTTTACGCTGCTCTTTGGCTTCTTTCTTTTCCTCTCTTTCGGCTTTCTTCTCGGCTTTGTTGGTTTCTTTGATCTTCTTCAGTTGCTGCACCACATTGACCTCGCCGGTTTTCACGGCATCCATGTGAATGGTGCCCACCACGTCGCTTTTAGGCTCCAGTACCATGTAGGTTTTCATATTGTACTTCCAGACGTGGTCACCCGTGAGGGTTTTGAACGTGGTTTTTAAGGGCTTCTTTACATCTGAAACAGCCGGAATCTGGATAGGCGTCACGCTGCGGGCCTTGATCAGGAAGTCTTTTCCGGTGCCACCCACAGAACTCATTTTCTCTGGAAAGTTGAGAGACATCCGCATGTCCCGGATGTAGAAGTCAAAATCATTGGGGTTGTCCAGGCTCATGGTCATGATCATTTCCATCTCGTCTAGCCCAAAATCGGTGATCTTCAGGTCGGTGACCTGGGCGCCGGGCAAAGCCGGGATGACCATGTCCAGGTCTTCCTTGATGTCAAATTTGCGGCGACCCAGCAACGGAATATCACTGAAGGCTTGGATGTAGGCCTGCACTTTTTCCCCTTCCTTCACCTGGCGGCGCACCAACTCGCGGGTCTTGTTGTGGTTCATGGTCATGGGGAACTTGACCGTCTGTTTGCCCTGCTGGGCATCGCGCTCAAAGCTTTTCTGCCCGTGGGCCACACTCTTGCCATACAATTTGAAATTATACACCATGCTGTCCACGAATCCAGAAAGCAGGGAAGGTTTCACATCCATGAGCACATTCATGGTGGCGGTCTCCTCGTTGATGCGGGTATCAGTAACCCTGATGTTGTCTATTTCCGGGGCAAACAGGGAGACTAGTTTCCTGGTGGGGGTAGTGGCGATAATGACCCCTGCCACCGCTATCACTAACAACAGCAGGAGTAAGGTGATCTTCAGTGCTTTTTTCATTTCGTTTCTAAGTTGCTTTCAGGCGTGCAGGCAGTGATAGAAGCCCAATGGAATAACGCTTCTGAAATCGATGGGTTTGTTACCCATTGATATTTAAGTATTTATTCAGGAAAGAAGCCGGGTTTCTTACTTATCTAGGCTGTCTGATGGCATAGTCGTAGTGCGCCTCGGAAAGATAGAAGCCAGTTCATTTTGCTTGTAATCGGTTGGCAGGAAAGACAGCGCAACCACGGCAGCAAGAACTAACCAAGAGTGCGCGCGTACTAACAACAGTTTACGCGAAAGGTTTTCAATGTAGGCCACAAAATGCCTTTCTGTTTTGTTTCTGGGCCGTTTTCTTCAAAAGACCTATAAAATATGCATAGCAGAAGCTATTGTACTTTTTACCTCATTCTCTTCTTATTCTTCACCACCGGCTGCCAGGACTTTCCTAAAGACCCTGAGAAGACGCTGGAGGAGGTCACCAATGGCACCCTTAAAGTAGGCTACTCAGAAAACCCGCCCTGGGTGGTGAAAGGCCCCGAGGGACCTACCGGGATTGAGCCCGATTTGGTAAAAGCCTTCGCGAAAAGCCTCAACGCCTCCATTCAGTGGCAAAACGACTCTGAGCAAAATCTGCTGGAAGCCTTGGAGAAAAACCACCTGCACCTGGTCCTCGCGGGCATGACCGATGACTCTCCCTGGAAAAGCAAAATCTCCTTTACCCGTCCTTTCGCCGAAGTAGAGAAAAAGAAGCATGTGTGGGCGGTGATCAAAGGGGAGAATGCGTTCACCGTGAAGCTGGAAAAATTCCTGCACGGGCAAGAAGCCACCATTGAAGCCCGTCTGCAGCCATGAAACCCATTAACCGATTTGAGTACCCAGAAGAACTGCAGCTTGTCTTCAAGAAAGCCAAGAAGCTGGAGTGGATTACCGTGGCTTACCTGATTTCCACGGCACTGGTGGTGTTTGCCACCATGGGTAACTCCCAGGCCATGAAAACCGCCTGGTTTGAAGACCTGCTCAGTTTGGTTCCTTCCATCTCGTTTCTCATTGCCTCCCGGGTGTTCCATAATAAACCGAACAAGAACTTTCCGTACGGGTACCACCGGGTGGTGGGCATCGCCTATCTGTGCAGCGCGCTGGCCTTGTTCTCGGTGGGTGGGTTCCTGATTTTTGACTCAATTTCCACCTTGATTAAACAGGAGCATCCCACTATCGGCATTAAGGTCATCTTTGGGCAGGAGGTTTGGCTGGGATACCTAATGATAGGAGCCATGTTGTACAGCACCTTCCCGGCCATGGTGCTGGGGTACCTGAAACTGCCCCTGGCCAAACAGCTGCACGAGAAAAACCTCTACACCGATGCCGACATGAACAAAGCCGACTGGATGACGGGGGCCGCCGCTATTCCCGGGATCATTGGTATTGGCATGGGCTGGTGGTGGGCCGATTCAGTAGCGGCCCTCATTATCTCTCTGGACATCATCAAAGATGGGTACACTAACCTTAAACAGGCTGTTTTTGATTTGATGAACCAGATCCCCAAAACCGTGGATGACCAGGAAACCGATCCCTTGCTTCTCCAGATTGAACAGAAACTGAAACACCAGCCCTGGGTGAAGAAGCACGCCTTCAGGATGCGCGAAGAAGGCCATATTTATCTGGGGGAAGCCTTTGTGGTCCCGGCGGAGGAAGAAAACCTGACCCAGCGGGTAGAACAATTGGCCCAGGAGGTGGAGGACCTTGACTGGCGTATCCAGGAATTCATGATTATGCCCGTGCGGGAACTGCCCGAGAATGGCAGCGAGGACGGACGGCCTTCCTAAATCAAGTCTTCGGCAGCAGTAGCCGTAAAAAAAAAAAAGCCTTTCCGGTGAGGAAAGGCTTTTTTATGGCAGAAGAGGTCCTGCTTAGTCTACTTTCTGGTCTACCTTCTGAACGCCCTTTTTAGTGGTGTTCTTTACGGCTTTGCCAGCTTTCTTGGCGCCCTTAGCGGTTGCTTTAGCCCCGCTTACAGCCAGGTTTTTGGTGCCTTTCCCTACCGACTTGGCTCCGTGTCCTACCTGGTTTACCCCGGTTTTGGCACGTTCCTTATTGGTTGTCTTTGTCTGAGTGGTATCCTGCACTGCTTTTACCGGAAGATCAGAGGCCTCTACGGTATTTATTTGAAATCCGGCAGCCAGAAACAGGGCCGCTAAAAATGTTATCTTTTTCATATCTGTAAAAGTTAGATTCTAAATTTGTTGCAGCCTTTAAAACGAATTGAAAACCGGATGGTTGCTTTGCAAAAGTCCTTTTCCTTAGATTTATACCGATTCCTGACGTGAGTGCCTGTGCTTCCCATGGCTACTTTCATGTAAAGAAGACTAATTGAGCAGGAGTAGGCTGCTTTGGCTTTTTCTTAGACTTGGGGCAAGGGATAAGGGCCAATTTTTGCTTCCTGCCTCATGAGGTTAGGATAGAAACCTGGAAGAAGCCATCTTTAAGGTGTTAGAAAGCGTATAGCGGACATCTCAGGCCTAACATCCGGAATTAAAACATGCAAAACTATTCAGCTAGTACCCTGGAGAACATCGGAAATGAAGAGAGCTTGCCGTTCAGGCAGATTTTTGAAGCGCAGCCAGGGTTACTTTTGATTCTTTCTCCTGAACTCCGGATTCAGGCGGTGACGGATGTCTACCTGCAGGAAACCCTCAAGGTCAGGGAAGAGATCATAGGTAAATACGTGTTTGACGTTTTTCCAGACAACCCTGATGTGGAGGGGACTTCGTCCACTCAAAACCTCAAAGCTTCCATTGAAAAGGTATTCGCCACGGGCAAGCCCGACAGGATGGATGTTTTCCGGTATGACCTACAGGACCCTACTCACCCAGGAAAGTTCATAGAGCGGTACTGGCACACCCGGAACACACCCGTGTTGGATGAGCGGGGCAATGTCAGCTGTATCATCCATGAAACGACCAACGTCACCGAGAGCGAAAAAGCCAGACAGCTTCTGAAAGAAAGCCAGGAACGGGAACAAGCCGCCCTGGCCCAGGCAGAGCACCAACGAAACCGGTTAGAGCGGTTGTTTGAGCAGGCTCCGGCCGCTATTGCCATGCTAGAAGGGCCTGAGTTGGTGTACAAAGTGTTCAATGATTCGTACCAGCAACTTTTCCCGGGACGGCTTTTGATGGGGTTGCCCTTGTTTAAAGCCTTACCAGAGCTGAAAGGCCAGCCCGTGGAGGCTATCATCCGGAAGGTTTATGATACCGGGGAGACCTTTGAAGGGAAAGAAGTGCTCATTCCGGTAGCCCGGTTTGAAGGACAAGCCCCTGAAGACATCTATTGGAACTTCATCTACCAGGCCCTTTATGATGCCCAGGGGCAAGTAAACGGCATTCTCATCTTCGCCCTGGATGTGACTGAGTTTGTGCAGGCAAGATTGCAGGTGGAGAAAAATGCCCAGGTGCTGCAAGCCCTTAACGTGGAGTTGGAAGCCAGAGTAGAGCGTAGAACAAAGGCCCTACAGGCAGCCCAAGCCCTGGCCGAAAAGCAGAAACAGCGCCTGGAACGGCTTTTCACCGATGCCCCTGCGGCCATCTGTATCCTGGACGGTCCCAACCTGGTGTTTGAATTAGTGAACCCCATCTACCAGAAGCTGTTCCCTGACCGGGAACTTCTGGGTAAACCTATTTTAGAGGCCCTTCCTGAGATTGAGGGCAGAACCGTGCATAGAACCTTACTAGATGCATACCAGAAAGGCATAACCCACCAGGAGCAGGAAATGCACATCCCCATTATCCGGCAACCAGATGGGGTAACAGAGGACCGGTATTTCAAATACATCCAGCAGCCCCGCTTTGATGAATACGGCCAGATAGACGGGGTGCTGGTGTTGGCCTTTGAAGTAACTGAGCAGGTGGAGGCCCGCCGGGCGGAAGAAGCCGGTGCCCGTCAATTGAAACTGATCACAGACTCTTTGCCCGTGCTCATTGGGTACCTTGACCGGGAAGAGAGATACCAGTTCACCAACAAAGCCTATGAAGACTGGTTTCCTCTCAAAGCGTCAAGTTTCCTGGGCCGGCGGGTTTCAGAGATCATTGGGGAAAAAGCCTACGAAAACGTAAAAGGGTATATTCGCCAGGCCCTCAACGGAGAGCACGTTGATTTTGAGGCCACCATGCCCTATAGAGATGGGTTTATCAAGCACATCAGAACCAGCTACGTACCCGATAAGCAGAACGGCCAGGTGGCAGGTTTCTACACCCTGGTTACGGACGTCACGGAGCAGGTAGAGGCCCGGAAAGCACTGGAGAAAAGCGAGCAGGAAGCCAAAGCCTTTGCCGAAGAGCTAGCCACGGCCAATGAAGATTTACAGGCCACAAACCAGCAGTTATTGTACACCAACTCAGATCTGGATAACTTTATCTATACCGCCTCCCATGACTTGCGGGCTCCTATCTCCAACATAGAAATGCTGATGGAGGAGTTACTGCTGGAGTTGCCTCAACCTGTTTTAAGCCAGCAGGAGGTGGAAACCATTCTGGGCATGATGAAAGGGGCCATTGACCGCTTCAAGAAAACCATCTACAACCTCACCGAGATTTCCAAATTGCAAAAAGACAACCAGAATGTAGCCCGCATGGTCAGCCTGAATGATCTGGTGAAGGAGGTGCTCCTGGACCTGGATCAGGTCATCCAAAAATCTGGGGCGCAAATTGAAAGCCAGGTCCATTTCTGCACAGAGGTCCCTTTCTCAGAGAAAAACCTGCGCAGTATTGTGTACAACCTGCTATCCAACGCGATCAAATATGCCCATCCAGACCGAAAGCCTCACATAAAAGTAGGCTGCCAACAAGAGGCGGGATACCTGTTGCTCACGGTGCAGGATAATGGCCTAGGGTTAAATGATGCCCAGCAAAAACAGTTGTTTTCCATGTTCAAGCGTTTCCATGACCACGTGGAAGGCTCGGGCATTGGCCTATACATGGTCAAACGGATGGTAGACAATGCCGGCGGCAAGATTGAGGTGGAAAGCAAGCCCGGCGAAGGCAGTACCTTTAAAATCTTCCTGAAAAATCACCTTTAGGCCATCGGGAGCCGCACTAAGCTAAGATTGAAGCTGTTTTAGGCCCTTTTTCAGGAATATAGCCTAAAAAGGAGCTTACCTGGGGTATATCCACAACCTTCTGGTAACCTAAGCGGTATTGCCTACCTTGCGGCCTTATGACTTTATCAGGCCCGCCTGAGCACGTACACCTATGGATTTTTCAAAAATAAAGCTGGTTGCCTCTGACATGGATGGCACTTTGCTAGACCCAGAACATAACCTTAACCCTGAGTTTTACCCTGTTTACCAGTCCTTGAAAGAGAAGGGCATCCTGTTTGCCGCCGCCAGTGGGCGACAGTACTACAACCTGGTGAACCTGTTTACGCCCATCAAAGACGAAATCATTTTCCTGGCCGAGAACGGCAGCTACGTGGTGTGCCAGGGAGAGGAACTGTTGGTGCAAGCCATGGACCTGGATACCACCCAAAAGCTCCTGCGGAAAGCCCGGGAACTAGAGGGTGCCTACATGGTGCTCTGCGGAAAGAAGACCGCCTACGTAGAGAATACCGCGCCCGAGTTTATGGCCCAGGTAGAACTGTACTATGATGCCGTGCAGGTAGTAGATGATTTGCTGCAGGTAGAAGATGACCAGTTCCTGAAGATTGCAATCTGTGAACTGGGCGGGGTAGAAGGAAGCAGCAACCTACATTTCCAGGAAGAGCGTCAGCACTTGCAGGTAACCGTATCGGGTAAAATCTGGTTAGATATCTGTGATAAACTGGCCAACAAAGGCCGCGCCATGGAAGTGGTGCAGCAACGGTTCAACATCACCCCAGAGGAGACCATGGTCTTTGGCGACTACCTCAACGACCTCAAAATGATTCAGAAAGCCCACTACAGCTACGCCATGGAAAATGCCCACCCCGAGATCAAGGAGGCTGCTCGGTTCCGGGCCAAAAGCAACAGCCAGAATGGTGTATTGGAAGTGCTGCAGCAAGTAGTGGCAGAGGAAAGGTAACCAGATCCTCCGGCAGAAAAGAAGGACCTCAGATAATACCGGAAAAGTCCCTGCTTTTAGGCTGTTTTTTAGAAAAACACCCCTAAACAACCCAGAACCTTCATCTCATGAAAAATGCATCTCTTGCGTACCTGTTGGCCCGGCTGCCCATTGCGCTCAGCTTTTTTGGGCATGGCCTAGTCCGGATGCCCAAATTAGACAAGTTCAGCCAGTGGATGGTAGGGCAGTTCCAGGAGTCTATGTTGCCGGTGGCGCTGGTGCAGCCTTTCAGCTATGCCTTGCCTTTTATGGAATTGCTGATTGGGTTGCTGCTGCTGGTGGGGCTGTTTACGCGTCAAGCGCTTATTGTTGGTTCCCTGGTGATGCTGGCCTTGATCTTCGGGTCCAGCATGCTGGAAGAATGGCAGAACGTGTTCCTGCAAATGCTGTACGGACTGTATTTTGCGGGGCTACTTTTGTTTGTGGAGGACTACAACCACTATTCCCTGGATGCCAAGCTCCGCAAATACAGTAGCCTTTTGGGGCTGTTTTCCAGAAAGCAACCCCAAACTCCTGAGCCGTATACCCTAGTTAAGAAAGCCTAATGTCAAGATGATGGATGAGCAATTATTACAGGCGGTAAACGAAGCCGTCTCCAAAAAGAAGTTCTTAAAGATTCAGTACCGCACAGACCTGAATGAGTTCCTGACCGTCACCGCTCTCATCAAGAAAGTGGAGGAAAAAGAAGAAGGCCTGCAAGTAGAGCTGGCCACCGGCGAGGAGATTCCTTTCCACCACCTGGTGAAAGTGGGCGATGTGGCCTCCAACCAATTCACCAGCCGCGATTTTACCTGCGACTGTTAAACAAGGAGGTTCAACCTAAAGGTCAACTACCGACTTTTACTCCTCCTATAGCAACATAAAAGGGCCCAGCTTGCGTCTTCCAAAAAAGGAGTGCAAGCTGGGCTCGTGTATTAAAACTAAAACGGCTTTTGCTACCGCGTGTAAGCCGTGCGCGTACCCATTCGTCGGCTACCATCCACGCTCCAGATGCCAGAGCCCTGTGCCGCGATGTACAGGAACACAAAACAATATAGAATTGCCAGTTCGCCCTGGTTTACGATAGGAAATGCCCCTTGCCCGGCGTGGGCCATGAAATAGGCAACTAACATCAGAAGGGCGGCCACAAGCGCTGCCCAACCCGTCAGAAAACCAATCGCGACCAGGATTCCGGTCACTAGTTCAATGATTCCGGCCACGCCCATCATAGAAGCTATCTCCACCGGAGGATTTTCTCCTGGCCAACCGAATAATTTCTGGGAACCATGCGTCGCAAACATGATTCCTGCCACAATACGCAATGTCGCATATAGGTGAGGTGCGTATCTTCCTAGTACTCTATCCATGGCCGTTCTGTTCTAAGTTTCTTTTTCTGTAAATACCCTGAAAACCAGGGTGTATACAATGATGTACGAGCCCCTCAGGGTATAGTTTTAGGGGAAAAGTTTAACAGAAATCGGAACAGAAGACCTTTCTCAGGACTGTGCCCGGAGGAAAGAGGCAGAGGGTTCTTCGCAATTTTTGCTTCCTTCTTGGTTAGAAAGGAAATGGAGGGAAGATTTATCTCGTGAGATGCCGGTTCTTCCTTCCTGAGGAGGTGAGCAGAATTTTACCTACTTCTCCTGAACGGGAAATATAAACTTTGATGAAGGCGAAAGGTGGTTAAAAACAGTTCTTTTCCTTGCGCTTGGTCTTGGTAAAAATGCCGCTTACCTGGTTTTGCCCTATTTCCTAAAATCCTCCTCGGAAGCCCTTCGCTTGTGAACGGTTGCCCATCTTTGCACTCTTTTAGCAAAAACTACTCAGAACTATGCAAATATGTGTGGGATAGCATTCTTTCAATTATATTAATGGGTTAAAAGCAGTTTGGTAAGAAAGGGTCTGTAAAAGGCCAGTTAAATTTGAATTTTATGAACAGGCGAACCGCCGTCAAAGGCTTGCTGATTTTTACGGGAGGATTGATGCTGGTGCCTTCCTGTATGGTGGAGAGCAGCAAGGCCTCCGTCAAGCTGAAGCACCTGGACGTATCGGGTGAGGAGGAGAAAATGCTGGCCGAACTGGTGGAGACCTTGATCCCGACCACGGATACCGCTGGCGGCAAAGCTTTGGGGCTGCACAAGTTTACCTTAAAGATGGTAGACGACCTGTTTAGCCCCGAGGACCAGAAAGTATTCATGAAGGGAATGGAGGCTTTCCAGAAGCAAGCTAAACAGCAGCTGGGCAAACCGTTTGTAGAGGCAACCCCGCCCCAGCGGCAGGAAATGGTAGCCGCCGTGAACGCTGGCAATGCTTCGGAGGAAGTGCTCGGCTTTTACAAGATCGTGAAAGACCAGACCATTAGGGGGTACCTCAACTCAGATCTGGTTATGACCAAATTGCGCAAGTATGAATTAGTGCCCAGCCGGTATTTGGCTTATTATCCGGTGAGGGCAGCAAAAGCAACCAAGAATGGCTAATCTAAACGTAGACAGTGTGAAGCAGCGGACCTTTGATGCCATCGTGATCGGGTCTGGGATGAGTGGCGGTTGGGCAGCCAAGGAATTTACCGGAAAAGGGCTTAAAACGCTGGTGTTGGAGCGCGGGCGCGATGTGAAGCACATCAAAGATTACCCCACCACCAACCTCATGCCTTATGAGTTTGAGCACCGCAATGAACTCACTTACGAGATAAAGGAAAAGAACCCGGTGGTGAGCAAGTGCTACGCCTTTAGAGAAGATGCCTTGCACTTCTTTGTAAAGGATGCAGAGCAGCCGTACGTGCAGGAAAAACCCTTTGACTGGATCAGGGGCCAGCAAGTAGGCGGCAAGTCCTTGCTGTGGGCCCGCCAGACCCAACGCTGGAGCGACCTGGACTTTGAAGGACCCGCCCGCGACGGCTTCGCGGTGGACTGGCCCATCCGGTACAAAGACTTGGCCCCCTGGTACAGCTACGTAGAGAAATTTGCCGGGATCTCAGGCAACAACGATGGCCTGGAGGAACTGCCCGACGGGGAGTTTTTGCCCGCTTTTCCGCTAAACAGCGTGGAAGACCATTTCAAGAAACAACTCAAAGCCCAGTACGGAAACCGCCACGTGATCAGTGCCCGGTGCGCGCACCTTTCCAAGCCCAACCAGATCCATTTTGACCAAGGCCGGGCCCAGTGCCAGAACCGGGTATTGTGTCAGCGCGGCTGCCCGTTTGGCGGGTACTTCAGCAGCAATTCCTCCACCATTCCGTGGGCAGAGCGCACCGGCCTCATGACCTTGTTGCCGCACTCGGTGGTGCGGGAAGTGATCTATGACGAGAAAGCCGGCAAAGCCACCGGGGTACGGGTGATCAACGCCCAGACCAAGGAAGAAACCGAGTATTACGCCCCGGTTATTTTCGTGAACGCCTCGGCCTTCAGCACAAACCAGATCCTGTTGAACTCCACCTCGTCTAGGTTCCCGAATGGACTGGGGAATGACAACGGGTTGTTGGGCAAGTACGTGGCGTTTCATAACTACCGGGCCCGGATCACCGCCGAGTATGAGGGATTCCAGGAGTACGCCACCGATGGGCGCAACCCGGCAGGCGGTGGGTATATCCCGCGTTTCCGGAACCTGCACAAACAGGAGACCGACTTCCTGAGAGGGTACGCCGCCGGTTTCCGGGCCGACCGTCGTCAGGTAGAGGATACCTCTGGTTTTGGGACCGATTTGAAAAGAAACCTCCTAAACCCCACTTGGGGCACCTGGAGAGTGGGCTCGCACATGATGGGCGAAACCATCCCTAAAGAAGAAAGCCGCCTAAGTTTAAGCAAAGACCAGAAAGACGCCTGGGGCATTCCGCTCCTGAATATCTCGCTGGACTATGATGCCAACGACGACAAAATGGTTGCCGATTACCATGCCCAGTTGGAGGAAATGTTTACCAAAGCCGGTTTCACCAATATTCAGAAAACCGATTCGCACCAGGCGCCGGGTCTTGATATCCATGAGATGGGTGGCGTGCGCATGGGGCATGATCCTAAGACCTCGTTGCTGAACAAGAACAACCAATTGCATGCCTGCCCTAACGTCTACGTCACCGATGGTGCCTGCATGACTTCTACATCTACCCAGAACCCTTCGCTCACCTACATGGCATTGACAGCGCGAGCTGTAGACCATGCGGTACGTGAATTGAAAATGCAGAATATCTAGATCTGCTGACAATACAAAAGCCTGTTGCCTTCTTCCAAACCCGGTTAGAAGGCAACAGGCTTTTGTATGGAAGACTAGGTAGTTTTTAGACCTTCAGGTTGAAGCTAAGCCACATTTTAGCCGCTAATTCTGAAAAATAAGCTTAAAGCGTTTAACATCAGCCTACAAACAGAGATAAGGTCAACCCCCCCAAACTATTTACTTTTTAAACAAGTTTGCTTTTTTTCCGGCAGGGGTGTACAACACTTTTAGAGACAGATTAAGGTACTTGTCGTTGGGCCCAAAGCGATTACTTACTCCCGGCCTGTTGTCCAGATAATCAGAAGAGGGCATGTTGAGGGTGGCTTCTGTGGCAAAGCTTATTCTTTCTGAAACGCGGGCCCTAAGCCCTCCAGAAACCGGAACAATCATGGTGGTGGCAGGGTATTGCGGCGCCTGCGCATCCGTTTGATTGAAACCTGGTGAGGTGACATCATAACTCAGCACGCCAATTCCTACTTTAAGGTACGGAATCAGCAAAACGCCTCCTCTAAAGGTTTTCTCGTACAAGCGCGCCAAGGTATATCTACTGGCAACCTGAATCACCACAGAGCCTGAGCCCGAAATTAGGGTGGAGCAATACGAGCAATCGTCTTCTAAGGTACTGGCTTGCTCGCCCTCCACCCTTGAATAATCAAAGTTGCCTTGTAGCCCTACATACGGTAAAAGCTGGTACATCACGCCCACGTTGGCATGAGGACCATATCCCTTGGTTTTCATCCTTTGAAGCAACCCTTCATTGCCTGCCCTGAAATCGCTGTTTATGGTGGTGATCCCTGCCCCAGCCATGAAGGTCAATTTGTACGAGTTCTTGAAGACCCTGCCCATATTGTTGGCAAGTACCTGCTTACTTGATTTCTGGGCTTGCGAGGCGAAGGGGATCGTCAGGAGGAAAAAGATCCAAACCAGCACCAGGTTAATCCTGAGGAAGGAAGACTCGGCTCTTAAGGAAGCTTTCTCAGATCTGATGTTTGATAGCGGAAGATTTGCCCGGCCCGGCACTTGGATATTGATCGCAGTCTTGACCATCATAAAGCGAATAAAGCTTTTTGTCTCACATGCGGTTCTGGGCGAATTGCCTTGCTCTCACAAGAAAGTCGACTGGACCAAAACCTCCTCCACACGTCTTGTTTGTAAACGCAGATTCTACGCCTACACTGCGAATCCATTTTGCCCCACTTCCTTGAAGAGGGGACAGGTAACTTACCGAAAGAAAGGCAAACAACGCCTTCAGCAATTGTTCTGGCCCCTTTCTCCTTTTCAGGAAGTTAAAAATAGGAAAAGGAAATTCCTATTAAACAGGAAGCTAAGTTAGCTTCTCCTTCTTGCCCTAGTGTGTGACTTTAGGTAGCGGAGAAGACTAACGCTCTACCCAGCAAATACTAGGCACCTTTAGCAGCCAATGAGGTCAGTTGATGGTACTGAACAACCTATTCCAACGAATTTTATCTGTAAAACTGGCGGTGGAGTCTGAAGACATCCAGACCAACACGGCTTTGCCCACCACGTACTCCTCGGGCACGAAGCCCCAGTACCGGGAGTCATGGGAGTTGTGGCGGTTGTCGCCCATCATAAAGTAGTAGTTCTGTTTAAACGTGTAGCGGGTCAGTTCCTCCCCGTTCTGGAAAAGCTTGCCGTCTTTCACCTCCACGTTAGGGTTTCGCTCATACGTCCGGATGATTTTCTCATACAAAGGCAACGTGCTGGAAGTGATGGAAACGGTGGTGCCGGCTTTGGGGATGTACAGCGGACCCATGTTGTCCTGGTTCCAGGCGTACTGCGAGGGAGCCTGCGGGAAGACCCTGGGATCGGCCACGCCTGGAGAGGCTTTTATGGAGATCACGTCTTTGATGAAATCAAAAGCACGGAGCTTTTGGGCCGTTTCTGGCAACGTATGCACATAATAACCGCCCTGCACGGGAATGACTTCGGTGATGCCGTGCTTTTTGAAGAACTTCTCCTGCACGTACTCATCAGTTTGCAGAAAGTACCCGAACTGCAGTTTGGCTCTGCTCTGGGCGGGCGCTCCGTTAAGGTATACTTGTCCTTCCTGAATCAGAAGCGTGTCACCAGCGACGGCAACGCAGCGTTTGATCAGGTTTGTCTTCAGGTCAATGGGCCGCTCCGCTTCCTCTGGATGGTTGAATACCACCGGGTCATTGTGCTTGATTTCTGAAAAACCCGGTAACCGATGGTACGGCAACTGCACAATGTCTGAAAAGGAGGGAAGGTTGGTACCCCAGATGGTTTGGTGCGTCAAGGGCACCTGCACCGGGGTAATGGGCGTGCGCGACCCATAATGCAGCTTGCTTACAAAAAGATAGTCGCCGGTGAGCAACGACTTCTCCATGGACGAACTGGGAATAGCAAAGGCCTCAAAGGTAAGCCACCGGATAAACGTGGCGCACACCACGGCAAACATGAGGGCGTCTCCCCACTCCCGCAGGGCAGATTTTTTTGCTTTGGGCAAGGAAGTCTTTCCTTTTCTTTCCCAGAATTTGAAGGCCATAAAAGCAGTTGTTTAAAGAACCAGTCTGTATATAGAATTAAACTATATACAGACTGGTTTATTGTATTTACCCTTTTCTATTCTGTATTCTACATAGATGGATATAGGCTAAGCCTGCTTTGACAAGGATTATTTAGGTTCTTTTAAGCTCAGAAGAAATTCATTTACCTTTTGGCCCGTTTTCATGAAAGAAGGCTATAAAGGGCACACCCACTTTTTCTTACTTAAGACAAAACCTCAAAGAAATTTCTTTTCCCTATTTTAATCTTCACCGGGAGGGAGTGTGGCAGTACCAGGCAGTTGACATCAGTGGTCTTTTCCCCGTTCACCGTGACGCTACCCCCCTCAATGAGACGCTTGAGGTTAGACTTGCTCTCTTCTGGTTTCAGTTCCTTGCACAGTTCCAGCAGCCGGAAGCCGTCCTGGTTTTTAATTTGCAGCGAAGCAAGGTGCACCTGGGTGAACTCCTTTTCCTCGAATCGCTTGTTCTGGAATTGGTTTTGAAAAAA
Organism: Rufibacter sp. JT20002; assembly: GCF_056491185.1. Classification (NCBI taxonomy): domain Bacteria; kingdom Pseudomonadati; phylum Bacteroidota; class Cytophagia; order Cytophagales; family Hymenobacteraceae; genus Rufibacter; species Rufibacter sp. JT20002. The sequence continues at coordinate 390,405 of NZ_JBSZJY010000005.1, read as the reverse complement.
CTCTTGGGCCTGTTGAGCGGCTTCTGCAGAATGGTACTGTTGTACCACGTTCCACCCGATCTTCTTTTTAACGGTCATCGGGTTTTCGCCTTGTGCTAGTTGCAGAAGCAATTGCTGCTTTTCCTCCGGGGTGAAATCGGTGACCAGGTGCAGGTACTCGGGGAGCAGGGCATCGGGGATCGACATGATCTTCCCGAACATCTCGTTGGGGGCATCGGTAAGGCCCACGATGTTTCCTTCCGACTTGCTCATCTTCGCTGAGCCGTCAATGCCCTTGAGCAACGGCATGCAAAGCACCGCTTGTCCGATCTGGTCCTGACTTTCCTGTAACTGGCGACCCATGGAGCAGTTGAAAAGCTGATCGGTACCGCCCATCTCAATATCGGCGTAGATCATCACCGAGTCATGGCCTTGCAGCAGTGGGTACGCCAACTCGTGCAAGGAAATAGGCAGGGCATTGGTGAAACGGTTGTTGAAATCGGTGCGCTGCATGATCTGGGCCAAGGTCACTTGGGAGAGGAGCTTAATAGTTTCGGTCATGTCCATGCTGCCCAGCCACTCAGAGTTGTAGCGGATCTCGCATTTACTCACATCCAGGATTTTAGACAGCTGGTTTACGTAGGTTTGGGCGTTGGCTTTCACCTGCTCAGCGTTCAAAGGTGGGCGCGACTTGTTTTTGCCAGTTGGGTCGCCAATGCGGGCCGTAAAATCTCCGATGATGATGACGATTGTGTGCCCGAACTCCTGAAATTGCCGCAGTTTCTTCAGCACCACGGCGTGGCCCAGGTGCAGGTCGGGTGCGGTAGGGTCAAATCCCAGTTTGATGATAAGTGGGCGGTTTTCCCGCTCGGCCAGCTGGAGCTTTTCCTCCAGGGCGTGGTCGGGGAGAAAGATCTCTACGTTCTGCTTTAATACACTAAGTTGTTCTGCTGCTTTCATGCTTTTAAGGTTGATAGATTGAGGTGAAGTTTTGCATTGAAAAGCGCAGGGCAGGACCGGGCAGAAAACAAAAAAGCCCAGGTCCGTGAACCTGGGCTTCTGTCTGATGGATATATTTTGATACCGATCAACTATAGCAATCCCAGGCTACGACCATTGGGTAATAGGTAGAGTAGGCTGAGTACGGATAAAAGGATTGCTGATGAAGGGTCATCTGTTTTCTATTGACTTGAAGCAAAGGAAATAACTCTTTCCTAAAAATGCAAACCGGGTTATTCGCTTAGTTTTTTATAACTACTTGGAAACAAGTTAGTACCATAGTGAAATCCCCAGCGAAAGGCCAGGTTTTAGGTTTTCTTGTGCTTAGGGCGATCTAAAAGAAGATCTCGGTGTAGGAACTCTGGCAAGGGAAGTCCATCACCTTTCCCCATAATGGCGATTCTACCAACTTTGACAGTTTCTTGGTGTTTTTACCATTCCCGGATTTGCCCCAGCGATTTTGCATTCAGGCAATCTTTGTTTTGCGATTGGTAGAAAGCGGCTTCGGGATATCCTTTTAGCCCACCCACATTCAAGTGAGGTCAGGTATTGGCCGGTCTTTCCGCTTTTTTGTTTTTAAGCTATTCTTCTAGATTTGGCTTCTAAACACCCCATCCTGCTCGGGGCAATTTGAAACCATTTAAATCTAGCTTCTAAGGAATTGAAAGCAGTAACCCTAAAAGCGTTTGGTGGAGTAGACAACTTCTCATGGGAAACCGTGGAAACGCCCCCAAACCCACCCGGAAATGTACTGGTACGCATCAAAGCAACTGCCTTTAACCCCATTGATTACCAGATGCGCCAAGGCTCTCCTGAAAGTAAACTCCTGGCATCGTCCATCCTAGGCAGAGAGATGGCTGGGGTGGTGGCCGAAGTAGGCGCGGAGGTGACTGGGTTCTCTGTAGGAGACGAAGTGGCGGCCTACGTGGGCAGTTTAGGCTCTAATGGCACCTACACAGAATACGTCAGTATTCCGGTGGAACTGCTGGCCCGTAAGCCCCAACACCTTTCCTTTGAAGAGGCGGCCGCAACTCCCATGGTGGGTCTGACGGCTCTGCAATGCTTTGAACGCCTGCCCCTCACTCCCGCAGATCCCATTTTTGTTGCCGGCGGGGCCGGAGGTGTGGGTACCATGCTGATCAAACTTCTTTTAACCCACGGCTTTCATCAGGTGATAACAACAGCGGGAAATGAAGCCAGCAAAACCCATCTTTTGGTGTTAGGGGTACAAGAAAGAAGCATCCTGGACTACAAACAGCCAGACCTGGTGCCAGCTTTACTGGCGCTAAACCATGACCGGCCTTTTGACATTTGCATAGATTTGGTGGGCGGGGGAATGTCTACTCTTTGCAGTGAAGTCATTAAGGTGAAAGGAACCTACGCAGACATCACCTTTCTGGCAACCCCACAAGCCAGAGAGCAGCTTTTTGACAAAGGAACAACGGTGCTCCATGTCTCCAACTACGCCTATGCCCTGAGCAGAACCAAGGCTGATTTTAGCATCTATGGCCAAAAGCTTCAATTCCTCTTTGATCTGATGCAGGAGGGAAAACTCACTTGTCCTCCCGTTCATGTGGTGGGTGATCTTAGCCTTGAGAGTGTCCAAAAAGCGCACCTGATGCTGGAGAAAAACCAAACCAATGGGCATAAACTGGTGATGCGGGTTCCTTCGTAGGGAAGACAAACAACCTGGATTTTTGCCTTCTTTTTGCTAAACAGCCTGAATCCAGCCCTAAGTGCATTTGATTTGCAAATTGAGCTTAGAAAAGACTTGCCTCACAAGTGGGTTTGCCTCCTAGACAAAGAAGGTCTTGGCCAACGCCACAGCGGTAATTAAAAGCCAGATAGAGTTCAAAACCCAGCTGGCGTGCGCTTTCTTAGATACGCCGTACAGAATCAGGAAAAAGCAGCCAATCACGTTCATTAGCAAATATTCAAGAGATTGGCTGCTAATCAGGTTAAGGCTGTTCAAACTGAACGCTAAAAGGGAAAACAGGGCGCCGGCCCACCCAATGGCTTCGCGAAGGTATTTCTGTAAGGAGAACATGTGCTTGCAATTTTGTACAAAGTAAAGGAGCGTACCCGACCAAAAAAATGCTACTATTGGGTTAACTAATGCACAAATCAAATCACACGCGGTGGACTTACAGCAGATAAAGTACTTTTTGGCTTTGGCAGAGGAGCTGCATTTCTGGAATACCGCCGAGAAGATGTTCATCACGCAGTCTGCCTTAAGCCGACAAATCAAGGCGTTGGAAGAGGAGTTGGGTGTGCAGTTGTTTGAGCGGAGCAAGCGCAGCGTAAAACTCACCGGGGCTGGCATTTTTCTGCGCGACCGCTGGCGACCCTTGTTAGAGGAAATCAACCGCACGCACCGCCAGGCCCGCAAAATACACGAAGGTGCGTTCGGCTCCATCAGCATCGGGTACCCAGGCTCCGTGGCCTACAGCTTTCTGCCCGAGGTGGTTTCCCGCATTGCCCAAAGCTTGCCTGAGCTCAAGGTAGAACTGGTGGAACCCATTGACATCAGCTTTGAGGAACTGCTGCTGAACTTCCAGATGGATCTGGCCATCCGGCGAGACCCCGCCGAGAACCCCGCCTTGCAATCTATGTGCCTGTATTCAGAGCCGTTCGCGCTGATTGTGCCCCAGGACCACCCCTTAACAGAGGAAAATTTCACGGGCCTGCAGGACGTACGCGAAGAGAAGTTTATCTTGTCCGGACTGCATCACCGAACCCTGTACGTGAACAGCCTGCGGCAGATGTTCAAGGAAAACGACTTCACGCCCAACGTGTACATTGAATCTGATTTCGGGGCTATGATCTTGGGGTTAGTTGCCCGCGGGTTAGGGATCTCGGTCATGCCCAGTTCATACGCTTTCGGGGCTCCGCCCAATGTGCGGTTCATCCACCTGCCGCAAAACGTGAACCTCTACGTGACCTGGCGCAAAGACGATACCAGCCCGGTGCTCAAGAACGTGCTGGAACTGGTGCAACAAGTAGCGCAGGAGTACAAGGCCAGTGGAGCCTCTCATCTGCCATATTAGGTTTGTTGAAAACCCCTACTTTCATAACCACGACTTTGTAAGACCTACTGGGCCTATAGCCTTTTTGTACCGTGACCGCTATCACCCAGAAAGGCTTAGAGCATTATTCTGGTTTAAGCTCCCTTTAACAAAAACAGCCCTGAAATGACCGCTCTTTCAAAAGACAATCATTTCAGGGCTGTGGGTTTATAGAGGCTTAGAAAAGCCGCTTGGGTTAGGACTGTTGCTGGTTGCTGTTCCAGATGTCTTTCTGCATTTTCCAGTGGTCGTTTTCCCGTTTCCAGACGGCCATGTACTTGCCATGGTCTAAAGATTGGCCATTTTCGGCTTTGAGCGTAAAAGTGCCCAGTTCTATGGCCGTCAGGTCTAGTTGTTCCACCTCTACGGTGTGTAGATCCATTTCTTTCACGCCCATTGCCATGGCGTTTTGCCAGTACTGCCCAATGGCCTCCCTGCCTTTTACGGTTTCGCTGCCCGAAGGCAATAGCAAGGCAGTTTTGGCATACAGATCGGCGACGCTCCCAACATCACCTTGGTTAAAGGAAGAAACAAACTTTGAATTTAGGCTTTTGATTTCATCGGTGATGTCGGTGCTGAGTGCTTCCATGGGGTAGAGGTGGATAATGGTGCTAAAAGAACGAAAACGTCAAGTGTTCAGGAGCCTCACAGACGGTGCCTCAACGTTTGTCTGTCCTTACTCCCTGCCGAAGATCTCAGGCTAATCAACCAATTGCCTGTTTGTAAAAGTTAGTACGGCAAATAGGTGAACCGGTATACAACCTGCTCAGATTAGATAAGTTGGAAATGCAAGGAATGTTGAGGTGTTGGATTCCTTTATAGGGCTTGGTTTAGAAGTGTTTTCTATAAAAGAAGCCCTAAACAGCCGAGCACGGGAGGGGAGCATGAAAAACTAAAGCCGACTGAACAGGAGTCAGTCGGCTTCATTGGGTGAGAAGCAAATATAAATTTGACACAAGAATTATGCAGCACACTTTCCGCCTTTTCCATAGGCTTAGTGGGATTCTTACACTAGGATTACTTAATGGAGGATTTGAGGCCTCCAACCAAGCTCATAGAGAGGGGTTCTGACAAAAGGGTGTCTGGTATCTGATTGTCCCCCTTCAAAGGGGGACGGAATGCGTGCTAAACCTTTTGAGAACCACATTAAGGGAAACTTGATCTCCACAGGATATAGGATGTTTAGCTTTCATTATTGGTCAGAAAGCTTCCAGGTCCTTGCTGTTAAGAAACCCCTTTCAAAGCTTCGGCCACGGTGGCGGTCAACGGAGTAGTAGGGCGGCCTATTAACGTGGAGAGTTGGTGGCTTTCATCAAACAGGTCACCCTGCGAAGCGGAAATGTCCCAGCCAGCGATGGCTCCGGCCAGACTTTCTGGCAACCCGAAACTGGTGAGGGCGGCAGCGTACTCTTCACCGGGCAGGTTCCTGTACGGGATGTCTTTGCCGGTTTGGCGGGAAACTTCGGCGGCTAAATCGCTTAAAGTAAAGGCTTCGTCTCCAGCCAGTTCATAAACTTTGCCTTCGTGGCCTTCGCTGGTGAGAACCACAGCGGCAGCCTCGGCAAAATCAGCGCGGGCAGCAGAGGAAATTTTACCATCGCCGGCACTGCCGATGAACGCTCCTCCGGCCAAGGCACCCGGGATGGAGCCGGTGTAGTTTTCGGTGTACCAACCGTTGCGCAGAAGGGTGTAGGGGAGGCCTGAGTTCTCCAGGGCGGCCTCGGTGGCAAGGTGTTCTTCGGCCAGGGTAAGGGTAGAGGTATCGGCGTGCAGCAAGCTGGTGTAGACAATCCATTTTACGCCAGCGTTCTTGGCGGAATTTATCACGTTTTGGTGCTGCTTGGCTCGTTTGCCTACCTCGCTGCCTGAAATCAGGAGTAAGGTGTCTATGCCTTGCAACGCCGGGCTCAGGGTTTCGGGCTGGTCATAGTTGGCTTCGCGGGCTTCCACCCCCAGGTCGGCTGCTTTCTGCGTGGAACGTACCAGGGCCACCACATTATCTGCGGCTCCCTTTTCTTTTAGTTTCTCCACAACCAAGCGCCCTAGTTGACCGGTTGCTCCAGTAATTGCTATTTTCTTCATGTTGTTTTTTAGTTAAACCTACCAATTCATGCTATACGAGAAGTTGCCGAGATCATTGGCTTCTGATGAAAAGGTAAGGGTGAACATAGGCATCTTTCGATCAAAGCTAACGCTCTCTCCATCTGTTTTATAGTGTCTTTTGGGAAACCACCTGCTAAACTATTAAAACCTATTCCCCCTGCTTTTATAGGTAAGATAACAGAAAAGGCACAGAAGTACATCCGTATCTAAGTGCTAAGCCAATTTTCTGGAAGAATACACCTCAAGACAATCTGCCAGCTTAATAGTAGTTAAAGTTGGTTGATGAAGTTTTTGGCTGCTTCAAAAGTAGCTTCGGGGGCCTCTTTGTGGGGCGTATGGCCTATTCCCGTAATGATCTGTTTTTCTGTTTGACCGCTTACCTGGTCAAGCGTTTTCTCTACCTGAAGAAGGGTGCCGTACTCATCAGCCTCGCCTTGGATGAATAAGAGGGGACAGGTGATACCGGGCAAGAAATGCTCAATGTTCCAATTGCGGTAATCGCTACGGGTCCAGGTATCGGCCCAAGCTTTGAAAATGCTGTCTACTTTGTTTCCGTGGTATTTGGCAAGCCGGTCTGGCAGGTTGGTGTTGTGGTAGGCTTTAATGGCGGCCTGGATGCCTTGCAGGGTGACCTCCTCCACAAAGATGTGGGCGGCCTCGCAGATGACGGCCTTTATCCGGGAGGGGAACTTACTGGCGGCAATTAAGGCAATGGAGCCGCCGTCGCTGTGGCCAAACAAAATAGCGTCCTCTATTTCCAGGAGTTCCAGCAAGTTATTGAGAACGCCTGCTTCTTCTTCCAGGTAATTGACAGGTCTTACATACGTGGGCATGGTTTCTGATTTTCCGTACCCGAGCCGGTCATAGATCAAAACATTGCAGTTGGTTGCCTGAGCCAGATCAAAAGGAAAGTTTCTCCAGAGCGTGATACAGCCTAAAGAGTCATGCAGAAAGACGAGGGTGGGCCTGTTTTCAACGGTTTTTTCAAAAAGTACTTGTAAGTGGTTGCCTTTAACGTTGAGTTGCTTTTCGGTTTTATCTGTAATCATTTTGAGACTCCTTTTTGAGGTATCGGGAGGTTAACTTCCCGCTGCTGCTTCTTGCTTTTGAAAGCAGGGGTGTTACGCTTATTTCCCTTTCTCTGCATCTAATTCATACGCTAATCGCATGTAGTGTATTACTTCTTCATTAAGGTCTTCCTTGTCATTGAAGCGCACGTAGTGGTTGATGTCTTTCTCGCCCACGTGGCCAATTTTGTGAAACAGAGCGTTTGGTCATACACTTTGTTTAGCGGGAGGCACACGTCAAGGAAGTTTCGCCCGAATTGAAAGACCGAGCAGAAGCGCGTGTTTTTGGCCAGTGAGATCATAGTCTTGGCCGGATGGATCTTAAAATCCCCGATGGTGCGGTACTGGGCCAGAAAGTGGTAGTACAGCCCAATGGTCACCTCAGACTTGCCACGCAGGAAATCAGCCTCGGTTTTCTCCAGGCAGGAGTGCGTCTGGTTAGCACGCAGGAAAGATTGGGTGCAGGTAGGGCAAGTCCACATAAGTTCAGGATCAGTTTTTAGCTTGATTTCAGGATAACTGGCCGGAAATCTCATGGCTAGCCAATTGGCGTCCTTTTGGGTAGGAGCGCGTTTCAGCTCTGTTTTCTTAAAAGTATCGCGAGAACCGACCAGCCGCAAAACGGGCTTCTATTTTTGGTTGGCCTGGATTTCTCCAAAGTAGCGCATCACCTTTTCTTCGGTGTCTTTTTGGAGGGTGATGTCTACAAAGAGAAGGGCCCTTAGCTTTCTGTAGAGGGCAACCGACTGCTGGAGGCTATCCAGCAATGCTTGCCGTTCATACACCGGGATGGTTTGCTGAAGCAGGGTAAAATCTTCCGGCTCTAAGTCACGCTCTACCTTGCGCACGCCTCTGGGCAGATTGCCGTTTTTGATGTGTAGTAACGGACCCAGCACGACCATCCTCAGGAACCCGAAGAAGTCCAGTGCTTCTAGGTATTCGCCCCGGCCAATCTTTAGCAAGGCATAGTGTACCCAGATCCAGAAACGGTCTTCTATCCACTGGTAATCCGGGTAGGGGAACTGAGCGGTAGAGTTGTGCAAAGCATCCTGCAGTTGGCCATCGGTGTCAAGCAGGATCGTAGGGGTTTCTACGCGGGCATGCACCTCGGCAAGCGTCAGGAATTTGATGTCCACGTGCAACAGGGGATTGTCATACAGGCAAATCAGCACCCTCGGCTCGCCCACGTGTTCACCCGTGAACCCCGATAACAGATTGCCTAACCTGTTCGCGTACGCCAGCATCTTGTCTTTGCTGCCGGCTATCTTCTCCCGGGTGACAAGGATGAGGTCCAGGTCAGAGAATTCGTCTAGCTCGTTTGTCAGCCAGGAGCCACCCACCGCCAACCCTATCACGTCTTTATCTGCCTGCAGAACCGATTTGGCTCTTTCCGCAAACGCAACTTGCATCATCATTCTGTTGACTTTTATTTAAGGTTTGGTAAAAGCCTTTGTGTGTAAACCTGCCAGAGGAGGGTAATGCTTCATGGCCGTTTTTGTGAATGTACATCAAAACTTCTTCATCCTTGCCAATGCTGTAAGAGTAAAAAGATCCCGTAAATCCAACTGTTGTAAAGCAGGGTGTACAGCAATCCATACCCTAAGCTTGGAAAAAGACGGCCTCTGGTTTGGGCTGAATGCCGGAACACCAACCGTAAAGCCCTGTAGAAAATCCAGTACAGCATGGCCATAAAGACCGCCACCGCTACCAGCAGCACTTCGCCAAATAACCATAGAACAATTGACAATACCACAGCAGTGAAAATCCAAAGAATAATGCTTACCATTACGGTCAAACACCCTTCACCATCACCCATGTCAAAGTCAAAGCTGCTGCGCGAGGAACCAGAAGAGCCGCCGGTGGGAAAAGAAAACAAGCCATCGGCTAAGTCTAACCTGCCTCCGTTGCGTTTACCCTTGCTTATTCTTGAGGTGAAGCTATCCATGACGTTGCCTAAAGTATCTTTAAGTTTCACCCCTTGGTGCAGACCAATACTCACAAACCCAAAAAACGCAACCGATAGCAGGGTAGTGGAGAGCAAAGAGTTTTGGAAAAACGTATGATGCTGGCCTAAACCGAAGGCATAAACGCTCACTATTGTTAATGCCAGTACCAAGAGCGTGACGAAGAAAACGGTTTTGGAATTTAACAGTGGGCGGGCGGATCTACTAGAAGTAGCCATCAAATTTGTTTCTGATTAAGATATTCTGAACTGGCTTTAAAGTAAAGAAAAAGAAGATTCTTGATAAAAGAACAGCAAAGTCAACAAACCAAATGTACCGTATTGAAACAAGTAGGGCTGCAGGAATGAGTTACAGGCTACCGTTCCTAAAAGGCGTTGTAGACAGGACCATTTGAGGCAGTTTTCATGAAAAAGCCCAAAAAGGAAAGCACCAGCATACGTTGGTGCTTTCCTTTTTGCATTTGATGGTTCCTACAGCCTATGAGGTTGCCTTTTGTTGAAGGGGTGCTAAACAGGTTTACTTACTCCACGGGGCCATAGCCTACTACTACTACTACTACCGGATCAACCACTCTAATGGAGTTTGCGTTTGCCTGGGAGGAAACCTGAGTAAGCGTCTGCTCAAATTTTTGGTTGATCACTTTTTTGTCATTCTTAAAACCATCTATGACCACCGAGATAGGAAAGATATAAGTGGCAGAGGCTCCGCTTGCTTCCCACTTCGGCATTTTCTGGATAACCCGTAAGGCTTCCTGGTCTAAGGAAGTGTGGCTACCCTGCACTACCTTGAAGTCACGGGGCGTTCCGTCTTTTTCAATAGTAGCCTGCACAAAGACTCCGCCGTAATAATTGCTCTTTGAAGCTTCCGTCGGGATCCGGAAGGTTTGGCCAATGAACTTCATCAACTCTTTTTTTCCACCCGGAAAATGTGGTTCCGCCGTGGCCTGTGTCTTTAGGTGACTTTGCCCAGGAGTTACCGAAGGCTTTTGTGTGTCCAGGGCTGCTAAGGGAAGTTGGTTGGAAGACAAGGAGAGGGCCAGCAAACCCAATAGTGGGAAGGCCAAAACTTGTTTCATTTTTGAGGGGCGGCGGGTAGGTGCGTGAATCATTTTCAGACGTTTTAGAGTGAGAGATGAATTGAAAGAATGACCTAAGGCAAAGTTGTTCTTCTGCAATACCTGTTTGGCCAGAAGTAAACCGTAAGCGGTTTTATCTTGGGTCTGGATGACCTGTGCGTCGGCCAAGAACTCATGAGTGGCCATAAGGGCCTTTCTGTAGAGGTAGAGGAGAGGATTAAACCAGAATATGATGGATACTATTTCTAGGTACATCAGGTCATAGCTATGGCCTTGTTCCACGTGCACTCGTTCATGTTCAAGAATCCGGTCTTGTTCTTGCTGAGTCAGGGATTGGGTGGTATCCCAGAAAATGTACCGGAAGAAAGAAAAAGTGGGCCATTCTCCCCGGGTAGGAATAATGGTAATGGTGTGCATCCTTTCGGCGCTTTTTTTATGCTGCTGAATAAATTGCCGTAGGTGGTACAATTGCCGGACAAAGCGGAAAGCAAAGAACAAAGCTCCAATACCATAGACAAGCAGAAAAACGGAGTTCCACTTTAAAGCGAGTAAATTGGATATGGGTTCAGGTTCCGTGCCTGCATTGACCACAAATGGTGTAAAGGAGGGAACAAATACGGGGAGAGGGGATATCCGCTGAAAAGAAGGCAATTCCAGAAAAGGAAGCAAAAAAGAAACAACGGTGGCTCCCAGTAAATAGAACCGGTTGTAGCGGAAACATGCCTCGTTACGAAGTAAAAGCAGGTACAATACGTAAAAGGCCAGCAGGCAGACCCCAGACTCCAGAAGGTAAGATAGAATACTATGCGTCATGGCCGTCTTTTGGGGAGTTTTGTTTTACATACCGTACCAGTTCCTCTAATTCCTTCACGTCAAGTTCTTCCTCTTTCGCAAAGAAGGAAACCATTCGCTTAAATGACCCCCCAAAGTAGCCGCTCACAAAGTTCTTCAGGAAAAACCGTTGATACTCGCTCTTCTGAATAAGGGGGTAATATTCATGTGTCTTCCCGTAGGCAGTGTAGCCCACAAAGCCTTTTTTCTCCAGAATCCGGATGATGGTGGAAACGGAGTTGTAAATGGGTTTAGGCTCTGGGAACTGCTCAATTACATCTTTCACAAAACCCTTCCCCAAGCTCCAGAGAATCTGCATCACCTGCTCTTCGGCTTTGGTTAATTCTTTCATAAAAAGGCTGTTAATTTCTTCTCTAAACGTATAACTTAATTTTTAGTTATACAACTTAAAATTAAGTTATTTTACTGAAGGCGGGTTCTGCTCTACTCAAAAACTACGTGGATAGGTACCTGCAGAAAGGATTTTAGGGCATTATTTAGGAACCCAGCTTAAAACAAGCTCCGTCTCAAACGGATCTTTGTGTTACAGGAACGAAAGCAGGCGCATGCCTTATTGCACTACATAACGCCCTGCGCTGGTGACCGAAATCTGGGGAAGAGACCTCTTCGCCTCAAAATAGGCAAAGCCCGGTTGTAAGTTCTCCCAGAAGGAAAGCAGGGCGGGTTGGTGGGCGTACCTGGTTTTCAACTGCTGATAGTAGGGATTGTCAAACCGGATAGGGAAGAGATGCACCGGTATCTGCGTTTGCCCCTCCTGGAAAGCCTCCACGGCCAGTACGTAAAGCTCTTTGATCTTGTCATCGGTGAGGGCTAAGCAGCCTAAGGTCACGCAATCACCGTGCAGGAAGATGTCGCCGCCCAGTTTGCCTTTTCCCTGGAGCTGATCTGCGGTATTAGGGTAATTGATGCCCAGGGAAAGGTAATAGGCACTTTTAGGATTGAAGCGGTCAATGACGTAAAAGCCCTCCGGGATCTGCCCATCTCCTTCCTGGCGTTTGGGGCCATAAGTGCCAGATCGGGCGCACAGCAGGTAGGTGGTGAGTAAGGCAAAAGGTTGTTCGGGAGTGTTTCTGGCCCAGACCTCCAGTGTTTTCTCGTGCTTGAAAGCCCGCAGGTATAACTCCAGCTTTTGGAAGGACAGATTTTTACTTTTGAGCAGCCGGTCAAGGGAGGCATATTTTTGGCTGTAGGCTGTCTGCACCCGCTCATGCTGTAATTGCCCCACTTTGAACCCGTCATGGAAAAGCAGCCCACCCAAGAAAAATAGCAGCAACAGGTTTTTCATAAGAAGGAGGCGAGGGGTAGAAAGTAAAAGCCGTTTTACCGTGGTTTTCCCAAACCAACGTTAAAACGGCCATCCTCTATATAGTAGATTGTCTATTTTTTGCGGGGAGGGTAAGACATCGGCTTTCTGGCCGGGGCAGAGGAGGTGGCAGGTTTCTTTTCTTCGGGGGTACCGCGCATGTGCAAAACCAGGCCGTTCAGGAAGTTACGCAGCAACTGGTCACCACAGGGCTTGTAGTTAGGGTGGTCCTCTTTCCGGAAGATAGCGCCCAGTTCACTCTTTGTTACGTTGAAATCCACCAGCTTCAGGATATCGATGATGTCATCGTCCCGGAGCTGAAGCGCCACGCGCAGTTTCTTCATGATATCGTTGTTGGTCATGCCTGGTCAGTTTAAAGGTCCGCGAAAGTACGTATACGCAACAGAAAAGCAAGCTGGCAACCCCAATTGAAAATTTGAGTGGCAAGCTGCCCCAGAGGCCGCAAGGCTGGTTTCAGAGAATAAGGGCTGTAATACAACGCCACCTTAACCTTTCTTCTTGCCGGTTTCCCCGGTTAATTTCTCTAGCGCTTTGTCACGTTTAAACTCCATTTTCCCGAAACGGTAACTAAAGCTTACCCGCACCACGCGGTTGTAGTTATTGTTCAAATTGTAGTTGCTGGAATTGGTATTGGTGACGGTGGTTCTGATGGAGTTGTTGCTGAAGAGGAAGTTCTCCACGTTCAGGCTGATGCCGCCTTTCCGTTGCCAGAACTCCTTGCGCAGCCCCAGACTGTACGAGTAATTGTAGGTGCTCCGGCTCTGCAGCGAAAGCCGCGGCGAGTTGAAGGAACCGGCTGTCTGCACGCTGAAATCATTCACAAAGCGGTAAGAGGCATTCCCGCTCAGGTTGTACATGAACCCCGAGCGGTGGATGGCGCTACGGCCCACAAAGCTTTGCAAGTCGTTGTAAAACACGTTCAGATTGAGACCAATCTGCCCTTTCTGGTTAAACCGGGTGGTGGCGTTCAGGCTGGTGCCGTAGGTGGCGTTTTTGCCCAGGTTGGCGAAAGTGGTGTGCAGGGTGTCGTTATTTTCCCTAATGGGGAACTGGTACTGATTGATGTCATTGTTGGTTTGCCGCCAATACGCCGAGGCGTTGAAGTTGGTGGTTTTCAGGTTCCAGCTGTAATTGAGTTCGGTGTTGTGGGTGATCTCGGCGTCCAGGTTAGGGTTTCCGTACCGGATGTTGAGTTGGTTGCTCTCGTTGCGGTAAGGATTGAGCTGGCCCATGCCGGGCCGTTGGATGCGGGTGGAGTAGCTCAGGCGCAGGCGCTGATCGTCTTTGAAGCGCTTCATGAGCATCACGTTGGGCATGAAGTTATGGAAAGGCTTTTCCAGGTAAGTCAGCACATTATTGGTGGCAAAATCGCCGTTTACCTGGGTGTACTCATACCGGCCGCCCACCCTGAACGTATAGGTTTTCTCCAGCCTGAGCGTGTAAGACAGGTAAGACGAGTACACATCCTGGTCATAGTTGAATTGGTTTGATCGGGCCGGGTCCTCCACCAAAGGCGCCACCGCCGAGCGCGAAAACAGGAAATTATAGTCGCTCCCCGAGTTACGGATTACCGCTCTCACCCCCGCATCAATATTGCCCCGTTTCTCAAACGGGTGCGAATAATCTGCCTGGAAGGTAAACTCCTGGTTGGTGCCGTGGTTTTCGCTTTGCTCCAAGCGGGTGAGTTCAGAAGATCGGTTTTCCTCGGTGAGTTGGTAGTCGCTTTCGTTCTGGTTTGTGTTGAAGATGGCCATTACGTCCAGTTCTTGCCCTTTCTGTTTAAAACGCTTCTTATAGTGGAGGTTGGTCTCAAAGCCGTGGTTGCGGTTCAGGTTGTCAATGTCCCGGAAACGGTAATTCTCTACCTGTTCCTCACCCGAGGGCGTGAACTGCGACGTGGAAAGGCTGCGGTCACTCAGGTTGCGGGAGCGGTTCACCCTAATGCTGGCGCTCAGGTTGTTCTGCTCGTTGAAATCGTAGTCGGCACCCAACTGCGTGAAAAGCGACTGACCGTTGTTCTCAAAGGCACTGCTCTGCTGGATGAGTTTGGTGGGTGTCTGGATGAGGTTCTCTTCCCTGAAATACACCTGGTCTGACTCAGAATCGCCTACGCGGTCATTGAAGTTGCCGCCCACGCTAGCGCGCAAACCCAGCTTTTTCTTGCGCATGTTCAGGTTGGTGTTCAGGTTATTGGAGCGGTTGCCTGCCGTGGCCGTCACCTGGCCCGTGATGCCCTCAATGGCGCTTTGCTTGGTGATGATGTTGATGACACCGGCCGTGCCCTCGGCATCATACTTAGCCGAGGGGCTGGTGATCACCTCCACAGATTTGATCATATCCGCCGGAATCTGCTGCAGGGCCTCGGCCAGATTGTCGGCGAGCATGGTGGAGGGTTTTCCGTTGATCAGAATCTTGACTTTGTTGCTGCCCCGCATCTCCACGTTTCCGTCTATGTCCACAGCCAGGGAAGGTACTTTCTTCAAAACATCGGCCGCGGTTCCCCCAATGTTGGTGATGTCGTTTTCTGCGTTGTACACCATGCCGTCATCGGTTTCCTGAATCAGGTTTTTCTCGCCGGTGACCACAACTTCTTCCAGGGCCTTGCTGTCTGATTCCAGGAGAATCTGCCCCAGCGGTAAGGAGGGAATTCCGGCCGCTACCGTGAAAGGATACACCCTGGTTTTATACCCGATAAAGGAAATAGCCAGTTGGTAGTCGCCGGGCAGGACATTAGGCAGGGTGAAGTTACCGTTCACGTCACAGGGCACGCCAGAGATGAGTTTGCCGCTTTTATCTTGCAGGGCTACCGTGGCGAAGTCTACCGGGGCCTTGGAAACCGCATCTACCACTGTGCCGGTAACCCGTACGCCACTTGTTTGCCGCGCTAAGGCAGTAGGGAAGGAGCCCGCTGTGGCCGGCACCCCATGCAATACCCAAAAGGCAGCCAGCAGGAAGATTCCCGCAATCTTTTGAAGCGAAAGCTGATGTTCTCTAGCCATACAAACAAGACCGGCAAAAATAGGATTTGAGGCAAGGTAAGGTCTCAAGGCAGAGGCTTTCGCTTCGTCAACATCTCTTCTATCTCTGGCTGGGGACGGCTCTTTGACAGCCAAAAGTTTGGAAAGTTTAATCTCTCAACCGGTTTATTTGTAACCGTTCTTTCAGCTTCTTTTCCGGAAAGCTGGCCTAAAGTAAACTCTTGTTCTAAAAGAAAGAAGGTTCGCCCTCTTGGCAACGGGATGAAGAGCCTACTGCCGATTTATCCTCATTTGGTTTCCATGAAACAGGATTTGGGTATTTTCAGTACCTTCAAACCAGAACTAACTTTACAGCACGTGCCACAATACCTTATCACCGCCTTTGATTATACCGATGACCAAGCCCTGGATCGCCGTATGGCCACCCGCCCCGACCATTTGGCAATGGTTAAAAAACTGAAAGAAACCGGCAACTTCATCCTGGGAGGAGCCATGTTAAGCCCCGAGGAGAAGATGATTGGCTCTACCCTGGTAGTGGAGTTTGAAAATGAGGCCGCCCTGCAAGCCTACCTGGACCAGGAGCCTTACCTGCTCCAGAAGGTGTGGGACAACGTAGACATCAAACCGTTCCGGGTAGCCACCGTGTAGGCCTACTGCATTGGCCTCTTATGGCCATCCTGCAAAAAGGTGCTTTTAGCCTGGTTTTAGAAAATCAGGTTAAAAGCACCTTTTGCTTTATTTTAGGTATTGGCGGCTTGCTGTAAGAAACTTTCGCTTAGAGAAACCAAACCTTGTCAGGCGAGATAGAAATGTATATTGTGTCATCCTTTTTAAACTGGCCCAACCCGGTTCTTACCAAAACGTCTCCGGTTGGCAATGCAACCTCTAGTTCAAAGTGGCTGCCAAAGAACATGACTCGTTTCACTTTGGCCTCAACACCCGCTTGGCTGTCTGGCTCTATCTGAAAGCTTTCTGGCCTGACCAGCACGCTTTTGTTTGCAGGGCCTTTTTCATAAATAACATGGAAAACGCTAGACTGCAGCGGGGAGAGCAGGTTGTACTTGCCAAACAGCCCTGCCACGTATTCACTAACCGGATGTCTGTAAATCTGCTGGGGAGTACCCTGTTGCACCACTTCGCCGTCTTTCATTACCAGAACCTCGTCGGCCCAGGAAAGGCTGTCCAGCGGGTCATGCGAGACCAAAAGGCAGGTGATGTCTAGTTGGTCGCTGATGTCCTGGAGAATGGTTTTCAGCAGGCTTTTATGGCCAGTGTCCAAATTGGAGAAAGGCTCGTCTAGTAGAAGCAATTTGGGGGAGGTGAGGAGTAGGCGGGCTAGGGCAATGCGTTGGCGCTCCCCACCCGATAACTGATCGGTGCGTCGTTTTAACAGATGACGGATGTGGCACACCTCATATAAGGCATCGGCGTCTTCCTGCTCAAGCGTATTGGCATACCGCAACACCTGTTCTACTCGCAAAAACTCGGGCAACTCAAACTGCTGTGACAGGTACACAATGCCCGGATGCCCTGCCACCAGCTTTTCGGCCGGGCCCTTTACCCGCTCGTCTTCAAAGGTGACGGATCCCGCGTCTGGCTGAATCAGTCCGGCAATGATCTTAAGTAAGGTACTCTTTCCAGAGCCGGTTTCCCCGGCAATGGCTATCTTCTGGAATTCCTGCTGCGTGAAGCTGATGTCCCTCAGGACGGTTTCTTTCTCTCCCTGCTTGTAAATTCCGGCTACTTGTAAAAACGTCATATCATGGGAAGGAGCTTGCCTCCTGTATGCTTCCTTAAGCAAATGAATGCACGAAAGTAGGCAATTATTCAGGTTTGCCCTGTATACCCTTTGGGAAGACGTTAGTAAGGGTTGGGTGCTACCCGGTAATGGAAAATTCCTCCAGAACCTGCCACTTGCCCCCGTCCTGTTGTTCTATGAGATGGATGGTCTTAAAACAAAAGGTATGCGGGAAGGAGACCTGCGTAAGCTGATCGAAAATTTCATCAGTGCAGGTAGCGTTGCGCGGATGCATGAGCGTAATATGTGGCTGATGCGCCCTGGGGTGTTCCACAATCCCCTTCAGGATGGCTTTTCTTACCTAGTGAAAAACTATGTTCTCCCCCGCGGGCGGCAGCAGGGCTCCTTTGCCGTCTAGAGACCTTTCTACGTTGCCAAAGGCAAGGCAAAGGGGAACGGGAAGGGGCAGGGAGTTGAGGTTCTCTTTCACCTTGTCAATGTCTTCTATCTCCTCTTCCCGGCAAAGGGTAACATGAGCGGCAATTAAGCTGAACTGAGCCGGATTAAACTGCGCCCGTATTTTTTCAATGGTACCGGTGTTTTCAGAGAGAAATAAGGTGAGTTGTCTTCTGATGTTTTTCATGCTTCTGAGGTGCCAGAAAATCAGGAGGTAAAAACCAGTTTTTAAGGGTTGGTGGAGGGCTGTTACTCTTCCTCTGGTTTGAATTCTTTAATTTGAAAGTAGTAGCTTTCACCCATTGATTATATGGCTGCAGATTCTATAGACTCATCATACCAACCATCATGTTGCACCCTTAGTTGTGATTAAATTATGCAGCCTTCGTTGAATAGAAAGAATGGCAAAAGCATGGGGTTTATACGTTAGCTTCTGTTATTTTAATTCTCCATTCCTGATGGTAATGCTAAGTAGCTTGTATCCAGCTTCAGTCCGCAAAAACTCAAAATGGTCCTGAATTATATCATTTCCTACTTTGGAGTTGAGGACTAATTCCACTACTGGGTATTTCTCTTGATTTGCCTCACCGCAATTGTTGTAATACTTTGCAAAACTATCCCCTTGATAAATAAAATGGTTTAGTCCATTGATGAATACAGTGAAATCAGGCTTTTTCTCTTTTAAGGTAGACAGTCTCTCTTTTATTAATTCAAAGTTTCTAGGTAGAAAGCTTGCTTTGGCTTCGGCAGTCCAGCCGTTAGGCTCTTGCCAGTGGGTTATGCTGTCAAAGGAGGCCTCGGCTAGGTTTTCTAGGGTCAAATGGTTTAGGAAATTTGAGGCAAGCCAAGCTTTAAATTCTTTTTCATAATCAATGAAAGCGTAAAAACTTCCGTTGACACCTTTAAAGGTATTACTTTCTGGCTCATAAGTGGGCTTAGGGTTGGTCTTCAGCGAATAAAGGTTTAAGTAACCCTCGTGTTTTGAGTCTTTAATGACCACCTCATTATTGGTGTTGATAAGCATTTCTTCGCCACCTTCCCAGGAATAGTGCTCTTTATGTTTGTCTAGGTATTTTCTTTGGGCACCTTTCAATGCCCAAACATGTCCGTTTTGGACTCTCGACAAGGCATTGTACACTGCTGGGATCACTATCTTTCCGTTTTTGTCAAATAGGCCTATCTTGTCCGTTACTTTATCTCTAAACCGGATAAATCCCTCACTCTCACAATCTGGGGTATTGTCAAAGTAGTATAAGCTGTCTCTGCCAATCTCTTTACCAGACCGGGTAAGATAGTAAGATTGATACTTGCCATTTTTCTCCTCCATCACAGCAGCAATATTCTCGAAATATTCTGCTATGACTCGCCCCGAAAACCTGGGCTCTATTTTTACATATCCGCTTGCATCTTTAAAACCAATTAACTCTGAGTTTTTGTCCTGAAAGGCAGCCCACCTGTCAATGGACTGTGCATGAACTGAAAGCCCGATTAAAAAGGTGAGAAACGTTAGGAGAAATTTCATTCAGATTTTTCGATATAAGAAAAGGGTTTAGCGGGAAAGCGGTGAAGTTGGCCGAGGTGCCGTTTACACAGTGTTATGCCATGTTTTTTATTGCACTTATTCTAATTACTTCAGTTAACCTATTTAATCCTTTTTTGGAGATTATTCTAAAATTCAGTTCTACAATAACAAGTCTTACAAATATGATTCCTAATAGTGCAGGAAAAGCAAGTTCAATCGGGTTCTCTACTTTTCTTTGTAAAAGTGTTAGTACAATGGCAAGGATTGGTAGCACCATCAAAACTGTGGACAGTATTTTAAAAGTTTGATGAACTCTTAAATTAATTGATCCTTTATTACCTAGAAGATCTCCACTAATAACACAAAAAGATCCATATCCCTTTGCCGAAGAAATTACCTTGAATCTATTCTCATGAACTTGACCGATAAATGCCTTATTAGTCATTTCTGAAACAAGTGAGTTGGTTAATTTTGTATTTTGTGTGAGGCGATTTAAAGCTACTGAAGCATCTTCTGTTAATTCGATTGTATAATCGAGCGCAGGAAATAATTTCATGATATTTAATTAGGCATAACGTCTAGTGCATGAGGTGTGCGAGGCCGTCGGCCGAAGCATGGCTTATGCACCTTGTTAGCACAAGTAATTTTACTTATATGTTTTATTTTATCATTTGACAGGGTTGCTTCGATTTCCATCCCTTATGCAGCCAAATAGAGAGTTAGTATCCCAACAACGAAAATTCCAACAGCTGATGCAATTTTTAGATTTTTGCTTTTCTCTTTAATGAGGTAGTAAACAACTGCACCAACCAATGCACCAGCACCGCTAAAAAGGACGGCATACAGAAGTCCCGTGTTATCATCTGTTGCTATTACATTTGCTAAATTGTATCCGAGAAAAGTTGGTATTATTAGAAAAACCACTCGCCAATTTTGTTCTTCTTTATTCATTTTTATTTGTGCTAACGGTCTCGTGTAAACAGCGTGCAAGGCCGTCGGCCGAAGCATGGGTTTACACATTGTTGGTGGTAGTTTTTCTAATCATTCCAACCATAGCTTTTCCATGTTCTACTTTCTGAATTATATTTTTCAGTTACCATAAATCCCCTGGAGTAGCTAATCATAAAGTTTGTGTTATCTCTTAGTCTCTTGTAGCTGATTCCTAAATTTGTGTCATACTTTTCTGGTAGCTTTCCTGAGTCGTTCCTTATTTAGTAAATGTCGCTGATAATGTTTTCACTTCTAAATCGCTGCACTTTATCGACTACGAAGCCAGATGCAAGTTGAGTTATGATGAAAATGGGAAGTATCGAGAAGGTAAATAATGCTCTTTTTGAGTTTATGCTTTTATTGAAGAAGCTGACTATCAGGTAAACAGAAGTAAATAGAAAAACAATAGCGAAGGGAATTATAAGGAAGAAAACTTCAACTACTGTGAAAGACGGAATGAAAGGCGTTACAGCACCAACTAAAATGGTGAAAATAAGCAAAAGCTTTCTTTTCTGTAATTTCTTTAATTCCATTGGTGCTATCTAATATTATAAATTACCGCTAACTACCGCATAAATAGAAGTCGTTCTGGTTATTAGCTTAATTGGGTGGAGAAACTTTATAACTATGAAGCCTCTGAGGGAACAGGGGTAAGTTGCAGTTCTTCGGCGTGGGGTTGCAGGGCTTGGATGATAAAGTCAATGTGGGCTGCCAGATCTACCTGAAGCAATTCGGCGCCCAGACGTACCTCGCCACGGTCTACAGAGGCGGCAAAGCTGGCCTGTTTCAGTTTCTTCAGCACTGATTTGGCTTCCAGTCCGGAGAGGCGCTGCGGACGCACCTGGGCACAGGCTACCACAAATCCGGTGATTTCGTCGCAACCCAGAAGGGCTTTGTCTAAAAGGCTTTCATGAGGAACCCCCCAGTGGCTGTAGTGCCCCGAGATGGCGTGGGCCATTTCTTCTTCGCCGCGTTCGCGCAGCAGTTCCACTACCACATGCGGGTGCCGGTCAGGGAACGCTTCGTAGTCAGCATCATGGAGAAGGCCGGTGTTGCCCCAGAGTTCGGGGTCTTGGTTTAGCTTTTGGGCATAGGCGCGCATGACCAGTTCAACGGTGCGGGCATGGCGTAGGAGGCTTTCGCCTTTGGTATAGTGGTGTAAGATTTCGGAGGCTTCTTCTCTGGTCATGGCAAATAAGGTTTAAACCAGTAAGATAAGTCTCGTGCCGCAGACGCACAAAAAAGAATGTCCGGTACTCTTCTTGTTTTGGCGCCTCTTTTTAGAAATAAGGTCTAAGGCATAAGGCTAAAAGCAAAGACCATAGTAAGGAGAGGAGCCGTTGCACGCAAGTCACGGGGCCAGATACCTACCTGATAACTCAGATCTCCTCTGTCATTCTCACCAACATGTAGTTTTTCTTAGTTTCTTATTAATGATGATGGTGATGGTGGTGATCATCGTCCTCGGGTTTGTGGCGCAGGTTTTGGATAGAGCCGAAAACAAAGAGTACTCCCCAGCAGAGATATAGGTAATTGAAGGAATCCACCTCCTTGCCCCACAGGTGCAGCAAGACATGCGCCAGCGCCGACATGATGATTCCGGTGACGGCAATGAACTGGAAGGAATTCATTGCCTTGGGGTTGTATATTTTAAACCATTCCATAGGCTGTCATTTGGCCGCTCTTTTGGTTAGGTTTAAAAGAACGGGTGGTAAAGATATTGTTTATATACGTGTAAACTCATGCTTAGCGACAATCCAGGAATTGAGCTGTGTCTGAAATTTAGGTTTAAGGTCTGCTTTTATAATCTTTGCCTTAAATCCAAAACTAAGAAAATGGGCAACTTGTTGGATGGGTTCCTTTTACAAAAGCAACTAGAAACCCTAATGTAAATTAGTTTAATTTACATAATATAAAGCGGTAATGACAAAGTAAATATGCCGGTATTTTAGGAATCAAACCCCATAAACGCGAAGAAGGGACCTGTGTAGCAGGTCCCTTCTTCGTGTTTATGGGGAGGGTAATCTTAGTTTTTCTTTTTCTTAGACTCTGGAGAAACTTGCTGTACCAAAGACAGGAAATTCGCTTCTGGCTTGGTTTTAAATTCGGCGTAAGCCTCTACCTGGCGGTTCGTCAAAATCTTGAACAGCTTGGTTTCAAAGTCTTCGTCAATATCACGCAAAGAAGCCTCTAGGTTTGAAGCATCATCGGCGTATTTTCTGGTAGCCTCAGCGGCTTTTGCCAAGCGCTCCTGGTTTAGGTTGCGCACCTGGATATATTCCACTTCATTCAAACCCATCTCCTGAACCATCATGCGGCTGATGGATGCAGAGGTCTTCTCCACCGCCTCATTTGCCGGAGCAACCTGAGCTGATGCGGTGAAAGCCAGAGCAAAGAATAAGCATAGAGAAAGAGTAAAGTTTTTCATGTGGTTTTTGAATTTTGAAGATGAGAAGAGATTCTTTAGGAATGAAGTGATTCTTGTAATTGTCTTAAACGGTCTATTTGTGGTTTATACGTTTAAACAGGGGCAGAGTTTTAAGAATTACCCTTCTTCTGATTCAAAATTTAGGATAAGAGCCAAGCGAATCCTGTAAAGTGCAAAAATGAAGATGGTTAGAGTTTTTGACGTGTTTTAGCCAGATATAGGAAAAAGCAAGTATTTGGATAATCCCTCCTCCAAAAGAACAAAGGGCTGAGCAGCAGAAGTTGAGGAGGAAAGGCACGAAACCCATGTAGGTTACAATACCAGAGGTTAGGGCGATAGAGGTAAAATGGTCAGTGGCTCCGCCAGGATAAAAGGTGTGGAAAGCAGCCCGAAGTGCTTGGGCGAAAGCTTCAGAAGCCCTAAAAAGAGAATGCCCGTTTTCGGCCTTCTTTGAAGAAAGAAGCTGAAAACGGGCATCAGGAAAAAGGGAAGATTTATGCTACCAGAGCCACTCAGGGCAAAGCATTCTGGTCTTGTTTCTAAGTTTAATTCCTACAATCAGTTCATGGCTTCCGGCGCTGGCACTGTTGAGGCCAGAGGTGGTCAGGTCATACGAGTACCCTACATCCAGCACATGGTTCACGTTCATGCCCGCCAAAGCCGCCACCGCATCTCCGTGCCGGTAAGACATGCCTGCCCAGATCCGGTTTGCGTACATGGCCTTGAAGTTCACGTCAACCGACAGCGGGCTTGGGCTGGCCAACTTCAACATCACCGATGGGTCAATAGAGAAGTCATACCTGATCCGGATGCGGTACCCCGCCGTCATGAAGAAATGAGGCTGCAACTTCTGCTCAGGGTCCCGGGCGCCTTCGCCTTGTGACATGGTGGTGGTTAGCAGTTGGGCCGCCGAGGCACCGAAGTAGAAATAGTCTGAGTAGATCCAGGTGCCTAGTCCCAGGTCAAAATTGGTTCTTCCCATAGTGCCGGGGCGCAGGGTAGGGTCGTTCTGATTAATCAGGTGCAGTTCATTTCCATTCAATCGGCTCTGGATCAACCCCCCAGATAACCCCACCGACATGTTAACCCGCCGGGTAATAGGGTGGTGGTAGGCGTAGGTCAGGTTTACGTTGGTGGTGCTCAACGGCCCCGTTTTGTCTACCTGAGCCATGGCGCCAAACCCGTGGTGGGGGCGTGACTTGTGGTACTTGGTAGAGCGCGGGTTTTTGGACGGCAACTTGGGAATAAACCCTTTGCCCGTTCCCGGACCCACGGGCGCGTTGCGGTCGCTCATCCCAAAAGAAGAATGTCCGCTGACGTAGTACGTGACCGGGGCCCCGTCTACGCCCACCCACTGGCGACGGGTACCCATGCGCACATCGGTGTAACTCTCAATCCCGGAAAGGGCGGGGTTCAACAGAAAGTTATTGAACAGGTACTGGCTGTACTGAGGCTTCTGCTGCGCCATGGCAGGAGAAACAAGCACAAAAAACAACAAGATAGAGGCAAGCTTTTTCATACAGGCTTACTTAATAATGGTAACGTTTCCGGTGATAGGGTTCTGTTTCTCACCCAAGCGGATGATGTAGTAGTAAGTAGCTGCCGGGAGCGGTTGCCCGTTCAGGCGTCCTTCCCACGGATTGTCATAGCCTCTTGATTCAAAGACCTTGTTGCCCCAACGGTTGAATACCTCCACCTGGCAATCTGGGTAGCTCTTCAGGTTAGGAAGTTCCCAGTTATCGTTGATGCCGTCACCATTCGGGGTAAATCCGTTCGGCACCTCAATAGGTTGTAACACGGTAATGGTCACCTGGTCAGAAGAAGTACATCCATCCTGCGTGGTCACGGTCACCGTGTAGGTGGTGGTCACAGTTGGCTTGGCCACCGGTGTCGCGATCTGGGCGTTGTTCAAGCCCGTGGCAGGTGACCAGCGGTACGTTAATCCACCGGTTGCCTCCAAAGTGGCGAAGTTGCCCAGCACGATGTTCTGGTCAGGCCCTGCATTAGCGGTAGGAGCCGGGATGTGCACTTTCACCGGGATGCGAACACTGGCGCAGTTCTGCGTTACTGACCGAACGTAGAAAGTAGTTGTCTCCTTCAGGATTGGCGTAGTGAAGGTCAAGCCAGAGCCCATCAGTCTTCCGCCTTCTGGTTGGTCAAACCACTCAATCACGGTTGAACCAGTAATTGGAACTGCCGTTAAGGTAGCGGTAGTGCCCGCACAGATAAAGGCTTCTTGCACAGTTGGTGGCTGTGGCGCGGTAACGCTTACCTGTACCACGTTGCTTACGCTTTCAGAGCAGCTTCCTGAAACTACCTTCCGGCGGAACCAGGTGGTGCGCTGCAGGTTGCCCGGAGTGTAATGCTGTTCGGTGCTGTTGCCAAAGGCGGTTCCAAACCCAGCCGTTGGTCCGCTGGTGCTGCTTTCCCAAACGTAGGCGTAGTTACCGTTTCCGCCGTCTGGCGTAGAGCCTGCCAAACGAGCCGGGGCAGAGCCAATACAAACCGTCTGATCAGTGGAGACGCTGTTTCTGGTCACGGCGGTGTACACCGTCACTTTTACCACATTGGAGATCTGGGTGATGTCCCCGGAACTTACTTTTCTGCGGAACCAGGTAGTTTGGGTTAATGCCGGTGCGGAGTAATTCTTGGCCGTGGCTTTACCGGTAGCCGTCACAAACCCAGAGGCCGGACCCGTGGTGCTTTTCTCCCACAGGTAGCTGAAGGTGCCGTCGCCGCCTATGGGGTCAGTACCAGACAAGGTCATTGGAGCGGTGCCTGTACAGATGTTCTGGTCTTCCAGGATGGTGTTCTGGGTGATGTCATCGTTCACCGTCACTTTCACCACGTTACTGATCACCTGGCAACCACCAGATTCCACCACTCTCCGGAACCAGGTAGTCTGGCTCAAAGCCCCTGAAGCATACGTTTTGCTTGTAGCTCCCGAGATAGCCGTGAAAGTGACGCCGTCCTGGCTGGATTCCCACTGGTACTGGTAAGTTCTGGTACCGCCGGTAGGCGTAGTGCCGGTGAAGGCCGCTGGTTTGGTATGGATGAAGATAACCTGGTTGTCCTGAATGAAGTTATTGATGATCGACTCACTCACGGTTACCTTGATTGGGGCGCTCACGTGCGGTACGCAAGTGCCAGATTTCACCACTCTGCGGAACCAGGTGGTCTGGTACATCACACCCGGGGAGTAGTTCTCGGTTTGGCCAGCGCTTTGTAGCGAGTAGAACGAGATACCGTCGGTGCTGCTTTCCCACTGGTAGGAGTAAGTGCCCGTACCGCCGGTTGGTTGAGAACCGGTAAGGGTGGTAGTGCCCGTGCCCGCGCAAATCTCTTGGGTACCGGACAGCACGTTGTTTCCAACCGGGTCTTGCACGTTCACAAGCACGGCAGATCTTGGGCCTTCGCAACCACCCACCGTAGCCTGTACATAATAAGTGGTGCTTTGCGTCAGGTTAACCGTGGTGTAGGAGGGACCTCTGAATAGGACGGTGCCACCAGTTGCGGCAGAGAACCACTCATAAGTGACATCGGTACCCGGGTCCTTCACTTGCAGCACGGCTTTCTCTGAGTGGCAAACCGTAGGCGCAAACGCCTCCGGTGCCAACGGCCGAACCGTCACGGTTACTTTCACCTCCACCCGGGCCGGTGAAAGACATCCGTTGGTAGTGG
The DNA here is from genome assembly GCF_056491185.1 of Rufibacter sp. JT20002. Lineage (NCBI taxonomy): Bacteria > Pseudomonadati > Bacteroidota > Cytophagia > Cytophagales > Hymenobacteraceae > Rufibacter > Rufibacter sp. JT20002. The sequence continues at coordinate 364,184 of NZ_JBSZJY010000005.1, read as the reverse complement.
CTGCCTGCACAAAATAAGAGGTGTTGTTTTGCAGAACAGGCGTAGTGAAGGTGTTTCCTTCGGCCAAGAGGTTGCCACCGGTAGCCGCATCAAACCACTGTATCTTCTGGCCAGCCGTAGCCGGCGTGGCAGTAAGGGTGGCGGTGGCATTCTCGCAGGTAACTACGTCTTTGGCAATCGGGAGGGCCGGTAAAGGTAGCACGGTGATTTTAACCACGGAGCTGGTGAGCTGGCAAGAACCGGAGTAGGTAATTCTACGGAACCAGCTGGTGCTTCCCAGAATGCCTGGGGCGTAAGTCACTCCAGTGTTGTTGCCGGTAGCCGGGGCAAACCCTGCCGTAGCGCTGCTAGTGCTTTTCTCCCATTTATAGGTGTAGGTTCCATTACCGCCCGTGGCCTCCGGGGCAGAGATGATAGGAGCCGAAGATCCCTCGCATACTTCCATGTTGGTAGGCATGGTAACCGCGGTCAACGGTGGGGTTACCTCTACCTGGATGGCGTTGGAGTATTCCTCACAGGCACCCATGGTTACCTTGCGGCGGAACCAGGTGGTCTTGGTTAAAGCGCTTGGAGCGTAGTTCTGGTTTGTTCTTGTGCCGGTGGCCGGGGTAAAGTCAATGCCGTTCAAGCTGCTTTCCCATAGGTAAACCGGAGTGTCGTTTCCGCCGGAAGGTCTTGACCCGATGAGGGTAGTAGGAGCGCTGCCCGAACATACTTCCTGAGCACCAGAAATGGTATTGTTGGTGATGATAGGCTGCACGGTCACTTTCACCTCGGTGCGAACCTCAGAGCAATTGTCCGGGGCTTTGCTTTGCACAAAGTAAGAAGTAGAAACAAAAAGGGCAGGGGTGACAAACTGATCTCCGGAGAAGATAGGAGTACCCCCAACTGCGCTGGTGTACCACTCGTAAGGTCCGCCCGGGGCAGTGGCTGTCAACGTAGCCGAGGTGCCGCTACAGATGGTCGCGTTCTTAACGGTTGGCGGGAAAGAGATGGTGATGATGGACACCAACGCCGCCGGAGAGGTCTGGGTACAGCCATCAATGATCACTTTGCGCCGGAACCAAGTGTTGGCGGTCAACGCCCCTGACTGGTAAGACTGGCCTGTGTAGAAGCCTGGCGCGGTTGTGAACCCGGTAGTAGCGCTGGTGGTGCTGGTTTCCCACAGGTACACCGGGGTTCCACCGTTCCCGCCGCCCGGCAGTGAGCCGTTTAACGTGGTAGTGGCACCATAGCAGATGTTTGCATCGGTGATGGTGACGGTGTTGTTGTTCACCACTGGTACGACGGTAATTTTAACAGGCTCAGAAACGCTGGTACAACTGCCCGAGGTAACGGTGCGTCTAAACCAGGTGGTCACGTTCAGCACGCCAGATTTGTAGGTAGGAGTGTTAGAAGTACCCTCCACTCTGGTAAAGGTGGTGCCATCGGTGCTGCTTTCCCATAGATAGGTATAGGTGCCGGAACCGCCAGACAGGGTTTCTCCGGTAAGGGTAGCAGCCGTCTCGCCTGCGCAAAGGGTTTGAGGGGCGCTGATCCTGTTGCCCGCAATGACCGGCTGTACCGTTACTTTCACCGCTCTGCGCGTGGCAGAAAAACAGCCCTGCGGTGACAAGGTGGCGACATAAAACGTGGTAGTGGCGGTTAAAGCCGTAGTAGTGAAAGTATTGCCGGTGGCCAGGGTGTCGCCGCCGGTAGCGGTGGCGTACCAGTACACTTTTCCGGTTGCGGTGATGGCGTTCAGGGTGGCGCTGCTTCCGGCACAGGTGATCGCGTCGGGAGCCGTTGGGGCCGGTGGTAATGGGGAAACCGTCACCACCACTGGCGTCCGGACGGGGTTTTTACATCCTCCGTTCAGGGCAGCCTCTACATAATAGGTAGTAGTGGTGTTCAGGACCGGAGTGGTGAAGGTGGCGCCGGTAGCCAACACCGTAGTGGATGTTGCAGAGGCGTACCATCTAAAAATAGGAGCATCTCCTTCGGCCTTCAAAGTAGCGGTAGAACCGGCGCAAATAGAGGCGGGCAGGGCGGTAGGGGCCAAGGGCACATCCTGAACCACCACGGTTTTGATGATGGAATCACCCAAACAGGTGGTGCTGGTACCTGAAGGCGTTACCGCCAACGTGATTTTGTACGTGCCGTTCTGGGTAAATTGGATGGAGGGGCTTATGGAAGAAGCGTTGGTGGAGTTGGTGAATTGCCAGCCGGTGCTGGGTGAAATAGACCACAAACGACGATACCCGCTGGTATTCCCTCCAATGTTGTTTCCGTTGAATCCGCCTATGGTCTGGTCGTTCAATTTAACTACCTGGTTAGGGCAGAAAGGATCTTCCGGGGTCATACTGAACGCCGGAATGGGTTTGGTGGAGATGATAATCCCGCTTACCTCGGCTTGTTTGGGAATACAGCCATAGGCTACCGCGTACATGGTAAAGCCTTTGGTTTTTCCTTGAGAAGATTTGGTAAAGGCGTGGGTGATCGTGGAGGGAAGGTTGGCCTGGGTGTACCGTAAGGTGTCGGTGCCGTCGTCAAACCAGATGGCGTAGGTGGTGTTAGGGGCGTTGTTTTCTGTACCCGTGATTCCGAAGGTGAAGGCCGCCGGGGCGCATTCTGAGGTGTTGTTAGGGCTCTGGATACCAATCCCGGGCGTACTGCCATTGAACACCGAGTACGTTCTACTGTCAGAGCAACCGTTCTGGCTGGTGATGGTGAACTTCAAGGTAAAACTACCCTGGGTTTTGTAGGTATGGCTGGCATTGGTGAAACTTGCCGGGTAGGTGTTAGAGGTGCCGTCTCCCCACTCAATGGTGTACTCCTTGTTTTTAGAAGAAGTAGTGGAAATATTGGCAACCGACAGGTTGTATTCTATGGACCCACCTACCGAGGAACACCGGGTGAAATTTTCCTCGTTGGCATCGGCTAGGGCCACATCTGGTTTATCGGGACAATTCTGAGCATAGGAGTAGAAGCTCAGCAGGAACAGAAAGCCCAGTGAATGAAAGAACTTTTTAGTAGGCGACATGGTGCCAGAAAAGAAAAGATGGTTTTACAGGATATTAAGAGGGAAAGCAAGAGCTAGCCCCAGGCAAAGAATTGCCGGGTTCACGCGCTGCTTAGTTGAGGTAGTTAGACCGTAAAGGGTGCAGTCTGGCCTATCACTACCGCAGGAGAATCTCCAATAAAGCCACTTTCGCCTTTCTGGGAAGGCTTTCTAAATGTGGTGAGGGTAAGGGGAGAGAAGGTAGAGTATAGATGTTTCATATATAGTGTTTTTAAATTGTACTAAGTTGTTATTCTATTTTTGAACGTTGTATCCTTTTGAAATTGGTAGTTATAAAAAATGATGTTGCTAATTGACTTTCAAGGGCGGCAACAAACAAATTGTAACCTTTAGTTCAAAATTCTCGTCAAAGTTAAGTTTTTTGTACTGTTAAAGTAAATATGAATTTTCTAATAAGTTCATATAAAATAATTAAGTATGTACTTTTATTCTATAATTTGGAGGTAAATAGCTGAAAAAGGAGTGAGAGGCCCAGGCGGGTGCCGGAAAAGAAATAGTAGGAGTGGATCGGAAATTCGCCGAGAATTAAAAACCATTCAACCTAAAAAAGGGAAGTTTCGTCTGGCAAAATGAGGTATTCACCGAAATTCACTCGCAGTCCTAAGATTACCTATTACCTTTGACACAGTTAAAACAACAAAGACAGTTTGTTGGTAAAGAAATTAAAAACATAAAGGGGCGGCGGAGCACTTCTGCTTGCAGGAGCGTCAAAAGTTCTGGTGCTTATTGGGGGATATGCTACAGATGCTGATGACATATGCGCCGCCTGCCCCTTCTTTTTTTAGCCTCTCTTTCCATTTGGAAAGAGAGGCTTTTTTTTGCCCCAATTTTCTAAAAGCCCCTGAAAAGAACCCAGATCTTTTCAGGGGCTTTTGCAAGTCTTCTTAAAGAGAAAAGCCGGTTAGTCGTTTTAGTGCTGGTTTACGCGAAGTGATGGCAAAATAGATTCAAAAGGCAAGGAGAAGAAGGCAGGGTAGGTTCTTACTGGTAACCATAGCTTCAGGCTCTCCTTAAAACAATGCCTTGGCACATGGCCAAGGAAAGTAGTGGTACGCGGGCTTTTTGTATCTTTGGATAATTTAAGAGCCGTAAAGACGACATGAAGCAGCACATCACCGAAAACGAGAGAGAAGTCATCAAGCTTATCACCTTCTTTAAAAAGCGGGGCGAGCGGTTGGCTGCGGAAGGCACCCTAACGCAGGAGCACCAGGAGTTGAATGCCGCTTGTGAGCGTCTTACCGAAAAGATCTACAACCACGCCGATTTCCGGCAGCAGGTGCTGGAAAAGCACGAAACCCTGAAAGGCATCATAGAAGACCATGCCCAGTGCCCCACCTGCGGAAAAGCCGATCTGCTTAAAAAGACCGGCGTGGCTACCAATGAACTGGGTTGGAAATCTAACCGCTACAAATGTCGTCGCTGCAACATAGAATTCACCTGGAACCGGCCCAACAATCCTTGGGATATGATTCCTTTTCTGGAGGTATGCCTTCAGGAACTGGACAACAACATCGCCTCGCAGGAGATTGAAGAGGAGTTGCGGGACCGGGCGCAGGAAGCCCGTGACCACATGGCGATCAGTTTAGAGCAACTCAGGACGGCCATCCATTCCGCCGATACCGAAAAGCAGCTGATGGAGGAGCAGGACAAAGAAATGGCCCGTATGCTGCACGAGTTTAAGAAGTACCTCATGATTGAGAAGATCAAGATGGAACCCTTCAGCGAGAACTAGCAGAAATCGCCTGGTTTTAAGAAGCCCGTTCTGGGGCTGTTTTGCACAAAACAGCCCCAGAACGGGCTTCTTCATGATTTGATAATAAACATTTTTTTGGTGGTGCGTACAAACAAGTTAGGAGCAGCCATAGGGGCTGATTGCCTTTACTGACCAACGCCATGCCCATTGAGAACGACAACATCACCAACGCTGACGAGAGTAAACGCTTGCCAGATGAGAACCCTACCCCTGTAAAAGGAGCCAAGATGGATTATGACCAGGATGCTAAGCCAGACATGGGCGGCAGTCCCCTGCAAGCCATTGAAGCCGACTTTCTAGACTCGGAGCCGGAAGGCAGATTCTCGGAGGGAAATGTAGCCGCCGAGGACGAGGAAGACACCACCCGGCTAGACGGCAGCAACGCCAACAACCTGCGCACGAAATAATGGTATTACCTAAGGCCTTGCGGTTTTGGAGCTTCTTTCTAAAAAGAGCCCCAAAACCGCAAGGCCTTTCTTGTCGTTAAGAGAAGCTGTTTTGTTACACCAAAAGTCTAACACCATGAACAGAAACCACAGATCAGATGACCATGGTCATCACCGTTCAGATAATCGGCGTTCCGATGAAGATCAATACCGCGGGGCTTACCGCATGGACAATGACCGCGACAGAGACTATGATCGCTTGAACCGCCAAAACAACTTCAATGACCGCGACATCAGCCGTGATTATAGAAGTAACCAGTACCAGGGTTCCAACGAAGACCGTCGGCGCGAGAGAGACCATGAACTGCCTCGTGACTACGGCCGGGATCCTAACCGCCGAGGAGAGCGCTTTGATAACATGGGTGCCCACGAGGACAACAACGGCCTGGAGCATTCTACCCGTAACTTTGGAAACATGGGCAGCTACGGCGGAGCCCAAGGCTTTGGCTCTTCCAGGGGTGGCTCGCATAATCAAAATTCAGGCGATGGCTCCCGTTGGAGCAGTGGCCATGGCCGGGAAGAAGACCGCCATGTAAACCGCCAGGTGTATGGTGCCTACCGCGACCATAACAGCTTCGCCCCCGGTGAGCGGGAGCAGTACGACGGATCAGGCCGCCCGGGTAGCCGTGGTGCTGACAACACCCGCGGGTGGGAGCCTTCAGATAGAGCCGGCTCCAGAGGCGGCGTGCGTGACATAGGAACTAACAATACCTCCCGCCGGGACGATGACAGCCGTTATGAAATCTATGATGACTCGCAGTCGCACTACAACCGCGGTATGTACGAGTCTGGTAGACAGCTGGGCTACATGTCCAGCGGCTATGACAGCAGAACCCGGGCTGAGGGAGGCGCTAACTTTGATCACAACCTACCCCGCCGCGAGCACCAACACCAACAGGGTGAAGGCGGCAGAAGCGAAAACTACGGAAACATGGCCGGTTCTCTGAGCTGGGGAAATGACCGTGATTACCGTTCAGAAGAAGGACAGGACCGTCGGTATGACCCACAAAGCGGCCACGTGCGTGCCCAAGGATCGCAACCCCCATCCCGCGAGGACTTCAGCTGGTAACCAGCAACATCAGATAAGAAAGCGGCTGCCCCCTAAGGCGGCCGTTTTTTGTTTATATAAGAATATGGCTTTTTGGGGTTCTCCTTTTCACCATCCCTTTTTTGAAAGTAGCCTCAAAACATAGGTCCAGATTTTTTAGGTAGGGAGAGCCGCTAGGTATGATCTCTGCTTCTACCTTCAACAAGCTAAACCTGCATAGGTGATAATCTATCAGAAACCCGTGCGTTCTATGGGTGCAGCATCTACCTTTGCATCCGTAAACGTAAATCAATATGAAGACTTCATCTCTTCCAATAATTCTGGTGGCATTCCTGGGGGTAGCCTGCTCTCCCTCGCCTGAGAAGAAAGTGGAAGTGTTGCAACAAGAGGTGCTGGCGCTCCATGACTCAGCCATGGCCAATATGGGCACTTTGTACACCCGGCGCAAAGAACTTACTTACCTGAAAGACTCGGTGGTGGTGCAGGATACCTCCGCGAAAAGCAGTCTGACCAACGGAATCTCTGATCTGGTGCGGGCCGATGAACAGATGATGCAGTGGATGCGTGCCTACCGGAATCCTGAAGGACAGAAACCCGAAGAAGCCTTGGTGTACCTGCAGCAGGAAAAAGAAAAAATACAGGAGGTGCGCCGGGCCATTAGCCAAAGCTTAAAGGCCGCTGACTCCCTCAACTCCCTTTACAGAACCCCTTCTAAATGAAAAATACCTTTTTAGCTTTATGTGTAGGTGTGGCGCTGGCAACGGCTTGCACGTCTGCTCCGGAGAATAATCAATTGCCCATTTTGGGGCCTCGTGAACCCAAGGTCACCACGGTAGACGGTAAGCCATCTGTTGACACCGTGTACCACTCCATTCCTGACTTCGGGTTTCTGGACCAGGACAGCCAGATGGTGACACAGCAAACCGTAGCCAACAAAATCTACGTAGCCGATTTCTTTTTCACGTCTTGCCCGTCTATCTGCCCTAAAATGAAGAGCCAAATGCTGCGGGTGTATGAAAAGTACAAAGATAACCCAAGGGTAGCCCTGCTCTCGCATTCCATTGACCCTACCCATGACACCGTGGCGGTCCTGCGCGACTACGCCGATAGGCTGGGCGTGAAAAGCTCTACCTGGCATTTCCTGACGGGTGACCGCGATTCTATCCTGGAGATGGCCCAGAAGCATTACTTCACCAGTGCCATGGTAGACAACAGCGTGCCCGGCGGGTTTGAGCATAGCGGTGCGTTTCTGTTGGTGGATGAACAGCGGCGCCTGCGCGGCCACTATGACGGCACCAATGCCCAGGACGTAGACAAGCTGCTGCAAGACATGGATGTGCTCCTGGCCGAAAAGAAACAGTAGCAGTATGTCTTTCTCAATAAAGCGTCTCCTATTTGCCCTCGGGATTTGTGTATCCTTTTCAGGCTGTTTTACTGAAAGGGGGCAAGAAGGGGAATTGCTATACGGGCGGCACTGCGCCAGTTGCCACCTAGAGAATGGGGAAGGTCTTAGGGGGGTAATCCCGCCCTTGGTGAACTCAGACTACTCTCAAAAGAACCGCGATATCCTGGCTTGCCTTCTGCGACAAGGAATCAAGGGACCCATCATGGTGAATGGGCGGCAATACAACCAGGCAATGCCCGGCAATCCTAATTTGAGCGAGGCGGACCTTACCAACATCATTAATTACCTGCACAAGGAGTTTAAGTCTCCTGCGCAACGGGTCTCTTTTGGCGAGGTAAGGGAACAAGTGAAAAATTGTCCTTAAAGGTGGGTAAGCCTTAAATGAAAGAAGGGCGGGTGGTGTCAAAACCATCCGCCCTTTTTAGGTCTTTTATAGGGCAGAAGCCTGCCTTACGTATTAGCGAGAAGTAGTTCCGCCACCGGTTGTTCCACCAGTAGTGCCACCACCAGTTGTTCCGGTAGTACCAGTAGTACCAGCGGTTGTACCAGTAGTTCCGGTAGTACCAGTGGTGCCGGTAGTACCTGTAGTAGTTCCGGTTCCGGCAGTAGTTCCGGTAGTACCAGTTGTACCTGTAGTACCGGTAGTAGTGGTTCCTGTGCTACCCGTAGTTCCGGTAGTGCCAGTTGTACCAGTGGTACCGGTAGTCATTCCGCCACCGCCAGTGCCCATGGTGTCTGAGCCCATGTCAGTAGTAGTGCTGGCGCCATCATCCATGGTGCCGCTGTCTACAGTGGTGTTGTCAGTTGTGGTACCATTTGCTTGATCTTCTTTGTTGCCGCTGCCACCACAAGAAGTAAATGCCATCATGGCCACTAGAGCGCAAGCAGCACCCCAATTCAATCCGTTAATTTTCATAGCTAAGTGAAAGGTTAAGTTTGAATATTGTTCACATGACTCTTCGTACGAGATTGCAATTTATTTAGTCTGATCTATATCGAAATAATCTTATAAACTTTAAAAAAATACGTATAAACCCGTATACGCCTCTCAGGGAAAAATCAGAAAAGCAGATTTAAGGCGCGTCTTTGTTTGTTCCCAGGTTTAGGAAATGAGCGTCTGTTTATGAGTAAAAGGGGAGAATAGTTATCAAGGGTGTAGGCTAAAATAAATAGCAAAGTTTGGGTTTTAAGGAAATAGCTAATAATTTTAGCTATGGAGAAAGATGCACCAACAGGTGGAAAACCCAGCAAGCCTTTTCAGGATCAGCAGGGACTCACCAAGGGTAGGGGTGCCCAATACAACTCCACCAATCCCTTCCTTAAAAACGAGTACGTGGTAGAGCACGTGGAGGGCTTGGATGAGCCTTGGGAGCAGAAAACGACTACCCAGTTTTTCAAGGAGTTTCCCAAAACCATCGTGAATGAAGTGAACTCCCCTGATCTGGGCTTGGTCTATTCCATGAACCCATACCAGGGGTGCGAGCACGGCTGCATCTATTGCTATGCCCGCAACACGCATGCCTATTGGGGCCTGGGGGCGGGAATAGATTTTGAGCAAAAGATCATCGTAAAGGAGAATGCTCCCGAGGTGCTGCGGGCTCAGTTGGAGCATCCCAAATGGGTAGTGCGCCCCATCATGTTGGCCGGAAATACCGACTGTTACCAGCCCGTGGAGGCCCGGAAGAAAATCACCCGCCGTTTGCTGGAAGTGCTCCTGCAATACCGGCATCCGGTAAGCTTGATCACAAAGAATGCTTTGGTGTTGCGGGACCTTGATCTGCTTACCCAACTCCACCAACACCGCCTGGTGCACGTGAGTATTTCCATCACCACCTTAGACGAAACCCTCCGGCAAAAGCTGGAGCCGCGGACCTCTACCGGAGCAAAACGCCTGCAAGTAGTGAAGGCATTGTCAGACGCTGGCATCCCCGTGAACGTCATGGTGGCGCCCATCATCCCGGGGTTGAACGACCACGAAGTGCCCGCCATTTTGGAAGCCTCGGCGGCGGCAGGAGCTTTGTCGGCGGCCTACACCATCGTTCGCCTGAACGGAGCCGTGGGCGAAGCCTTTGAAGACTGGGTGCACAAAGCCTATCCAGACCGAGCCAGCAAAGTGCTCAATCAGATCAAAGCCTGCCACGGAGGTACCCTCAACGATAGCCAGTTTGGGAGAAGAATGACAGGGGAGGGGAGATGGGCCGAGACCATCCAGTCGCTTTTCAAGCTGTCTATGCACAAGCATTTCAAAGGAAGAAGTATGCCCGCGTATGACCTTAGTGTCTTTTCTCCAAGGGCCGGGAAGCAGTTATCTATGTTCTAAAACTTCCCGTCAACATTACCTGCCGTCTTGTTCTGAAAAGAAAGGCTAAGGCTGGTTTTTTTTATTAAAGCTTTACCTTAAGGGAAGGGCTGCAAAAAGCTGATAACTATAGAAGGTTGAAGGCGCTTGTGACAGCTTGTCAGGGTAGTGGTAAGAACCGGGAAGTATGTTTTTCTCGTATTTAGCGGAAAGCCACCCAGAAAAGGTGCATCCTCAAGGGAGGTGGAAACTGCTTAGCGGTAAGGGTTTCTACGCAACCTAGGTAAACAAATAAAAATCAAACCGGTAAAAGCCCCAGATATGGTGTTCCACACTTAAATAGGGGTTGTAGTACTATAGCAATAATCTGTTTTGAGCCAATGTTCTAAGGTAGGATACTTGGATTATTAGTTGAAGTGCTGATTTGAAAATGGCCCGAGAGAAAATCAGGAGGGTGGAACAGAAACTTACCGTTGATACGTTACCTTATAGAAACAGGTTACTGGAGTAAATCTCAGGGCATGGTCTTGGATGGTATCTTTCTGGATATAACTTTTTCTAAAAAGCGAGGGTCTTTGTATCTTTAGGCATGGGGAATACCCTTACTCAGGCAAGTACAGTGGCGAGGAAGAGAATTAAGCGAAGCTTCCTGTTCAAACTCATTGTGTTTTTGAACATAGGGGCAGCCGCGCTCTTGATTCTTTCCCATGTGGCCTCCTATGTTAGCCCCAGCATCCTGTGGGTGGCTAGCTTGGTGGCCTTGGCCTACCCGGGGCTGCTACTGGTCAACCTGCTCTTTATCCTGTACTGGCTACTGGTCAAAAGCCGGGCGCTGTTCATTTCCCTGTTCGCCGTCTTTATCGGGTTCGATAACCTGCGCAGCCAGATCCAACTGAACCTGTTCCAGACCGAGGTGCCGGCCAATGCCCACAAGCTGCGGGTGCTTAGTTTCAATGCCCGCTTGTTTGACCTGTACGAGTGGACCGGCAACCCCAAAACCCGGGACAAGATCTTTAAAATGGTGCAGGACGAGGCACCGGATATCCTCTGCTTCCAGGAGTTCTATACCTCTTCTAAACCGGGCAGAAACAACCTGGATACATTGCAGAAATTTCAGAAGGCCACGAACCATCATGTGGCCTATACCGAGACCCTGCGCGAAAGCGACCACTGGGGTATTGCCACCTTTAGTACCTACCCGGTGGTGAACAAAGGCAGCATCCTCTTCCATGAAGAAACAAACAACCTCTGCATCTTCACCGACCTTAAAATAGGCCCAGATACGGTGCGGGTGTATAACGTGCATTTTCAGTCAAACCGGTTTAAACGGGAAGACTATGAGTTCCTGGGAAACCCCAATGCCAAGCCCTCCAACGACGAGAAAATAACCGCCTCCCGGAACATCATCCGACGCCTGCAGGTAGGGGCAGTGAAGCGGGCGCAGCAGGTGAAAGTGGTGGCCGAGCACATTGAGAATTCCCCTTATCCGGTCATCGTGTGCGGTGACTTCAACGACCCGCCCGCCTCGTTCACGTATAATAAGATTAGCAAAGGTCTGCAAGATGCTTTTGCCGAAAGTGGCTGGGGATTGGGAAATACCTACAACGGGCTGTTCTCCATTTTGCGCATCGATTACCTGCTCCATGACCCACGCATGGTAGGAACCGGTTACAAGACCATTCGGCAGAACCTGTCAGATCACTACGCCATTGTAAGTGATTTATGGCTTAAGAAGGAAGAAGGCCGTTCCAAGGAATAGTATATTCCTTAGGTAGCTTCCCTTTTAACCATTTTGTATTTACCCTATAGAGAGTAGTGCTGATTTCCCTTCTGCTACAAAAATGCTTTTGCCCCTGTTTAGTCGCTGCAAACGAGAATTAGGTTTACTTTTCCTTTTATTCCAAAGGCGTTTTTAGGCTCTTTTGAGTCATACTAGCTTAAACCTTTACGGAGTTTTGAAATACAGGAAACACCTGGAATTTGCCAGTTGTGGAAAGCAGGCAGGTGTTCTCTTGCCGCTCTAAAGGAGAAAGACTGTACCGCTCCTGCCTCCTCAACTCTTCCTTTCATAAGCCTTCCCTTGCTTTAATTTAGTAGAAAAGAGGTGGGCTGTTTAAGGGGTATTTTTGCTGAAACAGGCACAAACGGATTTGCCCCATTCTCGGGGGATTTTAAGCTTCTGAGAGCCTACTAATGCTGCAAGGTGATAAGGTTAGAACCCTGAAGAAGTAAGTCGTTATAGGGCGTGTTTGGCGTCCTCGCTTACGTTGGCCAGGGTCCATTCTACGCGGCCCACAAAGTCATGCTCGCGCACGTGGCAATCTGACTTGGTGCAAAGGCGGCAACTGATAGGGGGTAGGCAGGGGTCCAGGTGCACAAAGAGTTCCACCACATCGCCCATCTCCTCGGTGATAATTTCCTGCAGTAGCTCTACTTCTTTGTGGCCTTCCACCAGGTTGAAATACCAGGGCAGCGTAAGGTGACAGTCAATGTGCAGCTGACTGCCGTACTTGATCACCCGCATGTTATGGAGGTCAATCCAGTTCTCGCGCCGGCGCTGATTCAAAACCAGGATGATACGTTCCATGAGCTCGTGGTCGGCCTCGTCCATTACCCCCGAGATGGAGTTACGCACAATGCCGTAGCCGGTATAGGTGATAAAGGAACCGAAAATGATAGCCACCACCGAGTCTAGCCACAGAATATTGGTGAAATAGATACAACCCAGGCCAATGACCAAACCCAGGCTGGTATAAGCGTCTGAGAGCAGGTGCTTGCCGTTGGCGATGATGGTGAGGGAATGGTGCTGGGTGCCCCGCTTGATCAAGTGCTTGCCGGCCACGTAATTGACTAGCCCGGCGGCCAGCGTCAGGAAAATACCCACGTCCATCTTCTGGATAGGCTGGGGGTAGAGCAGGTTGAACACCGATTTGCAGATGATGGCAATGCCCGCCACGGTGATGAGCGTGCCCTCCAGCCCCGAGGAGATAAACTCTATTTTACCGTGCCCATAGGGGTGGTCCTTGTCTTTGGGTTTTGCCGCCAGGTACACACTGTACAAGGCCACCCCACCCGTCACAAAGTTGATGATGGACTCCAAGGCATCGGTTAAGATGGCGTTGGAGTTGGTAAGAAAATAGGCACCAAACTTCACGCTGAGCAGCACCAGGGCCAACACCAGCATAGTAGACATAATGCGTATAGAAGAAACCGCCGAGGAAGTGGGGGCCATAAGAATGCGGGTTAAAAAAGACGCCTTCGCTTTTCAAACGAGAAGAGGAGCGAAAGGGGGTGCAAAAGTACTTCTTTTTTTAACCCGGGGCCAACAAGAAACAGGAAGATATTCTGAAACCCAGCCGGTAGGTACAGAAAAGCAAAAGGCTTACAGAAGCGAGAACCCGTTAAGATTTACCCAAAGACAAGGGTCAACAGCCAGGAGACAAAGGAGGCCAGCAGACCCAAAAAGAAAAACAGAAATCCCAGAATTGGATGCATTTGCGTAGCCGTTAAGTTGAGTAAAGATAAAAATTAAAAATAAATGCAACAAATACATTAGACATTCATATACTAACTATTGTAGGATCTGCCCCCATCCAATAATTTCGCTGTTGGTACATGTGTTAATGAATTACATCTGGTGAGACTTTTATGAACTCCTCTGTGAAAAAGGCAGTAGTAGGCAAACCCATAGAAAAGTTACTGAAAAACAGTCTGCTTCTGCCTGCAGACCCCGGTAGCATCAATGAATCTTTGGCCAGATTAAAGGACCTACGGCAGCAGTACATCCAAACGCCGACTACCGGCAAAAACGTGTTCAAGCTGCCTGCGCTGAAGAAGTAAGGAAACTCGCTTTTTCTTTTTTGGCTTTGCCCCCACGGCAAAGCTTTTTCTGTTTTAGGGTAATCCATTCCTTCACATGCCTCCGCAGTAGGAGCATGATTCTCCAACCCATTCTTATAAAGAATAAGGTAGGTAGGACGTATGAAGAGGGCTTATTGGAAAGAATAAAGAACCGGGTTAAAGGAAGCAGCATCCTGCTGGCTGAATTTGCGACAATAGGGAGGAGGGCATCAGAAAGGATGGGAGCCTCCAGGTGAATCTACCCCACTCCTTCAAAAATATAAAAAGGAAACGGGCACCTTTGTTTTGGGGCTACTTTTAAGTAAAAGCCCGGAAACGAAGGTGCCCGCTTTGGTGAGGATTGCTTGCGTTAGTCTATCAAACCTTCTTGAATGGCGTACTTGATAAGAGTGGCAGTGTTGCGGGCTTTTGTTTTCTCTATCAGGTGCTGGCGGTGCGACTCAATGGTGCGTTTGCTGGCAAATAGTTTGTCAGCGATCTCGGCATTGGTGTATCCTTCGGCAATGAGTTTAAGCACTTCCATTTCCCGTTTAGACAGGTCTGGGCTGTTTTTAGAGCCGGAGGCATTGGAGGCTCCTTCTGGGCTGTTGGCTTTGTTTAAAAGGTTAAGGGCAACCTCAGAAGAAATGAAAGAGTTGTCATTGGCCACCGTTTTAATGGCGTGCACCAATTCATCACGGCCAGCCGTCTTCAGCACATACCCCATAGCCCCGGCAGCGCGTACTTTGTGAACATAGCTTTCCTGGTCTAGCATGGTCAAGATCAAGACTTTCACGTTAGGGTGTTTCTGCTGCAAGTGCTGTAAAGTCTCAAAGCCATCCATTACCGGCATGTTCAGGTCTAACATGACTACATCTGGGGTGGTCGTTTCCAAGAGGTCCAAAAGTTGTTGTCCGTTCTCCGCTTCCCCTATTATTTGAATAGTTCTTTCAGATTTAAGTAAAGACTTCAACCCATCTCTGATCAATGTATGATCATCTACTAGAATTACTTTTATCATCACTTGGTTAGTTTTTGACTCAGAGGTTAAATAAATTAAGAATTTCTAATTAAATCTAATTTTTGCGGTAGATCCGGTGGGGTATAAGAAAGATATAGTATTTGTACGGTGCTGCTGGTAAATGGTCGTGACATAAGCTATATTATTGTTGTTAAAGCCTTAAACTGAGTATTTATACGTATTTGCCAAATAGGGTATAAATGACCTTTCCTGGCGAATTGCACCTGCCTACATTTGGTTCTGGTCTAACCAGAATATTCTAATTCATAGAAGAAAGGTACACAACCAGCCAATGGAAATCTCTACCCAGCTAACGAATGCCGGTTTGTTGGTTTTTTTGAGAGGGGCTTTAGACGGCCTGTCGCAAGAGGCCGCCAAGACGCAGCTAAGGTCTGTGCTTCAGCTTAATAGGAAATTTCTGTTCCTTGATTTCTCAGGGGTGACAGAGGTGACGCCTGCTGGCTTACGCACCCTGCTGCCGTATGTGCAGGAAGTGCAGGAGCAAAAGAAAGAACTTATCCTTTTTAACCTGAAAGATAATATTCACGGGTTAATCAGTTCTTCTGGATTTGACTCTTTGGTGAAGGTGGTGGATTCTTTTGAGGCGGCTATTAAGTACGTGAATGGCAGGAAATAAGGGAAGAAATAACAAAGAATTAATCTCCTTTATTTAAATAAAATTGCTTACTTTATAAAAAAATAAGACCATGAACATAGCCATTGAAGAAGAGCCTTACGCTTATATTCTTCGGCTGAGTGGGGAGTTAGATGCCTCCACTTGCCTGGAGGTAGACAAAGAAATGGAGATGGCGTTGTGCAAGCCCATTGAACAACTCTGGATTGACTGCCAGGAGCTAACCTACATTTCATCGGCGGGACTGGGGGTGCTTATCTCCCATTTAGGTACCCTGGAGGCCAGAAACATTCACCTGGTCTTGTACGGCATGAGTGCCCATGTCAGAAACGTGTTTGAGTTGCTGGGCCTGCACCAGATCATGACCATTGTACCCTCCAAAGAAGACGCCCTCCTACAAGAGAAATAATCGTTGGCCTTATCTAGCCTCGGCAGATCCTTTCTCCTCTCGCTGCCTGTCTTAACAGGAGTTCCCTTTTGGAATCCTTCTCTTAACTGGCATTACGGCTTTCCCCTAACCTACGCAGCCGCAGATGCCAATGCATGGGCTTATACTGCCTATCCTTGTTTCCCCTTTCATAAACCCCTCAGACAGTTAGGTACAGCTATGGCAACCTCGCTTATGCTTTAAGCCACGTTTGGCCCTTTCCTGAAAACTAACCATCAGGAAAACCTAAGAAACCAAGGCGCGATTCTACGCAAAGGGCGCTTTACGGCCGTTTTTGGTAAAACGGCTATAAAGCGCCTCAGGAGTAGGTAGAAGATTAGTAGCACTGCTTAGTGCGGAAGGTCAATGGTGATGCAGGTGCCTTCATTGGGGCCCGTGTCAATGGTCATGGTGCCTTGCAGGAGCTTCACCCGGTTACGGATGGTGGCAATACCCATTCCCATGCCCTTGGTCCCTGATTTTTCCAGCTTGTCTAGGTCCATGCCTTTGCCGTTGTCCTGCACCCGTACCCTGATGGCTTTTCCGCGGTCTACTACCTGTACCAGGGCCTCGGTCGCATCGGCGTGCTTCATAATGTTGTTGAGCAGTTCCTGTACAAACCGGAAGAGGTGGGTTTCCAGCACCTGGTCGGTGGGGCGGTCAAAGCCGGTGATCACGCACTGCACGCAGAACGCGCTCGTAGACAGGCGGGTGGCCAAGTCTTTCAAGGCAGATTTAAGGCCCAGATCTACCAGTACCCGCGGGATCAATTCATGGGCCAGGGTCCGGGTTTCTTTGATAGCCTCTTCCAGGAAACTGGCCACTTTCCGTAAAGGCAACTTGTTTTCCTCGGGGCCCAATTCTACCGGCTCCAGTTCCTCCAGGTTGAGCTTGGCGGCGTACAGCAACTGGGCCAGGCTGTTGTGCAGGGCCTCGGCAATGCGCTTGCGCTCTTCGGTTTGGGTGGTGAGAATGGCATCCATCACGGCTTTCTGCTGGTCTAACCGGTACTGGGTATCGGCTTTGTGCTGCAGTTTCTGCTGGGTGTTGTCCCGTACGGTGCCTAAGATGCCGGTTACCTCGCGGGCGGCATTGTACACGGGCGTAAGGTTCACCTCAAAGGAACGGTCTTCTGGCAGAAAGGGCAGTTTGGTAAAGGTGACCTGCTGCCCCTGCAGCACCTGGTTCAGCTTTTTCTGCAGGCGGGCTTTGGCCCGGGCAGGAAAGAGGGTAGACACAGGCTGACCGATGACTTGCTGGCGCTTGATAGAAGATATGCGTTCAATGGCGCGGTTCCAGGAGGTGACCTGTAACTGTTGATCCAGGGCAATGATGCCGTGGATGTGGGTTTCCAGCAGGTTCTCAGAAAACTCCTTCTGGGCAATGAGCTGGTTTTGGGCCTCTTTTACCTCTGTGATGTCAAAAGCAAAGGCAACCCCGTTCTGATTCTGCTTGTCTAAAAACCCGAAATTTTGGAAATAGATCCGTTTGCCTTCGTGGGTGAAATCTGAGGGAAAGGTTCTTACCTGACCCTGCAAGATGGCATCCACGTTTTCTTTTAGGTAGGGGTAGACCTCGTAGATGCTTTTTCCGGCCAGGGCATTGTCTTCTATGCCCAGATTGCGCAGGCCTTTGCCTTTGACCTCGGTGTAATATCCTTCCTGGTTTACCACGGCCAAAACTAAGGGCAGGTTCTGGAGCAACTGCTCCAACAGCATTTTCTGGTGCTGGGCCATTTCCTGGGCTTGTTTCTGGTCGGTTAAATCTAGGCTGAGCCCGATAACGCCTCCAGAGACTGAGTCCTGGAACAGGTACATTTGTTTGTAGACCTTTTCACTTTTCACCTCAAACTGGGTGGTAGCGGAGATTTTCCTTCCCTTTAAGGCCTGCTGTACCTGGCTTTCCAGATCTGGGTGAAGGAAAGAAAACGGTTTGCCCAGGAGCTGTGCTTCTTCCAGGTGAAGGGTCTTCAAGCCTTCGCCCCGGCATTCAATTATCTTGCCTTTTTTGTCCAGGCGCCAGAGGGTTACCGGCAGGTTTTGCAGAATGGCCGTGACGGTCTCGTGCAATTGCAGGAGTTCCCGTTCTTTCTTGTTTTTCTCGGTGAGGTCAGTGGCAATGCCTACCAGCTGGATAGGTCGGCCCGAGGTACCGCGTTTAAAGACCGTTTCCCGGAACATGATCTCCCGCCATTGGCTGTCTTTGGCTTTGATGCGCACCTGCACGGTAAGATATTCGCCGTCTTTGGCTTCTGCAAAGCGGTTGCCGCGGTCCATGAGCAGATGCGCGTCATCGGGGTGGTAGAGGGTGTCCAGCAGCTCACGAGGGTGTCCTTTGATGTCTGCCGGGGTGTAGCCCAGAAACGCCAGGAAGTCACGGTTGTTGTAGATGTTTCGGCCCAGGATAAGATCCTCCACGTACAGGAAGTCGGGCATGGCCTCGGCGGTTTTCTTGATGAGCAGTTGGCTTTCCTGCAGCTTTTCATTGGCTATACGCTGCTGCGTCACATTCTCAAAGGTGAGCACGAAACCATCGTTTAGTTTTACGGCCACGCAGTTCAACCAGTGTTCTTGCTTTCTTTCTTTAAAATGGGCAGTAAACGTAGCCGTCTGGCCAGTTTCTACCACGTTTAGAAAAGTAAAGAAGTGCCCGTCTGTTAACATGTTGGGCATAATCTCCGTGAGGCGGCGGTTGCGCAGTTGCTCCAGGGTATAATCCAGGAACAGCTCGGCGGTTCTGTTCATGAGCAGCCACTCAAAATCTAACAGGTTACCTTTACTGTCACGTACGGCTTTGAATACCTGAATGCCATTGAGGGAGGAGTTGATGATAGCCGAGAGCAGCGCCTCTTTGTTGGATAATTCAACGTGGGCTGTCTTACGCTCCGTCACGTCTACAAACGCAATGCGGCACTGGTCAGTGTCATTTTCGCGGCGCAGCAGCATGCCTTCTAGTTGAGCATAGAAAACAGTACCCGTGTTAGAGACTACCTGCAGTTCTGCGGTTTGGGTAGTGCCACCAGAGAGCAGTACTTTTTGGAAGAACCCGTAGTAGGCATCAAGGCTGTTTGAATGCACAAACTGGCTGAACCGCCGGGCCACCAGGTGGTTCAGGGAAGAAGCCAGTAGTTCTATTCCCTTGGCGTTGGCTTCCTCTATGACCCCGTGTTCGTCTAGGGTCACGTACCCAAACGGCGAGTGCTGGTACAGGTCATGGTACTTGGCCCGCGCCGCCTCCAGTTCCTGTGTGGCCAACTGCATCTGGTGGTTCTGCATCTCCAATTCTACCTGATGGATCTGCAGCTCCTGTATGAGCAGGCGCACCTCATGCGGTGACATGTTTTGCACGTCTGCCACACTCACAGGTTTCTGCAGTTTCTCTGCCCGCTGCCGTAGCAGGGAGAAATCATGGGCCATGCCAATAGGCTCTTTCTTCTCGTCACTCATAAGTGAAGTCTCTACAATTTAAGGCAGGTACGTTACTCCTAACTTCTGTTATTTCTCAAATACCTCCATGGCCAGCAAGATCTTGAACGGCTTGTTTTCCGTTTGCTCTACCCTCCGGGTGTTCAGAATCATTCTGCGGTACCCCAATACCGGAAACTCGTGTTCCAGTACCTCATTTCTAATTTCAATGCCCTCTTTCAGTACTTTGTTCATCAGGTTTCTAAGCTGCGGAATGTCCCACTGGCCGTTGCCTAAATGGTAGAGCCATTGGCCCTTCAACTGCTCTGGAATTAACTGAAACGTTTGGGCGAAAGCGTTGCTGGTGCTCTCTACCCGCAGTTGCCCGTCCAGCACCACCAGCGGTTGCTGAATAATGTCAATGATATTGGCAGCGTACAGGCTGGTGGCCGCTACGCTGGCTTCCAGGTTTTTGAAACTGGTGATGTTGGTGAACGTGACTACCGCACCATCAATAAAATTGTCTGCCGTGCGGTAGGGGAGCACCCGCATAGAATACCAGTGCTGCTCATCTTTGGTTTGCAGGTGTACTTCTTTGCTGCGCAGCCGGTCCAGCACTTCCTTAACATCGTCTTGAATGTTCTGGTACTTGAGGTTGGAGGCAATGTGCGTGATGGAACGCCCAATGTCTGCCCTGATGAGGTTGAAGATTTGGGTGGCCTGCGGCGTGAAATTTCTGACGTTTAAGTTGTTGTCCAGGAAGATGGTGGCCACCTCAGTGCTGTCCAACAGGTTTTTCATGTCATTGTTGGAATTGACCAGTTCCTCCGTCTTGGTCTGGTACTGGAGGTTGATGGTCATGAGCTCTTCGTTCAAAGACTGCATCTCCTCTTTGTTGGTCATGGTCTCCTCATTGGTGCTTTGCAGTTCCTCATTGGCGCTCTGCAGCTCTTCATTCGTAGACTTGAGCTCTTCCAGCGAAGAGTTCATTTCTTCAATGGTGGTTTGCAGGCGCTGTTTGGTGTAGAGTAGTTCCTTTTCCAGTTCGGCAATGCGGGCATCTTTCTGCGAGGCTTCCTCTGCTGAGTCTTTGCGCCCTTTGCGGGGCTTGGGCGGCGGCATGTCTTCAAAAGTAAGCATGAGCATACCCCGCACCGGGTCTGGCTCTAGCAAAGGAGTCACCGTCAGTTTTATATACTGGGTGCCGTGGTCGGTCTTTATCTGGATGTTTTCGCCTGCCGTTTGTTCACGGAGCACCGCCGCCCTGTTCACCAGGTTGTTCAGCTCAAAGGTGAGGCCTTCCCGGGCCATGTCAAACACGTTGAGGGTAGCCTGGCCCTGGGCGGGCTCCAGGTACTTGCCGGTGCGGCCGTGTACGTAGAAAATATCTCCCTTGGGGTCTATAATTAACGTGGGTGGGGCAAACTGTTGCAGCATCACACGCTGTACTACCCGGCTCAGGTTGTTTTCCCGCTTCACAGTGGCCTGCGGTTCTGATTGTGGTTTCACGGTTTCAAAGGAGGTATAGGTGAACGGAAATTCTGAGAGGCGCGTCACAGGCACATTGCTTTCATCACGGCGCGAGATTTTCCATTTGGTGTCAAGGGTGGTGAACATATCTGGGTAACCTGACAGCGTTTCTGAGGAGCCCAGAAACAGCAGCCCTTTCGGGTTCAACGCATAATGGAACACCGGGAAAAGTTTCTTCTGCAACTCTGCGGAAAGATAAATGAGCAGGTTACGGCAGGTAAGCAAATCCAGCTTGGTGAAAGGAGCGTCGCGGTTAAGGTTATGCACTGCAAACACCACCTTTTCGCGCAGTTCTTTCTTAACCGTGTACTGGGTTTCTTCTTTGGTGAAAAAGCGTTTCAGGCGCTCCGGCGAAACATCGGCGGTAATGTTTTCCTGGTAGCAGGCGGCGCGGGCCCGTTCTATGGCCACCGGGTCAATGTCAGTGGCGAACACCTGCACTTTCAGGTGCTTGCCCGATTTTTCAATGGCCTCCTGCAACAGAATGGCAATGGAATAGGCTTCTTCACCGGTAGAGCAGCCCGCCACCCACGCGCGTACGTAGTCGCCGTCCTGCTTGTGCTGGAGCAACTGGGGCAGGTATTTTTCTTCCATCAGAGCAAAAGCTTCAGAATCCCTGAAAAACTTGGTCACGCCAATGAGCAGTTCCTTGAAAAGCTGTTCTACTTCCTGCGGGTTTTCTTGCAGGTACTGCACGTACTCAGAAAACTGGGTAATCTGGTGGCTGTTCATGCGCCGCTCAATGCGCCGGAAAATGGTGTTGCGCTTGTACAAAGAGAAGTCATGGCCCGTTTTGTTGCGGATAAGGTCAAAAATCTTCTGCAACATTTGGGTGGACTTGTGCGACTCAATGAGAGTTTTACTCTTAAGAATGGGCATCTGCGCGTAGGCCACCAGTTTGTTAGGCATTTCCTCTACGGGCAGCACATAGTCTACAAACTCGGTTTTGATGGCGTTGCGTGGCATGGCGTCAAAGCGGGCAGTACCGGGGTCCTGCACCATGACCATCCCAAAGTTTTCCATAATCATCTTCACGCCTAAGGTGCCGTCTGCGCCCATGCCCGAAAGGATAGCCCCAATGGCATGTTCACGGCGGTTCACGGCCAGGCTCTGGAAGAAATAGTCAATGGGCATGCGTTGGCCGTTAGGCTGCTCCGGGTCTATCAGCCTGAAGCGGTCTCTTTCCAGGGCAGTTTCTTTGTGGGAGGGCACTACGTACACATGTTCTGGCTCTACTTTAAGCCCGTCTGTGATCTCCAGCACGGGCATGGACGTGTAGCGTTTGATGATTTCGGCCATCATGCCTTTTTGGGAGGGATCCAGGTGGGGGACCACCACGTAGGCCATGCCGGTGCCTGAGGGCAAATGCTGAAAGAACGCTTCAAACCCTTCCAATGAGCCCGCAGAGCCGCCCAACGCCACTATCTGAAAATCGAGGTTGGGTTTGTCGGGCGGAATAATCTCCTTGTGAAACGCCTTTGACGTGATCCGCTGCGTCCCAGAGGGCGTAGGAGCCATTGGGTTCTCTGTTTCTGTTCTCTCCATAAAGTCTTTACGTAAAAGGAAGCACCTGGTCTCCTGCCCGTTAGGGCCTGCACATCATCAACAACGCCTGAGTTGGCTGGCTTAGACCGTTGCTTGGTCTTTCCTTCACTCTACAAGATACGCTAAATAGCCCGTAAACTTTCTAGAATGCGGTTAGCCCGCCAGAGAAACCGCATTAATACGGAACAGCCCTGATAAATACTTTTTATTGTTTTAAAAGAAACTTGCAGGAGGGGGGAGAAAACTAGGTGCTTTCGCCTTTTTGCACGTACAAGCAAGACAAGCTAAACTAAACCCAACCAACATGAATCTTCCGCATCACGATATCATTGTGATTGGTACCTCGGCCGGAGGCATGACCGTTCTCTGTGAGTTGCTGGACCAACTACCCGCCGATTTACCTGCTTCTATTTTTATAGTGCAGCACCTGGCCAGAAACTCCAATTCTGCTGTGCTGGTAGAGCGCCTGAACAAGACTTCTAAACTTACCTGCCAGGTAGCCCAGCATGAGCAAACCATAGAACACGGCAACGTGTACTTTGTGCCGCAAGACCACCACCTGCTGCTGCAGAAAGGGCGCATGCTGGTGACCAAAGGCCCTCGTGAGAACCTGTTCAGACCCGCCATAGACCCCTTGTTCCGGTCGGCGGCGGCCGCGTACGGCCCCCGGGTGATTGGTATTGTACTTACGGGCATGTTGCAGGACGGCACCGTGGGCATGGAAATGATTAAGCGCAGCGGCGGCATCACTATGGTGCAGCGCCCCGAAGAAGCCGAGTACCCCGATATGCCCCAGAGCGTGCTCAATGAGATTGAGGTAGATTACGTAGCCAGTGTGTCTGAGATGGGCCAATTGCTGCAAGAGCTGGTTTTTGTGCCCGCCGCTTCCACTGACCTGGTTCCCGAAGATGTTATTTATGAAGCTTCCATTGCCGAGCGCCTCATGTTGGATTCTGGCGAGATTGAAGACACAGAATTAATGGGCCCTCGTTCTAGTTTTTCATGCCCCAGCTGCGGTGGTGCCCTGTGGGAAGTGAACAAAGGCAACGTGACCCATTTCCGGTGCCACGTGGGACACGCCTTCACCCCAGAAGCGTACCTCAACGCCAACGTAGAATCTATTGAAGAAACCCTCTGGATTGCCTTACGCATGTTGGAAGAACGCCGCACCATGCTCAGCGCCATGGCTGACCAGGACAAGCGCAAAGGCCATAACACCTGGTCAGAAACCCAGGAAGAACGCGCCAACGAACTGAAACAACACATTGCCCGCATTCGGCATCTGCTCATGACCAACGCCAACGCCCGCCACCGCCGTGATGCAGATGAAAAAGAGGTAGGGTGAGGAAGCTGGAAGCTGCTTTGCGCCTCTTTTCCGGAAAAGGTGCTAAAAGCTGCCGTGTCTTCGTCTGTTGGTCCTACTTAAAGAACCCGCAGGAAAGAGTTGCTTGCTATGCGGGGATCGGTACGTCTAATGGATGTAATCAAAAAATATTTTTTTGAGGGTGCATTGATTAACAGATGGTTGCATAAGGGTTGCCTTCCATTGTCACCCTGGCGGAATGATTCAAAGAGCCTGCCATAAATCCTGGGCTACTTTTGTGCGCCTACCTGAAACAATTATGTTAAGTGCTAGGTAAACCTGAAGTACAGGGCAACACAAATAGCTTTCTTTTCCCTTTAAATTTATAATGGAGAATACCTTCGGGATGCCTATCATCCCCGACAATGAAGATGAGCGGCTGGCCAAACTGCGCAGTCTGAATATCCTGGATACCCACCGTGAGGAGGGACCTTTCAAGCACATCGCGAGCATGGCCGCTCGTATGTTCAACGTGCCCATTGCCTTGGTAAACCTGGTGGATGGGGAGTACGTGTACACCAAAAGCAACGCCGGTTTAGATGTGACCCAGCCAGTGCCCCGGGGCACCAGCCTCTGCTCACTGGCGGTGCTCAGGCAAGAAGCCACCGTTTTTGAGAATGCGCTGCAGGAGCCTTGCCTCTTGGCTAACCCCATGGTGACGGGCGGCATGGGCCTGCGGTTCTACGCGGCGGCCCCTCTCACCACCAGCGATGGCTACAACATAGGAGCCCTTTGCCTGGTGGACACCGAACCCCGGGAGTTTACCGAAGCGGATCGCCGGGTACTGGAGAACCTGGCCTCTGTGGTCATGGATAACATAGAGCGGGGCACCACCTAAAAGCAGCCACTAAACCAACGCAGTCATGGACGGAAAACTACTGGCCCAGGAAACCCACATCAGCATCCGGTATGACCTCATCACCGACACCCTCTCCGCCAATTGGAAAGGGGAACAGACCGAGGAAACCGTGCGGGACGGCTGCGAGAACATTCTCCGGTTCATGACCGTGTACCAATGCACCAAACTGCTCAATGACAACACCCACGTGACAGGCATGTGGTCAGATGCGGCTGAGTGGGTAGCCTTGGACTGGGTACCTAGAATGGAAAAGGCAGGATGCCGGTTTCTAGCGCATGTTTACTCCCCAGACATTTACGCCAAGCTTTCCGTAGACAAGGCCATTGATTACGGGATAAAGGGCATCATGGTCACCACCTTCAAGGGAAAAGCCGCTGCTGAGGAATGGCTCTGTGCCATGTAGTTCACTTTCAACTCACCCCTTTACACCAAGGCTAGTCTTCTTTCTTGGCACCGTTTGTGACCAAAGGGGCTTTTAGCCCCTTTTCTTTTATACGCCTTTAACTAGTAAATCCCGCGCTAAACCTGTTTTGGCCCCCTCTTGTTTTGGGAAGAAAACGATTTTAAGGCTGGTTTCCAAAAAATACCGTATTTACTCTATCTAAATGTGCGTATTACTACAACCTGCTAAGGCGGTATTCGTTAACAGGTAGATACATCAGGAAAAGGAGAGAAGGTATGATAGTAGAAGAGAGAATCTTGAAAACCGTATTGAATTTAGTCAAAGGAGACCCGTCGCCGGTTCATTTGCCGGTTTCCCCCGCCAAGATGAGCCAAGCCACCGATTTGCCGTTAGAGCAAGTGGAAGCCTGCTGCAAAGCCCTGGAAAGGCACGGATACCTGACCAGCACCAAGGGAATTACGGAACCGATGTATTACATCACCAAAACCGGCTTACACGAAGCCCAGCACCCTACCCAACCCCTGTATATCTATTCATCCTCCAGTTCACAGGCCCAAAGGAGAGCTTAAGCGTCCTGCAAGGTTTGGAAAAACATTCTGAAACTCCCGTTTGAGGCTTGTTTTAAAGAAAACAGCCCGCAAACAGGAGTTTTGTATTTTCAGGGAAGAAGACCGCACTGAGATTGGTTTGCTTTCTCTAACCTCTTTCCCCGGAAGCTTATTCAATAATCACATGGTCAACATGCACCTGCGGGGCGTTATCTGAGCTTAGGCTGGCCCAAAACATGCCCTGCGTGCTGAAAGTGATGCCAGGATCTCCCTGGGCATCCAACGCGATGACTCCGCCCTGTCCGCCGGCCTTTCCAACTTTGCGGTGAATGACTTCCTCCACTGCCTCTTTCACTGATAACCCCTTGTATTCCATTAACGCAGCAATGTCATGGGCAACGGTGTGCCGCATGAAGAACTCGCCGTGCCCGGTACCCGAAACGGCACAGATGTGGTTGGCAAACGTGCCCGCCCCAATGATGGGTGAATCGCCAACGCGCCCGAACCGTTTGTTCAGCATGCCGCCCGTGGACGTGCCTGCTGCCAGGTTGCCGTTCACATCCAGCGCGACGGCACCTACCGTTCCTAATTTGGTGGAGGAAAGAAGTTGGCCTTGGGTTTCGGCTTCCTTGATTTTACGGATCTGCGCCCGGCGCTCTTCAATCTCAAAGTAGGTTGGGTCTACCCGTTCCAAACCCACGGTAGCCGCGAACGCCTCGGCCCCGGAGCCTACCATCATCACATGCTCCGACTTCTCCATCACCTTGCGTGCCGCCAAGATGGGGTTTTTAATGGTGCGCACGCCTGCCACTGCACCGGCCAGAAACGCCGCGCCGTCCATAATGGAGGCATCCAGTTCAATGGTTTCGTCATTGGAGAACACAGCCCCATGTGCCGCATTGAACAGGGGGGAGTCTTCCAGAATTCTGATACTGGCTTCCACCGCGTCTACTGCGCTGCCATCTGCCTGCAATACCCCATAACCCGCTTGGGCAGCTTCCAGGAGCTTCGCTTCATAAGCAGTCCTTCTTTCCTGGGGCATAGGTTCTGAGTAAACATCGCCGCAACCGCCGTGTACTATAATGGCAGCTTTGTTGGAAGTAGAGGGAGAGGGATGGGTCATTTCTTAGGAGTGGTATGTAGTTTCAGAAGGGCAAGTTACGTCTTTGTAGCAGCTTTTCAGTAGTGAAGCAAGGTAGCAAGGTTCTCCAAGCGTTTCTGCCCTCAAGGTAAAAACCTTCCCACGCATTCCGTCCCCCTTTGAAGGGGGGTAGGGGGATGACAAAGCGGTTGGAAGCTCAAGGCTGCTTCTGCTACCCTGCGGTAGAGGTACGCGGAATGTTAAATCGGGCAACCACAAGGGATTGCCCCTACTATTAATTTGCTGAGTAATCCTTCATTTCCCTAAAAGCAATTTGAGCCTGCTTTTTGAAAAACAGGCTCAAATTGGGGAATGCTTGATGATTTCTCTAAAAGAAGTCTAATCCTCTTTTTCCCATTCGCCATTATCGTCGCGCCAGATGGCCAGGTAGGTAGGGTCGTTGTTTTTCTTGCAGGCCCTGAACATGAGGCTAGTCTCAAAGCTGAATTCCACGTTGCCCTTAGGGTCTATGGCGATGAAGTTGCGGTCGCCCTCAATGCGGTCTTTGTACACCTCCATGGCTTCTTTAGCGGCCTCTTTAAGCGGAAGGCCTTTGTACTTCATAAGGGCGTAAACCTCATGCGCCACGTTGGCCCGCATAATGCCCTCGCCGTCACCGGTGCAGGACACGGCTACCACCTCATTGTTCGCGTAGGTGCCAGACCCGATAATAGGAGAGTCACCCACCCGGCCCGGGTACTGGTTTTCAAGGCCGCCCGTAGAGGTAGCAGCGGCCAGGTTGCCGTGTATGTCCAGGGCCACCGCCCCAACGGTGTCTTTCTGAAGCTCTTCTTTTTCTTTTTTCTTCGCCTTCTTCAGTGACTTGATCTTTTCCTCGGTTTTAAAATAGTCATCCCCTCGCATCTCCAGTTCCAGTTCCCGGGCGAACTTTTCAGCGCCATCACCAGTGAGCAAGACATGGGGAGATTTCTGCATGATGGTTTTGGCTAGGGTAATGGGGTGTTTCACATGCTTCACTCCAGATACTGCCCCGGCCTGCATGGTTTTGCCGTCCATAATGGAGGCATCAAACTCATTGCTTTCGTCTTTGGCAAGGCTTCCGCCCCGTCCGGCGTTGAAAAGTTGGTTGTTTTCCATGCTCCTCACGGCGGCTTCTACGGCGTCAAGGGCACTTCCTCCGGCTTCCAGTACATGCCATCCAGCCATCAGGGCGTTGTCCAACCCCTGTCTGTAAGCCGCCTCTTTCGCCTCGCCTAGCTCTTCCCGGCTTTGGTTTTCAGCGCCGCCATGTATCGCAATCACCCAATTTTTCTCCATAGTAGTGTGTCTTTTCGTCTGTAGTGTCTTTTGGGAACCTCCAGGACTTGGTGCCTGGGCCGCTTAGATGTACGGGCAGGCTATGGTGCGGTTTATTTAATTTATACTGAAAAGAAGGCAGAACTTCTACGGATGCTTTGACGCAGCTCCCTTTTGCGGTACAAGGGCTAAGAGGAAAGAAAAACTCCTATTTCTGCTACGTAGGCCTTCTGAGTTAGATTAAAAGAGGAAGGCTTATACAAAATTCCGTGTTTATGCAATCTAATTGCCGTGTTTTTCCCGGCACTTTTCAGGGGTAAGAAAGCGTATGCTTACTACACACGACTATCTCTTAGGAGCGTGTGCACCGGTTCTGGTGCAGGACGGCCTGGTCCAATCTAGTTAGAAGCCTATGATTTTACATCCCAAGTTCAGAAAAACGTGGTTAAAGCAGAACGGATCTGGCAAAACCTGGACCTGCCGCAAGGATTGGCTTTCCTATTTATTGAACAAAGGAAAAAGGGTAAGTGAGGATTGGGCACTTGGTTCTGTCCCGGGAAAAGGCAAAGCAGTATTCGTTTTTAGGTAAGTTTTATGCAGAATATCATTACAGAGAAAGTAGGCAGTAAAGTTATACTGTTGTTGCAGAAAGATCTGGATGCCTCTGACCAGAGGCTCACGCGCCGGTTGCAGAGCTTACGGCAGCCTGTGCAGGAGCTTAGTGTCTGGGTAGACTGCGCCAGCCTTGAGTGTATCAAAACCTATGGGTTCTGTCATTTTGTAAACCAGTTGCTGGTTCTCAAGAACTATAATGCCACCATTACCCTCATGAACCTGGGTGAGCCGCACCGGCGTTTGTTACAGGTATTGGGGATGGATGCTCTGTTTACGACGGTTCCTTCCCTGGAAGAAGCCTACCATCAAATGCAGGCGTCTTAGCACTACTTGCCCTTTAATGTGAAGGAGGGCCCTCAAACAAACTATTCCTTTAGTCACCCGTGACTTTTACAAACCAAAGCCAGAAGTTGGAGCAAAGAGGCAGCATGAGGCTGGAACAATTTACCGATGTACAAGAGGCGCTGGCCTTTTTAAACCAGCAGGGATTTACCCATTCTTTTACCTGCAGCCCCCAAGGGTGGCAATGTAAGGAAACAAACAACATCTTCTCGCCAGACGCTCTCCGGGTAGAGGCTTGCCAGCGGTTCAGCCAGTGTGGGGGAGTCCAGCAGGTCTCAGTGCTTTACGCGGTCTCTGCGCCAGACGGTACCAAAGGCATCATCCTGGACAACTGCGAAACGTACGGCAACTCCCTCTTTGGCGAGTACCTCGTGCGCATGAAACTCCATACCCTCCAGTCCAATGAAAACCCAACCTAAGGAAGCTGCCGCCTGAGGTGTTCTTTATCTAAACGCTTCCATCTCGGACCAAAGCCGGTTAAACTCCCGGGCGTAGCTGGAAACCACCTGAGGGTCTGACGTAACCAGTACGTTTTCATGGTTGTACAGGGCGGCACTGCGGGTCCAGTTATAGGAGCCGGTGAGCACCTGGCTTTGATCCACAATGGCAAACTTGTGGTGCATGTGGTTAGGCGTTTGGTCTACTTTCACCTTTATGCCCGCCTGCGCTAATTGCCGGATGTCTGAGCCTTTGTCAAACAGTTTCTCGTTATCGGTGAGTAGCTGAATCTTGATCCCTTTTTTATGGGCTGCCAGTATAGCGTTGGTGATGCGGTCATCTGAGATGGTAAACACACAAATCTGCAAGCTGGATCTAGCCGACCCAAGGCTTTGGATGATGGCCTGCAGGCAGGCATCGCCAGGACTGAAATAGGCAGCACTTTTACTTGCTGGGGCACTCTTGAACAAGGATAAAATAGATTTCAACGCTGAAAGGGTGTTAGTGAAAGTGGGGTAAGATACAAACTAACCACATATAGGGATGCAAACCGCTTCCCAAAGCCTAAGTTACACCCGTTTTCACCCTTTTTTCAAAATGTAGCCCTGAAACAGAAAACCCATAGTAATGCTCCCAAAAAGGCAGGCTTACCCTCCTCCATTTTTAAAGCATTGTCTATAGGTATATTTTTCCAAACAAGGACACGCATATCGTCCCCCTTTGAAGGGGGTAGGGGGATGACAACTCATGCTGATTGACTACACATGCTGATCACACGCATTCACGATCTGTGGGGACAATCCCTTGTGGTTGCCCATGCACTTAGCAGAAGTTGGACGGTTCTTCAAGCCAATTGGTCATCCCCCTACCCCCTTCAAAGGGGGACGGAATGCGTGCTACTCTTAGAGTGGAGGTGGGCAACAGCCAAAGACTTATCATTTTCAGAATTCTCTTCCACAATGGACCTTCCAGCAGGTGATTGATTCAAAGAGTTGATTTGAATTATAAGCAGGAGAATCGCTTATTTATTTCTGCAGTGTTGGATTATTTGTATTTAGTCCAAGTGTTAAGGAAAACTTGGAAAAATTATTTTCTACAAAAAGGTTGTATTTGTAGAAAATGCACCCTTACCTTTAGGGCATCTTTATTGGAGATTTATAAAGAAGAGGCGAGAGAGCAGGCTCCAAGACCCTCTAGCAACCTTCGGCCCAGCCGAAAAGGTGCTAACACCTGCCCAATTTTTGGGAACTATAAATGAATGACCATGCAACCACAAATTTTGCAACCTCGCTTGACCCTTAACAGCCATCCTGCCTCCCGGCAGTTCCTGCACATGCAGGCTTGTTGTTGCTGTTAAAGCTGGCGCCACCTCCTTCTTTTCTGGCGTACCCTATTTCACCCTTCGGTGAGGCACGCCTATGTATTCCTGTTTCTTAACACAATTACCCCTATGAACCATTCTTTACCATCTTCTTCCCCGGAAGACCATGCTCCCCTTAGAGCATCCTTTCTGCCTTCTACTGCTGCTCTGGCCCTGAGCACCATGCCCCTCTGCGCCCGAATGTGTTGTTGTTAGACACTGTTTCGTTGCACTAATCCCATAGCAACTTTTCTGTTTTAAAAATCACCGGTGTCGTCCTGATGCCGGATAGGAATTGTCTTGTCTTTATAATTTTATAAAAATGAAAACTCATACAAGTAGTACTCTAAAAAGTCTAGTAAGTCTAGGAGTATTATTGGCAATATTGCTGGCGCATGCCGCGTATGCCCAAGTCCAGACCGTAAGTGGGCAAGTGACCGGCACCAAGGGCAGTGAAGCCCTGGCCGGCGTGAGCGTAGTCCTGAAAGGCACTACCAGCGGCACCTTCACCAACGCCGAGGGGCGTTATTCCATTCCGGCCAGAACCGGCCAGACTCTGGTGTTTTCCAGCATCGGGTACACGTCTGCAGAGGCCGTGGTGAATGGAACCACCGTGAACGTGAGCTTGAAAGAAGACACCAAAAGCCTGGAAGAAATTGTGGTAGTGGGGTACGGAACGCAGTCGCAACGGGCGGTTTCCAGCTCGGTGAGCACCGTGAACGTGGACGACCTCCGCGGATTACCAGTTTCTTCCCCGGACCAACTGATTCAAGGGAAAGCCGCCGGGGTGCAGATTTCCTCAGCCAGCGGTGCGCCGGGTGGCGGTATCAGCGTAAGTGTGCGGGGAGCGACTTCCATTAATGCCAGCAACTCTCCTTTATATGTGATTGATGGCGTGTTCATCAACAACCAATCATTGAGCAACCTGGGGCTGGGCGGACAAACCTTTAACCCGCTCGCTGATTTGAACCCTGCCGATATAGAAAGCATTCAGGTCTTGAAAGATGCCAACGCCACAGCTATTTATGGGTCAAGAGGAGCGAACGGCGTGGTACTCATTACTACTAAGCGTGGTAAGCTGAATGCAGGTTCCAAAATCAGTTTCCAGACCTATTTTGGCTGGGCGAAGGCGCCTAAGCTCTTTGAAACCGTAAATGCCCAGCAGGAAGCCGAACTCATCAACGAGGCGTTCCTGAACGATGGTGGGGCTTTCGCTTCCCGTCCGTTCCGTCCCAAAGTCGAGGGTGGCCGCGGCTTACCCGAGGAACAGACCACGTATTCCCGTATTCCGGATGTGTTCCAGACGGCCAAAACCCAGAGCTATGACTTGTCGGCTTCGGGTGGGTCAGACAAAAGCCGGTACTTCATTGGCGGTAGCTATTTCTCGCAAGAGGGGATTGTGAAACCGGCCCAGTTCGAGCGTTTCAGCGGGCGGTTCAACTTTGACCATAACCTGAGTGAGAAACTGACGGTGGGCATCAGCGCCTCGGGGGCGTACAGCCACCGCAACGTGAGCCGCAACGACAACAGCGCGCAGGGCGTGATCAACTCGTCTTTGTACGTGCAAACGTTTCTGCCCGTGTTCAATGAAGACGGTAGCTATGCCCGCCACAGCATCTTTGACAACCACCTGGCTCTTATTGAGAACCTGAACATCCAAGGGCACAGCAACCGCCTCATTGGGAACCTGTACGCCGAGTACGAGATTCTGCCTGGCTTGTCTTTCAAATCAAGCTGGAGCCTGGACTACAACAGCTACATTGACAAAGTCTACAACAACACCCAAATCAGCGTAGGTCTCCCGGCGGGTAACGGCAGCAACACGCAGTCCAGCCTGGTAACGCTTATCAACGAGCAGGTCTTGACCTACAATAAAGCCTTGGGCGATGACCACCGTTTGAACCTTGTTTTGGGAAATACCCTCCAAAGCACCAAGTACAACTTCCTGACACTTTCGGGCCAGAAGTTCCCGAGCGATAATTTCCAGGAAATCGCCTCTTCTTCCATCCAGACGGGTAGCACTTCTTCGAGCCAGAACGGCTTGGTGTCTTTCTTTGGGAGAGCGAGTTACACGTTCAGAGACAAGTACAGCCTGGATGGTAGCCTGCGCGCCGATGGTTCCTCTAAGTTTGCCGCCGGCAACAAGTGGGGCTACTTCCCATCAGTAGGGGCGGCCTGGATTATCTCTGAGGAGGCCTTCGCGAAAAGCCTGCCGTTTGACCAGATTAAACTGCGCGCCAACATAGGTTTATCCGGAAACCAGAACGGCATCAGTGATTTCCCATCACAGAGCTTGTGGAGAGCGGGTAGAAACTACCAGAACAACCCCGGCATCAGCCCGAGCCAGTTAGGCAATCCAGACCTGACCTGGGAAACCACCCGCCAGTGGAACCTGGGCCTGGACCTGGCTTTCCTGCAGAACCGCATCAAAGTGGAGGCCAACTACTACAGCAAATACACCAAAGACCTGCTCATTCAGGTGCCAGTGCCTTCCAAGTTGGGTTATTCCAGCGTATATGAGAACCTGGGTGAGGTGAGCAACAAAGGCGTGGAACTGAGCATTTCCTCGGTGAACATCCAGAAAGACGATTTCCAGTGGTCCACTGACTTCAACATCGCGAGAAACAAAAACCGCATTGAGAAACTGCCCACGCCTATCACCGCCCACTCCCGCGACTGGGTACGCATGGAACAGGGCAACTCGCTCTTCGCTTTCTGGGTGTATGACCAGCTGTATGTAGACCCGCAGACCGGCGATGCCGTGTACGATGACGTGGACAAAAACGGCACCATCACCACTGCCGACCGCAAAATCATGGGCAACGGCGCGCCGGATTTCTTCGGGAGCTTGAACAACACCGTCCGCTTCAAGCGGTTCGATTTAGGGGCACTTTTGTATTTTCAGTCCGGAAACGACATCATAAACCTGAACCGTTTCTTCCTGGAGCACGGCGGTACCCAGAGCGGCATCACCTTCTTCCCGAACCAGCTGAACAGATGGCAGAAACCCGGCGACATCACCGATGTGCCACGCCTGACCAAAAGAGGCAACAACTACACCCTGCCTAGCAGCCGCTACCTGGAAGACGGTTCCTTCCTGCGCCTGCGCTCCATCACTTTGGGCTACAACGTGCCTACCGAGCTGGTGAACCGCTTCAAAATCTCCAACCTACGCCTGTACGCCCTGGCCACCAACCTCTGGACACTCACTAACTACAGCGGCCTTGACCCCGAGGTGAACGTAGCCGCGAACAACCAGAACGTGCTGGGTATTGACCACGCCGTGGTGCCGCAGCCCAGAAGTTTCCAGATAGGTGCCAATGTTACTTTCTAAAAAACAGCCATGAAAAATATTCTCTCTTCCTATAAAACCTTAGTCTTAGCCGCCGCCGTCCTGTTCTCCAGCTGCGATTTGCTGGAGCCGGACCCAGCTACCGAGGTCTTGTCTTCTACCGCTTTAGTGGATGCCCGTGGCGCGCAGGCCGCCCTGCTGGGCACGTACAGCGAACTGCAAAGCAACAACTACTACGGCCTGGATTATCCGGCTTTGTCTTACCTGTCTTCAGACGAAGCAGAGTCCATCGGGTCCTTTGACTTTTACCGGCAGTTTGACCGTAACGGCATCCAGTCCGAGAACAGCTCTATCCTGAGCACCTGGCGGCAGATTTACCGTGTGATCAACCTGGCTAACAACCTCATCGTCGATGTGCCGGCCATCCAGGACCCCGCCTTAACCGATAACCTTCGGAGAAGCATTCTGGCCGAGGCTCATTTCCTGCGCGGTCTTGCGTACTTTGACATCGCCCGGGCCTGGGGCGGCGCTCAACTGGTTCTCACGCCCACCGAATCGAAACTGGACGGACAAGGCATAGGACGGTCCACCAAAGCCGAAACCTACGCCCAGGTGCTGTCTGATTTAAACCAAGCCGAGCAGCTTTTCACCGAAGTGGAAAAGGGGGCCGTAGGAGCTTCCTACACCACGCCCGCCCGCGCCTCTTTACTGGCCGTTTGGGCCCTGAAAGCCCGCTTCTACCTCTACCAGGAAAACTGGACCGAGGCTGAGAACTACGCCACTAAGGTAATTGACGTGAAAAAAGCCCAGCTGGTGTTCCCGTATGAGCAAACCATCCAGGGCCTGCTCACCCCGGAAAGCATTCTGGAACTGGCCTACACCACCGCCAACGGCAACAGCCACGCCTCTTATTGGTTACCCAGCTCCAGCGGCGGACGCCTGGAATGGATTCCTGGTCAGGCCATCACCAGTGAGTTGCGCAACCCAGTAGTGGGCGGCGCTCGCAGCATCCTCATCGGAACCGCCGGCACTATAGTCTACGGCAAAAAATACTTCCGCAACGGCACCAGCGATGACCCTGCCTTTCTGCTAAGAATCTCCGAGCAGTACCTCATCCGCGCTGAGGCCCGCGTGAAAAAGGCCGCCCCGGATATGGTAGGTGCCCTAGCCGATGTAAACGCTATCCGGGAAAGAGCCCGCATAGAGAAACTGACCTTACTGGATGCTCCCGGGCTGTTGCTGGCTATTGAGCAGGAACGCAAACTGGAACTCGCCTTTGAAGGCCACCGCTGGTTTGACCTCATCCGCACCGGCCGCGCCCAAGCCGTCTTGGGCATCACAGACCCCAACAAGTTCCTGTACCCCATTCCTAATGCAGACATTGTCGCAGACCCTGATTTGGGTACAGAAGACCAGAACCCCGGGTATTGATAGTAATTCTTCCTATGCTTGTGAAAAGGAGTACTGCTCAGCGGTACTCCTTTCTTTTTGTCTGGTGTTTTGGGTCTTGTTTTGAGAAAGAAGGCTTAGAAGGGGATGAGGTTGTTACTTTATTCAATTAGCTGGTATGAGGCTATCGCCTCACTGAAGTTGCAAACTTCAGGTCATTATATGCCCAAGTTGAAAACTTGAACCATGGACAGAGAAATTAAGGTTAGCTCGCATTCCGTCCCCCTTTGAAGGGGGTAGGGGGATGATTTTTCGTGCTTATTATTGCGTTCCTAAACTGTAGGCGCAATCCCTTGTGGTTGTCCTTTGAGTAGGAGAGGACTTTCATCACCACAGTCGCCTCTCTGTAGCTGAAACATAATGGTTCTGCAGACGCCTTGTCATCCCCCTACCCCCTTCAAAGGAGGACGGAATGCGTGTAAAGGAATGCAGATTGCTGTACAATCTTTTGCCATCAAAGCATCAATAAAAAAGCGGCTACCTTTTGGTAGCCGCTTTCATTTTAAATTAGGAACACAAACCAAATTCCTCTTCTGTCATCCTGTAAGGAACTTGTGGGCAAGCTACAAAGGCGTTTAGTAAACGCTATTACCGTTCGCTACCAGGTTTCTTCTAGGATGACAAGGTGAGAGGTTATATGAATCCTAGCCTTGTACTAAGGCTGTCAGAATTTATTCCTCTTCCTCCCCCGCAAGCACGCCACCAACGGTTTTGATGATGTTGCCGAAGAAAAGAGCGTTGAAGAACAGGCGGTTGGTGCCGTACCAGCTACCCCGGAAATTGGGGTTGTCGGCGAAAAGGACTAAGGTGCCTTGGCCTTGGTTCTGCGCCAGCAAGGAAGCAGAATTGGCGATTTTCTTCAGGTTGGCTTTGGACACGTAGCCACTTTGCAGCGGATTAGCGGTGTACTGGGCCACCGTTTCATATGAGTTCTTGCTGGGGGCCAGGAACACGCTGCTATTTCGGTACACGCTCAGTTTGCGGGAGGTATAGCCGAAGGCCAGCGGGTGCGTGATGTCCAGGTCGGTCTCGTAAATAGAGCCGCCTACTGATTTGGCGCCTTCCAGTTCGCGGGCATTGATGTAAGCCTGGCGCGTGGTTTTAGCGGAGGTATCAGCGCTTGAGATAAGGCGAGCATTGGCGATTCCTTGTTTGATGGCCCACTCAGAGGCGGTTTTAAAAGTAATCAAAGTGCCGCCCTCGGTCACCCAGCGCTTCAGTTTGTCCACGGTGTTTTTATCCAGGCTGTTGTAGGAGCCGCTCACCAGCACGATGGTGTTGTAGCGGGCCAAAGACAGGCGCGGGAAAGAACTCAGCTCGGCTTTGGTGATAGGCATCTTCAACTGAGAATCCAGCAGGAACCACACTTCACCAGCCTCCGGACCCATCACGCCATTGCCTACCAGCATCAGCGCCTCAGGTTTGCGGATGGTCTGAATGTTGCTGCTGCCGAGGTCAATGCCTTTGGCGCTGAAGCCGCTGTTCACCGAGGCGATGTTAACCTTGCGGTCTGCGGCCACTTTCTGAATGGCTTTGTACAGCGAGTCAGACGAGATTTTTTGCGAGGCAACGGGGATGGTGATGGCCCCGGGCAGGTAGTCTTTGGCGCCTGCTGTGGTATTGGCTGTGAATGGCTTCAAGGCGGTTTGGGCAGTCACCCCTAGCGATTGCAGTTGGTATAAGGCGCCCGCGGTATTGTAATCGGTCCAGTCCAGGAGGTAGGCGTAGTTGCTTTTAGGGGGTGCAGTAGCGGTGAGAGCGGGGAGGGTGGCTACACGGTTTCCGCGGTTCACAGCTTTGGAAGCGCCCACGTGCGGCAAGCCATAGGCCAGGGCCAGCGTCCAAGTGGAGGCATCGTAGAAAACGCTATCGGGGAGATTAGTGTTCTTTGCGAAGATGGATTCCACCAGGCGGTACTGCGGTTGCTCGGTGGGCACTACATAGGATTTTCCCTTCTCAAAGGCGGTGCCGCCGATGGTCTGGTTGCCAGGCAATTCATACACCTCAATTTTGTGGGCCAGCAGCAGCTCGGTGAAGTTGCGCAGGCGGGTGGCATCGTGCTTCTCGCCATACACGTAGGCTTTCACCGGGTTTTTGCGGCCATCGGCTATGCCGGATTTGTAGAACTCGCGCTGGTGTTTCAGGAAAGTCTCACGGTTCTCTACGGCTCCTTTCACGGTAGCCAGACCCGTGCTCAGGTGGTTCCGGATGCCGAAGGCGAAGGTCAGCACGCCGGTGGAGTTCTCCTGGCGGTTGCCGCGGGAGCTGGCCTGCTCGGTGGTGATGCCCACGCCGCCTTGGAAATCGGGGTAAGTGGAGCCGTAGCCGGGGTAGATGTTGTCGTACTGCTCCTTGGTGAAGTACAGCGACCCGATCTCGTCCAGTGCCGCCGCGTGGTACTTGGCGATGATCACGTTCAGGTTGTCATAGGTGCTGCGGGGTACCAGGTAGTTCTCGGAGCCATAGGGTTTGCTGGGCTCAAAGTAGTAGGTGGAGTTGGTGCCCATCTCGTGGAAGTCAATCACCACGTTAGGCAGCCACTCATGGTAGAACTTCAGGCGGTTTTTGCTTTCTACGTGCGCGATGGGCAGCCAATCGCGGTTCAGGTCAAACCAGTAATGGTTGCCCCGGCCGCCGGGCCACACCTCGTTGTGCTCCCAATCGGCAGGATCGGCTACGGAAGGATCGCTCTGGTGCACGTTGATCCAGTTCGCGTGGCGGTCACGGCCATCAGGGTTGTGGGCGGGGTCCAGCAAAATCACCGCTTCTTTCAAGGCACGCTGCGTCTCGGGGTCCTGGTTAGCGGTGTAGTAATAGGCGGTTAGCAGGGAAGCTTCCAAGCTGGAGGCCTCGTTGCCGTGCACACTGTAGCCCAGGTTCACGAACACCGGCGCGTTGGCTAGGTTGGGAAGCGGCTTGGAGACATCGGCTAGCTGCAGGTGCTCTTTCCGGAGGTCCTCCAAACGGGCGTGGTTCTCAGGAGAGGTGATAATGGCCACCACCTGCGGCCGCAGTTCATAGGTAAACCCGATGGTCTGCACTTTTACTTTGTCAGAGAGCCGGTCCAATTCCTTAAGGTAAGCCACCGATTGCTCGTAACGGCTGTGGCGCTCGCCGATGCCGTAGCCCAGGAACTGCTCGGGCGTAGGTATGGCAGCGTCAAAGTTCTTCGTTTTTGGGAAGTAATAGCTGCTTTGCGCCAGGGCCGGAACGATGGTAAGGACCCAGGCAGTCAGGACCAGAAGGGCCCTGTAAGTCTGTAAGGATGATTTCATGGTGTTTTAAAGGTGATTTTCAAAAAATGGGTTAAAAGCGAAAGGGAGAGAAAAGGCGTTTCCGCAACAGCAAAGGGAAAGGAAGCGATAGAGCGCCGCCAAGGTAGAGGAGAGGCAGGCGTGCAAAGAGTTGTCGCAGGCAAACGCCTGTTTCTTTGCCCTTGCCTGCGCAAGTGCTGTGTACATAAGAAATGAAACAGAAATTGAGTCTTAGAAAATAGAGAAGCGCTGCATTAGCGCAGAAGGATAGAACCCCGGGAGCCCGGAAAATCTAAGGAAGCTAACAGCAACAACAAAAGTGCATACAGGCAGTGAAGTAGCCTGAAGAAGTAGGTGATGAAAGAAGGTTGATGTTGGAAAGATTGCTGCTGCTGATCATGGTCTGAAAACTTATATTTCCCATTTGGCTGGGCAGGAGTTAGCACCTTTTTAACATGGTTAACGGTTGCTAGAGGTTCTCAGAGCCTGCTCTCTCCCCTCTTCGGTATAATTTCAAGGGCTAAGGTAGAAAGCAAGTGGGTATATAGCAAAAGAAATATAGATTATTTAAGGCAGATCACTTGGGCAATGTACACTTTGCGTCTGACAGCTCAGAAAGGAAGTAGCTTCAGGGTTGGCTTTCCTTTGGTATCAAAGCGCCAGAGCTCCGCTCTGGTTAGTATCTCTTCAAACAAATTTTAGGTAATTTCCAGAAAGGAGCTTGTAATCACTCTCGTTCAGTGTGTTTTAAGCCAGGAAATGAAGAAGTGGCGGGTAAATAGATGAATTCTCGATGAAATTAGCCTATTCCTGAAATAAACAGTCAAAATGCGTGAAACGTATAAATCTAAGGAGTAGAACTTCGTTACTTAGCAGAAAGTCTAGTTTTTTGTCTGAATTAGTGGGAGGAAATCACTAATTTTAACCTTACCCGAACATTTTTTGACGCAAATAGTCCCCATATGAAAGCCGTTTTTCTTTCTCTTTTCCTCAGTGTTCTCGTGATGACCTCGGGCATGGCCCAAACTGCTGCTCCTGCAAAAGACCGAACCAGATACAACCTGCAGCAGCAGTTCAGTTCTTTGAAGTTCAGGTCTTCCACCGAGATAAAATACAACCAGCCGCACAAAGTAATAAAGCAGGCCAGTCTGGATGCCTTCTTCCAAAATGTACAGGACACCCTGCGTGCGCGTGAGCAAAGCATTAAGAACGCCGGAAAAGAGACGGCTGTGAAACTGGCGCAAACCCAGAAGGAATTAGCCGATCAAAAACTACAGGTACAGGCCCTGCAAGAGGTAAACGCCCAAAAAGAAAAGCAGATCCAGCAGGGGGCGCATGACGTGGCTAGCCTGTCGGTGCTGGGCATTGACATGGACAAGCAGGTGTACGTGATTATCAGCTTGGTCATTATTTTGGCCTTGGGCGCGGTGGCAGCGGTCTTCGCGTTCATGTACAAAAACAGCAATCGGGTGACCGAAGAGAAAATCAGGGCGTACGATGAACTCACTGAGGAATTCAAAACCCACAAGCAACTGGCCCGCGAAAAAGAAATTAAGCTGAAACGCGAGCAGCAATCAGAAGCCAATAAGGTGGAAGAACTGAAGCAGCAATTGGCTCAGTTCCGGAACTAACCTGCCGGATCCGGGTCGTTTGTTCCTGATCTTCCGGTGAGCGTTTCCGGTGGTATTTTCTGAAAGGCAAGCCCAAACCCATAGCTACCTAAAAAGGCCTCCCTGCTTTCAAAGTAGGGAGGCCTTTTAATTTTGGTTAAGGTGGCGGATCTTGATTTTTAAGCCTCTTTTACGGGAAACGACCTTGAACCAGATTTTCGCCCGTAAGCACTGAATCCCGGCTTTATCTAGTAAATTGTCAGGTCAATTAGGGTTTATAATTTTCTTTACCACCTGATATGGATTTAACCGAACCTAGGGTACCAGAGGCGCCTGCCTCCACGGGGCACCCTAAGCAGCTGTACATGCTATTTTTCACCGAGATGTGGGAACGCTTCTCTTTTTATGGCATGAAGGCCCTCTTGCTGGCCTACATGATCTCTGAACTCAAATTTGATGAACCCAAGGGCTACGCCATTCTGGGATCTTACGCCGCGTTGGTGTACACCATGCCCATGTTTGGCGGCATGATGTCTGACCGCTTTCTGGGCGGGCGAAAGGCGGTGATGTACGGCGGGGTGCTCATGACCATCGGGCATTTAGTTTTGGCCTTGCCGCAGGACTGGAGCTTCTTCTACGGCATGGCCTTCATCATCTGCGGAAACGGTTTCTTTAAACCCAATATCTCCAGCCTGGTGGGCACGTTGTACTCAGACAATGACCCGCGCAAAGACAGTGCTTTTTCCATCTTTTACATGGGCATCAACATTGGCGCGGCCCTGGGCGGACTGCTCTGCGGCTACGTGGGGCAGCAGATAGACTGGCACTATGGTTTCGGGTTGGCCGGTTTGTTTATGATTCTGGGCTTGGTAGTGTTTGCGCTAGGTAAAAAGTCTTTGGGTGACAAAGGGCTTCCGCCTAATCCCGCTCACCTGAAAGCCCCGGTGTTTGCGGGCATCAGCAGAGAGGTGGTAATCTATGGGGCTACGCTGTTGATTATACCAGTGATTGTGGCCCTTTTCCATAACTACGAGGTGATGGACTACATCATGTTCGGGTTAGGCGGACTGGCAGTGGTGTATATTCTGACCTTTGCCTTACGGAACGAGGCCGAAGTCCGCAACAAGTTATTCGCCGCGCTGGTTCTCACTATTTCGTCTTCGTTGTTCTGGGCGTTTTATGAGCAGAATGCCGGGTCGCTCAATCTGTTTGCCATGCGCAACGTGGACATGCACGTGGGTGGGGTAGAACTTCCGGCTTTGGCGGTGAACAATTTCCTTCCACCGGCGTGGGTGATCGCCCTGAGTTTTGTGTTCGCACAGCTTTGGCCTTACTTGAACCGTAAGGGATTAGAGCCTAACACCCCAAGTAAGTTTGGGTTGTCTTTCGTGTTAATGGGCATTGGGTTCTATGTTTTCTACCTGAGCTGCGTTTCCAACGAAGAAACAGGCCTGATTTCTTTGCCGGCTTTCATGGCAGGTTACTTCTTCATCATCTGCGGGGAGCTGTGTATTTCACCTATCGGCCTCTCCATGATTACCAAACTGTCGCCTGCCAAGATTGTGGCCTTGATGATGGGGATCTGGTTTTTCGCCAGCGCCATTGGGGAGTACCTAGCCGGCAAGATTGGGGCCTTGATGAGTGTGCCTGCCGAGGTGGTAGACAACCCAGTGCTTTCGCTTCCTTATTATTCCTCCATCTTAAACCAGATAGGGTTATGGTCAGTTGGAATAGGCGTGGCTTTGCTCTGCCTTGGATTCTTCATCAGAAGATTGATGGGCGAGGTGCGGTAGGCATTTGCCAGCAATAGCCCTATAGAAGAACGGGAGCAGGAGTATTTTCTGCTCCCGTTCTTTTTTCTAACTTACCGAACCTACCACCCAAAACACGAACGAACTATGGAGTTAAACCAAAAACTTTTGCGCCAGTTTGAACAAGAGGCGGCCAACACCCGGAAAATGCTGGAACGCGTGCCCCAGGAGCATTTTGACTGGAAACCACATGCCAAAAGCATGTCGTTGAAACGATTGGCGGGGCATGTGGCCGAGTTGCCGGGGTTGTTCATCGCCACCGTGTTGAAGACTGAGGAGCGCGATTTCAGCAAGGAGAAGTACGCGCCTTTTGACGGAACCACCCACCAGGAGTTAATGGCCCATTTTGAGGAAAACTACCAGAAAGCGGTAAAAGCCCTGAACGATACCAACGTGGTGGAGATAGGCAAAACCTGGACCCTGCGCCACGGCGACCACGTGATCTTCTCCATGCCCAAGCAGGTGGCCATCCGTAACCTGGCCATGAACCACCTCATCCACCACCGCGGGCAATTGAGTGTGTACCTGCGCCTGCTGGATGTTCCGGTGCCCGGCATGTACGGCCCCACCGCCGATGAACAGTTTGCCGGTTGATTTTTAGAATATCAGAAACGAAGGAGTACGGCTGTTTTTGGGGGACTTGCAAGAAAGTAGCCCAAAAACAGCTTTCTGTTTAACCCCATCCGTAACATGAAAAAATTGTTTACCCTGCTGGCACTGGCCTGCGTAACTTCTTCCGGCTTCACCCAAACAAAACCCATGGAAATACCCTTGTACGAAGGCAAAATCCCCAATGAGGTGCCCGGCCCTAACCAGGAGAAAAAGGAAGTGCGTCCCGATAAAGTGGAGATTGTAACTTTGGTGCGGCAGCCTACCTTAACCGTTTTTCTGCCTGCCAAGGAGAAGGCTAACGGAACCGCGGTAATCATTTGCCCGGGCGGCGGTTACGCCAAACTAGCCACCAGCCACGAGGGATCAGACGTGGCCCGCAAGTTTACGGAGCAAGGGGTGGCCGCCTTCGTGGTGAAGTACCGCCTGCCCGACCCCGCCGTCACTTCCCAGCCGGAGATCACCCCGCTGCAGGATGCGCAACAGGCCCTGTATCTGGTGCGCACACGGGCGAAGGAATACAACATTAATCCGCAACGGGTAGGCATTATGGGCTTTTCGGCGGGCGGGCACCTGGCTTCCACGGCCGGCACCCACTTCACCCAATCCCAGATCCTGAACCCCGAGAAACTTTCCCTTCGGCCAGATTTCATGGTGTTGGTTTACCCCGTCATCAGCAGTGATCCTGCCATTTGGCACAAAGGTTCTTTTGAGCTTCTTTTAGGAAAACAGGCCACTAATGAGAAACTGAAGGCCTACTCAAATGACCAGCAGGTGACGGCGCAGACGCCACCTACTTTCCTGGTGCATGCCTCAGATGATGCCGCCGTGCCGCCTCAGAACAGCATAATGTTCTATCAGGCGCTGCTTCAGCATAAAATTCCGGCAGAATTGCACATCTACCAAGCGGGCGGGCATGGATTCGGGCTGAACAACCCCACCGTTAAGGACTATTGGTTTGACCGGTGCATCAATTGGATGGCCAGTAACCAGTTGCTGAAGTTATTAACTAAGTAATTCGGGCCTATTTAAAGGAACGGCAAACTATTTCATTGAACCGGAAAAACTAGGTATATACCGAGGCCGTATACATAAATAGTTTGCTGTTTTTACTTAAGTCTGAATTAATACCTACTAAGAAAGTGTTACCTTTCAAAGATGTTATGGATTTGATTGACGATTTGCGTTGAGATAGCTCTATAGCCTATTTTCAACCTAATTGTCCTTTATGGCCACACCCAAATTCATTGCCCCCTCCACTTCATTTTATGCCGAACTGAAAAGTCGCACCAACGCGTACTTTGAGGAGATAGGAAGTCACCCCACCGGGAACTATAAATTATACATCAAAGCCGCTGTGCTGCTTTCCAGCCTGGTGTTCTTGTACGTTCATCTTGTGTTTTTTACGCCGCCGACCTGGTTGGCCTTAATTGAATGCGTGCTGATTGGTGGCGTAACCGCCGCCATCGGGTTCAACATCATGCACGATGGCGGGCATGGAAGTTTCAGCCGCAAAAAGTGGGTGAACGAGCTCGCCGGGTTAACGCTGAACGTGCTGGGTG
The DNA here is from genome assembly GCF_056491185.1 of Rufibacter sp. JT20002. Taxonomy (NCBI): domain Bacteria; kingdom Pseudomonadati; phylum Bacteroidota; class Cytophagia; order Cytophagales; family Hymenobacteraceae; genus Rufibacter; species Rufibacter sp. JT20002. The sequence goes on along the minus strand of NZ_JBSZJY010000005.1, from coordinate 319,858 downwards.
CCAATATCCACATGTGGACCACCAAGCACAACATCATCCATCACACCTACACCAACATTGATGGCGTAGACGATGACCTGGATGCCAAACCGTTCCTGCGCCTCTGCGAAAACCAGGAGCACCTGAAAATCCATAAGTACCAGCATTACTACTTCTGGGGCGCCTACGCCATGCTCTACATCTACTGGATTTTCTTCACCGATTACATGAAGTACTTCACCCAGAAAGTGGGAGACATTCCTATCAAAAAAATGTCCCGCAAAGACCACCTTTCTTTCTGGGGATTCAAGGTGATGCACTTTGTTTTGTTTGTGGTGCTGCCTATTTACACCGTTGGGTTCCTGCCTTGGCTGGTGGGGTTCCTGGTGTATGGCATGTTCACCGGTTTGGTGCTGAGCATTGTGTTCCAGTTGGCCCATACTGTAGAGCATGCACATTTCCCCATCCCAACAGAGGCTACCAACCGCATCGAAGACGAGTGGGCCCTGCACCAACTAAAAACCACTGCCAACTTTGCGACCAAAAACAAGATTGTTTCCTGGTTAACGGGCGGCCTGAACTTCCAGATTGAGCACCATTTGTTCCCTAGGATTTCGCACGTACATTACCCGGCCATCAGCAAGATCATCAAAGAGGCCTGTGCCGAGTTTGGCGTGACGTACCATGAGTACCCTAAAACCAGGACCGCGATCCTATCGCATATCTCACATTTGCGGCAATTGGCCCTTCAGCCCGTTTTGGTGGCACGATAAAACATTTCAAAAGCAAAGGTGTTTCTTCTTTAGCTTACTTAATCTCCAGAACCCCGCTTCTATTTTAGGAGGGGGGTTCTCTTTTTAGAGCTAGTTTCTAGAAAATGGGGCTAAAGCAGGGGGCAATTAACCACTCTATAAACTGTGTAATTGAGGCTATCGCCTCACTGAAGTTTCAAACATCAGGTCTTGTTGGGTCCAAGTTGAAAACTTGAATCATAGAAAGTAATCATTAGATAGGAAACTGATTACACATTCCGTCCCCCTTTGAAGGGGGGGTAGGGGGATGACCTACTCGTGCAGAGCAGATTTATAGCCGTTCCTTATCTGCATGCATCAAAAAACGGGCGGTGCCTTAAACCTACAAAATTCAGTTCTGCCGGTATCTCTGCAAAAAAGAATTCCCATAGTTTTGCCTCTCAGAATTCTGCTTTACCTTTCCTCTTTTCCTGAACAGCTATGAACACAAACCTCCGCCGCTTGCTGCAGATCGCAGAAAAAGAAAGAAGAACCATTATCGGGTTGATGTCTGGTACCTCACTGGATGGGCTGGATGTAGCGCTTTGCGAGTTTACCGGGCACGGCACCCAAACCCAGATGGTGCTGCGGGAGTTTGACACCATGCCCTACAGCACCGAGTTCAAGCAGCAGGTAAAGGCTATCTTTTCTAAACGGGAGGTGGATCTGGAGAAGGTTTGCCTGATGAATGCCTACATCGGGAGTTTTCATGCGGAGTTGGTTAATGCCTGTTTGCAAAAATGGGACGTAAAGCCGGAAGAGGTAGATGTGATTGCGAGCCACGGGCAAACTATTTACCATGCCCCAGCCTCACAGCACCAGCTAGAGGGCATGCCCAATGCCACCCTGCAGATTGGCGATGGGGACCACATTGCGGTGAAGACCGGCATTATCACCCTCAGCGATTTCCGGCAGAAGCACATTGCGGCCGGGGGAGAAGGGGCGCCGCTGGCGGTGTACGGCGATTACCTGCTGTTTTCCCAAAAAGGGCAGAACAGGATTATGCTCAACATTGGCGGTATCGCTAATTTCACCTTCCTGCCCGGTGACCTGGATACCTCCCGCATTTTCTCTACGGATGTGGGGCCCGGTAATACCCTCATGGATGCCTATGTGCAACTGAAGTTCCCGGGTAAGTACTACGATGCTGATTCAGAGATTGCCTCCCAAGGGAAGTATGACGCTGCTTTGCTGGCTGCGTTGCTGGACCATCCGTTCTTCGGGCTGGGTTTCCCCAAAACCACTGGGCCCGAGCTGTTTAACCTATCTTATCTGGAAAGTGCCCAGAAAACCTCCAACACGAGCCACTTGTCTCCAGAGGATGTGCTGGCTACATTGAACCGGTTTTCGGCCGCGGTCATTTGCGAGGCTATTACCCGTTCCACAAACGAAGAGACCTTTGAGATTTTCCTGAGCGGCGGGGGCATGCACAATCCATTGCTTCTTCAGAACATCATAGACCAACTCCCTGGGGCGGTCATCCGGAACACCGCTGAGCTTGGGGTGTCACCAGACGCTAAGGAAGCCGTTTTGTTTGCCACCCTAGCCAATGAGTGTTTGGTGGGGGAGAAAATTGATTTCGGGACAGGGAAGCAACGTATACCTTCGGTGCAGATGGGCAAAATTAGCCTGCCTTAATCCGTTAATAATTAACATACTATATAGGGAACAGTATATGATGCTGTTCCATAATTTAGTACCTTGGGTAAGCCCTCGTTCTGGTTGGTTTCCTTGCCCGCAGGCATACCCATGCCTTTCCTTTGTCTCGGGGAAGAATACACAACTTGCTTCCCTGCCATGCAAAGAGCCTGTTTTGCATAGGCTTCTCCTTCCGTAATCTTCTTTTTGTTTCCTTCTAACTCCTTTCTTATGAGCAAACTTTACTCAATGAAACGGGCAAAGACGAAGGCAGCTTACTTGTGCATGCTCCTGCTGGGTGTGCTGGTTCAGTTGCCGGTTGTAGCCCAGAATGCAGGATACACTGTTACGGGCACCGTGACCGATGCCCGCACCAAAGACCCTTTACCCGGAGTGGTGGTGAAGTTCCAGAGCGGCAACAATGCCAACGCCACTGCGACGGATGCCAGCGGCCGGTATAGTTTGGCCACCACCCTGGCGGCGGGTTCTTACCCCTTAACCTTCACGTACATTGGCTACAGTCCGTTGACCCGATCGGTGACTTTAGGAACGGGGGCTACTGTTTCTTTGGATGTTCAGCTAAGCGAAGACATTGTGGGCTTGGACGAGGTAGTGGTAACGGGTACTTCGGTGGCTACCAGCAAAAAACAGCTCGGAAACGCCATCTCCACAGTTTCTGCGGCGGCGCTGGAGAACAGTGTGGCTACCTCCGTGGACCAGGCCTTGGCCGGGAAAGTGGCCGGGGCTCAGATCACCCAGAACTCAGGAAATCCGGCAGGGGGTATTAGCGTGCGCCTGCGCGGAACCAGTACGGTGGTGGGTTCCAGCGACCCGCTGTACATTGTGGACGGGGTGATCATCAACAACAGCTCGCCCGAATTGATTGACTTGGGGGGCTATTCCCAGAACCGGTTGGTAGACATCAACCCCGCTGATATTGACCGTATTGAGATCATCAAAGGGGCGGCGGCGGCAGCCATTTACGGTTCCCGGGCCAGCAACGGGGTCGTGCAGATCTTCACCAAACGCGGGCAGGAAGGCAAATCCAAAGTAGCGGTTTCGTCTCAGTTCAGGGTAAGTGAGTTGCGCAAGAAGCTGGAGTACAATGACTATCCGTTCAGGTTTGTCAATACCACAGCCACTGATTTAACCCAAGAGCCCGTACAGCGCTATGACCTGCAGGACCTCATCTTCCGGACGGCGTATGGCACGGAGAACAACGTGTCGGTTTCGGGAGGATCGGCCAATACGCAGTATTTCCTGAGCGGCAATTACCTCAAAAACCAGGGTATTGTAGACAATACAGAGTTCAATAGGGGCGGCGGTCGTTTACGCATAGACCAGAAGATGACCGATTGGTTGTCGGTTTCGCTGGGGGCCAATTACGTGATCAGTACCAGCCAGGAAATCCCCAACGGCGGTTTGTTGGAAACCTATGGGGCCTTGACCGGCTTTATCTTCAGTAACAACCACATCAATCCGCAGCCGGTGAACGGGGTGTATCCGTCTACGGCTCCCACGGCAGTTCTACGGAGAACCAATCCGCTAGAAGCCATTAACCGCTTTGATTTCCGGCAGCGAACCAACCGCTTTATCGGTGACTTCCAGGTAATGCTGACGCCCATCAATGGCCTGAACATCAACTACACCCTGGGGTATGACAATGCCACTTCCATCGCGACTGGTTTCATTCCGGTAGGGAACACCACGCCTTCCTACAACACCGGATTTTCGCGCCGGGCCGACAGAACCTCGTACCTGGTGAACAATGACCTGAACATTTCCTATAGAACCCGACTAACCGATTGGCTGGAGTCTACCACCGGGGCCGGGGCTACCGCCCAAGTAGAGAAAAACTACACCACCGGCATCTCCGCCACCCAGTTAGGGCCTATTGCGCAAACTATCAACAACGGGGCTACCATTGTCTCCAGTGAGAACCGAAGCGACATCAACATCCTGGGGTTCTTTGCGCAGCAGACCTTTGGCATTGGTGACCGCTTGTTTTTGACTGGGGCGGGACGCTATGACGTTTCTTCTATCTTCGGGAGTGAGAACCGGTGGCAGTTTTACCCCAAGGTGAGCGGTAGTTACCTGATCTCCAACGAACGCTTTTGGCTGCCCCTCAGCAAAATCATTCCAACCCTTAAGTTAAGGGCTTCTTACGGACAGGCGGGTAACCTAACCGCCATTGGGGCCTATGACCGGTACACCAATTACACCCCGGTTTCTTTGCCCGGTTTGCCCGGAGTAATCTCTTCCACCCAGCTAGGCAACGCTGACATCAAACCCGAACGGCAAACCGAGACCGAATACGGCGTGGACATGAGCTTGCTGAACGGGCGTCTGGGTTTTGAGTTCTCTTATTACGAAAAAGATGTAAAAGACCTTTTGCTGTTTGTGGGCCTGGCGCCTTCTACGGGGTTTGTGAACCAGTACGCCAACATAGGTACCTTGAGTAACAAAGGCTTTGAGTTGCTGGTGACGGGAGTTCCCTTCCAGGGGGAGAACTTCAAGTGGACGTCTACCCTCACGTACTCCAGAAACCGGAACGAACTCAACAACATCCCCGGCGGGTTGCTCACCTTTGCCGGTGGTTTTGGCCAGGTAGCCGCGGTGAACGGTTCGCCCATTGGCTCCTTTTACAGCACGTACTTTGCCCGAAACGAGGATGGTTCCCTGCTCTTGACCCCAGCCGGATTACCGCAGCCGGAACGGGTGGGCCGTAACGCGGCGGGCCAGCCTACCGGTGCCACCAGAAGCAAAGTCATTGGAGACCCCAACCCAGACTGGACCGGCTCTTTCATCAACGAAGTAAGCGTGGGCAAAGGCCTTTCGTTCAGGGCACAGCTGGATGCGTCCTACGGCTTTGATGTGTTCAATTTCACCCGTAGGGTAGGGGAGCGCGATTTGTACGGCGGTTTGGCCGGATATGAGGCCGAGTTGCGGGGCGAAGTGCCTAAAGGAACTTCGGCGGCTTTATTCGGGATTTTTGAAAACTACATTGAAGACGGGTCTTTCATCAAGCTAAGGGAGCTGTCCATGTCGTATGACTTTGCCCCGGCTTTTCTGGGGAACCGGAGTGTGCGGCTTACCCTGGCTGGCCGGAACCTGTTCTCTATTGACGACTACAGCGGCTATGACCCTGAGATCAATGCCGCCGGGCAGACGACGGCTGTGCGCGGCTTTGACTTCGTGGAGGTGCCCATCCCCAGAACCTACGCGCTGGGTATCAATGTGTCGTTCTAGTTTTCTCTTTCTCCAAACCTAATTTTCCATGAAAAACATAGCATCATATTTAAAGATAGGGATACTGGCGTGCAGTTTGGTTTTTACCAGCAGCTGTGAACTAGACATCACCAACCCTAATGCCGCCAGTGATGTGGAAGTGCTCAACTCCCGCGATGGCATCATAGCCTATAGCGTTGGCTTGCGGCAGTTTTACTCTACCGCTGGCGTAGAAGCCGCGTACCTGTACCCCGGCGTCACGGGGCGGGAACTGAAGGGTGTGGCTACGTTCACCAACATTCTGGAGTTGGAGGCCGGGGGCTCGGCATTACCTACGTTTAATGGCAATATTCTCAATATCTGGTCCAGAATGCAGCGCACCATGAGCATGAGCGAGCAGATCCTTGAGAATGCGCCCAACATCCCCACCCTGACAGGCGGGACCTTAAGCGGGATACTGGCCCACGCCCATCTCTTCAAAGCCATGGCTTTGGGTACGCTGTACATCTCCTTTGAGCAAGCCAACACCGAGACCAGCAGAACCGAAGGAGTGACTTTCCGGCCCCGGGCCGAAGTGCTGGCCGCCGCTATCTCACACTTAGATGCCGGTATCGCCTTGCTGAACGCCACCCCGGTCTCGCAGGAATTTACCACGTTGGTGTCTGGAACAGCTTTTGACCTGAAGAACACCCTGTATGCCTACAATGCCCGGTTCAACCTGTTTGCCGGTAATTACGCGGCCGCCCTCACCAATGCCAACCTGGTGGACCTGACCAAGCGTTCTGAGTACGTGTACAGCACATTGAGTGTGAACCCAATCTACAATAACCTGTTTATTCTGAACTACTTCAGGCCCCGCGATCGGTTTGGTTTGCCCGCCGAGCTGTTTGAGGCAGGAGATGCCCGCTATGATTTCTACCTGACCACCCCAGATGCCGTGGTGGGCGGAGATCCGGTGAAAACCTTGAAGGGCTTCTTTGCGACCCAGACCTCCAGTATTCCGGTGTATCTTACCGACGAAATCAAGTTAATCAAAGCTGAGGCAATTCTCAGAAGCAACGGAAACCTGACCGAAGCACTGGGCCTGATCAATGAGGTGAGAACCCAAACGGCAGGTGATCCCTTCGGCGTGCATGCCGCGTTGCCTGCCTATAGCGGACCTCTCACCACCGAGGATTTGCTTCTGGAGGTGTACAAGCAACGCTCCGCTGAACTGTACCTGACCGGTCTGAAATGGGAAGACAGCCGTCGGTTTAACCGCCCCGCGCCACCTACTTCTACCACCGAACGCAATCGGAACTTTTACCCCTACCCAGACCAGGAACGGCTGAACAACCCCAACACCCCAGCTGATCCGGCGATCTAAAAACAGAAGAGCGGCCCTAAGGCCGCTCTTCTGTTTTGGGTATGTTTTGAAAAAAATGGTTTGAAAACAGCCTAGAGTTGTTTCTGCTGCAGATACCGCTCAAAGAACTCATAGGTGCGCAGCATCTGGTCTATGCGCTGGCGGTTGTTTCCGGCACGGGTGATCTCGTGGGTAGCACCGGGGTGACGCACGTATTCTACGGGACGGTTCAGGACTTTGAGGCTTTTGTAAAGCATTTCACTTTGGATAACGCCGGTACGGAGGTCGTTCTCGCCGTGGAAAATGATGAGCGGGGTAGTAATGTTCTGTACGTACGTCAGCGGCGACTCGCTTTGGATGAGACCTTTGTGCGCCTCTTCCCAAGGGTAGCCCCCGAAGTAGTTGGGCACCAACCGCCAGGCATTCCCTTCCCCGAAGAAGGTGCTCAGGTCATATACGCCGCGCTGTGAACAGGCTGCTTTGAAGCGTTTGTCATGGCCCAAAATCCAGGAAACCAGGTAGCCGCCGTAAGAACCGCCGGTGATCGCCAGCCTGGAGGTATCAGCCCAACCTTCGGCAACGGTTTTATCCAGGGCGGTAAGCACATCGCTGGCCGGACCCGCGCCCCAGTCTTTGATGTTGGCGCGCATGAATTCTTCGCCGTATCCTCCGGAGCCGCGTGGGTTGGCATACACCACTCCGTATCCTCTGCTAGTGAAGTACTGGTACTCATGCCACATGCTGTTTTCGCCGGTTCCCCACATGGCGGTTGGTCCACCGTGGATTTCCAGCAACAGTGGGTATTTCTGGCCTTCCACGAAGTTGGTGGGCTTCATGACCCAGTACTCAACCGTCTGGCCTTTGCTGTTGGTGAAGGTGTGTTTTTCAGGTTTGCTTAGTTTCTTCTGGCTAACCCATTCGTGGTTCAGGGAAGTGAGCCGGGTTGGCTTTTTGGCATCGGTGGAAGCCGCGTACAGTTCATTTGGGTTGGCTATCTCAGTAACCACGAATGCCAATTGGTTTTTCTTCAGGTCAAAGGCACCCACCCCTTTGGTGATATCGGTGAGCGACTCCACCTTCCTTTTCTTGACATGGGCCCGGTTCAGGAGTACCCCGCCGTTAGAGGGGGAGGTGAAATACACATATTGATCGTTCTCGCTCCAGGTCAGGTTGCTTTTGTTCCGGTCATAGGCAATGGTCACCACCTCAGAGGCCTTGCCGCCTACGGGCAATAACCCCAAGGTCGGGATGCCCACCTGGTTGCTGGGGCTGTACTGGAAAGCAATCCATTTGCCCGAGGGAGAAATGGTGCTGCCCGTATAAGACATGCCTTTTTTACCGATGAGTTGTTTCAAGCCAGTGCCGTCGATGTTCACCAGGTAAATGGCGCTTTCCTGCGACCGGGTGGGGTTCTCGGTTTCATCAGCATCGGCGTCAAAAATGACCTGCTTGCCGTTGGGGGTGAAGTTGGCGTTAGAACTGGAGACAAAGCCTTGGGTCAGGTCTCTAGGGGTGGCGCCAGGTTTGGCATCCATGATGAAAATGTGGGAGAGGTTCAGGTTAGGCGATGTGGTAGACTCCTCCTGGAACCGCAGCTGGTTGATGACCTTGGCTTTGTTGTCTTTCTCGTTTTGGTCCAGGTAGCCCCTGATCTCGGCCAAAGTACCGTCTGGGTTTGGTTTGGCGGTGTTGGTGCGCAGGTTCTCGTTCTGGAAAAAGCCTGGTTTCTCATACGACCATTTAGGCACATCTCTGCTCGGGTTCAGGGTAGAGTCGGTCAGTAACTCATTCAGGGCGATGCCCGAGGTAAAGAGTAGTTGCTGCCCGTTGGGGCTCCAGACCGGGTTGCCGGCGCCGTACTTGAATTTGGTTAACTGCACAGGCTCGCCGCCGGCAAATGAGAGCAGAAATATCTGGGGTTTGCTTTCCACCACGCGTACAAAGGCCAGTTGCTTGCCATCAGGGCTCCAGGCGGGTTGGGTGGCGTTGTTGTTTCCGAAAGTTAACTGGCGGGCGGGTTGGCTTCCGTTGGCAGGCTGCAGGTGCAACTGCGTGTTGTAGCGGAAGTCGTTCTTTTTCTCGGGGTCTGGCTCAATGGTAGTGACGGTGAAGGCCACTTGTTTGCCATCGGGCGAAAGCGCCACTGCGCCTACTTGTTTGATTTTAAGTAAATCGGTGACCTGCACCAGGTCTTTGTTTTGCTGAGCCTGGGAGAGGTAAAAGCAAAGGCAAAAAAGCAAAGAGAGAGAGATCTTTTTCATACGGGCGGTGAGAATGGTATAAGGTGAGAATCATAGGATAACCTGAAACTCCGCACTAAATCTAAGAATTTGGCTTCATGTTTTTAGGGGTGTCTAGGATAACCAACTACTTTAAGCTTCATCTTCAAGAAACCACTTGTTCCAAAAATGCTTTTTAAGGGTGTTTTTTAGAAAACCAGCTTAAATCTGGAAGCAAATTGTTCTGGATATTTCCTTTCTTTTAGAAATACTGCTTGAAGATTCAAGATTTTATCTTTCCTTTGTAACGCAAAGTACTTTATAAGTATTCTAAAATGAATGAGGAGCAACACTCCTCATTCATTTTGACCTTTAACTTTGAAATGCAAAGTGCTATGTAAGTTGTCTAGCTGATCCTGTAAACTTTTTCCATCCCTCAAATAAAACAATCCATGAAAAAAAATGACTGGCTCTTACTTCTTGCTACCGTTGCTTTCAGCTACCTTTTCTATGATCAATATGCAGGCATCAACTATCTGCTGTTTACCCTCTTAATATTGGTTTTATTGATACTCCAGACCAGTCGTGAGATAATGGGGCAGAAAAATTGGAGGCTGGCAGCCCTTGCTAGCGTGGTAACTGCCGTGAACGTGGTGGTGGTGAATTCGGGTCTGTCAGTACTGCTGAATTGCTTTTCCTTACTTCTGCTGGCCGGGTTCAGTCGGGTTCCTCAAGGCTCTATCTTTATAGTAGCCCTTCATTCCTTGTACTCTGTAGCGGTATCCTTCATTAAGACTATGGTGGAAAGAATGGTACCCGAAGGTCAAGCACAGCCTGGAACTGCATCTGCCTTTTCCACTATTGGAAGGCAGCACCTGTACATGTTTGGACTACCATTGTTAGTGTCCTTTGTTTTTCTCCTCATGTACCGCAACGCCAGCGTGGGATTTGATCACTTGGTGAGCTACCTGAACTTCGATTTCATCTCTTGGGGTTGGGTAGGGTTTACCTGCTTGGGAGGCATGCTTTTAGTAGGTTTCCTTAGACCTGTCTTACTCAAGAACCTGGCCCTCCTTGACGAAGCTTCTCCTAACCAGCTACACCGGGTAAGACGAGTAGGGAAAAAGTTGCAACATATTATGGGCCTTAAATATGAATATAAAGCCGCCTTTCTGCTTTTGGTGCTCCTAAACCTTCTGCTGGCCGTGTTTATTCTATCTGATGCGTACTACGTGTTCATCGGAGAACTGCCTGAAGGACAGCAATACTCAGATTTCCTGCACCAGGGAGTATACACGCTCATCTGTACTATCTTAATGGCAATTGGTGTCTTGCTTTACGTTTTCCGGGAGAATCTCAACTTCTATCGCAAAAGTGAATCCTTGAAAAGACTAGCTTACCTCTGGTTGGGGCTCAATCTTCTACTGGTTTTCCTTACCCTCACCAAGAATAGCATTTATATCACAGGCACCGGGCTAACCTACAAAAGGATTGGAGTATTTACCTATCTGCTGCTTACCGGGATTGGGCTTATCATCAGTTATGTTAAGATAAGCCAGGCGAAAACAAGTTGGTACCTGTTCCGGAAGAATGGTTGGGCTGTTTACCTGGTGTTGGTGCTGCTGTCTACGTTTAATTGGGATCGTATGCTCACCAAGTATAACCTGACTTACGCGCAGTCACCCGACTTAGAGTACCTGCTTACCTTATCAAACTCAAACCTTCCCCATCTGTATGCTCAGACGAAGAACCCAACCCATCCCTTCAAACCAAGTCAGGTAAACCGGATTGCCTTCTTTCGGAAGAATTTCCTGGAAGGGATGGAAAACAAAGAATGGCAATCCTGGAACTACAATGATTGGCGGGTGAAAGAGGAACTGCAGGAAACCAGCGCTAAATAGGTTTTAATAGTATAAGATAAAGGGCAGTAAATGGAGGTTTTAACTCACTTTACTGCCCTTTACCTTTTAAGAAAACAACGTTATTCCTGCTCTCTGGCTTGGGAGATGTGCGAAAGCAGGTCTTCGTCTGAGGTGGCTTCGAGCCAATTGCTGGGCAGCTCCAGTCTAACGGTTTGGGCCTGCCCGCTGGGCGTGCACACCACCGTGACGGTGCCCTCATCGCTTTCTGACAGTTCAGCGGCTTTCTCGCCGGCTTTTCCTTGCAGGCCAGCGTAGGCTTGAACGCAGGTCCAGGTCAGGTTATCTTGGTCGGTTACTTCCCGTTGAGTCATGTGAATGTTGTTAAAGGTTGGATGGGATTGTAACGGATTTACGCTGAAAAGGGAGGAACGCGCATATATTTTTGTTTTATCCCTGATTTTCTGAAAGGATGCCCAAAGCTCTTTTTTAGTACAGTTTGGCTTGTTAGCGAAAACTGGCTACTCCTTACACAAAGAATTCTGCAGCACAGTAGTGTCCATATTCTCTGATTTACTTTAACAGGAGTTGAGACTTAAGATAGAACCGCTTTTTTTCTTCTGTCACTTGTTGTAAGTTGAGTCGGCAATTACGTACCTACCCTCAACCCCACATGATACACAGATATTTGCTTTTGATTCTGATGATCGGCTTCGGACTCACCGCTTCTGCCCAACAGCCTCACACGCTTTCCTCGCCGGATGGCAAGATCAAGGTAACCATTAGCTTGCAAGACAAACTCACCTACGGCGTCACCCATGAAAATGACGTGGTGATTGCGCCCTCGGCCATTTCCATGCAGCTAACCAACGGTGAAGTCCTGGGAGGCAAGCCGCAACTTCGGAATGCCAAACAAAACTCCGTAAACCAGACCATCAAAGCGCCGGTGTACAAGCGGGCCGAGATCCAGGACCACTACAATGAACTGGTGCTGAATTTCAAAGGCGATTACGCGGTCATTTTCCGGGCGTACAATGATGGGGTGGCGTATAGGTTTACCACCTCCAAAAAGAAAGACTTCTTTGTCCAGAACGAAGAAGCGGCCTTCAACTTCCCCGCCGACCACACCGCCATTGTGCCGTACGTGAAGCAGGAAAAGAAAACCACCATTGAGGAGCAGTTTTGGAACTCCTTCGAGAATACTTACACGCACGCGCCGCTGTCTAAACTAGACCCTGAAAGACTGGCTTTTCTGCCCCTGGCGGTAGAAGTAACCCCCAAAAAGAAAGTGGTCATTACTGAGGCAGACTTGGAAAGCTACCCGGGCATGTACCTGATCAACCGGAACGGGAAACCTTCTTTAACCGGTTTGTTTGCGCCGTACCCCAAAAAGATTGAGCAAGGCGGACATAACCAACTGCAGCTGCTCGTGCGGGAACGGGAAAACTACATCGCCAAAGCCAAAGGTACCCGTACTTTTCCGTGGCGCGTGATGGTGGTTTCAGCCCAAGATAAGGACCTAGCCGATAGCGATATGGTCTACAAACTAGCCTCGCCCTCTCGGGTAAAGGATGCCTCTTGGGTGAAACCGGGCAAGGTGGCCTGGGACTGGTGGAACGACTGGAACATTGCGGGCGTCGATTTCAAGGCGGGCATTAACAACCCCACCTACAAACATTACATTGATTTCGCGGCGCAGAACAACATTGGTTACGTGATTCTGGACGAAGGCTGGGCCGTGAACCTGAAGGCCGATCTGCTGCAGGTAGTTCCGGAAATCAACCTGAAAGAACTCATTGATTACGCTAAGCAAAAGAACGTAGGCATTATTCTGTGGGCCGGCTATCACGCATTTGACCGCGACATGGAGAACGTGGCCCGTCATTACGCCAATATGGGTGTGAAAGGCTTCAAAGTAGACTTCATGGACCGCGATGACCAACAGGCAGTTGATTTCTACTACCGCGCCGCCCAGGTGGGTGCCAAATACAAACTGCTCATGGACTTCCACGGGGCCTTTAAACCTACCGGATTGCAGCGCACCTACCCTAACGTGGTCAACTTTGAGGGCGTTCATGGTTTGGAGCAGATGAAGTGGTCCGCTCCCGAGGTGGATCAGGTGACCTATGATGTGACCATGCCGTACCTGCGCATGTTGGCTGGACCGATTGACTACACCCAAGGTGCCATGCGCAATGCTACCCGCAGCAACTACCGTCCGGTGAACTCTGAGCCCATGAGCCAGGGAACCCGCGTGCGCCAGTTGGCTATGTACGTGGTGTTTGAAGCCCCCCTGAACATGCTCGCCGATAGCCCTACCAACTACCGGAAAGAAGAAGAAAGCACCAAATTCATCGCCTCGGTACCCGAGGTGTGGGACAACACCGTAGCCTTAGACGGTAAATTGGGCGAGCACATCGCCCTGGCTCGCCGCAAGGGAAATGACTGGTACGTAGGCGCCATGACCAACTGGAACGCCCGTGACCTGGAACTGGATCTTTCTTTCTTGGGTGATGGAAACTACAAAGCCGAGATCTTCCGGGACGGCGTAAACGCTGACCGCAAAGCCTCTGACTACAAACACGAAACCATTGACGTGCCCCAGAACAAAAAGCTGAAGATCTCTATGGCGCCGGGCGGAGGGTACGTTGCTAGAATCTATAAACAGTAAGCGCTTTCCTTCCTCAGATTTTTATATGAAAGGCTACCAGGGCAATCGTCTCGGCAGCCTTTTTTTTGTAGGCGCCCTTCCTTGCAGAGGGTAAGGCACAGATGTAGAACGTTTGCAGTTCCTTTAAAGTAGTTTTTAGGCGATTTCTAAAAAAACGGCTGCAAAACAGAAAACCATGGAATGCTCCAATACCCCTTGTTTGCCCCGGTTTTAGAGCTAATTTTCTGAAAATACCGAGGAAACGGTTTCCTCTTGTTCAGGCATTTCGTTTGAACATTCTTTCACCAGCTGGTTGATTACGCGTTCCATCTGCTGCAGGAACAGGTGAACGTGGTAACCGTCGGCCAGGGCATGGTGCAGGGAAATACTCAAGGGTAGAATCACTTTCTCCGGCTGTACCTCCAGCTGTCCGAAAGCGATTTTGGGGACTCCGGCTTCCTGCGGGTTTACGGAATAGGCGTGCTCTATGCCACTCGATTTAAACCAAGGCAAGGTGGTGAGGTGCAGCAGATCAGGTCCCTGATGCCCAATGAACAGTTGCTTTCCGGCCTGAGCAGCGGTAATCAGTTTTCGGGAGTTGGCGCAGAATTCTTCCAGCGAAGGTTGGTGCGGCAAACTCACAAACGAGATGGAGTGGTCATGGCGCAGAACGGTGGTAGACAGGTCCAGCTCTTCGTAGAGGACCACGCCGTCACCCTCTAACCGCAGCCGGAAGCTTTCAGTAGCTCTGGCGGCTTCCAGGGTGGCGTACAAGTAACCCAAAAACACGGAGAGGTCCTGTTGCTTGCAAAGGCGGTACAACGGGGTAATGTCTACCTGGGTGTGCACGTTGAAAAACGGTTGGGTAAAGGTTCTGAAGAAGCGGAACTGCTCCTCGCGGGCCCAGCCCTCTACCGGGAAGGGACGTTTATTGTATTTCGAAGTCATAGGTTTCAATTCTCTTTTCAATTCTTTGGCGGTCCATCTTCGCGACCAGGGTTCCTTTCATCTGAATAAGGTTTTCTTCCTCTAACTGCCGCAGCAAGCGGTTTAAGTTCCGTTGTGACGTGCCCAACAGTTCAGAAAGCAGCGGTTTGGAGATCTGCAGCTCGTTCAGGCGGGAAAGCTCCCGCAGCACAATCAGCAGGGTATAATACAGCCGGTTGGTGTTCTGGATGGAGGTCTGCAGTGAGGTGTTCAGCATTTTAGAGGCCATGGAACGGTGCATAAGCAGGTTGAACTCCTGTTCCTGGGCCAGCATCAAAAGAAACTGTTCACGGCTGATGTGGAAGAACCGACACGCGGTCAGCGCCTGTACCGTGCAGAAATGCGGCATGTGCATGAGCGCTTCCACATCGCCCTCCACCTCGCCGGGGCCAAACACACCCAGGGTAAACTGTTGCCCGGCAGCCGTAGTTCTGGTCACTTTCACCAATCCGGATGCTAAAATGTAAACTCCCTTGGGCGCGGTGCCTTGCTGCAAAAGAATGTCCTGGGCCCCTAGGCTTACTTCCCTGACCTGGTAACGCTCCAACAGCGCCCCGCTGGTTTGCAGGAATAACGAGATCTTGGTGCGGTACTCGGTATAGAAATGCTCTTCCATGTCACAAACGTACGGCCTTATCAAAAGGCAGCAAAGGACATTTGTCTTGCCGAGTAAATTGATGGATTTTTCTACCTGTTGTCTGCTGAATTTAAGCGTCAGACGTTTGGGTTGTCAATAATTCAGACCAGCGTTTTGAAGCCGTATCTCAATACAAAGCCTTAAAACGGGAGGCCTGTTTTTGAGTTTCTATTCTTTCTCCAGTGTGGCAAGGGTATGGTCTACTTTGTCTAGCAGCGGCTGCAGGTCTTCTCTCAAGGCCTTTTGGTTGTACTTATAAATGAGGTAATTGATGATCGCCACTACTACCAAGTTAATGGACATGTGGGCGAGGTCTCTTCCTAAGCCGTAATAGTACAGTACTTGGCAGAAAGTAAAAGGCAATACATACCAGAACACTACCCGTTGTAACAACTTGACTTGTTCCTGCAAGTAGCGGCGGTACTGGTGCAGGTACTGGTCCAGGGGCATTGAGAAATCGGTGATGCGGTAGCGGGCTCCGCGTCTTAACTGGTAGATAAGCAACAGGCAGCAGGGAATGGTGAGCACCCAGCTAAGTTTTACCAAAGGCTGCGGAAACCAAAAGGCTAAACCCACTGAGATAGGGATAAGGGCGATGGCGCACCAGATCTCGCGCCGATCACGCTTCCGTATTTTCTCCTCTACATACTGTGCTTGCTCGGCTACTTCTTGCATAAGACTTTCTTTCTGGAGGTTTATTTGCGGAGTCGCCTGCGCTTTCTGCCACAAATCCTTGAGATCTTGATCTAGCATAGGGAAGGGCTTAAACAGGTGAACAATCTTTCTCTGATGCGTTTCATTTTCACGGCCACGTGGTTTTCGGTCAAGCCCGTCACGGCGGCAATTTCTTTGTAGGGCAGGTCTTCTAAGTACAGCAGCACAATAGAGCGGTCGCTTTCATTTAATTTCTGAATACAGGCGTGCAAGGCTTGAAGCCGCTCCTCGGTCTCTGGGTTAGCCGGAACCTCGGGCAGATTATAGAATTGAATACTGTCCATGGGGCGGGTATGCCTTTGCTCTTTTTTCATCTTGTGGCGGGCCTGCAAGCAAACGTTCAGGGCGATGCGATACACCCAGGTCCGCACCTGCGCCTCACCTCGAAAAGAAGGAAGGGAGCGCCATATTTGCAGCACCGTTTCCTGGAACAGGTCCTGCGCCTCTTCCTCTTTTTGGGCATACGAGCGGCAAATCCTGAAAATCCGTTCTTTGTCGGTTTCCAGCAGTTGCAGAAAAAGCGTCTCCAAATCAGGTTGCATGGGCAGTGGGTTAGCCGGGTTCAGTAAGTTAGTGGAAGAGGCTGACGCAATATGACAGAAAAGGAAAGAAAAATTATTTTAGCAGAGGAAAGGTGTTTAGAGGCTGGTTTCTTTGAAGCAAGGCAAAAACAAAAAAAAGGCCCGGAATGACCTTTCAGCTTTGGACTTAAGCTAAAAAGCCATTCCGGGCCTCATGTGTTTCAGGGCTGTTTTGAAGAGAACAGCCCTGAAAGCATTAGAAATCTTGATTCTGATAACTCCAGGTTTTGGAGGATGCTCCTTCCCGTATTACTCGGCGTACGGTTTGGCAGAACAGGTGCCATCTCCTAGGTTGAGGGTGCTTTGCTGGCCAGTGGTCATCTCAATCAAGATTTTGCCTTGAACCGGTCTGATGTTGGCCGGGGCAGCGCAGGATCTCTTCAGCAACACAGGGGAAACCAACGTCGCCTCAAATACCCCATGTTGTTTAATGCAGCTGTACTCGGCCTCATACAATTCCACCACATCGTCTGACGGGTCATAGAACGTGTCATGGCCTTCTTTCAGGTGAGACACCCGGTTAAGGGAATACCGGAAGGAACCACCGTTGGCCGGTATTGCCTGGGCGTTGCTGCTGACCATCCGGAGGGCGGAGGTTTTACCCGGCACCTGAATCATCTGGAACGCAAACGCTCCTTCCATCTTGGTGCCGTTCACCTGGTAATTATCCAGGTAGATCACCACTTCCAGGTTTGATTGGTTTCTGGTGTACATGATGATGCTGCCGCTGCGGGTTTTGCCATCTACGCAGGACGCACCCGAGAAAGTGAAGGTAGTTTCCAGTCCTTCTGGGGTATTCTCATTCTGGACGGTAGAGCACGCCAGGAAACTGCTGCCGTTGGGGTGGTTGCCTCTGGCCAGGAGTTCCATCTCGGTGGCCATCTGCTCTATCTGCAGCATGGATTGCCCCCACTCGTTGATGGGTTTGCCGGGCTGAGGTTGGGGTTGCTCGGGGGTGTCTTCTGAACAGGCAAACGAAAAGAACACGAGGGCTATGACGTAGGCCAGGGATTTCACAAGAGCTTTCATACACGTAAATTAATTTAAGTTGCTATTACAGGACCATGACTGCTGCCTTTCTAAAGCATTCGTCTTTTTGAAATTCCTCTAACAGACAGGCACTTGTGAGACTTGCCCCCATCCTTCTTTGGGGTTTTCGGCTGTAAGGGTACTTTTTAGGAATAAAGCCGGAAAAAGCCGCCCCCAACCAGAATGATTTATATGCATCTGGCTAGAAGCGGCTTAATAATGAGGTCTTTGGTTTTTCTGTAAACCCAACGGAAAAGAAAAATCCCGTTTAGGAGCCGTTAACATAAAACAGCCCCTAAACGGGATTTGAATACCGGCCGGGTTTTACTTCAACCGTTCGGCCAGGTCTTTTACGTCCTGGATAAATTGATCTACATAGGTGTCTGGCGTGGCCCAGGAAGTGATGATCCGGATGGCCGAAAATCCTTCCTGCATTTTCTTCCAGACAAAGAACCCATACTTTTTGGAGAGTTCCTGGATGAGGGCATCGGGCAGAATAGGAAAAATCTGGTTTGTCTCAGACTGGGTTAAAAACCCGTAGCCCATAGACTGCAGCTGGGTAGCGATACGCTGGGCTAATTCATTGGCGTGCCCCGACAGCTCAAACATCAGGTTATCGCGCAGCAGCTCGGCAAATTGAATTCCGAACAGCCTTCCTTTAGCCAAGAGCGCACCGCGTTGTTTGATGTAGTATTTGAAGTCTTTCCGGAGGCTTTCATTCCCGATCACGATGGCCTCTCCGATCAGACCGCCGCATTTGGTGGCGCCCAGGTAAAACAAGTCGGTGAGGGAGGCTATGTCGGCTAAAGTGAGATCGTTGCTGCGTGCCGTCAGGGCCATAGGTAACCGGGCGCCGTCCAGGTACAGGAGCAGGTTGTTTGACCGGCAGAAGGCAGAAAGGGCCTCCAGTTCCTGCTTGTGGTAAATGGTACCAATCTCGGTGGAGTTGGAGATATAAACAATGCGGGGCTTGACGGTATGGTACTCGGGAAACTTGTTGATGATAGGTTGAATGTCCTCGGGGCGCAGCTTACCGTCTAGGGTGGCCACGGTCTCTATCTTGTGGCCCGTGGCTTCAATGGCCCCCGCCTCGTGGTTGTTGATATGCCCGGTTTCGGCGGCGATCACCGATTCATACGATTTCAGGAAAGCGCTCAGCACAATCAGGTTAGCCAACGTGCCCCCGGCCACCAGATGTACGTCCAGATCAGGGCGCTGACATAGATTCTGGATGGCAGCCACCGATTCTTTCGTGAACTCATCGTTTCCGTACCCCGCCTGCTGCGACAGGTTAGATTCTGTTAACCTCTGAAGGATGTTGGGGTGGCAGCCTTCGCTGTAATCATTGGTGAAGCTGTAAAGCATGACGGCGTTTTTAGATACACTATACTAACCCCAAAGATACGGCTGAAAATCAACAAGCCGCAGGTGAACAGCACGTAAGTCCTGCGGTCCTTTCCTGTTTTAAGGCGGTTCTGTTTATTTCACTCCTAAAGCAGGGTGACCGGGGACTGGTAGGCTGCTTGATGACATGTAAGGCAATGTTTTGCTTCGCCCTCAGACAGGCCTGAATTTCTTTTCCATTCACCCCAATTCTGTAAAATCCGTTTTAGGGAGCATAACCATTCTCAACGCAATAACCATGAACTACAAATTATTAGCCGATACCGGGGTGCTAGTCTCGGAACTATGCCTGGGGGCTATGACCTTTGGCGGGGGCGAGAACTCCGGTATCTGGTCCCAGATTGGCAAGCTGCAGCAAGACGAAGTAAAAGACCTGCTCAGGACTGCCGCTGATGCCGGCATTAACTTCATTGACACCGCCAACGTGTATTCCTTCGGGCAGTCTGAGTTGCTGCTGGGAGAAGGGCTTCGGCAAGTGGGCCTTAACCGGAACGACTTGTTTATCGCCACCAAGGTGCGCGGCAAGATGGGTGAGGGGGTGAACCAACAAGGCTTGTCGCGTTACCACGTGTTCTAGTCAGTAGACGAGAGTTTGCAACGCCTGCAGATGGACCACATTGACCTGCTGTATGTGCACGGCGTAGACGAGGCAATGTCTGTGGAGCAGATTGTGCAAACCCTGCACGATGTGGTCATGACGGGTAAGGTACGCTATGTGGGCGTGTGTAACTGGCCCGCCTGGATGGTCATGAAAGCAATTGCCATTGCCCGGCAGCACGGCTGGCACCAGTTTAAAGCCATGCAGTACTTCTACACGCCCGCTAACCGCGACTCTGAGCGTGATCTACTACCTTTGGCGCTGGACCAGAACCTGGCCTTTATGCCCTGGAGCCCGTTGGCCGGTGGATTTCTGTCCGGTAAGTTCACCCGCGACAAAACCAACACCGGCGGAGACTCGCGCCGCGATACCTTCGACTTCCCCATCATAGACAAGGAGAAGGCCTATGACATCATTGATGTTCTGATCCAGATTGGTGAGCGGCATGGCGTTTCGGCAGCGGAGGTGACCTTGGCTTGGGTGCGGCAGCAACCGGGCGTGACCAGCACCATCATTGGGGCTAAGAAACCGGAGCAGTTGACTTCCAACATCCACTCCACCACTGTTCACCTCACCCAGGAGGAGATCCAGCAGATCAATGCCGCCAGCCAACATGAGACCGGGTACCCCAACTGGATGGTAGAACGCCAGGGGATGGGGCGTTTTCCCCAAGCCAAATAAGCTGACCACCTTTCGTTTAGGCAGATTAGTTTATAAGCCACTTCGGGGCAGTTTTCTATAAAATTGCCCCGAAGCGGCTTTGTGGTAAGTACACTATCAGTATTTAAAATTCAACCTTTCAGCCAAGCCAAAGCGGTTTTCACATCTCTGAACTCCTGGTATTGCATGGCAAACGTGAAGGTGTGGGTGAGTTCCTGGGTGAGATGCTGGGTGCGTCTTTCTTTCTCCGGATTCCCGGAGGCGACCCGGGCCATCTTTTGGACGCGGGTGGTCTGTAAATCCTGGCTGAATTGGTAGGAAACCTGTTTGTGTTCCTGCTCAGAAACCTCCAGTTTGTTGTGGCTGGCATCAACCAACAGTTTCTTGATGTCATAATGCTTCAGCGTGTCAATGACTTTCTTGAGCGAGTGGTGGATTTCCGGCAAGGTGAACCCTGTCAAGTCAGGCCACTCCATGGAGAGGATATCAGTGGTTACATCATAATGTAACTCAACCAAGCTATCTTTGAGGAGCACCATGCTGTATCTGGGATTTGGGGCTACATTCTTGCCTGAAGGTGACTACCAAGCGGGGCAGGGTTGCTACCCAGGGCACCATGATAATTACCTATTTTACTATTCCCATGATTACGATTTATTATAACAACCGTTGTAGCAAAAGCCGCCAGACGCTGGATTTACTTAAGACCCAAAGGCAAGAGGTACAGGTGGTTTCTTATCTGACGGACACTCCCTCGGTAGAAGAACTGCGCGCGCTTCTAAACAAACTGAAGATGGGCCCTGAAGATATCATCCGGAAAGGGGAGAAGCTGTACAAAGAGGTGTACGCCACTCAACACCTGACCACCGAGGAATGGCTACAGGTACTTTCCCAGAACCCGGTACTCATTGAAAGGCCCATTGTAGTGAACGGAGACAAAGCCGTGATTGGCCGTCCGCCCGAAAACGTGCTCTCTATTCTCTAAGACCCGGCGCCACGGCGGGGGCTTCATCAGGCACCGGAACCAGGTTCTGGGCGGGAACTTCGGTATTTAACTGTAGGTCATGCCTTGAAAGGGATCTAACCGCCAAGAAAACGCTGACTGCCGTTAACACCGCCCCCATCAGGAAAGGAGCCCCCGGGAAATAAACCGGGGCTGCCTGGCTGGTGAAATAGGCAAACAGGTACGTCATAAGTGGAGGACCTACAATAGAGGTAGCACTTACCAGGCTGGTTAAGCCTCCCTGCAGTTCTCCTTGCTCGTTGGCGGGTACCTGCGTTGAGATGATGCCCTGTAAGGCCGGCCCCGCAATGCCTCCTAAGCAATACGGCACCAGAAAAGCAAACATCATCCAGGATTTGGTGGCAAACGCAAACAGCAGAAATCCCAAAGCATACAGCGCCAACCCATAGTACACCGATCGTTTTGGCCCCAGCGCCGGGTTGATGTACCTTATAAGGCCGCCCTGCACAATGGCCACCATCAACCCCACAAAGCCTAAGGAGTAGCCCACCCAGGCCTCGTTCCACTTAAACTTCTCCATGGTGTAATAAGACCAGGTGCTTTGCGTAGAGTGCGCCGCGATGTACACGAAAATAAGGGAGCCCACCAAGCCGGCAATCACCGGGTACCGCTTCAACTGCAGTAAAGAACCTACCGGGTTGGCCCGTTTCAGGTTAAACGGACGTCTATTCTCTGGAGCCAATGATTCTGGTAAAACGAAAAACCCGTACAGCCAATTAAGCAGCGTAAGGGCGGCAGCGGCGTAGAAGGGTACCCGTGCCCCAAACTGCCCCAACACTCCGCCAATGACCGGGCCAATGATAAACCCCACCCCGAAGGCGGCCCCTACCATACCAAAGTTCTGGGCCCTTTTCTCAGGGGTGCTGATGTCGGCTATGTAGGCCGTGGCAGTGGTCATGCTGGCTCCGGTAATCCCCGCTATGATTCTCCCTACAAAGAGCCAGGCGATGTTAGGTGCCAAAGCCAGCAGGATGTAGTCAATCCCGAATCCGAAGAGCGAGAACAGCAAAACCGGCCGGCGCCCAAACCGGTCAGACAAATTGCCGAGAACCGGTGAAAACAGGAACTGGGTCATGGAGAAGGCGAACATAAGCCAGCCCCCATACAAAGAAGCATCGCTTAAGCTCCCGTTGATCAATTCACTGATCAGTTTAGGAAGCACCGGAATGATAATCCCAAACCCGATGACATCAATTAGCAGGGTGACGAAGATGAACCCTAACGCAGCTTTCCGTTGACCTTTCATAGCAAAACAATGATCCCCAATATTGGCTATAAAGTTTGGAATAAGGGAAATGAAAGGCAAAAATAACCTAAGTAATCAGTGCAATAGTTACTTAGCATAGTACAGGGGGTAAAAATTGATCGAGGAAAACGGAAGTTTAAACCGGTAATTGCCTGCTCTCATCTAAAATGTTTTACAAGAAGGAGTTAAAGGCACATATTTGTTTGAACAAAGAAAAACAACATTAAATATTAGAATATGAAAAACAAATTACTCACCTTAGCCTTCTCTTTCATGTTCCTGAGTGCATCCCAAGCGGATACACCTCCTACCGTTACGTCGGTAGCCCGTGAAATCGTTAATGCCTTGCAAATGAATGAGGCTCATTATGTGAAAATCATGAACCTGGAACTCGCCAGAAGAGCAGAAGCGAGTGTCGCCGGGGCAGATGTTGCTTCCATTAACAAAAAATACTCCGCCGCTTTGCTGGAGTTATTGAATGAAGAGCAGCAAAAAGTGTATATGGCTTTCGCGAAAGAGCACCCTAATATGCAGTTGGCCCAATTGTAAGAGCCCAACCCTAGCAAACAATACCAGACCTGCTCCTCAAGAGCAGGTTTTGTTTTTTAGGCTGGTTTAGGGTAGGCGCTAGTTCTGCAGAAGCCATTTAAGGGCTAATGGTTCATTTGAAAATGATTCCAGGTCAAAAGGGGTGAGAAGTTCCTGTTTAAGGGAACTGGTGACCTTGGCCGATCTTACCTCGTGGGCTGGGGTAGGAGTACCAACGCGGGCAATCTTCTGGAGCCGGGTTTTCTTAAGGTCGGTGAAGAATTTAGCCACCATCTGCTGGTAAGTAGTGTCATCCAGGTCGTGCAGCAGGGTGTTACTGCTATTTAGGAGCAGCTTTTTCACGTCATAGCTCTGAATATAGCCGGCAATGGTGTCTAATGACCGTTGCAATTCAGAGACCCCTATGTGGTGGGTATTGGGTAAAGTGACCTGCAGCACATCGGAGGCCGGATTATAGTCTAACCGGATTAGACCATTTTGATAAAGAATCATGGAAGGCGTTTGGACAACAAAGAAATGGAATCTACTTCAAAGTTTAACCATTTAGCCCAACTCAAATAATTCCTTCCGTAGCTTGTGAAGCAAAGCGCTTTTAGATTTGTAGCCTTTTTATCTAAATGGCCTAAAAAGAAGAAATCCCCACTCTACCGAACAGGCCGAGTTGGGGATTTAGTTGGAGTAGAAAACTTACAAGGACCGTAACCAGTTTTTTATTTCGTGTTCGGTTTTCCCTAGCTTTTGCTGAAGTCTTCCAAGCCATTTATCTTCCTGACCTTCCTCGTACGTTAAATCGTCATCGGTGAGGTCTCCGTAAGCCATTTTCATTTTTCCTTTCATCTCGTTCCAGGTACCTCTGGTTCTATATTCACCTTCGTGGGTGTTTAATCCGTCGTTCGTGCTCATGTATGTATATGGTTAGATATAGGAATGTACTTATATACGCAGAAGACGAACGCAGGGTTGGTTCCAGCCAGGACCCACCACGTGACAAGCTGACCTTTATAAAGATATAAAAATTAATCAAAGAAAGAAACGGGATGGAAGCAAGGTTTTAAGGAAAAACTAGCTTTTTAACCCTTTTAGGAAATCTTTTAATGAAACGGGGTCTTTGAAGTCGGTGAGGGCATAGTCCAGGTGCTGTATCTCTTCGCGCAATCCTTTTTTAGCGCTTCTGAACTTGGCCTCCATTTGCTTTGGAGTGCCGCCAAACTCATTATACAGCTGCGCATCGGGGCCCATGTAGTAGTTGCTCTGCTCATCTTCCATCTCCTGGATCTGCTCCTGCAGCAGGTGTACGTAGTAGGTGAGTTGGTCTTGTGGTACCTGGGTTAACAACTGCTCCTGCTCATGCATAAACTCCATCTGCAGGCGTAGCAACTCAAAGAAGTCGTCCTGGTGGTAAGCAATAGTCACTTTTTTCATGGCCTCTTCTTTCCAGAGCCGGGCGGTGGCATCCCTTTCCCGATCAGGGTGCAGGAGCTTGGCCAAGGTGGTATACAGGCGCCGGCTGGCTTTGCTGATGTTCTGGAGCTGGGCTTTCAGTTTTGCTTCTTTGGCCTGCTGGGCCTTTGACTTTTGCCGATGTGCCCGTTGGGCATCCCGTTTTTCCTGCTCTTCCTGCATCTGCTGTTCCAGTTTGGCCTGGAATGCCTGCAAGTCGGCTAGATCTTCCAGGTTCACATCCAGGCCCAGCACGTTTTTGAGCAGATTTTGGGTTTCTGCCTTTGTTTCGTTGAGGTTGTTTTCAGGGGAGGTTACCGGATGCCTGTAGCGGTGCAGCAGTGGGCTTAATTCCTCAGCGCCATAATGGTCCACCAAGGCCGAGGCTTGTTCTGTTATGAAAGCGGCAAGTTTTTCCTTCTCCAGCCGCGGAAAGTCTTCCTGGTGGTAGGCTTCATCCAGGAGGTGCACCAAAGCCACTCGGCGCTTCACCATCTCTTGGATCAAGGGCTGAATTTCTTTCTGTACCCGTGCCCGCGCTATCTCGGTGATTCTTGCCCGTTCCGCCAGCTGCGATTTTAAATTGTTAATGGTTTGGATGCTGTCGTTGAATTGTTGCTGCAGTTGGGAAAGAGAGGCTTTTTCCTGTGGGGTGAATTGGGGGAGGTGTTCAGAGGTTGACATGAGGGTGGAAGTGGTGATGCGGTGAAACGGGGTTTACTTAGCGGTTTGCGCGGGTAGGGTGCACGTGTAATTTGCTTGGGCTGGCGTGGCACCGCAGGTTCTATTGTTGCATAAGCTGTATTGTTGCATAGTTTCTTTTGGTGCGCTCAAGGCCGCGGGGCCTCGTCTTCCTGCCTCGCGCCTTTGTTTTAGCCTTGGCCGGTTGGCCTGCCTGCGGCACCAGGTCTAAAACAAAGGCGCTCTGCCGAAAGACTGGAAAAGGGTTCTTCCAACTTGAAGTTGCATAGGAGAATGGTTGTTTTGAAAGCTAGACTTCTCCTTTTGAAGGTGATGTTGTCATTTGCCTAACTATGCCTTCTAAGTAGTTGGAGAAGATAAATCAAGGCATGTCTTAACTCACCTCTTTTTCTCTGCAAATACATGCGGTTACTAGTAAGGGCACCCACAAGAGGTGCCCCTACAATGTTCTTCCAAAACCTGCCAAAATCTAATAAGACCGCCAGTGCCCTGCTGTTTTTAAGACTCAGTTAACCTACGCTTTTACTGGGATCTGTTTCAGGGTCTCTAGCAGGAAACGCCAGTACTTCTGGACAGAGCTGATCTGGACTTTCTCGTCGGGGGAGTGGGCGCCGGTGATGTTGGGGCCGAAAGAGATCATTTCCATGTGGGGGTAATGCGTGCCCAGGATACCGCACTCTAAGCCGGCGTGGCAGGCGTTCACGTGGGGTTGTTCCTGGAACATCTGCTGGTAGAGGTTGGTCATGGTCTTCACGATGGTAGCCTCTGGGTTTGGGGTCCAGCCGGGGTAAGAGCCTTTCTGAGTGACGCTGGCACCCGCCAGTTCAAAGGTGCTCTGGATCGCTTGGGCCAAGTCTGCTTTCTCTGTGTCCACCGAGGAACGGGTAAGGCACTGGATGGAGTAAGAGCCGTCTTTCACCAGCACGCGCGCCAGGTTGTTGGAGGTTTGCACCAATCCTTGGATGGCCGGGCTCATGCGGTGAATGCCGTTGGGGCAGGCGTACAAAGCCCGCAGCAACTGGTTCTGGAAATCATATGAAATCGCGAAGGAAGGCAGGTCAATGGGCTCGGCCTGTAACTGAATGTTAGCATCGGTCAGGTCGTACTCACTTTGCAGGATTTCGGCCTGTTTTAAGATAAACTGCTCAAAAACTTCGGCTTTGGCTTCAGGCACCGCTACCTCGGCGAATGACTCGCGAGGAATAGCATTGCGCAAGCTTCCTCCGTCAATGCTGTACACACGGGCGTTGAATTTGGAAGCGGCCTGGTATAGAACACGGTTCATTAGTTTATTGGCGTTTCCGCGGCCCAGGTGGATGTCCATGCCCGAGTGCCCGCCGGTGAGGCCGGTAATACTTATGCGATAGCCCGCAAAGTCAAACGGGATGTGCTCCTCGTTGTAAGAACCGGTAGCGGTCACATCCACGCCGCCGGCGCAGCCAATGGTGAGCTCGCGGTCATCCTCAGTGTCCAGGTTCAGGAGAATGGTGCCGGTAAGCAAGCCGCCTTTGAGGCCCATAGCGCCGGTCATACCCGTTTCTTCGTCAATGGTGAACAAACACTCTAATGGCGGGTGAGCGATGTCACGCGAGGTAAGCAAAGCCATGAGGGTAGCTACGCCAATGCCGTTATCAGCGCCCAGCGTGGTGCCTTTGGCTTTGACCCAATCGCCATCCACGTACATCTGGATGCCCTGGCTTTCGAAATCAAAGTCGGTATCGGCGTTTTTCTGGTGCACCATGTCCAGGTGGCTTTGCAGCACCACGGTTTGGCGGTCTTCCATGCCCGGCGAGGCGGGTTTCCGGATGATGACATTGCCCACCTCGTCGGTGATGGTGTCAAAACCCTGGCTGTTCCCAAAGTCCTGGATGAACTTGATTACGCGTTCTTCTTTCTTTGACGGACGGGGCACGGCGTTTAATGCCGCGAAGTGTTGCCACAGGGCCTGAGGTTCTAAGGATTCTATCTGAGTGCTCATATAATCGTTTGCATTTGCCCGGATGGAAGCAGGAAAGCCTCGGTCTGGAGCGGGTAGGGTTGTCTTCCTAAAGTAAAGGTAATAAACAGTACGGATACCTGCCGGGCAAAGGTGCCTTAATTCGGGTCATCGTTTAGGAGATGGTTTCAAAAAAGTAAGCCCTAAACGGATAGGTCCCATCCCGATTATTCAGGTTTGAATCTGTGCCGAACGGAACAAGTTGGCCTTGAAAGAGTAAAACCCGGATAGAATTCGTGTGAAATTTAACTTGAAGTTTAATGGCAAAACAAATGAAGGCTGCTTTCTATGAAGCATTTGGCGGCCCTGAGAATATAAAAATTGGTGAATTGGAAATACCCCAACTGCAGGAGGGTGAGGTGTTGGTGCGCGTGAAGGCCGCCGGGGTAAACCCGGTAGACAATGCGGTGATGGCTGGTTGGTTAAGCAGCAAAATTCCGGTTCATTTTCCGGCCATTCCCGGGTGGGATGTGGCGGGTGTGGTGGAAGACCGTGGTTTCAGCGCCCGCCGGTTCAACATGGGCGACGAGGTGTACGCCTATGCCCGCCGGCCTATGGTGCAGCACGGAACTTTCGCTGAGTACATGGTCATCCCCGAGAGTTACCTGGCGCATCGGCCTAAGAACCTGAGTTTTGAAGAAACCGCCGGTATCCCGTTGGTGGGCCTGACGGCGTATCAGTCCATGTTTGATGCCGGACACTTACAGGCTGGCCAGACCGTGCTCATCCTAGGCGCCTCTGGCGGAATCGGGAACCTGGGTATTCAATTAGCCAAGTGGAAAGGCGCCACCGTCATTGGAGTCGCCAGCCAGAAAAACCACGCGTTCATGCAAGAGCTGGGTGCTGACCATACCGTGGATTATAACGGCACTCACGTGGGGGAGGCGGTGAAGCAGCTGGTCCCCGAAGGGGTAGACCTCATCTTTGATGCCGCCAGCGGCGATACCCTGCAGCAAAGCTTAGTTGCCCTGAAACCCGGCGGCAAGCTGGTCTCCATCCTGAATACCGGCGAAGACCTGGATAAAAGCATTGATTTCCAATACGTCTTTGTGGAACCCAACTCCACTCAGTTGGAACACTTGCGGGAATTGGCCGAGGGCGGACTCCTGAAAGTACACGTCAGTGAGAGGTATTCCTTAGACCAGGCCGCGGAAGCTTTGCAACAGATTGCCAGCCACCATACCACCGGTAAAATGGTAGTGGTGCCGTAATACCCAAAAGTGTAGGGGAAATCCCTTGTGGTTGCACTTTTTGAGCAAGGTAGTACAATGCAGAAGGGCAACCACAAGGGATTGCCCCTACCTCAGCTATTATTTATAAACCTTTTATGGCGCGGAAGTAACTTCCGCGCCATAAAAAACCAGCATAGAGCTTAATAAGGTATAAGGCTTATTTTTCCAAAATGGGCCATTAACAGGAAACATCAATTATTCACCAATCTATACTGCTCCGGATTGTAGCGCTCTCCCACGTGCGGGTATTGGTTCAGGAGGTCTTCCAAACCTTTAAGGTCATGGGTCGTGAGTTGGACGTCTACGGCGGCGGCGTTTTCCTCCAGGTACTTTCTTCGTTTGGTACCGGGGATAGGGATGATGGTCTCACTTTGCGCCAACACCCAGGCAAGAGCCAGTTGGGCAGGCGTGCAGTCTTTTCCGGCGGCAAACTCAGCAAAGGCTTGGGCTAGTTTCTGATTGTTGTCCCAGTTGTCCTGGTTCTGAAAACGGGGCAATGATTTGCGCATGTCGCCTTCGGGCAGACTCTCCAGACTCACAGTATTGGTCACCAATCCTCGGACCAAGGGGCTGAACGGAACAAAGGCAATGTCCAGTTCCTGGCAAAGCGGGAGAACTTCCTGCTCCACATCGCGGGTAAGCAGCGAGTACTCAGACTGAACCGCAGCAATAGGATGGACCGCATGCGCCTTCCGGATGGAGGCCGCCGAGGCTTCTGACAAACCCAGGTACCGCACCTTTCCTTCCTGCACTAGTTGGGCCATGGCGCCTACCATTTCTTCTACGGGTACGTTGGGGTCTACCCGGTGGGCGTAGTACAAATCAATCACATCTACCTTCAGGCGTCGCAGGCTGCCCTCAACAGCGGTGCGCATATAGGCCGGAGATCCGTCAAAATCCATTTTCCCGTCGGCGGTTTGCTTGAATCCAAACTTGGTCGCAATGAAAATCTTGTCGCGGTTGGACACCAGCACCTGTGAGATCAGTTCTTCGTTGTGGTGCGGGCCGTAGACATCGGCGGTGTCCCAGAAGTTGATGCCTAACTCCAGCGCCCGGTGCAGGGTGGCAATAGATTCGGCATCGTCGCGGGTGCCGTACGCCTGGCTCATGCCCATACAACCCAAACCAATGGCCGATAGCCTTTCTCCGGTATTTCCTAAGCCTCTGTATATCATGTCAAGGTGTAGTTTTTAGGTTAAAATTGAAAGTCTTGTGTACGCCTTTGTAGCGGATTAGGCCAACCGAAATCTGAGGTTAAGAAGAAGGTCTGTCTAGGTTCTGAGTAGGGTTACCGGTTTTGAAAGGCCATTCGTGGTTCAATTTGGCTTTGATGAAGTACACTACCGTGCCTAGTGAGATGACCACCAGCCCCGAGATGACCATGGTCGTACCTGTTGATATCAGAATACCCGCCCACATGAGCAAGGCAATGATTACCGGCAGCGGGAACAACGGCATTTTGTAAGGGAAGTCCTCTCTGGGCCGGTTCTTCCGGAGCAGCAACAAGCCCACCCCCTGACCGATGAACTGAATCAGAATCCGCATGGCCAAGATAGCACTGATGACATCGCTCAACCGGAACAGCATGCTGAACACAAAGGCCACGCCGCCCAAAAACAGCAAAGAATAATGCGGGAAATGCTTGGTAGGGTGCACCTTGGCGAAGACCTTGAAGAAAGCGCCATCTGCCGCGGCCGCGTACGGAATACGAGTGTAGCCCAGGGTGGCCGAAAACACCGAGGCGAAGGCTACCCACAGGATCAGCACTGTGACAATAGAGGCGGCCGTGTTGCCCGCCAGGCGCTGAATGAACAGGCTTACCACAAATTCGCTGTCTTTGGCCTCTTGCCACGGCACCACGCTCACCACACTGATGTTCATGAGCAGGTACAAGGCCGCAATGCCCGCAATAGAGTAAAACATGCTTCGCGGGATGTTTTTCGTGGGGTTCTTGATTTCGGCCCCTAAATGGCAGATGTTATAGTAGCCCAGGTAACTGTACACCGTTTTCACGCTCGCAAAGCCAATGGCGGCCACAAACCCGTAGTTCACGGTAAGGCCTTCGTTCATCTCCCGCAGCGGCTGCAGGAAGTTTCCGTTGGCCAGTCCGCCGCCAATGATCCAGGCCATGGTAAGCAGGACGCCCACCCACAGCAGTACGCTGATTTTGCCAATAGACTCAATCTTGCGGTACAGCAGCACCACAATGAGAATGACCACCCCGCCGCTAACCAGTTTAGAGGTGATGTCTGTCAACGGCACCAAATACGAGAAGTAAGACGCAAACCCGATGGCCGCCGAGGCGATCACCAATGGCGCCTGAATCATGGTTTGCCACACAAACAAGAAACTCATGAACCGGCCCGCGCCTTTTTCGCCGTAGGCTTCCTTCAGGAAGTTATAGCTGCCGCCTGCCCTGGGGAACGCCGCGCCCAACTCGCTCCAGATCATGGCATCCACAATGGACAGGACTGCCCCTGCAATCCAGGCATACAGAAAGTAAGGACCGTTCATCATCCCAATAACCATGGGTAGGGTGATGAACGGACCAATGCCCACCATGTCAATCATGTTAATGGCCGTGGCTTGCGCCAGCCCCAGGCGACGTTCTAAGTGAGGTGCAGACATGTAGAAGTAGAATCAGATAAGAAGCATTCAGGTGCCTAAAGATGCACATTTTACGCGCCGCCCGCATGGTTGGTCTGGTTTCTGGAAGGAAAGCAACTGCCATTTATAGGCTGGTTTCTGGAAAATAGCCTTGAATCCTTGCAAACCCTTGCCAATCCTAAAAATGGTCATGCCGCAAGTTTGAGCGCAGCGGTAACTTGTGGCTCTTTTGACCGCCAGTTTGTAACTGGCGAATTCCTAAACGCGGAGGAGAAAAGCCAGTTGTAAACTGGCAAGACGCCATCCACAAGTTATCGCCGCGCTTAGACTTGAAGGATAAATAGAAGATTGAAAAGGGTAGAAGCGATTCTGTTTTTAAGCCTGGTTTTCAGAAAATAAGCCGAAAGCTACAGAGTGCTTTGCGCTTTGTAAAACTCCCTTATCTTTGAGAACCTAAGTTCTACTAAAACGCTTTAGCAAACCTCCTCCACCAATATGAGAAAACCTCTGCTTCTGGCTTTTTTGCTCTGCCAGTTATCAGCCTTCGCCCAAAAGCCAAAGCATGATTTGGTCCGTTGGGTGAACCCCATCATCGGGACGCACAAGATGGGCCACACCTATCCGGGAGCCACCGCGCCCTTCGGGATGGTACAGCTCTCACCCGATACCGATACCATCCCCTACGAGGTGAACGGGGGCTACAACAAAGACGTGTACAAATACTGTGCGGGCTACCAGTACGATGATCCTACCATTGTGGGCTTCAGCCACACGCACTTCAGCGGCACCGGCCACTCAGACCTGGGCGATTTCCTGCTCATGCCTACCACCGGTAAACTGCAGCTGAACCCCGGAACGGAAGCCAAGCCTGAGAGCGGCTACCGTTCCAAGTTCTCGCATACCAACGAACGCGCCGAGCCTGCTTACTACAGCGTAAAACTGGACGACCACAACATTCAGGCGGAGCTTACGGCCACGAACCGCGTGGGCATGCACCAGTACACGTTTCCCAAATCAGACGAGGCGCACATCATCCTGGATTTGATGCACGGCATCTACAACTACGACGACAAAAACGCCTGGACGTTCCTGCGCATTGAGAATGATACCCTCATTACCGGTTACCGCCAAACGAACGGCTGGGCCCGCACCCGCACGGTGTATTTCGCCATGTCGTTTTCGAAGCCTTTTACCCAATACGGCAACAAAGACTACTCCAAGGCCCAGGTGTACCGCGGCTTTTGGCGCAAGTTTGACCAGAGCAAGAACTTCCCCGAGATGGCCGGCAAACAGCTCCGCGCCTACTTCGATTTTAAGACTACCGAAGGAGAGAAGATCAAGGTGAAATTCGCATTATCCCCAGTAAGTACCGAGGGCGCCTTAGCTAACATGCGGGCCGAGATTCCGCACTGGGACTTCGACCGCGTGAAGGACGAAAGTCAAGCTAAATGGAACCAGGAACTGGGCAAAGTACGCGCCACCTTGCCCACCAAAGACGACTACATCAACTTCTACACCGCGCTGTACCACACCTTTCTGGGCCCCACCACCTACATGGACGTGAACGGCCAGTACCGAGGCCTGGACCAGAACAACCACCAGGCAAAGAACTTCACTAACTACACCACCTTCTCGCTTTGGGATACCTACCGCGCCCTGCACCCGTGGTTCAATGTGGTGCAGCCCAAACGTAATGCTGATATGGTAGAATCTATGCTGGCGCATTATGACCAAAGCGTGCACAACATGTTGCCCGTCTGGTCGCACCACGCCAACGAGAACTGGTGCATGATTGGGTACCACAGCGTGTCGGTCATCTCAGATGCCATCATGAAGGGAACCTACACCGGCGATGCGAACCGCGCGCTGGATGCCTGCGTGGCTACCGCCCGCCAAGGCTACTACGACGGTCTGAACTTCTACATGCAACTGGGCTACGTGCCCGAGGACAAGAACAGTTCCTCGGTTTCCAAGACCCTGGAGTACGCCTATGATGACTGGTGCATCGCGCAAATCGCGCAGAAGCTTGGCCGACAAGACATTTACCAGGAGTTCAGCAAACGCGCCCAGAACTGGAAAAACGTGTATGACAAAAGCATCGGGTACATGCGGCCCAAGCTAAGCAACGGCACGTTTAAAAAGGAGTTTGATGTACTGAGCACCCACAACCAAGGCTTTATTGAAGGCAACGCCTGGAATTACAGCCTCTACGTGCCGCAAGCCCCTGCCGAGATGATCCAGACCATGGGCGGTAACGCCAAATTCGTGCCCCACCTGGACTCGCTTTTCACCATGCACTTGCCGGATGAGTTCTTTAAAGACACTGAAGACATCACCCGCGAAGGCATCATCGGGAATTACGTGCACGGCAACGAACCTGCCCACCATGTAGCCTATCTCTACAACTGGACAAACCAACCCTGGAAAACCCAAGAGCGCGTGCGCATGATTTTGAAGAAGCAGTACCAAGCCGCTCCAGACGGTTTGGGCGGCAATGATGACTGCGGCCAGATGAGCGCTTGGTACTTGTTCAGTTCCCTCGGGTTCTATCCGGTGGCCCCCGGTTCAGAGCAATATTCCCTGGGAAGTCCGGCGGTGAAGGATGCCACTATTGCTTTGGAAAACGGCAAGACTTTCCAGATTGAGGCCAAAAACCAGAGCGAGAAAAACGTCTATGTGCAGAAAGTAGAACTTAATGGCAAGACCTTAACCCAGCCGGTTTTGAACCACTCAGATCTGGTGAAAGGCGGAAAGCTTACGTTTTACATGAGCGGCAAGCCAAAGAAATAGAAGTTCCTTTTTACTGATCAAAGCCCCATAGAGCATTTTAGGCCTGTTTCCTAAGAAAAAGGCCTAAAATGCTCTATGGGGCTTTCTTCTTTGCGGAAAGTTCTGTTGAAATGTTGTGCAGGATCCATTTTTTCTGTTTCTCTTTTATGCCAAATAATATCTCCAGGGTAGAAGGAGCGATTTTGCATATTTTAAGGTTTTGCATAGTGCAGGGTGATTTATTCTTTTCACCTCTGGGGTTTACTAATCTAACACTCATAAAGGGGATAATCGTCAGAGGAGGGAGGGTTTTTATTTGTACTACAGTTAATTAAGATTTAGGTGTATAGCTGTTTATTAGGTGTTAGATGCTCTAAGTAATTCGGTTTATACGGTGATGCTTCGGAACATACTTAGAAAGTCACCGTTTAAGATTTATGTGACAAATATGAATTTACCGTTACAGGTCGCCTTGGTTGGTGGCTTTCCTTTCCAAATACTACAAATAAAAACTATGGCCGATTTAGATGTACAACCCAAAAGCAGCAGGCCCTGGTGGCTGTGGCTTTTAATAGCCTTGGTGGCGCTTGCCTTGCTGTTTTTCCTGTTGCGCGGGTGCGACAATACCAGAGATGAGGTAGACAACGCTACCAGTGAAACCACCTCTGCCGTTTCTGAGGCCGGAGATGAAGTGGCAGGTGCCGCTGCTACCGGTGCTGCCGCCGTTTCAGACGCCTGGGACAACGTCAACCTGGATGCTCCTGAGATAGCCTATGATGAAATCACTGACCAGGACATTGATGTGCGCGGCAATGAAAACTATGCCGTTTACAGTGTAGACGAAACAATTCTTTTTGGAAGTGACAAAGCGGAGGTTCAGCCCCAGGCCGGTCAGAAATTGCAGCAGATAGTGGCCTCCATGGAGAAACGGTTTAATGGTGGGCAGGTACGCATCTATGGTTACACAGATGCCCAAGGCAGCGCCAGTTACAACAAAGAACTTGCCGAGGAGCGCACCAAAGCAGTACAAAACTGGCTCGTTGACAACGGAAAAGTCTCTAAGGAGAGCATATCCCTGTACCCCGTGGGGGAAGCCAACCCAGTGGCCTCCAACGCCACGGCAGAAGGAAGGCAGCAAAACCGAAGAGTTCAGATTGTGGCTCGCAGATCTGAGTAAGCCTTTCTGGTTCACCAGCGCATATTTGCTCTTAAAGTAATTACTACCGGTGCTTCGTGCAGCACCATAAACTAGAATCAATGATGGAAAGAGATAATAATTATAACCAGCAGAACAATCTGCAGGAACTGGGCGGCAGTGACTACGAGATCGCTGACAACCAACCCAACATCAAAGGCTGGACCGTCAAAGACAGCAGAGGCCAAACCATTGGTGAGGTGGAGGAGCTCATCTTTGACGTCCAGGCCAGAAAAGTGCGGTACATGGTGGTAGACCTGGAAGGAAACGTACTGGACCTGGATACCCGAGACGTGCTGGTTCCTATTGGTATTGCCCAATTAGAAGATGACGGTGACAACGTAATTCTGCCTAACGTCACAGCAGACCAACTCAGATCGTTGCCCACCTATGAGAAAGGACGCTTTGACCGGGATCATGAGTCCTCCATTAGATTCATTTTCGCTGGTGCTGGAGCAGCCGTTGCGGGTGAGGGCGCAGCCTTGACAGGTTCAGACAGGAATACCTCCGACCGGGATGGCTTTTATGAACACGACCACTTCTCAGACCGCCTTTTCAACCGGGGCACCACCACCAATACGGGGTATACTGCGCCGGCCACTACCACCAACACCACCCAAGATGATGAGGTGATTCCTATCATAGAGGAAAATCTCCGGGTAGGAAAAGAGGAAGTAGAAACTGGTGGCGTACACATCAGCAGCCGTATGACAGAGCGGCCTGTAGAAGAGCATGTCCGTCTACGCCAGGAACGGGTAGTGGTGGAGCGTACGCCTGTAGATCGCCCGGCTTCAGAAAGAGACCTTGACAACTTTCAGGAAGGTGAAATTGAATTAACCGAGCACGCGGAGGTGCCTGTAGTTAACAAAGAAGCCCGCGTGGTGGAAGAGGTTATTTTAGAAAAAGAGATGGAAGAGCACGATGAAGTCATCAGAGACACTGTACGCTTCACCGAAGTAGACGTAGATGACCTCCGGCCAGACACCACCAATCGCATCGGGTATACCACCGACTCCACCCTGGATGAGGATGCCCCGGACCGTGACCGCACCCGCCGGCCTGGCCTGGATAATGATACGAATACCATTTTATAATACTTTTCTTGTTTTCTGAAAGGCGGCTGCTCTACTTGAGCAGCCGCCTTTTCTTTGGTTACTTGGGCACCTCTACCAAGCGTTACCAACAAACCAGCCAAAGCTGTTTTAGTACCCTTATCTGAAAATTACCCCTAAAGCAAAGCCACCAGCCTTAAGCAGAAATGGGAAATGTGCAGCCTATCTTCTATATTCAATCAAACAAAACAAACCTATGGACCAGCGCATCATCAACCTTTTTGACGAGTATACCCACGCTCCGCTTTCCCGCAAAGAGTTTCTCACCAGACTGGCCAAACTGACGGGCAGCCTTACGCTGGCCCTATCGCTGCTGCCTATGCTGGAGAACAACTATGCCCAGGCCGCTACCGTGGACGACAAAGACCTGCACACCGAAGACATTACCTTTCCCGGGGCTGAGGGCGTAACCATGAAGGGATTTCTGGCACAGCCAAAAGGCAAGAAGAAGTTGGGCACGGTGATGGTCATCCATGAGAACCGAGGTTTGAACCCGCACATCCGGGATGTAGCCATGCGGGTGGCGCAGGCAGGCTACCTGGCCTTGGCGCCTGATGCTTTGTCGGTGCACGGAGGAACGCCCGCGAACGAAGATGAAGCCCGCGCTCTGTTCTCTAAACTGGACGCACAACAGAACCTGACCAATTTCCTGAAAGGGTTGGAGTACCTGCAAAAGCATAAAAACGGCAATGGCAAAACCGGGGCGGTAGGCTTCTGCTGGGGCGGTGCCTTGGTAGGGCAATTGGCCGTGCACTCTCCGGAACTGGACGCTGCCGTCGCCTACTATGGCCGTCAACCGGAAGCCGCCGATGTATCCAAGATCAAAGCAGAGATGCTGCTGCACTATGGCGGATTGGACGAACGGGTGAACGCAGGCATCCCGGCGTTTGAGCAGGCCCTGAAAGCCGCCAACGTGAAGTATCAACTGTACGTGTACGAGGGAGCCAACCATGCCTTCAACAACAATACCTCGCCGGCACGTTACAACGAAGCCGTCGCCAAACTTGCCTGGGGCCGTACGCTGGAACTGTTTGCTAGAAAACTGAAGTAAACAGAAAGGAACATCATCTTGTCCGCTTAACAAAGGAAAAGGGAGCCGCGGTAAATGGTCTGCGGCTCCCTTTTCCTTTGTTGCGTTTCAGGCCCAGATTATCCAAATGCCGCTTAAAGCAGTAGGGCGGTTTCAGGCCAGAATTATAAATTATTTTCAGCTTCCTTTTCCCAGATCATAGTTAAACCCGATGGAGAGCGAGTGAAGTGCCTTTTCCCCCCAACCTTCTCCCCAATAATGGTCAAAATTACGGCTGGTAAGGTTTCTTCTGAAAAGAAGGAAATCTGCCTTGCCGCTGAAACGCCTCCATATTCTATAATTGAACCCGAAACCCGCCATGGCAAACACATCTATTCCTTCGTCCTGCACATCAAACTCCGTGGAGGTTTCATTATTTACCGTCCGTTTTCTGGAATATCTTGTGGTACCGTAAGCAGGCATCACGGAGGCTGTCATGTAAATGGGTACCGCCTTGTTGGCATTGATCAGGGTGAGCTTGCCCGTCAACTGCAGGGCGATTACATGGGTGCTGGATTTATCTTCCTCTTCCGACATCTCTCCATTTATGAGCATACCTAAGTATTTGTGGTGAAAATCCTCTCCACCATAAGCAAGACCACCCTCCAGGTTGATCCTTTTGTTTACCTTATATCCTAGGTGGATGCTTTTTGGGACAAAACTGGCATGTTGTAACAATGAGGGATTCTTGGGGTGGTCATAAAAGAGGTAGTACATGGTGATGGGGAGATCCGCACCTAGGTAAAATTTGTAATTCTTCGTTTTAGAGGAGTCAACTTCCTGAGCGGATAGGTCAATCCAAGTGAGGGATAATAGGAATGCTAGAATGTACTGGGTTTTTGTTTTCATGTATTTCTTTATTTATTACAATTATAAAATATTATATAAAGTGAATACGCCTGAGATTGTATTCTTATTGTCTGATTTAGAAGATAAAAGTAAAGCCCCATGCAAGAATTTTTCCTCTAGGCGAATTCTGTTATCTCCTGTACTTTTCAACATGAATGAACCAAACCAGAACCTTCAAGTGATTAGGTAAGGCAGTCCACATTCAGTTGAATTAGTACTAGTTTCAAAGTGGCACCGGAAAGATGATTTCAAGGCCCGGAATTCGCGCGAAGAGCACGTGCAGGGGCACAAAGAGCAACAGCAGCACAAGGAAGCAGAGCGGCCCAAACTCACCAAGAAGCTCACCTATTTTGAAGGTGTTTTGTAGAAAACAGGCCTAAAATAAACAGCAACTCCTGCCCGGTTCTATTTACGGGGCAGGAGTTGCTGTTTTAGGCTCTTTTTAAAAGAGCCTTGGCTTACGTAATGGGCAGATACCAAGGCATTAGAGTAACAGAAGCATCAGTTCAGATCACAGGAGCTTTTGTTGATGAAATACACCTGGAATTCAGAACCCTTGCCTAATTCACTTTCCACCTCAATGCGGTCCCCGGAGTTTTCCAGAATTTTTTTCACCAGGTACAAGCCAATGCCGGAACCCTCTACGTGGTCGTGTACGCGCTGGTACATGGCGAAGATTTTGCCCAGTTGGTGTTGGGGAATGCCCAGCCCATTATCGGCTACGGTCAGGATGTATTCTCCGGTTGGCGTAATGGAGGTTTTGATGGTTACTTCGGGCGTCCGCTGCGGATCTGCATATTTCACCGCATTAGACACCAAGTTAAAGAGCAGACTGCGCAGGTTTTTACGGGAATAACAAATGCGATCAAACTCCAGGGCCGTGATCTGTACCCGGGCTTTGCTGGCTTCTAGTTTGACTGATAATGTAGCTTTAATCTCTTCCAGTAAATCGGGGATGTGGACCATTTCAGCCCGGTCTTTGGTCTGCTGTAGTTTGGAGACGTCAGACAAATCTGTGATCACCTTGAGTAGCGTGGAGATAGAGCCTTCCATCATGCCTAAGATGGCTTGGTGCTGAGAAACGTCTGACCCCAGGTCTTCTTTCAAGGCAGTAAGTAAGCCCTCCAGGTTGGTGATGGGTGATTTAAGGTCATGCGAGGCCGTGTATACAAAGTTGTCCAGGTCGTTGTTAATGCGTAGCAACTCCTGGTTTTTCTGGGTCAATTCCTCG
This sequence comes from Rufibacter sp. JT20002, assembly GCF_056491185.1. Lineage (NCBI taxonomy): Bacteria > Pseudomonadati > Bacteroidota > Cytophagia > Cytophagales > Hymenobacteraceae > Rufibacter > Rufibacter sp. JT20002. The sequence continues at coordinate 280,518 of NZ_JBSZJY010000005.1, read as the reverse complement.
TTGCGGCGGCGCTCGGTTAGGTCCCGGGTTACTTTGGCATAGCCCAGCAGGCGGTGCTCTGAGTTATATATCGGCGTTAAAACAACGTTGGCCCAAAAAGCGGTCCCGTCTTTCCGGATGCGCCAGCCCTCGTCCTCAAACCGTCCGTCTTTGATGGCCGTGGTAAGCTCATACTGCGGGAAATTTCGTTCAATGGCCTCGCGGGGATAGAAAATAGAGAAGTGCCTACCCAGAATCTCTTTGGCCTTGTATCCTTTGATGCGCTCAGCCCCGGCGTTCCAGCTGGTGATGTGGCCCTCTGGGTTGAGCATGAGAATGGCATAGTCTCTCACGCTGTCAATAAGTAACCGGATTTTCTCCTCGCTTTCCTTTAGCTCTTCGTGCGTCTGGAAAAGCTGCTGCTCCAGTTTCTTTTTCTCTGTTAAGTCACGGGTGATTTTAGAGAAGCCCAAGAGCTCATTCTTGCTGTTATAGATGGCGGTGATGACCACGTTGGCCCAAAACGCCGAGCCGTCTTTGCGATATCGCCAGCCTTCGTCTTCAAACCGGCCGACTTCGCGGGCCATCTTAAGTTCATACTCCGGAAAACCGCTCAGGATGGCTTCGCGGCTGTAGAATTTAGAGAAGTACTTCCCAATAATCTCACTGGCCTCATAGCCTTTGATGTTTTTGGCGCCCTGGTTCCAGGTGGCAATGTTGCCGGCAGGGTCCAGCATGAAAATGGCATAGTCGGTAACGCCCTCTACCAGCAGCCGGAACCTTTCTTCGCTTTCTTTTAACTCTTCGTACGCCTTGAACAAATCGTCTTCGGCCTTTTTACGCTCAGACAGGTCACGGGTAATTTTGGAGAACCCAATGTGTTCTTTCTGGTCATTGTAAACGGGGGTGATGATCACGTTGGCCCAGAACACAGACCCATCTTTTCGTACCCGCCAGCCTTCGTCCTCAAACCGGCCCAGTCGCTTGGCCTCACGCAACTCAAAGTCTGGGAAGCCGATTTCCTTGGCCTGGGAGGTGTAAAAAGTGGAGAAATGCTTTCCAATGATGTCTTCGGGTGCGTACTGTTTTATACGTCTGGCCCCAGCGTTCCAGGTAGCCACATGCCCGGTGGCATCCAGCAGAAAGATGGCGTAATCTGTAACATTCTCAATCAATAACCTATACCTGTCATTCGCCGGGGTTTTTTCCAGTAAACTGGAATCCATCTCAAGTTCGCCTGTGTTCATGGTAGTAGCTGAAGGCCAAAAAAGGTTGTAAGCGCCCTGATGTTTTCAGAGCAGGGTAAGTTATTCAAATATCTTTCTTTCAACGCAGAAAGTGGTTGAATGTAAATTATCTTCTACTCATTTCTTTTTAAAGTGGAATTAAGACCTCCCATACGGCTAAAATTTTGTTGAGTTGCACTGCAAAAAGAGGTTTGGCAGATGCCAATAGAAGCTGTATTTTACACCCTTAACCAACGAAATAAAACTATGTCTTATATCCCCTCTGACCAGCGCTACGCTTCTATGGAGTACCGGCGCTGCGGCAAAAGCGGACTAAAATTACCGGCGCTCTCCCTGGGCTTGTGGCATAACTTTGGACACGTAGATGTGCTGCAAAACTCTCGCCAGATTCTGCGCGATGCCTTTGATGCCGGCGTTACTCACTTTGACCTAGCCAACAACTACGGCCCGCCGCCCGGCTCGGCCGAGGAGAACTTCGGGAAGATTCTGCACGAGGATTTCCGGAGCTACCGCGATGAGCTGATCATCTCCTCCAAAGCCGGTTACAAGATGTGGGAAGGCCCGTACGGCGAGTGGGGTTCCCGCAAGTACCTTATCTCCAGCCTGGACCAGAGCCTGAAGCGCATGAAGCTGGACTACGTGGATATTTTCTACAGCCACCGGCCAGACCCCAACACCCCGCTGGAGGAAACCATGGGCGCGTTAGACTCCATCGTGCGTCAGGGCAAAGCGCTGTACGTGGGCATCTCCAACTATGAGACCCCAGAAGCCACCCGCGCCATCCAGATCCTGAACGAACTGGGCACTCCGTGTCTTATCCATCAGCCTAAATATTCCATGTTTGTGCGTTGGGTAGAAGAAAGTCTGCTGGATTTGCTGGAGCAGGAGGGAGTAGGCTGTATTCCGTTCTCGCCGTTGGCTCAGGGGTTGCTCACCAACAAGTACCTCAAAGGCATTCCGGAGAACTCCCGCGCCGCCAAACCGCACGGCTTCCTGCAAGAGGGTGACATCACCGAGGCCCGCATCAACCAAATCCGTCAGCTGAATGAGATTGCCGAAAGCCGGGGACAGTCGCTGGCTCAGATGGCGCTGGCTTGGCTCCTGAAAGACCCACGGGTGACTTCGGTATTGATTGGCGCCAGCACGCCTGCCCAGTTAGCTGACTCCCTGAAATGCATGCACAACACGCAGTTCAGTTCAGACGAGCTTGCCCAAATTGAGGCCATCCTGAAATAACATCCAGCGGTTTTAGGCCCAGTCCCCAATAAACAGGCTAAAAGAAACTAAACCTGTGAGGTTTCTACAACTTCACAGGTTTTTCTGTGGCCGGTTAAAAAAAATCAGATTTAAAAATCATTTATCGCTATTTAAAAATCATTTATCGCTATTTAAAAAAACTTTTACCCTATGAAGCACCTTTCTAAAAGGAACAACAGATTCCTTTTTCTGCTGATCGCCTTGGTAAGCCTGGCATTGCCCTTTGGGGCGACGGGCGCTCCCAAGCAGGAGTTTTACCAGCTCAGAATCTACCACCTCAAAAATCAGCAGCAGGAAGACCGTCTGGATAAATTCCTGAAAGACGCTTATCTGCCAGCCTTGCACCGGGCGGGAGTGGGCAAAGTGGGCGTCTTTAAACCTGCCGAAGAACCAGCCGCCAATGCCGCTACTCCCGCGGATAGATTGGTGTACGTGTTTGTGCCTTACAAAACCTCTGAACAGGTATTCAAAGTGGAAATCGACTTGGCCAAAGACAAACAGTTTGCCTCGGCCGGGCAAGACTACCACAATGCCACCCATGACAACCCCGTGTACCAACGCCAGGAAGTAATCTTGATGGAGGCTTTTGCCGGTCAGCCGGTTTTCACGGCCCCTAACCTGAAAGCGGCCCCAAGGGAGAGGGTCTATGAGCTGAGAAGCTACGAGGCCGCCACCGAGAAACTGCACGAAAACAAAATTGCCATGTTCAATAACGGCGAGATGGAGATCTTCAGCCGGTTAGGGTTCAACCCCGTGTTCTACGCCCAGGTAAAAGCCGGAAGCAAGATGCCTAATCTGATGTACATGACTTCCTTTGAAAGCAAAGTCGACCGTGATGAAAAATGGAAGGCGTTTGGGGCAGATCCCGCTTGGAAGAAGATGAGTGCTGACCCGCAATACGCGAACAACTTCCTCCGCGCCGATATCTATTTGCTGCACCCTACAGTTTATTCAGAGATTTAGCCTCTTTGCAGGCTTTTTTTACAAAAACAGCCCTAAAACAGAAAAGGCAGGTACTTGTACCTGCCTTTTCTGTTTTAAACATCTTTAATTACGATTGCCTCTCGGTTTGGCTGGAAACGTATTCCACAAACTGGCCCACGGTATTCAAGGGTACCTCGTCTGGAATCACAATCTTGAAGCTTTTTTCCAGCTCCCAAATGATGGAAACCACATCAACCGTGTCAAAACCGAGTTCCTTGTTCAGGTCTGATGAAATCCGTAGCCGGGAGGGTTTCACTCTTTTTACCTTGCTGATTATTTTAACAACCTTCTGGGCAATGGAAGGTCTGGGAAGGGTTGTCATAAGAATTGGGTAGATTTAACTCAGTACTACTAAGGTTTAAATGGATATTGGGGCTTTCTGCCGGTTTTCTTCTAAAAGCAGATTTCTTGCCAAAAAACAAAAAACGGGCGTAAAGCAGCTTTCAAAGGTACTCCACAGCTAAGTGCCACCAAAGCGTGGGGCTGGTATCCTGCAGGCAAGCGAAAAAAACGGGCGCAAGATGCGCCCGCCTTTACATCATTCATTATTGGTTGTGTTCTTGGTTACGCCATGGCAGGGTGGCCATGGTGTTCTTTTTTACCTTCCAGTTCGGCGGTTTCAGCCTCCAACTCCTCGGCGGTCTTGTCTACCAGAACAATCTCGGTTTTCTTATCCAGGCCAAACTTGGCCAGGATGCGGTCAAATCCATAGTAGATGATAGGTACCACAATCAGGGTCAGGAACATGGAGGAGCTCAGACCACCAATCAAGGCCCAGGCCAGACCGTTCTTGGTCGCGGCTACGGAACCACCCGCCAATGCAATTGGTAACATACCAATCACCATCGCCAGGGTGGTCATCAAGATTGGCCGGAAACGGATGCGCACGGCTTCCAGCAAGGCGTCTTTCACGTGATGGCCTTCCTTCTTCATCTGGTTGGTAAAGTCCACCACCATAATGGCGTTCTTGGCTACCAGACCAATCATCATGATAATACCCAGGATAGAGAAGATACTCAAAGACTGAGCGGCTAAGGCCAAGGCCAGCAAGGCTCCAATAATCGCGAGCGGAATGGAGAACAATACCACCAGCGGATACACATACGAGTCGTACAAGGCCACCATGATGAGGTACACGAAGATGATAGAGGCCAGCAAGGCAATCCCCAGCGTACCGAAACCTTCGCTCTGGTTTTTCAAGTCACCGGCAAAGTCAACCGTAACCCCGTTCGGGATTCTGATTTCTGCCATCTTGGCCTGAATGTCAGCCCCGATGGAACCTGACGGACGTCCGATTACCTGCGAGTTCACGTTCAAAGAAGTCACACGGTTGGTACGCTCCAACTGAGAAGGACCCGTAGATTGCTTGATATCGGCGAACTGACCTAAACGCACCAATTGGCCCTGGTTGTTTACGAAGGAAAGGTTCGCGATGTCGGTTACGTTGCGGCGGTCAAACTCATCCAGACGGATGTTGATGTCGTAGTCCTCGGTACCTGAACGGAACGTGGCGTCTGTGTTACCAGAGAAGGCCATTTGCATACCAGCACCCACGCTTTCCAGTGACAAGCCTACGCTTGCCATCTTGTCGCGGTCTACTACTACCTCAATCTCAGGGTTACCGCCTTCCACAGACACTTCCACGTCCACGGTTCCTTCCACACCTTCCACCAATTTGGTGACCGTTTTAGAGAAGGCCATCAGAGTGTCAATGCTCGGTCCGGACAGTACAACCTGGATAGGTGCTTGCGCGTTACCCACCAGACCTACCGGTACCGGAGTCACTTCCACGTTCGGCAGTTTGCTTTCAATGTCAGCTTTGGCCTGACGGCTGAATTGCTGCGTGCTGAATGCCCGTTGCTTCACATCTACCAGGGTCACGGTCAGTTCAGACTGATACGCCGAGGTCTGGCCCTGCTGGGAAGAAGCGGTGGTACCCACCGTGGTGAATACTTTGGTAACTTCCGGGATGGTGCGCAGGTACTCTTCCACCTGTTTGGTAGCGTAGTTCGTTTGCTCTACTGTTGCGTTCTTAGGCAACTCTAACTGCAAGCTCACCTCACCTCGGTCACCCGCCGGAATAAACTCGTTTCCGATGAAACCGAACGGTACCAGCATGAAGGAAGCAACCAGTAACAGGAACGTCGCTGCCAGCGTGATGAACTTATGGTTGAACGCCCATTTCAAAGCGCCGGTGAAACCTTCAATGATTCTATCCAGCAAACGCTCAAACGAAAGAATAAAGCGGCCGAACATGTTTTTATCAGATACGTGCTCCAACTTAGAGAAACGGCTGGCAAGCAACGGAATCAGGGTAAAGGCCACGAACAGGGAAATCATTGTGGCAATGGCCACCACCACGGCAAACTGCCGCAGGATGTCAGATACCAGACCGGTTGACAAGGCAATCGGCACAAACACTACCACAATTACCAAGGTGATGGAGGTAACCGTAGCCATGATTTCCTTAATACCGTCATAGGCCGCTTGCGCTGGGGTTTTGCCCATCTCCATGTGGCGGTAAATGTTTTCAATCACCACAATAGCGTCATCCACCAGGATACCTACTACCAGCGAAAGGGCCAGCAAGGACATCAGGTTCAAGGAATAACCCAACAAGCTCATGGCGATAAAGGTAGCCACCAAAGACGCCGGGATAGACACCATTACAATCACCGCGTTTCGCAGGGAGTGCAGGAACAGCAACATTACCACGGCCACCAGCACTACTGCAATCACCAAGTCGTGCATTACAGAATCAGCGGCTTCCAGGGTAAAGTCAGAGCTGTCCGTCGCGATGTTGAATTTCAGTCCTTGGGCGGCATACGTTTGCTCCAGTTTGGCCAAGGCTGCTTTGGTTTGGGCACTTACTTCCACGGCGTTGGCATCAGACTGCTTTTGGATGGTGATACCTACCGATGGCTTGGAGTTGATACGGCTCAATACCTCGGTGTCTTTCTGGGTATCCTGTACCTCGGCTAAGTCTGATAACCGTACAATTCCGTTCTGGTCTTCTTTGATGACCAGGTTGCGCAGTTGGTCCAGGTTCTGGTATTTACCGGCCAAACGAAGCTGGGTTTGCCCGTTTTCGTTTTTGATTCTACCGGTAGGGAAGTCCAGGTTAGAGTTTCTGATTTTCTGCTGCACCTGCAGGATGGAGATGCCATAGGCTTCCAACTTGGCCGCTTGAATGTTCACTTTAATCTCCCGCTCCGTACCACCCAGAACTTTAATCTGGGCCATACCGGGCACACGGGAAAGCTCTGGCTTGATTTTGTTGTCAATCAGGTCGAAGAACTCCGTAGCAGGCATGTTAGCGGTGGCACCCATCTTAATGATAGGCAGGTCGTCAAAGTCAAACTTGTTCAGGGTAGGCGCATCGGCGTCTTCGGGCAATCGAGCCAGAATGGTGTTGATTTTCCGTTGGGCGTCCTGCAAACTCAAGTCTACGTCCGTTCCCTGGTTCAGCTGAACGGTGATGATAGAGAAACTCTCCAGGGAGGTTCCTTTCATCTCCTTCACGTTCTCTAAAGAAGAAAGCACGTCTTCAATCTCTTTGGTCACCGAGTTCTCCACCTCGTTTGGCGAAGCCCCAGGGTACAGGGTAGTTACCGTCAATACGGGCGGGCTGAACTTAGGCAGCAACTCGTAGTTGAGCGATTGGTAGGAGACAATCCCCAGCAAGGTAAGTACGGTAAATACCACCACTACCAAGGTTGACCGCTGTATGGATAATTTGGTTATGTTCATTTTCTAAACTTCTTCTGAATAAGAAAAGCTACTTGTCTTTATTACTTGAGGGTAGTCACCTGAATGCCTTCGCGCAGGTTAATCTGACCACTGCGTACTACTTGCTCACCCGGCTGGATACCGTCCAGAATCTCTACCTGGTCTTGGGTTACCGTTCCTACTTTCACTTTGCGCAGGTACGCTTTGTTGTCTCTTACCACGTACACGCTTGGGTCCTGAATGCTACCCACTATAGATTCACGGGCTAACAACAAGGCATCACGTTGGTCGGATACCTGGAAGAAAGCAGTGCCGTACATACCGGCCCGCAGGTTGTTGTTGGCGGCATTTTTCACCTCAATCTCCACATCAAATTTCAGGGTTGGGTCAGCGGCTGCACCGATAGCGGTCACCGTGCCTTCGTATTCCTGGGCACCACCGGCATTGGCGGTTACCTTCACTCTCTGACCACGGTTGATGAGCAGAACCTCGGCCTCAGAAACCTTTACATTCAGTTTCAGGCGGTCTACGTTCACGATGTCGTACAGCTTGGTGCCTGGGTTCAAATAAGAACCTACCTCAATGTACATCTCGTTGATGTCGCCGCTGATAGGAGCCGTCACGCGGGTGTTGCCTTGGTTCTGACGAGCCGCTACTAACTGAGCACGGGTGGCATTCACGTTGATTTGAGCTTCCTCTAATTGACGCTTCGTCACCGCATCACCAGCTACCAGGTTCTTCATGCGCTCCAGGTCTTTCTGGGCTTTTTGGTAGTTTGCCTGGGCAGTAGCCAGGTTGGCGCTCATGGTATTGTCTTCTACCTGAATCAGCAGCTCACCGGCACGTACTTTGGCGCCTTTGCGCTTCAGAACGCTTTTGATTTGGCCTTGGGTCTCGGACAAGAGGGTCAGGCTTTGTACAGGCTGAAAATTACCCTGGGCCGTGAACGACTTGTCTAATTTGGCAGATTGTACCTCTGTTAAGGTCACCGGAATGGCTTCGCTTTTAATCTCGGCCACGGCGGCTTTTTCCGTCATTTCCTTCTTGTTCTTGTTAAGGGTATAAGCTACCGCGCCCACCAGGACAACAACAACGAGGATATAAATCAGTTTTTTCATTTTTTTAGGGTGTACAAAAAAAGTGTTATTGGATTAAGGTTTTCAATTCGCCGCGGGCTTTCACGTAGTCCAGCTGCGCGATTTTGTATTTCAGTCGTTCGTTGTTCAAGTTGGTTTGAGCCTCCCGAAGGCTCACTTCGGCCTCCAACAGGTCTGTTAAAGGAGACAGTCCTTCTTTGTACAGTTTGTTGGTGGTGTCATACACTTCCTGCGCCAGTTGCACATTGCGCTCCTGGTTCTGGATGGCCAGTTGGCTGGTGTTAATCTGCTTCAAGGCATTGTCTAGGCCCATCTGCGTGCTCAGCGCCAGGTTCTGCATGTTCAAATCGGTTTTCTGAACCTCAATCTCCGCCTGTTTTATCTGGTTTCTGCGCTGGAAACCGTCAAAGATTGGGATGTTCAACTGAACGCCTAACACGAAGGTGTTGAACCAAGGCTGGTTTGTGTCAAACAGGTTGAATTGCTGACGCTGCGCCTGGTAGGTGTATTGGCCAAAACCTGCCAAGGTAGGGAAGGCCTTGCCTTTGATGTTCTCCACGTTCAACCCATACAGTTTCTTCTGAGTCTGCAAAGCATTGTAATCGGCACGTTGGGCCAGCACTTCGGTTACGTTGGTAGAAAGCGGAAGCGTGGTATTGGCCAGCGTGGTAGAATTTTCAATCTCAAATTCTTGGTCCATGGGCATGCCCATGAAGAACTTCAAGGCGTTCTTTTGCTGCTCATAAGCAGCTGCCAGGGTTTGGCGCTGATTTTCCAGGTTGGTTTTGTTTACCGTAATGCGGTTCACATCTACCTTCTTCGCGAAGTCATTCTTGTACTGCAACTGCAGAATCTTCTCTAACTGCACTAACCGGTTGTAGTTGGCTTCAATAGTGCTGAACTGCTCCTTGGTTTGAAGAGCCTGCAGGTACGCCGAGCTCACGTTGTAAATCACATCTTCCTGGCTCATTTGGGTGCGCAGACGGTACAAGTCACGGGTAGTGGCCGCTGCCTCCAGCCCTACAAAGTAGGACTTGCTGAAAATCAGCTGAGAAAGCTCAAACCCTCCGTTGGCGTTGTATTTCTGCCCAAATTTCACCGGGATGTACGTACCGGGTTGGCCCACTATCTCGCCAGGCAAAAGTTGGGTAGGCACCGACGGGAACACACTTAACTGGCCAGTTCCGGTCAATTGCGGTAAGCCAGAGCCTTTGGTTTCGCTGATCTTGTACTCCGCACTCTGCTCGTCTAACTGCGACTGCTTGATGGCTATGTTATTGCTAGTAGCAAACTTGAGCGCATCCTGCAGCGACAGTAGCTGACCAGGGGTCTGGGTTTGTGCAAAACTGAACCTCACCAGAAAAGTAAGGAGGAGGCTCAGTAGTAAATGCTTCTTATTCACGGTTTTACTTATATTAATTGGTTTGTATCTTTATGTTTAGTTCAGAATTAAAAGAACTAACAAGGCAAAAAAATTAGCTTTTTCTCTCCTTAATCCATCTCTGTAATAGAGCCGGAACTTCTTTTGATAAGAATTCCATGAACTCAATGCGTTCCAGCACCTTTTCATTCATTTCAGGATTCACATCGCCCCTTAATTCATTGGCTTGTCTGAGCAGCTTGCTGAAACCCAGAATGGACTCCATCTTGTTCACCACTTCTTCATGCCAATTTTCCAGCAAAGCCCCGAAATACCGTTTCCGGTCACCAGGGTAGGTAGTGTATTCTATCAGGCGCATTTGCTGTAAAAGCTGGAGAGCGTTGCTGGTAGCACTTTTGCTGATGTTCAAGGTCTCTACAATCTCCTCAAAACTAAGGTGCGGCCGGTCTGAGACATAAAGCAACCCCATGATTCTGCCAGTCACGGGCGGAAAGCCCTGCTGCTCATGGTATATGCCCATTTTCTCAATCAGTTTCTTTTGTTCTTGCGTTAACTCTGCCACGATTGTTCCTTTCATTTGTTTAAGAACAGCACAAAGGTATCAGTTAGTTTCTTTAGTTCATAATTTTGAGAACTAAAATAATGGAATATTTTCCTCTCCTTTTAAAATGCGTTTTTCAGCATTTAAAAGGTGTTTTTTGGAAAAGTGCTCATAACGTGGAGAGCCGGAGAGGTGGGGAATGAAGGTGAAAGCCTCAGTCAGTGGAGCCCAATGCGAATTAGCAAGGAGCTTTTGTTTTTGAGAGTTGTCTTCTGGAGAATAGGATGAATCCAAAGGTTGAAAGAGTGGGGGCTGAATGAGAAAGTTAGGTCTTTATAAAAAATATCCCGTTTAGAAGCCGTTTATGATAAACAGCCCCTAAACGGGATACCCACTTCAGAAACTGAAGCCTATCTTTTGTACCTGCCGCCGAAGAAGTCTTTGGCGTTCCAGGTAGGGCGCTCGGCTGCCTGCGCTACCTGGTAACTGATCAGGAAATTGAGTTGCACGTAGTTTTTGCCTGCCTCGAAGTCAAAAGAGTCATTCAGTTCATCCTGAGGTTTATGGTAAAAGGCGGCACGCCACACCTCTACCTGCTTGTTCAGGTTATTCTGCCCGTCTTTGGTTTTGTTTCCGTATTTGATGTGCAAGGCCGGAATGCCTTGGCTGACAAAACTGAACTGATCACTTCTGATGAATCGGTTCTGGTCTGGCTCGGGATCGGCCTCCACCGCGATGCCCAGGTACCCGGCCGCATTGGCCACCGGTTGCTTCAAGGACGAGTGCTCGGCCCCTAACGCTACCGCCGATAAAAGCGGGGCTATAATGGTAGGCATGTCGGTGTTGATATCGGCTACAATCTTCTGCTTAGGAACAGTAGGGTATTTGGCGAAGTACTGAGACCCTAGCAAACCCATCTCCTCACCCGTCACCAGCACAAACAAGAGCGACCGCTTGGGTTTTTGCTTCAGCTTGGAATATACTTTGGCAATCTCCAGGACACCGGCTACCCCGGAGGCATTGTCATGGGCCCCGTTGTAAATAGAGTCTCCTTTCACCGGGGTGCTGATGCCCATATGGTCTAAGTGAGCGCTGTGCACCACGTACTCGTCGCGCAGGGCTGGATCAGAGCCGGTGATTTTCCCTATGACATTATACGAGTCAAAGTCCTGGTAAGTAGAGGTGTATCGCCCGGAGATCCTGCCTGGCAAGGCTGCCGAGGAAGGGGTGCCATTGCGAAGGGTAGCCACCACTTTGGCGGTATCCAGCCCGGCCCCTTGTAGCAAAGAATGGAAGGTGGCCGCGTTGATGTACGAGAATACTTTAGACTGCTCAGAAACGAAACTCCCCGAGGCCGCCACCTTGCCATCGGCGGTCATTACGCTGTTGACTCCGCGGGAAAGGTTAGGAACCGTGGCCTTCGGGCTAGGATTGGTGCTGCCCACAATCACACCCACGGCTCCATGGTTTACTGCATTCTGCAGGATAGTGGAGAAGTGCATGCTGGCTGCGGCAATGGTAGAGTGGAACTTCTGGGGTGCTCCCCGCAAGATCACTACTATTTTCCCTTTCACATCCAGGTTGGCGTAATCGTCATAGCCTACCTCCGGGGCGGTGATCCCAAATCCAGCGAAGACCAGAGGGGCATCAAAGCTGAGCGAGGGATTCTGCGGATTAGGGTAGATGGTAAAATCTTTTCCTCCTTCCAAGGTTTTGGTGCCTTGGGAGGTGGTGAGCGTCAGGGTCGCGTCTTTGCCAAGAAAGGCTTTCCTGATCCGGACGGTTTGCAGATAAGTATTGTTTTCGCCGCCGGGCTGCACGCCCAAGCCTTTGAATTGCTGTACCACATAGTCTACTGCCATCTGGTAACCGGGTGTGCCCGGCAAGCGGCCCTGCAGTTTATCATCAGCTAGGTACTGGATGTGGGCTTTGATATCCTCAGGCTTCACTGTTTTCAGTTGCTTGTCTACATCTTTGTCCAGCTTGAGGGTCTGGGCAAACGAGGTGCCTGACAGAAGCAAGGCACCCATGAGAAGGGATTTGAATTTCATTCTATTAGGTAGAGGTCAGTTTTTGATAGTTAGGATAAAGGAGCCAAGGTTGTTTTTAAAAGAAGGCACCCTTATTCAGGTTTGCGGACGGAAATTACTAAAATATGTAAGACCGAAACGAACAACGCCAGCCCTTTTCATGAGAAGTCCTTCTGGGCTTTATCAGCAGTTTTGTAAAAGCACCCTTAAAACAATACAGGTAATCAACCCAGTCATCTACTTATTACTGTTAACACAGATGGTTTGAATTCCTGAGGGTGGGTAGGCAATTGAAACAAAAAATCCCTGCAACGAAAGGCTACAGGGATTCAGTTTATAGAATGTGGTGTAAGATCTTGTCAGGGGGCTTCTACTTGCCGGGCTACAACACCAGAACGGCCCTTAGCGGGACTGCTGACGAACTGGTACTGGAACTGGCTGCAACGTAGGGCCGGCTAGTTTTGAAATCAACTCTTTCAATAACGAAGCGATGGAAGAAACTGTCTTGCTTGTCATGGGTTTAGATATAAAAATGTCAGGGTAAAGCCCTTACTAAGTAAGATGCCAGAAGGTCAAAGAGCCTGTTCTCTCACTTCTTCAAATTGTTCTACTCAGTTAACGTCGTGACCGACAATTTACCTTACGACGATAAGATGAATATAGTATATAAATTCATAAAAACCTTAGTAAAAATTACTATTTGATTCTTGTAGGTACAACAATAATGCCAGCCTTGAGGTTTCAACTAAGCTACAAAAGTTGCTAAGAATAGTAAATCAGTAGGTAGAGGCCTGCCGAGGAAATGCCTATAACTGTTGTTTGCCCGGCCCGCTTAATGGTTGCACCCGCGTAAAAGGTTTAGATATAAGAAGTGATGGGGAGAAGAGGTTACTCACCGCTACTTCCGTAAGCCTGCTTTTCTTGCGCACGCAGCTCGTAGAACAAACTAAGACATTGAAGGTGCCGCTGGTAGCTAAGGAGGCAGATGTCACCAAGGTGGCGTCATCGGTAGTAGATGGGTTTACATCTTCCTGGTCGCACCTTGGTAAGGCACTGTCTAAAAAAAGAAGAAATCACCGCAGCTTTATTTTTTCGATGAACAGGAAAGTGCAGCTTACCTCAGGCAAAGAACTTCCCATCAGTGATTCCTACGCCGATTTTGCCATAACATGGCGAAAGTGACAGTACTACCATGTTAAATACCCTACAGAAGTTACATATTCCGCTTTTGTCGAGTAAGGATGAAAGCGCCTTGTCAGTTGGATATTCCACTTTCCCTCCTGACCGGTTCACTGGTCGTTTTTTCCGGTTCACCCTTTTTCAGATTGTCCAGACCATCTAAAAAGACCAAGTTTGAAGAAGCGAAACGTAGAAGGTAGCATTTGTATGTTATGAATTGCCTCACCCGGTTTCTGACAACCAAGGTTATCCTTCGGCTTTTATCCCGTTTTATAGAACTGGGCCTAAAAACGAAAGGCACGATAAAGTAGCCGGAAAGCCAACCCGAAAGATGGGGCAGTTCAAGTGTTTTGCAGATCATTTTTTGAGAGGTTTAAACTGAGGAGTCCGTTTTAGCAGGGCTCTTCTTTTACCTTTCTAAAGAAGAGGCTAGCGTAAAGAACTAGGAGAGGAATTAATCATTTAGAGTAGATTTGGGGATGTTGCAATCAGAATCCTATAAAAAAGGCTTGTGGAAAATAGCGCTGATTACCTCCGTTGGGTGGGGCGTCATCAGTCTTTTCCCGGTGGTAAATGCCAGAAGGCCTTTCTTTTTGAGCAATAGGGGAGATAGGCCCCCCAGAAGGATGGATCGTACTCAATTCGGTCCGTCTCAGGAAGACATTATGCTTTCCGCTGGCTGGGTTTTCCTGCTGATGCTGTGCCTTTGGGTGATGAACATCTATCTGTACAGTTGGTTCGGTAGATTGAATTGGAGCGAAAAAGCCAGAAACTTCGCCCGGTACGCCCTCAGCTACACCTTGACGGTGGTGGTGTACTACGGACTTTTGACGTTGATCTTTCTGCTCGTTGACGGACCACCGCCCCGTGTTTTCCCCTTGATTGTGGCGCTTACGAACAACACCATTGTGCTGGTCCTCATGGATTTGGTAATTCTGCAGCGCAAAAGTGCCCAGATAGCGGTAGAAAACAGTCAGCTCAAAATGAACCACGCCATTGCGCAACACCAGCGATTGAAACACCAACTGCAACCACATTTTCTGTTCAATTCACTCAACACCCTGAAAACACTCATCAAAAAGCAGCGGCCCGAGGCCGAGGAATACCTGGTGCGGTTATCTGATCTGCTCCGGGCTTCCATCACCTCCGAAAACAAGACCACCATCCCGTTGGAGGAGGAACTGAAACTGTGCGTAGATTACCTGGAAATGCAGAAGGTGCGGTTCAAGGACTCGTTTTCCTATAGAATTGAAATTCCGCCCGTTATTCTCACCTCGGGGTGCTTGCCCATCTTTTCGCTGCAACTGCTAGTGGAGAATGCCATAAAACACAACGCCTTCACCGTAGAAGAGCCCCTGACCATCCAGATCTCCTACAACCAGCAAGATTCCATTGTGGTCTGGAACAACCGGAAGCCGAAGCCGTCACTGGAGCCTTCCTCCGGTATCGGGCTGAAAAACCTGTCGGAGCGGTACCAGGTCATCTGCGGCAACGGCATTAACGTTGTAGAGGCAGACCACTATTTTTCTGTAGAACTTAAGTTGCTGACGAATGAACATTGTCATCATTGAAGACGAACCCCTCACCGCCGAAGACCTGGAAGACACCCTGCTGGAGGTGGAACCCAATGCCCGTATTTTGGCGGTTTTGCCCTCAGTGAAAGCGGCCGTCACGTATTTCCAGCAGAACCCGTCCCCGGATTTGATCTTCTCTGATATTCAGTTGGGTGACGGCCTGAGCTTTGAGATTTTCCAAGCCGTTCAGATCTCTAAACCAGTGGTCTTCTGCACGGCCTATAACGAGTACGCCCTGGATGCTTTCAAAGCCAATGGCATTGACTACGTTTTAAAACCGTTCAACAAGGCCACTATTGAGAAAACGCTGCAGAAATACAAACAACTGCAGCAAAGCCTCGCCCCGGCTACCCCAGATTACCAGGCGCTGCTGCAACTGCTAGACAACCGGCAGGTTCTGAAACCCAGTTCGGTGCTGGTGTTCCAACGGGACAAGATCATCCCGCTGCCTATTGACCAGATAGCCGTGTGTTACTCCCAGAACCTGGTCACGCACGTGATTACCTTTGACCAGAGAAAGTTTACCCTCAACCAGAACATGGAAGAAATGGAAGCGATCTGCGGAAACCAGTTCTTCCGGGCTAATCGGCAGTTTTTGCTTAACCACAGGGCCATTAAAGAAGCTTCGCAGTATTTCGGGCGCAAGCTTGCGGTGACCCTCAACATTCCATTTCAAGAGGAAATCATCGTGAGCAAAGCCAAGAGCCCGCTTTTCCTGAACTGGCTAGCCAGCTAGAAATCACCTTGGGTCAATAAGGGAATCAAGAAATGTAGCTGTCATTAGAGAGCTGGCCGGAAACGGCTTGGCTTTCCCTTGGAAAACCGCGACTGTTTACCAGGTGTTTTCCTGAAAGTAGACCCAAACGGACGGTGTACCTGCAAAGGAGAGCCACCCTAGCTTTATCTCTGTTTTTAAAAACTATCATCCAAATGAATCATCACCTCATCACCCAACTGGAGAACGAGATTGCGCTCAAGCAAAAGTGTCTCCATTCAGCGGAGCTGCAGAAAATAAATAAGAAAGTAGCGCTTTTGTTGCTGCAGGAACTAAAGGAATTGAAATTCCAGCTGAAATCCATAAAGCAGCAAAATTCCAAAATGGAAAAAAGGAAGTCGTTTGTGGCTTCCTATTGATTGCCTTTAATGTGAACTCAGGAATTCTGGCAAAAAGTGATTCATAATTTGTGCCCCACGCATACCGTCCCCCTTTGAAGGGGGTAGGGAGATGATAATGGCGCAAGAGGGCCGGAATGCTGTTGTTCGCTGTTATATCCGGTTTAGAGATTCCAATAAATTTAATACCTCCGAATAATCTGCATGTGTAATCATCCCCCTACCCGCTTCAAAGGGGGACTGGAACAAGCAGAAATCTCTGAACAGCTGCAGTAACAACTTCAAACCTTGATTTGCCTGTTTCACTCAGGTTTAGATGGTGCCCAGGGACGGGTTTCATGACATTTGTTTCATCGGGCGAGAAGCCTTTCACAGATGAACAGAAGCATGAAACGGTTATTTTTATTGATGCTGTTGCTGACAGGGGCAGTAGCGACCTCAGCGCAGACTTTTTCCATCTCCGGCAGGGTGGTGGATGCCACCGACAAATCCGCTTTGCCCGGGGCCACGGTGATGCTCACCCGCCTGCTGGATTCCACGCAGACCGTAGCGGCCTCTGATGTCCAGGGGGCTTTCAAACTGACTGTACCGGCGGGAAACTACCGGCTCAGCATTACTTTCCTGGGGTACCAAACCTATCAGAAATCTTTGCCCATTTTGGCTTCCGCTGACTTGGGAGCTATTGCTTTGGGGTTGAACAGCCAGGTATTGAGCGAGGTGCAAGTGGTAGGGAAAATCCCGCCGGGTGAGTTGAAAGGCGACACCACCCAATTCAATGCGGCCGCTTTCAAGACCAACCCTGATGCTAGTGCCGAGGACTTGGTGCAGAAGATGCCGGGTATTACCGTGACTAACGGAACCTTGCAGGCCCAGGGCCAGGAGGTGAAGCAAGTACTGGTAGACGGCAAACGTTTCTTCAGCGATGACCCCAGCGCCGCCCTCCGCAGTCTGCCCGCCGATGTGATCGCCAACATCCAGATCTTCGATAAAAAGAGCGACCAGGCTGAGTTCAGTGGCGTGAGTGACGGCAACGAAGCCAAAACCATCAACATCATCACCAAACCCGATAAACGCAAAGGCCAGTTCGGGAAAGCGTCTGCCGGGTACGGCACCGGTGGCAAATACATGGTGGGGGTAGCGGTTAACTCGTTTAACGGAAACCAGCGCCTCACGCTTACCGGCCTTACCAACAATATCAACTTACTTGATTTCTCAGTTGGGGAGACGCCCGGCGGCGGGATGCGAGGCCGCAGGCCACCCATGGGCGGCGGAACCACCTCGGGCTTGATCTCCACCAACACCATTGGGTTAAGCTACAGTGACCTCTGGGGAAAGAAGATGGAGGTAAGCGGCAACTATAAGTTCACAGAACGCGAGGTTACCAACAACCAGTTCCGGACGCAGAATTACACGCTTCCGGCAGACTCAGGCCAGGTGTACACCGAGAATAGGTTGAGTGCCACCACCACGGCGGGCCATCAGTTCAACTTCCGGTTAGATTATAACATCAACCCGAACAACCGCCTGTTAATTACTCCCAGCTTGTCGGTGCAGGACAACACCGCGACAAATAGCGTAACAAGCGCTACCTCCAACGTGAACGGTGCCTTGAACAGCTCTGAGAACACCACCAACACTGACAGCAAAGCGGTGACTTTCAGCAACAACATCTTGTTCAGCCATACATTTGGCAAGCCCGGCCGAAACTTCTCCACCAACCTGACCACCAGCTACTCGTCTAGCCAGGGAGAGAACACGTTGCAGGCCAATACAATTTACTACCGGGGTTCCACTTCCCTTGAAAACCAGAACCTGTTCACAGACCAAAACAGAACGGGTTTTTCCTGGAACGGGGATGTCACCTACAACGAACCGGTTGGGGAATATGGACAGGTGCACCTCTTCTACAATCTGGGTAATCAGCAGAATGACGCAGACAAACGGGCTTATGAGTACGCCGAAGGCACCGGCGACTACAGCCTCCTGAACTCGGCCTTGAGTAACACCTTTCGGAGTGATTACTTTACCCAGCGTTTCGGAACGGGGTATCAGTATGACCATGGAAAGTTGCGGTTCCAGGTGAATGCCCGGTACCAAATCGCCTCCTTGGAAAACGACCAGGACTACCCCTCAGAGGATTTCTACACCAAACTGTTTACCAGCCTTTTGCCCTCTGCAAACCTGAACTTTAAGCTCTCGCAAAGCAAGAACGTTGATTTCAACTACACCACCAGCACCAACGCGCCTTCGGTGGACCAGTTATCAGAAGCCGTGGACAACAGTAACCCGCTCCAACTATACCAGGGAAACCTGGGTTTGGGGCAAAGCTACAGCCATAACTTCCGGATGGGTTTCCGCAATTTTAATACTGAGACAAACCGGGTCTTTTTTGTGGGGTTTTTCGGGAACGTGGCCCAAAACTACATTGGCAACAGCATCAATAGGGCTACCACCGAACCCATTACCCTGTCTAACGGGTTGGTGCTGGAGAAAGGCCAACAAATTACCACTCCTGTAAATCTGGACGGTTACATGAACGTGCGCTCTGTCATGCATCTCGGGCAACCGGTCAGTTTCTTGAAATCAAATTTCGGGCTGAACGCCAGCGTGAGCTACACCCGCATCCCCGGGCTTACTAACGGACAGCTGAATATCTCCAGTGCGCCAAGCGTAGGCGGCGGGTTGTCATTGAGCAGTAACATCAGTGAGAAGATTGATTTCAACCTCTCCACCAACTCCACTTACAACTTTGCGCAGAACTCCTTGCAAACGCAGCTGAACAGCAATTACTTCACCCAGAGCACCAACCTGAAATACAACTGGATCTTCGGCCTCGGATTGGTGTACCGGACGGAGCTGAGCCACCAATATACCTCCGGGCTTTCTGAGGGCTACGATGCCAATTTCCTGCTCTGGAACATGAGCATCAGCAAGAAGCTGTTCAAGAGCCAGCAGGGCGAGTTGAGTTTGAGCGTGAACGACCTACTGAACCAGAACGTGAGCGTCCAACGTAACTTCACCCCTCAGTATGTGGAGGATGTGCAGTCTAGCGTGCTCCAGCGGTTCTTCATGCTTACGTTTACCTATAACCTGCGCAACTTCACCGGCAGTGCCCCCACAGAGACCAACCGCGACAGAGGCTTCCAAGGCCCGCCTCCCGGCGGATTACCTGCCGGGCCACCACCGCAGGGTTAAGGAAGGGAGTCGTCGGCTAACTTGAATTCATTTAAAAACTCATAGAAGCCGTTCAGAAGGATTTATAGAAAACCGTTTTTGCCCTCAGGTGAAAGCGGTTTTTGTTTTAAGCACCTTTTCGGAGAAACGGCTGGGAAAAGCTGATGGCCAGTTGGAGGGTCGGTTTTGTCCGCTTCACTTCAGGCTTTGTCCGTTTGGCGGATTTCTCCGGTTTTTGACCCATTTCTGGCACCTGCTTTGCAAATGGTAGAGCAAGCAGGCCACAGGAGCCTGAAAGACTAGAAACGTAAACTCTTAATCTTACCTAAAATGAAAAAGTATTTTGCAATGTTGGCCCTAGGATTGGCAGTAGCCGGAACTTCTTACGCGCAAACCGGTCCGCAGGGGGAAAGAACCCAGGACAACAGAACCGAGCAGCGCAAAAAAGACAAAGGTGATTTCCGCCGGGGCAACGACAAACGGGCCCAACTCTCACCAGAGGAAAGAGCTACCAAACGCACTGAGTTGTTGAGCCAGAAACTGGACCTGAGCAATTCCCAGAAAAAGAAATTGCAGGCGCTTAACCTTAAGCACGCCCAGCAGATGGAAAGCTTTAAAGGCCAGTACGCCCAAAAAGACCAACGTAACGGAACCCAGCGCAACGACCAACGCCGTGACCAGATGCACCAGTTGAAAGCCTCCTGGGAGAAGGAGCTCAAAAGCATCTTGAGCAAAAAACAATACGAGAAATACGAAGCTGAGCGCAAGCAAATGCAAGCCAACCGCGCTAACCGTAAAGGAAAAGAAGGTAGCCGTTTAGAGAGAAGAGGAGGTACCAACCGCTCTGAAGGACAAAACAGAAGCTAAGCGTATACACTGAACAAGTAAAAAAAGAGGCTCGCCATTGACGAGCCTCTTTTTTTACTTGTTCAACTTTCCTGAAAGCTGAATAGTGGGCGATTTCCTAAACCAATACCTGAATCACTGACTCAGAGAAACGCTCCATTTCCTCTAGTTGCGGGCTGCATTGCAGCAGGAAGAAATCCACGCCTACTTTCTCGTACTCGCCAATTCTGTCCTGGATCTGGGCAGGCGTTCCGGTGAGGCCGGTGCGTAGGCCGCGGTTAGAAACGGAGTAGTCCTGCAAAGAAACCTGTTGCTCCAGTTGCGTACCGGCCAGCCACTGCTGGTAGTTGCCATAACCTGCCGCAGAAGCGTTCACATCCGTAATACGCTCCAGTTCCTTCTTCACTTCCTGCTCCGTTTCACGCACGATGGAGTACGCCGCCACGCCAAACTTCATGGGCGGCAACCCAGCTTTCTCGCGGCGCTCGCGCATGTCTGAGATGCGGTTCCCGATGGTCTCCGGGGAGTCTCCATGCATCACGTAACCGTCGCACTGGTTAGAGATAAGCGTCTTAGCGGCTTCAGACTCGCCTCCGGCGTAGATAAAGGGCTTTTTCTTCGGCTTGGGCTGCAGCACGTTGTCGGTGACCTGGTAGTACTTGCCTTCGTAGGTGAAATGGTCTTTCTCCCAGAGGTTCGTTACCACGTCCAGCCACTCTTTGGTGCGGGCGTAGCGGTCATCGTGCTGCTCAAACTGAATGCCATACTTGGTGGCTTCGTCTTTCCACCAACTGGACACCACGTTCAGAGACAGACGGCCGTTGCTGATCAGGTCAATGTTGGCGGCGGCTTTCGCCAGCAGCGCCGGGTTATGGAAGGTAGGGCGCACCGCCACCATGATCTCCAGTTCCTTTGTCACAGCGGCCAAAGCAGCGGCGGTAGACCAGGCATCCAGGGCCGGAGCTTCCTGGCCTTTGATGTCGTTCAAGTATAACTCGGCAATAAGCGAGAGGCTGTAGCCCCATTCCTCGCTGCGTTGCGCCAGTTGCTTCACGTAGTCCCAGGAGGTGGTCATGCCTTCATCAGGCACATTGCGAAGCCAGCCGCCAAATACAGGTAACCAATATCCGAACTGCATGGCTTATACCTCCTCTGCTACTAGTTGGGCCTTTTTCTCCAGAAAATCTACCAGCTTCTTGTGCGGGTTGAACCCGATCACGTTCACGGCATCGGCCACGAAGTTAGAAAGCGCGTTCACGTCATAGTAGTACAGTTGTCCGTCGCGGTCGTCAATGATGTACTCAATACCTCCTACGTCAATGCCGGAGTTCTGCACGATGGCCTCAATGGCGTCAATTACTTCCTGCTCTGGGGTGTAGCCTTCTACTTTCAGGCCGTTTTTAGGCGCATCTAAGGCGCAGGCGTTGCGCACCAGTTCTACGCCGGTTGTGGTCTGGCAGATATCAGCAGGGCACAGGTTGAAGCTTTCGCCGGTAGTGTACACTTTGATGGCATAAAGGTATTTGCCGCCTAGGGTCTCCACGCGGTGGATGTACCCGCCTCGGGCCGGGATGAACTCCTGCA
This sequence comes from Rufibacter sp. JT20002, assembly GCF_056491185.1. Taxonomy (NCBI): domain Bacteria; kingdom Pseudomonadati; phylum Bacteroidota; class Cytophagia; order Cytophagales; family Hymenobacteraceae; genus Rufibacter; species Rufibacter sp. JT20002. Next base: position 258,803 of record NZ_JBSZJY010000005.1, on the reverse strand, counting down.
CCAAAGCGGTGTGGTCAATGCCCAAATCAATCTCGTTGTTCGCCACCGATTGCGCCAGTGACTCCACAGAGTCATATTTGATGATGCCCGCGCCGCTGCCGCCAATGTTGGCTTTCACGACGATCGGGAAACGCAGGCTTTCCGCGGCTTTTACCGCCTGTGACGCATGGTTGATCACGCGCGCTTTCGGGTAAGGCAAGCCCAGAGACTGCAACAGCGATAACTGCAGGGCCTTGTTGGTCTCGTACTGGAAAGCTTTGTGTCCGTTCACGGTTGGCGTGCCGGTGCGCTCCAGGTGCCCCAATAAGCCTAAGGTATAGAAAATGCCGTTTTCATTTCCGCGTAGGTAGGCAGAAGGGCTCATGCGGTTGAAGAACAGGCTGTACGGCGTTTCGTCCTCGGCCAGGTCATAGGTGTGCTCAGCGGCGTTCAGGCGTACATAAGGTATACCGCGGGCGTCTAGCTCTTCAAACAAAGGTTTGAACCAGTCTGGGTGCTCGTGGAAAATGGCAATTGGTTTTTCAAAAGAAGGAGTGCTCATGTTCGTTTGTGTAATTGGGTTCGTTTAATGGTAGATATCTCTATAGAGGTATAGGAGATACTATTGTTTGTTAGTGGTTAAGGAGCGTTTTAGCGTTGTTTAAAAAACAGGGTAAAAAGGATCAGCTTATCAGGCCAAAAAGGTGGAGGTAGCCTCTGCGTTGGAGGAGGACTGAGCAAAGGGATGGCCGCAAATGGTTGCAAGTCCGGTAAAAACAAACCTGATTTAGAATGGGAAATTCAGGTATTGCCCTTGCTACGCCTCAGAGAGGGCTAACAACAGCAACAACAAGAGAAGGGCCGTACAGGCACGGGCTGTAGGGTAGGACCGTTAAGTCTTGACAATAGTTTCTGCAGTAGGGCAGCAATAGAAGAAAGCAATGTAGTGGTCATGGGCTGTTCGTTTATATTTCCTAAGTCCCTTAGGCAGGAATTAGCACCTAGTCTTACCTAGGTTGCTAGAAGTTCATAGAGCCTGTTCTCTCCCTTCTTCTGTATAAATCAAGCCCCAACAAGAGGGGTAATTGACTTTAGTGCTGCAAAAGTGCAGTTGAAAATAATAGAATCCAAATTTTATGCAAAATTCATGTAGCAACAGATGCTCTTTGTCAGCAAGAACAGTAATAGAGTTACCGCCTCTTGTTGATTTCAAAAGAACTAAAAACCCATTTCGCGCTCGATTTAGGGGAATCAGGCCTAAACCAGTCCTACTTTCATGTAGGCTTTTTAGTGAACGAAGCTACTTCCTTTGAAGCTGGCGGAATTGGAGTGCCGATTAGAAGTTGCAGGCTGATTTTACTTCGCGATGGGTAGGGTGATGGAGAAGGTAGTGCCTTTGCGTTCCTCGCTTTCTACTTCAATAGAACCGCCGTGCTGCTCCACTAATTGCCGGCAGATACTCAACCCGAGCCCAGTGGACTTTTCGCCTTTCAACCCTTTTCTACGGGCCTTAGAAAACCGCTCAAACAGCAGCGGCCTAATTTTCTCCGGAATGCCGATGCCTTCATCCGTTACCTGCAGCAGGAGATTTTTCTTTTGCTCCTGCACTCTGATCAGGATTTTGCCATTAGTGGGCGTGAATTTGGCGGCGTTGGAAAGCAGGTTGTTCATGATCCGGTGAAACCGATCTTTGTTTAGATGGGCGTAAACCGGACCAACCGGATGCAGGAGTTGCAGATCTTTAGAACCTTGCAACTGGGACTCCCATTCACTCTGGATATCTTCTAGTACCTGGCAGATATCCAGTTTCTCCAGCGGAATGGCTTCCTGCTGGTCTTCCCGGGCAACATAAAGTAACTCGTTGATCGTTTGTTTAGAGGTTTGGCAACTAGTTAAAATCAGGCCAAGGTATTGCTGTTCCTGCTCAGGGGTGAAATTCTTTTGCTGCAGCAGGGAAGTAAGCATCTCAATGTTGTTGAACGGGCTTCTCAGGTCATGGGCCACTACGCCCAGAATCTCAGATTTAGCCTGGCTCATTTTCTGAATCTCCTGGTTTTTTTTTTCAATCTCCTTTAACTGCAGAAAATGGGTAGCCCGGTAGCTGTACATGATGCGGGAGAGAAAATAAAAGCAGACCAGGATCACAAAAGACATGCAATGGTTCAGGATGGCCTGCTCCGGCCCTAGAAAGGAAAAGTAGATAACCAACGTGAAGGCCAGCGAGGTGAGGGCTACCAAAAGCAGGGTTTCCAGGTACTCAAAGTCCCATAGGAAGGCCACGGTCACCAGCCCCAACAGGTACATGGTCAGGGTATTTTTAGGGTTAGACTGCGCTATGAACGTAATACCCAGACAGCAGGAGATAAACGCAAACCCAAAGCCCAGGCACAGAAGTTGCGCCACCCAAAGAGGAAGTCTGTTTTGCCTGCCTTTCAGAAAAAAGTGCTCTAAACTAAGGGTAACCGCCGAGGCAAGCACCAGAGAAATATTAAGTCCCCTGAAAAAGGTAACGTGCGCTGTTTGGTTCAGGAGCGGAAACAGCAAGGGTAAGAGCATAATACCGCAAGAAACCGACATAGCCAGGTAAGCGGCCAGCCGAAGCTTCTTTAAGTTTTGCAAAACATACTCCTGCCTGAATGCCTGTAAAGGCAAAGGTGCGGGCGCATTGAAAAAGTAAAATTTCAACGTAAACTCTGGAATTGTAAAAATCTGGCAATTGCCTGGGGGAGGGGGGCAAAAGTATGGTGCAAAGGTACTAAAAAGTCCCTTTTTTATGATGCAAAAACCAGGTCCGTTTTTTTATACCGTAAATCTGATGAAATGGAATAATCCTAAGTTTACTTGAGGTAATTGCTCGTATTTGGAGAGAGCAACCCAAAGAAGTGCCTTCGTGCTTAGTATGAGGGGATTATAGCCAAGTAATTTATTTGAAACAGGACCCAAATAAAGGTGATTTTGGCAAGGTTTTGGATTGAGTTCACAAAACGAAGTTTTCCTGTTTTTAACCCAATTGAGTAGGAAACGTGATCCAGTTTTTCGCGCCGCTGCCCAATATAAACATCAGTCCCGATGAAAACCTTTTTACAACGCTTGTGGGCGCTGGGGGTGGTTGCCCTCATGGCCTTCAGTCTGCTCAGGGTTCCTGAAGCGCAGGCTCGTCCGGGAGACCGTGTGTCTTTCCAGACCTTTTATGATGAACTGGACCCTTACGGCCGCTGGATCAGGGACCCGGAGTACGGCTATGTTTGGTCTCCGGACGTGGGGCGCGATTTTCAGCCGTATGCCACACGCGGGCATTGGGTGATGACCGAATACGGCAACACCTGGGTATCTGACTATGATTGGGGCTGGGCTCCTTTCCACTACGGCCGATGGATGTACGATGACTATTACGGTTGGCTTTGGGTGCCGGGCTCTGAGTGGGGACCGGCTTGGGTAGATTGGCGTAACGGGGGCGGCTATTACGGCTGGGCACCTATGGGCCCAAGAGTAACCTACGTGGTGGCGCCGGTGCGCTGGGTGTTTGTGCCCGTGATGTACATCACTAGTCCGCGCATTTACAGCTACTGCGTGCCTAGAACCCGGGTGGTCAACATCTACCACAATACCACCATCATCAACAACTATTATGAGCGTGATAACCGGCGATATGTGTATGGCCCAAGAAACCAAGACATAGAACGCGCCACCAACCGCAAAGTGAATGTTTACCGCGTAGACAGAGACAGTCGGCCAGGTAGAACCTCAGTAGCTGATAACTCCGTTCGTATCTATCGCCCTGATGTGAACTCGCGCCGCGAGGAAGCACCTACCCGTGTGGTTGCCCGAGATAATTCCTCCACTAGATCTCGCCTGACAGACACCAACAGCGGTACCGTAGGCAGGACTGACCGGAGCAGCAGTACCGGAAGAACCCGTACAGGCGCAGAAAGCGATACCTACCGTAGCCGGACTGGCTTGGAGTCCTCCTCTGAGCAGCGGAGCGTGGAAACGGAAAGAATTCGGACCCGGGAAGGCCTACGGGAAAGTACCTCTGACCGAATGGACCGTGCTTCCCAGACCCGCTCAAGCACCAGAGAGTATCCGCAACGTTCTGATGAAACTAACCCGGCCGGAACCCGCACCCGTTCCTCGTATGAGTCGACAGAACAACGTTCTGAGGGTTCGTATTCACCCCGCCGGTCAGATGCTTCCTCTGGCCAAGGCCAGTACCAGACCAGAAGCCGGCAAGAATCTGCCGGGTCAGGACAGTACCAGCAAAGAAGCCGCGAAGTCTCTGCTCCGTCTCAGACCCCGGCCCAGCGCCAAGCTTCTCCCCGCCAGGAATCCTCATCCGGAAGAGAGTCTAGTCGAGGCGGCAGAAATTAAGAGTTTTTGATTTAATGAATGATGGGAAAGCCGCACTTCTTTGAGGTGCGGTTTTTTGTTTTAGCGTGGTTTGTCCAAAACGGCTATTAAGCCCTCAGAAAATTTTCCATCCAGGCATTTACTTTTTCCGGCTGTTCATGGTGCAGCCAGTGGGTAGCGTTTTCCAGGAAGAACAGTTGGCCGTTGGTGCATTGCTCAATACTTGGCAGCGCTAGTTCCGTCCCCAGAAACTGGTCCTGCTTTCCCCAGAGCATTAGGGTGGGGACCTCAACCAGGTGGGTAGCTTCTATCTTTTTGTATTTGTAGGCCCTGTACCAATAAATCATGGCTTCCAGGGCTCCTGGCTGTTTCCAAGCCTCTTTATAGCCTTCTATGTCTTGCTGGGTAAACGTATCCGGTTGGGCAGAGCCTTTCAGGGTACTTTCCAATACTTTGAAATTAAAAGAGCTGTTGACCACTTCTGGTACCCAGGGAATCTGGAAGAAGCCCGTATACCAACTCCTAAGCATCTGTTTTGGGTTCTTGGTCAAGTGCTCGTGGGCTACCTCTGGGTGCGGCATGTTCAGAATTACCAGCTTTTCTAATAATTCCGGATGATGTAACGCTATATTCCAGGCGACAGCTCCACCCCAGTCGTGCCCCACCAGTACTATTTTCTGGGTAGTGAGCTGCGGGATAAGCTCTACAATATCTCGAGTAAGCTCGTCAATGGCGTAGGCTTCTACGCCTTCAGGTTTGCTGCTCAGATTGTAGCCCCGCTGGTCTGGCGCAACAGCATGCCAGCCCTTCTCTGAGAAGAAACTCAACTGCTTCTTCCAACCATACCAATATTCTGGGAAGCCATGCAGAAACAGGATGGTTTTTCCTTCCTGTGGTCCCGCCTCAGCCACATGTAGTTTGATGCCATTGGTGTTGTAGAAGTTTGGCCTTGTTTCCATCATTGAGTTAGCTGGTGATAAAGACTTCTACGAGCAAGTGAAGGTATAATTCTGTTTCGGGCTTTCTTTTCTGAATTCAAGCCTTAAACAGAAAAGCCCCATCTCACCAAACAGGCAAGAATGGGGCATTTCAAAACGATAATCGTGCTACGTGATACGAGCTACTTGATATCAACTTAAAACAGCTGATACTTTGAAAGCTCTTTAGACGGCAATTCTGAATCGCCCATGAGGTACACGTCAATGGCACGAGCAGCTTCGCGACCGTCTGAGATGGCCCAGACTACCAGCGACTGGCCACGGCAGGCGTCTCCGGCCGAGAAGATGCCAGGGATGTTGGTTTGCCAGTCGTTAAGTTTGAAGTTGCCGCGGCGATCCAGTTCAAATTTGAAGTTGGAAGTGAAGGCATCGTGCTCCGGGCGTTCATAGCCGATGGCAATCAGGGCAAGGTCGCAAGGCAGGATGCGTTCGCTGTTGGGCTTCTCAGTGTACTCAGACTGGTTTTTCCACTCCAGTTCCACTACGCGTAGGCCTTTTACGTTTCCGTTTTCATCGGCAATAAACTCTTTGTTCAGCCAGCCCCAGCTCCGCTCGCAGCCTTCTTCGTGGGAAGAGGAAGAAGAAAGCGTCACGGCCACTTCGGGCCACGGGTTGGTGGGGTGCCGCTCGGTGGACGGCATGTAGCGGTACTGCAACTGCGTCACAGATTTGGCGAAGTGACGGTTGGCCGTGCCCACGCAGTCAGAGCCGGTATCACCACCGCCAATCACCAGCACGTGCTTGCCGAAGGCGTTGATGTCGTTCTCGGGCGCAATCTGCGCACCGTCTACCCGGCGGTTCTGCAAGCCCAGGTAATCCATGGCGAAATGGATGCCTTTGAGATGATTGCCCGGGATGGAGATGGCGCGGGGTTTGGTAGACCCGATGCACAACAGCACCGCATCATACTTGCGGTACAGTTTCTTTAGGGTGGTGTCTTGCCCGATTTTGCGGTTGTACTTGAACTTGATGCCCTCAGCTTCCAGGATGGCCAGGCGGCGGTCAATGGTCCATTTTTCCAGCTTGAAATCTGGGATGCCGTAGCGCAGCAAGCCGCCGGCTTTCTCATCCTTCTCAAACACGGTGACTTTGTGCCCGGCTTTGTTCAGCTGGGCAGCTGCCGCTAAACCAGCCGGACCAGAACCTACCACGGCTACCTTTTTGCCCGTTCTGTGCAACGGAGGCTCGGGTTTCACCAAGCCCAGCTCAAAGGACTTTTCGGCAATAGATTTCTCTATGTGCTCAATAGTCACTGCTGGTTTGTTGATGGACAACACGCAGCTGCTTTCGCACGGGGCCGGGCAGATACGACCGGTAAACTCCGGGAAGTTGTTTGTGCGGTACAGCACGCGTATGGCCCTTTCCCAATCGCCTTCTGAGACCGCATCGTTGAAATCCGGAATCAAGTTGCCCAGCGGACAGCCGTTGTGGCAGAATGGAATGCCGCAGTCCATGCAGCGGGATGCCTGTTGCTTTGTCTTCTCTTCGGGGAAGGGAAGGTATATTTCGTTGGAGTCATTTACCCGCACCTTAGGGTCGCGGGTGCCGGGCAGTTCCCGGTTATATTTCAAGAATCCATCTGCTATTCCCATTACGCCAATATTCTTTCAGTTTCTTTATCTTGTAATTGCAAGGCTTTTTTCAAATCGTGTGGCATCACTTTCCGGAAATGGTCGCGGTGGATTTCCCAGTTTTGCAGGAACTCCCGGGCCAGTACGCTGCCGGTATAGGCCACGTGCTCTTGTAGTTTCTTCACAATCCAGAGCAGGTCTTCGGAGTCTGGTTCTTCCAGGCCTACCATGTCCAGGTTCAATTGGTCTACATGGTTGGGGTCAGGGGCATAGATGTAGGCCATGCCGCCGCTCATACCGGCTGCGAAGTTCTTGCCTATCTCACCTAGCACCAGCACTTTGCCGCCCGTCATGTACTCACAGCCGTGGTCGCCAATGCCTTCCACCACCGCCTCAGCACCTGAGTTACGCACGCAGAAGCGCTCCCCGGCCATCCCGTTGATGTACACCTTGCCCCCCGTAGCGCCGTAGAGCGCCACGTTGCCGGTAATAATGTGTTCATGCGCCAGGTATTGGCTTTCCTTGAACGGCTGTAGAATCAGTTTTCCGCCCGAAAGACCTTTGCCCATGTAGTCGTTGGCTTCACCGTATAGCTTGAAGGAAAGCCCCGGCGCTAGGAAAGCGCCAAAACTCTGGCCGGCCGAGCCGTAGAAGGTGGCTTTAAATGAATCTTCCGGCAAGCCGTGCTTCCCGAAGTTGCGGGAGATTTCATACGACAACATGGTGCCCACCGCGCGGTCTACGTTGTTGATGCGGTACTCTACCTCGGTATTGCCTTTTTTCAGGTCCCGGATGAGCTTTTTGTCCAGTACTCTGCCAGTCTCGTGGTCTTGCTCAATCTGCTTGTAAGTACCCACGTTTTTAGGCGAGTACTCCTGGTGAAAGATAGGAGAGAGGTCTAGGTTTTTCAGTTTCCAGTGGTTCAGGTCGGTTCTGATTTTAAGCACCTGCGACTGGCCCACCATCTCATTGATAGTTCTGAAGCCTAGAGAGGCCATAATTTGCCGCAGCTCCATGGCTAGGAAGGTGAACAGGTTCACCACATGGTCAGGGTCGCCGGTGAAAAGGGCGCGCAAATCTGGGTTCTGGGTAGCAATACCAACTGGGCAGGTATTCAGGTGGCACTTACGCATCATGATGCAGCCTTCGGTGATGAGGGCCGCGGTGGCTACGCCGTATTCTTCGGCTCCTAATAAGGTGGCTACCGCCAGGTCATAGCCGGTCAGAATCTTACCGTCGGTCTGCAGTACCACGCGGCTGCGGAGGTTGTTTTTAATCAAGGTCTGGTGCGCTTCGGCGAGGCCGATTTCCCAAGGCAAACCGGTATGGCGGATAGAGCTCAGCGGACTGGCTCCGGTACCACCGTCAGCCCCCGAAATCATGATGGCATCGGCTTTGGCTTTGGCCACGCCTGAGGCGATGGTACCTACGCCTGCCTCGGCCACCAGCTTCACGTTGATGCGGGCTCTAGGGTTGGCGTTCTTCAGGTCGAAGATGAGCTGCTTCAGGTCTTCAATGGAGTAGATGTCATGGTGCGGAGGAGGCGAAATCAAGCCTACCCCGGGCGTAGAGCAGCGCACGCGGGCAATCCAGTGGTCTACTTTATGGCCGGGGAGTTGTCCGCCCTCGCCGGGTTTGGCGCCCTGGGCTATCTTTATCTGGATTTCATCGGCGTTCGCCAAGTAATGGCTCGTGACGCCAAATCGGCCGGAGGCCACCTGTTTTACGCGTGAAATCTCGGAATCACCGTTAGGATTGCGGATGTAGCGGGCCTCGTCTTCGCCGCCTTCGCCGCTGTTGCTTTTACCCCCAATGCGGTTCATGGCAATAGCCAGCGTGCTGTGCGCCTCATAGGAAATAGACCCGAACGACATGGCTCCGGTAGCAAAGCGCTTCAGGATAGCTGATACGGGTTCCACTTCGTCTAAAGGCACCGACTGCCGCTTCCGGAATTCAAACAGGTTACGCAGCGTAATGGCGGTTTCCTGCTGGTGCTCTCTTATGGACTTGGAGTACTCTTTGTATAATAAGTAGTCGTTTAATCTGGTAGACTTTTGCAGCAGGTGAATCACCTTGGGCGTGAGCAAGTGCTCTTCGCCATCGCGGCGCCATTGGTAGTACCCGCCGGACTCTAGCAGGTTTTCCTTGTTCGGATACGCAGATTGGTGCTTGGTCAGAGCTTCGCGCTCCAGGTCCTCAAAGTTCAAGCCTTCCAGGCGGTTGGTAGTGCCTTTGAAACATTTCGCGATGACTTCCTGGCTCAGCCCTAGAATCTCAAATATCTGAGAGCTCTGGTACGACTGCAGCGTGCTGATGCCCATCTTGGAAAGGATTTTCAGCAAACCATTATCTACGGCGTAGATAAAGTTCTGGAAGTAGTGGGTGTACGGGTGCTTGTTGTCTAGTTTGTGTTGGTCGTGCAGGCTCTTGATGGTGTCATACACCAGGAAGGGATACACAGCACTGGCCCCGTACCCGATGATAGTGGCAAAGTGATGGGTTTCCCAAGCATCACCAGCTTCTACCACCAGCCCTGCTTTGGTGCGGATGCGTTTCTCAATTAAGTGATGGTGCACCGCGCCTACGGCCAGCAAAGACGGAATAGCCGCCCGTTGCGCCTGAATGTTTCGGTTAGAGATAATCAGGATTTTCTTGCCGGCGCGTACGGCAGCTTCGGCCTCCGCGCAGATGCGGTCAATCTCGCGTTGCAGGTTTCCGGTTTCGCGGGTGGAGAACGTCGCATCCAGGGTTTCATGCTCAAAGCCTTCCTCTTTCAGGAATACCAGTTTCTGGAACTCCACCGGGTCCATTACGGGCTGAGAGATATGAATCTGACGGGTATGCAGTTCGGTCTCATCCAGGATGTTCAAAGACTCGCCCACCCGCGTGAAAAGCGACATTACCAGCCGCTCGCGGATAGAATCGATAGGCGGATTACTTACCTGGGCGAAGAACTGCTTGAAGTAGTTGGAAACGTGTTGGCTTTGCTGCGAAAGTACGGCCAAAGGGGTATCAGACCCCATGCTGCCCACTGGTTCATAGGCGGTAGCCGCCATAGGTTCCACCACCATTTTCAAGTCTTCGCGGGTGTAGCCATACGCTTTTTGGCGTTGGCGCAGTTCCTCGGGCGTGCAGGGTTCTAGTAGTACGGCTGGCTCAGGTCGCAAACGCAGTTTGATGCGGTTTTTCTGAATCCAGTCAAAATACGGCTTGTCATTGCAGACCAGCTGCTTAATCTCTTCGTCCTCAAAGATGCGGTTCTGCGAGATGTCGGCAAGAAGCATTTTACCCGGTTGCAGACGTCCGCGCTTGATCACGTCTTTAGGGTCTACGCACAAGGCGCCGGCCTCTGAGGCCATGATGAGGCGGCCCTGCTTGGTGAGGCAATAGCGCACCGGACGTAAGCCGTTACGGTCCAGGGTAGCGCCAATCTGGGTGCCGTCCGTGAAGAAGAGGGCGGCCGGACCATCCCAAGGCTCCATTAAAGAAGCATGGAATTTATAGAACGCCTTTTTATAAGTGTCCATGTGCGGATTGTTCTGCCAGGCCTCGGGCACCAGCATCATCATCACGTGGGGCAACGGACGTCCCGAAAGCGTGAGCAGTTCCACCAGGGCATCCAGGTTGGCAGAGTCAGAGTCCTCGGGGTTGGTGATGGGCAGAAGCCACTGCAACTCTTCCTCGGTGAAAAGGGGAGATGACATAAGCGCCTCTTTGGACTTCATCTTGTTCACGTTCCCCCGGATGGTGTTGATTTCGCCGTTATGCGCGATAAAGCGGAACGGCTGGGCCAGCCGCCAGTTAGGGAAGGTATTGGTAGAAAACCGGGAGTGCACCACCGCAATCGCCGATTTAAATTCTGGGTGGCGCAGGTCATGGTAATAACGCTCTAGCTGATCTGTTTTTAGTTGCCCTTTGTAGATTATGGTGCGGGAAGAGAAACTGGCAATGTAAAAGGTGCCGTTCTCGCCTCGTACGTTCTTGCGGGTTTCATTGCTGATGAGATTGCGCAACACAAACAGCTTGCGCTCCAAGTCCTCGCCTTTGATGGTGGGGTCTACCGGTTGCACAAATACCTGCTCAATGTAAGGCTCTACCGCCTTGGCTTCGTGGCCGGGTACCAGGGTGTTCACCGGCACCAAGCGGTAGCCAATCAGGCTTAGCCCTAATTTACGCAGGCAGTTGTTCAGGACCTTGCGGGACTTCTCGCGCAGTTCGTAGACAATCGGGAAGAAGACCATGCCTACGCCATAGCTTCCCTGGGGGGGCAGGTTAATTGCGAACTCGGCTAATTCTTTCCTGAAAAACTCGTGGGGCAATTGCACTAAGATCCCGGCTCCATCACCGGTTTCTGGGTCGCTTCCAGTGGCGCCGCGGTGCTCCATGTTTTTGAGCATGGTAAGGGCGTCTTTTACTGTGGCGTGTGATTTATGACCATCTAAATTGACAACACAACCAACACCACAAGCATCGTGCTCTAACTCGGGTGTATACAGCCCTTTTCTAACCTCATCTGCCTGATTCATTCCTTTTGTTTGTTCGTTGGGGTACGGGTGAATCAGTAATCTATAGATAAATTTTCAAATAGTCAACGCCTGTGTTGAAGTATTTTTAACAAACAAGTGTTAGGTTTAATAGATTAACACTATTTATAGGCTTTTTTGAGGAATTAATAATGAGTTTTGTTTTTGATATAAGTTTTTTGCGATATTGAAAATGGCCCTTTAAGGTTAGCGAGTTCCTAAAAATTAAATTTTTACAGTATGTAATGGCTTGGTTTTCAATTATGTAAGCATGTGTCTGCTAAATCATAAAGTTGAGTCTTAGTAAAAGGAGAAGACTGTCTAAAATGCATTCCCTAGAAACAGAGAGGAGAGATGAACCTATAGAACCGTATCAGATAGTTTTAAACGGCACCTTTCCACCCTTAGGCTTCGAGGCTTACTAATGGTTTGAAAGCAAAAGGTTTAATTCTGTTTAAACCAGTCCAGAAATTGATTATCGGCTTTCATAAAATTATAAGGTCTATTTGTTTTGGATTTTCAAAAGCCTGATTACATTTGCGCCCCAGATGAGACAGGCATTTACAAAGTACCTCTTGTTCCTGTGTATCCTGCTGTTAAGCGGATATAGTCATCTGCATGCCCAGCCGGGTACTGCTTCCTCCTTTATCCAAAAAGGTAAAGGTTCCTTCCATGCGGCCAGCCTGGGCGCTGTTAAACAGGATTTAACCGCTTTCCTGAAGGCTTCCACTGCTAACGCAGAAAATGGGCAGCACCAACTCTATTCTGTTGAAAGCGAGATAGAGGAAGACGAAGCCACTTTCTTCAAGAAGATTGCAGATAGCAGCCATTACTTCACTGCTATTCTTTATGCCCATGTACTCGCACTTCTACTGGGTTCGCTTATAGGCATCTTACACTTCTGTAAGCATTTCTCTTATTTTTCAACTCACAGATTATACCTCATATTCCGCGTTTTCAGGATATGATGTAAACCCTTCCCGGGCATAATTCTTCTTTGCCCACCGCTTAGTTACTCTTGTAACTAGTCCATTTCCTGTGAGCAGACGCTCCTGGAAGATACCTGTTTATTCTTGTTTACCACTTCTCAAAAAAGCATTCAGGCACCTCATGTCTACCTGTTAGCGCATGGACCATGCTGCCTCTAGCGCTGTTTAAGACCATCTAACCTCCCCCTTAGTTTTCAAAAGCTTGCGTCTGTTAGCCTGGGGCTACCAGACTTCACCCGTGTATCAGAATACACATCCATCATTTTTTAGAAAGCAAAACCATGAAGAGAGTTCTCATGCTCCTAAGCTTGTGTGCCTTGTTGTGCCATACAGGCTGTGAATCACATAAGGAAGAAAAGGAAGAGGAAACACAGTTTTCAGTGACCAGCCCTTTGAAAAAGGACACCTTAATCACCAAAGAATACGTCAGCCAGATCCATGCGGTAAGCCACATTGAGGTCAGGGCTTTGGAGAAGGGGTACCTGCAGAAAATCTTTGTAGACGAAGGGCAGCTGGTGAAGAAAGGGCAGATCATGTTCCAGATCATGCCTACCATGTACCAGGCCGAGCTGCAGAAAGCCCAGGCCGAGGCCAGTTTCGCCGAGATTGAATACCAGAACACCAAAAAGCTGGCCTCCAACAACGTGGTGGCGCCCGGTGAACTGGCCATGGCCAAAGCCAAATTGAACAAGGCCAAAGCCGAGGTATCCCTGGCCCAGGTCCACCTTGGATTTACCCAGATCAGAGCGCCTTTTGACGGCATCATGGACCACTTCCAGGTACGGCTGGGCAGTTTGGTAGACGAGGGTGATCTGCTCACAACCCTTTCAGACAACAGCCAGATGTGGGTGTATTTCAATGTACCAGAAGCCGAGTACCTGGACTACAAAACCACCAGCCAGCGAAACAACGGCCAGCAGAAAGTGAAACTGGAAATGGCCAACCAGCAGGTGTTTGACTACCCGGGCATGGTGCAAACCATTGAAGCAGACTTCAACAACGAGACGGGCAACATTGCTTTCCGGGCCACTTTCCCCAACCCAAAAGGATTGCTGCGGCATGGCGAGACCGGCAACATCTTAATGGAGGTACCCATGAAGAACGCGCTGCTTATTCCGCAGAAAGCCACCTTTGAAGTATTGGACAAGAAGTACGTCTACGTGCTGGATAAAAACAATGTGCTTCAGTCACGGGAGATTACGTTAGCCGCCGAGTTGCCGCACATCTATGTGGTGCAGAAAGGTCTGAATGAAAACGACAGAATCCTGCTGGAAGGCTTGCGCCTGGTACGGGAAAACGAAAAGATCCACGCCAAATTTGTGGAGCCCGCTACTGTCATGTCTCAGTTGGATTTATACGCCGAGTAATTAAAGAGTCTGAAAGACATGTTTAGCAAGTTTATAAAAAGACCTGTATTCGCGATAGTGATATCGGTCATGATTGTTTTCATGGGCACCTTGGCCATCAAGAAACTGCCCATCTCCCAGTTCCCTGAAATTGCCCCTACTACCGTCAATATCTTCATTGCGTACCCGGGGTCTAGTGCCGATGTGTTGGTGAAGTCCACGTTGATTACGCTGGAACAGGCCATTAACGGGGTGGAAGGCATGCGGTACATCGCGACGGATGCTACCAGCGCCGGCGAAGCCACCCTCCGGATCATCTTTGAACCAGGCACCGACCCCAACGACGCCGTGGTGCGGGTGAAGACGCGGGTAGACCAGGTAATGCCGCTCTTGCCCGAACTGGTACAGCGCGAAGGGGTAGTGATTACGCCCATCCAGCCCAGTATGTTGATGTACGTCAACCTCTATTCCAAGAATGAGAGCATGGACGAGAAATTCCTTTTCAACTACGCCACCGTGAAGATGATTCCTGAGATCCAGCGGATCAAAGGGGTGGCCCGGGCGCAGATTTTGGGTAGTCGCCGGTACGCCATGCGCGTGTGGCTAAACCCCGACCGCATGCGGGCTTATAATCTCTCGGTGGACGAAGTGATGAAAGCCCTAGGCGAGCAAAGCATCATTGGCCGGCCGGGCCGGATAGGGCAAAGCTCTGGTATTGCCGCGCAGTCCCTGGAATACGTGCTTACCTATAAAGGCCGGTACAACAAACCCGAAGAGTACGAGAGCATCATCATCAGGGCCAATGCCGAGGGCGAGAGCATCCACCTGAAGGACATTGCCACGGTAGAATTGGGCAGCGAATTCTTTGATATCTATTCCAACCTGGATGGCCATCCTTCGGCAGCCATTGTCTTAAAGCAGAACTACGGCAGTAACGCCAGCGATGTGATAGCCGATGTAAAAGCGCAGCTGGAGGAAATGAAAAGCACGTTCCCGCCGGGTATGGATTACAAGATCAGCTATGACGTTTCGCATTTCCTAGACGCCTCTATTGAGCAAGTGATCCACACCCTGCGCGACGCGTTTATTCTGGTTGCCATTGTGGTGTTCATCTTCCTGGGCGACTGGCGCTCTACGTTGATTCCAATCCTGGCGGTGCCGGTTTCCTTGATCGGGGCCTTCTTCGTGATTCAGTTCTTTGGGCTTTCCATCAACTTAGTAACGCTTTTTGCCTTGGTGCTGGCCATTGGTATTGTGGTGGATGATGCCATTGTGGTGGTAGAGGCGGTGCACGCCAAGATGGAGGAAGAGCCGCATCTGTCGCCGTACAGTGCCGTGAAAAAAGTATTGGGTGAGATCAGTGGCGCTATCATCGCTATTACTATGGTGATGGTGTCAGTGTTCCTGCCTATCTCGTTTATGTCTGGTCCGGTGGGTACGTTTTACCGTCAGTTCTCCATTACCATGGCCAGTTCCATTGTGATTTCGGCCTTGATCGCGCTCACGCTTACTCCGGTGCTGTGTGCCATGCTGTTGAAGAACCACCACGGGCACGCCAAAAAGAAAAACCTGCTCACCAGAGCGCTGGACCGTTTTAACCATGGTTTTGAAAAACTGACCGGAAAATACGTGGGCCTGCTCACCAGAATTGTGAGCAGAAGATGGCTTACGTTTGCAATCCTGCTGGCTTTTGGCGCCGGTATCTTCTACGAGAACCTGGTTCTGCCTTCCGGCTTTATCCCGAACGAAGACCAGAGCACCATTTATGCCATCATCCAGACACCGCCGGGCTCTACCCTAGAGAAAACAAACCAAGTGTCTCAGAAGCTGCAGAAAGTCTGCGAAAAGATTGCCGGGGTAGAATCGGTATCTTCATTGGCGGGTTACGAGATCATGACCGAAGGCCGGGGATCCAACGCCGGTACGTGCTTGATCAACCTGAAACCTTGGTCTGAGCGGGAGCACAACGTGAAAGAGATTATGGAAGAACTGGAGGAGAAGTCAAAAGGCCTTGGGGCTGTGGTTGAGTTCTTTGAACCACCCGCTATTCCGGGTTTCGGGTCTTCCGGCGGTTTCTCTATGCGTTTGCTGGACAAGAACACCGATACGGATTACCACGAGTTTGACAAAATCAACCAGGAATTTATGGACAACCTGCGCAAGCGGCCAGAACTCTCGGGTTTGTTCACCTTCTTCGCGGCCAATTATCCGCAGTATGAACTGGAGATAGACAACAATTTGGCCATGCAGAAAGGCGTGTCTATTGGCAAAGCCATGGACAATCTCAACATCCTGATTGGTAGTACCTATGAGCAAGGGTTTATCAAGTTCAACCAGTTCTTTAAAGTGTACGTCCAGTCAGACCCTAAATTCAGAAGACTGCCTTCTGATCTGCTTAAGCTATATGTGAAAAACGAAGCGGGTGAAATGGTGCCTTACTCGTCTTTCATGAAACTGAAGAAATCGCAGGGTCCTAACGAGATCACGCGCTTTAACCTGTACAATTCTGCCGCTATCCAAGGCTTACCAGCCAAAGGCTACACCACGGCAGATGCCATACAGGCCGTACAGGAGGTAGCCGCCAAAACGCTGCCTAAAGGCTATGACATTGCCTGGGAAGGCCTTTCTTACGATGAGTCTATCCGGGGGAACGAGTCGTTGTACGTCTTCCTGATTGTGTTGGTGTTTGTCTACTTTGTGTTAGCGGCCCAGTACGAGAGCTTTATCATTCCGTTGGCGGTGGTGTTCTCCCTGCCAGTGGGGGTGTTTGGCTCGTTCCTGGTGCTGCAGATGATGGGATTGGAAAACAACATCTATGCGCAGATTGGCCTCATCATGCTCATAGGCTTGCTAGGGAAAAACGCGGTATTGATTGTAGAGTTTGCCGTGCTCAAGCGCCACCAGGGAGCCACCATTTTTGACGCGGCCATAGAAGGAGCCAAGGTGCGTTTCAGGCCTATCTTAATGACCTCCTTCGCCTTTATCGCCGGATTGATCCCGTTGATCATTGCCACTGGGGCGGGCGCCATTGGGAACCGCACCATTGGGGCTTCAGCGCTAGGCGGCATGCTATTCGGGACCGTTTTCGGGGTCATTATCGTGCCGGGGCTGTACTACATCTTCGCCAAACTGGCAGACGGCCGGCACCTGATCAAGGACGAGGAAGAAACCACGCTCACCGAAGATTATGTCCATGCCATTGACCATTTCCCCCACGTTGTAGAAAGTGAAAACCATGTATAAACAAAGAATAACAAGATGGGTGGGGATGGTTCTGATCTCCCTCACCTACACGGCCTGTAGCGTTCCTACTTTGGTTCAGAAAACAGCCAGCACAGCGGTTCCTGCGAGTTATACCAACTCGCAGGACACCACTAACACCGCCAGAACGCAGTGGAAAACCTTCTTCACCGATCCTAACCTGATTTCTCTTATAGAAGGCGCCTTGCAGAACAACCAGGAGCTGAACATCACGCTGCACGAAATTCAGATTGCCCAGAACGAGGTAAGAGCCAGAAAAGGAGAGTATCTGCCGTCTGTAGGCATAAGGGGCGGAGCCGCCGTTGATAAAAGGCCCCGGTACACCAACATTGGGGCCATGGAAGCCACCACTGAAATTATGCCCGGCAAAGAGATGCCCGAGCCTTTGACAGATTTGATGGTAGGCGCTTACGCTACTTGGGAGGTAGACATCTGGCACAAACTGCGTAACGCCAGGAAATCGGCGGTAAACCGGTACCTGGCCAGCATAGAAGGCAAAAACTTCATGGTAACCAACCTGATTGCCGAGATTGCGAATTCCTACTACGAGTTATTGGCCCTAGACAACCAGTTAGCAATTGTGCAGCAGAACATCAAGCTGCAAAGCAATGCCCTGGAGATTGTAAAACTGCAGAAGGAAGCAGCCCGGATAACGGAACTGCCGGTACGCAGATTCCAAGCCCAGGTGCTCAACACCCAGAGCCTGCGGTACGAGATTCAGCAAAAGATCACCGAAACGGAGAACCGAATCAACTTTCTGGTGGGCAGGTTCCCGCAGCCGGTGCAACGGAATGACCAGACTTTTGAAAATCTAGCTCCTAAAACCATCCAGGCAGGAATTCCGGCTCAGTTGCTAGCCAACCGGCCAGACATCAAACAAGCCGAACTGCAACTGGCCGCCGCCAAGTTGGATGTGCAAGTGGCCAAAGCCAGGTTCTATCCATCGTTGGGTATCTCGGCGGGAGTGGGTTTCCAGGCCTTCAACCCGAGTTACCTGCTCAACCCTGAGTCCTTGCTGTACTCGTTGGCCGGCGATGTAGCGGCGCCTTTGGTGAACCGGAATGCGATCAAAGCCATGTACCTTGGTGCCAACGCGCAGCAGATACAGGCCGTGTACAACTACGAGCGCACGATTCTGAACGCGAACATGGAAGTGGTAAACCAACTGGCCAAAATCAATAACCTGGCAAAAAGCTACGACTTAAAGGTAAGAGAAGTAGAGGCGCTTACCCAGTCTATTGACATCTCCAACAATCTTTTCCGCTCTGCCCGCGCCGACTACATGGAAGTACTTATGACCCAACGCGACGCGCTGGAATCTAGGTTTGATCTGGTGGAGACCAAAATGCAGCAGTTCAATGCCATGGTGAACATCTACCGGGCATTAGGCGGCGGCTGGAATTGAGAAACCCACTTCATCAAAGCCTTTCAGAGGCTGATCATTAAAAAAGGGGCCATTTTACGCATATGTAAAATGGCCCCTTTTATATAACTCGGTTTAGGTGTTTCCCTCAGGCTTTCTTGTGAAAAAGGGAATAGCTACTGTTTCAGCTTTTCTTTGGAGACTTCCAGTAAGTAAAGGAGCACCAACGCCAATAAATTAATGGTGACAAAAGAAGGCACCTTGCCTGATGTAATGATGAACTGAAAAGACGAAATAGAGAACCTCAGTTTGAAAACCCAGCTCTCCAGAAAGTTGACTCCTATCCCAATCTTCAGTCCGGCCACGTAATTGAACGCGAACCCGCCAATGCCCAGGCTAAGCACCTGCAGCACCTGGTTCACCATGGAATGGGCAATGTACCTGGTGGGCTTTTTAAGCAGCAAAACGCCACAAAGCATAGAGTACATGTACAGGATACAAGCCAGCAAAACAGCCGCCGTGGAAGTTCCTGCTTCTCCCTCCATCTTGAATCCGGTTCTTAAAGCCAGCACAAGGCCAATGGCACCGCCCACCAACTGGTAAAAGGCAATGCCATTAAGCAGTTTGACTGTTGAAGTAGCCCTGGGTTTGAAAGTGTTCATGGGCAAATTAATTTATCTTAGGTGAGATGGGTTTTGTAGCCGGTTTGTGAAAGATGGCTCTAAAACGTTTCAGATTATCCTAGTAAAAAGCCCTGGCACTAAGCCAGGGCTTTCAAGATTTCCTTTTTAAGCCTCTTTTAAGAAAGTAGGCTTAAAAGGAGATTACTCGTGGTCAAAGTCAATGCCGTGGTGTTTCTGGCGAAGTTCAGCCAAACCTTTCTTACCATAAGCCAGACGTGTAATCACCACGTACAGCACCGGTACGATAAAGATAGCCAGGAACGTAGCTGCCAACATACCGCCAATTACCACCCAGCCAATAGTCTGGCGGGAAACGGCACCCGCACCCGAGGCCAGTACCAGTGGCACTACCCCCAGAATGAACGCCAGCGAGGTCATGATGATAGGGCGCAGACGCAGTTTCACGGCATCAATGGTGGCTTCAATCAACTCCATGCCGCGGTCTACCCGTTCCTTGGCGAACTCCACAATCAGGATGGCGTTTTTAGCAGCCAGACCAATCAGGGTAATCATACCAATCTGGGCATACACGTTGTTTTCCAGTTTCGGCAGGAACGTAAGGGCTAAAATTGCCCCGAACATCCCTAATGGAATAGCAAACATAATGGAGAACGGTACAGACCAGCTTTCATACAAGGCGGCAAGCAGGAGCAGTACCAGTGTGATAGATAGGGCGAAGATGTAGATGGTGCTGTTCCCCGCTGATAATTCCTCGCGGCTCAGGCCGGAGAAGTCGAAGCCGTAACCTGCCGGAAGGGTTTGGGCCGCCACCTCTTGCAGGGCCTGCAACGCCTGACCGCTACTGTAGCCCGGCTTGGCACCACCCGAAATCTCTACGGACCGGAACAGGTTGTAGTGCGAAATCACGGCTGGGTTCTCTACCACTTTGGCGGTCACCAACGCACTAAGCGGCACCGATGCTCCTTCGCGGTTCAGGACGTAATATTGGCTCATGTCCTTAATGTCCATGCGGTAGGCGGTATCTGCCTGGGCTACTACCCGGTAGTTACGACCGTAGCGCGTGAAGTCGTTGATGTAGCGGCTACCCATATAAGAAGACATGGTGGCGTACACATCGGTCAGGTTGATGCCCAGTTTCTTCACCTTTTCACGGTCCACGTCTACGTGGTAACCAGGGGTGCGGGTGTTGAAGAAGCTGTAGGCCATGGCAATCTCAGGACGTTGATTTACTGCCCCCAAGAATTGCCCCATCACGCGCTCCAGGTCCTTGATGTCTCCCGCAGTACGTTGCTCCAGCATAAAGCTGAAACCACCTGACTGACCCAGACCCGGAATTGCCGGCGGTGCTACCACCCTAATGTTTGCCTCTTTAATAGCCGCAAATTTCTGGTTCAATTCAGCCATCACGCCCTGCAACTGCATAGATTCTTCCTGCCGTTTATCCCAGGGGTGCATCTGAATGAAGAACGTACCACTGTTCGATTTAAAGGAGAAGTTAATGGCGTTTAGACCAGAGATGGAGGTGGAATTTTTGATGGCTTTCACCTCGCCCAGAATACCAGCCATTCTCTCCAGAATTTCCTGCGTTCTGTTCGCCGAGGAACCTTCGGGTAACTCTACGGAGATAAACAGACGGCCCTCGTCCTCAGTAGGAATAAAGCCGGTTGGTTTCTTCGCGAACAAGCCCACGGTGCCTACATACAAGCACACCAGCAGAATCAGGGCCAACGGAGCGGCTTTGATGCTCTTGCGCACGCCCTCAGAGTAAGACTGGGTGGTTCTGGCAAACCAGTTGTTAAACCGGTAGAAGAACTTGTTGAGGCCTCTTGACTCGCGGTTCACGTTCATAGGGCGTAGCATCAGCGAGCAAAGCGCCGGCGTCAACGTCAAGGCCACAAACGCTGAAATCAATACTGAAATAGCGATGGTGATGGCGAACTGCTGATATAGACGACCTACGATACCCGGAATAAAACCTACCGGGATAAACACCGCCGCCAGAATCAAGGCAATGGCAATTACCGGCGCGGTGATGTCTTTCATGGCCTTGCGCGTGGCTTCCTTCGGCGAAAGCCGTTCATGGTCAATGTAATGCTGCACCGCTTCCACCACCACAATGGCGTCATCCACCACAATACCAATGGCCAACACAAACCCGAAGAGGGTAAGGGTGTTGATGGTAAAGCCCAGCGGGATGAAGAAGATGAATGTCCCAATAATAGATACCGGAATCGCCAGGATGGGTACCAAGGTCGCGCGCCAGCTCTGCAGGAACAGGAACACTACAATGATTACGAGCACCAAAGCTTCCAAAAGGGTGTGCACCACCTCATTGATGGAAACCTCTACCACCGTCACCGATTCAAACGACACGATGTAGTCTACGTCGGCCGGGAAGGTTTTCTTCATCTCGTCCAGCGCGGCGTAGATGCCTTCGGCGGTAGCCACGGCGTTAGAACCAGGGGCCTGGTAAATCAGCATGATGGCTGATGGGTTTCCGTTGATGGTGGCTTGCCGACCGTAGTCAAACTGACCAAATTCCACCCGCGCCACATCTTTCAAATACACCAAAGAGCCATCCTCCGGGTTGGTGCGGATGATGACGTTCTCAAACTCCTGCTGGGTGGTTAAGCGGCCACTTACGGTAATAGGGTACTGAAACGCCTGCGTATTGTATTGCGGACGGGCACCCACGGTACCGGCCGCCACCTGCATGTTCTGCTCCTGAATGGCGGTGACCACCTGGTTCGCGTTCATGTTGTACTGGGCCAGTTTATCGGGCTGCAGCCACAGGCGCATACTGAAATCCTGACCAATGGACGTTGCGTCACCCACACCCTGCACCCGTAACAAAGCGTCTTTTAGGTAAATGTTGGCGTAATTGTCCAGGAACTGAATGTCGTGCGTTTTCTTAGGCGAGTAGAGCCCTACTACCATCAGGATACTTGGGTTCCGCTTTCTAACGGTCACCCCCAAACGTCTAACCTCTTCGGGCAAGCTAGGCTCAGCTACGCTGGCGCGGTTCTGCACATCCAGGGTGGCAATGTTGATGTCTGTTCCCACCTCAAACGTCACGGTCATGTTCATCTGGCCGGTACTGGTGTTGGTAGAAGACAGGTACGCCATGCCCGGGGTACCGTTAATCTGGGTTTCTATGGGGGTAGCTACCGTCTGCTCAATGGTCTGCGCATCTGCGCCCGTGTAGTTCGCCGATACCGATACCGTGGGAGGGGAAATATCAGGGTACTGGGTAATGGGCAAGTTCATCATGGCCAGCGTTCCTACCAACACAATCACAATGGAGATTACGATGGCGGTAATGGGCCTTTTTATAAATACTTCAGATATCATCTTATTTCTGAAAAAGCTGCTTTAAACGTTATTATCTGGCACCGGCGGCTGGGGCACCTCCGGCGGCTTTGGGCGCACCTACCTGAATCTTAGCACCTTGGCGCAGGTTCTGGATACCTTCCACCACAATCACATCGCCTGAAGTCAAGCCTTCGCGGGCCACAATTTTCTCCTGGAAGCGGGTACCTAATTGAATTTTCTGTTGCTGCACAGAATCTCCCTGCACTTTGTACACGAAGTACTCGCCCAATTGCTCGGTCACAGCCTTAAAAGGAAGGGTGATTTGCTGCCCTATGTCCTGGTTCAGCACGTTCACACTCACGGTCATCCCGGCCACCAACTGGCGGTTAGGGTTCGGGAAACTCACGCGTACCGTAATGGTACCCGTCTGCAAACCCACCGCGCGGTCAATGGCGGAAAGTTTACCGGTGTGCGGGTATCTGGAGCCATCTGCCAAAACCAGGGTGAAAAGAGAATCTGGCTGTTTGCCTTGCTGCAGGCGGTTGAAGCGGGGAAGTTCCTGCTCATTGATCACGAAGTCCACTCCGGTGGGACCTTCAGACGAGATAGTGTTCAGCAGTGTCTGGCCGGGGCTCACCTGTGAACCTACGCGCACCTGAGAGATGCCAATGGTACCCGAAAATGGTGCGTTTATGACAGAATAGCCTAAATCTGTACCAGCACTGGCCACCTGAGCACGGGCCACGGCTACCTGGGCGCGAGCCGTCTCCACATCGGCGCGGGCGTAATCCACGCGCTGGCGGGCAATGGCGTCTTGCTTGGCTAGGTTCTCATAGCGTTCTAAGTCTTTTTGAACCCGGTTTAGGTTGGCCTGGGCGCTGCGTACGTTCGCCTGAGCCTGCCGATAAGCGGCCTGGTATTTGGTGCGGTCAATCTCGTACAGTTTCTGGCCTTTAGTCACGCGTTGGCCGTCTTTCACATAAATCTGGGTGATGTAGCCACTCACCTGGGGGCGCAATTCCACTTCATTGAGGGGTACCACGGTGCCAGGGTAGGTATCAGTTCCCACCACCCGCTCTTCGGTGACGGTGTAGGTATTGACGGCAACAGGGCCGCCCATCATCGCGCCTTGGGGAGCTGCTTCCTTTTTGCCGCAGGAAATCAGCAGGGCGCCGGCTAAGGTAAATGCGGCTATGGAGGATAAATTTATTTTCATGATGCTATAGATTGTCTCGCAGATTAGTAGTTAACGGCTATGGTACCCAGGGCACGCTGTACATCCAGTTTGCTGGACAGCACATTGTACAGGGCGTTGTAATAGTTGAGTTGGGCGGTTCTAAGGTCGGTTTCGGCCACAATCAAGTCCAGGTAGGTTTTAATGCCCTCGTTGTATTGCAACCTGATCACGTTGTACACGTCCTCGGCCAGTTGCACATTGGTTTGCAGCGTAAGCCAGTCATTGTAATCGCTCTTGTAAGTGGCCAGGGCGCTCTGATACTCGGTGTTAATGCGGCGCTGGATGTTCTGCAGTTCCACATTTAGGCTTTCTTCCTGCAACTCAGAGATGCGAACGTTCTGCAATCTCCGGCCGCCCTGGAAAATAGGGATGCCCACCTGCAAGCCCAATGCTGAGGTAGGGTAGGCCTGGCTGTAAACATCTCCAAAGGTGGAGCTGAAGAAGGTAGGGTTATAGTTCAGGAAGGCCGAGGCGGTTGGCAGAAAGCCCCAGCGGTGGTAACGGGTAGTCAGCCCTTGAATCTGCCGCTGCGTCTGAATCTGCTGGAACTCTACCCGGTTGGCAAATGTCACCGTTTGAGCCGTGTCAATCAGGATATTTTGTTGCATCTGGTTGTAATCATAGGCCAGCGTCAGCGGGGAGTTTACCGGCAAGCCCATCAGCTCCTGTAACAATGCGGTGCTGGATTTAATGGCTTCCTGTGTTCTTTTGCGGTCGGCCCGGATGCTGTTCAGGGTGATGGAGGCACGCTGGTAATCGGTTTTGTCTACCAGGCCTTGCTCGTATTGGGCACGGGCATCGCGGTACTGTTTCTCCTGGCGTACAATGTTTTCGTCCAGAATGCGCAGTTGTTCCTGGCTCAACAGGATGTTGTAAAATGCCTTGCTCACGTCTACCACGGTATTGATCTTGGTAGATTGGGTGTTCAAATCCAGCGCCGTTCTGGTAAAGCGGGCCGCCCGACTGGCTAGCAGCAGGTCATTGCTGTACAGCGTCTGGTTTGCCTGGAAGTTGATGTTGGAGGTGTATTTCTGCCCGATGGTAATCACCTGGTCTCCAAACACGCTTTGCTGCCGCTTGATGTTGTGGGTAAACGCGTAATTGGCGGCTACCTGCGGCAACCACCCCGATAACTGCGCTCTGATCTGGCGCTCGCCAATCTCCTCGTCTATTTGCGCTTGCTGTACCTGCGCCTGGTTTTTGAGGGCGTAGGCCACGCATTGGTCCAGCGACAACCTGCCGGCTGTACTGTCTGGAATCACCTGGGCTGCTGCTCCCAAGGGTACCAACAGGTAACTCAGGACAACGGACACCAGAAGTTTAATTCTCTTCATGGGGATAACTATGTTATGGGTATTGAACAGGGGATATTAGTTTAGTTTGATGCCGTCCCAGATCATTTGGGCTAACTGCTGCAGTTGCTCTTCGCCCAGCATCACCCGGTTGGCCAGGTGCACTTTGGCCGCCGTAAGGGCGCTGCTGTGAATCATGATGCACATGAGGGTCTGATCCATGGAGCGCAGGATCTTCTGCTCCACGCCAGACACAAGGAACTGGTACACTTCTTTTTGGAAGCGCTCGTCCTGCTCTTTCGGAAATCGGGTGTTATAAGGTGAATTAACGAATTGCTCTATAAAGAAGAGCACATCTGGGTTCTGGATGTAGAACTTGCACCGGCTGATCCAGTGGTTAAAGAAACGGGCCTTGTAGTCCATGTCTTCTCGGCTGTTTTGCTGGATGGCATCCAACAGGCGGTGATGGGTGTAGGTGTACAGTTCCATGATGAGCGTGTCTTTGCTGTCAAAGTAGTGGTAGATGGTACCGGCCGCTACGCCTGCTTTTTTGGCTACCTGGCTCATGGGCGTACCATGAAACCCATTCTCCTTGATCAGCTTTAAGGTGCTCTCCAGAATTGCTTTTTTCTTGTCTGCGATAATCTCCAACTCGTATCCTTTCTTTCTATTGAACGTTCATTCGGTCGCGCAAAGTAACGGAGAACCGGCAAGACAATGCAAGGCTTTATTTGATTCATTCAATCACAGGTTGAAAATGAAAGCATTGAATTGAAGGTTACGAGCTGTAAAACAGTTAGTTATGGAATGAAGGGGATGGTGGTTTCTCTTGGGATACTAAGTAAGGGGTTGTAAGTGAAGATGTTGCGTAAGAGAGGAGAAGATAATAGGAGAAGGTAGAAGTAAAATCCAAAGGAAAATCTAATTGGGAATAACTTTCTGCCTGGGGTATAAAAGGTTATAAAGCCGCTTTAGGGCCTATTTTAGAAAACAGTAAGTAAAAAGATCAGGCATTCCGTCCCCCTTTGAAGGGGGTAGGGGGATGACGACTCCTGCTGATTAAAACTTAGCTGAGGATCATGTAGGGGCAATCCCTTGTGGTTACCCATGCTTCTTAGTGCAGCAAACGGTTCTTCAAACCCCCTTGTCATCCCCCTTCCAAGGGGGACGGTATGCGTGAAGAATTCTTTTTGATAGGAAAGCTTTCAGAGATGGATATAGATCTGCCTGATGAATTCTAATTTAAGCCTATTCAGGGCTATTTTCTGAAAATAGCCCTGAAAGGAGCTAGGGTCAGGAAAGTCTGTCCTGCTCCAGAATGTGCTGCACGATCTTCTCGGCGTGGTCACGGGAGTTTTCGATGAACCAGAGGTGGGTGTCCATGCCGCCGCATACTACGCCAGCCAGGTACAGTCCGGGTTGGTTTGTTTCCATGGTTTGGGTGTTGTGCTGGGGGTACAGCTTATCGTCTGGGGAGAGTTCTACTCCAAATTTCTTTAGTAAGTCAAAGTTGGGTTTGTAGCCGGTGAGCGCCAGCACGAAATCATTTTCTATCGTAATGGGGCCATCTGGGGTATTGATATCTACTTCGCCCGGCCTGATGGCAGTGATGCAGGAGTTGAAGTGCGCTTTGATGCTGCCTTCCTTGATGCGGTTCTCCACGTCTGGCTTTACCCAATACTTCACCCGGCGTCCAATCTCGGGGCCACGCACCACCATCGTCACTTCGGCACCTTTGCGGTAGGTTTCCAGGGCGGCATCTACCGAGGAGTTGCTGGCCCCCACTACTACCACTTTCTGCAAAGCATAATAATGCGGGTCTTTGTAGTAATGCGTCACGTGCGGCAGGTCCTCGCCGGGGATGTCCATCAACGCGGGTAGGTCATAGAAACCGGTGGAGACAATCACCTTGCGGGCGAGGTAAATGTCTTTAGCGGTCTGCACTTCAAACCTGTTTTTCGTTTTTTGCACCGAAAGCACTTCTTCAAACAGCCGCAGGTTCAGGTGGTATTTGAGCGTAACCCGGCGGTAATACTCCAAGGCTTCGTTTCGGCGCGGCTTAGGGTTATCAGAGATAAAAGGAACTCCGCCAATCTCCAGTTTCTCTGAGGTGGAGAAAAATGTCATGGTGACCGGGTAGTTGTACAGCGAGTTGACCAGAGCACCTTTGTCTATGATCACATACGAAAGCCCTGCTTTTTGGGCCTCTATGCCGCACGTTAAACCAATGGGCCCGGCCCCGATTATCACGATGTCAAATTCTGAAGGAGTACGCATGGGGTAAAGGTAATTCAATGATGGAAAGGGTGGGTGAGCGTTTGAGCTATTTTTAAGGAACAGATATTGGCTGATTCAAAAGCATGAAAGGAAGAATACGCAGAAAACGGTTTTAGGCTTACGCCCGAAAGGCGGTTTGTGATTGCTTTGGAAGGTATCTGTTCCATCGGCCTGAAATCCTCACCTCGGTATGTTACGTTAAGCCTTGGGTTGCACTTGACGTTTTTACGCTGTTTCCGTACAAGTAGCCCAAATATAGAGAAGGGGCCTGAGTTGAAGAGTCTTCAGCATGAGTTTAGGAGAAGTCATTTTGTGTACAAAGTACTTAGAACCTACAGTTTTTTGATTCAGATTTACTCATTCACACCATTACGCATTCACTCATTAGCCAAGAATGAACAGGAAAGTCCGGGAGCTACAATACTTTTTCTACAGCCAGAACTTTTATGATGGCATCCGTACCACTATTGCGGCTTTGCTGCCTTCTTTGCTGTTCTCGTACCTGGGCCATTTGGAAACCGGGATCACCATTTCCCTAGGGGCCATCGGGGTGAGCCTCGCCGATTCTCCGGGGCCGGTGCTGCATAAACGCAACGGTATGCTCATCTGCATTGGTATCTGCACGCTCATGGCCCTGGTCACCGGTTTTTCCAGAATGCACGTGGCCACCTTGGGGTTGGCCATTCTGGTGTCCTGCTTTCTGTTGTCCATGCTGCTGGTTTATGGCATGCGGGCCTCCTTTATTGGGCTTGCCGGGTTGCTGGTGCTGGTCTTGACCATGGACCGGCCGCTGGAGCCCTTGCAGGTGCTGGTGTACAGTGGGCTGGTGATGGCGGGCGGCGTGTGGTACATGTTGCTGAGTTTGGTTTCCAATCGGTTTATGCCCTACCGTCCAGCTCAGCAGGCGCTGGGGGAGTGCATCCGTGAAGTGGCCAAATTCCTGCGTCTGAAAGCCGCCTTCTACCGGCCAGAGACGGATCTGGAAGAAGGTTACCGTCAATTGATCTCGCAACAGGTGCTGGTAAGTGAAAAGCAGGATGGCCTGCGCGAGCTGCTCTTCAAAAGTCGGCAGCTGATGAAAGAATCTACCAATGTGGGCCGGGCTCTGGTAATGACGTTTGTAGACATGGTGGATCTCTACGAGCAGGTAACCGCCATCCATTATGACTACGCTACCATGCGGGAGAAATATGGACGCACAGGAATCTTGCCGGAATTTGCCCACTTGATTGAAGCCTTAGCCGATGAGCTTGATAACATTGGTTTTGCCATCCAGGCGAACCTACCCCACAAGAACATCCTGGATCTGACCCCCAAATTGGATCAGTTGAAAGCCCGCATTGACACCATTGAGGAGCAGGAAGGACAAACCAGCCATTTGGTTTTGAAGAAGGTGTTCGTGAACGTTAGAACCATTGGCCAGCGCCTTGCTGATATCAGGTCGTACTTCAAAGAAGACAAAGCCGAAGCTCTGAAAAAGACCCGGCTGCTGGATTCCTCCTTGTTTGTCTCGCACCAGACCCTGGACCCCAAGCTGTTTCTGAACAACCTAACGTTCAAGTCATCGGTGTTCCGGTTCTCCTTTAGGGTAGCCTTGGTGGCTTTGTTTGCCTATGTTTTGACCAAGTTGTTCCCGTACGGGCAGCACAGTTACTGGGTCCTGCTCACCGTTATCTTCCTCTTAAAACCGGCGTTCAGCTTAACCAAACAACGCAACAAAGAGCGGATTATAGGCACCGTAGTGGGTGGGGCGCTAGGGCTTTTGGTGCTGTATCTGGTGAAAGACCAGACCCTTCAGTTTGTGTTCATGCTCCTTTTCATGACCGGCTTCTACAGTGTGCAGCGCATCAATTATGTGTTGAGCGTAATTCTCATGACACCCTTCATGCTCATCTTGTTCAGTTTTCTGGGAGGCGGGGGCTTGACCATTGTGCAGGAACGGGTCATAGATACTGTGGTGGGCTGCGCCATCGCGTTTGCGGCTACCTACTTTGTGTTCCCCAACTGGGAGTCAAAGCAAGTGGGCCGCTTCCTGAAGCTGATGGTGCAGGCGAATCTACAATACCTGAAAGTCCTGGCAGACGGCCTTACCGGAAAAGAAGTCTCAGAGTTGCAGTACAAACTGGCGCGCAAGGAAGTGTACGTGAGTGCGGCGAACCTTTCGGCAGCGTTTCAACGCATGGCCGCCGAACCCAAAAGCAAGCAGCGCCACCGGCAGGAAATCTACCAGTTTGTGGTTTTGAACCATATCCTGTCCTCTTACATTGCCACCATCGTCTCGGCCAGGATGCGGCGTGAACCCATCACGTTTTCCAGGAGTATGCTCAAGCCCCTTCGCAGTGCCCTGTTCTCGCTCACCGAGGTGCTGCAAACCCTTGACCCGGCGTTCAAGGCGCCAGAAAGCAGCCTTCCCCTGTTAGAGGCGGAGGTGCCGGAAAAAAATGAGCTCTCCTCAGATGAACTGCTCTTGAAAGAACAGCTGGAGTTTATCCGGAAAGTGACCAGCGATATCTCCAAGATAACGTCGCAGTTGCAAGGGCAGGAGGTAGGTTGATTTCTGGGGACAAGCTTTTCCTTAGATCATTCGCAAGAGCAAGACAATTCGACTCTATGGTTTAAGTTTACTTTCCCTAATAAAGCCCTGAAACGAAAAAGCAGAGGTGTAAAAGGTGCTTTGTTGCCTAGTATGGGCTCATTTGGGAGTTGATTTGCAGTTCAGACGCCGAATAAAGCTTTTTGCTAATATTAAGCAGAGTCTTGAAAAAGAAGTGCTTATCATTATTCCGTTAGTTTATTTAAAATTTCAATTAACCTTAACATAAAGGTAACGTACTGTCCTAAACTGCTTATCATAAGCAGAGAGTAAAGCTATAGCGGGCATGGGAATGAATAATACTTTTGCGGTTGATCTTATACCTGAAAACGAGGCAGAACGGGTACAGAAACTGCGCGAATACCAGATTTTAGATACCGAGACCGACGGTCCATTTAAACACATAGCCGCCTTAACCGCCCACATCTTTAAGGTGCCTATTGCGTTGGTGTCTTTTGTAGACACAGAGCGGGTTTGGTTTAAAGGGAACGTGGGCATGGAAGACGTAACCCAGGTAGACAGGGGCGAGAGCTTGTGCTCCCTGTCCATTCTGCGCCAGGAAGCGACCGTATTTGAAGACGCCCGCCAAGAGCCCTGCCTGGTTTCCAATCCGCTGGTGGCCGGCGAATTTGGGTTGCGGTTTTATGCAGCGGTTCCAATCACCACCTATGATGGGTACAACCTGGGCTCCGTCTGCATTGTGGACCGGGTGCCCAGAACTTTTACCACCGATGATCAGATTACCCTGGAGTACATGGCCAAACTGGTCATGGATGAACTAAACCTCTGGAAGTGTCAACTTTACCTGAAAGCCATGGCCTGACTTAGGCCTCTTTTTATAAAAAGACCCTCTAAACGCCTGTGTCTCTCCTGAGCACAGGCGTTTTGCATTCCTGGGCATTAGAATGACAGGTCTTTGTGCATTCTTTCGTAAAAGGGGTAAGCTGCTATCCTGCTGCGTTTCAAGAAGTAAAGGAGAAAAGGCTCTTTGTTTTACCAGGATAAATGTTATATTTTTGTATGTCCTGAAAACAACTTTCCGCTGTGGCAGAATGTTGAAGAAGTAAGCTTACCTTAACACATGAACATGGAAAATGCCCTCGCCATTGCCAATTACTTTATCAAGAAGTCTTTTGACACCGGCGAACCTGTGACCAATATGAAACTGGTGAAACTGGTGTATATCGCGCATGGGTGGTATTTAGGTTTAGCGGGCGAACCGCTCCTCACAGAACCTGTGGAAGCCTGGAAATATGGGCCGGTGGTACCTTCGGTTTATTACAGTTTTAAGGATTTTGGCGGCGAAGCCATCCGGCAGATGGCCACTGGAGTTCAAGCAAATGATACTGCTCCGGTCACCCTTTCAGATCCTGACCTGGTGCCTTTCCTGGAGAAGATCTGGGAAGTGTACGGGCAGTTTTCCGGCATAGATCTCTCCGCCATGACCCATCAGGACAATACCCCCTGGAAGATGGTCTGGGACACGCAAGGCAAGCATAGTAACAATGTCATCATCCCCAACGATCTTATCAAAGAGTACTACCAGAAGCTAGTAAATGCCCCCCATGCAGCCCACTCCGCCTAAACCTTCCTCCAATCTTGATCTTGGTGCTATCAGGGCATCGCCGCCGCCGCAAGCAGCCTTAAGAAAAGCCAAAGAAGAAGACGAGTGGTTTGCAAGTGACCGGCGCAAGCGGGAGCATCAACGGGAACAAGGGGCCAGAACCATCATCCACTGGGCCATTCAGGGGAACATCATTGTGGCGGGCGTTATCATTGCCATTTGCATTGGGGTAAGGGGTTTTCACCTGATTGCCGCCGAAGAATGGAAATGGCTAGCCAAGGAGCAGATTGACTTACTGGATAACCTGGCCAAATATGCGGGTTCCGGAGCCGTGGGTAGTTTGTTAACCCGGTACCTTACCAAAAACATAGACAACACCTCTGGACATCAGTAAGAGATTCAAAGAGAACCCTACAAAAACTGCTTCTTTCCTGAAAACAGCTCTAACACAGAAACAGCAGGTCCGGCCTTATTACAAGGCCGAACCTGCTGTTTCTGTGTTGAGGTGATTTGTTCTAGAATCCTAACCCTAAGGCAAAGCTCATGGGCATTTTGGATAGGTCAGAGACTTTAGCCGCAGCTCCGGTACTCAGGTTGATTCTGTAAATAGCGGATTGGCCTCCGGTCTGGAGCAGGGCAAGAGCGGTGCCGCTAACCCCGCCTATGTCAAGGCCGTTATTAGGCCCGGTAGTTACGCCTAAGCTTCCCACCAAGAGCTGCGTTCCGTTATTAGGAGGGCTTTGCAGGTAAAGGGCATCAGTGCCGAAGTCAATGTTATACAGCGCCGTAGAAGTGGCCCCCGCAAAGTTGTTGGTGTAGGCACTGGCGTCCACCATGGATGTGCCGGGATTTAGCATTCCGTCTACCATGGCTACCATGCCGTTTGTGGGGTTCAGGCGCAGGTTCTGGCCGGTGTTGCTTACTACTCTGATTCTGTCTACCGTTGGGTTGAAATCAAAGCCGAAGAACTCGCCGGAAAGGGCAGGGGTAAACGGACCACCCACGGCCGTGAACGCCCCAGTCGCTAAGTTGACGGTGTAGATTCTATTGGTGCTGCCCAAGGCATACAGTTGCGAGGTGGCCGGACGCATGTCTATGCCTAACACTTTTTCGCCGGGTTGCAGGCCAGTGATGGGTTTAGAAAGGATGGTAGCTGCGTTATATGGGTTAAAGATGAGCAGGTTGTTGCTTGCATCTACCCCGTAGGCTACCGGGTTGGTAGGAATGGCTATCCCAATAATCATACGGTCGGTTTTACCCAGGTTCATGGCTTTACCGGTAGCCAGGTCGATGTTGTAAAAGCGGTATTTGTTTCCGTTAGAGTCTTCTTTCTGGTTTTCTGTGCCGCCGCCCCGGCCATATAAAGCGGCAATGGCTAAAGAATTATCCGGGGCTATGTCAAAGCCGCCTTCGCCCACTGCCTGCACATTCAAGCGCCCTACTTCTACCAGAGTACCGACATTAGGTGGACTTTGAATGTAGAGCTTGTCGGTGGCAACGTCAATATCATACAGGGTGGTAGTAGTGGCACCGGCCATGCTGTTGGTGTAGGCCACGGCTACCACTTCAGGGCTGCCCGGGTTCAGGTTTCCATCAATGGCTACCACCGCGCCGGTCTCGGGGTTCAGGCGCAGGTTCTGGGTTTCATTGGTGACTAGTCTTATGCGATCAACAGTGGGATTAAAGTCAAACCCTACTTGGGTGCCGTCTATGGCCGGGGAAAAAGGGGCTGAACCAACCCGGGTAGCTACGCCAGTATTCTGGTTGATGACATACAGATAACTCTGGTTACTTACCCCGTAAAGCTGCCCGGTAGCCGGACGGAAGTCAATGGCTAGTATCCTCTCGCCGCTTCCCAGCCCGGTAATCATTACCACATCTGTTTCCTGCACCTTGCCGCTGGTGCTGTATTCCACCAGTTGGTTGTCATTCGTCAACCCATAAAAAGTCAGGTCGCTTTTCACGGTAGCCTCAGCAATAGAGTTGGCGTTAAGTCCTTCTTTAGATTCCAGTGCGTCTTCTGAACAGGAAGTGAAAAGGGTGGAGAGGGAAAGCAGGCCAGTAGCCCATACTAAAAAGCGGTGGTTGTTTTTCATATCATCGTAGGGTTATTGGTTAGATGCAAGACCTACGACTGGGCTTCTACCGTGGATTTTACCTTTGGTAAATTATTTTGTTTCTAGATTTAAAGGATAAAGTGCAAGAACAAGGTCTGAAACATCTATCTACCAAAAGGTTCGCCCGTGCATCTCTGACTAGGCAAGAGATGCACGGGCGAACCCTGAAACTTCCTGAAACTGCCGTGAAAACAGGGCCCGGAATACAAAGATTACCTGGGCGCGATGGTGTTTTTCTCCAAGTACTCAGGAAGCAGTCGCCCGATGATCTCGTTCCAACCCGCTACAAAGTTCTTCTTGGCAAAGTCAGGGTTGTCTTCAGGAAAGGTCTCCAATCCCGTGTGGGTAAGGGTAAGCTGGGTGTTTTCGCCCTCGGGAGCAAGGTCAAACGTGACAAAGGAAATACCCGGGTACCCATCATATCGCCAACTATAGGTGAGCTTTTGGTTTTCTATCACTTCGGTGACTTCGCACAGGTGCAGGTAGCTGTTTTCTTCGGTGCCGCCCATAAACTGAAACTGAAAGCCAACCACAAGTTTGAACTCGGCCAAATCAAAGTACCATTCTTTCATCTGGTTTCGGTCTGAAATGGCTTTCCAGACGTTTTCAACTGGGGCGTTTAAGGTGCGGTTTACTACAATTGGTGCTTTCTCCATGGGTATGTTTTGTGATTTCTGCTTCTGGTCTGTTTTCTTAAAAGTAGCCTCAAAGAGTCCGGCTATGCTTTGGGATGAGAAACTGACCACCTGGTATTCGCCCAATCCAGCTGTTGGGCTGGGGTGAGGTAAGTCCAGGCAATGATGCGGCTAATCTTGTTTCCCTGGCTCATGGGGATCGTTCTGACCTCTGCCGCGCCCACCAATTCCAAGGCTTTATAAGCGCTTTTCAGGTTTTCGCTTTTTGACACCAAAGACGTAAACCAGAAGCAGGAATTAGCGAATTCTTTGCTCTCCCGGATCATGTTAGAAATAAACGTCGCTTCGCCGCCTGCGCACCACAGCTCATTGCTTTGGCCCCCAAAATTGAGGACGGGTTTCTTGATGTGTTGCTGTTTAAGGTTCCTCAGTTTCCGGATGGACCCTGACTGGGCCTCTGCGGCCGAGGAGTGGAAAGGCGGGTTGCACAGGGTAAGGTCAAAGCGTTCGCCTTTCTGAATAACACCCTTGAAAATTTGCATAGGGTTGGCTTGCAACCGGTATTCTATCTGCCCCTTCAAAGAAGAATTCATCTCCACAATCTTGCTTACTGAGGCAATAGAAACAGGGTCAATGTCAGCGCCCACAAATGACCAGCCGTACTCCCGGTTGCCAATAATAGGGTAGATGGCATTGGCGCCTACCCCAATGTCCAGGCATCTCACCTGAGGCCCTCTGGGGGTTTTGTTTCCATTGCCCTGGGTTTGGGTGCTGCCCAACAGATCAGCGATATGGTGAATGTAATCGGCCCGGCCCGGAATAGGCGGAGTCAGGTAACCGGGCGGAATGTCCCAGTACCTGATTCCGTAGAAATGCTGCAGCAAGGCCTTGTTCAAGGTTTTCACCGCCTCCGGATCAAAGAAATCAATGGATTCATCCTTAAAGTCATTCAGCTTTACAAAGCGTCCCAGCTGGGGACAACTCTTAATCAGTTGGGGAAAGTCATAGCGTTCCCGGTGCCGGTTACGAGGGTGTAAGGCTGCCTTCTCTTTTGGATGTTCTTTCTTTTTAGGAAGCATGAAAGGGGGTGACGAATCAATCTTGTTTTCTGGTGCGCAAGCTAGGTTCTTTCCTTGAAGAAAGTGGCAGCTTTAGTTTATTCTCAATCTGAGTCAATGAATTAACTCGCAAACTGATGGCCTATTTTGTCTCCGCGTACCTTTTGAAGTTATCAAGAATGGCTTGCCAACCGGCTCTTTGCATGTCTGCTGAGTGGCTGGCATCTGGGTCAAAACTTTCGGTTACCGTGGTTTGATCGCCTTGGCCTTCAAAGTCAACGGTCACTTGTCTCCCGTCTTCCAGAGAATACGCGATTCTCTTTTGGTCTACGACTTCGTCATAAGTGCCTTCGAAATCAAAACTCATGTCGCCTGCTTTGGCCGCCATGGTGGATCTGAATTTTCCGCCGGGTCTCAGGTCGTTTTCAGCACTTGGGCAATGCCAGTCATCAGAGGCAAAGTTCCAGTTCACTATGTGCTCCGGGGAAGTCCAACGCTCCCAAACTCGGTTAAGGTCCGCTGAAATGGTAGTCTGTACGGTGATTTTGTTACTTTCCATAGTAGTAAGTGGGTTTATGGTTTATTGTTGTTGATTTCGTGGAAGAAAGGGTAGAAGGACATGAAAGCAAAAAACGTCAATTTCTTAATTTCTGGGTACTGCCCTTATGCACATGAAAGCCGGAAACGCATTCAATTCTTTAAAATGCCTGGGGTCCAGCTTCTCAAATTCGGGCACAGGTTTGGGTTCTATCAGTTTATCTATGTAAAAGCCATTGTCTGTTAACGAAGCGAGGCAGACGCCCAAGGGTCTTCTGTAACTATGCACCTCCACAGGCTTCCCGAAACCTTGCCAGGTGCATTTCACAGCTTCTACCTCAAAATAGTGGGTAGACTTAAAGTAGTTGAATTCCTGGAACGGGTGCTCAATGGAGATAACCAGAAAGCCCTCGGGTTTCAGTACTCGCCGGAATTCCTGGATGGTCATAGTCCAGTCTTGCAGGTAGTGGAGGGCCAGGGCACAAAGGACTATGTCAAAGGAGGCGTCTTCCAGCATTACCATTGGCTGTGCCAGATCATGGACGAAGAACGTGCCGGCCCCTTTGTTGCGTTTTGTGGCCAATTCCACCATTTTGGGGCTTAAGTCAAACCCAGTTACATCGGCTCCGCGGGAGATAAGGACCTCGGCGTATTTGCCCGGTCCGCAGGCCGCGTCCAGCACTGACTTCCCTTTTACCTCGCCCACCAACCCCAGGGTGTTGGGGCGGTCGTAATAGGCATTGTGGGGTTTATGGTCAATCAGGTTATTATAGCTTTCGGCCAGTTCTTCGTAGGCTGAAAGAATCTTTTCTCTCATGTTTTCTTCCATACCTTCGTTAAGTAAATGCGCTTTCAAGTTACCCTACTCCTTTAGGTTAATCCGGAAGAAGCAGTGCTTTATTCTTATGAGAGATGGTGATTCCACAAATTAAATAAAATCATTTGAATGGCAGAATAGGTCCCCTGAGTGATTATAATTGTAAAAAATACGCTTATCTTCAAGGTGACAAGATTGGCAGGGCACTGCCGTTCTTATACTATCTCCAAAATCATATGAAATACAGAAACTTTCTAAAACTCCTCCTTGCGTTGACGCTCCTGGTTAGCGGAGGGAGTGGACACGCACAAAAGCTCAAAAAGAACCAATTTGACAACCCCATTGCAAGGCAAAGGGCAGACCCGCATGTCTGGAAAGCGGCCGACGGAACCTATTACTTCATTGCCACGGTGCCCGAGTATGACCGCATTGAGATGCGAAAAGCCAAGAGCATCAATGGTATAAAACAAGCGCAACCCGTGGTAGTATGGCGCAAGCACGAAAAAGGGGCCATGGGTAACCACATCTGGGCTCCCGAGCTGCACCAAATAGACGGTAAATGGTACATCTACTTTGCGGCCGGCTCGGTAGAAGACAAATGGGCCATCCGTAAGTACGCCTTGTCTAATGCCTCGGCAGATCCTACCAAAGGCGAATGGAAAGAGGAAGGTGAGATTGTTAGCAAACCGAACCAGTTTACCTTGGATGCTACCACCTTTGAGCACCGGGGACAGCGTTACATGATCTGGGTTGACCGGGCTCCAGCCAAGCAAACGAACACCAGCCTCTTTATCGCTAAGATGACCAGCCCTACCACTTTAGACGACAAACAGGTGGTCATCACCCAACCGGAATATGCCTGGGAAATACAAGGACACCGGGTGAACGAGGCCCCGGCGGTCATCATCCGCAACGGGAAAGTGTTTGTGACGTTCTCGGCCAGCGCTACGGATGCAAACTACTGCTTGGGCTTGCTTTGGGCAGAGGAGGGAGCCGATCTGCTGGATACGGCCTCTTGGCATAAACTACCCGAACCGGTTTTTTACACCAATGAACGCCTGAAGCGTTATGGACCCGGGCACAATAGCTTCATTATAGCCGAAGACGGGAAAACCGACGTGATGATCTATCATGCCCGCGACTACAAAGAAATCATTGGCGAACCCCTGTACGACCATAACCGCCACACCCGCGCGCGAGTCCTGAAATGGACAAAAGACGGCATGCCTGATTTTGGCCAGGAATTGGACGACAATGAAATGGCAGTGAAAAAACCAAAAAGGTCTAAAAAGGTGAAAAAGCAATAGTAAGCTAACCCTGCGCACTTTTGAGTTCAACTGAAAAAGCCGTGGCTTAGAAACATTTTCTAAGCCACGGCTTTTTGTTTATTCAGCTCCTGGTCTGTATTCTATTCGCCTATACAGCATTTTGAAAAGCGCTGCTTGCAGCTTTGAGAGGTTTGGTAGGTGGTAGAAACGACTTTGTCTACGTTAATTACTTTAGATTTAAGGCCTTTTTTACAGCTATATACAGGGCGTCAATGACGGCTTGGTCGTGTCCGTGCGCGGCTCCCGGCACCAACAGGAACTCTTTCTTAGGCGCTTTTACTTTGTCAAAATACGCTTTGGTAAGCTCCTTAGGAGTTAAGATATCTTCCTGCCCCTGTATAAAGTAAACCGGAATCTTGTAACGCAGACCATCTCGCATGAAATTGACGCCAGCTCCCATGGGCTTTATTCCCATTCCCTTGTGTCCGGCAAAGTAAAGGAACGAATAATCATCTCCGTCAAACCGGTTTTGGGCGTCTTTCTCATTGTCATAGGAGGGAGCCACTTTCCACCATGAGGCAGGTGCAGGAGTTGACTTTTCCCTTTCATACTTCTTGATGATGCGCATGAGTTGCCCTTCTTTTCTGGCGTCTTCATAGGGTGGGGGACCCAAGGACACCAACTTGTCTATAGATTCCTGGTCTTTAGCGGTTTGGGCTAGCTTGGAAACTGTTTGGTAGGCTTGACGGAAACCTTCCGTCAAGCCTACCACTTGGGAGTGGCCCACATACGCAGAGAAAAGATCTGGGCGTTTTAAGGCCATGCTAGCCCCAAGCACCGATCCCCAGGAGGTGCCAATCAGGGTTATTTTCCGCTTACCCAAGTGCTTGAGCAGGTACTCAGACAGCTCAATCCCGTCAGCGGTCATCCGCTCTACGGTCAATGGGTTCTCTATCCAGTACTCCTCGGTTACCGTTTCGGGGGCATTTTTGCCAAAGGTTCTCCCCGCGCCACGTTGGTCCCAATACACCAGTACAAATTCCTTTTTCCAGTGACCATAGATGGCATCGTCATACTGGCTCATGGTGCTGCCCGGGCCTCCATGCAGAAACAGGATAACGGGTTTGGTCTTGTCTTCCCCACTAATGGTTACCCACTGCTCAATGCCCCCAATAGGAATAAATCTTTCCTCCTGTATGGCGTTCGTTTGTGCGGCTATTCTGCCTGAAATCAAGGACAGGAGTAAAATGAATAGAAAATTGTGCTTCATAAGGGTTTAGTAAAGGAACATATTTTGGGTCTGACAGAGTAGGGGACGAAACAGCTTATACTTAGTTAAAGGCATTTCAATACGTTTAGAGCTTTTTAATCTCTGTAGTTAGTACCAAGTTTTAGAGCTTCTACAATCTCTTCAGGCAGCACGTGCCATTCTTGTTCGCCATGGATGCCAACACAGATTAGGTTACTTTTTTAATGCTGACACGAGGTCATGGTGGTATGCTGGCGATGAGATTATTTCTTTTTTTCCTGGCTACAACTGCTCCTTTGTTATTCATATCGGTTTTAAAGCAGTAGCGAGCTCCTCAAAATTACTTTGAAGATTGTAGCCCGGTAAGCCGTTGCCTATTTTAACTGAAGTTTCATCATGAGGTCGGTTTGTTCGTCATTGCCTAATTTGAAAATGTGCTTATCAAACACCACGAACCCATTTTTCTCATAAAACCGGATGGCTCTTGAGTTTTCTTCCCAAACCCCCAGCCAAACATAATCCACGTTTCTTTGATGTGCGATCTCTATTGCTTTCTCGTAAAGGATCTGACCAACCTTTTTCCCGTGGTATTCCTTTAAAACATAAATCCGTTCAATCTCCAGGGCATTTTCGTCTTTTACTTCGGTCTGCGATTGTCCACCGTTTACTTTCAAATACCCAATTGCCTTATGATCAAGAAGAGCAAAGTAAAACTCAGAGTTTGGATCAGAGAGTTCGGTTTCTAGTTTTTCGGTTGAAAATCCTTTATCCAAATACTCTTTCATATTTTCCTCGCTATTCACTGAGGAAAATGTTTCAGAAAAGGTTTGTCTACCAATGCTCTGTAGTGTTTCTAAATCTTTTAACGTTACTCTTCTTGTTTCAATATTTTCCATTCTTGGTGGGTGAATTTTAGGATTACTACTAACAACAGTGAAATAGCTTTTTACTGCTTTTTAGCTGTTGCCTGGGAATAAGAGTTTTCGCTTCTTTCTTTCACTACGTTGAGTATTACTACCTGAAAGTCGTCCATGATGTAGTCTGCCCAAAGCTTGGAGTAGATGTTAAAGTTTGTGGTCACTCGGTAGGTACAGCTTAGGGTTAACTTTGTAGTATTGTGGTCAATCCTTGTCATCTTGTACCCTCCATTTACCACGTCAAAGTATTTGCCGCCTACCTCCACATGCTTATCAATCGCTTCTGGCGGTATATGGTCTACCAGGATATCATAAGCGAAGGAGTCATACAACTTCCATTCGGTAATCTTTTCCCTGAACTTTATTCCTTTCTCCCAGGTGATGTGCCTGACACCTCCGATTCTTTCATCTGTTAGTTTTGACTGGATAGGTTTGGGGATGCCTATAAAGTGGGCAAAGCTCCATTTAAGTTCTTCGTCCTTTATAGTAGGAACACTTTTGATATTGTTCCACACGGTTTCTTTGTCTGCCTTGATAATTACTTCGGAGTTAACCGTACTGGTGGAAGTGGGGCTTTCAAATTGATATTCAATGGGGGCAAACAAGAATGGCAAAGCTAGAAAGATGTTCAGCGTCTGCTGTTTACTCTGCCAACGGTCAATCATTTTTCCCATGACCACGCCGCCAATACTAGCAGAAAGCATGAACGCTGGCAGCAGCAGCACCACACAGATGGTTGCCTCCAAATAGGTGATGATGGTAGTATACAAAAAAGCGAATACAGCTACCCAAGGCATACAAACCCTGAACAACCTTGATGCTTTCTGGCCTTCTGTTCCAAAATAAACGGTTATTGCCCCTATCACGGCAGGGATTCCGAATAGAAATGAAAGCGACATTGTCTTAAACTGGTTGACAACATCTGATTCGATTAGAAGCCGGGCAGCCAATCCGTAGATTGTCCCTAACACTAATCCTATTATAATTGACCTGTATTTCATTATTACTTTAACCGCTACGCTCTGGTGTTAACAGCGTGCGAGGCCTTTGGCTGAGGCATGATGTTTATGTAGTGTTGTGCTTAGTTTTTTTGTTTACACGTGTTCTCCAATCCAGCATTTCTCAACCCAATCTAGAAAATTTTCCCATTTTTCGTCTGTTGCCCCATGGTGGGTCCAGTATCTGACTTTATACTCAGGGGCTGTTGAGTTCAAGTCAAAACAGAAATAGTCGCCGTTATCTTCCAGAAATGGAAGTAGGTGCTTTGGCAATCCATACTCCCTCGCTTCATTCACTGATTTAATCAAGTCCGTGTAGCTACCGTCCTCTAACAATTGGTAAGGCTCGTAAGTACTGAAAAAGACATTGGAATACTCTAACTGATATTTCACATAGGAGGGAGGAAACTTTACACCTAATTTCTCCTCTGCGTTTTTTATGTCCTGTTCTGTTGGTAGGGCAGGAGGTTTAGGAACTGATTTGCTTAATGACTTTAGTCTTTCTAGAGTTTCCATTCTAATTTATTTAAATGCCTTCTAAAGCCTCCTCATGCATGAGGCGTTCTAAGCCGTCGGCCGCAGCATGGCTAATGCAACTTGTTACTTGAAGTTTATATTTTCTGAAAGATAAGCTGGGTCACAATTGTTTTATACACTATGTATTTCCCTTCTATTTTATTCTCAATAACTGCATACTGATTCATGATTAAGTTTTCTCCCTCTTTTCCAATCAGGGAAACATTGGCAGAAGCCAGATTGGAGCCATACAAAAGCAAGAACCTTCCGCTGTCAACTCTGTAGCTCTTGCTCAGTACTTTTTTGTAATTATCCCTTTGCTTCTGTTTCCCTATAATCTGGAACTTAGCCCCATCGACAATTAGGTTCACATCAGCCTCACGTTCATCATAAATCAGTTTCGAGCTTCTGTGAATGCTTTTAGTTGCATATACTGCCGAGTCGGTGAAACTAAACTTTCTGTTGGTAACAGCTCTCCAGTTCCCCAGCATCGCTTTTGGGTCCGTGATAATGGTGGCGGTGTCAAGTTGTACATGTGGTTTAGCCGAATTGCTGCAAATCCAGGTTTTAACCCCGTCTTTAGCATAGGACATCCCCATCTGAGTTCTTAGTACATCCTTCGTAAGGTATCTATTATACTGGCTGTAGTCCGAGTCCCACTTTTCAAATGTTGGAGTCGGGAAACTGTTAGCGTACTCTAAAGGCAGTTCAACATATCTTCTTTGGTGATCATTAAGGGCGGAGACAGTTTCTTTGGACACGGAACATGAAAAAGCAACTATCAACAGAATACTTAAAGGAATGTATTTTCTCATAATGATAGTTTCATAAAATGTTTTCCATTATGGAGGCAGGAACAATGAATTGTCAAATTATAATCAATGGGGCAGCCATGCATTATAGACCTTGTTGGCGGTAGTTTTATGTCACCAATTTGGTTTGTAATGTTCAATACTATCTACTTGAATTTTTTTCCAAAATGATTTCTGTCCGTCTCTTTCAAGTCCTCTAAATGAACCGTAATAAGTCTCTGGTCTTTGTTCGTAGAACATAATGTCTCCGGTTGCCTGAATTTTGCCAAAGTATTTTCCAGTCTGCCCACCATTTAAATTTTGGAACATATCTATTCTGATTCTGTCCCCATCAATAAAATAGTATCCAGGAGCTCCCTTTTTTGAGTTATTGATCAGTTTGGCATCTGGCATTCCCTCACATGAAATGAAAACCACCTGTCCGCCTGAGAAAAACCTACAAAATACATCACGTTTTTCCCGATTTGTTGAATACCTGCTGTTTGTACTGTCAATTAAATAAATGGCTGTGGTATCAATTGCCTCCTTATCCAACCTAGTGTATTTTGGTTTATTGTATAGAAAAACCTTTGGGTTATCCACTCTGTAACCACCCTCTTCTGTCAAATGATATGAAACACATGATGTGATCAAAATTATTATCATCAACAATACAGACCTTGTCATATGAAGCCCAAGTTTGGTTTAGTAGATTACCGCCATCGATTAGTATAAACAACGTGCGAGGTCTCAGGCCCTGGAAAGGTGTTTACACAATGTTGGTGGTGGTTTTAATTACTTTGTGTGTTGAAATAGTCCCAAGCGGCTTTAGAAATGTCAGCAATGATTTTTTCGTTCTTGTCAATGTCTTCTTTTGAGTTAGTTACAAAAACACTGATGAAAAAATAATTTCCATTCGGCAAAAAGACAATTCCAATATCGTTGACCGCTGCTGTTGTTCCTGTTATTTTATTTTTTCCGGACGAACCTGTTCTGTGAGCAACAACAGTGCTTTCAGGCAGTAGTCCTTTTAATCTGTTATTGCCTGGTACGGTTTCCCTCATCTCTTTCCAGACAAAGTCATAACTTCTTTGAGAAAGTAGCTTTTTCTTGTTGTGATAATAAGCTTCTAAAACATTAGTGGCAGCTTTGGGGGTTGTCCAGTTTTGGTATTGTAAATCCCAATTGTTCTGCATCACTTCTTCATTGATTTTTATTGAAACGTCTTTGAAGCCATTTCTCAATAAGTACTTCTCAACTGCCTGAGGCCCGCCAAGAAGCCTCAGCAAAGCGTCACACCCCACATTGTCGCTGTGGGAAACCGTATAACTTATGATTTCTGCAAGCGGCAGCGTTGCGCCGTTCGGGTACTTCTCCCGAAGGGGGCTGTGAAGACCAGGCAGCAGGTCTTTCGTCCCGATGGTAATTTTTTGGTCAAGCGACAACCTGCCTTTATCAACTTGGGATAAGGCTGCTAAAGCGATATGGAACTTAAACACACTCTGCATGGGAAAGTGGCTGTCTCCATTTATTGATAACGTATCTTTCCCATTGGTACCGATGATCGAAACACCAACGGTCGCATTCCTTGTTGAAATTATTTGTT
Organism: Rufibacter sp. JT20002; assembly: GCF_056491185.1. Lineage (NCBI taxonomy): Bacteria > Pseudomonadati > Bacteroidota > Cytophagia > Cytophagales > Hymenobacteraceae > Rufibacter > Rufibacter sp. JT20002. Next base: position 214,998 of record NZ_JBSZJY010000005.1, on the reverse strand, counting down.
GTATTTTTTGCCGCAAAGGATTTGACGTTTGTGCCAAGGTCTCACAAACAAGGAATAAAAAAAGCGCAGTAACTAAACTAAATGTTCGAATCATGTTTTGAATATGTGAAGGCTGTTGAATGTCTGTAATTTTACCACCAACAGATTGGGCAATGCGGCGGCAAAGCTGCCGTATGGGTGTGGTTAGCAGATGTTATTATGTTCTTTAGAATGTTTGTTTCTTTTCCATGTCGGGAAGCGCCCTGTCGATACGCTTTGCCAATTCTGGTAATTTAATTGTAGGTACCGCGGGAAATAGGTGATGTTCTAAATGATAGAACATACTAAATGTCACCTTATTTTTCCAACCGCCTCTTTGGGTTCTCGCATGCTCTGGGTTATCATGCGTATCATGGTGAACTGTCCAAACGGCGAAAAAGGCCATTAAGAATTCACCTATCACCATTATTGAAATATGATAAATGAGGAAATTAATTTTTAGGTAGAAAACCAGGGAAGCTAATAACCCTATTGAAACCAATTCAAAAATCACGTTCTTCTGGTAGTTGCTGTTGCCGAGCTGCAAGGTGACTTTATGGATCAAGAACATGTGGATTGGCCCATAAAGAATAGCCCCGTACCAAGTCATCCTAGCAGCCTTGCCTTCGTAATCCTCCTCGGATAGACAATATTTATGGTGCCTGATGTGGTTGAACTTCACAGCATGGATGGAAACCAGCATCAATAAACTGTTCAGGTAAAGCGAAAGCCAGGTCAAAAAACGGTTCGTACCGAGTGAGTTATGAAACCCATTGTGTACTTGCCGCAGTCCTGTCAGGAAGAAAAAGGCCGAAAACGGTAAAGCTAAAATATAATGCCCGAAATAGGCAAGTGACAAGGAGATGGCAAACCAAGGAATTGTCAGATTATTTTCAATCAACATTTCTTTTAAGGACAGGCTCCTTATATCCTTCCATTCAACTTTTTTGAGTTTTTCTTGATGTGTCAAAACCTTCTTGTTAAATATTTGCCAACCGGTTTGGCTAAGCTACGGGCTAGGCCTTCGGCCGAGTGTAGCGTTTACACAATGTTGGCAGACGTAATTTTCATTTAAAGCTTATCTATTTAATTCTTCTAATGATGATATATGCTCTTATTTTAGAAGTGATTAATCAAGGAAAGGATATTTATATTCACTTACTAACTTCCCTTCAGTTGAGTAGTACCTCCATATTCCTGAATGGTGTCCATTTACAAAAGTCCCTTCTTCTCTTAAAGTATTAGTGCCATAGTAATATTCACGGTAGTAAACTTTGTTTTTGTCTTTGAGTTCGTTGAATATTCTTGTCGAATTTAAGGATTTATAATATTTAGTCTCTATCACCGAAGAATCAGTCTGCTTTATTAATGATGGCTCTCGCTCAATAATTGGAAGAGGAAAAAATATTTCAGAACCATCATTCTCTAAGGCAGGAATTGAAGCCACATCTTTCAATAGTATTACCTGCTTTCCCAAATATATCATGAAAGCAAATAGTACCAAGAGAATAGCTGAAGCTGAGATTTCTTTCATAGTTTTTTATGACTGCCAACGGTCTCATATAAAAGACGTGCAAGGCCGTCGGTCGTAGCATGGCTTTTACACCTTGTTGGGTGACGTTATTTTTGGTTGAACTTTTCCCTCCCATTATAAAGGTTCTTAGGCGGATTTGCGGAAATGACTACCCCGACTGCTTTCCCATTTATATTGTAACTGCTACTCAATTCCTTACTTCCGATGATTTTGATTTCTTTTAGTAGGTCAGGAGTTATGCTGGCCAAGTCGCCTGCGTAGTTCCCTGTCAGGGGCTTCCCATTCAGGACATATTGAAAACTGCTGTCCCCACCGTCGGCCTCAAGTCGGCTCTTATACTCACTGCTTGCCTCTTTTAGCACCTTCTGGTACTTTTCTTTAGCAAATGCCCTAGTTTCAATCTCAACAGCACCGTCCTTGGCTTTGTCTCCGTATCGGTTCGTGGCATCTTTGCCGTAGTAAGCCGTCAGTGAAGCAACAGCTTCCGCATCCATTGTCTGCATTGCAGATTTATCAGATGCTTTTCCGTCTATGATGAAGTGCGGATTAGGCCCAAGCTTATTGGCGGCTTCAACAGGAGTTATTTTTTGAGCAGGTTTGCAGCCTATAATGGTTGCAGCTACGGCAACTACAAGTAAATATCTTTTCATTTATTAATTTATAATCACACCCAACGTACTGGTGTAAACGGCAGCGGAGGCCGTCGGCCGATGCTGGTGTTTACACGTTGTTAGGTGGATGCTTTTCTTAGTCTAATTGTACTGTTACAGTTCTTCTTTCTGTATTGATAGAGATCCAGTCTTTGGTTTCTTCACTTGGTATAGTGTCAATCAAGTTTCCTCCGCTGGAGAATTCAACTATTGCTTGTTCACCGAGCAAAATTGTCATTGAAAACTCCTCTTGTCCGTTTTTACCAATCCATGCTCTTGTCCGCATTCTTCTGGAATCAATCGGATTTTCGTTTGTCTCTATTGCTGGAGAAATTCCGTCACACCAAAGACTTCTAATTTCTTTATGGTCACTTTCTCTGAAAATTCGGGTCAGTCGGTATTCTAATGCACTACAGAAATCTTCATCAAGTGATTTTAACAAGGCTTTATTCTTTTAGTGTTTTTATTTAAGCTTGCACCTAACGGCTTGGCTAAAAAGCGTTTTAATGCTTATTAGGTCTTGTTAGGGGAAGTAATTTATTCTACTTCCTTCAACCAATAATTCAAATCATCTTTTTCATATTCTGTGAGTTGAATTTTTGATTGTATCCTACTGTATAACGGGTTAGGGTATTTTTCTATAGCTAGCCAAATATACTCTAAGTGATAAGGTCGTGCATCTTGGGTGGCTTTCGTGAAAGGTTTTTCCAACAGTTCAGCCGATTCCTTATTTTTAAACTGTACCATAGCCTGATACATTTCCCTATAAAGACTATAATCAAAACCTGTGTCTTTCATGATCTCCCTTGCCTGTATTTGCGCTATGGACTCTAAGAACTCAGGGGCAGGGAAAAATTTGACAGCTTTTATTCCATAGTATTCCTTTTCTGGGTCATTCAAGAAACTCAGTATAAAGGTCTTGTCCTCAGGTCTTCTGTATTTAGCCAATGCTATCAAAGCCGCTTCGTTACCTTCTTCCTGCAAAATCTGCTTTACTCTTGAATAGTAATGTTCATTGGGCTTTATTTTTTTGAGCAGGCTTGTTTTAGCACTAAGTTGAATTGTTTTGTCAAAGATTAGGAGACTATCTATTTGCTTTTGTTGAGCCTTATTCAACTTGTAGGAATCCAAGTCCACATAGTTTGGGGTTAGTAAGTCTAAATAAAAGTCGCCGATGGTTGTTGAGCTACCGATACATCCAAACTGTGTATCTACTCTAGAGGTATCCTGTAGATTCTCCTTAAGGATATCAAAGCAATCTGTGTCTTTTCTTAAACTCAATGCCCAGAAAGAATAGCATTTAACAGCATTATTGGGATATCTTAAAAGTGCCTTCAGTTCGGGAGTACTAGCCTTTGCGGTTAAAGCTTCGAAGTTATTATATTGCTCTGGTTTTACGCCAGCTTCATACACTGCCGAAGACATCACCTCATTTACTTTGGCTATTTTCTCTGCTAATCTCAAAGTTTCTTTCCCCACCAGGCTGTAGTCAAAACTTTTTGACTCGGAAGGTACATTTTGCGCTTCTTTTAGATTCTGCTTCCCATTCTTGCATGAGAGCACCAGAAAAAAGAGGAGTATGTATAAACTGACTTTCATGTATTGTTTTTAGTTATAGATTCTAAGCCATCCAGTTTTCCATAAATTTAATTTATTATTTCCCCTAACGTACTGGGCTAAACGACGGGCGAGGCCGTCGGCCGAAGGCTGGCGTTTAGGTGTTGTTGGCAGACGTTATTTTGTAACACTTACTACCTCATCCCAATCCATCTTTGTAGAGTCGATGAAGTTGATTAGTACAGAGTCCTTCACTTTTAAGTACACAGGTGAACCCTCATGATACATTGTGGTTGTGTCTCCTGATTCCTCTATGAAAATTTTGTTTGCATTGGCTTCAAGTTCGCTGTTTTTATCAGTACCATTGATGATGTACAACATGAACAGTGCGAAACCCAAACTCATCAAGAAGTTAGCAAGGATTATTCCGCGTAATACTTCTGTTCTTTTTCCATTTATGTATCGGATGGCTGCTGCTAACAACCATAAAAAACCAATAAAGAATGTAACGAGGGTTATTATGTGATGTAAGCCAGGGGCATGTATGTATTCATGTCCAATATTTAGATAACATAGCCACGCAGTAACTAGTCCGATTGTGTAGAATAGAAATGCAATTAAGAATCCTTTATACATGCTTCGCTTTGTTCTTTATAATTTATAATGACTGCCAACTACTGTTTATAAGGGACTGTTCCGGTTGTTGGCTCCTTGGGAGGGGCCAAAGTTCCGTTTACACGACTACCGTTGGTTGTGTAAACGGAACTGCACTGCGGAATATACTATATAGTTATTTCCTGATCATTAAGGAAAGTACAACCATTTTGGTTTTGGGTCTACTTTCCTTAAAATATCCCTTAAACACCTTTTCACATCAACCTGGCTTGCTCATGGCGCATGGTTTACTCCACCGTTACATTCTCAATCGTGCTTTTACACCAAGAGATAATTTCCATTTCCGTGAAGGGGCACAGAAATTATTCTTAGAAACTGAAGAAGCATTTGGGGTAAGGGTTATTCAATTTAGGTTTATACACAAAATGCCTGTTGCAAGGAATCTCCTAACAACAGGCATTTTGTTGTTGACTATAAAGCCAAGATTTGTTTTGAGTTTCTAATACTAACTCAAAAATAGTTATGCGCGAAGTCTACTCTGATGAAGTTGCAAATAAGTTGAAGCGTGCACCGAACTTCAAATTACATTTGTATAGGCTTTTATTGGAGATTAAGGGTTAGAAGCTTTTATGGCTTTGTTTTTCCACTATTATCAACAAAAGCGGTTTTGAGGAATTTTGGCAAAAACCTTCAATTTAAAAGATTGAATCTCCAAATTTATTTAACAGCAGACTGTCTAATTGTTTGAGTTCCGTTAGTAAATCTAGATGGCTTTGGGTTAATGAAGCTTCAGCTTTATCATTTTGTAACAACTTTTTGATTTCACTCATTTCAAAGTAAAAAGATTGAGATTGTAGTTCAAGCTGAAGTAGTGAAACCTTCCTTTTAATGTCGTCCTTTTTTTGTTTAACTACATTAATAATTTCAATAGCCGATTCAAAATCAACTTCCTTTTGTTCGATAGATTTTAAAAGCCCGCATTCAAATTTGGCACATTGTTTCGGCCTTTTAGAATAGATAGTGCAACCATCACAATATTTTTTACAGGGTTGAAGAAAGAAACCTTCCCCATTTGTATTCTCAATATCTATCAAATCTCTCAATAAAGGCAACTCTTCACGCTCAAGCTGGACAAAACCAATCACGGTACCATCACAACAAAGCCCACAAGACAAACAGATATTAGTTGAATCATTCATGTTTTCTGATTAAAACCTTTTAGTGATGTACTCCTGCAAAGTACACCTTAAAATCGTGCTTCCGTACTTGCTACATGGGTTTTACTGCTGTTATGTAAAATGATCTGCAACTGACCTTCTTTTACAACTATCAATTCTTCCCGATCTGTCAGTGCACGTGGTGGATGAATGATTCGTTGGGGAACAAGGATTGATCCATGGTCGCGAAAGCCTAAAAGGGTTGTGGTAATAACCTTTAGCTTTGGAAGAGCTCCCAAAAAGTTTTTATTAACCCTAACATGTTGTTTCGAGCCTATGGACAAAGGTCCATAGGCTCGAAACTAATTACTAAAGCGTACTGGCGGCTTGCGGTGCTTGGTGCCCTGCTCATACGAATACGTGAGCTTGATGAGCGTGGGTTCAGCGAACATGTCGCCCAGAAACTGCAGGCCGGCAGGCAGGTTGTCGTAGGTATACCCCATTGGCACCGTAAAGGCGGGTAAGCCCGTATGCGGCGCGATGATCTGGCTGTTGTCGCCTTTGTAGCCCTTGAAATCGCCCACCTTAGCGGGAGGGTGGTTCCAGGTGGGATAAATGACCGCATCCAGCCGGTGCTTTTTCATGGCCCCTGTCACGGCTTCCCGGAATGCGATTCGGCGGGTATCGTGGTAGGCATCGCCGCAGGTTTTGGCATCAGGAGCCGGTGCGGCCGTCTGGCTCAGTTCGTATTTCAGGTTCTCTTCAATGTAGGCCGAATACTTGCCCGACGCTGCCACTTCCTGCAAATTTTTCACCGGTGCTTTGGGTCCCAGAGAAGCCAGGTACTGGTTTATATCGTGCTGGAAAACGGAACACCACTGGTCCTCGCTTACCTCCGCAAATTTCGGGACTTCAAAAGGATCCACGATTTCGGCGCCCAAGCGTTTAAGGTCCGCAATGGCTTTCTCAAATAGCGCTTTTACCTGCGGGTCGGGATCTTTGTCACTCAGTATTCGCAGTACGCCAATACGGGCACCTTTCAGGCCGTTATTGTCCAGAAACTGGCGGTAGTTGGCCGGTACCTTGCCTCGGCTGTGTTCGGTTAAAGGATCAGCCGGGTCGTGCCCCGCGATTACCTCCAATATCCGGGTGGCGTCTTCTACCGTCCGGGCCATGGGGCCGCCCACATCGTTGCGCAAATAAAGCGGGGCGATGCCCGCACGGCTAGTAAGACCTAAGGTGGAGCGGAAGCCCACCAGGGCATTGTGCGAAGAAGGACCCCGAATGGAATTGCCGGTGTCTGAACCTAATCCCACGGAGCCCAGGTTGGCTGCCACCGCCGCGGCCGTGCCGCCGCTCGATCCGGCCGGCACATGTCCCAGGTTGTAGGGGTTCAGCGTTTCGCCGGCAATGGAACTGATGGAAACCATAGGACTGAAGGCCCACTCGGCCATGTTGGATTTTGCCAGCACCAACGCGCCGGCCTCCTGCAACACGCGCACCTGGTAGGCATCGGTCTCCGGCTCAAAGCCTTTCATTGCCAGAGAGCCCGCGGCGGTTTGCAGGCCTTTGGTATTGAAGTTGTCTTTCACAATGAGCGGTATGCAGTGCAACGGCCGCAGCTTCTTCGTTCTCCGATGTTCTGCATCCAGGTCCCGAGCCAGCCGGAGCGCCTCTGGGTTGGTGAGTACAATGGCGTTCAATTTGGTAGGCTGGTCGTACTTCTCTATCCGTTGCAGGTAGGTGGTCACCAATTGCTCACAGGAACAGGTGCCTTTTCTGAAAGCCGTGTGGATGTCAGCAATCGTCGCTTCCTCCACGTTGAATTGTCCGCCCGCTCCGTTTCCTACCTTGCCGGTTCGGGTGCAGGCACTAAACAGGGCCACTAAAATCAAAATGCTAAGTGCCCTGAAGAAGTAAAGTCGCATAATATTGTCTATAAATTAGTGACACTTGGTAACGCAGTATGACTCATACACCATGTTAGCCGAAGATTTTCTTTTTAATTACAAGTTGTATATGCCTTAGCACATTGCATATTTGGTTCTAGCCAACCTTGTTTTACATTACTCTTGAGCTCAACTTTAACATTTACTCGGCTTCGATCGATGAAGGTTAAAATGGTCTGTTTGCTTGTTGCGTTTTGCACATTTATGAAGTGGCAGCCTTTGAAAACCGATCTTTCATTTTAGCACTTAACTTTCTTTGATGCACAAAGTTTCACTTTAGCACCGACCCGCATTTCATGAATATGCTGTTAGCGGTAGTTATTTTGTCCGCCAGTTAAGTCATTTAGAGATAGTTCTACTGCTTTTTTTGCGTGTATGTCCGTCGTGTCAAATAAAATATGCTTGGTATTGTCCGAGGTAACCAATAAACTGATTTCCGTGCAGCCAAGTATAATTCCTTCTGCACCTTTAGCAATCAAATTGTCTATAATTTCCAAATAGGCTTCTCTTGATTGGTCCGTAATTATTCCTTTTACTAATTCATCATAGATGATTTTGTGAACAACTTCTCTCTGTTCTTCATTAGGAATTAGGGTTTCGATAGCGTGGTTGTCAGAGAGCCGTCCTTTTAGAAAGTCCTGCTCCATAGTAAATTTTGTGCCAAGTAGTCCGACTTTTTTGATTTTACTTCTTTTGATTGCCTCTGCGGTAGCGTCTGCAATGTGTATAAATGGGATCTTTACTGTCGAAGTTATTTTATCAGCTAATTTGTGCATCGTGTTGGTACACAAAATTATAAAGTCAGCACCACCGTTTTCTAACTTTTGTGCTGCTTCGCTCATCATTTCGCCAAGTTTATCCCAATCTCCATTATGTTGTAAAGTTGCGATTTCTCCAAAGTCAACGGAATACATTAAAGACTGGCAAGAATGAACACCTCCAAGAGATTTTTTGACTTCTTGATTTATGATTTTGTAGTAAACCGTAGAACTTTCCCAAGACATTCCTCCAATCAGTCCAATAGTTTTTTGCATAGGTTGTATCTTTTATAATTACCGCCAACGGTTAGGCTAAAAAGCGTTTTAATGCTTTTTAGCTGATGTTATAGTCAGTATTTTTATTTATTCAGTTTTGCACTGTTCTATTAGTTCAAGCCTTTTTACAACACTATTTTTCTTTAGTATGGTACCAGGGGATAAGACTGCATTTGCGCCTATTCTGGAGTTGTCGCCAACTAGAGAACCGAATTTCTCTGTACCTGTTTCAATTATATTAGAGTCATGTACAACTGATATTTTCTTTGAAGCCCTTTCATTGTAGTGGTTGGCGGCAATGGAACCAGCTTCAAAATTTATGTATTTACCTAGGATACTGTTGCCAATGTAATTGAAATGCGCAACAGCAGTTTCTGAGCAAATAATACTACTTTTTATTTCACAGCCAGGTCCAACTTTAACAGCGCTATCAAGGTAAACACCTTCTCTGAAATAAGCGTTAGCCCCGATATAGCAGTCTTTGTTTACTATAACTGGGCTTTTCATTACAACTCCTGTTTCAATTATAGCTGTTTTATGCACAGCTATTCCACCCTCTATATTATAATCCTCGCCAAGATGTGAAATCATCTTATGCAGAATTTCTTTAAGATTGTCTGTTATCTCCCATGGCTGTAAGTCCTTTTGGTTGGGGAAAGTATCAGAAAATCCTTGTATAAAATCGTCTATGAGAATCATGAATATTAAATTGTTGATAAAGGATGAAAAACTGATTACATATTATAGTATCAAAATTGGCTATAACGGCCTCGTGTAAAAAACGTGCTAGGCCGACGGCCTAGCACGTTTTTTACACAATGTTAGCTGGTGCTATTTTTTTTTCTTAAGTAGTTCATCTCAAGTCCATGTATGTGATTCAATTCTACTGAATCGGTTATCACTTTCTTTAAACCATTCCAAGCTTTTTTACCCTTTTCTATAATACTTATCCATTCTGGGTCATTTAATATTTCGGAATCACTTTTACCAGTAGATTCATATCTATCTAAGTCCATGTGAAATTCCTTAATCACACCAAATTCTTCATTTGATATGTAATCATTAGCAAGTTGCGATGCGTAATTATTGTCAACTGCCAAGTCATCAAAATATTGACACATGTCCTCTCCGAACCAGCCTACTTCATTAGGGTATTTGTGCTCAATCCATAATCCTTTTTGATATTCTAAATGGGAAAATTCAAATAACATCGCAATCCAGCGTAATCGCCAGTTTCTTCGTTGCTCTATTTTTTCTTCTTCGGCCATTTATTAATACCAGCTAACGTCTAGTGCATGAGGTGTGCGAGGCCGTCGGCCGAAGCATGGCTTATGCACCTTGTTAGCACAAGTAATTTTACTTATATGTTTTATTTTATCATTTGACAGGGTTGCTTCGATTTCCATCCCTTATGCAGCCAAATAGAGAGTTAGTATCCCAACAACGAAAATTCCAACAGCTGATGCAATTTTTAGATTTTTGCTTTTCTCTTTAATGAGGTAGTAAACAACTGCACCAACCAATGCACCAGCACCGCTAAAAAGGGCGGCATACAGAAGTCCCGTGTTATCATCTGTTGCTATTACATTTGCTAAATTGTATCCGAGAAAAGTTGGTATTATTAGAAAAACCACTCGCCAATTTTGTTCTTCTTTATTCATTTTTATTTGTGCTAACTACTGTGTATAAGTAACTGTTCCAGTTATTGGCGCTTTGGCTGGAGCCAAACTTCCGTTTACACGTCTACCGTTGGTCGGATAAACGGAACTGCACTGCCGAATATACTATATAGTTCTTTCCTGATCATTAAGGGAGCAGCTACCTGTTCTGTTTCCAGTCTACTTTCTTAAAAACAACACCAAAAAATATTCCTACTTCAACCGGCCTTGCTTGCGGCGCATACTTTCCTGCACCGGTACATTCTCAATCTTGCTTCCCAGCCAGTAGATGATCTTTAGGAAAGGATTCTAAAATCTGCCCGTCGTACGGAGCATCACCAAGGAAAAATTGTTGATTTCGTCACTTCTTTTCAGCTTTCCGGCTTCTTCCACACTAGTCCGCTGCCAACCGTTTGTGGCTCAAGATAGCAAACTCTCTTTCGGGTAGAAGCATGTACAGGATTCTACAGGATGATTAGGATAAAGAATTTTTACCTCTTGGGTAACCTATTGATTCTCAAAGATGGTTACTACCTGTTGGTGGTTCCTGTTGTTTTGCTATATTCAAGGGCATTACTGCAGTCTGTGGCTGTAACCGCTTTTCTTTTTCGCTCACGAAACTATTTCCTTAACATTTTATGGCTTCAGAAATCTCACGCAGGGAGTTTATTGTCAAAGCAGGAGTGGCAGCGTTAGCCCTTCCGGCTCTGTCCTTTATAGGCAGTACCGTAGCCGTTTCGGTGCCGGGTATGAAAGTAGGGTACGCCTCTATCACCTGGGGCGGAAATGATGTACAGGCCATCAAAGATATTTCCTCTCTGGGTTTTAAAGGCATACAGTTACGTGCGAACACCTTTAGAGAATACGGGACAAGACCTGAGGCTCTGCTGGATCTTCTAAAAACGCATAAACTGGACCTGTGCATGTTCTCCAGCGGGAATGCAAACATCAACACAGGCAACGACAAAGCGGTGATTGAACAGCACCTGGAGAATGCTGGCTTCATTAAAAAACTAGGTGGCCAGTTGCTTCAGGTCACCAATTCCTCACGCCCCAAAGAGGGTGCCCCCAGCACAGCCGACCTGAAAAGCTACGGCCGCCTACTAAACGAAATAGGCAAGCGCACGCTCGATCTTGGGGTACAAACAGTCTACCATAACCACATGCACCAACTAGGGGAAACACCCGAGGAGATAGCGGTGATCATGGAGAACTGCGACGAAAAGAATGTGAACCTGCTGCTGGATATCGCCCATTACCAACAGGGGGGAGGTAGTCCTGATGCAGCCATTAGACAATACAAAAGCAGGATAAAGGCATTACACCTGAAAGACGTGCGGCAGACCCCGGAAGCGGGACCCAAGGCGTACAAATTTGTAGAGCTTGGGCTGGGAGAGGTAAACCTCCCAAATGTTCTGGCGGCTCTTCAGGAAATCAAATTCAAAGGCTGGGGAATAATCGAGTTAGATGCAGTGCCTGATAAAGACAAGACTCCGCTGGAGTGTGCTAAAATCAGCCATACGTACCTGAAGTCCAAAGGAGTAAAAGTGTAATGATTTCTGTAAAATAGGCCATAAATGAAAAACTTAAGAATAAACATATTAATGGGCGCTATGGCAATTGGAACGGTAGTAGCCTGTAACAGCCAGCAACAGATGACAGCAAGTGCAACGTCTACCGCTGAAGGAATTACAGCACCTGAAAGCCATAACACCATGACCGAAAAAGAGAAAAAGGCAGGCTGGAAGTTACTCTTCGACGGTAAATCCACCACCGGTTGGCGGGGAGCCTACAAAGATGCGTTCCCCGAGCAAGGCTGGAAGATAGAAAACGGAGAGCTGGTCGTGCTCAAATCGGGGGGTGGTGAATCCAGAAACGGGGGCGACATTATCACAGAGCAGCAGTACGACAACTTTGAATTGACCTTGGAGGCTAAATTAACCCCCGGTGCCAACAGCGGCGTCAAGTATTTTGTAACGGAGCGCCTTCCTAAAAGTCCGGGCTCTGCCATTGGCCTGGAGTTCCAGATTTTGGACGACGAGCTGCACCCCGATGCTAAAATGGGAAAAGACGGCAACCGCACCATTGGCTCGCTCTATGACCTGATTACTGCTCGAAACAAAAAAGTAATGCCCATTGGCGAGTGGAACAAGGTGCGCATTGTGTCTAACAACAAACACGTGGAGCACTGGCTGAATGGGGTAAAGGTAGTGGAATATGAGCGGGGGAGTCCGGAGTTCAGAAAGTTGGTAGCGGCAAGCAAGTACCAAAACTTCGAAGCATTCGGGGAAGCTCCGCAAGGCCACATCCTGCTCCAGGACCACGGCGATGAGGTGCGATACCGCAACATCAAACTGCTTGATCTGAATCAAAAGCAAAACAAACTCTAAAAGAACTTCAGAATAGGGCTTACCTGAATGGAAGCCCGCAACTTCTGCCACATGAAAACAATTCTTAAGTTCTTATTCATCTGCATCTTCATGACCCAACTAGATCCTGCGCAGGCACAGACCTCTGCTGCTACAGAGAAACCCATCAAATTCAATCATCTTGCTTTGCACGTGCATGATTTGAAAAAGAGCTCTGCATTTTATGAGCAGGTGATGCAGTTCAAGAAGATTCCGGAGCCTTTCAAAGACGGCCTGCACGACTGGTTCAGCATAGGGGATCCCTTCCAGCTGCACCTGATACAGGGAGCACCCAAAGAAATTTACCAGGATATCACCCGCCATTTTTGTTTCAGTGTGCCCTCGCTTGAAGCTTTCATGGAGCGCTTAAGCAAGCACAACATCAAGTACTATAACTCTAAAGGGAAGCTGGGGGAAATAAATGTGCGGGTGGATGGAATAAAGCAGATTTACATTCAGGACCCTGATGGGTACTGGTTGGAAGTAAACAACGAATATCTATAAGGAAAAAACGTCTTACCACGCTCTAACAAACTTAGAGTTTTAACCAAACTAACAATACCTATGGAACACAATGATAGTAACTCCCGCAGAGATTTTATCAAAAAAGCTGCGCTGGGAACATTAGGTATCTCCCTCATGGGAATGGGCATAAGTGCCAAAAGCTACGGAAGAATTCTTGGTGCAAATGACCGCGTGCAGGTAGGAATTGTAGGGTTTTCCAACCGGTTTAAGCATTCGTTGTACCCGTCCTTTATGAATCATGCCAAAGAACTGAATTTTGAGTTTGTAGGAGTATCTGATATTTGGAACCGTCGGCGCGATGAAGCAGAGGCTTTTATAAAACAAAATTCAGGGGGTAAGATCAAGAAATACCGCAACAACGACGAGCTGTATGCTTCTAAAAACTTGGATGCGGTCATTATCAGTACCGCCGATTTTCAGCATGCCCTCATGGGGGTAGAGGCGGTACGGAACGGGAAAGATGCCTACATAGAGAAACCGCTGGCAGAAACCATGGAAGATGCCCGCGCGGTCTTAAAGGCAGTAGAGGAAACTGGTAAAATTGTACAGATCGGTTCTCAGCGCCGTAGTGCTCCCAATTACATTGCCGCCAATGAGTACTTGAAGTCCGGCAAGTTCGGTAACATCAACATGGTGGAAATGAGCTGGAACGTGAACCAGCCGGGCCGCTGGCGTTTACCTCAACTAGTAAAAGAAATTCGGAAGGAAGACACGGACTGGGACCGCTTCTTAATGAACCGCCCTAAAGTTGCCTGGGACCCACGCAAGTACCTGGAGTACCGTTTGTTCTGGCCTTATTCTTCCGGTATACCAGGCCAGTGGATGTCGCACCAGATTGATACTGTGCATTGGTTCACCGACCTTGCGCATCCGCGCAGTGTGGTCGCCAATGGGGGGACCTACCTGTGGCAGGATGGCCGCGAAAACCCGGATACTTTGACAGCAGTTTTCGATTATGGGCCATTAAACGACCCTAAGAAGGGCTTCCAGGTAGTGTACACTTCCAGATTCACCAACAGTGCCGGCGGCATAAAAGAGCTGTACTACTCTAACGGCGGCATGCTGAACCTTGACACGAACAAGGTTACCCCAGAAGGCGGCCTTACGCAGAATTTAGCCGATGAAATGGGCATGAAGGCAAACCTACTGACAGAGTATACCCTGCCAACCAATGCTGCAAAAGTATCTACTGATGCCAACACCGGGGGCGACCCCATGACCTCGCTGCACATGCGCAACTGGATGGAGTGCGTGCGCAGCCGCCAAACGCCAAACGCTTCTGTACGTGCCGGGTACAACCACTCCCTTGCTACCATCATGACCCGCGTAGCCCTGCAAACCGGCAAACGCGTCACTTTTGACGATGCCAAACAGGAGGTAGTGGTTAGCTAAGTCATTCCTAGACAAGAGGCATTAAATTCCCGGCTCCTGAGACAGGGCCGGGATTAATTTTCATAACTGATTAGACATGAGAACCAACCCAATACGACTCTTTGTAGCCCCCTTGGTAGCAATGGCGTTGCTGATGAGCAACAACCTGCCAGTTGCCGCGCAGAGCAAAGCCAAACGCTTTGTACTTACTGAAAACAAGCAGGACAAACGGGTAGACGTAACCGTAGAGGGTAAGCCCTTTACCTCCTATGTGTACCCAGACGTTCTTAAAAAGCCGGTGCTGTATCCTATCCGCACCGCCAGAGGGAACTTCATTACGCGTGGCTGGCCCATGGATCCCAGACCGGGCGAAAGGGTAGACCACCCGCACCATGTGGGCCTGTGGTTTAACTTCGGTGATGTAAACGGACATGACTTCTGGAACAACTCCAATGATACCGGCAGCCACAAAGGACCGTTTGGCACCATCCGTCATACCGCTGTAAAGAAAATGACCAACGGAGATGCCAAGGCAGAGCTGGAGGTAAGCTCCGCGTGGCAGAAACCCGACGGTACGGCCTTAATCAAAGAAGATACAAAGTACATCTTCAGCGGTGAAGGCGATACCCGCATCATTGACCGGATCACGACCCTGACCGCGCAAAAGGAAGATATCCTGTTCAAGGATAACAAAGAAGGGGTGATCGCGATTCGCCTGGCACGTGAACTGGAGCATCCTTCCACCAAACCAGAGGTGTTCACTGATGCCAGCGGCAAAGCAACGCCGGTGCCTGTCATGAACAACGAAGGCGTTTCCGGACTTTACCGGAGCAGCGAAGGCAAAGCAGGCGACGATGTATGGGGCACCCGGGCAAAATGGGTGAACCTGATCGGTCGGGTGGGTGATGAGCCGGTATCTGTGGTATTGATGGACAACCCGCAAAACGTGGGTTTCCCCACCTACTGGCATGCCCGCGGGTATGGGTTGTTTGGTGCCAATCCGTTTGGCCAGGAAGTGATGAGCGACAGCAAGGAAGAGCTGAATTACAAGCTTCCTGCCGGTAAGTCAGTTACCTTCCGGCACCGGGTGGTCATCCAGTCGGGCAGCAACCTATCAGATGAGCAGGTAAATGCGCAGTACCAGAAGTTTACCGGTAAAAAGTAAAGATTAAGTACCAGTATCGAGTTTCAAACCAGATGGTGCGGTGTCTGCTAAGTGCAATTTAGCAGACACCGCACCATCCTTATTAGGAATGTAGCAGTACCGCATGAAGAGTTTTATGTATAGTGCCTTGTTGGTCATATCCTGTGCAGGCATGCTGCAGGCTTGTCAGCCGAACAGTAATACCCAAACGGTGCAGGAAGAGGGAGAGCAGTTGGAAACAGACTCGGTTAAAATAAGGGAAATGTACGCTTCCTCGCCTGTATTATCGCCTGAAGAATCGCTCAAGAAGATGCAGGTAGAGGAAGGATTTAGCGTGGAACTGGTTGCCGCGGAGCCACTGATCAATTCGCCCGTAGCCATGACCTTTGATGAGAAGGGCCGCATGTGGGTGGCAGAAATGCAGAACTACATGCCTGACACGGCAGGCACCGGCGAAGAGCTGCCCACGGGCAAAATTGTCATCCTGGAAGACAAAAACGGGGATGGTACATTTGACGACCGCAAGGTATTCCTGGATTCGCTTGTGTTGCCACGGGCGCTCTGCCTGGTAGAAGATGGCTTGCTGGTGGCCATGCCGCCCCACCTGTGGTATTATGAAATAACGCAGGACAAACCCGTCAAAAAAATCTTGGTAGATAATACCTATACCCAGGGCGGTAATGTGGAGCATGAGCCGAACGGGCTGTTGCGTGCCATGGATAACTGGATTTACAGCGCAAAGTTCACCAAGCGCTACCGTAAAAAAGAAGATAAGTGGCTTATTGAGAAAACGCATTTTAGGGGACAGTGGGGCATAGCCCAGGACAATCATGGCAGGCTTTATTACAACAACAACTCCCAAAACCTGTTAGGCGATTATTTCGCCCCGGGTATGGGAGCCACCAACGCAAACCAACAGCATGTAGCAGGCTTTGATGTGGACTTGGTAGGCAACAACAGGGTATATCCGGCCAGGGCTACTTCCGGGGTAAACCGGGGGTACCAGGAAGGCATTTTAGATAAAGACTTGCGCCTGGTCAACTTTACAGCGGCCTGCGGACCGGTTATCTACCGGGGTGGGTTGTTTGGCGAAAAATACTCCCAAAATGCTTTTGTAGCTGAACCGGCCGCTAACCTGATCAAGCGCAACATTCTAACGGAAAAAGGATACCAAATGCAGGGCGCTCAGGCGTACGCAGGGCGGGAGTTCCTGGCAAGCACAGATGAGCGTTTCAGGCCCGTCAACCTGTACAACGGTCCCGATGGTGGTTTGTATGTGCTGGATATGTACCGGGGCGTGATACAACATAAATTCTACTTAACTGACTACCTGGCCAAAGAGATTGCCCAAAGGCAACTGGAACAGCCCATCACTTGTGGGCGCATCTACAGGGTAGTCCCTGCCAAAAAAGATGCTAAACCGGTGGTTGTGCTGCAGGAGCCACTGCAACTGGTAAAGCTACTGCAGCATCAAAACGGATGGGTGCGTGACAAAGCGCAGCAGCAGTTGGTAGATAAAAAGTATCCAGAGGCTATCCCTGCCCTGCGCCAGCTCCTAAAAAAGAAGGAGCAACCTGTAGCGGCCGTTCATGCGCTGTGGGCACTGGAAGGAATGAATGCCTTGTCTCCGGAAGACGTTCTGCCCCTGCTTTCGCAACCACAATGGCCTATCCGCATGCAGGCCCTGAGTGTAGTACCTTCCATAATAACGGAGAAGAATCATGCCTCTTTTGTGCAGAAGCTTGAGCAACTGGTAGCAAAACGTGATTCGCTGGCGGCTCCGTATGTAGCGTTTCTGGCACCTAGTATCCGTCAATTTAATAGGCCTGCTGCCGACAGACTGGTGCAGGCGGTGGTTAAGCAGTATCCTGAAAACAAATATGTGGCAGATGCCGCCATCAGCAGTATGCAGGGCAGGGAAGAAGTGTTCTACAAGAAAGCAATGGCTGCCAAGGATACAAGTTCTGTGCTACACGGGCGAATCAGAGAAGTGCTGGAGGATATGCGTAAAGCAAAGCGCAGCAAAAATACTGAATTGCTGGCAAAAGAATTTCCTGTGGGCGCCAAGCTGTACAACTCCACCTGCCAGTCCTGCCACGGGGCAGATGGAAATGGCGTAAAGCGTCTGGCGCCGCCGCTGAATAACTCAAACTGGGTAACCGGTGACAAAAGCAGACTTATCCCCATTGTCCTTTATGGCATGACTGGCCCTGTCAAAGTAAATGGACTATTGTATCAAACCCCAGACATTATCGGCGAAATGCCGGGCATTGGCTACAACAAGGATCTGTCTGATGAAGACATTGCCGAACTGTTAAGCTTTATCCGGAAGTCCTGGAACAACAATGCCGGTAAAATAGAGGCAGCAGATGTGGAGCAGGCCCGCAAAGCGTACAAAGGCAGGCAGAAAGCATTCACCATGGGAGAGCTGAATGCCTTATAAATGGGTTAATGCTTGGTTACTACAGTCCATTGCCAATAGGCGTCTATAGGCAATGGACTGTTTTGTTTCACTGGTATTCAGTTATTCCATTGGTTACTATCTTATCAAGGAGGTTGAAAGAAGTATTTAGCAAAAGGGTAGGGAATGTGGAAGTGTAGATAGGTTTATTTCAGTTGATTCCACAACGTTTGCGAACCAGAGAGCCACTGTCATTTCCTGCCAAAGGGTTGTTGTTGACCTATCTAAACTTAAGTTGAAATGACCCGTTACCTTGTGAAAGTCCTTAGCAGGTTATTTTTTTCTACAGGCACTTAAACGGTTTAAAAATGGAGACAGCAGTACCAGGGTTGCTACTATACCACGATTTTATCAGTGAATCAATGGAGGAGGAATTGATAAAGGAACTTGACAGCCAAACTTGGGTCGTTGATTACGACAGGAGGCTACAATATTATGGGTACAGGAACGAATTGGAATCACCTTATGATCTGATTGAATTTCCAGTTCCTATGCCTCCGCTGATTCACAAACTGGCAGAACAGTTAACGGAACAGAAGGTCGTATCTCTCCTGCCAGACCAGGTCATCATCAATGAATACTTTCCGGGAGAAGGGCTTAGACCACATAAGGATAGGAATTATTTCGAAAATCAGATCTGTGGTGTAAATCTTGGAAGTGGTTGCATCATGAAATTCATCCATATCAAAAATAAAGAAGTGGTGGATGTGGAGGTTCCCAAACGTTCCGTGTATGTCATGCAGGATGATGCCAGATATAAATGGAATCACTCCATCCCCTCTAGAAAAAAAGATGTGGTGGATGGAAACGTGAAGCACAGGGAAAGAAGGCTCTCTATCACGTACCGCAAGGTGATCATGAAGAAAGTGAAACCCATCAACCCTGAAGGTAAAGTAGCGAAGATGTTACGCGATCACTTCAATATCACAACATAACTTCTGCTGCCGTACGTGTTGAACCAAAGCAGTTAAAAGCAAAAGCCTCTCAGCCTGACTAACTGACGAGCTTTCATGGGCTATAGGGCTTTACCACCATACAAGGCTTATTTCTCACCTAAACCTTATATTACTGTGACTATTAAGTTCACCAGAGTAGTATGTCTGCTCACTATGGCCTTGTTCTTTGTGTATGATGCGCAGGCACAAAGTGTAAACAAAACAAAGTTTGGGAAAGGACTTCAATTTGTAGCCGAAGATTCCTCCTTTAGTGTAAAGTTTGGAATACGGTTCCAGACGCTTTACCAAGGCGTGCATACCAGAGGCACCAAGGGCTGGGATGATCGTTTCCTAATACGAAGAGCCCGTCTTAAGTTTGATGGCTTCGCCTTCACGCCAAGGTTGGAATACAAAATTGAGCTGGGATTAAGCAACAGCGATATAGGTGCCGGTGGTGGGGGAGACATCAGCCAGACAAATAATGCAGATAACATCATTCTTGATGCCGTAGCTAAGTACCAGCTAACACCAACGCTGTCGCTATGGGTTGGGCAGACAAAGTTGCCTGGTAACCGTGAGCGTGTCATCTCCTCCCAAAAGCTTCAGTTTGTAGACAGGAGTTTGCTGAATGCGCGTATCAATCTTGACCGCGATGCCGGTTTCCAGCTACGTAATGAACATGAAGTTGGTAAAGTATTGCTACGAGAAATGGCATCCATATCAATGGGGGAAGGCCGCGATATAACTGTAAATAATGCCGGAGGGTATGACTATACCGGCCGAGTAGAAATATTGCCACTTGGCGAATTCCAGGGTGACGGAGACTATGTGGGGGGAGATATGGCAAGGGAAGAAACCCCAAAATTAGCCTTGGCCATGTCTTATGATTTTAACCATAATGCCTCTCGTTCGCGTGGACAGTTAGGGGACTTTCTGAGTGGGCAGCGCAGCTTAAGCACTTGGTTTGCAGATGCTATGTTTAAGTACAGAGGCTTTTCTGCCATGGGTGAGTACGCAGACCGTAAGGTGCCCAATGGAACTCCTGTTGTAAGTTACAAACCCGATGGTACCGTAAACGAAACATTTGTAACAGGTAAAGCCCTTAACCTGCAGGCAGGTTACCTGCTTCCATCTGACTGGGAGCTGGCAGGCCGATATTCAACCTTCGATCCTACTGCTGTAACCGGTATAGGTGAGCAAGAACAATATACTGCCGGAGTATCAAAATACATTGTAGACCATAGCCTGAAGGTGCAGAGCGATCTCACCTTAATCAAAGAGCAGGGGAGAAGCGACAGGGTACAGTTCAGGATGCAAATGGAAATCGCCCTTTGATAGCAGTTTATTTTAAAAGCTAACTGGTACTAATAACAGTAGCGGCTCGCAAAGTACAATTAGACAGGTTTTTCAGTTTTCGACCTGATTTTCAGAAACGAGCCCGAAAACAACAATCCTTTTACTGCTAACGTACTTGTGTAAACGGCGGCGACGGCCGTCGGCCTAGCTGGGGTTTACACGTTGTTGTGCGGAGTGCTTCTACCTTTTTGCTCTTCTACTTTTAGGCACATTTATAACGCCTGCCCCGTCAACCAACCAGCCGCTGTCCTTTTGTATTACCTTTACAACGACCGTGAACTCTGGCCAGTCTTTACCTTGCAGGGTTATGTATCCCTCTTTATCAAAATCTACCAGTTTAAGCCCTTTCTCAGGATAATCTTGGGCATCAAAGATGGGGTCGAAACCTAAGCCCAATTCGGGGTCATCTTTCCTTGCCTCCTCAAGTAGGTTTTTATGTTCAATCTTAAAGCTACTTGTTACGTACTGGCTGCTGTCAACCCATTCAATCGAATTTGTTTTCCGTCCATTCCAGAATTCCACATAGCTTTCCATGAATGTGAGCGCAACGCCCCCGCCTGGAACTTTGCTTGGGTCTATAGCCTGTCTCTCGGGGGCTCCTGCATTGGCAGGCTTGTCATCCGTCACTTCAACCACAGGTGATAATTCGGGAGCCTTGTGAGCACTTTCAATTGTATTCTCTTGATTTGCTTCATTCACCTTTTCCTGAGGACTTTTTTCGCTGTCGCACGAAGAAAGCAATACTAGTAAAACTATTATGCGATTTAATTTCATATTCTATTTTTATTGCATTGCGCACAACGGTTAGTATATACGGAGCCCGCAGCGTAGTAAGGGTTTTGTATATACATTGTTGTATGCAGTTTTTTATTCATATCGATGGTGGTGTACACTCAAATCAAAATCATAATTACTATCCTCAGCAATTATTTTGAAGAATGTGCATCCATATTTAACATTTGTTTTTAACAACTCCTTATCATGTCTGCTAATTGAAAGTAACAATCCTCCTTTATCATGTGATAAATCAAAAGTCAATTGATATTCTTGATCTTCATAATCTTCATGTAGTACAAAGGTTTCATCAGGTATAACATCTCCTACTTTGTTGAATGAAGCAATTTGTAATTTGCTTTCTCCAATTCTTTTAAACAGTCTAACCTTTTCAGTCGCAGTGCTTTCAGAGTCAAGGTGATCGTAACTGTGACTAAAGAGTATTAATAAGCTCCAATCTTTTGAGTTCCCAAGCGGCTTAATTTTAAAAACATTACCTGATCGCATTGATGAAATTACTCCTGAACTCCTTTTTCCTTGATTTGTAAAATTATAATTGTAGTCAAATTGATAATCTCTTATACCAAAAGTAGCCTTTAAAATAAAGATTATAATCATCAAAATTAGCTTTCTGTTAACCAATAGAAGAATGCCTATCACTAATGCAAAAACTAAATTCCAATTGCTGATAGTTCTTTTATGATCTAGAAAGGTTTGTAAATCTGTATAGGCCTGATTAAAAGAAATTGATAATGTAAGCTTTTGATAGGTTAAATAAATCAAGGTGCCAAGTCCAAGAATTAGAACCCATAAAAGGTTTGCAATCACCTTACTTCCTACCGGGTCTTTCCAAACTTTTATGATCGTGTCTTTCATTTTTAAAATTGCATACAACGGTTAGTATAAACGACGTGCGAGGCCGTCGGCCAAAGGGTGACGTTTATACAGTGTTAGGTGCTGTTCTTTATTTTTACTTAAACAGATTTCTTATTTTAGAAATAAAGCCAACTTTAGAAGTGTCGGGTTTAAATTCTGCTGTTGCTCTATCATTTTTTAGCATCTGCCTTATATGTAGGTTGTTTTGCTTCAATATCTCTTCTGGAGCATTAACCATGTAAACCCACTCTCTTGACGGCATTGGTGCCTTATCTTTTGAGAAATGAAGAATGACATTATCTGCAAATAAGGATTCAGGCTTTTTTCTATTTGCCGTTTCTTCGTCCACCCAAGTAAAAATCCCTTTGATGACAGGCTCTTTCATTGGGTAAAAGACAAACTGAACATCGGTGACAATATCATAGGTATTGTAATGTTTACGTCGCTGTAATGCTAGTTTATCCAGATATTGGAATGGTACTCTGAATTCTTTCCCGCTTAAGCTTATCCAGTCCAACTTTCCAGTGTTATCAACTGCGACAAGAGTCTTTTCTAGCCCAAGCTTAGAATCTATTACAAACCTGCTTTGATTAACACCATCGCTGAATTCTTCGAAACCTGCTATACGGCCTAAACTGAGAGCTATTTCATTAGGAGACTTTCCAGCTTTTACTAAATCTAGAATAGCATTTATTATTTCTTCACCCATATTATGAATTGCACCTAACGGACTTGTGTAAACGACGGCGAGGCCGTCGGCCGAGGTGACGTTTACACGTTGTTGGGCTTAGTAATTCTTTTAAGTAGCCCCGCCTTTTATATGGTTGAGTTAGTTTACAAATACTTTAACAAGTAAAGTCGAAACACTAATTCAAAAAGATGATTCTAAAAAATCAATGTAATATATCACTCTCATATTTTTTGTAGAGCCAATTTTCATCCAATACCTGAAGGTTATTATTTATAATCAGACTTTCTAAATTATTTTGGGGAAGGTCCTTGATATAGTATAAGATTACATCATCTGCGTACTGGAAAACAACATATGGCTTTGAGTTTATTCCTTTCACCAGACTTGCTCCTATTTTACGGTAAGAAGTAACTTTGTCATGTATGAAAGGCAGCAATTCTTGCTGTGAGATGTGGTAAGTTCTACAGACTATATCTATTTCTTTATGAATTGATGTAGCTGAATGATAAAACTTGAGCTTGTGGGGCTTATCAGGTTCATAATCTTTAATTGTCAATTGAATATAACCAATTCTATTGTCTGACGGGAAATTAACCATCAGAAGGTCGCCTCTTGGCTTAATGTTGATGTTAATAAAGGTTTTAGGAGGAACAGTTAAGAATTTTTCTTTTACTATGGCTTCAGCTTTTTCTTTTACACAGCTAGTTAAAGTTACAACACATATAAGAAATATAATTAATAAGTTGTTTTTCATCTTTAAATGTGTTTTGACTTTGCCTTAAAAGTTCATAGCTTTTATTAAGCCCAACGGACTTGTGTAAACGGCGGCGAAGGCCGTCGGCCGAGATGCCGTTTACACCTTGTTGGGCATAGTTTTTTTATTCTATTAACCCGTACTCTTTTAATGCATCTTGCCAAATATGTTCTTTATTTATTCTTATTGTATTAGTAACCAAATCGGTTAAAGCTTCTTGATTTAATTGGTCATACTTATAAATATCTATGAATAGCTGAGATTCTTCTTTTGACATTGGGAGGATTTCGTTACTCAGATTGCAGCAACCATAACCATTGAATGATATTCTCCTAAGGTTTATACAACTGTTCTTGTCCAAATCGAAGTCAAGAAAAACACTCCCATCTAAACATCCTAAATAGTAGTCAGCCATTCTTGTGTCTGGCATACTAGTTTTGAAGAAACCAAAGTCTTGATTCATTTAATGGAAATCATTTTTAAAATTATGCCCAACGTACTTGTGCATAAGGCGTGCAAGGCCATCGGCCGTAGCATGGATTTTGCACC
This sequence comes from Rufibacter sp. JT20002, assembly GCF_056491185.1. NCBI lineage: Bacteria > Pseudomonadati > Bacteroidota > Cytophagia > Cytophagales > Hymenobacteraceae > Rufibacter > Rufibacter sp. JT20002. The sequence continues at coordinate 190,982 of NZ_JBSZJY010000005.1, read as the reverse complement.
TTGTTGGGCTTTCGTAGTATTAATCGTTAACTGCAAAATGGTAGAATTCTTTATCAAGCTTCTCTAATAAATCGAATCGAGTTAAATCTTTGTTTATTACTTTATTGGTGAAAATCACACCTTCCTCTCCGTACATTGCTGAGGTTCTCCAGCGATATACTATCTCCTCTTCATTGATAACAATATCGCTGATTTTAGTATATCTCATTTTCTCTACTATAGAAACTATCTGCACACCGTCCATTTTTATTCTGTGAGCAATCAAAAGACTATCTAGTGAGGTATAATGTGTTTTGTCGCCTTCATCATAATAGCTATGATAGAACCCTAATTCTGGTTCTTGTCCGAAGGTTTTCTTTTTCAAATTTATAACTGTTCCATTAATTACAATATAACTTCTGTCAGGCAAAACTGCGATGTTCTTTATACTATCGAGAGCGACTGTCAGTTGGTGCAGTCTATTAAATTCAGGACTCTGGACCAACTCAGCACTATCTACTTCTTCCTCATTGGAACTGAACATGAAATTCACCAAACACGCCAGCCCGATATAGCTTACAGCTAAAACCAAGAAGGTAATCACTAAGACATTTACTATTTTCTTGAATATTTTCATTTCTTACTATGAAGCCCAACGGCCTCGTGCAAACAGCGTGAGAGGCCGTCGGCCGAAGCATGGTGTTTGCACAATGTTAGGCATAGTGATTTTTCTTACATGTTGCTAAACCTTATTGGTAGCGCCATTCTTTTTGCTACTGGCTTTCCTTTTTCTATTGCTGGAATCCAGTTTGGCATATTTTCGATTAGGCGGACTGCTTCTTTATCGCAAGTCGGGTAAAGCTTCTTAAGTACTTTAATGTCGCTTATTTCTCCTTTTTCATTTACAACAAATCCGACTACTACAGTACCAGAAACAGTAGTTCGCTTTTCATACCATTGGTTATTTCTATTGATGTAGGCATATACTGAATCCAATCCACCTGGGAATGATGGCATCGGTTCAATAGGGTCAACAATCACTTCTTCTTTCAGTCGGCTATCTTGGGCATTTGAAGTTAAAAGAAGGATGAAAGCGAACAGTATAGAAAGAAGCTTTTTCATTTTATTCATTATGCCTAACGTACTAAGCTAAACGACGGGCGAGGCCGTCGGCCGAAGGCTGACGTTTAGGTGTTGTTGGCACGAGTTTTTTTACTGGCCAATTCCATTTAGAAGGTTTCAGTAGGCTTTAATTATAGCCTACTGAAACCTTCCATATTGAATATATTGGTTTGTTATTACCATTTAATTTTCCATAAGATATGTAGTTGTTCGTCGATGAGTCATAAATCACAATGTTATTGCCATTGATATTTCCATAAGCAACATAATTATTGCTTTGACTATCATAAATGTTGAATCTGTTATTTGGACTATCAGTCAACATTAAGTAAGCGACATAATTATTTGAACTAGCGCTGTAGATATTTGCTCTTTTCATTATATAAATTTTATGTTTAAAATTAGTGCCAACTACCGTATAAACGGAACTGTTCCGCTTATTGGCTCTATGTGCGGAGATAAACTTCCGGTTATCCGACTACCGTTAGTCGGATAACCGGAACTGCACTGCCGAATATACTATATAGTTTACTACTAATTATTAGATTAAAAAACTCTATCATCGTTTTTAGCCTGTTCTATCAAACCAGCCCTAAAGCCATAACCTACTTCAATCGTCCTTGCTTCCGGCGCATGATCTCCTGCACGGGAACATTCTCTATCTTGCTTTCCAGCCAGGAGATGATATCCAAGTACATGAAGGGACGCCGCTCGTAGGGATTTTGGGAAATGGCGATCAGTTTTTCTTTGAGAGTGATGAAGGCGTCCTTCAACTGGTAAGGCGCAATGTTGCCTACGGTTCGCAGGAACTTGAAGATCTCAACCTGCATTTGCTGCTGGTTGTCCATTTTGCCCAGGAAATGGTACACCGTCCGGATCTGGTAATCCAGCGTGTCGTCATCGTAACCGGCTTCGTAGTGGGCAATCAGGTTCAGGATACGGGCGAAGCATTGCAGGTCTTCGCGCAGGCTGGTGTTTTGGTGATGGATGACCTTGTTCAGGTACTCAATGGCTTTCTTGAAATCACCGGAGCCAAAGTACAGGCTGGCAATTTTGTAGTAGAACACCAGCATGCGGTGCGGGTCCAGCTGGGCCTGAAAGCCTTCCAGGTTCTTGAGTACACCCGGAATTACCTGCAAGCCCTCAGTGAACTTGCCTTCCAGAAAGTAGCCGTTGATCTTGTTCGTGTAGATGTACAGGAACAGCAGCGTGTCCACGTTGGGGTTTGACCTCCGCGAGGGGTCTGCCGCATATTCTTCCAATTGCTGCAGCACCTTCACAAATTTGGAGTGGTACAGAATGTTGTACAACGAATTGAGCAGGTTGTGCATGCCCTTGATGTACAGCACCTGCCGCCGCTCCTTCATGTGTGGGTACTCATCAAACAAGTCTACCCACTTTTGCGCTGCCCGGTAACAATTCTTGAAGTCCTGAGTCATGAGGTAATACCACACGTGCGACTGGTGGTAGTACAGTTTCTCATAGAACCCTGCCCGCCTGATATCTATTTCGGGCAGGTTTTCCTGAAAGAAGCTTGAAATGTAATTGTAATCTTCCTGGTTTCGAGCCAAACCCACTTTTAAATACAGCCCATACAAGCGCAACGCCACGTTTGACAGTTGGTGCATCTGGGAGATGTGGGTGGAGACAGCAGTGGCTTCCTGGGTCAGACTTTCGGCCCGGCCGCTCAGACTACGGGTAATGTATTGGCTCTCAATCAGCTTTTCAAAGTCAATGGCCGTGAGCGCGATGTGCGGTAACTCATATTCCAAGGCCGCCACTTTCACTTTATCCAGCATCTTCAGGCTCTGCTGGTAAAACCCTTTATTATAAAGCACGCGGGCGTAGTCCAGTTGCTCGTGTAATTGAATGTCCAGGTTCTGTGGCGCGTGAAAGGCCCTCAAGCTGGAGAGCAGATGCTTGTACAGGTTGTTCTTCAGGTTAGCCAGCTGCGCCTTCTTGATACTGGGCACTTGCTTCAGAATCTGAGTCTCATTTAGGGTGTCCTGCTGGTCCAGGGCATCAAACAACTGCAGAAACTTAAGGTCCTCGCTGGAGCCGCTTCGGTTGGTAAAAAGCCGGAAGTGCCGCTTTTCTGAAGGGGTAAGTGATTTTATTAACTGAAAAATGGGATCAATATTTTGGTTAGGCATTGTAATAGAAAGTGGATTAAAATATTGATTTTCAGCTACTTGTACTTAAAATTAAGTCGATTAGAAATAGTAGATAGGGCAAAAATAGTTTTTTGGTTCCGTATTAGTACGCGCTTCTTTGTAAAGAATAAGTAGCCAAAATAACCATGTCAGCCCAGAAGATACAAATATTCGATACAACGTTGCGCGACGGCGAGCAAGTGCCTGGTTGCAAATTAAACATGGACGAGAAGTTGGTCATTGCACGGCAACTGGAGCTTCTGGGCGTTGACGTGATAGAGGCTGGCTTCGCAGTTTCCAGTCCCGGCGATTTTGAGGCGATTCGGGCAATTGCAGCCCAAACCAAAGAAGCCACTGTGTGTGGTCTTTCACGCGCCGTGGAAAACGACATTAAGGTAGCCGCTGAAGCCTTGAAACAGGCACGTTACCCAAGAATCCATACCGGTATTGGTACGTCAGAGTCACACGTGAAATACAAGCTGCGCACTACCCAGGCCGATGTCATTGAGCGCGCCGTATGGGCCGTGAAATACGCCAAAAGCTTTGTGGAAGACGTGGAGTTCTACGCCGAAGACGCCGGCCGTACTGATAATGAGTTCCTGGCGATGGTCTGCGAAGCCGCTATTAAAGCCGGCGCTACGGTCTTGAACATTCCAGACACCACCGGGTATTGCCTGCCGGAAGAATACGGCGCGAAGATCAAATACCTGTATGAAAACGTGCGCGGCGTACAGAACGTGACTCTTTCTACGCACTGTCACAATGATCTGGGCTTGGCAACCGCTAACTCCATTTCTGGGGTGGTGAACGGAGCTCGCCAGATTGAGTGTACCATCAACGGGGTAGGGGAGCGTGCCGGTAATACCGCTCTGGAGGAAGTCGTCATGATTCTCCGCCAGCACCCGTACCTGAACCTGAATACCAACATCAACACGAAGTTGCTTACTGAAACTTCACACCTGGTATCGCACATGATGCGCATGCACGTGCAGCCCAACAAAGCCATCGTGGGGGCCAACGCCTTTGCGCACTCCAGCGGCATTCACCAGGACGGCGTTATCAAGCACCGCGAAACCTATGAGATCATTGACCCCAAAGAAGTAGGCGCCGAGGATTCTTCCATTGTATTGACTGCCCGTTCTGGCCGTGCCGCCCTGGCGTACCGGTTACAGAAAATAGGGTATGCCTTTGATAAATTCACCTTAGACAAGGCTTACGCCTCCTTTTTAGCAGTAGCAGACAAAAAGAAAGAAGTAGTAGACGAAGACCTTCACCAATTAGTGGAGCAGGATAACCTGGTTTCTGCCAATTAAAACCACCTTATCCTCCAGAAAAGCACCATGGCAAAGACGTTATTAGATAAGATATGGGACGCCCACGTAGTGAAATCCATTCCGGGGGCAGGATTAGACGTGTTTTACATTGACAAACACCTGATACATGAAGTTACCAGCCCGCAGGCCTTCGATGAGATTGAAGCGCGTGGTTTGCCATTGTTCCGCAAAGAGCAGATGGTGGCTACCGCTGACCATAACGTACCCACCAAGAACCAACATCTTCCTATTCAGGAACCACTTTCACGCTTCCAGGTTGATAAGCTAACGGAGAATTGCGCCAAGCACAACATTGAACTATACGGTTTAGGCCACCAGAACCAGGGCATTGTGCACGTGATTGGGCCAGAGTTAGGCTTAACCCAACCGGGCATGACCATTGTATGCGGCGACAGTCATACGTCTACCCACGGGGCTTTCGGCGCCATCGCCTTTGGCATTGGCACAAGCCAGGTAGCGCAGGTAATGGCGTCTCAATGCTTGCTGCTGAGCAAACCCAAGAGCATGCGCATCACAGTAGAGGGCAATGTAAGAAATGGCGTTACCGCCAAAGACATTATCCTGTACGTGATCTCTAAATTGGGTACCGGCGGTGCCACGGGCTATTTTGTAGAGTACGCCGGCAGCGCGTTCCGGGCCCTGAGCATGGAAGGCCGCATGACGGTCTGCAACATGAGCATTGAGATGGGTGCCCGCGGTGGCATGATTGCCCCAGACCAAACCACTTTTGAGTACTTAAAAGGCCGTCCGTTCGCACCGCAGGGAGAGCGTTGGGAGCAGGCCGTAAATTATTGGTCCACCTTGTACACCGAGGAAGGTGCTTCTTTTGAGAAGGAATACTTCTTTGATGCGCAGGACATTGCCCCAATGATCACCTTCGGGACCAACCCGGGCATGGGCATGGCAATTGATGCCGTGATTCCAACAGATGTTCCGGCGAGTGAACAGGCTAGCTACAGCAAATCGTTGAATTACATGGGCTTTTTGCCAGGTGAGTCTTTGCTGGGCAAGCAGATTGATTACGTGTTCATCGGGTCCTGCACCAACTCCCGCATTGAAGATTTGCGCCAGGTAGCCAAGTATGTGCAGGGCAAACACAAAGCCCCGCACGTGGAGGCCATTATTGTACCGGGCTCTAAACTGGTGGAGAAGCAAGCCATAGAAGAAGGAATTGACAAAGTATTGGCCGAAGCTGGTTTTGAGTTACGCGAGCCTGGCTGCAGTGCCTGTCTGGCCATGAACGAAGACAAGATTCCAGCCGGGGCGTACTGCGTATCTACCTCTAACCGCAACTTTGAAGGCCGGCAGGGGCCAGGTTCCCGCACCTTGTTGGCTAGTCCGCTGGTAGCCGCTATTACCGCGGTTGAAGGAAAGATTGTGGACATTACCCAATACCTGAACTAATGGAAAAGTTTGAGATACTTCAATCAACGGCGGTTCCGCTCCCGATTGAGAATATAGATACCGATCAGATTATACCGGCCCGTTTCTTGAAGGCTACTTCCCGCGAGGGATTCGGGGAGAACTTATTCCGCGACTGGCGCTTTGACAACTCAGGTCAGCCCAAGGCAGATTTCGTGCTGAACAACGGCCGTTACGCAGGGCAGATTCTGGTAGCCGGTAAAAACTTTGGCTGCGGGTCAAGCAGAGAGCACGCGGCCTGGGCAATCCATGATGCCGGGTTCAAAGTAGTGATCTCCAGCTTCTTCGCCGATATCTTCAAGGGCAATGCCTTGAACAACGGTTTGTTACCGCTACAGGTAACCGATGAAGTGCTGGAACGCTTGTTTTCTCAGATAGAGGCAGACCCACAAACCAAGCTGGTAGTGAACCTGGTGAATCAGGAACTGGAAGTGCCAGTGTGGGAAGAGCGCGTACCGTTTGCCATTGACGCCTACAAAAAAGAATGCATGATCAATGGCTACGATGACATTGATTTCTTAGTGAACCAGAAAGAAGCGATAGAAAACTACGAAAAAAGCAGACCATGGGCGTATTAACGAAAAGAATAGCCGTTTTACCCGGCGACGGAATTGGACCGGAGGTTTGTACCGAGGCCATCAAAGTATTAGAGGCTGTATCGGAACGTTTTGGGCACCAGTTTGAATTGGACGTGCAGTTGATGGGTGCCTGCGCCATTGACGCCACCGGCGATCCGCTACCCGAGTCAACCCTGCAAGCCTGTTTTGAGGCCGATGCTATTCTTTTAGGCGCCATTGGTGATCCTAAATACGATAACAACCCAGCGGCCAAAGTGCGCCCCGAGCAAGGGCTGTTGCGCCTGAGAAAGTCTCTGGGCTTGTTCGCCAATATTCGTCCGGTGACCGCGTATGACGTGTTGCTGGAGCATTCCCCGTTGAAGGCAGATCGTATCCAGGGCGCTGACATGCTCATTTACCGCGAGTTGACAGGTGGCATTTACTTCGGGGAGAAAGGCCGCACCCAGAACGGAGCGTATGACCATTGCACCTACACCAAAGAAGAGATCGTGCGCATCACGCACTTGGCGTTCCAGTCCGCCACTACCCGCCGCAACAAACTGACGCTGGTAGACAAAGCCAACGTGCTGGAAACCTCCCGTCTGTGGCGTGAAGTAGTGCAGCAGATTGCCCCAGAATACCCATCCGTGGAAGTAGATTACCTGTTCGTGGACAACGCCGCCATGCAGATGATCCTTAACCCGAAACAGTTTGACGTGATCTTAACCGAGAACATGTTCGGGGATATCATCTCAGACGAAGCTTCGGTGATTGCCGGTTCCTTGGGCTTGCTGCCATCAGCTTCGGTAGGTGAGACGGCTGCGTTGTTTGAGCCCATCCACGGCTCTTTCCCGCAGGCCAAAGGAAAAGGCATTGCCAACCCCATCGCTACCATTCTTTCCGTGGCCATGATGCTGGAGCATTTCGGGTTGCAGGAAGAAGCCGATCTGGTGAAGGAAGCGGTAGACTATACCTTGGAGAAAAACGTGCTGACCCCCGAGTTGAGAAAGGACCATCCGTTCACAACCGAGCAGGTGGGCGCTTTCATTGCCAATTATGTGCAGGAAGGCGGCGAGAGCTTTCGGCACCTGAAAAATATAGAAATAGGGTTAAGCACCATCATTTAAAAACAACGCGTTTGAGGCCTGTTTTGCAGAAAACAGGCTTAAAACAAAACCAGACAGATAGATGCGACACCGGTCGGTCATTCTTCTTTTCGTCATTATTCCTCTGCCGCAAGGTGGGTAGGAACGGCCTCTTACAACCATACAGAGCCTTTCTCACCACCCGGTAGAAAGGCTCTTTTTTTGCAAAAACACCTTAGAAACACCGCATTACAAACCATGGCTTTAAATAAATACAGCAGCATCTACACCAAAGACGACAGCCTGCCGGCTTCCCAGGCTATGCTCATCGGTTCGGGTATTCCGGAAGCCGATCTGCGCAAACCGTTTGTGGGCATCTGCTCCACGGGCTTTGAGGGAAACACCTGTAATATGCACCTCAATGGTTTGGCCGATGCCGTGAAAATGGGCGTGCAGGCCAATGGCATGGTAGGGCTCCGTTTCAACACCATTGGCGTGAGCGACGGCATCACCAACGGCAATGCCGGGATGCGCTTCTCGCTGGTCTCCAGAGAGCTGATCGCTGACTCTATTGAAGCCATGGCCGGTGCGCATTACTATGATGCCGTAGCTACTGTGGTAGGCTGCGACAAAAACATGCCGGGTGCCTTGATCGCCATGGCGCGCCTGAACCGTCCGTCACTGATGGTGTACGGCGGGACCATCAAAGGAGGGGAGTACAAAGGCCAAAAGCTGAACATTGTGTCATGCTTTGAGGCCTACGGTAAAAAATTGAACGGTGCTATCTCTGACGAAGATTACAGAGGGATTATCAGGAACGCGTGTCCGGGTCCGGGTGCTTGTGGTGGCATGTACACCGCTAACACCATGGCCGCAGCTATTGAGACTCTGGGTATGAGCCTTCCGTTCTCTTCGTCCTCCACAGCGGTAAGCGCCGAGAAAAACCAGGAAGCCCTGGATGCCGGAGCCTACATCCTGCAACTGTTAGAAAAAGACATTAAGCCCCGCGACATTCTGGTGCGCGAGGCATTTGAGAATGCCTTGGTCATGATTACCGTATTGGGAGGTTCTACCAATGCTGTGCTTCACCTGATCGCCATTGCTCACGCAGCCGGCGTGAAACTGACCATGGAAGATTTCCAGGAGGTAAGTAACCGGGTTCCGGTACTCGCCGACCTAAAACCAAGTGGCAAATACTTGATGGAAGACCTTTCCGCTTTAGGGGGAGTGCCCGCCGTGCAGAAGACCTTGTTGGAAGCCGGTTTGCTCAAAGGCGATTTAATGACGGTTACTGGTAAAACACTTGCCGAAAACTTGGCAGACGTGAAACATTTGGGCGAGGAACAGGACCTGTTAAGACCACTTTCCAATCCCATTAAAGCAGACGGGCATATACAGATCTTGTATGGCAACCTGGCCAGCAAAGGCGCGGTGGCGAAAATCTCCGGGAAAGAAGGCCTCCGGTTTGAAGGCCCTGCCATTGTCTTTAACTCAGAGGAAGAACTGAATGAGGGCATTACAGCAGGCAAGATTCAACCCGGCCAGGTGGTAGTGATTCGCTACGTGGGCCCTAAAGGCGGACCAGGCATGCCGGAAATGCTAAAACCAACTTCCGCGATCATGGGTGCTGGCTTAGGTGATAAAGTAGCCCTCATCACGGACGGAAGGTTCTCTGGTGGTACGCACGGGTTCGTCATCGGCCACGTCTGTCCAGAAGCCTATGATGGCGGAACCATTGCCCTGGTAGAAAACGGCGACTGGATTGTGCTGGATGCCACTACCAATACCATAGATGTGCAGCTAGACGATGCTGAGTTAGCCCTTAGAAGAAGCCAATGGGAAAGACCCAAGCCCAATGTGCAAGGAGGAGTGCTATTGAAATATATCAGAACAGTAAGTGATGCCAGCCACGGTTGTATCACCGATTTACAGGAAGAAGCCTATGTTAACGCAAGAGAAACAAGCCCCAGCCTTGCCTGAAACAGACACCATGATTAGCGGTAGTCAGGCGCTGCTGCACGCCCTTTCCGTGGAAGGGGTGGACACGATCTTTGGCTATCCCGGTGGCGCTATCATGCCCATCTACGATGCCCTGTTCGATTTCCCCGGCAACATGAAGCACGTGCTGGTACGCCACGAACAAGGCGGTATCCACGCGGGCCAGGGCTATGCCCGCTCCTCCGGCAAAGTAGGCGTGGTGTTCGCCACTAGCGGTCCCGGCGCCACCAACCTCATCACCGGTCTTGCCGATGCCCTCATTGACAGCACGCCGCTGGTGTGCATCACGGGCCAGGTGTTCGCGCACCTGCTGGGTACCGATGCTTTCCAGGAAGCTGACGTGATCGGTATCACCACTCCGGTGACCAAGTGGAACTACCAGGTAACCGATGCCACGGAGATTCCTGAGGTATTGGCTAAGGCGTTTCATATTGCCAGCACCGGCCGACCCGGTCCGGTTTTAATTGACATCACCAAGAACGCCCAGTTGCAGAAGTTTGCTTTCAAGGGTTATGAAAGATGCGTGCATATCCGCAGCTACCGGCCTAAGCCAATTGTGCGAAAAGAATATATAGAACGCGCCGCGGAACTGATCAACAGGGCCAAAAAGCCTTTCGTGCTATGGGGGCAGGGCGTGATGCTGGGCTCAGCGGAGCAGGAGTTCCGGGAGTTTCTGGAGAAATCCGGTATTCCGGCGGCCTGGACCATCATGGGTGCCGGTGCCTTGCCTTCTGACCACCCGCAGAACGTGGGCATGTTGGGCATGCACGGCAACTACGGCCCCAACGTGATGACGAACGAGTGCGATGTCTTGATCGCCATTGGCATGCGCTTTGATGACCGCGTGACGGGCCGTTTGGACAAATACGCCAAACAAGCCAAGATCATCCACCTGGACATTGACCCCGCCGAGATTGACAAAAATGTGAAAACCACCGTGCCGGTGTGGGGCGATTGCAAAGAAACCTTGCCGTTGCTGACCCAACTGGTGGAAGCCAAACAGCACACCGAGTGGCTGGAGAAGTTCCGGGAGTTTGAGCAGCGGGAAATCGACGCGGTCATCCGGGAAGAACTGTTCCCGAGCTCCGGCGAGATGACCATGGGCGAGGTGATTCAGCAATTAAATGAATTGACCAAAGGCGAAGCCATTGTAGTAAGCGATGTAGGGCAGCATCAAATGGTGGCTTGCCGTTATGCTAAACTGAACCATACCCGCAGCAACATTACCAGCGGCGGATTAGGAACCATGGGCTTCGCTTTGCCGGCTGCCATTGGCGCCAAATACGGAGCGCCTAACAGAACCGTGGTGGCCGTGATTGGCGACGGCGGTATCCAAATGACCATTCAGGAACTGGGCACCATCATGCAGAGCGGCGTGGACGTGAAAATCATGATCCTGAACAACCAGTTCCTGGGCATGGTGCGGCAGTGGCAGGAGCTTTTCCATGAGCGCCGCTACTCCTTCGTGGACATCCAAAGCCCCGATTACGTGCAGGTGGCCAAAGGTTACGGAATCTCCGGCCGCAGTGTGAACGAACGCGCCGACCTCACCGATGCCCTAAAAGAAATGCTGGCGCACCCCGGTTCCTATTTGTTGGAAGTAATGGTGACCAAAGAGAACAACGTGTTCCCCATGGTGCCGCAGGGCTGCAGCGTGAGCGAAATCAGATTGAAATAACGGTGCCTAACCAAACAGAATATGAGTGAGCAAGCGCCCATAGAAAAGCAGGAATACAACATCACGGTGTACACCGAGAACCATGTGGGGTTGCTGAACCGCATCGCCATGATTTTCACCCGCCGTAAGATCAATATTGATAGTCTGAACGTGTCGCCTAGTGAGATCGAAGGCATCCACCGCTTCAACATCGTAATCAACGAGACTGAGGAGGTGGTGAGCAAAATCGCCCGGCAGATTGAGAAGCAAGTGGAGGTTTTGAAGGTGTACTACAACACGAACGAAGACGTGATCTGGCAGGAAATGGCTCTCTACAAAGTGCCCACCGACATCATCGCTGAGAAAGCAAAGGTGGAACGCCTGCTCCGCGAGAACGGCGCTCGGGCGGTGGTGATCCGGAAGGACTACACCGTTTTTGAAACCACCGGCCACCGCGAAGAGACTGACAACCTGATCAAAGTCTTGCAGCCTTTCGGCTTGATTGAGTTTGTGCGCAGCGCCCGCATCGCCATTATCAAAGGCAGTGACGGCTTCAACCGCAAACTCCGCGAATTTGAACGCGCCGAGCCGGGCCAGGAAGCTATTGAAAACGAGTTCCTGAACAGCCGCGACAAAGTCTTTAGCATGTAAGCCTTCGGGCCTTCATCAGTTAAGTTTAGGGCTTGTTTTTAGGAAAACAGGCCAGAACCAACCTTAAGTAAATTAATTAATAACCAATAACAAACAGTACAATGGCAAAGATTAATTTCGGCGGTGTAGAAGAAACCGTTGTTACCCGCGAAGAATACCCGTTGGCAAAAGCCCTGGATTTTCTAAAGAATGAAACCATTGCCGTGATTGGCTACGGGGTGCAAGGCCCAGGTCAGGCATTGAACATGCGCGACAATGGCTTCAACGTAATTGTGGGCCAGCGCCAGGATTCTCCTTCTTGGGAGCGCGCAAAGCAAGATGGTTTTGAAGAAGGCGTTAGCTTGTTCTCCATTGAGGAAGCGGCCGAGCGCGGCACCATCATCTGCAACCTGTTGTCAGATGCCGGTCAGATTGCTGTTTGGCCAACCCTGAAAGAGAAACTCACTCCTGGTAAAACCCTGTATTTCTCCCACGGTTTCGGGATCACCTTCAAGGAGCAAACGAACATTGTGCCGCCGGCCGATGTGGACGTGATCTTAGTAGCGCCTAAAGGAAGCGGGACCAGCCTTCGTCGCCTATTCTTGGCTGGGGGTGGCTTGAACTCTTCGTTCGCCGTGTTCCAGGATGCCACGGGCAAGGCTTATGAGAAAGCTGTTGCCATGGGAATCGGGGTGGGATCAGGTTACCTTTTTGAGACCGATTTCCAGAAAGAAGTGTACTCTGACCTAACCGGTGAGCGTGGTGTGTTGATGGGTGCCTTAGCCGGTATCATCGAGGCGCAGTACCAAGTATTGCGTCAGCGCGGCCACTCGCCGTCTGAAGCCTTCAACGAGACCGTGGAAGAATTGACCCAAAGCCTGGTGCCGCTGGTAGGCGAGAACGGCATGGACTGGATGTTCAGCAACTGCTCGGTTACTGCCCAACGCGGCGCCCTTGACTGGAAAGGCAGATTCCGTGAGGCAACTCTTCCGGTTTTGAATGAACTCTATGACAGCGTAGCCTCTGGCAAAGAAGCCGAGCGTACCATTCAGCGTGGTTCTACTCCAGGCTACCGTCAGGAATTAGAAGCCGAACTGAAAGAAGTTCGCGAGTCAGAATTATGGCAAACCGGTGCCGTGGTGCGTCAGCTCCGCAGCAAAGCCGAAGTAGCCGAGGAAGTTTAATAAGAAGGTGATTTAAAAGATTCCTCTCTAGGAAATGATTCTCCCCTCGAGGGGAGAATCCAAAAATACCAATAACCTGTTTACAGGCTGGTTCTACTAAAACAGCCTGTAAACAGCCTTTTCACCCAATACCATGCAGAAAGAGACAGCTCCCCTGGAAACCGTTGTGGCGTTAGGGAACGTGGAGAAAGCCGCCAAGAACCTGAAAGGAGTCATTTACAAGACACCTTTGATGAAGAACCTGTGGCTTTCCCAAACCTACGGCGCCGACATTCACCTGAAGCGCGAAGACCTGCAGATTGTGCGTTCCTACAAGATCAGGGGGGCGTACAACAAGATGTCTACGCTGCCGCTGGAGGACCGCGAGAAGGAGATTGTTTGCTCCAGCGCTGGGAACCATGCCCAGGGCGTAGCCTATGCCTGTCAGCTGCTTGGGGTAAAAGGTTATATCTTCATGCCCGCCCAAACACCTGCTCAAAAAGTAAGCAAGGTGCGGCTGTTCGGGAAGGAGTGGGTAGAGGTGGTGCTCACCGGCGCTACGTATGACGACACCTTCAAAGCCGCCCGGGAATTCTGCGATGAACGAGGCAGTACCTTCATTCCGCCCTTTGATGACTTGGCTATTATTGAGGGACAGGCTACCGTGGGATTGGAAATTTTCAAGGACGCCGATTTCGCCATTGATTACCTGTTCATGCCCATTGGCGGGGGCGGGTTGGCCTCGGGTGTTTCCAGCGTGTTTAAACAATTGAGCCCCCAAACCAAACTCATCGGGGTACAGCCGCAAGGCGCGCCGTCTATGTACAACTCCATCAAAGAAAACCAACGCCAAGTGTTGACCAGCATTGACTCTTTTGTGGATGGGGCGGCGGTGAAATGCCCCGGCGAACTGACCTTTGAGATTTGCCGGGAGTTGCTAGACCAAGTAGTGCTGGTGCCCGAAGGCCAGATCTGCGAAGACATCCTGAAGATGTACAACGAGGAAGGGGTGGTACTGGAACCAGCCGGTACGCTAACCATTTCGGCGCTGAAAAGCTTTACAGAGGAAATCAAAGGCAAAAATGTGGTCTGCGTCATCAGCGGCAGTAACAATGATATCACCCGCATGGAGGATATCAAAGAGCGTGCCCTGCAGCACCAAGGCTTAAAGCACTACTTTATGGTGACCTTTAACCAGAAGCCCGGCGCGCTGCGCACCTTCGTGAACCGTGTGCTGCACCCCGAGGATGACATCATCCACTTTCAGTACATCAAGAAAAACAACAAAGAAAAAGGCCCCGTGTTCATTGGGGTGGAAGTAAAGCAGCCGCAGGATGTGGAGAACATCAAACTGCGGATGTTGGAGGAAGGCTTCGCCTATGAGTACCTCAACGGCAAGCAAGACTTCCTCAACCTATTTGTGTGAGCGTTAATTTTAGTTTGTTTATAGTTCGTTTCGTTTGTGTTGTGTAATGCCCCGCTCCCGCCATAGAGTGGGGCATTCTCATTTTAGGCCCTTCCGTCTTAACTCAATTTTTGGGAAAGGCACTGCACACGGAAGAGGAGTGAAACAACAACTTAAGCTCAGTTCTAAACCGCCAAGTTTACTTCATCATCTTCCTGCCTGTCGCACGCACATTCCGTCCCCCTTCAAAGGAGGTAGGGGGATGATCACTCTTCCAAATAGAGCATCAGGAGTATCTTTTATGGTTGCCTTTGTCTTGTAGGAAAGCTATAGGTTCTTGAAACGGCTTTGTGTCATCCCCCTACCCTCTTCAAAGGGGGACATTCAAATAATGCCTTTTTCTTTCTCTGCAAGAAAAAACCAAATTTGAGCATCATCATCCTCTCTCAGCAGCCTGACGCTTTTGGCCTGTTTTCCTAAAACTGACTATAAAACAGACCTTTATTCCCCTCTAAACATTGCGGTAACGAAAGGTTTACAATAAGGTAACGGCTCATTTGCCGCGTCTCAGAACCGGACAAACTACTTTTGAACAGCGAAAAAATGGTCTATGCTAAAAGGTGCCAAGGCACGCAGAGTAGACCGATGAATTCCTGAACAGACTCAAAAGTATACCTAATGCCTCCATCAGTTCTGGTGGTTTTTCAAACTTCTTACCCGCTCCCAGTCCGAATCCAATTTACCGTCAACTAAACCATGAGAAACCCTTTACTTCCTCCAAGTAAGAGTCAATTGCCTAAGAAGATGCTTCTCGGCTTTTCGTTGCTGGCGCTGGCGCCCCTGACAGAAGCGCGGCCGCTGCTCATTCCGCAAGTAGTTCAAAACATGCAGCAGGCCCCTGCCACGACATTGGTGCAGGCCTTTCCTGAAAGAAAAAGTAACCCAACCGGACAAACTAGTTTAATGCCCGTTTTGGCAAAAAACACCGGAAACCCGGCTTCGCAGCAAACCGAGCGGGTGAGCATCTCTGGTACGGTAACCTCCGCAGAACTGGGTACCATGCCTGGGGTGGTGATTACTTCCAACGGAACGGCTCTGGGCGCCACCAGCACCGACGGTTCTTTTACCATACAGGTACCTAAGGGCGCAGAAGTGGTGTTCTCGTTTGTAGGCTACACCTCGCTAAAAAGAACCTTCGCCCAGAACGAAACCAATGTCTCTATCTCTTTGGTGCAGGACAGCCAGCAACTGAATGAAGTGGTGGTAACTGCCTTGGGTATTAAGCGGGAGCAGAAAGCGCTGGGATACGCTACGCAGACGGTGACGAGCGAAGCCTTAACCGATGCCATGCCCAATAACTTCGCGCAGGCTTTGTCTGGGAAAGTAGCCGGTCTGAATTTGATTTCTCCGGGTTCGGGCCCCGTGAACTCCACCCGTATCAGCTTACGTGGCGATAACTCCCTGAACCCGGGCGGGAACAATGCCTTGATCGTGTTAGACGGGGTGCCGATGAGCAGCGATATGACCAGTTCTGGGGTAGACAACGCCTATGGCGCCGGTTCCGGAAATGATATTCCGGTGGACTTCGGGAACGGCATCGCCGACATCAACCCGAACGACATTGAAAGCATTACCGTCTTGAAAGGCCCCAGCGCCGCCGCCCTTTACGGAAGCCGCGCTGCGAACGGTGCCTTGATCATCACCACTAAATCTGGAAGTCGCAAAGACAAGGGCATTGGGGTTACGGTGAATACCAATATCAGCTTCAATGACGTGCTCAAATGGCCCGATTACCAATATGAATATGGTCAGGGAACCGGTAAATCCTTCAATGCCGCCGGGGAGCCTTATTACTCGTATGGCGCTTCGGCCGATGGAGCCAATACCGGGGGAACAAGCAGCGCCTTCGGACCGAAGTTCAATGGTCAGTCTTATTACCAGTATGATCCAACCCGCGAAGGGCAGTCGGCGGAAAGACAGCTTTGGAGACCGTACAAAGACAACATCAAAGGCTTCTTCAGAACCGGGTACACCCTCACCAACAATGTGGCTTTAGAGGGAGGGGGAGAGAATGGCTCGGTGCGGGCTTCCCTCACGCACTCTAAAAACGAGTGGATCATGCCAAACACCGGCTTTGAGCGTTTAACGGCTGCTTTGAGCATCAACCAAAACATCTCTAAAAGATTAAAGCTTTCGTCTAAAGTCAACTTCACCAACAAGAAGAGCGATAACCTGCCAGGCACAGGCTACAGCAACCAATCTATTGCCTACTTCATGATTTTCCAGAATCCTAACGTGGATCTCGCTTGGTATGAGCCAAGATGGAAAGCCGGGCAAGAGCAAGTGCAGCAGATTCACCCATTCAGTTCTTTCATAGACAACCCATATGTGATTGCCTATGAGATGACCAATTCCCTGAACAACTATTCTTTGGTGGGGAACCTGGCGGCGACCTATGAGTTCTCGCCCAAACTGGACATCATGGTGCGCTCTGGTATAGATTTAACTGCTGAGGACCGTGCCATGCGCCGCCCTTTCAACACGGCCAACTTCCCTTATGGCTATTTCAAGGAGCAGAACATTTTTGATTACGAGATTAACACAGACGCCTTGCTGACCTATAAAGAGCAGTTAGGAAGCAAGATTGACGTGAGAACCTCAGTGGGGGGTAACCTCAGAAACCAGCGGTACCGCGCCACGGATGGTGTGGTGGATGGATTAGTGATTCCGGGAGTTTACAAACTGTCAAACGGAATTGGCAACGCTATGATGACCACTCGTCACAGAAACCGGGAAGTGAACAGCTTGTACGCCTTGGCCGCTTTCTCTTATGAAGACAAGATCTTTGTAGACCTGACCGCCCGTAATGACTGGTCCAGCACGCTGCCAGTGCAAAACAGCTCGTTCTTCTATCCTTCTATAAGTACCAGCTTTATCTTAACCGATCTGTTCAGGCTGCCGACGGAGATCTCTTTTGCCAAGCTAAGGGTATCTGCCGCCCAGGTGGGAAGTGACACTGATCCGTACAGAACCAGAAAATACTACGGTCAAAGCGATTTCGCTGGCTCGGGCTCCGTGCCCACTACGCTCCACAACATCAACTTCAAGCCCGAGATCACTACCAGCTATGAGGCCGGCATGGAGTTTATGCTCTTCAATGGCCGTATTGGTTTAGATGCCACGGTGTACAGAAACTTCACCAAAAACCAGATTCTGGAGATTCCGGTTGACCCAACCACCGGATATACCCGGGCTGTCTTAAACGCGGGTAAAGTACGGAACCAAGGTTTGGAACTGGTCTTGAACGCCAAACCCATTGATTTGGCCAACTTCAAATGGAGATCAACGGTCACCTGGTCTAAAAACGATAACAAGGTGCTGCGACTGGCCGATGGCATTGAAGACCAGCAGGTGTTGGGCGTGGGTGGCAACGCCTCTATCATTGCCAAGGTGGGTGGTACCACGGGTGACATCTATGGTTTCGGGTTTGTCAGAAGCCCTGATGGTCAAATTGTGTATGACAACAGCGGTTTGCCCGCTTACCCAGACGAAGTTCAGTACATTGGCAACGCCTACGCCGATTGGAAAGGTGGTTTCCTGAACGAGGTTTCTTACAAGAATTTCCGGTTCAGCTTCCTGCTGGATGGTTCTTATGGTGGCATCATCTACTCCCAGACGCACCACAAAATGTCTGAGCAGGGCAAGCTGAAACACACCTTGATGGGCCGCGAAGAAGGATTCATCATTGGCGATGGCGTGGTGCTGAACGGTGACGGTACCTACACCCAGAATACCAAAAAAGTAAACCCCGCCGACTACTACACCCGGTATTACCGTCGCGCCAATGTGGAGTCCAACTCCTTTGACGCCTCTTACCTGAAACTGAGAGAAGTTCGTCTGGAGTACAACCTACCTCAATCGCTGTTGGCCAGAACCAGATTCTTCAACGGCGCCAGCATTGCCCTCTACGGCCGTGACCTGGCCATGCTCACCGACTTCCCGATTTTTGACCCAGAAACGGCTGCCCTGAACGGGAACAACATCATGCCGGGTATTGAAATGGGCCAGATGCCTTCTACCAGAACCATGGGCATGAACGTGACCCTTAAATTCTAAGCCAAAAACAGTTTAGTTTTCAACTCAACCTTTCAGAACTGCCGGTAGTCTACCCAGTCTATCGGCAGTTCTTCCAAAGAACTAAGAACCATGTTATCTATAAAGAAGACTTTTGTATTCCTCCTTGCCCTTGGTGCCCTCAACACTTCCTGTACCGATGATTTTGAAGAGGTAAACACAGACCCTAACCGCATTGAACAAATAAGCCCGGGTACCTTGCTGAACCCCATCCTCTATGAGATGAGCAGCTTCAACGCCAACCGGGCCGATGACTTCACCTTTGACCTCATGCAAGTGGCGCTTCCGTTCCCCAGTGCTTCGGGTGGTATTCACCGTTATGATGTCACAGAGAACTCCGGTAGCTCCACCTGGAACACCTACTACCGCTGGTTAACCAACATTAAGGAGATGCAGGCCGCGGCCGTGAAAGCCAATGACCCCAACTATGAGGCGGTAGCGCTTACCTTGAATGCCTGGGTATATTCACTGCTCACGGATAGCTTCGGCGATGTGCCCATGATGGAGGCTTCGCGCGGCGATGAGGGGATTCTGTATCCAACCTTTGACACGCAGCAGTCTATCTACACTAAGATTTTAGCCGATCTGGAAACTGCTAATGCAAAGTTTGATCCGGCTAAAACCATGATCTACGGCGATGATATCCTGTATCATAACAACGTGGCTAAGTGGAAGAAATTCTGCAACTCGCTGCGACTACGGTTACTGCTCAGAGTCTCCAAAAGAACGGAAACGAACGCCGTGGCTAAGATGACGGAGATCCTCAACAACCCCACCCAGTTTCCAGTATTCACGTCCAACGCCGATGCGGCCATTCTGCAGATCTCAGGAGTTCCGCCATTAATCTCTCCATGGGGACGGGCGGTTGACTTCAGAACGGGTCGGGCGGCATCATCTTTCTTCATTGATCACTTAAACGCCCTGAATGACCCCCGCCGAGCTAAATTCTTTACCCAAGCCACCTCCAAAGATGGTAGAACGCAGGTGGGGTACAAGGGAATACCTAGCGGCTACGAAGGAAGTGACACCCAGTTTGACTATGCTCCTTCCACCTTCAACGTTGCCCTGGTGACTGCTCCCATGATTACGGTGATCATGCCCTATGCCGAGGTGGAGTTCATCAAAGCAGAGTTGGCCCAGAAAGGCATCGTGACCGGTGATGCCCAAGCCGCCTATGAAAAAGGCGTAAAGGCCGCTATTGAACAGTGGGGCGCTGTGGTGCCCGCAGATTATTTCACCAATCCGGCAGCCGCGTACAATGGCACGTTGGAACAGATCATGCTGCAAAAGTACCTGGCCTTGTTCTTTGTGGATTATCAGCAGTGGTTTGAATACCGCCGCACGGGTTTACCGGTACTTCCCACCACCAATGCCATGATGAACAACAGGGTGGTGCCCGTGCGCTTCAGATACCCTACTACGGTGCAAACCAACAACGCCGAGAACTACAGAAAAGCCGTAGAAATGATGGGCGGCGATGACATTAATACCAAGGTTTGGTGGGAGAAATAAGCCTAAATTAACCTCTGGTGGCTATCTAAGCTTACCGTGCCTCTATCACCCTGGGCATGGTAAGCTTAGATTCTTTCCCTGTATGTAAGACCTCTTTTAACCAATCAGACTATGAGAATCGTAACACCCTGGAAGCTGCTTTTCTGTTTCTTGTTAGGGGTACACGCCAACGCCATGGCTCAATCGCAAATAACGCTTACTAACTTCACCTTTAAGCCCGGCTCAACGCAAGTGGGCCAGGTAGTAGTTCTGCCCCCTTCGATGAGTACAGCAAAGGTGAAGCTGGTAGGTACATCTGCTGCTACCTTCACCTTAGGCAAAGACAACTCCCTGAAAGCAAAGAAAGCCATCTCTGAACCATGGGTAGACGTGGTCTTGGCAGTAGAGCAGGGGCAAAGCACAATTCAGGATACCTTCCGGATTGTGAAAGACGAGTTTATCACTAACCAGGTCATTGCGCACCGGGGTGCCTGGAAAAACACCGGAGTTACTGAAAACTCCATTGGAGCCCTGCAGCACGCCATCCGGTTAGGCTGCGCGGGCAGCGAATTTGACGTGCACATGTCTTCAGACTCGGTTTTGTTTGTGCACCATGACCATGATGTGAACGGCATCCACATTGAAAAGACACCTGCCGCCGAACTATCCAAACTAAAGCTGCCTAACGGTGAGTATTTGCCTACGTTGGATTCGTATCTGCAAGCGGGACTCCACCAGAACAAAACCAAGCTGATCCTGGAGATCAAACCCTCCGCCATCAGCAAGGAGCGGGGCCAAGCCTTGGCGCGCAAAGTGGTGGAAACGGTGCAGAAACACAACGCCCAGGGTTGGGTAGACTACATCAGCTTTGACTATGCCATCTGCCGGAAAGTGCAGGAACTGGAGCCATCTGCTAAAGTAGCGTACCTCAACGGCGAGAAAGCCCCCGCCGAACTGGCCAAAGACAAGCTGTACGGGTTTGATTACAACCAAAGCGTTCTGAAGAAGAATCCCCACTGGATAGAAGAAGCCCACCAACTCGGCCTTACCGTTAACTCCTGGACCGTCAACTCCCCAGAAATGATGGACTGGCTTTTAGAACGCAAAGCTGATTTCATCACCACCAACGAACCTGAACTTCTGCTGGAAAAGGTAAAGAAGTTGGCTACTAAGTAAGCTGTGATTTTGGGTGAATTCCTTTAGTAAGGAGGAAACTGCTCCCATTGTTATATCCTTTCTCTATCACTAATTGTCATCCTGAAAGGACCTTGTGGGCAAGCTAGATAGACTTTGACTTCAAACACCATTGTAGCTTTAGGCCTGGATTCAATAAAACACCTCTAAACGGAGTCCCAGCAATCTCAGGTTGCCCCATTCTCTCTATCACTCATTCACACATTCTCTCAATCACTCATTCCCTCAATAATTACATGTTTAGAAGAAAATTCCTCCAGAGTATTGGCACCTTGGGCCTTGGGTTAACCTTGCCTATGGGGGCCGTGCAAGCGCAAACCACTCCAAAATCGGCTGACCAAAAAGTAAACTTGTCGCTCATCGCTATCAAGGGCAGGGTGCAGTCCGGTGGCAAGGGAATCCCCGGAGTAGTGGTTTCCGATGGTATCAACATGGTTGCCACCGATAATGCCGGAAAGTACACCCTGGAAAGCAACGCCACCGCCGAGTTTGTGTACATTTCCGTTCCCCGCGGCTACGCTATTCCGCAGGAGAAAGGAGTAGCGCAGTTCTTTAAACCGCTGCCCAAAGGCAAATCCAGCTTCACCGCCGATTTTGAACTGCAGAAACTGGCGCAGGACGACACCAACCACAACTTTGTAGTATGGGCCGATCCGCAGATGATCAACAAGAAAGACGCCGAAGAACTGGTGAACACCTCCGCTCCCGATTTGAAGAAACTAGTGGCCGGTTACAGCAAGGATACCCTCTTTCACGGCATTGGCTGCGGCGATTTGGTATGGGACAAATTTGAACTGTATGATGACTACAAGAAAGCTATCGAAATCTCAGGCATCCCGTTTTACCAGGTCATCGGTAACCATGACATGGACCTCACCGCCCGTACTGACGACGGCTCTGCTGACACTTTTAAGAAGCTATTCGGGCCCACGTACTACTCCTTTAACCGCGGGGAGTTGCATTACGTGGTGTTGGATGATGTTTTCTTCATAGGCACGGCCAAACGCTACATTGGCTATCTCACCGAGAAGCAGTTACAGTGGCTGGAGCAGGATTTGTCTTATGTGAAGCCGGGCAGCATGGTGGTGGTCTCGGTGCATATTCCGGTGAACAGCGGGGAGAAAAGACGCATGAAACTCAAAGACGAGTCGCTGGGCGGGGTGGTGTCTAACCGCAATGAACTGTACCGCCTTCTGAAGCCTTACCAAGCGCACATCATGTCAGGCCACACGCACATCTGCGAGAAAGTGATAGAGGGCGACATTATTGAACACACGCACGGAGCCGTTTGCGGTGCCTGGTGGACGGGACCCATCTGCACCGATGGCTCGCCTAGTGGCTACGGCGTGTACGAGGTGAACGGCTCGGAGATGAAGTGGTACTATAAATCGGTGGGCCATGACCGCGATCACCAGTTCAGGATCTACCCGAAAGGCACCGTGAAGGATCGCCCCGAGGAAGTGGTAGTCAACGTCTGGAATTGGGACCCGGAATGGAAAGTAACCTGGTTTGAGGATGGGGTGCGCAAAGGCGACATGAAACAGGAGATGGGCCTAGACCCGCTTTCGGTGCAGCTGCACGCCGGCCCAGATTTACCGGCCAAGCACAAATTCGTGGACCCTACCATGACCGACCATTTGTTCTGGGCCAAACCCTCTTCGGGCGCCAAGCAAATCAAGATTGAAGTCACCGACCGGTTTGGAAAGGTGTACACACAGCAACAGGCGGTTTAGGTACCGTTAAGGTTTAACATCGGGCTAAAGCAGGTGCGTAGGGCATAGCTTTAGCCCGATGTTTTTTTGGGCCCGATTTCCAGAATTCAGGCTTGAAACATTGAAAAGCAGAAAAGGCTAGGTTAGGCGGGGCAAACCTCTTATTTTAGAGGAATTACCATTGCCAACCTTCATGTCTTCGCCTTTCCTTTCTCTCCGTAACGTGACGGTTCGTCACCTCAACCATACCATTTTCCAGGATCTTACTTTTGAGGTGCAACCCGGTGAGCAGTGGGCGCTGGTGGGCGAGAGTGGCTCGGGGAAAAGCAGTTTGCTCAAGGCCATTGCCGGGAACCTGAGCGTGCTGGGCGGGCAGGTTCGATACGGGTTTTATGAGGAGTTTCTGGAAAATCAAGCAGCCCCGGATATCTTCTTCTCCTTCCGCAATCTGCTGGCAATGGTAGGGCAGAAGCACGCTTTCAAAAACTTCTCTTCCAATACCCACGACTTTTACTACCAACAACGCTACCATTCCACCGAGGCAGAAGACGCGCCTACCGTGGAAGAATACCTGACCTCGGTACAGCCAACCGGCGGGTCGCCTTCTGGGTGGACGTATGACAAGGTAATCACCTCTTTTCGGCTGACCGAATTGCTGCAGAAGCAACTGATCAAGCTTTCTAACGGGGAAACCAAACGGTTGCTCATGGCAGCCGCCCTGCTCCAGAACCCCAAACTGCTCCTCCTGGATATGCCGCTGACGGGATTGGATGTAGAAACCCGCGCCACCTTCAACTCTCTTCTTACAGAAATCACCTCTTCGTGTGTAACGGTGATCCTGGCCACCGCAGCGCATGAAATTCCGGAGGTGATCACGCACGTGGCCTACCTGGAAAATGGCCGCATTTTATCGGCCCAACCCAAGGCAGCATTTGAAATACAGAAAACAGAAGACCAATCCAAAGATGCTTTTGACGCAGAATTACTGACGCACTTGCTGGCCGGGGCAGAAGTGCCGAGTTTCTCCATCATTGCCGAGCTGAAAAATGTAACGGTGACCTACGGCGAGAAGACGGTGCTGGATGGGGTGAACTGGCAAGTCCGGCAGGGCGACCGTTGGGCGCTTCTGGGTCATAATGGCGCCGGAAAAACCACCCTGCTGAGTCTGCTCAACGGTGATAATCCACAGGCGTTCTCCAAGGATATCACCCTTTTTGACCGCAGGCGCGGTACCGGCGAAACCATATGGGACATTAAAAAGAAGATAGGGTTTGTTTCCCCGGAGTTGTTTCAATTTTTCCCGTACCAGCAGAGTTGCCTGCAAGTGGTGGAATCTGGCTTGTACGACACGCTGGGGCTTTTCAGGAAAAGTCAACCCCAGAATGCCGCCAAGGCTAGGCAGTGGTTGGAATTATTGGGGATTGCCGGGGAGGCGCAAAAATCGCTTCGGAGGGTATCTGCCAGTACGCAGCGGCTTTGTCTTCTAGCCCGTGCCTTAATCAAGCATCCGCCGCTATTGATTCTGGATGAACCTTGTCAGGGAATGGACGCCCAGCAACAAGAGCGTTTCAAGCAGATAGTAGACGCGATCTGTGCCAGCAGCAGCAGCACGCTCATCTATGTGACCCACTATCCAGAGGAAATCCCGGCCTGCGTGACCAAGGTGTTTAAACTGGAAAAGGGGAGGGTGGTTAATGAGGCAGAGAATGCTGGGCAAGTGTTAAGCTAGCCAAGGTAAAGGCTCTAATCGCCTTTACGCTTTTCCTTCCTCTAAATGCACGTAATAACGGGTGATTTTATCCCATTGCAAGGCTTGGAAGCCAGCCCAACCACCTTCTGAGATCAGCGTGTTCAGGATAGGGCGATCTCCGGCCTGTTCACCTGAGTTGTTTGGTTTCTCATCGCGGCCTATTTCCATGCCCATGATTTTGGTGCCCTCGCGTACTACCCTAAACGTACTGGTGGCTTCATCAGTGAAGAAGTGCTTTACTTCATCTCCGTCGGTCTCATCTTTCTGCGCTTCTGGTTTAGGGCAGGGACGTACCACAAATTGGGCCGCGTCTTCTTCGTCAATTACTTCCACCACGGTGACCCAGTTCTCAATCAAAGTGGCGGGCAAGATGATCTGCATGAAATCGCCTACCTGTACTTTGGTGGCATCAGACGGGTGGCCTTGTTTGTCATACAGCTGGAACGTGGAGTTGATGCCCGTCAGCGAAGACCAGCCATTTACGTTGAAGAGTTTCTGCTTGCTCCGGGTGAATTCCTGGCGGGCAGTGGTTTCATCTGGGTACGTGTTCTCGTTGTAAAAGAACTTGTCCTTGGCGTCCTCTCCCTTTAGTACTTCCCACTCTTTTTTGATCTTATCCAGAAAATCGGTGATAGCCATGACGCTCCTTTTGGTTGGTAAAAGTGTGTTTACCAAGAGGCGTACGGTTCAGGCAGGGTGGGGTTGGGCTTAAAAGCTTCTGTTTAGGCCTTGTTTTATCAAAAACAGTATTAAAACCGATGCTGCTGTTGCGGTGTAGCGCAAGTTTACTTCACCGGAGACACCTGCGCAATGCCGTCCAATACTGGTCTGATCTGGTTGGCCTGCTGCATCATCTGGTACAGTTGGTCGGTTTGGCCGTTTTGCAGGCATTGGTGGAACTGCTGCAAATGCTTGATGTACTCGGCCAGGGCGTGGCTCAGAAAATGGGCGTTCTGCTCAAAGATGGGTGCCCACATATCGGGGGAGCTTTTGGCCAGACGCACCGTGGAGGCGAAGCCGGAACCGGCCAGCGTAAAGATGTTGCGCTCGTCTTTCTCCACGTCCAACACCGTCAACCCCAAGAGGAAAGAACTTACGTGCGACAGGTGCGACACATAGGCCACGTGCTTGTCATGCTCCTCGGGCTGCATGTAAATGGTTTTGAGACCCAGGACAGAAAACAACTCTTCTGCCGTTGAGAGGGCGTGGGCAGAAGAGAGTTCCTTTTCGCAGATGATGTTCATTTTGCCCTGGTACAGCCCTTCCAGCGCCGCGGTAGGACCCGAGTTCTCAGTACCGGCAATAGGGTGGGCGGCGACAAACTGAGCACGGTTAGGGTGTTCTTTCACGGCTTCGCACAAAAGGCTTTTGGTGGAGCCAAGGTCAATCACCACCGCTTGAGGCGGCACGATGTCCAGAAGGGAGGGCAGCAGTTTCTGGATGGCCGTCACCGGAATAGCCACCAAGATCAGGTCAGAGATAGCGGTGGCCTCCTGCAAAGAAAGCACGCGGTCTACCAGGCCTATTTCCACGGCTTGGGCGGCATTTGCTGGGTTCTGTTCTACGCCAATCAACTCGGTGGCAAAACCTGCTTTTCTGATGTCTAAAGCAACAGAACCGCCAATGAGTCCGGTCCCTATAATGGTGATGGTTTTCATGTCTGAAAGCGAAGGCAAAGTAAAACGCGAAGGTACTACAAGTTTTCCTATCGGGGTTTATTTAGGCCTTGCTTGAGCCCCGCATCAGAAACAAAGGCTGGTTTAGGGGCTGCTTTCTCAAAAGCAGCCCCTAAACCAGCCTTTGTTTCTGAAAATCCTTATTGTTTAAACTTCAGACATGTACTCCTTAAAAGCCGGATGGCGTTTTACGTACGCTTCCACTACGGGGCAGGAGGCCACAAATTTCATGTTTCGGTCAATGACGTGCTCCAAAGCTGCTTTGACCAGTTTGTCGGCGAGGCCCTGGTTGCGGTGGTCTTCCGGAACGAAGGTGTAATCCAAATCCATCTCCTGGTTCTCGGTAATGGAGTAGGTCAGCTCGGCTTCTTCCCCGTCCAGCCTCATGTAAAATCTATAATTATCTTCGTCATGAATGACTTCTGTCTTATCCATAATCTTCCTTTTAAAATCTGTTATACGTTTAAGCCACCTCGTTAGATGGGAATTCAGGAATTCCACTTTTCCGGCTGAAGTTTGAAAACCGAAAGGAGGGGAGGGCGGTAAAAGAAAAAGGTACCCTCTTGAGTACTTACCGTTGTCTTACCATGAACTCCCACCTATGAACTACATAGATCTACTTATCATTTTCATTGTACTTTCCAGTCTCTGGACCGGCTGGTACCGGGGTTTTGCCTATGGCGTGCTGGACCTAATCAGGTGGGTGGGAAGTCTGCTCATTGGTCTGAGTTTATACCCTTACGTGGCCGAGGGGCTGGAGAAGCTGGTGAACTGGAACGAGCTTTGGCTGCTTCCCATCTCTTTTTTCGTGGTAGCGGTACTTGCCAGTATCCTTATTCAGGCCTTGGGTGATTGGGTTCTGGCGCAGTTCCCCAGCACCGTGCACCGGTCTAAAACCAACCAGATACTGGGGTTAATCCCCGGATTTCTGAGCGGACTGGTGACGGCCGCCATTGTGGTGGTGCTCATGACGGCGTTTCCGTTGCCCCAGAACATTCAGGAAGAAGTGCAGGAAAGCGCCCTAGCTACCCGTATTTCATCGGTCTCAGAAAAAGCTGAGATGGCCCTCTCACCAGTCTTTGACGAGGCCATTAACCGCACCATGAGCAAACTCACGGTGCAACCCGGTTCCGAGGAAATGATTGAGTTGCCTTATAAGGTCACCAACATGAAACCCCGTCCCGATTTAGAAGCCGAGATGTTGCAGCTGGTGAACGAGGAACGTGCCAAACAAAACCTGCGGCCCCTGGCTGCCGATACTTCCCTGCGCCGGGTAGCCCGCCTCCATTCCGAGGACATGTTCCGGCGCGGCTACTTTTCTCACTATACCCCTGAAGGCTGGAGTCCTTTTGACCGGATCAGAAAAGCGAAAGTACCCTTCCGGCTGGCGGGCGAAAACCTGGCCTTGGCACCCACTCTGGACATTGCGCACAACGGCTTGATGAACTCACCCGGTCACCGGGCTAATATCTTACGGGGTGGCTTCGGAAGGGTAGGCATTGGTGTCCTGCAAGGCAGCGACCGCCGCCTGATGATCACCCAGAACTTCCGGAATTGAAAATGTGGGATTAGCCATACAATTCTAGTGCAATCAAGTTGCGATTAGCGGGCATTTGTTTTAATATTGCGCAGGATGCTCTTTTCCGGAGGATGCCTTTAGGTGTTCACCTGGTACAAGAAGGCTTCCTTTCCTCGCCTGAATGCTTCGTCTACAGCCCTATATCGCCGCTTTTCTGCTGCTGCTCTTCTGCCAGGTTATGGTGCCGGAGTCAGCGCTGCTGGCGCTGCACGAGCACGAGCATACCGAGGCGCATGATGAGCCTATTCCCGATGGGGAGCATACCGTGGGCAAAGTACACCAGCACTGTAAGGTCAAAGAATACGGCTCCACCGATCTTATCTCATTTCCTCCTTTAGAGGTTCCGTTTACAGCACCCCCAATCAGTACCCGAATTTCAGGCTTCACCTTCGCCTGGAAATTTACCTATCCCAATAACATAGATCTCCGGGGGCCACCCCAACGCATCTCCTAAACCGTAGGCACTCGCCTGCTTTCACCCTTTTTCTTGGCTTTTTACTACTGCTTTTGCCGTTGCCGGAGCAGCAAGTGCCGGTACGTCTTGCTTTTTCGTGCCGTGAAAAGCCGTATCTGCGTGCGAACACCTTTTAGGCGTTTCCCGCTAAGAATTTGGAATTCGGGTCTTTTCTGAACCAGGAAAGTCCTGTCAGGCAGCTTGTGCCCTTTCTTCTGTTTTGCAGCTTCTGGCGCTTATCGTCCTGGTAAGTCGTGTCCCTGCATTCCTTCATAGATTTTAGAAAAGCAGACGCCCCTGGCTACCCAAAGCCAGGCAATGTCTGCCGTTTACGATTTGTGTTTCTTATGAGAAATCTACCCCTCCTATTCTTCTTCTTTTTCGCATTACATCTATCCGCCCATGCCCAGGTAAAAGCTTTCCAGTTTCAAGGTGAAAAGATAAAACCAGGCTCAAAACACTCCTTCCTGCTACCCGTTGTCACGTCCCAAGACAACACGGTTATTCCGGTTACGGTTTTCCACGGAGTTAAAAAAGGACCGGTTCTGGGTATCACGGCTGGGGTACACGGGCTGGAGTACGCGCCCATTATGGCCGCCCAAAAGTTAGGCAAACAGCTAGACCCGGCGCAGATGAGCGGCACCGTTATTCTGGTGCACATGGCCAATGTACCGGCCTTTCTGAACCGAAGTTTGCGGGTGAACCCTTTAGATGGAAAGAACCTGAACCGTGTTTTCCCGGGCAAGAAAGAAGGTACCAGTTCTGAGAAAATAGCTTGGATTATCTCTAATGAAATCATCGCGCGATGCGATTACTTTATTGACGTGCACGACGGCGATGCCAACGGGGATCTGCGCCCCTACTCTGGTTACTATAACTACTTCAACATGCCCGAGGTCTCAGAGAAAGCCCGGCAGATGGCCGTCAGTTTAGGCTTTGATTTCATTGTGCAGTTCGGGAATGAACAGGCCTTAACGGAAGCATCCATCTACTGTTCCCGCGAGGCCACCAAGCGCAACATTCCGGCCGTGGACATTGAATGCGGCGGTATGGGCAGGGTGGAGGAAGAAACGGTGCAGCAGGTGTTGGCCGCCCTGAATAGTCTCATGCGCCACCTGACCATTCTGGAAGGAAAGCCCAACACGGTGCTCCATCCGGTCATGGTAGGCCAACGGACCACCGTGGAAAGCAAGCACACGGGCTTTTTCTACAGCAATCTTACTAGCGGCGACTACGTGAAAAAGGGCATGCGGCTGGGCTATACCACTGATCTTTTCGGGAACCACTTGGCCGATGTGTTCTGCCCGGTAGACGGCGTCATTCTCTACAAGATCTTCAACCCGCCGGTAAAGGCTGGCGACGGATTATTCAACATCGGCCACATTCAATAAATCCTCAGAACTCAAAGCCAGCAGGGGCAAGCTATTTACCATTGGCTTTTGCCCGGGCTTCTCTCACATTTTTATGAAAAGACATCTAATTCTATTTCTTCTGATGTTGCATCAGATGGTAGCGTATTCCCAAACGGAGGGGCATGTTACCGGAACAGTCAGAAACGCCAAAGGCGAAGCATTGGAAGGGTTAACGGTTACCCTTAAAGAGAACAATGCCTTCGCGACGGTGACCGCGGCAGACGGCACTTTCCACCTTCATCACGTTCCCTTCGGAACCTATACCTTACTGGCCTTGGGAGTAGGCTACACCTCAGAAGCAAGAACCATTGTCCTGAATGCCGGTAACCCCGAGGTGACTGTGTCCTTCAATTTAAAGCAAAATTCTCAGGCCCTGCAGGAGGTAGAGGTGTTGGGCCGCAAGGAAACGACTTACAAAAGCGAGTACAGTTTCATCGGTACCAAAACTGCCACGTTGGTGATAGACGTGCCGCAGACCATTTCCACGGTCACCAAAGAGCTCATAGAAGACCAGCAGGCCTTTACCCTAAATGATGTGGTGAAGAACGTGGCCGGCGTAAACCAATACTCCAGCTATGATGACCTCACGGTGCGCGGGTTTAGAAATGGCTACGAAAGCGGTTTTCGGTTAGTGAACGGCCTGCGCTCGGGTTACAGCTACGGGAACGGGTTTTTCCGGGTGCCGCTAACGGTGAATCTGGAGCGGGTAGAGGTCTTAAAAGGTCCGGGTGCCGCGCTGTTCGGGGACATTAATCCCGGCGGAACCATCAACATGGTGACCAAGAAGCCGCTGGAGGAAGACCGGAAGGCCGTGAGTTTTTCGGTGGGCAGTTTCCAGACCATGCGCTCTACGCTGGATTTTACTGGTGCCTTGAACGATGACAAAACCTTGTTGTACCGCCTGAACGTGGGCTACGAGAACACCAAAACCTTCCGGGATGTGAATGACCGGGCCTCCTTCATTGTAGCGCCCACCATCACGTTCCGGCCCACGGAGAACACCACCTTCAACGCCGAATTGGTGTACAGCAACTTCAACGGCTATCTGGACCGCGGGCTGCCCATTCAGGCCGGGGACTTGTATGCGCTTCCGTTTTCCTTCACCCTGAGCCAGCCCAACGACCATTTCCGGGTAACGGATCTTTCGCTCAATGCTTCTCTGAACCAAAAGATCAATGACCGGCTCTCGTTCAACGTGGCGTACATGAAGTTCGCCTACGCCGAGGACATCAAGGAGCACCGCACCTTGAACACCTTCGCCGATGCGCCCCTGAACACCGTGATGAACCTGCGGTACTTTGAGCGCAGAGCCAAAGAGTACACTGATAACCTGTCTGCCTATTTCTCTTATGCTGGGAACACCGGCCCTCTCAGCCACAAAGTAGTCTTGGGCGCCGATTACGTGAAGTTCTCCACCGACAAGAACAGCACCATGTTTGAGGCCCGCCAGCAACTGGTGAACGGGAAGGCCGAGCCCCTGACCTTCGATCTGAAGAACCCGGTTTACGAGATCAAGAACACCAGTGATTACATCCGGCGGCCCACGCCGCAGTTCTTTATTGACTACCTCAATTCGGTGTTCCATACCACCGGACTGTATGTGCAGGACCAGGTGGAGGTAACCGACCGTCTGGGTCTGTTGCTGGGGCTGCGCTATGAGCTGTTCCGCGATGAGCGGGACTACGGCAACGGTGAGGAAACCGTGCAGCAGAACATGTTGTTGCCCCGCGCGGGTCTCACGTATTCGGTGCTGGAGAACGTGAACTACTTTGCCAGTTACAGCCAGGGTTTCCGGCCCATCAATCCGCAGTACATCAAATTTCCCGAGCGCTACGGCCGGACCAGCCCTTTTGAGAATGAGCAGAGCTATCAGGTAGAAACAGGGTTCAAAGGCGAGTTCTTCCAGAAAGCCTTGTTCGCCACAGTCTCTTTCTATCAGATTGAAAAGCGGAATACTCTCATCAACACGGGCCAGGTAACCGAGGCAGGCAACCCCATCTACCGGCAGAACGGGAAAGCCCGCGCCCGCGGAATGGAACTGGATGTGAGCGGTAACCTGCTTCCCAACTTCAACCTGAACGCCAACTATGCCTTCAACCACACTGAGATCCTGGATGCTGATGTGCCCGCCGAAAACGGGATGGTCGCCGCCAACGCCCCTAAGCACTCGGCAGGCCTGTGGGCGAAATACACCTTTACTTCTCCCGTGCTTAACGGCTTTGGTCTAGCTGTAGGAGGCAATTACGTGAGTCGCCGCCGCATGGAAGTACAGGTGAACGCCGTGAACACCGGCGAGTTGATCTGGGACTACTGGCCTGAGTATACCGTCGCTAACGCCGCCTTGTTCTACCAGGTGAACAAATTCAAATTAAGCCTGAACCTGAACAATGTCCTGAACAAACGCTATTTCGTGGGTGGCTACGATTACTTCCGCGCCAGTCCCGGTGCCCCTCGCAATTTCATTGCCACGGTGGGCTATACCATTTAGGGGAGAAAAGGTGTGTTTAGCGGCAAATTTTAGAAATCAGGCAGAGAACAGAAGGAGAAATTAACGAAGAGGACCCGGACAATATGAAAGGTTAGATTACGCATTTCGTCCCCCTTGGAAGGGGGTAGGGGGATGACAAGGCAGGATGAGAAAGCAACTCCAGTTGAAATACCACTAAGAAAAACGATTCTCGGGAATGTGAATATCAGCACGAGACATCATCCCCCTACCCCCTTCCAAGGGGGACGAAGACGAACTGTGATTTCGCTCTTTGATTAGCTGCGCCTGAGCTTCACCCTGTCATTTATAACCTATTTTAAGCAAAACAGGCCTAAAAAAAAACAATCATCAACTGACAATTAACAACCACCGATATGGAATTTGCCTTAGAAGCAAAACAACTGAAGAAACAGTACCAGGACAAACTGGCCTTAAAAGGACTTGACCTGCAGATAGAACCCGGGGAGATTTTCTGCTTATTGGGGCAGAACGGGGCGGGGAAGTCTACCACCATTAACCTGTTTTTGGGGTTCATCAGGCCTACCTCGGGAGCGGCGTACATCAACGGGCTGGAAGTAGCCGCGAACCCCATTAAGGTGAAAGAATACATGGCCTACATTCCCGAGAACGTGATGCTGTACCCTAACCTAACCGGGTTGGAGAACTTGGCCTTGTTCAGCAGCCTGGCGGGCTTCGACTATTCCCAGGAGGAGCTAATGACCTATCTGGTGCAGGCAGGTTTACCGAGCGAGGCGGCGAAGCGCAAAGTGGGGGCTTACTCCAAAGGTATGCGGCAGAAGGTGGGCATTGCCATTGCCGTGGCCAAGCACGCCAAAGTGTTGCTACTGGATGAACCTACCTCGGGGCTGGACCCCAAAGCCAGCAATGAATTCTCAGAACTGTTGCTTAAACTAAGCGACAATGGCACGGCCATTTTCATGGCCACCCATGATATTTTCCGGGCGAAGGAAGTGGGCACTCGTGTGGGCATCATGCGGGAGGGCGAACTGGTGGATGTGCTGGGCACGACTGACTTGAACGCCAACGAGCTGGAAAATCTTTACCTCAACTATATGCACGCGTAGAGATGGTCAGAAGTATTGCCCAAAAAGAATTCATCAGTACCCTGCGCGACAAGCGCTTTGTGGTGCTAAGCGTGTTGGTTTTGCTGTTGTTGCTGGCCGCCACTGTGGTGGGGCTGTACAGTTACCATACCCAGCAGCAGGAACGGGACGTGGCGCAGCAAACCGTGAACAACCAGTTCCAAAACTCCACGGATAGGCACCCGCACCGCATGGCGCATTACGGCTCCTACGCGTTTCGGCCCAAGTCCAGCATCAGTTTCCTGGATTTCGGGTTGGATTCCTATACCGGGGCTTCGGTGTTCATGGAAGCGCACCGGCAGAACAGCGCCAACTTCAGCCAGGCGCAGCAGTCGTCCTCACTCATCAGGTTCGGGGAAATGACGGTGGCCTTTGTGCTGCAGATGCTCCTTCCGCTGCTCATTATTTTCCTTTGTTTTAGCGCTTTCACCCAGGAAAAGGAAACTGGTACGCTCAAAATTCTGCTGAGTCAGGGCGTGTCTCTGCGGGAGATTGCCTGGGCCAAGATTGCCGGCTACAGTAAAACGGTGGGGTTAGTGGTAGGACCTGCCTTGCTCATTGCCAGTCTGCTGTTGTTCGGGCGGGGCGGTTTTGACTGGCACACCGATGTGCTAGTCAGGCTGCTGCTGTTCATCGGGTTTTACTTGGTGTACTTCTTCATTTTCGTGGTCCTGTCTGTGGTTGTCTCGGGGTTGCACCAGCGCTCCAGCACGGCCTTGGTGACCTTGCTGGGTATCTGGATTCTTTGCTGTGTGATCATCCCCAAAGCCTCGGCCAACCTGGGCAATACGCTCTACACTACGCCCACCAGAGCCCAGATGGACGCCGATGTGCACGAGGAAGTAGCCAAAGGCATTGACGGGCACAACTCGCAGGATGAACGGGCCGAGGCCCTGAAAAAAGGATTGCTGAAGAAGTACGGGGCGGATTCGCTGAGTCAATTGCCGGTGAACTTTGACGGGATCATCATGGCTGTGGGGGAGGAGCAGAGTACCAAAGTTTATCGGGAGCATTTCGCGGAGCTCACCGATATCTTCCAGAAGCAGAACCGCATCTCGGAGTGGGCCGGTTTCCTGAACCCGTATCTGGCGGTGCGCAACCTGTCCATGGGCATGGCAGGCTCTGATTTTCAGCACTACATCCATTTCCAGAACGAGGCCGAGCAGTACCGCTACAACCTGGCCCAGAGCCTGAACCACATCCAGACTACCCGCCTCAAGTACAAAGACAAAACCACCCGCCTCAGCTCAGACACCTGGAAAGAACTAGCGCCTTTCACCTATGAAGCGCCGCCGGTTCAATGGGCCTTGGGAAGTCACTTGATTTCCCTGGTGGCCTTGCTTTTGTGGTTGGGGCTGGTGTGTACCCTGGGGCTCAGGCTGATTGACAACATCCAAATTGCATAACACATGAAACTTTTCTGGATACTGATCAAATATGAATGGCTCAACTTCCGGGCCGACAAAGGCTTGGTGATACTTACCACTCTGGCGCTGGTAGCCGGATTGTACGGTATTTATTACGGAACAACGGAGATAGAACGGCAGCGGGAGAACATAGCTGGGCTGGAGGTTTTGACCCAGCACAACGTGGCCGAAATGAAAACCAAGTATCCCGCCGAGGCAGATGCCGGCGACATTGGCTACTACCACTCTACCTTCGCCGTCCACCACCCCGATTCCTGGGCCAGCCTCTCCCTGGGCCAGCGCGACGTGAACCCGTATTACATTAAGCTGCGCCTGCTGA
Organism: Rufibacter sp. JT20002; assembly: GCF_056491185.1. Lineage (NCBI taxonomy): Bacteria > Pseudomonadati > Bacteroidota > Cytophagia > Cytophagales > Hymenobacteraceae > Rufibacter > Rufibacter sp. JT20002. Next base: position 155,738 of record NZ_JBSZJY010000005.1, on the reverse strand, counting down.
ATTTGCAATCCCAATTGTATGACTCCGAGAACATCAACCCATTGAAGGTTCTCTCCGGGAACTTTGACTTGGCATTTGTGCTGGTGTATTTGTTTCCGCTGCTGATTATTGGGCTGTGCTTTAATATTCTGTCCATTGAGAAAGAACAGGGCACCTTGCCGCTGTTGCTGTCGCAGCCCATCAGCCTTCCGCTAATTGTGGGAGCGAAACTCACCTTCCGGATGATGGTGGTGTTGGGCATGGCGTTGGTGCTTTCAATTGTGGCCATGGTCTGGGGCGCGGTTGTGCCCGATGCGCGGGTCACGTTGTGGCTGGGCGTGGTGGTGCTGTATTGCCTTTTCTGGTTCGGGACGGCGTTTCTGGTGGCCGCCTTGCAGAAGAACTCGGCGTTCAACGCGGTGACTTTGTTGGGCGTGTGGCTGTTGCTCACCATCATCATCCCGGCGCTACTGAATGTGTATGTGTCCATCCGGCAACCGGTCCCGCAGGCATTAGCCCTGACCATCAAGCAGCGCGAAGTAGTGCATGGCGGCTGGGACAAACCCAAGCGGGAAACCATGGAGGCGTTCTTCGTGCGCTATCCGCAGTACCGCGACACCGCCGAGATCCAGGGCCGGTTCGCCTGGAAATGGTATTACGCCTTTCACTTATTAGGTGACATAGCCGTGGAAGATCTGGCAAACGAGTATCAAAGCAGTTTGCAGGCTCGGCATGATCTGGTGCAAAACCTGAACGTGCTGTCGGTGCCGGTGAATGTACAGGGCATCTTCAACGCCATGGCAGGTTCAGACTTGCCTTCTTACCTGCAATTCCTGCAAAGCGCCACCCGTTACCATGATGCCCTGCGGGAGTTTTACTATCCGTTCCTATTTAACCAAGTAGCTTTCACCCACGCCGATTTTGCCCGGGAACCCAGGCATAGTTTCACCAGCGCACCAGACATGCCCTCGGCCAAGAATGGTTTAGTAAAACTGCTACTCAGTGTGTTGGTGGTGTTTGCCGCTGGATTGCTTTTGTTCAGGTGGAAAGAGGCTTCTGTGAAGTAGAAAGGTGGTCTAGGTGATTCTAGCCTCTTTTCTGTAAATCACCCCTAAGCCACTTGATAGTTTCTGCCTTGTTTTCTGAAAAGGAGGCAGAAACCAGTTAAAATAAAAAGGCCCTGCACTTTTGGTGTAGGGCCTTTTTATTTTAACCTATTGCTGTTTACTTCTCAATTACCTTGATCAAGGTATTAGCGGCAATGCGATCTGTTAGTTGCATACCATTCAGAATAGCCATTTCATCAAAGCGTTTGCTGGGCACATTATACGATTGCAGCACCTGCGACAGGGTTCCGGCGGTACGTACGGTTTTGATGCGCACTACTTCCGGCTTACGCCCAATCTTTTCCTGATCGGTGAGCTGACGGAAATTGGTAGCCGTGGCACTGAAAGCCGGGAAGTAGGTATTGAAATCGGTAGCCGTGGTCACCCCGGTGATGTTGTAGATATTGCCGCCGTACTGAATAAAATAACTCAGGGCCTGAATGGGTGGCTGCTGTTGCTGCTGGGCTTGTTGTTGCTGCTGTTGAGGTGCCTGCTGCGAAATAACCGCCAGGGCTGGCAAGCCATTCACAGTTACCTGTTTAGATTCTATGGCTTGCAGTTGGTTGTCTTGCAACATCTTTTGGGCAGCAGCCTCCAGGGAAGCACCTTGCGCTAACCGTAGGAACATCATCGCCTTACCATCGGCGGGGGCCATTTGCACTTGTTGCGGAGAGTTCTGGTGCCTCCAACCCGCAGGTATCGGGAACTGGAACTTCAGCTCTGGGTGGTAGAAGATGCTATTCTCTACAAAGCCTTGTTTAGGGTCTTCGCCGTAAATCAAGCCATCAATCATTCTCAAGTAGCTGTTACGTCCTTCCTGCAGGTTGGTGGCGTTGGTTTGCTTTTTCCACTGCTCGGCTAATTGGTGCACGGTGGTGTAGCGGTTGGCAGGGTTGGGGTGGGTTGACTGCCACTCCGGAATCTCGCCTTGGCCGGCCTGTTCGCCCTGGCGTTGCAGCGTCTGAAAGAAATCGGCCATGTGGCTGGCATCGTAGCCAATCTTGGTAGAATACTCTACCCCCAGTTCATCTGACTGGCGTTCATCGTCGCGCCCGAACTTCAGGAAGAGCAGCCCCGCGCCCTGCGAGAGTTCATTTCCATATTGCGCCAGGGTAGGGGAGGCAATCATGCCCCCAATAAGTAGCACCTGGGCCAGGGTAGACTTGCTTTGCTGCTGCGCCGAGTGCCGGGCGGTAATGTGCCCAATCTCATGACCCAACACGCCGGCAAACTGGGCCTCGCTGTTGAAGTGCGCCATGATACCACGGGTGAAATACACAAATCCGCCGGGCACGGCAAAGGCATTCAGCACCGGGGAGTCCACAATCCTGAACTGGTATTTCAAGTTGGGTCGATGCGAGATGGCCGCCATCTGAGACCCTTTTTCCTGGATGAAGCGCTGTAAGGTAGGGTTCTCTACCAATCCATACTGCGCCACAATCTGCGGATCTGCCTGTAAGCCCATGGCTACTTCCTGTTCTTCAGACACAAAGTTGATATCTCTTTTCCCGGTAACCGGGTTGGTGGCGCAGGAATTAAAAAATAGAATGGCGGCGGTTGCCAAACTACAAGGAATAAGTTTTTTCATAGCGGTAAGGTTTAGGGCTAATTATTCATTCTCAAAGAAAGACCAGGTAGGTTATTCTGCTTGTTCTTAGCAACGTGTACAGAAATTATTGGTTACGAAGCCTTATTTGTAGGATTTATCTAAGGAAAGCGGGCCTTTTTAGAAACAGCAATTTTTAGGCCGTTTTGAAGAGAATTGCCTTAAAGGAATGAGGCTATAACTATTGAAAAGTTGTAGCTAGAAGAACTCCTTTAAAGGGAGGAACCCTCAGTAAGGTTGTTTAAATCAATGAATCGTTGCTCCTGCCAGCGCATGCGGTAGGCGTTCATGGCGGTGGTGCCCAACTTTTGGAGAAGTTTGTAGTTGACGATTGCTCCCACCGGGGCCCCGATCACCGGGATCAGTTGGGCCAGTTTGGGAAGGTCAATGTAGTCTCGGTACTCTTGCTGAAAGGTGCGCCAGTCAAACTGGTGAATGTCCTGGGGCAGGTGCAGTTTCTGGGTTTCCCAATCCACCATTTGCCGGTACACCTCGCGCCGTTGCTGCTGTCCGCTGAAAGCCAGTTGGAAGATGTGCAGCAGGTACACCCGCTCCCGGTAATCATCTACCGAGTGGCCGTAAAGTGCCGCAATGTCAAACAGCATTTTAAGCTTGATTCCGAGTAAAAGGGGGAAATCTGCCAAGCCCAGCAAAATGCCACCGGCTCCGGTAATCCCTCCTTCGGCGGCGGCGGTTTTCTTGTAAAAGGCAACCCGATCCTCCACGGCCGCTTCTTTTTGCTCCATTGTGGCATGCGGAAGCGCCTTGCTGGTGGTATGCATGGCGCCAAACAACACGGCCCTGATCATCTGTTTAATGGCAGCCGTAATTGCTTGGTGGACCTTCTCTGGTATGTAGCTGTTAATTTTCTGCTGCATGCCCCTGGTAAGATGGTTCAGAAGTGAGGGATCCTTTTGCATCTGCTGTTTCCACTCCTGAAGTTCAAGCAGAATTTTATCTTCGTAGGCAGAGGTAGTCATAGCAGAGGTTGGCAAGGTTAATATCTCTACGAAGAACGGTTATTTCAATGAAGAGATCAAAAAGCTAGCTTACCGTGCTCTAGTTTCCTGTGGGAACAAGCCTCACATTGAGAACCTAGGAAATAACCATATCTTTCCCTTAAGATAAACTAGCTACTTTTTCCTCTTCCCTTCGGCTTCGGGATGAAGCCGGATTTTACCTACGTATATAGGGTAGATAAGCGTAGGTGGTACGGTTATCCGGTACTTAGGCGTAAGTTAAATTAGGATTAACCCACATAAGAATAAAAAATTCTTTAAAATATTAAGAATGAATCTCAATGCTCTAGTTCTGTTATTTCTGGTGTTATTCAACCAGCCGATTAAATCTGGTTTGGTAGGGGAATGGAGCTATGAAGGCACTCTGAATAAGAACAGCAAAATTGATTGTTGTGTAGAATGCCCCGATTACTTAACAATTAATAGCAATGGCACTTACAAAGTGTTCAACGATTGCTACGGCCCTGACGCCAAAAATCCGATAGTAGAGAGTGGAAAATGGTTGTTTATAGAGAGTTCTAAGAAGTTGATACTTAAAGAAAGAAAGTTTGTCACTAATTACCACCTCTATTCACCGAAGAAGATGATAGAGCTGACACTAATCTCAGCCGACAGCAAGAAACTCAAAATAAAGAATAACCAAGGTAAAATAGAGCAATACGCAAGAGAAAAATAACCTACGCCTAACGGTTAGTATAAACATCAAGCCACGGCCGACGGCCTCGCTCGTTGTTTATACTAACCGTTAGCGGTAACTTAAATTATGAAAAGCTCTTCTTTATTAAAAAGGATTTCACTTTTATCATACTTGCTAATTTTCCTAAACGGAATGATGATTGGTATTCCTATGTTAGCCTATCTAATTTTTGCACTAACGGACTGGGAAACCTTAGCACCGATTTTTTCAATTATGGCTATCAGCGGATTTGTATTGCTGGCACATACTTCTATAACTAAGGGGCAATTGAAAGTTCAAAAAGAACTGATTGCATTTATTTTACTATTATCTCCACTTGTTTATAGATTAGTATCTGTACCATTAAACCTATTTAATTACTCTTTGTTTTTAATACCATTTATAAGTTTTGTGACTTTATACATTATATCATTGTTTCTTTCTTTTAATGAATTAAGCAACTTAAATAAAGGAAAAACTGCCGCCTAACGTCTAGTATAAATGTCACCACGGCCAACGACCTTCGGTGTCGTTTATACTAGACGTTAGGCGGCAGTTTGAAAAAACAAAATGTAAAATGAAGCAAAAAGAATTTACATAATTTACTATTTCTTATTTTCTCACAAGCTTCCCCGAATGTGAAAATTGCATACAAATACAAAAAAACAAAACAGCTGACATTAAATTTCCAAATATTGGCAAAAAGTTAAACTTATACATTGACACAAGGATTGATGAATTAACTGTTGGCTTTTTGGCTGGACAAGGGCAGTTTGGATGGCATGTGCACATGGATATGTATGGAGCTGAGACACCCCTTGAAATGGTTTAAACAGCAATTGAGCTTATAAAAGAAATTTTAAGTGATAAAAGAAGAATTGTTTATTCAAGTTACTTAGGGTATTTTTTGACGGAAGATGAAGAGGGACTTGGAAGATGAAGAGGGACTTGAAGATTATAAAGAAGAGGACGAAATAATTGAACTTACTTACTGGAGTGAATTATAAAAACACCGCTGCCTAACAACACCTAAACATCAGTTTCAGCCGCCGGCCTTGCACGTCTCATGCACGAGACCGTTAGATGAAACCATAATAATAAATATTTAACCTTATGATGCAGGTCACCGATCTGAAGCTAATGGAGGAGGTGCTTCCTTTCTTTGACTTCACAAACAATGACTCGGCTTCTGATCGGCTTCTTTCATTGCTATGTGAGGTGCCTGCAACAGAAGAGGCAGTATTGGCAAGACATTTTGTTACGCAGGGTTTCATCGACAATTGGTCAGTTTTAGATAACTTCACCTATCGGAGGCTTGACCTAATGGAGGTGCATGCTTTTCTTGTTGCAAATGCTGGCAGGCAGCCTTCTGTGGGGCAGAGTAGATTCAAAGCTTTCCTGAAATTGATAGTCTCCGAAACTGACCGGAATAGGTTAAGGTCAAGACTTGTACAGGCAGTTTTGCTGTTACACGGCATTCAGGTGCGTTACTTCCTCCCCTTAAACAAAGATAAATTTCCGGATGACTTTCGAAGGCAACTCCAAAGTGCCCTTTCGTTCCTAAATAAGCTCAACTTAAATGCATCTGCTGAGCAGATAAACGAAGATCGCCTCAACGCCTCTAGTATTGTCGAGCTTTCACAGCGGATAAGTTGCCTCAGCATAGAAGAGGTGAATTCTTTTTGGGACTTCTTCTTTTCTTTTGAAGCCTACTGGTCCATAGCAAAAGGAACCCTCATTCATGGCTTTACATTTCCTCACTTCACCCGCGGCACGTTCAGGATCACCGACTTTCACCATCCACTTGTCAGCAACGCGGTCAAGAATTCCTTGGAGATGGATACAGAGAAGAACGTTCTCCTGCTCACTGGTCCCAACATGTCTGGCAAGTCTACCCTATTAAAGGCCGTGTCCCTGTGTGTGTACCTTGCACGTGTAGGCTTTACGGTGCCAGCTTCGCTTTGCGCGATTCCATTCTATGACTCCATTGCTATCGCTATCAACTTGAGCGACAATCTCCGAAATGGCTACAGCCACTTCAAGGCAGAGATAGAAAACCTGAAATCTGTTTTACACGCCACAGAGAACCAAGGCAATTGCTTTGCCGTGTTTGATGAAATCTTCAGGGGAACAAACATAGATGATGCGCTCGACATCACCCAGACCACAGTGAATGGACTTGTAAGGCGCAAAGGTTCCTTTTTCCTATTGTCAACCCACCTGCTACAGCTTGACGGGCAATTGAATAGTGAATGTAGGGAAAGAGTCAGAAAGTGCTATATCGAATGCAATCTGGAAGAAGGTAGTCCGAAGTTTTCATACCGCCTGAAAGAGGGATGGTCTCAGCTTAAGATAGGCAAAATCCTCTTTGAGAAGGAAGGACTAGCTGAAATGCTCAGTGAAGATAAAAATGGCATCATCCAACAACACCTATACGGCAGCTCCCTCACCGCATAGCCCAGTACGTTAGGCAAAAAAGAAATATGAAACTATACTTACGTGTTGTCTTTTTGATATCATTTTCTTTGTTGAGCTGTATTAGCTATGGCCAAAGCAACCAAGATTCTGGAGTTGCTGATACTTTACTGACAAAAGAGTGGTCAAATATAACTAGAGGGTATGAACTCAGACTTGAAATACTAGGTGAGTTCCAAGAGCATCTTTCCAAAAAGAAGCCCTACAAAAAGTTGTCCGATGAAATCAGTAGTCAACTAACTGACATGGACAAAGATTGGGTTCAGGTGAATTCAGTCGCAGAAAGAAATAGAGTCGTAGCTGAACAGGATTCGCAGACATCTCGAATAGAAAAGTGGCTTACGGTGGACTTGGCAAACGATAAATCCCTAAGAAGGGATGAAGAGTACGATAGAATCACCCGCATGATTGAGGGAATAAACAACAGAATTCACATTGAAAAGTCCCTCTACAACAAGGAGGCAGAAAAGAGAAAGCGTCGCGACTTAATTCTGGAGGGTGTAAAAAGTATTACTATTCCCCAGGTAAAGTTCTAAAAATTTCTTTGCCTAACATTGCATAAACGATCAATTTTCGGCCGACGGCCTCACACGCCTCATGCACTAGCGTTGCATGTAATTATAAGCAATGAAAAACCTGTTCCTAATTCTGCTCCTTGTTATCATTGCTTCTTGTGACGTAGCAGATAATAAAGAAGCGGAGTTTAGACGGGCAATAGGTGGTATAAGTGAGAGTATCTACATCTACGAAGAAGAGGGAAAACAAGGGCTTGTTGATTCGAGCGGAAATGTGATTTTGAAGGCACAATTTGATTTTATAGCAGATTGGCAAGAATACGGGCTAATTCTTGTGGACTCTGGCGGTAAAGGTTATGAAGGAGACGTGGTAGGCCATGAATTTAACAAGTATGGGTTGATTGATGCCAAGGGCAAGGTGCTGTTCAGGCCCCAGTTCGATGATGTGAAAGTTTCTGATAACTCTGCATTAGTCTTAAAGGATTCGCTTTATGGGTTTGTAGACAATAGGGGGAATTGGCTTGTTGAGCCTAAATACAAATTTGCAGCCCCTTTTTACAAAGGAACAGCTATCGTAAAGCAACAAGATAAATTCTACCTGATTAATAAACAGCAAGAGCTGATTTTTACCACTCCATTAGACACCATATGGGAGTTCAAAAATGGTGTGGCCGTAATAGAAAAGGGGGAAACATTTGGGTTTATCAACTATAAAGGAGAAATAATAGCACCTTTTAACTACAGGGGGATAGGAGACTTTAACTGGTACCACGGATTAATAATGAAGGAAAATGAGAAGTGGTACGTAGTTGACACGACAGGTGCTATTGTCATTGAGCAAGGTTTTAATAAGGTATCAGTAGACAATGAGCAGGGTGAGATATTTGCCGAAGGCATAGTTGAAGGCAAACCTGTAAGAGTTAAGCTAAAGAATTAAATCATCTAACAAAGTGCAGCCTTAACCCTCGCTTCGCTTCGGTTGCACCAAACCGTTGACAAAAATAAAGATTATGAAAATCCGGCATCTACTTCTACAAGTCCTTTCTCTAACCCTCCAATTTTCTTGCAACCAGGCAGAAAAACAGGAACGGTCAGTACCGGTTGAGCCCTCCCCTTCAACATCACTTACCAATTCTTTCAAAGGAGAGGACATAAAATACCTGGATGGGAGAAGTGTCCGCATAAACGGCAAGCTGCCATTGGTTGCACCAGTCCAGAACATCAACAGCCTACTGGGAAAACCAGACAGTGTCGTCGCTATTGACTTGGATGGTTGCACCTCTGGGTTTAGGAGCGAAAGGTCTAAGGTGGCTTATTACAACGGGTATGTGTTTGAGCAGTACCGGGACACTTTGTATTTCATGGATGCCACCTTCACTAAAAGAAATGGAAACTTTCTGCAGTATAATGACCTGAGGCTGGATTCCTCCACCACATTGGAGGAAATCCAAAGGCGCTACCCCAATTCAGCCAAAGAACCCGGTACAGTAACTATGAGCGAGTTCGGTGAGGTACAACAGATTTCATTGGCTCCCTACAAAGAACCTACCGATGCTATGTGGATTCTGATTTTCAAAAATGGAAAGTTAGTTTTGGTGGAGGACTGGTTCCCTTGTTGAAATTACTCTTGTCAACAACGGCTATACGGCAGCTCTGCCGCCGCATGCTGCATAGCCAAGTGCGTTGAGCTCCATTTATAAGAATGGAAACAAACTTTGAAATTGAAGACAATTATGCAATGCTGTACATGAACAGGCACATTGACATGCATAACAATTTCAATTTTATTGAACTGACCTATAACGCTGAAAAGAGTGAAATTAACCTGAAATTCACTAAAAAGAAAGGTAACTGGGTTCTGAAAGGAGAGTTCTATTTATTAGCATTTCTCCTAAAGAATGTGACTGCCTTGCAATCAAATACTAACTAAAGAAATGGGAATATTAGATTTCATAAAGAAAACAACTCAATCAAAAGAGCCTTTAGAACCAATGCAAAACAGTCCAGAGGTACTAACCACTAGACTGTTATACTTTGAAAACCCTAGCATTGACTCCGTTAAAATTTTAGAAGAACTTAAATCAATCTACAAAAAAGTCGAATCTTCCGGCGTAGGAAATACTTTACTTTTCTTCTTCCCTGATTTACAGATTAATCTGGCAGATGCATCCATACCTGCCCAGTTAACTATTCTTAATGCAGAAGGGACTAAAATATCTGATATTGAGGAAAGTTCGCTGCAGCAAAATTGGCATTGGGAAGAAGCAGCTCAAACAGCTTCCAAGTGTACTTATGAAATCATCATAAGTGACCTAATGACCAGAACCCTAGATTACAAGGCTAGAGTTAATCTTTATTTAGATTTTTTGGTTTCAATCATAAAAGTTACGAATCCTCAAGTCATACACTCTTTAAATTCCCAAAAGTTAATTTCCCCAGAAGACTTAGTATCCGAGTCTGCTTTAGCAGACAGGGATATTTTACATGGGTTAGTTAACGTGCGCCTTTTTAATGTTAGTGACGGGCAACAAGGAGAAATAGTAATGGATACGATTGGAATGCATTCTCTAGGATTGCCTGACTTCCAAATCAAGTTTACTGACTTGGATGAAAACAGAGTTGCAGGATTACTGTGGAACTACTCCCACTATATTTATGAAAACGGAGATGTTATCCAATCAGGAAATACCCTGCAAGGCTTATCAGAAACGTCGAAGTGGAAATCAGAAAAGCAGTTATCATTTGCTGAACCCGAACGGGTTGTAATTAATATGATCGTGAATTAGAAGTAATGGCACATAGCCAAACCTATGGCGCAGCAAAACCTAGTACGTTGGGTTTGATAGAAACAAGAATAGCTACTCACTGAATAATGAAGTAGCTGAATCAGCTAATGCCACTCAATTAAAAGCTAAAAGCTGTAGCCAAAGTTGTCGAACTTACACAGGAAAAAACAGAGGAGCCTCAATCCGACACTTGGACGTTTGATAAGGTTGACGGCACACAGTTGGTATTCAAAGAAGGTCCTGCCTTTGATACGGAGCTAGTCAACCTAGAGTACATTGGGCAAATAGACATTGACCAAAAGGCCCCGTTTTATTTACTAAGGCAGGGATTGTGATGAATTTGATGCAAACACAGCCATCTATTCCTAAACGTTCAGAAAGGGGAAAACAGGTATGGCTATCCTGGAAAGGAAAAAGATTTTGAAACGGACTCACTTCTCTACCAAGCCATAGCTTTTACGGAGAAGTGCTGAAAGGTGTAAAAGGAGTAGTTTGGTACCAGAAAACGCTGATGGAGGACAATTCCTTTCCCAACTCTGTCTTCATAGCCAGACTTGATGGTGAAAGCATAAAAAGAGAAGAAATGCAGGAATACGACAGACACCTATAGAAACTCTTTCATTGAACAAATCAGGCAAGAATAAGGAGATAAGATTATACAAGTGAACCATAAAAGGTACTAGACTTTGGAGTGTATCAAAAATATGAAAGCGGAGGACTTTGATAAAAGGGAAATAATCTTTGAGAGCATTTGGAAAACAATTGCTTTAACCATTGGCTCGGGTCTTTTTGTCTTTTCAGCCTTCGCTTACATGGATAGAAAAGAAAGCCCTTTTAGCTTCTGGGCTACGTTAGTGCTGTTTGGGTTTGGTGTAGTACACGAACTTTACCAGTTATTTAGCCAAAAGACACTCTTCATTAGACCTGGAAGTAAGCTTGCAAAAGAATATGCAGAAATTGATTTCCAAAAGAGGTATAGTGATTTAGGGTCCTTTGAGTACTCAGACGGTGGCTTTATAGCAACTATTGAGGAAGAGGAAGTGGCTTTGAGCTGGGGTGAGTTGAATACGATAGTGGCTTACAAAGAAGACCTGTACACTTATGATGTGATTTGCTTGGATGTATGTACCAAAGACGGACTAAAGTTTAGCGTAAATGAAGATACCCCAGGCTGGTATCAATTTAAAGATAGATTAAACAAAGCCTTTGCCTCAATAGACAGAGACTGGCTGACCAAGGTTACGTTTCCAGCATTTGAAACCAAATTGACTCTATTGTATGACGGTCAAAGCAGAGATTTAGGAGAAGTGATTAAGGATCACTATTTAAATCAATGTAGCAATGACCACGAGGAAGGAAAATAAACTGAAATGTTTTTGCTTTAATGGCCCTTGAAATCAAAATAGAATTCCACAAATTCAGGCGCAGGCCTTTTATGGAAAGAATGAAGTTGGCTTTAACTTAAATAAAAACATTGCCTAAGTTTGTGCAGACTGCACCTGCAGCCTCTTACACTCATTTGTAGCATTCATCTAATCTTTTAAACTCAAAATCAGCATGTCGATATCAACAGAGAGCGAACTTTTAGGAATGGAAAAGGTGAGTGAGGCCGTGGCGATAACGTTAAAAGAAATGAGGGCGTTTGCCAAGCCGGGGATGTCTACGAAGCAAATAGATGAGTTTGGCGGGCAACTACTGAAAGAGTTTGGCGCCAGATCGGCACCGGCTCTGGCGTATGGGTTTCCCGGTTGGACTTGCATTAGCCTCAATAATGAAATTGCGCACGGCATCCCATCCGATACCAAGATCCTAAGAGAGGGAGACCTCCTCAACATTGATGTTTCGGCGGAGTTGGATGGATTTTGGGCAGATAACGGCAGTTCCTTTGTGGTAGGGGAGGACTTGCACAACCATGGGCACCTGGTAGACGCCTCCAAGCGGATTTTGGCCAAAGCCATCAGCCAAGTCAGGGGAGGCATGCGCATCGCTGATTTGGGCAGGATGATTGAAACTGAGGCTAAAAAGTCTGGTTTTAAAGTGATCAAGAACCTGACCGGGCACGGGATTGGACTAAATCTGCACGAAGAACCCAGTGAGATCGCCAACTACTACGATCCTTATAACGTCAAAAGGTTTCGAAAGAACTCAGTGGTTGCCATTGAAACCTTCATCTCCACCAACTCCACCATGGCCAATACCTTAAAAGATGGCTGGACCCTGGTGGGGAACAAAGGCGGCTATGTAGCCCAACACGAACACACCCTAGTGATAACGGATGGCAAACCCATTGTACTCACCGAAAGGAATGAGATCCTGAACTAAGCCAGTTTTGGGGTGCTAAGCACTTCCCATGTAAAACATCAGGAAAAATGGAAACTAGAAACATCTTCCGGTAAACTGCCATGCTGAGCATCTACTACCTCAAGTCACCTGCCGTTACTTGTTCTTTCTGAGCAATTGTATTCAACCCTACCATGAAAAGAATACACCTCTTTGAATTTGAAGATTTCAGATGGTTCCCTGACTGGATAAGAGTATGTTTAACCCGGTTGATCGTGGTGATGCATAAAGTATTAGGTACCCATGAAGAGCTGGCGGGCTTGATAAACAGAGCTTTAAAGCAATCTCCAAATGCTGCTATCATTGACTTATGCTCAGGCAGCGGAGGGCCCATGGTAGAAGTTGCCGGGATTTTGAGAGAGAAGTACCAAAACCGTCAGTTAACCCTAACCCTCACCGATCTATACCCTAACAGAGGATTAGCGACCAGAATAAACCAGGAAGCGAACGGGGCCATCAGGTATGTCACCACTCCTGTGGATGCCACCAATATACCTTCAGACTTGGTAGGTTTACGAACAATGGTCTGTAGTTTTCACCATATGAGGCCTGATACGGCCAGAGCCATCCTGCAAAATGCCAGAGACAGGAAACAGCCCATCTGCATCTATGAAATAAGCGATAACAGTTCCCCCACTTTCTTGTGGTGGATTGCCTTGCCTTTTAACTTTCTAATGGCTTTTCTGATTACCCCTTTTGTCAAACCTTTAACGATAAGGCAACTTCTGTTCACCTACCTTATTCCGGTCATTCCTTTTTTCTTTGCTTGGGATGGGGCTGTGTCCAATGCCAGAACGTATACCCTGCAAGATTTAGATGTCCTGCTGAATGGGTTAGAGGCAGATGATTACCAGTGGGAGAGTGGCAAAATCTCTGGGAGAGCTAAAAAGATTTACCTTCTCGGGCTGCCTGTGGTAAGATAATACCTGTTCAAAAAAGAAGTAGAGCCTTTAGGCCAAGACTGGATACAAATAAAGAGGAGGAGCGATTTAAGCCTTTGTTTCTGAAAACAGGCTCAAATCGCTCCTCCTCTTTTTATTTGTATTTGCCTTTCTTTTCAGGAAAAGGCCACAAAACGTACTATCGTCTTCCTCTGCCTCTGGTACCGGCGGTTCTCTTCGGCTTCTGATCAGCCGATGATGGCCGGGAAGAAGTTCTGGTAGACTTACCCGATGAGCCGCGGGGAGTTCTGTCGGTTTTGTTGGAGGTGTGCTCAGACTTGGTTTTCAAGTTTTTGCCAGCTGCTGGTTTGGCTTTCCGAGGGGCAGGTGTCTTGGATGTTCTACCGGCTCCGGTGGCATCTTCTGTATACCCGGCTGCATCACTTTTAGGTCTTCTGCCAGGCGTATATTCCTTCGGAATCCGGCGGGTGGCACCAGAATCAGGGGCGGGTCTGCGGACTGCTTTTGATTTGGGGTTTTCGTACGCATCGCCTGTCCGCTTTGGTTTGGCCACGCGGTGCACCTTCACGCCAAACTCTTCCATCACATCGTCTTCCTCTTCGGGAGATTCTTCCTCCGCCAGACGGGCAGCCTCCTTGCTCCAAGAAGAAGCATCTTCGGTCTTGGAAGATTCTGACACCAGTTGGTTGATAGACTTGATCTCCTCCAAGGTCAGGTAACGCCAGTGGCCAGTAGGCAGATCGTCCAGTTTCACGGTCATGATGCGCACGCGTTTCAGTTTCTCCACCTTGTAGCCCAAAGCCTCGCACATGCGTCTGATCTGGCGGTTCAGGCCCTGCGTTAACACAATCCTGAAAACCTTATGGCCCTGCTGCTGCACAAAGCATTTCTTGGTCACGCCTTCAAACAAGCGTACCCCGTTGCTCATGCTTTTGATGAACTCATCGGTCACAGGCTTGTCCACCATCACCACGTACTCTTTTTCGTGGTTGTTGTCGGCGCGCAGGATCTTGTTTACAATGTCGCCGTCGTTGGTCAGGAAGATGAGCCCCTCAGAGGCATTGTCCAGTCGCCCGACGGGGAAGATGCGTTTGGGATAGCCAATAAAGTCAATGATGTTCTTCTTGTCCTTGGGGTCGGTGGTGGTGGTCACGCCCGAAGGTTTGTTGAAGGCGATGTAGATGGGCCGTTCATTCGGTTTCTTAGACCTGATGGCCTCGCCGTCCACCGCCACTTTGTCGCCGGGTTTCACGGTGGCGCCTTTCTTGGCATCGCGCCCGTTAATGGTCACGCGCCCTTCCTCTATGTACTGATCGGCCTCACGGCGCGAGCAGAAGCCCGAGTCGCTGATGAATTTGTTAAGCCGAAGTCTGTTATCTGTTGACATGTTGCTGCTGATTCTGAATACTATACGTGTGCGGAAAAATGTGCGCCAGCTTTTTGGGCGGCAAGACCCCTAAAAAAGTACTACCGGGCGAAGGTGCGTAGGTACAGGTCTTCCACTTTCTGGCGGGCCCAGGGCGTTTTGCGCAAGAAAGTAAGGCTAGACTTGATGCTGGGGTTGTGCGTGAAGCTGTTGATCCGGATGCGGTCTCCTAATTCTTCCCATCCGTAGTGGTCTACCAACTGCACCAGAATCATCTCCAAGGTTTTTCCGTGCAACGGGTTGTTTTTCTGTTCTTCCATAATTCCACAGCAAAGGTAGTCTTTCTGGATGAGTTTTACGCAGACGGCTCTTTAATGGTGTCTTGCCTAGGATGATAGGTTTTGTACATGGAACACAGCCCTGCTTTAAGATCCCTTTTACCAAAAGCGGCTAAAAACCCTAGAAAGGCGCTACTACTTTCTTGAAATTTTAAACCTATTAAGAATTTTTAGTATATTAATGAACCCATTACCGTCACGCCATCTCTAATAGCACTAAACCTATTCTTCTAGCATGGAAACGATAGCTCTCTCTACCTCCGTTGCTTCTTCTAAGCTGTCTCCCGACGAGTTTGTTCAGACCTATGCCAAACACCCGGTCTATTTTCCGCCCCGCGGCCCTAAACTGCACGCGAAAAACTGGCAAGCCGAGGCAGCCCTCCGGATGTTTCTAAACAACCTGAGCGCCGAGGTTGCCGAAGACCCCGACCGTTTGGTGGTGTACGGCGGCATAGGTCAGGCGGCACGTACCCCGGAAGATGCCCGCAAGATTGTAGAGCTGCTCCTGACACTGGACGAAGATGAGAGTTTGCTGATCCAATCGGGGAAACCAGTAGGGAAAATCAGGAGCCATGCCGAGGCGCCCCGGATTCTCATTGCGAACAGCAACCTGGTGCCCAAGTGGGCTACCTGGGAGCATTTCAACCAACTGCGGGAGCGCGGCTTGATGATGTATGGCCAGATGACGGCCGGTTCCTGGATTTACATTGGCACCCAAGGCATACTGCAGGGAACGTATGAGACCTTTGCGGCCTGTGGAAGATCCCATTTTAAAGGAGACCTGCGCCACAAATTGGTTGTGAGCGGTGGCTTAGGCGGCATGGGTGGCGCTCAACCGCTGGCGGCCACCATGACGGGGGCCACGTTCCTGGGGGTAGACATTGACCCCGAAAGAATCAGGAAACGGCTGGAGACCCGCTACATAGATAAAATGACGTTTGATTACCGTGAAGCCGTGCGCCTGGCCTTGGCTGCCCGAGACAAAGGGGAGGCCGTCTCCATTGGGTTGGTAGGGGATATCGGTGATGTGCTGGAGCAATTGATTCAGGATGGCATCACCCCGGATATTCTAACCGACCAGACCTCGGCCCATGACCCCACCAACGGGTACGTGCCCCACGGTATGTGCCTGCCCCAAGCCCTAGCCCTGCGCAAAGCCGATCCTGAGCTGTACCGCGAACGATCCCTTAAGAGCATGGCCCGGCACGTAGGCTTCATGCTGGAACTGCAGCGCCGGGGCAGCTGCACTTTTGACTATGGCAACAACCTGCGGGAGTTTGCCCAACAGGGAGGGGAGCCGAACGCGTTCCAGATACCAGGGTTTGTGCCTGAGTTTATCAGGCCTCTTTTCTGCGAAGGCAAAGGTCCGTTTAGGTGGGCTGCCCTTTCTGGGGACCCCGAAGACATCAGGGTGACCGATGCCGCTTTGAAGGAGCTTTTCCCCGAGAACGGCCACATGATTCAGTGGTTGAAGCAGGCGGAATTGAAGGTGGCTTTCCAAGGCCTGCCTAGCCGAATCTGTTGGCTAGGTATGGGCGAGCGCGAGAAAGCCGGTCTTCTGTTTAATAAATTGGTCCGCGAAGGCAAAGTGAAAGCGCCCATCGTTATCGGGCGGGATCATCTGGACTGCGGTTCAGTGGCGTCTCCGTACCGCGAGACCGAGGGCATGAAAGACGGCTCTGATGCGGTGTCTGACTGGCCTTTGCTCAACCTTATGGCCAACGCCAGCGGCGGGGCTACCTGGGTTTCCTTCCACCACGGTGGGGGGGTAGGCATGGGCTATTCGCAACACGCGGGCATGGTGATTGTGGCCGATGGCACCGACCGCGCGGACCATTGCCTGCGCCGGGTGCTGTACAATGACCCAGCCTTGGGTATTTACCGGCACGCTGATGCCGGGTATGAAAAGGCACAGGAAAACGCCCAAAAGTTTGACTTAGGGCTGTAAAGCTATTCTGTTCTAAAGGGGCAGCAGACTTTCCTTTAGGCTTGTTTTCCTAAAACTACTTCAAAATCAATCATCCATTTGGAGGAGGGACCTGAACCCTCAGGCTCACCTTTTCCCGTAGCTGCTTTCATGGAATCACCGCAGGCACCTATTACCCTGATTGGACCTTTCGCTCAAATCCTGCCCATGACCAACCTTCCGGTAGGCGGGGCCATTACAGATGACCAATTAGAGATCTTAGAGCAGGGCGGCATTTTACTGGAGGGAGAGAAGATTGTCCGGATTGGGCCTTTTGAGCAGTTGAAAGCAGAAGCAACTCACTTTTCACTGCAAACGATAGAGAAACCCATGGTACTGCTGCCGGGGTTCATTGACGCCCACACGCATCTTTGTTTCGCAGGCTCCCGGTCTAGGGATTACGCCTTGCGGGTGGCCGGAAAAAGTTACCTGGAGATTGCCCGGGCCGGTGGCGGAATCCTGGACACCGTTTCTAAAACAAGGGCAGCCTCTCCGGCGGAACTAGTGCAGGCATTGTTGACACGCTGTGACCGGCACCTAGCCGAAGGCGTCACCACGTGTGAAGTAAAAAGCGGGTACGGGCTATCGGTGAAAGAGGAGCTTAAGATGCTGGAGGCGATCCAAACGGCTAACCAGCAGCACCCGCTGGATCTGGTACCCACCTGCCTGGCAGCCCACTTGCGGCCACCCGAATTCTCTGAAGCCGCAGCCTATTTACAGCATGTTTTACAGGAACTACTGCCAAAAGTAAAAGAGCAGAACCTAGCCCGGCGCGTAGATATTTTCATTGAAGATACGGCTTTCTCTGAACAGGAAGCACTCACCTACTTGCAGGTCGCTCAAGCCATGGGCTTTGACCTTACCGTGCACGCTGACCAATTCAGCACCGGAGGCAGCCACATTGCCGCTCAGGTAAAAGCCGTCTCTGCGGATCATCTGGAAGCCAGCGGAACGGAGGAAATTGCCCAATTGAAAGTGGCCGTAGTAGTCGCGACTGTTTTGCCCGGTGCTTCCCTAGGCTTGGGGATGCCTTTCGCCCCGGCGCGTACCATGCTGGATGCCGGCCTTTGCGTAGCCATTGCCACAGACTGGAACCCTGGATCGGCCCCGATGGGGGACTTGCTCTTGCAGGCAGCTTTACTAGGAGCCTCGGAGAAACTGACCTTGGCCGAGACTTTCGCGGGTATCACGTACCGGGCTGCCCAGGCTCTCCGGCTAGAGGACCGGGGAAAACTGGCCCCCAATCTTCTTGCAGATATGATCGCTTTTCCAACAGACCATTACCAGGAGATTCTTTACCACCAGGGAAAGTTGAAACCAACGCTGGTCTGGAAGCGTGGCCGGTTAATTTAACAAAGAGTGGCCTAATCAGGTCTCCGGCAGAAAGCTTTGAAAGCCTTCATGATAAGGCAAGCAGGAAAAAGAAACCAGAAAGGTTAGTTCATAGACTTCTCGCGATCTAGCAGGATGCGCACAATCCGGGTGTCTTCGTCGTCCCAATTAATGTTCTTGATGTTTTCGATTTGGTGCACGGTCAGGCCATCGTATTGGCCGTAGCTGTTATATACCTCCATCAGGAATTCGGTATCAGAAACTTCCTTAATGAAGCCGTAGAGGCCCAGGTCCTGGTACAAATACAGGTAAATCAACTGCTCTTCTTTTTGGGCTTGGTGCAGGATTTCTTCCATGCTGCAGTTGCCGATATGGAACATGGCCGGAATGGTGGTCTCGGAATAGATCTTCCGGAGGCTGGTTTCTTTCACTTCCAGTCTGCGCAGGAAAATATCATCAAAGTCTACCCCGTACAAGTCTACTGTTTTCAGGATCAGGATTCCGTTTGGCAATCCTTGCGTACTGATTGATTTTACGCTGATGGTTTCCTCGTTGTAGTCTAACAAGTATCCAAGGTATAGTTTAGAGCCTTCGGCAGAGTTTACTCGTAAGGCAACCGGCTTATTTTCTTCTTTGGCTTTGTAAAGGAGCGAGTAAAGGAGTGACATTAAATTTGAGATAAAAGGTGTGAGGTAAGATGGAGTTCGTAAATGGTTATCGTAATATAGAGAAAATCTAGAAGTATACCCATGCGGCAGCAAGGCAGAAGTTATGTACAAACCAGCAGATAAATCTACCTGGAAGGGGCGGGTGGATGCCCAGGATGGAGAACTGGGGCAGAGATGGCACCAGGTCATTCGCTTAG
This sequence comes from Rufibacter sp. JT20002, assembly GCF_056491185.1. Taxonomy (NCBI): domain Bacteria; kingdom Pseudomonadati; phylum Bacteroidota; class Cytophagia; order Cytophagales; family Hymenobacteraceae; genus Rufibacter; species Rufibacter sp. JT20002. The sequence continues at coordinate 136,467 of NZ_JBSZJY010000005.1, read as the reverse complement.
TAGATCTGTCCGGGGACGTACCCAACGGGGAAAATGATTTTGTTTTCCTGGGCTTTAGCTGTGACGAAGGCGTTCGCCGGAACCAAGGGAGAGGAGGGGCAGCAGAGGGGCCAAATGCCATCCGTCAGGCGCTGGCCTCCATGGCCGACCATCTTCCCGAAGGCAGGCACCTGTTTGAGGGAGGAGATGTGATCTGCGCCGATCAGCGGTTAGAAGAAGCACAGGCGCAGTTAGGCCGAAAGGTGGAAAAGCTGCTCACAAGAGGCTACCGGACTTTAGTGCTGGGGGGCGGGCACGAAACCGCTTACGGACACTTTCTAGGCATCCAAAAAGCTTTGCAAGAAGGGGGAAAGCTGGGGATCATCAATTTTGATGCACACTTTGACCTTCGGAGCTATGACCAGGGCCCGAGTTCCGGGACGCCCTTTCTGCAGATAGCCCACGACCTGAAAGCGGCGGGCAAAGAATTTCACTACCTATGTTTGGGCATTCAGGAATACGGCAACACCCGCAAGCTTTTCCAGACTGCGTCAGATTTAGGGGTAGAGTACATCACTGCCCAGTCTCTTCAACAGGAAGAAAAGGCTACCCACCTTTCCCAGATCAGACGCTTTATTCAGAAAGTAGATAGACTGTACGTCAGCATAGATCTGGATGTGTTTGCCGTCCCGTTTGCCCCGGGGGTAAGTGCACCTGCCGCCCTCGGGATGAGCCCGCAGGAACTCTTGCCTTTTATACTGGAGGTGGTCAGAAGCGGCAAGATGATGTCTTTGGATGTGGTAGAGCTAAACCCCGCCTTCGACTTGGATAACCGAACTGCCAAACTTGCGGCAGCTATACTCTTTCATCTGGTTGAAGAGTGGCGTTGATCCTATTCTAGGAGATTGAAAGATTGGCGCTTTAGGGCTACTTTCTAGAAAATACTCCAAGACAAGAAGAGGCCACTTCCTTGCAGAAATGGCCTCTTCTTGTTTATATAATCTCTAAGCTGAGTTCCGCTCGGCGTTGATGATCCCAAAAGAGCAGCGCATGACCAGTTTCTCAAACTTGCTTTTATCTGGGGTCTCAGCTTCCTGTTCTTCCATCTCCCTTATCTTGGTAAGGGCAAACTGCTGGATGGTGAGCAAGGGCAACTCAATCCGTTGGCGCATCTGGATGGAGTGCAGGTTCACCGGTTTGTCTTCCATAAGGTGGCCGTTGCCTGTAAGGCGTAGCACATACTTTCGCGTGCGCTCAAACTCTTCATGAATGATGTTCCAGAGCTCGCCGTATTTAGGGTGGTTGGCCAGGAAAGCCGTCAGCGGGAAGAAGCACTTGGTCATGGCCATCTCGCAGTTACCCAGCAAGGTTCTGAAGAACAGGGAGCGGCGGTACAGTTGCGCAATGGCTTCCCATTGCCCTTCGGCCTCCAGTTTCTCCAGGGCGCTGCCCACCCCGTAATACCCCGGCAAGTTCTGCTTTAACTGGCTCCAGGAACCCACGTAAGGCACCGCCCGCAGATCATTCAGATTCAGTTTACCCGGTTTCCGCTTAGATGGTCGGCTGCCGATGTTAGCCTCGGCATAATACCGCAACGGACTGGCGTAGTTTAGGTACTCCAGGAAATTTGGGTGATTCTTGAGCGTGTTGTAAGCTCCGTAACTGACATCGGCGAGGCGTTGCATCACTTGCTCTTCCTCTTGCGACAAGGTAGTTTCATGGGCCGTGAACAAGGCGTTTCTGATGCCCGCGTGCATCAATTGCTCCATGTTGTATTGGGCCGAGTCTGTGGTCCCGAAGTTGGAACTAATGGTCTGTCCCTGAATGGTCAGTTGGATCTCCTTGCTCGCGATTTTTGGACCCATGGAAGCATAGAACTGGTGCGTTCTGCCGCCCCCTCGGGCGGGTGGTCCGCCGCGGCCGTCAAAGAACACCACCTGCAAATCATATTGCTGGGCCAAGGACGTCAGTTCTTCCTTGGCTTTGTAGATACTCCAGTTAGACATGAGATAGCCGCCGTCCTTGGTGCCGTCTGAGAAGCCGAGCATGATGCTCTGGATATTGCCCCGGCGTTGCAGGTGCTGGCGGTATACGTCGGAATTGTACAGGGCCTCCATGACATCCCGGGCGTTCTTCAAGTCATCAATGGTCTCAAAAAGCGGGACAATGTCCACGCTCAGTTCCTCGGTTTTCCAGCCACTTAGCAGAAACAGGCCATAAACCTCCATGACATCCAACGCGCTGGTGCTATGGCTGATAATGTAGCGGTGGCAGCCTTCCGGCCCATTGATTTCCTGGATGGTTTTGATGGCCTGCATGGATTCCAGCGTGTCGCGGTGCAGTTCATTCTCCAGCCAGGATGGGTCAACAGTGGTATTGGCGTTCAGTAAGGCTTCAATTTTCCGCTCGGCAGAAAGCTGCGGGTAATTGCTGGGCAGTGCATCGGTAGTAGCGGCAATGGCTTCCAAGGCCTCGGTGTGGGCAGAACTGTCTTGGCGTACATCCAACGAGGCGAAGAACAGCCCGAACAATTCTACCTTGCTGATCAGGTTTTCGGCCAGTTCCAGGAAAAGGGAATTGTGCTCCTCCAACAAGATCGTTTTGATCCGCTGCAAGGGAGCCAGGATGTCTTCTTTGGTGATGTCGGCCTTGTAGCCGGGCAGGAAAAGGTTGTTGTACAACTTCTGCTCTAAAGAAATTAATTCATTCAGTACCCCTTTGAACGTAAGGCGCCGCTTGAGTTTGCGCACATCCTGGTAATACGACTTGATGATGCTTCCCCTGATGGACTCGGCTACCTGCAAGGTGATGGCCGCCGTAACGAAGGGATTTCCGTCCCGGTCGCCCCCCGGCCAGAACCCCAACCTGATCACTGGGTTTTGAGGAGAGACCGCCTCGGGGAACTGGCTTTTCAGGTGCGACATGATCTGTCCGGCGGCCTGGTAGAAGATGTTCTCCAGGTACCAAATCAGGCTAACCGCCTCATCATAGGGCGAGGGCTTTTCGTTTTTGAAGAACGGCGTTTTCCCCAATTGGCGCAGGTAGCTGTTGACCTGCACGGTGTTGTCGCTCACCAAGGCCTTGGACAAGTCGTTGATGATGCCCAGCACCTCGCTGGGGTAAAACTGGGTAGGGTGGGCCGTGAGCACCAGCCTCACCGAGAAATCCTTTAGCTTTTCTTTCAGTTGTTGCTGCGTCTGGGTTTGTTCTACCTCAGCCTGCAAATGCCGCAAGGTACCAGCCCCGGCCATGTCATGCGTCTCTTTGAAAGAAGCATCTTCCAGGGCGTCAAACAACACCACCTGGCGCTCGGCGTACTGCACAAACCGAAACAGCAGGTCCATCTGCTCCTGCCCGGTACGGTAAGGCGTGTACTGGTTGAAGAAAGTGCTGATGATGTCATTGGGGCTCTGCTCTTTGGCGAAGCCTTCCTCGCAGTGCAACAGGAAAATTGACAGCAACACGCCGGTTTTTTCTACCCGATGAAAAGGGAGAGAGGTGAACAGACTGTTGTATAACTGAAACTTAAGTCCTACGTGCTTGTCATAGGTTTGCAGAGCGCTGTTGGAAGAACCATCCATAGTTTGGCAATTTGTGAGGTAAGGTTGAAGTTCCCTCTTTTTTAAAACCAACTCGTTAGAATAGAGACTGGCTGTTAACAAATATAAAAGGTATAAGCTATTTTGTTAAGTTTTCTTTAGTAATAAAACGAATACTTTAACCATTTTTTAAGTTTGGGGCTAAAAAGCTATACTGGGTGAATGATCCTGTAGCCTCTCGTTATTAGGCTCATTCCTTAAAAACAGGTCAAAAATAGAGGGGCTATTCTCCTTTGGACAGAAGTATGTTCCGGACCATTCCAGCCAGATAAATCCTTACAGCCCGATGAGCTCATAGGTTTTCCCTTTCTTGGTTTCCAGATCAAAGAGCGAAGTGGTTGGAACCTCAACCGGGGTAAGAGTAGCTTTGGCTGAAACCAGTGGAGTTTTGATGGCATTAGTCTGAAATAAGACGTTTTGGTTGGCTCCCTCGGCTTTTTGCAAGCTTCCTTTGCCCTGCAGTTCTACCCCATTGGCTACTCGTAACCGGCAGTTACCGCCTAACTTAGAATGAATGGTGAGAGCCTTTACCTTGCCGTTCTCCCAACGCAAGTCCACTACAAAACCGCCGCGGGCCACCAAGCCCTTTGCCTCACCGGTTTGCCAGTTTTCCGGCAAAGCAGGCAGCAAGTGCAACGCGCCGTCATGGCTCTGCAAAAGCATCTCCGCGATGCCGGACGTACAACCAAAATTCCCATCGATCTGGAACGGGGGGTGGGCATCGAAAAGGTTGGGGTACGTGCCTCCGCCTTCGCCGGATTCTACCGCCCCGGCGGGCGTGAGTTGGTCTTCTATGAGCTTGTAAGCGCGATTTCCGTCCAGCAGCCTGGCCCACAGATTCACTTTCCAGCCCATAGACCACCCCGTGGATTTATCGCCCCGGTAGACCAGCGACGTTCTGGCGGCCTGGAACAATTCTGGGTGGGTAAACGGGGATATCTGGTTGCTGGGGAACAAACCGTATAGGTGCGAGACGTGCCGGTGCTTGTCGGTGGGTTTGTCCCAGTCTTGGAGCCATTCCTGCAACTGCCCGTGTTGGCCTACCTGCATGGGGGCCAGACGGTCGCGGAGGGTGCGCAATGAATCGGCGAAGGCTTGGTCGGTTCTCAGAGCCGCCGCGGCGTTGATCACGTTGGAGAACACATCAAATACCAACTGGTTGTCCATGGTGGTGCCGGCGGCAATGGAAACCCCGTTCTGGTGCGAGTTCTCCGGCGACATAGATGGGGCCACCACCAGCCACTTATGCGTGGGTTCTACCTGCAGCACATCGGCGAAGAACTGGGCGGCACCTTTCAAAACGGGGTAATATTCCTTCAGGAACTTGCGGTCTCCGGTGTACAGGTAATGCTGCCAAAGGTGCTGCGTAAGCCAGGCGCCGCCCATGGGCCAAAGACCATAGAACGCCCCGTCTACAGGACCAGTCATGCGCCAGAGATCGGTGTTGTGGTGCAGAGTCCAGCCGCGGGCGCCGTACATTTTGGCGGCGGCTTCCTTGCCGGTTTGGGCCAAGTCCTTCAACATGCCGAAAAGCGGCTCGTGCATCTCCGGCAGGTTGGTGACCTCAGCGGGCCAGTAGTTCATCTCGGTGTTGATGTTCACGGTGTACTTGCTGTCCCAAGGTGGGGAAACCTTGTCGTTCCAGATGCCCTGCAGGTTGGCCGGCTGGGTGCCCGGCTGCGAGCTGGAGATCAATAAATACCGCCCAAACTGGAAATATAGGCTCACCAGCTGCGGATCATTGCCCTTGGCGAACTCGGCCAGGCGCACATTGGTGGGTTTGCCCATGGCCTCGGTGGTACCCAAGTCCAGCGCTACCCGGTTGAAATAGTTCTGGTAATGATTGATATGCGCCTCGCGGGCTTTGCGGTAATCCTTTTTGAACGCCTTTTTTAAAAATTGGGCTGTTTTCGCCGCCTCATCACCAGAGAGGTCCTGGTAGTTTTTGAAGTTGGTGCCCATGGCCACGTACACCACCACCTCATCGGCATTGGTGATCTGGAGCGCATTGTCCGTGGCGCTGACGGTTCCGCCTATCACCTTCGGTTGGATCTGGGCCTGAAATCTTACCTTCCCTTGTTTGTTGGCCACGTTTCCGGAGGTGCCCGCCAGAATCAGTTTATTGCCCTGGGTGCTCACCTGATACGTTTTGTGCGGACTGTCGGCGGAAAGGGTGCAGGTGATGCTGTTGGGTTTGCTTGCCGTGAGCCGGATAAGAATGACCTGGTCTGTAAAAGAGGTGATCATCTCGCGGCGGAACGTCACATCGCCTACCTGATACGAGACCGAGGCTTGGGCCTGGCTGATGTCCAGATCACGGGTGTAGTGGGTGGCTCGTTCATGTCCGGGAAAGTGCAGGAACAGGTTGCCCACGGGTTGGTAAGGCATACCGTAGTTGTTACCAGCGGGAGCGTTTCTGGGGAGTTTTTCCAACGCCAGCGCCTGCGCCTCCTTGTGCTTGCCTTCAAAAATCAGCCTCCGGATCTGGGGCAGGGCGCTGTTCAGATCGTTCTTCACGTTATTACCCGGTTCACCGGCCCATACCGTTTCCTCATTCAACTGCAGCTGTTCTCTGGCTAGTCCGCCGAACACCATGGCCCCGATGCGCCCATTCCCCAGGGGCAGCGCCTCGTTCCAGTTGGCGGCTGGTTTGTCGTACCACAGCCGCATGGGGGCATTCTGTTGGGCCAAACAGGTAGTCACGGTAAAAAGCAAAAGCAGGGTAAACTTCACGAAGTTCATGGGCAACGTTTAGGGGCTAATTTTCTAAAATAGATTCAAAACCGGAAGCAAAAGGCAAAGCGGTAAAAGGCTGCAGAAGGAGAGAGGCGTGTAAATGAATAAGCCTTCAGATTACAGAATCTAAAGGCTTATTCAGGAGGAGAATCTTAGAAGAAAGCCTTCAGAGATGTCACCTTTGATATGTGACAAGTAGTTTACAGAGCTACAGGCTTCATTTTAGGAACCAGCGATTTCATCACGCTCCAGGCGACCAAGTACGCCAGGGCGCAGAACGCGAACATGATGGTATAACCGGTTTCCACGCGGCCCAACGCTTCATAATGGTCAAAGAGGTAACCGCCCACTTTGGTCACGACCACGCCGCCAATACCACCGGCCATCCCGCCGATACCCGTAACTGAGGCCACGGATTTCTTAGGAAACATGTCAGAAACGGTGGTGAAGATGTTCGCCGACCAGGCCTGGTGCGCCGAAGCGCCGATGCCGATGAGTATTACAGGGAACCAGTAGCTGATGCCGCCCAGCGGTTGCGCAGCCAGAACCAACAGCGGGAACAGCGCAATCACAAACATGGCCCGCATACGGCCTTCGTATGGGTTATAGCCTTTGTTGATGAAGTACATCGGGAACCAACCGCCGCCAATACTACCTATCATGGTCATGCTGTACAGTACAGACAAGGGAAGCATCACCTGGGTACCGGTCAAGCCGTACTGGGCTTTGAGGTAGGCGGGCAGCCAGAACAGGAAGAACCACCAAACTCCGTCCGTCAGGAACTTACCGAAGGCGAAGGCCCAGGTTTGTTTAAAGCTTAACAGCTTGAACCAGGACACTTTCTCCGCCGAGGCTGGGGAATCCGGTTCCAGAACAGGCTCGCTGTCGCTGCTGATATAGTCGCGCTCGGCGGCGGAGAGTCTTTTTTGCTTGTCTGGGGTTTCATAGAAGATAAACCAGAAGAAAAGCCACAAAAAGCCTACCGCCCCGATGATGAAGAAAGTGTACTCCCAACCTAAATGCGAGGCAATCCAAGGAACGGTCAACGGTGCTAAAATGGCCCCCACGTTGGAGCCGGAGTTGAAGATACCAGTTGCCAGCGAACGCTCTTTCTTAGGGAAGTACTCGGCCGTGGCTTTGATAGCCGCCGGAAAGTTACCAGATTCCCCGAAGCCGAGAAAAGCCCTGGCCACCATGAACCCAATAACGGAAACGGAAATTCCGGTGAAGCCCACCGCGGTGAAAACCGGGCTAACTACCCTGCCCAAAGGCTCGGCGTACGCGTGCAGGATAGCCGCCAAAGACCAGATCACCAACGCCCATGCATACCCTTTTTTGGTGCCCAAGCGGTCAATAATCCGGCCCGCGAAGAGCATGGAGATGGCGTAGGTGAACTGGAAAACTGCCGCAATGTTGGCGTAATCGGTGTTGGACCAGCCAAATTTCTCCGCCAGCAGTGGCTGAAGCAAACTCAATACCTGACGGTCTAAGTAATTGACCGTGGTCGCGAAAAAGAGTAGGCCGCAAATGGTCCACCGGTACTTGCCAATCTTTTCCTGGCTTGTCATTGTGATCGGTTTTGATTGTTTCGTTTGGGTCATAAGGGCGGGGTTAACTATTTTCTACATTTCTGCGCTAATTCCAATGCTTGTGCCGTGAGATCCTGTAATGTGTCAAACTGCCGGTGGGCCAGTATGTCTTTGCTGATGAGTTTGCTGCCCATGCCCACAGCACAGACGCCCGCTTTAAACCAGGTGCGGAAGTTCTCCTCTTCCATTTCCACGCCTCCCGTAGGGATGAACAACTGCCCCGGGAACAGCTCCTTGATGGAAGACACAAACGCCGGACCCACAATGTTGGCCGGGAAGATCTTGATCAAAGCTGCCTGCGCCTGCTGCGCCACATGGATCTCGGTAGGAGTGAAGCATCCCGGGATCCATAGCAAACCAGCCTCATGCACCAGATTGCCAACCTGTGGGTCCACAATGGGGGCCACCACGTAATCGGCACCGGCTTTAAGGAAGTCATTGGCTTGTTGCACGGTTTTGATCGTCCCGATGCCCAGGTGCAGGTCTTGGTACGTTTTCAGCTCTTTTTTCAGAAACGTGAAGTTTTCCAGCGCGGCGGCTCCGCGGTTGGTGTACTCCAAAGTTCTCACGCCTGCGTGGTACAGGGCTTTCACCACGTCCAGGCTCAACTGCGGGTCCTCGTGGAAGAATAACGGCAGAAGCCCCTGGTTTACGATGGCCTGCAGGGCCGTTTCTTTATTTGGCATACGCTTGAATGGTTTCCTCAATCTCCGCTACCGTGCTGGTGGTAGCGTCGCTTTCAATGAATAATTTCTTAAAGGCCGCCGCCGTGGCAAACTCCAGGGTTTCCTGCGGCGAAAGCTGGTGGTAAAAGCCATAGATGAGCCCGGCCATGAAGCAGTCGCCGCTGCCTACTTTGTCCAGGATCTTGTCTACCACGTACTCCTGCGACACGTGCAGTTCGCCCTGGGTGTAGAGCGTGGTGAAGTAGCGGATGCCCTGTTGCCCATGATCGAACCGGAAGGTGTTGGCTACGATTTTGCACTTGGGGAATTCCTTCAGAATCGCTTCTGAAGTTAAGGTGGCGTGCTCCAAGAGTTTCTCTTTCTCTGTGTCTTGCACCAATTTCTCTTCCAGCGGCATGCCTAGCATCTTGTTCGCGGCCCACACATTGCCCATGATCAGGTCACAGGCTGAAGCCAACGATGGCATGACCTTTACCGGGTCTTTGCCGTACTTCCACAGCTTGGCGCGGTAGTTCAAGTCCAGCGAAACGAAGATGTTGCGGTTTCGGGCGGCTTGCAGCGCCTCGGCGCAGACATCGGCAACGTTCTGGTTGATGGCCGGGCAGATGGCGCTGAAATGGAACCAGCTCACGCCTTCAAACACCTGGTCCCAGTTGATGGTCCCGGTTTTCAGATCGGCGTACGCCGAGCCTGCGCGGTCATAGATCACGCCGGCGTTTTTGAGGTCTTTTCCCTTAGGTAGGTAATAAAGGCCCACACGGTCGCCTTGTAGCAACACGGGGCTGGTATCGATCTGCCGCTCCTGCATATAGCCCATGAGCTGCTCAGACACGAAATTCTCGGGCAGAGCCGTGAGGTAGGCCGAAGGAACGCCCCACAGCGCCAAAGCCGTGGCTACGTTCAGTTCGGCGCCGCCCACGTAGAACGGCAGCCGGTTCTCCTGCAGCCATTGGCCTTGTCCATCCGGACAGATTCTGAGCAGCAGCTCCCCAAACGATAAGACTTTTCCGCTGGCCATAGCTTAGAATTTGAAGTAGTTTTTCGCGTTGTTGTAGCAGATGTTCTCTACCATCTGCCCGATCCATTCCAGTTCTGAGGCCGGCAGTTCGCCGTTTTCCACGTCGTTGCCCAGCATGTTGCAGAGGATTCTTCTGAAGTACTCGTGGCGCGGGTAGGAGAGAAAGCTGCGGGAATCGGTCAACATCCCCACGAAGCGGCTCAGCAAACCCATGTTAGACAAAGCGTTCATCTGGGCCTCCATGCCTTGCTTTTGATCCAGGAACCACCACGCTGATCCGTACTGGATCTTGCCGGGTGTGCTGCCGTCGTTGAAGTTGCCAATCATGGTAGCGTACAGTTCGTTCTGGCTCGGGTTCAGGTTGTAGAGGATGGTCTTGGCCAACTGATTGGAGTTGTCCAGCTTGTCCATGAATTTAGCTAACGGACGGGCCACGTCAAAATCACCGATGGAATCGAAGCCAGTATCCGGGCCCAGTTCACGCATCATGCGGGTATTGTTGTTGCGCAGCGCGCCCAGGTGAAACTGCTGCGTCCAGCCTTTGGCGTGGTCCATCAAAGCCAGTTCCACCAGCATGGCTGACTTAAATTTCAGTACCTCTTCTTTGGTCAAGGCCTGTTTTTGCAGCGCTTTTTCAAAAATGGAGGCAATCTCCTGGTCGGTGTATTCCTCGGCGTACATCGTTTCCAGGCCGTGGTCAGACAAACGTCCGCCCTGGGCGTGGAAGAAGTCGTGGCGTTGTTTCAGGGCATCCAGCAGGCTTTGGTAGTTACTGATGGAAACTCCAGAGGCAGCCTCCAATTTCTCCAGATACGCCAGGTAACCGGCATCTTCAATGGCCATCGCTTTATCCGGGCGGAAGGTAGGCAATACTTTGATCCCGAAATCATCAGCGGCTATTTTCTGGTGGTGCTCCAGGGTATCGACGGGATCATCGGTGGTGCAGATGGTCACCACGTTCATATTCTTCAGAATGCCGCGCACGCTGAACTCATCAGATTGCAGCATCTCGGTGGCGGCATCATAGATCTCGCGGGCAGACTCCGGCTTCAGAACTTTCTCAATCCCAAAGGGGCGCTTCAGCTCCATGTGCGTCCAGTGGTACAGCGGGTTGCGCATGGTAAGCGGAACGGTTTTGGCCCACTGCTCAAACTTCTCAAAATCATCGGCATTGCCGGTGCAGAAACGCTCAGGAACGCCGTTGGTGCGCATGGCCCGCCATTTATAGTGATCGCCCTCCAACCAGATTTGGGTCAGGTTCTTGAACTTCCGGTCATTGGCAATATCGGCGGGGTTCAGATGGCAATGATAGTCAATGATGGGCATGTTCTTGGCATGCTCATGGTACAGCGTTTGGGCGGTCTTAGTCTGAAGTAAGAAGTTATCGTCTAAAAATGACATAAACGTAGCGTTGGGATACTGTAAATGATCTGAAAATAGCCCGATTGCCCTGAGGCTAGTTGGGTATTTTCAGGGTAATTTGCTTAAAATAGGTCAAAAACAGACACCAACACCTGTATAGGTGTCTGTTTTTGTTAAAAGAGTACTAACTGATGCGTTTTAGACAGTTTTCAGCTGCTCTTGTTGCTGCAGCGCTTTCAGTTCCTGGTTCACCAAAGCCTCCAGTCCTTCTACCTGGGTCAGGTCGGTGCCCCAGAACTCCTGGTTGGCAAGCACTACTTGCACGGTCTCGGCGGTGGAGTTTTTCTGCCAGGCAGCCTGGAAGAAGTCCAGCACCTCTGGGGTATCGTTCACCGGAGTTGGCTCACCATTGTATTCGCCTTTGTAGAACAGGATCAAGGCCGCCAGCGAGTGCAGCAAACGCTGCGGCAGTTGGACTCTGCGCTTCTGATATTCCAATACCGAGGGCAGCACGCGCACCTTGTATTTAGACACAGAGTTGAGGGCAATGGATTGCAGCTCGTGGCGGATGAACGGGTTCTGGAAACGCTCGATCACATCATTGGCAAACTGGTTCAGTTCTTCAGCGGAAAGGTCCAGCGTGGGGATGATTTCCTCAAAAATGGCTTCTTTGATGAACGTGCCGGCTTTTTCGTCTTCCACAGCTTCGCGCACGGTACGTAGGCCTTGCAGATACGCCACTGGTACCAGCGCGGTGTGGGCGCCGTTCAGGATACGTACTTTGCGGGTTCTGTACGGGGTAAGATCGTCCACAAATTTCACCTGTAAATCGGCCTGCTCGGTAGGGAACGCCTTCGCCACCGATTCCGGGGCTTCAATCACCCACAGGTGGAACGGCTCGGCTTTCACCACCAGGTTGTCTTCAAAGCCTAGTTCCGTCTGTATCTCTTTAATGGTGTCCTTCGGGAAGCCCGGCACGATGCGGTCTACCAGCGTGTTGCAGAAAATAGTGTCGTTCTCAATCCAGGAAACGAACTCAGCGGGCAGGTTCCAGTGCTGCGCAAACTGCAGCACCGTGGTACGCAGGTTTTCGCCGTTTTTCTCAATCAGTTCGCACGGGATAATGGTCAAGGCTTTGTCCTTGGCCCCGGCGAAATGCGTGAAGCGGCGGTACAACAGCGCGGTCAGTTTGCCCGGGAAGGAGCCAGGCGTGGTCTCGAAGGTCAAATCATTAGGCTCAAACGCGATGCCGGCCTCGGTGGTGTTAGAAATGATGAACTCCAAATCTGGGTTCTCGCCCAATTTTAGATACCCCTCATAATCGGCGTACGGGCTGAGCGAGTGGTTCACGCAGGTAATCAGCCGGGTGTCCTGCACGGTTTTCCCGTCCTGGATTCCTTCCAGCACCAGGTGATACAAGCCGTCCTGCTGGTTGAGCAACTTATAGATGCCTTTGTCCAGCGGTTGAACAATTTCCACGCCACCGTCAAAGTCGGTTTTCTCGTTCAGGATATCAATGATCCAATCCACGAAACCGCGGAGGAAGTTACCCTCTCCAAACTGTACAACTTTGGTTGGTCTTGTTTGGGTGATCTGGGCGGTGGTTCTGTTGAGGTGCTGCATGCGCTTTTGGATTTAATGAGGAGAGAAACGAGTTCCTCTCCGTTTTGGCCTGGTAAGGCAGGAAGGGAAAGGGGCTTCCTGGATATATTTCCGGGGGGGGGGGCGGCTTTCCTTCTGAAGGAGAACCGGTCCCGGTATTTTTGGGGTATTTCTAAGAAAAGGTGCCTAAAGTGTCCATCAAAGCTTCTAGCTTAAACTTCTCCTTTTAGCGAAGCCGCTTTCAGCGAAGATCCCCGGATGATGAGCTCCGGTTTGAGCACCGTTTTCTGGGGCACCAGTTTCTGGTCTGGTCCGGTTTTGAAGTGTTCGAAAAACAGCTCGGCGGTGATGCGGCCCATGGTCAAACTGAACTGGTCCACGGTGGTGAGCGCCGGATCTGAAAAGGAGGTGAACGGCTCGTTCCCGAAACCCGCCAGGGCAATCTCCTGAGGCACTTTGATTTTGCGCTCCTTCAAAACCTGCATGGCACCCATGGCACCGTAGTCGGAAGCCGAGAAAACCGCATCGGGTAGTTCTTTCAGTTTGAGCAGTTCTTCCATGCTGGAGCGGCCGTCTTCCAGTTGCAGGTTGCTTTTCACCACCAGTTCCTCATCAAAGGGTACATTGTAGTCGCTGAGGGCATCCATGTACCCGCGCAGACGCTCCTTGAAAATGCTTACTTTCTTGGGACTGGTGAAATGCGCAATGCGGCGGCATCCCTGCTGAATGAGGTGCTCCACTACTTTGTAAGCACCCAGGTAGTCGTCAATCATCACCTGGCTTACCTCCAGGGCATCGGTGGTGCGGTCAAACAAGACCAGCGGGATTCCTTTCTCCTGGGTGCGCTTGAAATGGTCAAAGTTCTCGGTGTTCTTGCCAATAGAGGCGATGATGCCGTCCACGCGGGCGCTTAGGAGCGCATCAATGGTCTGCACCTCTTTCTCGTAATTGTCATATGACTGTGAGATAATGACCTTATAATTCAACTTGTTCGCGATCTCCTCAATCCCACGCACCACCGAGGCGAAGAACGCCCTATCAGCAGTGGGTACGATGATGCCAATGATGTAGCTTTTCCCGTTCCGGAGGGCCGCGGCGATGTTGTTGGGCTGGTAGTTCAGCTGTTTGGCCGCCTTCAATACCGCTTTCTTGGTCACCTCGCTGATGCGGGGATTGTCGTTCAGCGCTCTAGAAACGGTGGAAGCGGTGATATTCAATTTCTCCGCAATGTGGTGAATGGTCACCTTTGGTTTATTGGCCATTTTATTTGTCGCCATGTAGGTAGGTCAAAATCTACAACACTTTTCCTTCTTTCGCTAAGCGTTACTGCTCGTTACTTGGTTTCCCGATGGTGGCCAGAATGCCGCCGTCTACATATACAATCTGCCCGTTCACAAAGTCACTGGCTTTGCTGGCCAGGAAAATGGTGGCCCCGGCCAGATCCTCGGGGTCTCCCCAGCGCCCGGCCGGGGTACGGTGGATGATAAACTCATTGAACGGATGCCCGTCTACCCTGATGGGAGCAGTCTGGTCCGTGGCAAAATACCCCGGCCCGATGCCGTTCACCTGCACGTTGTACCGGGCCCACTCGGTGGCCAGGTTTTTGGTAAGCATCTTCAGGCCGCCTTTGGCCGCCGCGTAGGCAGAAACCGTGTCGCGGCCCAACTCGCTCATCATGGAGCAGATGTTGATGATCTTGCCGGCCCGGCGCTCTACCATGTATTTGCCCACCGTCTTGGACATGATGAACGGACCGGTAAGGTCCACGTCCAGCACTTTCCTGAAATCAGCTACTTCCATTTCCAAGGCGGGTACCCGCTGAATCATGCCAGCGTTGTTCACCAGGATAGCGATGGGGCCAACCTCCTGGTCAATGCGAGCGATGTTCTCTTTGGCTAGTTCCTCGTTTGTCACATCAAAGAGATAGCCTTTCACGTTCAGCCCCTGTTGGCGGTATTGCTCCAGGGCGCGTTCCATTTTCCCAGGGGTATTGCCGTTCACCACCAGGGTGGCGCCTGCTTTGCCTAAAGCCGTCGCCATGGCCATGCCCAGGCCGTGGGTGGCGCCGGTTACTAAAGCTACTTTGCCGGTTAAATCAAATAAATGGGTCATAAACGGCTATTTTAGTTCGGTGGTGGCTACTTTATCCATGTCGTTGTAGTCCAGGTTCTCGCCGGCCATTCCCCAGATAAAGGTATAGTTGGAGGTTCCGGCCCCAGAGTGGATAGACCAGGGTGGGGAGAGCACCGCCTGTTGGTTCTGCATCCAGATATGGCGGGTTTCCTGCGGCTCGCCCAGAAATTGGCAAACCGTCTGGTCCTCGGGTACCTCAAAATAGAAATAGGCTTCCATTCTCCGGTCATGCGTGTGGGCCGGCATGGTGTTCCAGACGCTGCCGGTTTTCAGCTCGGTGATGCCCATCTGCAGTTGGCAGGTCTCCACTACGGAGTTGATCAACACCTTCCGGATGGTGCGGGCGTTGGCGGTTTCCAGGGAGCCCAGTTCCACGGTTTCGGCCTCGCTCAGTTGCACCTTCTTGGTAGGGTAGGTGTGGTGGGCTGGGGCTGAGTTAAAGTAGAAGCGGGTGTCGGCACCGTTAGGGGCCGGATGGAACAGGACTTCCTGCACGCCCTTGCCTATATATAAAGCCTCTTTGTTCTTTAGCGTAATCTCCTCGCCGTCTACCGTGATGGTGCTGTCTGAAGAGACGTTGATGATCCCTATCTCCCGCCGGTCCAAGAAATTCTCAGACCGCAGGGTAGGGAAGGTGTCCAGCCGTGCCGGGCCGTTTACCGGATGCACGCCTCCTACAATCAACCGGTCATATAAGGTATAAGTTAGTTGGATGGAATCTACCTGAAACAGATTCTCAATCAGGAAGTGTTCGCGCAGTTTGGCGGTGTCATATCCCTTGAAATCGTTAGGGTGTATGGCGTGCCGGGTGGATTGGTGGACAGTCATAAAGTAGGGGTGCTAGGTGTAATCGTTTGCGCAAATTACGAATTTATCAATCGGTTAAGCTATGTTGGGTAATAAAAATATTCTGGCTTCTGTCTTATGGATAAACCATTCCTCTGCTAACATAATAAAAAAATGTTAAAGCAAAGGGTTTTTAAGGCATGTATTTAGAAAAGTGTCAAAAAAACGGAGGATTATTTTGGGTTTGAAAGTAATAAGTGTTAAATATGCAATCGGTTGCGCAGTTAAATGCTCTGCAGCTGCCTTGCTTTCTTTTCCTGTCATTTTATTAAAAACCTAAATTTTACCTATGCGACAAGCATTACTTAAGAAGAGCAGGTACCTTTTGGTGCTGACAATTTTCTTCTCAACGGTAGTCAGTGCCTTGGCTCAGACCGTTACCATCACTGGTAAAGTAACAGATGAGAAGAAGGAAGGCTTGCCCGGGGTGACGGTGCTCCTGAAAGGAACCACCACCGCCAACGCGACCGATATTGATGGAAACTTCTCCCTTGCGGTGCCTGGTGGGACCGGAACTTTGGTGTTTTCCTACATCGGGTTTCAGCCGCAGGAAGTAGCCATCAATGGTAGAACCACTGTCAACGTGGCACTGGTGCCAGATTCAAAGTCCATAGAAGAAGTAGTGGTGGTTGGGTACATGCCCACAACAAGAAAAGAGTTGACCAGCGCTGTTTCCTCCGTAAGTGCCAAGCAAATACAGGATGTTCCGGTAAGTACCGCGGCCGAGGCATTGGCCGGGCGTTTGGCCGGTGTTCAGGTGAACACCTCAGAGGGGCAACCCGGTGCGGAGATCACCATCCGGGTAAGGGGCGGAAACTCCATTACCCAGAGCAATGAGCCTTTATATATAGTAGACGGAATTCAGGTAGAGAATGCCTTATCCTTCCTGTCTCCGCAGGAGATTCAGTCCATTGACGTATTGAAAGATGCTGCCTCCACAGCCATCTACGGAGCCCGCGGGGCCAATGGGGTAATTGTGATTACCACCAAAGGCGGCCGGGAAATGCCTACCCAGGTAACCTACAACGGGTTTGCCGGGGTGCGCCAGATTGTGAACAAGCTGGACGTGATGAACCCGTATGATTTTGTGCAATACCAATACCAGGTATACAACTACAACCAGGATCAGCAAACCCGTGACGGTTTCAGAGATCGGTACGGCCGGTTTGAAGACCTGGACATCTACAAAAACATGCCCACCAAAGACTGGCAGGAAGAAGTGTTCGGGCGGGCGGCGTTCAGCCAGACCCACGTGGTGGGCGTAACCGGTGGTACTAAGGCCACTTCTTTCAACTTTACTTTAAACCACGTGGATGAGGAAGGTATCATGCTGAATTCGGGCAACGTGCGGACGCTGGCTTCCCTTAAGTTTGACCATTCCGTAAACGACCGTTTCAAAGTAGGCTTTACCACCCGCTACAGCCGCCAGGAAATTGAAGGGGTAGGAACCTCCAGCACGGGTACGCAAAGCACCAACCGGTTAAGAAACTCGGTACGTTACATGCCATTTGTCGCCCCGGGCTTTGAAGACCAGGTAGATGACTTCAATCCTCTGGATTTTGACCGCACCAACTTAACTAGCCCTGTTCTGCTGGCTAACCAGGAACTGCGCTATGACCGCCGGAACGATATTATCTTCAACGGGTACGCCAGTTTTGACCTGTTAAAGAACCTGACCTTCAAAAGTGTTTTCGGGATCAACAGCACCGATAGAAATCGTGAGGAATTCAATGGAGTGGTAACTCCGGTGGCCCGGCAAAACAACGCCCAGCCCGTAGTGAACCTGTCCGGCGGACAACAATATTCTATCACCAACTCAAATACCCTTAGCTACAGAAAGAAATTTGGCGAAGACCACAACATCACTGCTTTGTTAGGGCAGGAAATCTGGAAAAGAGACAGTAAAACCAATGGCGTACAGGTAAGATGGTTGCCCACCGACATCACGCCGGAACAGGCTTTTGCCGGTATCCAGAAGGCCACGCCTCCGGCCGGGTTGATCCAGAGCCCTTCCACCACCGGCGAGTCTGCCGAAGCGCTTTTCTCTCTGTTCGGGAGCGTGGGCTACAACTACAAAGAGCGGTATAGAGCCAATGTAGCTTTAAGAAGAGACGAGTCTTCTTTGTTCGCGCCAAAGAACAGAACCGGGTATTTCCCAACGTTTTCCCTGGCCTGGCACATTGGCGATGAGTTCTTCATGGAAGGTACCAAAGACTGGTTGAATGACCTGAAGGTGCGTTTTGGCTACGGTGCCGTGGGGAACAACCGCATTGGACCAGATCAGTGGAGAACTGTGTTTGAGTCCACTACCAATGATGGCTACGCTTTTACCGAGGCGGTAACCCCAGGTTTAGTGGCCAACGTTCTGGCAAACCCTAACCTGAAATGGGAAACCACCATCTCCAAGAACTTAGCCCTTGATTTCTCCTTGTGGAACAGCCGACTGAACGGTAGCATTGACTTCTATGACAATGCCACCAATGACCTTTTGCTGAATGCCCAGATTCCTACCACCAGCGGGTACACTTTCCAGCTCCAAAACGTAGGCAAAACCAGAAACAAAGGGGTTGAGCTACAATTAGACGGAGTATTGGCCGACAAAGGCGACCTAAGCTGGACCGCTAATTTCAATGTGACCCACCAGAAAAACAGAATCGTCAGCCTGGGAACCGACACTCAGGGCCAGCCTCTGAAATCCTACACCGTTTCTTCCGGTTGGATCACCAACACTTATCAGGATTTCCTGGTGGAAGTGGGTAAACCAGTAGGTCAGTTCTATGGCTATGTCACTGATGGCTACTACACCCTGGATGATTTCACCGCCACTTTCAACCAAGCCAACAACACCTGGACCTATGTTTTAAAGGAAGGCATAGCCAACAGCCAGAACGTGGCCTTGGGTAACCGTGTGCCCCAACCAGGTGACCTAAAGTTGAAGGATCTGACCCCAGACAACGGGTCCTACATGATTGGCAATGATGACAGAACAGTACTGGGGAACAACCAACCTAAGTTCTTCGGGGGATTAAACCAGCAGGTAACCTACAAAGGCTTTGACTTAAGCTTGTTTATCAACTTCTCTTATGGGGCCAAAGTGTACAATGCCAACCGCCTGGAGTTTACCACCCTGTATGAGTACAAAGACAATAACATGTTGACGCTCATGAACGACCGTTGGAAATGGTATGACGCCAACGGTGCCCTGGTAACTAACCCAGAGCAATTAACGGAGATGAACAAAAACACCAAGTACTGGACGCCGGGCCGTGGCCAATACTTCCTGCACTCTTTCGGGATTGAAGACGGCTCTTTCCTGAGAATCTCTAACCTGACCATTGGCTACTCTCTGCCAGAGGCCCTGCTGAAAAGAACCCGCGTGATTTCTAAGTTCAGAGTGTACGCCACCGTGAACAACCTGGTTACCATCACCGGCTACTCAGGGTATGACCCAGAGGCCAACACCAGAAGAAATGCCCTAACCCCAGGCGTAGACTATGCCGCCTATCCGCGCAGCAGATTTGTCCTGGGTGGTGTGAATGTTACCTTCTAATTTCCTAAAGATTAAGAGATGAAAAAGACCTATATAAAGTCCCTGCTGTTTTCAGCCGCACTAGGAGGCTTCCTTACTTTCTCGGCCTGTGAAGATTTCGTGACCATTGAGAACGATTCAATTTTAGCGCCCGAGGCCGTTTTTTCCAGCATTTCTTTTACAAACACCGCTATTGCCGGGGTGTACAACATGCTGCCCGGAGACGACGGGTACGGCAGCCGCATTTCCACCATCTTCCCCAATGCCGCCGATGACTTCAGGGTAGGGGGGGACCACAACCCCCAGAACCGCACCGGGGTAGCCCATTACGGGGTTGCAGCAGGTAATACGGAGATTGAACGTCCCTTCAACCAATTGTACCGGGGCATTGAGCGGGCCAATATCTGTATAAAGAACATTCCGTTGTCTGATGTGTACAACAACGGTTCTGCCGCCGAGCAGGCCACCATGCGGAAGTTCCTGGGAGAGGCGCTTACCTTAAGAGCCCAGTTTTACCACGAGATCATTCGTAACTGGGGAGATGTGCCGGCTCAGTTTGAACCTTCTTCAGATATCCCCGATCTCTTTATTGGCAAGACAAACCAGGATGAAATCTATGACCGTTTGTTGAAAGACCTGGAGCAGGCCGCCGAATTGGTGCCCTGGAGATCTGAGTCAGGGGACCCTACCACGCGGGTGACCAAGGCTGCGGTGAAAGGCCTGCGCGCAAGAATCGCCTTGGCCAGAGGAGGGTACGCCTTGCGCAGAGAATCACGCCAGATGGAGCGCAGAAGCAACTACCTGGAATACTACACCATCGCCCGCAAAGAGTGCCTTGACATCATGCAACGAGGCGAGAACGGCTTGAACCCGAACTACGAGAACGTTTTCCGAACCCTGCATGGCGTTTCCAGACAAGACCCAACCAATGAGTTGATCTGGGAAATTGGCGCCTTTGGCGGTAACGCCAGAACCGATACGAAGCTTGGTTTTGGAAATGGGCCCAGAATCAACGGCGGGAACACCACCTACGGCCAAGCCAACGGCCTGATTGAAGCGGTGCCTACGTACTTCTATGAATTTGACTCCATTGGTGATTCCAGAAGAGATGTAACCATTGCCTACCTGGCCGTGGAAGCAAACAACAACAAAACTCTCACCACTCCGCTAGTGATGCGCGAAGGCAAGTTCAGAAAGTACTGGACTAACATTGCCGGCACCAACCAGACCTTGGGAATCAACTGGCCGCTTATCCGGTATGCCGATATTCTTCTGATGTTTGCCGAAGCCGAAAACGAACTAAACGGCACCACCCCAGAAGCTATTGCCGCTTATGAGGCTGTAAGAAAAAGAGCCTTCTTTGATGATTTGGAAACCCGCATGGGCACCACCCCCACCACCAAGCCGGAGTTCTTTAAGGCCATTGTCAAAGAAAGATTGCTGGAGTTTGGCGGCGAGGGCGTCCGCAAGTATGACCTGATTCGCTGGAATCTTCTGGCCTCCACCATCGCCGAGACAAGGGCGAAGTTTGGGCAGATGATGCGTGGTGAGGGCCGTTACGCCAATGTTCCCCAGTACGTGTTCTTCAAACCCAATGTGCTGATCGGCAGAACCGCAACCGCTCAGGCAGAGATGGCGGACTTCGACCTCATCGCCGGCCTGGACGCTAACGGAAGAGCAATCAGAGGCAGTGTGAACCAGGTGATGTACCAGCCAAGTCCTACCACCACTGCGCCAGAGGGGTCGGGTTACCAAAGAATCAACTGGAGAGCAGCTATTACGCAGGAACATGTGACCGGGGCTACCAGAATGTTCGCCAGCCAGTACACGCCGGGCAAATCAGAAGTATTCCCTATCCCAACCGCGGCCCTTAACTCCAACTTCAGGTTAACCCAGGATTACGGTCATTAATCAACGCTTTTGATTCAAAATCATAAAAAGACATGAAAAACATGCGCTCAAAGCTTTTCAAATTACTGTATCCGGCGTTTGCTCTGATGGTAGTAGGGTTCGTTTCCTGTAAAGACGAGGAAGAGGATCTGGCCCCCATGCGGATGTTCCAGCCCGGCGGGGAGATTGCCGCTGCTAGCGGGGAGACCACGGTGAAACTTACTTGGAAAACCCCGGCCAACACCCCCGCGGGATCAGTAACCTATACCGTGGAAGTGGCCAAAGATACCCTCTTTCAAACGCCTGTGATTTTAACGGCGCAGACAGATACCACCGCCATCACCTTCACCGATCAGCAACTGGAAATAAAGCAGGACTACTTTGCCCGGGTAAAAACCAATGCCCGGGAGAATTCGGCCGGAGAATCAAAGTGGTTGGTGGGATCTCGTTTCAGGATAAGAGGGGAGCAAATCTTCAACGCTCCTTTGGCCTCTGAAATAAAAGACAAAACAGCTATTTTGAGATGGCGCCCCACCGCAGGGGTAACCAGGATAGTGCTGACCCCAGCCACCGGAACCCCGGTTGAAATCACCTTGACTCCAGAAAACGTGGCGGCAAACTCCATTACCCTTTCTAACCTAAAGGCCAGCACCTTGTACACCGCAGAAATCTTTGCCGGGACCATGAGCAAGGGGATCACCAACTTTGCCACTAAAGAGCCCAGCATCTTCACCTTGACCATCACGCCAGCGGATGATCTGTTAGCTACGGTAGCCAGCGCCGCTAACGGCGAAGTCATAGGCTTAGAGCCTGGGGTGTACAATGCGCAGGGCGGAAACATTTTGGTAACTGGTAAAACCATCACCCTTCAGTCAACCTCGGGCAACCCGTCCAATACCCGGGTCAATTTCAAAGAAGTGGTGCTGGAAGGAACCGGGGCCGGCGTTAAGCTGAAAGGAATTGAATTTGACGGAACCGCCGCCAACGCTGCCTACTTCCTGAACCTGGTAGGCTCTACTACAAAAAACGACGCAGCTGCAACTTTCACAGACATTCTGGTAGAAGACTGCATTGTGCGCAACATGGCGAACTGCTTTATCAGGGCTGACAGAGGAGCCAATGCCGCTGACCACAAAATTACTTCCATTGCGGTGAAGAACACCATTGCCGGCCTGACTTCCCTTGGAACCACGTATGTGTTCTTCACCTTGCCTAAGCTGCAATTTGAAACACTAACACTGGAGAATTCTACCTTCTATGGCTTCGGGCGGACCTTTATGGCGGCCGGGACCGAGGTTCCTGTCAAGCCTACCATCCTGATCACCAACTGCACCATCGGCAACTTTGGAGGTGGGGGCGCAAACAGAAACTACCTGTTGTTTGACGGCAATACTAATCCGGTGAACTTTACGCTGCAGAACAGCATCATCGGTAACGCGCCGTTAACCGGGCAGTTGATCGGGAATGCTGCTTTCCGGGCAAATGGAGCCGGTTCTTCTATTGTGATCAGGAACAACAACATGTTCAATCTCACCAACGGAGCAACACCAGCGCTAGACCTAACCTTCCCGGCTAACGCTACTCCAACGGCGAACAAAACCATTGTGCTCTCTAACTGGACGGCTAACACGTTTGAAGTTCCCGCCGATTCTGAATTGAAGACCGCCAGCACCACCGGTGGTCCGATAGGAGATCCTAGATGGGTGAAATAAGAAACAGAACAGGTGGGATCTTGGAACTCCTTGGTCTCACTTGTTCCGTTTTAAGCCCATTTTCATAAAACCACCCGCAAACCCTTTTATCCTGGGTTTCTGTCCACATTCTGCTTTTTTGTAGCTTATCAGCAGTCTTACGCATCCTTCTTACCCCCTTAACTATGATCAAAAAGTATCTTACCTGGAAAAACGGAGCTGTAGGTTTGGCGCTCCTTTTTAACCTAGCCTGCTCCTCCAGCCAAAGAGTGGCTTCCTCTGAATTCTCGCAATCGTTCACGGTACAGGTTTCTAATCCATTAAACCGGGAGCGGGAAAGTGTGCTGGTGGTGATTAAAGAAGAGGACCTGCCTAAAAAAGGCGCGGGTTTTAACAGGAATGCGTTCATAGTGACAGATGGCTCCACCGAAATCCCCAGTCAGTACAACGGCAAAGATGCCCATAACAAAGGAATCGCTTTGGTGCTGGACCAAATGGGTGCCGGTGAAACTAGAAAACTGACGGTGAGCTACAACCCGGAGGGAACGAACCTACGCACCTATCCCAAACGCACCCAAGCCGAATTGTCTAAGAAAGTAGGCGGCCGTTGGGAAAACCGGAAATACATTGGCGGCGATTTCCAGAACATAGACTCACTGCGCGTACCCAGCGAACTGACTGACCATTCCTACTACCTCCGTTACGAAGGCCCGGGTTGGGAATCAGACAAAGTGGGTTACCGCTTTTACCTGGACTGGCGCAACGCCGTGGATGTGTTCGGGAAGAAAACCCCGGAGATGGTGCTGCAGAAAGCGGGCCTGGACGGGTATGATTCCTACCACAACCAACAGCCCTGGGGCATGGACGTTTTGAAAGTAGGCAAGGCGCTGGGCGTAGGAACACTAGCCATGTATGACAACGGCAAAGCCGTCCGTGTGGAGAAAACCGACAGCACTTACAGCAAGATCACCCAGAACGGTCCGGTGTACTCTTCCATCCTCACCGATTATTACGGCTGGCTGGTGGCGGGGCACAAACTGAATGTGCATTCGCAACTGAGCATCCACGGCGGCACCAGGATGACGCACCATCAATTAAGGTTGGAAGGCGGAAACCCGCAGAACATTGCTACTGGTCTCATCAAAGACAAATCCGCCCCGTTGGTGAGCGATAAAGGCGAAGCCGGAAAGCGCTACGGCTACATGTTCACTTATGGCAAGCAAACCCTGAACACCCCGCCAGACAATATCGGGATTGCGGTGCTGTTCAATCCGCAGGATTTCATCACCTTTTCAGATGATCCTTTGAGCCACGTGGTACAGCTGAAACCATCCAACGGACAGGCCAACTATTACTTCCTGGCGGCCTGGGAACTGGAACCCAACGGCATCAAAACCGAAGAGCAGTTCCGCCAATACATCACGAGAACCGCCGAAGAACTGGCTCATCCGGTGAAGGTGAAAGTGTCTAAGTAGACCTGCTTTTGGCTCTGTTTCTGAAAACAAGCCTGAAAAAAGAATAAAAGCTTAGGGATTTAAGAACAAACATCTAAAGCAAATCTGGACGGAACGCGGGGAAGATAGAAGTAATAAGAAGTACATGAAAAACAGAAATAACATAGTGAAAGGTACCTGTCTTGGCTTAGTATTCCAGGCCGTCCTCTTATCAGGATGCGCGCAGAAAATGACATCCGTACCTGCAGCACAGGCTGAAAATCATTCCGCTGCAGGTTCATCCCTGGATGAGTCCGCTCAAGTTTTGGCGTTCCCTGGGGCTGAAGGATTTGGCAAGTTTACCACGGGCGGACGCGGCGGCCAGGTGCTGATTGTTTCAAACCTAAATGACTCTGGTCCGGGCAGTTTGCGCGAGGCCATCCGCAAGAAAGGGCCTCGTACTATTGTATTTGCGGTATCGGGGAACATTGAACTGCAGTCTTCGCTGGACATCAACAACGGTGATCTGACTATTGCCGGCCAATCCGCCCCGGGCGAAGGAATTACCCTGAAAAACTACCAGGTCAGCATCAAAGCCGATAACGTGATCGTACGCTACCTGCGGTTCAGGCTAGGGGATGAGAAAGCTCAGCAAGCCGATGCGTTTGGTGCCAACAGCCGGGCCAGCAACATCATCATAGACCATTGCTCTATGAGCTGGGCCACCGATGAGTGCGCCTCTTTTTACCGGAACAAGAACTTTACGCTGCAGTGGAGCATCATCGCGGAAGCCCTGAACCACTCGGTGCACGAGAAGGGAAACCACGGCTACGGCGGCATCTGGGGCGGCGAGGGCGCTTCTTTCCACCATAACCTCATTTCCAGCAACAATAGCCGCAACCCACGTTTCTCCGGTTCCAAGACCACACCCAACTCCCCGGAGGAACTGGTGGATTTCACCAATAACGTGATTTACAACTGGGGCGAGAACAGCATCTACGGGGGCGAGAAAGGCCGCTACAATCTGGTGAACAATTACTTTAAAGCCGGACCCGCTACGCCTTCCTCCAAGAAAGACCGCATCGTGAATCCGTCGCAGCCTTACGGCAAGTTCTACGTGAACGGAAACCACGTGGAAGGCTTTCCGCAGATCTCCAAAGACAATTGGGCCGGCGGCGTGCAAGCAGACCACCCAGACTCTACCAAAGCTTCAACACCTTTTCAGGCCCTCAACATCTCAGTGCAACCCGCGCAGGCGGCTTATGAGGCGGTGCTCGCCAATGCCGGCGCCAGCTTCAAACGCGATGCCGTGGATACTCGCATCGTGGCTGATGTACGCAGCGGAAAATCTGCCAGCGGTAAAAACAAAAACGGTATCATTGACTCGCAGAAAGACGTGGGCGGTTTCCCGCAACTGAAATCAGCCGTCACGCCCGAGGACAAAGACCAGGACGGCATGCCCGATGCCTGGGAGCGCACCCAGAAACTGGACAGCAGCAACGCCGCCGATGCCGTGACGCACACCCTCAACAAGCAATACACCAACCTGGAAGTGTACTTAAACAGCCTCGTTAAATAGTTTTGTTATGAAAAAGTGGTTCGGTATTCTCCTGATGTGCGTTTTAGCGGTGTTTTCCGTGAAGGCGCAGCAAAAGCGGATTGTGGTGGCCCAGGACGGCAGCGGCGATCACACCACCATCCAGGGGGCCTTGGATGCCATTCCGGCGTTCCCCAATGACCGCATCGAGATTCACATCAAGAACGGCACTTACCGCGAGAAACTGGTGGTCTCTTCCTGGAAAACCCGCATTTCATTCATCGGCGAGGACCGCGACAAAACCATCATCGTCTGGAACGATTACTCGGGCAAAGGCAAGATCAATACGTTCACTTCCTACACCGTTTTGGTGCAGGGAAACGAATTCCAGGCCGAAAACCTGACCTTCCAGAACGATGCCGGTCCGGTAGGGCAGGCGGTGGCGCTGCACGTGGAGGCCGACCGCTGCGTGTTCAAAAACTGCCGCATTCTAGGCGACCAAGACACCCTGTACGCCGGGGTAGACAACAGCCGCCAATACTACGTGAACTGCTATATTGAAGGCACCACCGATTTCATCTTCGGGCCGGCCACGGCGGTTTTTGAGAACTGCACCATCCACTGCAAAAAAAACTCCTACATCACCGCCGCCTCCACGCCGCAGAACCAGCCCTACGGCTTCGTGTTCCTGAACTGCAAAATTACCACTGCTTCCCCTGAAGCCACCAAAGTGTACCTGGGCCGACCCTGGCGTCCGTATGCCCAGACTGTGTTCCTCAATTCAGAACTGGGAACGCACATTCTGCCCGAGGGGTGGCACAACTGGAACAAACCCGATGCCGAGAAAACCGCCCTGTACGCCGAGTACAGATCCACCGGTCCAGGAGCGGCTACTGAGAAACGTGTAGCCTGGTCTAAGCAACTTTCCAGAAAAGAAGCCAAAAAATATAAGCCCGAACTGGTCCTGGCCGGGGATGACAAATGGAACCCCACGAAATGAGTTTTCGCCTCGTTTTCCTAAAATCTGCCTTAAAAACACCTCCTACACGCTTAAGCCTGCATCACCAATGAAACTTGCCCAATACGCCCTCATCGCTTTGTCCGCCTTGACCATGGCCTGCCGGTCCGGCGAGACTGCCTCGTCCAGCGCCGTGCCCGCTGCTTCTCCCAGCGGCAAACCTTACTCCGTTTGGATGGCTGATTCTGAGATGAAGCGGAGTCCGCAGGGCTGGATGATCGATTTCCGGCCGGAGCCGAAGTGGGACTACACGCAGGGGCTTTTTGCGAGCGCGCTGGAGCGGGTCTGGAAGCGCACCGGCGATCAGAAGTACTTCACTTACATCAAGGCCTTCGCTGATACCATGATCACCGATAACGGCCAGATTAAAACCTATAAGAAAACCGACTACAACATTGACCGCGTGAACCCTGGTAAGTTCCTGATCGCATTGTACAAGGAAACTGGTCAGCAGAAATACAAAATCGCCATTGACGAACTGCGAGATCAGATGCGAACGCACCCCAGAACCTCTGAGGGCGGTTTCTGGCACAAAAAGATTTACCCGCACCAAATGTGGCTGGACGGGCTTTACATGGCCACGCCGTTTCTGGCTCAATACGCCACCGAATTCAACGAACCGGCTCTGTACGATGACGTGGCGAAGCAGATTATCCTGATTGACAAACACACCTGGGACGAAAAGAAAGGCTTGTTCTACCACGCCTGGGACGAGAAACGCGAGCAGAAATGGGCCGATCCGGTGACCGGTTTGTCACCGAACGTATGGGGCCGCGCCATGGGCTGGTTGTCGATGGCTTTGGTGGACGCGCTGGATTACCTGCCGCAGAACCATCCGCAGCGCGGCGAGGTGTTGCGCGTGACCAAAAAGATGGCGCAGGCCATTGCTCAGTACCAGGACCCTAAAACCGGTCTGTGGTGGCAAGTGGTAGACCAGGGCGGCCGCGAAGGAAACTACCGCGAGGCCTCGGTGTCCAGCATGTTCACGTACTTTCTGGTGAAGGCCACCAAAAAAGGCTACATTGATCAGAAGTACATGGAGGATGCCCGCCAAGGCTATAACGGTCTGTTGGAGAACCTGATCAAAAAGAACGAAGACGGCACCATCAGCATCACCGAGGTGTGCGCCGTGGCCGGTCTGGGCGGAACCCCGTACCGGGACGGAACCTACGAATATTACATCAACGAGCAGAAACGCGACAATGATCCCAAAGCCGTGTCGCCGTTCATCATGGCCTCGCTGGAGTTTGAAGAAATGGGCAAAGCCTCTGCCCTTAAATAGACATTCGCATGAACCTGAGAAAACCTTTTCTGTTGCTCGTTTTCCTGTGCTGCGCCCTTGTTACGCATGCACAGAAGTATGACTTTGTGGTAGCCAAAGACGGCAGCGGCACCTTCAAGACGGTGCAGGAAGCCATCAACGCCGTGCCCGATTTCCGGAAGAACGTCACCACCATTTACATTAAGAACGGCATCTACAAAGAGAAACTGACGTTGCCCAGCACCAAAATTGCGGTGCGCATGATTGGTGAGGACGTGAAGAAAACCATCCTCACCTTTGACGATTACGCCTCCAAGAAAAACCGCTTTGGCGAGGAGATGGGCACCACTGGTTCCACCAGCTTCTTTGTGTATGGCGATGATTTCACCGCCGAGAACATCACCTTTGAAAACTCCTCGGGGCCGGTGGGGCAGGCCGTGGCCGTACGCGTGGACGGC
This sequence comes from Rufibacter sp. JT20002, assembly GCF_056491185.1. Taxonomy (NCBI): domain Bacteria; kingdom Pseudomonadati; phylum Bacteroidota; class Cytophagia; order Cytophagales; family Hymenobacteraceae; genus Rufibacter; species Rufibacter sp. JT20002. The sequence goes on along the minus strand of NZ_JBSZJY010000005.1, from coordinate 108,100 downwards.
GACAAAGTCATGTTCCAGAACTGCCGCTTTCTGGGTTTTCAGGACACGCTCTATCCACACGGCGAGAAAAGTCGCCAGTACTACAAGAACTGCTACATTGAGGGCACCACAGACTTTATCTTCGGGTGGTCCACAGCCGTGTTTGAGAACTGCGAGATTTTCTCCAAAAAAGGCGGAAACTTCGTGACGGCGGCTTCTACGCTGGAAGGCGCTCCGTACGGTTTCGTGTTCCTGAACTGCCGCCTCACCGGCGATGCCCCGGAGAAGTCCTACTACCTGGGTCGTCCTTGGAGACCGTTCGCCAAGACCGTGTTCATTAATTCGTATTTAGGCAAGCACATCAAGCCAGAAGGTTGGCACAACTGGAGCAAACCCGAGGCCGAGAAACAGGTGCTCTACGCTGAGTACAACTCCACCGGCCCGGGCGCTAATAAAGCTGATCGCCTGCAATGGTCCAAGCAACTAACGGAGCAGGAGGCGCAGCAGTACACCCTAAAAAACATTTTCGGTGACTGGACTCCCGGGCAACTGATCACCGCTAATAAATAGGTGAGGAAGCACCTGCATACTGAGGCAGGGATGAAGGCGATTTTGAAGGGTACTTAGGTGCAAACGATTGTATAAACGTTTTGGGACTTTTCTGAAGAAATCGGCCCTAGAACGGATTAGACTAGTCAACTTTCATCCTCAGTAAAATAAGCGGTAAAAGCGATGGCCTGTTCAGATGTCTTGGAAGTAACCTGAATTGGAACCAAGTGTGTCACGCTTTTAAGAAATTAGTCAAGCTGTACCTTGCGGTACTTAAAACGTAAGCAGATGTCCCCTAAAAAACAGCTAGCCCTCAGTTTACTTATCCTGTTGGGCGCTTGCCAGAGCGAAAAGACGCGTACCTCCTTATCGGTTTCCAACACCAGTGCCTCGGGTGGCAGCATGGCGGCTCCGGCCGGTTATGTCTCCAAGGTGTGGGTCTCAGACAAAGGCGACGGCACCTTCCAGAACCCGGTCCTGGACGCTGACTACTCTGACCCCGATGTGGTGCGCGTGGGCGATGACTACTACATGACCTCGTCCAGCTTCAGCTCCATTCCCGGGCTGCAGATCCTGCATTCCAAGGACCTGGTGAACTGGCAGATCATTGGGTACGCCATTGACCGTTTGCCGCCGTACCAGCACTTCGCCAAGCCGCAGCACGGAAACGGCGTGTGGGCCCCGTCCATCCGGCACCACAAAGGCGAGTTCTACATCTACTGGGGGGACCCTGATTTCGGGATTTACATGGTGAAAACAAGGAACCCGGCTGGCCGCTGGGAGGCTCCTGTGTTGGTGATGGAAGGAAAAGGCCTGATCGATTCCTGCCCGCTGTGGGACGAGAACGGCAATGCTTACCTGGTGCATGGCTGGGCGGGGAGCCGGGCGGGCGTGAAGAGCATGCTCACCGTAAACCGCATGAACCCCGAGGGAACCAAGGTACTGGACGAGGGCGTGATGGTCTTCGATGGACATGATGCGCACCCCACCGTGGAAGGCCCTAAGTTCTACAAGCGTAACGGCTACTACTACATTATGGCGCCGGCCGGCGGCGTGGCCACGGGCTGGCAACTGGTGCTTCGGTCCAGGAACGTGTACGGCCCCTACGAGGAGAAAATAGTCATGGACCAGGGCAAGACGCCCATCAACGGTCCGCACCAGGGCGCCTGGGTAGACACCAAGAACGGCGAGGATTGGTTCTTCCATTTCCAGGACAAGGAAGCGTACGGCCGCGTGGTGCACCTGCAGCCTATGAAGTGGGTGAATGACTGGCCCGTAATAGGCGAGGACCCGGACGGCGACGGCAAAGGCCAGCCCGTCTTGACCTACAAAAAACCGAACGTGGGCAAAACCTACCCCATCGTGACACCCGCGGAATCGGACGAGTTTGACAGTCACCTGCTGGGCTTGCAGTGGCAGTGGCACGCCAACCCCAAGGCCACCTGGGCTTTCGCCTCGAACAAAGGCCACCTGCGCCTCTTCACCGACCAAATGCCCGAAGGCGGCAAGAACCTCTGGGACGTTCCCAACCTGCTGCTCCAGAAATTTCCCGCGGAGAACTTCACCGTAACCACCAAACTAAAATTTACACCCAACCCCAAGCTGCAGAACGAACGCACCGGCCTGGTGGTGATGGGCATGGATTACGGCTACGTATCGGTGGTGAACAAGAAGGAAGGGATGTACCTGACCTACAATACCGCCCTCAAAGCCGACAAAGGCTCCCCTGAAAAAGAGCAGATCCTGGGGAAACTGACTGGAAACGAGGTGCAGTTCCGGGTGCAGGTGAGCAAGGGCGCAAAATGCCAGTTCAGCTACTCAGAGGACGGCCAGAACTTCAAAAACGCAGGCACGCCGTTCACCGCCGTTCCCGGCAAATGGATAGGTGCAAAGGTGGGGCTGTTCGCCATCCGCGATGACAAAACCAACGACTCCGGCTACGCCGATTACGATTGGTTCAGAGTGACCAAGTAGGAGAGAGGGACTGTTTTAGGGCTGTTTTCCTTAAAACAAGCAGAAAACAAAATACAGCAAGCTCCTTTGGGGAGCCATCAACAGAAGTTCAAGAGTAAACATACCATCATGAAGAATGTAGCAAAGAGCAGGTTTTTATTGGCCTTAGGGCTGGCGAGCGCGTTTCAGTTCTCCTGCCAACGTCAATCTTCCGCTCCGGCGGCCAGTGCCACCGCAGCCCCCACCGAGACTACTGCCGGCCGTAATTTCTCCAGCACCAGTGTAGCCGCTACCATTTACGAGGGCATTGAGTTTGACATGCCCAAAGTCAAAGAAACCAAGTTCCCCAACTACAGCGTGAGCATCACCAAGTACGGTGCCGTAGGCGATGGTATCACCAAAAACACCTCAGCCTTTGAGCAGGCCATTGCTGATGTAGCGGCCAAAGGAGGTGGGCACGTGATCATCCCACGTGGGCTGTGGCTGACCGGGCCCATTGTGCTGAAAAGCAACATTGACCTGCACGCCGAGGCCGGTTCCATGGTCATCTTCAGCCGTGATTTCAATGACTATCCGTTGATCAAAACCAGCTTCGAGGGGCTGGATACGTACCGTTGTCAGTCGCCTATCTCGGGCATGAACTTGGAAAACGTGGCCATCACCGGCGAGGGTACGTTTGACGGAAACGGCGATGCCTGGCGTCCGGTGAAGAAAAGCAAGATGACCGATGCGCAGTGGAAGACCCTCACCAAAACGGGCGTGCTGAGCGAAGACGGAAAAACCTGGTACCCCACCGAGAAGTCGAAGAAAGCCGATGCCAAAGACAACTTCAACGTGCCCAACTTCAAAACCAAGGAAGAGTTTGAGGCCGTGAAAGACTACCTGCGCCCCGTATTACTGAGTTTGGTGAACTGCAAAACCGTGCTGCTGGACGGCCCCACCTTCCAGAACTCGCCGGCCTGGAATCTGCACCCGCTCATGTGTCAGGACATCATCCTGCGGAACCTGAACGTGCGTAACCCTTGGTACTCGCAGAACGGCGATGGCCTGGATCTGGAGTCCTGCAAAAACGCGCTGGTCTACAACAACACCTTTGACGTAGGCGATGACGCCATCTGCGTGAAATCAGGGAAAGACGAGGATGGTCGCAGAAGAGGCGTGCCTACCGAGAATGTGATTGTGAAGAACAATGTGGTGTACCACGGCCACGGTGGGTTTGTGGTGGGCAGTGAGATGAGCGGCGGCGTGAGAAACGTGCACGTGTCTAACTGTACCTTCATGGGCACCGACATCGGGTTGCGCTTTAAGAGCACCCGCGGCCGTGGTGGCGTGGTGGAGAACATCTGGATCTCCAACATTGACATGATCAACATTCCTACTCAGGCTATCAGCTTCAACCTGTTCTACGGCGGCAACTCGCCGGTGCTGGAGGAAGACCAAAAAGCTGGCACAGAAGCCCGCGTGGACAAACTGGTGCCGGTGACCGAAGAAACCCCGTCGTTCAAAAACATCTGGATGCGCAACATCACCGTCTCGGGGGCCGATGAAGCCGTGGCCTTGCAAGGTCTGCCTGAGATGAACCTCAAGAACGTGAACATTGAGAACGCTTACCTGAAAGCCAGAAGAGGGATCACCGCAGTGGATGCTACTGGAATTGCCCTGAAGAACGTGAAAGTAGTCACCGAGAAAGGTCCGGCCCTGACCATCTACAACAGCAAAGACATCAACGTTCAGGGACTCACCTTTAACCAGACAGATGAACCAGCGGTGAAAGTCCTGGGTCCCTTGACCAAAAACGTGAAGCTGAACAACAAAGACTTCACCAGCGTCGCTACCCAAATCTCCAAAGGCAAAGACCTGGGGAAAGCGGCCGTTTCCATGCAATAATCCATTATGAAAAGGGCATGTGCAAGCGTGCCTTTTTTCATGCCCTTTTCTTAAAAACAGCTTAAAAAAAGAACCTACATGCTGAGAAGATTATCCCCCGTTCTTTTCCTGGTCTGCTGCGTGGCAGCTATGTCGTTTGCGCCTTTCAAGAAGAACATCGTGCGCGTGTACCTCATAGGCGATTCTACCGTTGCCGACTATTCTGACTACGATGGCGAAGATTACCTGAACAAGCGTTATCCGGTCATGGGCTGGGGACAAGTTTTCAAGCCTTTTTTGACGAAAGACAGCCTGGCCAAAGTAAAGCACCTCATCAAAGGCGATAGCGTCATCCTGCTGGATAAAGCCCGGGGCGGTCGCAGCACGCGCACTTTTTTTGAGGAAGGCCGCTGGGCTGCTGTCTATAAAGACCTGAAGAAAAACGATGTGGTCATGATCCAGTTCGGCCACAACGATGCGGCAGTAGACAAACCAGAACGCTACGTGAATATTCAGGGCTACAAAGAGTTCCTGCGCCTGTACGTGAACCAGACCCGCGAGAAAGGCGCGATCCCCATTTTGCTCACGCCCGTGACCCGCAACTATCCCTGGAAAGACGGCAAAATCGGGAACGTGCACGGCGAGTATCCGCAGGCGGTGAAAGACGTTGCCAAAGAGCTGAATGTGCCCTTGATTGACTTGCAGCAGCTTTCCATTGATTCCTTCTCCCAGAAAGGCCAGGAGTTTGTGACCAATAACTACTTCATGAACCTGCCCGCCGGCCATTACAAAAACTACCCCGAGGGGCAGAAAGACAACACCCACTTCCAACCCAAAGGGGCCAAAGAAGTAGCCCGCCTGGTGTTCCAGGGAATGAAGAGCCTGAAGTAAAAACCGGTTTGTAAATCCTGAGTAAAGCTTAAAAGCGAATCGGGGCTGTTTTACAGAAAACAGCCCCGATTCGCTTTTTAATTTTTAATTTATAATGAAGCTTCGGAAAATAAATCATCAGCAATAATCCATTATTTTCCTTGATTGTCTCACACCTACACCCTCCACGTATTCCTTCCCCCTTCGAAGGGGGAAGGGGGATGATTAAACCTGCTGATCACACGCATTCCTGAGAATATAGTAGGGGCAATCCCTTGTGGTTGCCCTTGCTTTCAACCCATTAAAGCTACCGCTTTGTAGTAAAGGTCATCGGGTGTTTCAGTGGCCTTTGTCATCCCCCTACCCCCTTCAAAGGGGGACGGAATGCGTGAGAATTTTCTTAAAAAGGAAAAGCGTTTAGGGACTATTTTACAGGAAACAGTCCCTAAATGCTTTTCAACATTTAAATGATCAGATTACGACTTCTTCGGCGCGTACACCTTCTTAAGGAACGCATCTATATAGCCCACCATAGGCTCAAACCAGGGATCAAACAGCGGGAAGGTATGCGGGGAATCGGGGAAGGTATGCACCTCGGAGTAGATCTTGTGCTGATCCAAGATCTTGCGGAAATCGTCGCGGCCGGCGTGCATGCGGTCCACCGAGCTGTTGATGAACAGGAACGGCGGTGCGGTGGGCCCCACTTGGTTCAAAGGCGAGGCTTCTTCCCACAGGGCCAACATCTCCTTTTTAGGGTACCCAAACCAATAGGTGGCGGCCGAGATGCCTTTGGCGTCATTCCCTTCACCGGATTCCGGGTGCACAAAGGAAAGTGTTCCGTCAAGGTCTACCACGGCCTGCACCTGGCTGGAAACCTTGGTCAGGCAGTTTTCTCCTTCAAAGGCTGGTTTCTGGTTCGTAGCGCCCAAAAGCGCCGCCAATTGTCCGCCCGCCGAGAAACCCAGGGCAGTGACTTTGGCAGTATCCACGTTGAATTGTTTTCCGTTGGCCCTGATCCAGCGCACGGCGGCTTTCAGGTCATGCACGGCTGCGGGGTAGAGCGCTTCGGTGGAAAGGCGGTATTCGGCAGTGAAACACACATATCCCAAATCGGCCAGGCGTTGGGCCAGCGGAATGTGCTGTTGCCGGTTCCCGCTGCGCCAGCCCCCGCCGTGGATGAGCAGGATGGCCGGGGCTTTGCCGTTTGTTTTCTTTTTGGGGTAAAAAGCGTCCAAGGACAGGTTCCGGTCTCCAACCTGGCAATAGACAATGTCCCGTTTCTCCTGCACGGTGGCTAGGTTAAACTCCTCTACCAACTTGAGGTTGGTGATTTCGGGGTTGTATTTCTTGGCATGCCGGTAAGCGCCGGGGTTGGAGAAACTGGTATCCTGTTTACCGGTGATGCCCGAGGTCATCTGGGCCATGGTAGAACCGCCAGAAAGAAATAGAAAGAGCCCTATGAGGTGTGTTTTCATGAGAAGTTTGGGTCAGAGAAAATTCAATACAGGCATTCAATTGGTGTAATTATCAGAAAGGGTAGGCGCCATTTTCATCTAAATGGAAAGTTGCGCCTTCGGCTATTGTATTATCGGCTTTGGCTTCCTTTTAATAGTTAGGCCCTAAAACATTCCTTTAATTTCTTCTTCGGCACAAGCTTTTAAGTTCCTTTCATAAGGGAGGAGTAGGCATAACATGACGCATGGTAGTTTCCGGTAGGTAGTTATTCCATTTTGCTTGTGTAAACGTTTGCACTGTTTTAAACAAAAGGAATATTAAATTAGGGAAGAAGGCTACTTCTCTGATTTGATATTGAAATTTGCCTTACCTAAAAAAATAAACATAATGCCTAATGTAATGAATAAATGAGAATTTTATGCTGTTGTAGATACAAATGATTAAAAAAAATAGAAAAAGCTTGTGATCAAATTATTAAATTCCTATCTATGCAATCGATTGTACACCTTAACTCCTCCAAAAGGAAAAACAATCTGCCCCTAGTAAAGGCCAAGTTCTCCTGAATTGCTAGAAAGCAATAATCGTGTGATAGGAAAAGGAGTGGAACTGGCAGAGATTACCTAAGTCAAGCTTAAAAATCGGCTGCAACAAAGAGCAGGATCAACCTTCAGAAGCCTTCCTGTTCTTCTTTCAACCTTGCAGAGACATACAACAAAGTGTACCCAGCTATTTCTCAGAATAGCCCTCGTCGATTACTTGATCTTCATGGACTACAAAGCCACTTTCTGGGCTGAGTAGTGATTATTCCAGCGTAACGCAAGGCCTCCGCAGAGGAGAAGCTTTTTGGTACGTGTGAGTACAGAATCCATTGGTTTTTAGGACTGTCTTTCCTTTCATCTTTTCACCACATCTAATCCCTGCTTTTATGAGAAATCCTTTACAAAGAGCACTCAAGGGCGTCTGCCGGAAATTCTGGCTTGTGCCAGTGCTAGGCCACCTTGGTTTACTACCACTGCAAAGTTGGGGCAGCGAGCGCGCATCTACCCCTGCCACCCGTCATGAAGTTGAGAAAGAGGATAGGCAGGGAGCCAGAAACGGGGCCGAAATCAGCAAAACAAGGCTAAACCAGGGAGCCGAACTAACCGTGCGCGGAAAAGTAACCGATGAAAAAGGAGCGGGCATTCCGGGCGTAACCATTCTCCTGAAAGGCACGACGGTAGCAGCCCCCACCGGCGGGGACGGATCGTATTCTATTCAGCTCCCAGACGGCAACGGCACCCTCATCTTTTCCTTCATGGGATACATCACGCAGGAAGTGGCGGTAAACAACCGCGCTTCCATTGACGTGGCCTTGGTCCCAGACACCAAAGCGCTGGATGAAATTGTGGTGGTAGGATACGGAACCCAGAAAAAAAGTGATTTAACGGGCTCGGTTAGCGCTGTTTCTTCTGAAGAATTCAACGTGGGTCCGCAACTGAGTCCGCAGCAGTTGATCCAAGGCAAAATGGCCGGGGTGAATATCTCCCAGAACAGTGGGAAACCGGGTGCTTCAAATACGGTGCGCATTAGGGGAGGTACCTCGTTGACCGGTTCCAATGATCCGTTGTACGTGATTGACGGAGTACCGATCTCCACCACCAGCGGTGTGAGCCAGGCCAACATCCGGGGCAACGGTACCGATGTGTTTGACCAGGAGCCCACCAACCCATTGATGACCCTGAATCCCAACGATATTGAATCAGTAACGGTGCTGAAAGACGCGTCGGCTACGGCCATCTACGGGTCACGGGGTGCCAACGGGGTAATTGTGATCACCACTAAAAGAGGCAAGGCCGGCAAGGCGCAGGTCACCTACAACGTACTGGCAGGGGTCTCCAAGGTGGCGAATAAGTTGGACGTGCTTTCCGCAGAAGAGTACCGCGCCGTGGTGCGGGATCTGGAACTCACCCTGGATGACAAAGGCGCCAGCACCAACTGGCAGGATGAGATTTACCGCACGGCCTCTAACCAGGACCATAGCCTTTCTCTTATGGGCGGCGCCAGCAACACCATGTACCGCGTGTCTTTGGGCTACGGGAACCAGGAAGGCATCATGCTGGGCTCAGACCTAAGCCGGTACAACGGATCCATCAACATTAACCACGCCGCGTTGGATGATAAACTGAAGTTTGACCTGGTGGTAAATTACGGGCAAACCAGATCCAACGCAGCGCCGGTATCCAACACCGTCGGCAGTGAGGCAGGAACCAGCATGAACTATGAAGCCCTGGTCTTCAACCCCACCTATCCCGTGTACGACCCCACCGGAGCGTACTACCACGTAGGGCCTTTCCGGGTGAACCCGGTTTCCTTCTCCACCGATGTGACGGATGAGAAAACTGCCCAACGCCTGCTGGGGAACCTGTCTACCACCTACAAAATCATTGATCCCCTCAGCATCAACGTGAGTTTAGGGTACACCCGTCAGGAAATTGACCGGAACTCCTTTATCCAGAAATCCAACCCGTTGGGCGAAGGCTTTGGAGGCTACGCCAGCACCCAAAAACTCACCGACTACAGCAAACTGCTGGAAACCCTGCTACGGTTCAATAAAACCTATGGCCAGCATGCCTTTGACGCCATTGCAGGGTATTCCTATCAGTACTTTTTGGGCGAGGGCGGACGTACCACAGCCTCAGGGTTCCTGTCAGATTCCTTTAAATGGTACAGCATGCAGGCAGCCAGCACGGTGGGCGGCATCAGCAGCTTCCAGGAAAGCAACACCCTTATCTCTATGTACGGTAGGGTGAACTATGACTTTGGCGGGCGCTTTCTGGTAACCGGTACCATCCGGCGTGACGGGTCCAGCCGATTCGGGTCCGGAAACAAATGGGGTTTGTTCCCCTCAGGTTCCGTGGCTTGGCGGATTTCCCAGGAGAAGTTCTACCCTGAAAACCCTTTGTCTGACTTGAAAGTGCGGGTAAGCTACGGTGTTACCGGTAACCAGGAAATAGGGAACCTAAACTCGCTCACCACCCTAGGGGCCAGTAACAGAGGCTATCTGGTAGGTGGCCAACGCATCACCATCGTGCTGCCGCAGCAATACGCCAACCCAGATTTGAAATGGGAACAAACAGCTCAGGTAGACGTGGGAGTGGACTTCGGCTTCTTGCAGAACAGAATCCACGGTAGCCTGGACTTCTACCGCAAGAAAACCACCGATTTGCTTTTGCGCATAGCCGTTCCGTCACCTTCGGTGGTGAGCACGCAATTAGCTAACGTGGGCAGCGTAGAAAACAAAGGGATAGAGCTGGAACTGGGGGCCAACATCATTGATAAAACCAACTTTGGTTGGGAAGCCGATATCAACTTCAGCCGCAACCGAAACAAGGTTTTGAGCCTTTCCAATGACCTGTACAAAGGAGACAACATCCAAATCGCGCCGTTGCAGGGAGCAGGCCTGTCCGGGATCTATGCCCAGCTGATCATGCCGGGTGAGCCCCTGGGAACTTTCTACGGCCGCAAGTTCATAGGCGTGGAAAACGGGGTTGAGCAGTTTGAGCCCGGTAACCAAGTTATCGGCAACGCGCAGCCCGACTTCACCTTCGGGTTCAGCAACTCCTTCCGCTACAAAGCATGGAGTTTGGGCTTCAACCTGAGAGGCTCGGTTGGGAACGATGTATTCAATCTCACTGCCAACAACCTGGCTTATGAAAGCAACCTGCCGGGCCGCAACATCCTGGCGGCGGCACTCACCGACGGGGTAGGAAGAACCCAGCCTAAGCAGTATTCTTCCCGCTGGATTGAGGATGGTTCTTTCGCCCGCCTGGACAACATCACCCTGGGCTACACTTTCAACGTGAAGAACACCCCCTTGTCTAACGCCAGGCTCTTTATCACCGGTCAGAACCTGCTTCTCATCACCAATTATTCTGGGTTAGACCCTGAGGTGAACGCAGAAGTTTCCGGTACGGGAGTGGCCCCGCTAGGCATAGACTACCTGGCCTATCCAAGAGCGAAAACCGTGAGTTTGGGCGCCAGCATCTCTTTCTAATTGTGTTGCATGAACTTATATCCTAAGAAGATGAAACGATTCATATCCAAAATAAAAGTATTGGTTTGTTCTACCCTGGTGTTGGCCGGCTGCACAGACCTGGACGAGGAACAGTTCGGTAGCCTTTCGCCGGACACGTATTACCAGACCGAAGAGGAAGCACTTTCCTCAGTGGTAGGGGTGTACCAGCAGTTGTCCTACGTGGTAGACATTGGAGACCCTTTCCGGATTGCCGAGTTTGGCACCGATGAGTTCATTGTGCCGGGCCGGGCCAGCGGGGGCTGGTTTGACCAAGGCAACATTGACATCATGCTACACCAAGTGAAGCCAGACAATGCCACCACCGGACGGGCCTGGCGGTTTATCTTTCAGGAAATAGGCACGGCCAATGCGGTGCTGGAAAGCCTGGAAAGCTCTCCCAACAAAGCCAATTTTATGGGGGTAATCGCGGAGGCGAGAGCGTTACGAGCCTATGGGTACTTCTACGCCATGGATTTCTGGGGCAATGTACCCATCTTCACCCAGGCGCGGGTAGATCCGCAAAACCTGCCCACTAACAACAGCCGCGCTGAGGTTTTTGCCTTTGTGGAGAAAGAAATGTTGCAGGCGGTGAATGATCTGCCATCGGTGAATACCGTGACCGCGGCGTATTACCCCAGACTTACCAAAGAGGCGTTGTATGCGGCCCTAGCGACGCTCTATTTGAACGCCGAAGTCTACACCGGCACACCTAAGTGGGCCGAGGCCATTGCAATGTGCAACAATGTGATCAACTCCGGCGCCTACGCCCTGGAGGCCAACACAGTAAACAACTTCAAGGCCACCAACGAAGTTAATTCCACGGAGATTATCTCCTCGTTTTCCATTAACCCCACCAGAAACGCCGGCGCCAACCAGTTCATCTTGTACGCGCAGCCCGCCCTGGACAAACAGCGGTACAACCTGCCGTTCACCCCAGCCAACGGGTACAGCACCTACAAAGAGGCTCTGGACCGCTATGAAGCAAATGATGAAAGAAGAAGCCTGATCCAGTACGGACCCCAGACTTATCCTAACGGGCAGCCGCTGGTAGATAGCAAGGGCGAGCAATTGGTGCTGGTACCCATAGTAGACTACGTCAGTGCCGAGGACAATGAGGGCTTCCGGGTGTTGAAATATGTGCCCGAGGGCGTGACTTGGTCCGGGTTCAACGCTGACAATGACCTGGTGCTGATCCGCTACGCCGATATCCTCCTGATGAAAGCTGAGGCCCTGTTCAGAACCGGCAACTCCGGCGATGCCCTCACCCTGGTAAACCAGGTAAGAGCCAGAAGCAGCGCTACTCCGTTCAACACGCTCACCTTGAAAAACATTGAAGAAGAAAGAGCCCGCGAATTCATCTGGGAAGGCCATCGCAGACGCGATATGATCCGGTTCGGGAGCTATTTCAATGAGACTTGGACCTTTAAAACCACCCAAACCCCTACCTGGCGCGGCATTTACCCCATCCCTGCGGAGCAAATCACGGCTAACCCTAATTTGAAACAGAACCCTAATTACTAAGTGGTAACCAGTAAGGCAAAGGGCAGGAAGCTATAACCAGCGGCTTGTTCTTTGCCTTCTTTTTTTAAGGATAATACCATGGCAAGAGAGAAAATAAGAACTAGAATAAAAGGTATTTTCAAGGCGAGCGGGCTTTTCGCTTTGTTCGTTTTAGCCTCGTTTTCCTTTTTCAAGCCCCAAAACAAAATCAAGGTGTACCTCATCGGGGATTCTACCGTGCAGCACTATGAGCCCAACAGATATCCGGTGCAGGGGTGGGGAATGCCCTTCGGGTACTTTTTTGATTCTACGGTGGTAGTATTGAACAAAGCCAAAGGTGGAAGGAGCACCAGAACGTTCCTCTCAGAGGGTCGGTGGCAACCCATCGCCGATAGCCTCCAAGAAGGGGACTATGTGTTCATGCAGTTTGGGCACAATGACGAGGCCAAAGAGCCCCAGTACGCTGCCCGCTACACGCCCGTACCCGATTACCGCAAGAACCTGATCAAATTCATCACCGAGACCCGGGCCAAAAAAGCTACTCCGGTTCTGGTGACCCCTGTGACCCGGATGGTGTTTGATGCCGCCGGCAAAGCTCAGGAAACCCACGTAGAATACTCCCAGGCCGTTCGGGAATTGGCCCGGGAACTGAAGGTGCCCATGATTGATCTGGACCGGAAAAGCCTGGAACTGGTGCAAAGGATGGGCCCAGACCACGCCAAGGATTTGTTTAACCAACTGGAACCTGGCGAGCACCCCAATTACCCCGAGGGGATAAAAGACAACACCCATTTCAGTGAGTTCGGAGCCCGGAAAATGGCCCAGCTGGTCCTGGCTGAAATCAGAGCCCAGAAATTGCCCTTAGCGGATAAAGTCATAAAACAAACGCCTAAGTAATTGTGAGTGGTCCTTGCTGGAACAGCTTCACGGGTGTTTTCCGGAAAACAGGACCAAATCAGAAAAGACTGTAGGGCTGCCACCCGATTTTGCGACTTGCCTAGGATGCTAATTTTACCGGCAAGTTACCGGCACCAAGCAGTTCGACTTACAGTGCCAAGTTCGGCCTTGACAAGGGTTTAAATAGGAAGTATGAAGATGAGTAATTTCAGGATCGTCAGTTTTAGCCTCCTTTTCTGGTTTTTGGCCTTGAAAGGCGTTGCCCAAAACTCTCCTGGCCATGACTCCATCGCTTCCAAAATTGATTTTTCCTATGCGGGCTACCAGGCCAGCAACAAGGTTCCGCCCAAGGTACCGGCGGTTTTGCAGGTGCGGCCCAGTGGTGGAGATGACACCCGCCTTCTTCAGGCCGCCATTGATTATGTGGGGGCACTTCCCCTGCGTGAAGACAACTTCCGGGGAGCGATCCAGTTGAAGGAAGGCCGTTATAGAATTTCCGGCCAGTTGAACATGACCAAAGCCGGAGTGGTGATCAGGGGAGGGGGCAATCGGTTCAAGACAGTGCTGGTGGCTACCGGCAACAACCGCCGGGCCTTAATTAAAGTAGGTGCCTTGGATACCTCCGCAGTGGTTTCCAAGGCCCTGCAGGTGAAAAATCAGGTGCCCGCGGGTAGTCGCGAGTTACTTATGGAAAACGTAACCGGGTTTGAGGTAGGGGATCACGTGCTGATTACCCACACCAGCACTGCCAACTGGATTGCGGACCTAGGCATGAACAAAGCCGAGGGGATGTTTGCGGCGGTACGCGGTCTTCGGTGGCCCACCGGTTCCCGCAATCTCACCTGGCACCGGAGAATCACGAAAATAGACGCACAGGCAACGCAAATCACGGTAGACGCGCCCATCACCACGGGTTTAGAGCCTCGGTACGGCGGGGGCACCGTGCAGAAGGTGGTGTACCAGAACCTGGTGCATTCGGTGGGGCTGGAAGGATTCACCCTTGAAAGTGAGTACAACAAAGCTAATCCCCTGGATGAGGAACACGCCTGGATTGGCATCCAGATAGACCACGCGCTGGATAGTTGGGTCAGGAATGTGACTGCCCGGCATTTTGTGAGTTCCGCCATCAGGGTAGGTCCACAGGCCCGGCAGGTAAGTCTCCTGAACTGCCGAAGCGAGCAGCCTATTTCTGAAGTGGGTGGCTACCGCCGAATGAGTTTTCTGGTGGAGGGGCAGCAGGTCCTGGTAGAGAACTGCACAACCGAGGCAGGTCTTAATGATTTTGCAGTGGGCTTCTGCGCCGCCGGACCCAACGTGTTCCTGAACTGCAAAGCCATGAATGCCTTGGGAGCCAGCGGTTCATTTGAAAGCTGGGCTTCCGGGGTGCTGTATGAGAACGTCACGGTGGAAGGAGCGGGGTTACGGCTGACGTTTGATGAAGACCGGGCTCAGGCCGGTGGTTGGACGGCCGCCAATTCCGTGATCTGGAACTGCAAAGCCAAAGAGATGGAAGCATGGGGACCGCTTCGGTACCAGAACCATTTGGTGCAGGCAAACTACTCGCTGTTCCAGTCGCAGCTTTCCAAACGGTTAGGCCAAACCAAGGCAAAAACTGTAAATAGAAATAATAATTACGAAAGTCCACTGGCCTCCCTAAAGGAATTCACCCTGAGAGATATTGGCCCTGCGGTTGCACCTGTTCAACAGGCTTCGTACCCCTTGCAGATAGTGAATGGCCGGTTTGTGATAGAAGGCAAAGTTATCTGGAGCGGAACGGCTGGAGATCAGTTCTGGCGGGGACAGGCGTATCCGGCGGGCGAATTGAATTCTGGCTTCAGTTTAACACGTTTTGTGCCCGGAAAGGAAGGTGCTGGATTAACCGAAGTTCTGCCAAAACTGGCCCAAAATCTGGTGCGGCAAGACACCCGGTTTTACCAAGCCATGCCCGGGTTGTGGTATGACCGTCGGCGCGACGACCATTCCGTAAAGCCTCGGGAAGACGGAAATGTGTGGGCCCCGTTTTACGAGATGCCTTGGGCCCGCAGCGGAAAAGGCAAAGCTTGGGATGGCCTCAGTAAATTTGACCTGACCACGTTCAATCCTTGGTATTTTGCGCGGTTGAAAGAGTTTGCCCAATTGAGCCAAGAGTATGGACTGGTGCTGTACTACAGTTTGTACAACACGCATAACCTACTGGAATACGTGACCCATTGGGTCGACTATCCGTGGCGGCCTATCAATGCCCTCCAGAAAATAAACCTACCCGAGCCGCTTCCGGTAAAGCCCTGGGCTCGGCTGCATTTGGGCAATGAATTTTATGATGCAAGCAACGCCTCCCTCTGCGACCTTCATCGGGCTTACATCTTCCATGTGCTGGATGAACTGGGCACGTTTCAAAACATCATTTTCAACCTGGGGTTTCAGTTCACCGGGCCGCTGGCGTTTCAGCGCTTCTTTCTGGAAACTATTGCCGAATGGGAAAAGAAGAACCAGCGCAACGTACGGGTGGTTTTGACTACGAGTAAAGACATCACCGATGCGATTTTAGCAGATTCTCATTTAGCCAGGCAGGTTGACGTAATAGATACTCGCTACTGGCAATACCGTCCTGAGGGACTATTTTCCAACGGAGATTCCTTGTGGGCACCCCCCGGCGGTACCAACCGGTCTTACCGTGAAATGGTGAGTGAGGCCTTTCTGCAGGCTAGCGACTATCCTTTGCCCACCACCCAGGTACTCCTGTACAAGCAAGTGCGGGAGTATACAGACCGGTTCCCCGACAAAGCCGTGGTGGCCATCGCCAATGACATCAGCCCCATTCCGGCGCTCATGGCCGGGGGAGCGCAGGTGCTGATGGGCAGTTCCCCGGCTAGAGGCGAGGGGCACGTTCCCTTCTCTGCCTTTGTCCAGCGGCATCTGGCAAGTGAGTTGATGCACCTGAAGCCTAAGGATACTATCCTGAAAAATCCCGCCCAAAATTGGTGCCTGGCCAATCCTGCCAACACCACCTTGCTGCTTTACTCCTTATCCGGGCCTGATCTCCAATTCACAGCGGACCTCCCGGAAGGCAACTACTCCGGCCTCTGGTATGATCCCCTCTCCGAAACCCTTCATCCCGCGGGTGATCTGCCCCAGCTCAGGAAAGGAACATCCCTTCAAAAGCCCTCCAAGGCAAACTGGCTTCTGCTTATCCAAGCCAGATAGCTGCAGGCAAGTACCCCGTGGGCAAGAGAAAAAACTCCGGATTATTAAAGAAGAAATCTCTTGGCCTGCTTCATTTATGGGTTTTCGTATGAATAAACCCAATTTATTTTGTATTTTGGGTAAGCTTGCGTAAACAGGCTAAAAGAGACTACCATTTCTTATGCCCGCCACTATCTGAGACAGAAGGAAGTTTTCCTGCCAGATATAGACTTGTTTTGTTGTGTTCCCAAGAGTCGTGTATCATGAGCAGAGGAGAATCCATTTATGCATTTCAACATCTATGCATTACTCAACATCAAGCCCTCTGAGTACAAGATAGTCCGGCAGCTTTTTTTAGTGCAGTTCTTTCTGGGGATTGCTACGGCGTTTCTTTTCACCAGTACCTTAACCCTCTTCCTGCATGCCTTTAGCGTACAGCATATCCCGGAAGTGTACATTCTTGCGGCTTTTCTGTTGTTGTTGGCAAATTGGGGCTATTCCAGATTAGAGCATCAGTTAACATCCCGCAGGCTGCTGCAGAAAATCATCCTGTTCTCAGCAGGGTCGTTGCTTTTTACGTGGGCTGCCATCTCGTTCCTAGACTTTCGGTGGCTTCCCTTTCTGCTCTCGGCCTGGAACATGGTGGTGTACATGCTGGTGAATTATGCCTTCTGGGGAATGGCGGCCATTATTTTCAACGTACGGGAAAGCAAACGCATCTTTGCCGTGGTGGGCTCTGGCGATATTCCGGCTAAACTGATGGGGTACGCGCTAGTGCCCGTGCTCACGCCCTTAATCGGTGTCAATAACCTGCTCTGGATCTCAGTGATTGCTTTTGTGGGCGCTTATCATTTTCTGGGTAGATTCCAGCACCAGGTGGTAGACCGTCCGGTCCATGCGCCTCATCATTCATCTGCGCCCTCTACTTCTGAACAGGACAGGGTAGGCTCTTCTCTGATTACCCGCTTTTTCTATAACCGGCTGATTTTTTCCATTGCCCTTTTCTCCCTGATTGCTTTCACCGTTTTTGCGCTGATTGATTACACGTTACTGGGCGAGGTGAAGGCGCGGTTTGCCAACAGCCCCGATCTGGCCATTTTCATTGGGGTGTTTTTTGCCATCGGGCGGATCATGGCCATCTTCTTCAAGCTTCTGTTCAGTAGCCGGGTAATTAGCAGGCTGGGGTTAACTAACGCTCTGCTGTTGTCTCCGGTGGTGGTATTGGTTCTGACCAGTGTCCTCCTTTTGCCCGGAGAAAGCGAGAACACCATTCTGTACATTTTTGGGGTGATGGTGTTGCTCTCAGAGGTTCTGAAATCGGCGGTGCAGGAACCTGCTTTCTTTATCCTTTTCCAGCCCCTGGAACCCCACATCCGGCTGAAGGGGCATTTGATAGCCAAAGGATACATGCTTCCCTTCGCGCTGTTGGCAAGTGGGGCTTTCTTGTTGGTGTGCTACCACCTGCGCGGAGACTTAGGAATCCATTTTATTGCTCAGGTTCTGTTTGTGTTGTTGGTGATATGGGTAAGCACCGTTTTTCTGGTCAAGAAAGAATACCTGCACACCCTGGTGAAAGCCATCCGGAAAGGGTGGTTTACGGGGTCAGAACTCTTCCTGCATGACGGGCCCGTGCAACAGCTGCTTCTTAACAAAGCCTCAAGTAACAACCCCAAAGAAATCCTGCTTGCACTGGAACTGCTGGAAAGGTCAGGTTACCACCAACTGGACCAGCTTCTGGAACAGCAGTTCCATAGTCCCTTCCATGAAGTCCGTCGGTTTGTGTTGGGCAGTCTCCTGCGGTTAAACAAGAAAAATGTGTTGCACCTGGTCCAACAACAGCTGTCCCAGGAGAAGCCTGATCCCTTGAAGCCTGAGTTGTGCAAAGCCTATTACAGCCTTGTGCCTGAGGTTACCGACCAGGATCAAACGGCCCTGCAGGCCATGGAACCGGAAGCGTACAAAGCCGCTTTGGTGGGGTTGATGCGACGGCCAAATGCAGATGCCCACCCGTTCGTGCACCAGGAACTGCAAACCTTGGTGAGGGATACCGCCCCAATGCAGCACCAACAAGTAGCCGTGGATATTCTTTCTGAAGCCGGTGTGACAGGGTTCCAGGAGGAGCTGGGCAAGTTGTTGGTTTCTGATTTTGAGCCGGTTTACAAAAAAGCCATTGAAACCCTGGGCAAAGTGCAGGAATACGGGCTGGTGGCTCCAATGCTGGATATAGCCAAAGCAAGACAAGCCTGGCACCCCATGCAGAAATCCCTGGTTAATTTTGGAGACGCGGTGTTCGCTGTGGAGGAACTCCATGCCCGTGCGCCCACGGCCTTTGTACGGGCCGTGGTGGTGGCCGCCGGAAAAGTAAAAGGCAACCGCTCCACCGACTACTTGCTGGATCTGTTGGCCGAGGAGGAAGGCCCCACCCGTGACATAATTGAGGCTCTTTGGCTTAAACAGGCCGAATTGCCCAACGAAGGCAAAAAGCTACTGGAAACCTGGCTGAACACCACTCTTGCTGCCTGCCTGCAGAAAACCTCTGCCTGCCGTGATATCCGGACAAAGCCCGCGCTGGAATTGTTGGCCACTACGCTCGCCCGCGAGATAAACCAGGATGTGGTCTTGTTGTTGAAAGGGCTCGCCCTTCGGTTTGATCGTCAGCAGATTGGGCGGGTCTTGAGTTTGTTAAAGCTCCGCGACGAAACCCGGATGGCCAATGCCATTGAGATTTTGGAGCACCTGATTCCTAAATTTTATTTCCTGCAACTAGACCGGATCCTAGACTTTACCAATGAGGGGGCCGGTGCCGAGAATGACTTACATGTAAAGATGAACCACGATGTACCCGCCGTCGCGCTTGTCTCCACCGTTATCCAGAGTACCCAACTGCAGTGCTCTTCATGGACCAAGTCGGTGGCCTGTTACCTGCTTCCCCAACTGGGTGCCTCCTCTGCCAGAATGATTTTAAACGATGAGGAGAAGTTGCCGCATGATCCCCTTTTCCAGGAGACCAAAGACTTTGTTTATTCTGCCTTTAATTAACTTTTGTATGCTGCTGATTGAAAAGGTACTGACGCTACGGGCTTCAGAAATATTTAGCGAAACCCCCGAACCCGAATTAGTGGAGTTGGCAGGAGTACTGGAAGAAATACATCTACCGCCGGGTACCCACCTGTTCTCCAAAGGGGAGATAGGGGAGTGCATGTACATCATCTACAAAGGCCGGGTGCGCATCCATGACCACGAACACACCTTTGCCGAGTTGGAGGAAAACGAACTTTTGGGAGAACTCTCCATCCTGGACACCGAACCCCGCTCCGCCAGTGCCACCACCATAGAAGACACCATACTGCTGAAGCTGGCACAAGAGCCCTTTTATGAGATATTGCTCAATAACGCAGAAGTACTCAAAGGAATCCTGAAGACTTTATGCAGACGCTTGCGGCAGATGGATGCCCGCATGGTCTCTACGCATCTGTCTTCTGAAGTAGACCTGTTTTAGCTTTCAGTTCCTGAAGGTGGGCTTGTTTCAGGCTCTCGCGGTTCTGCTGGCAGTACTGCGTGAAATAGCGGTGCTTCTCCAGGAAATTTACCTGCATCTGGATCCACTCTTCCTGGCTCTGCAGGAGCCCCAGGGAAAGCAGTTCCTGATACAACCCGTGGGCGATAGGGGAATAATCTTCCCGGCCCAGGTAATCCAGATCTGCATCGCAGATAATCTGCTCCAGTTGGGAGTGGGGGTTCTGTGGTAGTTTAGTGGCCATGATGAGCTGGCAAATGGTTTCAATTTCCTGTGGCTCAAACCCAAAGGCGGGTAGCTCCCTGGAGGCAATTTCACAACTTTTTCTTTCATGATTTTGGTACGTTTCTACAAAACCTGCATCATGGTACAAAACGGCTACTTTCAAAAGCAAAAGCTCCTTTGGTGATTCAATCTTCTCAGCCCGCGCTATGACCTCTGCCCTGGCCAGAACGTCTAAGGTATGGGCCAGGCAGTGGTAGGTGAGGTGAGGAGAAAGACCAGCCTGTAGTTTAGTTACTACGTGCTCTTTGATAGACGTAAATGGAAAAGGAGCCATAGGAATAGGAAAAGGAGTATGCAGCCGGAGACCTTGGGTTTTAAGGTTAGTTTTAGGAAAAAGAAGCTAAAACGACGGGTGGTCTAAACCAAGATAAGGGTTTACCAGCGTTCACTCCCGTCTGTTTAAGCGATTCTCCACGAAGTACATACTTACTTGCCCCTTGTTTTTGGCTGGTACCTTTCCGCGGTAAAGGCAACTAAACCAATCTTTCACGGCCTCAAAGGTGGTTTCAGATATGTTGATTTTGCCTCCTTCCCCGCAAGATTCAATGCGACTGGCTGTGTTCACGGTATCTCCCCAGATGTCATAGGCAAACTTTTTCCGGCCCACCACTCCCGCCACCAGAGGGCCGGTATGGATGCCAATGCGCAAATCCCACCGCACTAGTCCCATGGCTACCCGCTCTTCGTTCAGGCGGGTCATGTAATCCTGGATTTCTATGGCCGCCAGAATAGCATCTACAGCGTGGGAGTGGTTTGCCACAGGGATGCCGCCAGCGCACATGTAAGAGTCCCCAATGGTTTTGATTTTCTCCAGGTTGTTTTTCTCCACAATGGAATCAAAGGCTAGAAAGCAGTTATTTAACTCAGAAACCAACTCATTTGGGGAAAGGCCCTCGGCGATGGAGGTAAACCCAATAAAATCGGTGAAGAGAACGGTGGCGCTGTCATAAAAGCGGGGGGTGGCAGCCCCTTTTTCCTTTAGTTCGTTGGCGACCTCTAGGGGCAGGATATTCAACAGCAGCTTTTCAATTTCTTCTTTTTGCAGGTTGACCTGTTGGGTACGCTCTTCCACTTTCTGCTCCAGTTCCTCATTTGCTTCTTTGAGTTCATGGATGAGTTGTTTGTTTGTGCGGCGTAACTGAAAGGCCTCAATGGCGTTGTCCAGCGTGATCTTCAGTTCCTCTTTGTCCCAAGGCTTGACAATGTACCGGTACACCTGTCCGGTGTTGATGGCGTCAATGATAGACTCCATGTCACTGTAGCCTGTCAAAATCATCCGGATCATGTCTTTCTCCTCCGGCAGATTTTTCAGGAACTGGACACCCGTCATGCGGGGCATGCGTTGATCGGTGATGACTAGGCAGGCATCCAGCGACTGCAGAATCTCCAACCCTTCTTCCCCAGATTTTGCCGTATGCACGTCATAGTGTCTCCTGAACGCTGATTTAAACACAATCAGATTATCCTCTTCATCATCTATGTACAGAATGGAAGGTTTTTCAGAGGCTTGGGTAGGGAAGGAAGCAACTTGTTCCAAGGTCATGTTTCCCATGGTTATAGAGGAGGATAAAGACGATTTATTTAGGTAGCTAGGTTAAGAGACAGTCTCAAATTTCAGGTTTTGGGAGGCTGGGGTAAACTGTAGGGGAATTCTGATGGTGAACTCAGTCCCTTCGCCGGGGTGAGATTCCACCTCTATCTTGCCTTTGTGCTTCTCAATGATTCCGTAGG
Source organism: Rufibacter sp. JT20002 (assembly GCF_056491185.1). Classification (NCBI taxonomy): domain Bacteria; kingdom Pseudomonadati; phylum Bacteroidota; class Cytophagia; order Cytophagales; family Hymenobacteraceae; genus Rufibacter; species Rufibacter sp. JT20002. Next base: position 86,261 of record NZ_JBSZJY010000005.1, on the reverse strand, counting down.
AAATGGAGAGGCCCAGGCCCGTGCCTTCCCCCACGTCTTTGGTGGTGAAGAAAGGGTCAAAGATGTGTTTTTTCACTTCCTCGGTCATGCCTTGGCCAGTGTCCCTGATTTTAATGACAGCATAGTCATCATCAGTGTAGGTTTTGATGGCAATGGTACCTTCCTCCGGAATGGCTTGGGCTGCGTTGTTCAATATGTTCATGAAGACCTGATTCAACTGGCCGGGATAGCAGTTGACTTCCTTCAGGTCGCCGTAATTGCGCACAATCTTAATGCGGTTTTTCAACTGGTTGTTCAGGATTACCAGGGTTGAATCCAACCCCTCGTGCAGGTCTGCTTTTTTAAGGTTGTCCTCATCCAGGCGGGTGAAGTTTTTAAGGCTTTTCACGATTTCCTTCGTGCGGGTAGCGCCATTTTTCACGCTGGAGAAAAGCTGCTCAGACTCGTTAATGAGCTCCTCTACCTCTAACTCTTTTTTGAGTTTCTCCAGCTTTTGCAGTTGTTGAGTGTTATCTACCCCCGGCTTCAACTGAAAGTACACTTTGGCCACTTCCATAATGTCTGTGAAGTTCAGGCGAAGCGATTCTATGCCCGCCGAGACGAAGTTGATGGGATTGTTGATCTCGTGCGCCACCCCAGCGGTAAGTTGCCCCAAGGAGGCCATTTTCTCTGACTGCACCAGTTGCTCTTGGGTGTTGAGCAGGTTGTTGTACGTTTTCTCTAAATGGTCTCGTTGGGTGGCCAGTTCTTCTTTCTGGGCGTTGATCTCTTCATTCTTGTGCTGCAGCAGTTTATTGGCTTTTACCTTGTTTCTGAAGTTTAGAAACAGTACCACCGCCAGGATGATAATGAGCCCCAACACCACCAAAAGGGCATTCCGGAACACCTGTTGCCGCTGCAGGCTGGCTTGTTTCAACTGGCTGTCTTTGGTTAGAAGATCAATCTGGCTTTGCTTTTTCTCACTCTGGTAGTTTGCCTCCAGGTTGTTGATTTTCTCCTTTGTCTCGGCGTTGTACAACGTGTCCTTGATTCCTAACAACAGCGATTGGTATTGGTAGGCTTTCTTGTAATCTGCCAGCCTTTGGTACGACTGGGCCAGACCGGCATAAGCATCTTTTAACTCGTGGTTGGCCCCCAACTCACTGGCAATGTTCTTGGATTGCAGAAATGTGGCTAAGGCCTGTTCCGCCCTGTTTGTTTTAAGGTTGATCTGCCCAATGAAATTCATGGCTTGGGCTTCTTCCAGTTTGGCAGATACTGAATGCGCTATCTGGCGGGCTTTTTGGTGTTGCTCCATCGCTTTGGGCAAGTCTCCGCGGGAGGCGTATACTTTCCCTATGTTGTTGAGGGTGTACGCAACTTTGTCTTTGATATCGGCAGGTTCTAAGATGGTTAGGGCTTTCTTATAATAAGCCAGTGCTTTTTCGTCATTGCCCTGAGCAAAGTAAACTTCGCCTATGTTACCGGTTAAAGTGCCAAGCATGGCATGATCCCCGAGTTCCTGGGTGAGTGGTAAGGCCCTGAGATAATAGGAAAGTGCTTTGTCATGGGTTGCAGGGTTGTTAAAGTATTCAACCCCAATGTTGACTAGAGCGGTGGCAATGCGGAGTTTGTCCCCGCTTTCTTCTCCTTTTTTTAAAGCCTTTAAGTAAAACTCAATGGCTTTCGCATCCCAACCCTGGATGGAGTAAATCACGCCTATGTTGTTGAGCATGTTGCTTGCCCCCACTTTATCGCCCAGCTTGTTGAAAATGGCCAGTGATTGCTCCCAATACCGGATTACCTCTGGGTAGCTACCCTCATTCACATTCGCCAACCCCAGACTTTTCAGAGCATAGGCTTCTCCTTTCAGGTACTTTTGGGCGCGGGAGGCGGCAAGTGCCTGCTGGGCGTACGAAATGGCTTTCTTCTGATCAGTTCCGTTATAGGCTTTGCTTAACTCCAACAAGATGGTCACCCGTGAGGTGTCTTTGGCTGTTTTAAGTAGTGCCTGCAAACTGTTTGGGGTGGAGGTTTGGGCCATCAACAGGTTTGACAGAAAAACAGAAAGCAACAGCACCATTGATTTTTTCATACCCATGTTTTTAAGTGCTTCTAAATTGTTTGAGCAAATGGTAAGGTCATCAACCCGAAGTGTTCCTGACCTTACAACCCCCTCTTGTTTCAGGAAATCTGCCCCTAAACGAAATGCAGACTTCCGGACTTAAATCAGGTTTACTCCCGTTTCACCAGCCTGAAGGATTTCACCTCATTGCCGTATTCTATTTTCAGGAGATAGACCCCAGACGCCAAATGGCTTGTGTTCAAGGTATGGGCGGAACTGCTTACTGGCAGTTGCTGGCGTTTCAAGCACGTTTTTCCTAAAACATCTGTAATGGATACGGTTACCTCAGGTACGCCTAAATCACTCAACTCCAGGGACACTTCATTTCCAATGGGGTTCGGGAATACCCTGATGCCACCGGGCTCCTGGGTTGGGGCAGCTTCCAACTTACTGGTGGCAACGCCCTGGATTGGAGCCGTTCCGCAAGTGGAGCTGATGGCCCTAGTGGTTTTGCACCTGGACGAAGTGGAGCTTGCCGAGGACGCGATGGAGGTCTTTTTGACTCCCTGGTAGCTGGTTAAGTTCCAGGTGAGTTTAGAGCCGTCAAATTCCACTGAGAAGGCGTAGTTTTTGCCTGGCCTAAAGATGGTGGGGATTTTGGTTCCGTTTACAAAGCAGAGGGCTTGGGCTCCGGCGTACACCAATTTGTTTTCACTGTTGAGCGGTAACCCCACCGTTTGGGTATTGGGGTTTTCATACCAGAAATGGGCAATGTAGAAACCGGGCCTACTAGAAACTTGCACGCATTCCAAAATGGGTTTTACGGCCCTTACCCCCGTACCAATGGGGTTCACGAAGAAGTTGCCGGGTTCGCCGTACGTGACGTTCACGTTAGGGGAGAGCAGCGTAGCCGGTGCCCAGCGGTGGGTTCCTAAGGTGTACCCCGTGATCAGGTTGATGGAATAGAGCCTGGAAATAACCTCATCTGCTTCATTCAAAATAAGAACAGATTCCTCATTATTAGCAAGGCCCACAGTATTGGAATTGAGAATGCGGCTACCATTCAAAATTCTGCTGCCATTTAGAATTCGGCTCCCGTTCAGAATTCGGCTTCCGCTCAACAGGAAGGTAGAATTCATGATGGAAGTCGCTTCCAGGTCATTTGCGTTCAATTCATTTAAGATATGGCTGCCCACGTTGAGAATTCTACTACCGTTGATTATTCTGGAACCGTTGATTTCAGCTAATTCACTTACCAGAAAACTCCTGTTCCGGATAGATTCCACGTTCAGCAACTCGGCCTCGGTCACCAGCGCTACCTTGGTTGTCTGCAAAGCCAGGTGGGCCTGGGCCAGGTTGCTCCGGACTAGTTCAATCCGGTCGCTTCGGTTCTGGATGGGCGTTGGAAAGTTGAAGGAGTACGAAAAGCCAGTAATCGGTGCACCCTCGGCAATGGATACGTCCCTGGCCGCCACTTCAAGGGCAATTTTCTCAATCTGTAGAATGCCCGGTTCCAACACCACCTCGTACTTGTCTGCCCGAGCCAGAAATGGGTGACCCGCCACCAGTGAAGGCGTAATAACATAAGCGCCTACATCACTAAGATCCGTGGCCAGCGTTGTAAACCGGAGGTCACTGACTTGTAGGCTGTCATCGGGGATGAAGGTAGCGGTAAGGGGAGGCATCTGATCGCCATACCGTTTGGTGAGGTTGTTGGCTTTGATGGTGATGAGCCTTTTGGGGAAGAGGTACAGCGGCTTGGAACAACCTCCGTCTCCACCTTTGATACTGGTGGGTAAACTGCAGACCTGAATGGAGGGGTTAGTGGTGCTTGAATACTCTGGGATTGTGGCCGCGACTTCGGTGTCACTGATATAGGTGGTAGATAGGTCAGCCCCGGCGAATTTTATCTTTGAATTTCCCTTGAAATAATGACCCTTCACTACCAGTTTGTTTCCGGGTAGAGGGCCAGTTGGGCTCGTTTCCGTGGCCTTTTCAATTGTAAAACTCAGGACAATAGGCGTAGGAGTGGCAAAGGTGGAAATGGCATTGTCGGGCCTGATAAACCCAAATCCGCTGGCCAGATCATGTCCGGTTGAGCCCATGTCCAAGGCCGTGGACCGCAGCAGGCCCCTTACGGAGGCGGGGGGCAGCGTGGGACCAGAAAACTTAACATGCGCTTCCATGAGCAGGGCTGCAGCGGCCGCGGTATGCGGGGCAGACGCGGAGGTCCCGAAGAAATTGAAGAAGGAGTCTCCATCTTCATATTGGATCCCGATAGGCACAGTGGTATTGCCGCCGTTAGGCGCCACGAAATCTGGTTTGGTTCTGGGGATGGCGCCAGCGCCAAAGAGCGGGGTTCCTCCTCTGGAGGAGAAAGAAGCAATGGTAGGTAGGGTGGTGGTGTAACCAGGCCCATTGCTGTACAGAACCGCGCCCACCGTCATAGCCCCTGCGGCGTTGGCGTGCCCCGTGATGGTGGAGGTACCGGTGCGGTATTCCCCTATGGCGGCGTTGCCCCTAAAGATGACGTACTTAAAAACCACATTAGGATCAAGGGTGGCACTGGCATTCTCTACCACCAGGTTGGCTACGGCGCCACCCGGCCCAACTTCAAAGGACATACCCTCAAAAGGAAACGTACTGGCCCGGTTGTACCCGATAATGATGTTGCCGTTTTCATCCGTCAGGTAGAAATCCAGGTCTTGGCCCGTACTGCTGAACCATTGCAGACCCAGGGTGAAAATTCCTTCTGGTAAAAACAGCCGTTGCCGCACATCGCCCCCGCCAAAGTTATGTTTTCGGTTGGTGGCGGGGTCTAGGGGGGTATAAACTCCCTGGTAAGACCGCTCCCCGAAGTTACCGGCAGCTGAGAAGTAGGAAACACCTTGCGCCACCACTTCATCTACCGCCTGTGCCACTATGCCGTCCTGGAAGAAAGGATCATCTATGTAGGTGATATCATCCACAATGATGTGACAGCCTGCCGCTTTCATTTCCCTGATGCCCTGGGCCAAGTCAATGGGCCCATCAAACCCGGTTCGAAAGGCCAAAGTGGCTTTGGAGGCCACATCATGGATGGTTTCCAGCATGGCTCTCCCTTCGTCAGTGCCCAAGTCTGAACCCGGGGAAAGGTCTTTTAGCACTTGGACAGGTTCCTGGTTCAAGGGATTCTGCGGGCCGGGAAGGTCGCCCTGTTGTACACCCAGCAGGGCTCCGTTGCCCAGTCTGGCGTTATAGCTGTCAGATAAAACCCCAATCTTGATTCCTTGTCCTTGCATGCCAAAAGCGGTTCGGAGCAGGTCGGTGCGTTGGGCTCTGTCTCCCTGGGTGGTCGTGGCGCCAGCATTGGTAAGCGGGGTGAACACCGGCATGGCAAGGTTCAGGTTCGCTAATCCATTCAAATCGGGGAGCCTGGGAATGGGTAGCCAGCCGGTGATGTGCAGGTTGCTTACTTTAGGCTCTAGTAACCCCAAGGTTTGCAGGCTGGCCAGTAAGGCCGTGGTACCACCCGGAACGGCATACAAACTAATGAACACGTAAGTCTGCCCATTGAACTGTTCTATCTGGTACACCTCGTTGCTTTTGGTAAGCCCTGAACCAATTAACACACTTAGTTCTGATCCAATCTTGGTGGTATTCTTTCCGGGGGAACTTATAACCGGCGTAATGTTGCCTCCGGTAGCGCAAGCGGTGGAACTGCTGCTCGCCGCAACGGATTTAGGTTTGCCACTTGGCCCAATCACAGTCCAGACCAGCACCGGACAATCAAACTGCACCGTAAAAGCCGAGAACACCCGCCCTGGTTTGAAAACGGTGGGAACCTGGCCTTTCAGATTATAGACGGTACACGAAAGGGAACTGTTGGTAGGTGGAACAGAGATTTCGCTTTTACTAGGGTTGTTGTACCCAAAAACGGCTTCAAATTTATTTTCTGACGCTACCCACTTCACGCACTCCAGCATGGGAATAATCTCCATCTCAGTAATGGTGGTTTGGGCTATACTTCTAGTTGGTAAACAAAAGATGATACTAAGGAGAAAAGTCCATAGAAGGAGGTGGGTTCTGACCGCCGCAGAAAGGGAGGTTCTGCTTTCGGCTTGAACAGGTAAGGTAAAGGTTGCCATCATGAAGGGTTTCAATAGGGTGAAGATTGGGGGAACCAACTTGAGTATTGAAAACGCCTTCTGATTGCGGAAAGAGGCGTTGCAAGGGGTAGGGGGAAACGTAAACCAACAGTGCCTGTATCACTGAAGCAAGAACGAGAGCGTAAAGGAAGACACGCGATATTCCGGCTTAAGCCAGCATGTTTCCGGTGACAGAGGTGGGAGAAATCCCAAACCAACCAGGCTCGCTTTGAGGATTCGTTTACTAAATCGTGCTAAAAACCGCCTTTCGGAAAGTGGGCTGATGGTGGGAGGTCCCTAAAAAAAGGAGAATCAACTTAGATGTAAAGTTGATTTATTATAAAATTTCCGGCTAAGGTATCCAAATAAACAGTCTTTTTCAAGCAAAACGGTTTTTATGTTAACTAGGGAGGCAAAATCTCCTAGGGCTTACCTTTTAAATAAGAAGGCAAATCCTTATCAAGAAAATCGACATCACGGTTTTGGGCTTGTTTTATCCTAAAGACCTTAAAACTTTGCTTTGCTGTAGCCTTAATTTGAAAGGGAAAGTTAATGACCTATTCTGCCAAATAACTAGCCTAGGTAATCTCGGTGGTTGCCATGCTCTTGATCTTCAAATCCTCTAGTGGAGCGGTTTGAAGAAACTCCTTTCCGTAGGCATACCCGGTGGCGGCAATGGCGTCAAAATTCTTCATGTCCAGCAGGCTGAACTTACCTACTGGTGGGTTCAGGAAAAGGTCAAGGTCATTGATTTGTTTCCGTTGGTGCACCATGCTGGAGAGAATGGTGGATTTGAGCATGATGGCCGAGATGCTGGGGCTTTTGTACCGTTTCAGGAAGGGGAGGAAGCGGGAAAGGAAGAGATGCCAGCCGCCCGGCAGGTTGGTGTAGTTCAGTTTATATTCTTTGTCTTCCAGTAGGTTAATGCCAATGAGTTTTCCGCCGTAACGGGCTTTCATGACATCTACCGGAAAGTTGTTGAAGGAAGCCCCGTCTATGAGCAGGTTGTTGCCGTCTACCACCGGAGGCAGCACCCCGGGAATAGAAACGGAGGCTGTCACGTATTTCCAGAGGGGACCGCGTTCATGCACCACCATTTCAGATAAGGTGTAGTTACTGGAAATGCAGAAGAAGTTAAGCCACAGGTCTTCAATGTTCTTTTCCCCGAAATACTTACGGTTGGTATTTTGGAGTTTATGGCCTTTGAGGAGCGAGAGAACGGGAAGGGTATAGTCACTTAGGGGTTTGTCAGTGACAAAGGCACTTCTTCCTTTCCTGTACATCTCTTCCGGATCCCATTCATGGGCTATGGCCGCGGCAATGATGGCGCCAATGCTGGTGCCGCAAACCATATCAATGGGGATGTCTGCCTCTTGTAAAGCTTTATAGACACCAATGTGGGCAAAGCCTTTGGCGCCGCCACCGCCCAGAACCAATCCCATTCCTTTGTTTGTGAGCATGCGTGCTAACCGATTCAAGTGCCGCTGATCTTGAAGGCGGATGTTGTAGTGGCGGGAAACCGGCCGAAGGGCTAACAGGTCATGGGTCTTATTAGGGTTCTCTGTGGTGTGGGGATACAGGAACGCTACTTCTGTGGCCTGCTGCAGTTGCTCGTCTCCGCTGGAGAAAAGGAATCGCTCCAAATCGGATAGAGCGGTGCCTTGGTCAGCCTCGGTCAAAAGCAGAATTTTGTCGGCTTGCCGCAAGCAATGCCCAGTCCATTCCAGGTCTTCAGGGTCGGCCTCGAAAATCACGTAGCCCTGGTTTACTTCCTGCTCGGCCATCCAGTTGTGGATTTCAAAAGAACGCTCCTCTTCGGGTAATGACCTGTCCTGCAGGGCGTGAGGAAGTAACTCTTTATGGATATGCCTAATGCTGTAATGGTCATGCAAAGCCTCCACCAGTTGGGCCGTAAATTCTTTGATGACAAGACTGGAAGTAGCAGGCACCAGGACAAAATTGGTGTTTTTAGCTGGAACCCGGGTGTGGTGCATGGTATAGTTGAGCCGATCAATGATAAGCTTGGACAAAGTAACGGCTACTTCGGGGTGGTGAGCGACCAATTCATCAAAGTCAGATTTGAGTAGTTTGGCCAGCATACAGGTGCGCATGGCAGTGATGGTGGCAGAACGCGCCTCACCGGTAATAAGCGCCATCTCGCCTACGCTTTCGCCTTGGGCAATTTCACCCACCTGGCGAGCATCACGGGTACCGAACTCTACCCAGGCTTTTAACCTGCCAGACACCAGCAGGTACACGCAGTCGCCCACTTCGCCCTCCTTGCACAGAATCTCTCCCCGGTTTAACTCCACCCAACTAAATTTCAGCAGCAACTCCTCCACCACGGGTTCTTTCAGTTGGGTGAACTGAGCCTTAATGAGGTGCTTCAGCCTATCCAGCCGGGTCCCAAGAGGAGGTTTCTCCTGCAGAGGCTCTGAAATATAGTTTTGTTCCATAGCAGTAGACCTTAGAAGCGTTAAACTATTGAAATGAAGTTAGTTAAAATATAAATCAATAGATAGTAAACATCAGGGTTTATCTGGGTACAAGGCTGATCACGTTTCTACTTTGGACTTGTTAGAGCGGATAGGAAAGACCTTGAGAGTGCTGAATACCACAGGCTTTATGGCTGTTTTCTGCAAAGGAGCATAAAATCAAGTAAGTAGCTCTTTGGATGAAGAAAGTTTAGAGGGTGGTTAAGAGTGTTCAACTTAGTTTGATGGACTCGGAAGTAACTTTATGCCCACTGGTCACTTTAGAGGGCTTAATTCACCGCAGAGATTTGGTTTTAGTTTAAAAGTTAAGCATATTTAATGAAGCCAAGGACCAGGGAAATAGAAGCACAGGACGTGCTTTTTTTAGGATATTAAGCGCAATCGATTGCGCTTCAAGATCTTTGGAGTTTGTTATACATACCTCTTAACCTTGCTCGTCTTTCGTTTGCAAGTGAAACAAGCAAGGGCAAGAGGCTCCCTGCCTTATTACAGAACACGTTCAACAGAATACTATGAAATTAGAGCATTTCGCCCTTAACGTAGAAGACCCCGTTGCCATGGCCGCCTGGTACGTGCAGCACCTGGACATGCGCATTGTCCGGCAACAGAAGGAATCCCCTTACACCACGTTTTTCGCCGATGACAGCGGGCGTATCCTGATAGAGATTTACCTGAACCCCGCCGCGGAGGTGCCGCCGTACCGCACCATGAACCCCTTGCTGGTGCATCTGGCTTTTGTGTCGGAAGATCCTGGCTTAGACAAGGATCGCCTTTGCGCGGCAGGGGCTACCCTGGTAGCTGACCAACATTTGGAGGACGGCTCTCACTTGGTCATGCTCCGTGACCCGTGGGGTCTGGCGCTGCAACTCTGTAAACGAGCCTCGCCCATGCTGGCCCGAACCGAATGGTAAATACAAAGGTGTTTTGCCCTTGGTTCAAGTAAAATGACCTTTAAACGAATTTTCTTGGGAGTTGCGGTTTGCCCTCTAACAAGCCTTTCTCCGCCGGAACATGAAGGTGCAGAATGGCGGCTCAGTGGGCGTGCTGCCGGGAGGCTAAGAAAAGGCCCCGTTGGATAACTTACATTTAATCAACGTAGAAATAAAGGGTTAAGAAGCCTTATACCTTCTTCAACGTGAAAAACGTCTAGTTTAAAGACGCCTGGATCAACGGGGAGAATGTATCCTTGCCAAACAAAGTAAAACTCTGAATCCTATGCCTCCTGCCATGAAGTTTCCTACTATCCTGCTGCTTTTAGGCCTAAGTTGCTTAAGCCTCATGTCCTTCCTTTTCCCTGAGAGACAACCCATCACGGTGTACCTGATCGGGGATTCTACCATATCCATCAAGGAAACCAAGGCCTACCCTGAGACAGGCTGGGGCATGCCGTTTAAGTATTTCTTTGACGAAAGTGTGACTATAGAAAACCACGCCAAAAACGGCCGGAGTACCCGAACGTTCATTGAAGAGAAGCTATGGGAGCCGGTGGCTTCTTCCATGAAAGCCGGCGATTACCTGTTTATCCAGTTCGGGCACAATGACGAGGTGAGCACCAAAAAAAGCTACACCACCGAAGGTGATTACCGAAACTACCTGGAGCGCTTTGTCTCGGAAGCCAGAAAGAAAAAGGTGACTCCTGTGTTGATTACCCCTGCTGCCCGCCGCTTGTTTAACCCCTCTGGTAAAATTGAGGAAACCCATGCCGTGTACTCAGCCATTGTGCGGTCTGTGGCCCAAAAACAAAAAGTAACCCTTATTGACCTGGACCGGAAAAGCCAGGAACTGCTGCAGAAACTCGGTCCAGAGAGCTCTAAACTACTTTTCGTGCACCTTGCGCCGGAGGAGCACCCCAACTACCCTCAAGGCAAAATTGATGACACGCACTTCAACGAACTAGGCGCTCGCCAGATGGCACAGATTGTTTTAGCCGAAATGAAAGCCCAGAAACTGGAGTTGGCCAACCGGATTGTAAAACCGCAGATCAAACAATAGCCACGAAGAGGTCAGGAGCCTGCTTCTCATCTTGGTATTACCTCCGTTTCAAGGCTTTTTTCAGAAATCAGGATAAAAAAGGAAAAGACAAACCCTATGAGAAATGCTGCCTTTTTGCTGAGTTCTATGGTATTGCTGGTGGTTTCTTCCTGCGTCACCATGAAGCCTACCCGGTGGTCAATGCATTCGCCCACTTTGGTAGGAGGTCACCCAACTACCGTGTTAGGTAATCCCACGGCCCAACAAACCCAAGACGGAACTCCTGTACTCGCTTTTGATGAAGTAGATGACGGATTGCTGGTAGGGCACAATCCCATTGCCGGAGCCGAGGAATTCACCATTGAAGTGGTGTTTAAGCCCGAACCCGCAGGACCTGCCAACCGGGAACAGCGTTTCCTGCACATTGAAGATATGAGCCTGGGGCAACGACGTGTTTTATTGGAGCTTCGGCTAAATAAGCAAAACCAATGGTATGCCGATTTTTTCCTGCGCAATGAAATAGCGGCCCTCACCTTGGTTGATTCCACCAAAACGCATCCGGTGGGCGAGTGGGCCACCATGACCCTCACCTACAAAGACAAGCAACTCAAGGGTTACGTGAACGAACAATTGGAGCTTTCCGGTGAGATGGAGTACCTGCCAATTCCGACCACTGCCAAGACCTCCATTGGAACCCGCATGGATAAACGCTCTTGGTTTAAAGGACAGATAGCTAGCGTGCGCTTCTGGAAAACGGCCCTTCAGTCGAAAAAATACTCCAACACTCTGTAGAGCTGAACATGTATAACCAAGCATCCGGTTTGGGGCTGTTTTCGTAAGAACAGCCCCAAACCGGATGCTTGGTTTAAAGTGACCTGCTTAAGGTTATAAGGTCATGTACTTGCGCACTTTCTCAATCATTTCAGAAGATCCAATGACCAAAGGGCAGCGTTCATGGAGAGTAGCCGGGGTTTTGTCCAGGATGCGGTCAATGCCGTCGGTAGCCTGACCACCCGCTTGCTCGGCAATAAAAGCCAAGGGACTGCACTCGTATAGCAATCGTAGCTTACCAGCCTTGTTTTTGGCCGAACCTGGGTAAAAATAGATGCCTCCTTTCAGAAGATTGCGGTGGAAATCGGCCACTAGGGACCCAATGTACCGCGAGGAGTATTTCTGCTCGCGGCAGAAGGCCAGGTAATTCTGAATGCCCAACGGAAAGTTGCTCACATTGGCTTCGTTGCAGGAGTATTGCCTTCCGTCCGTAGGAATTTTGATGTCTGGGTGCGAAAGGAAAAACTCGCCTAAGGAAGGTTCATAAGTGAAGCCGTTCACGCCGCAACCTGTGGTGTACACCAGCATGGTGGAGGCGCCGTACAGAATGTAGCCCGCTGCCACCTGCTGCGTTCCCTTTTGCAGGCAGTCTTCCTGGGTTCCGTTCTGCCCTCCGTCGGACAGCCTGCGGTAGATACCGAAGATGGTGCCCACCGGAATGTTCACGTCTATGTTAGAAGACCCGTCTAAGGGGTCCATTGCCACAATGTACTTGGCGTTGGTATTGCCAGTATGGATAATGTCTTCATCTTCCTCAGACACTATGGTGCATACTTCGCCCCCGTTGCGCAGTGCCCTGATGAAACGGATGTTGGCAATCACATCCAGTTTCTGCTGGTCCTCGCCTTGTACGTTTTGGGTGCCTACGGTACCAATGGTATCCTGATCGGCACGGCTGATTTCCCGACTCACAATCTTTGCCGCCAACGCCATGTCCCGCAGCAACTGCGATAACTCACCGGAAGCGAAAGGGAAATCTTCCTGCTTTCTCATGATAAAACGGTCCAGAGTGGTGCCAACCGGAAGTGCAAGTGCATCATTCATAAGGGAATAGATTTAGTATAGGTTTTCGGATATAGCTAGTGGAGTAGAATTTGAATAGAAAGGCCCTGCACCAACCACCCAGATGTTACACGAAACTGAAGCGGTGAGAAGGTGCAGGGCCTAAAAAGGAGGTAGGTTCAAGGTGGGCAAGAACCTACGTTAGCAGGGGAGCGGCTTATAAAGACACCCCACGTTTCCAGGGGATGAAGTCGTCTTGGTGCAGGGCTTTTTCTTTGGTTTCAATACGGCCGCTGGCTACTTCAATGATGAAGTCCAGCACGTCTTCGCCCATTTCTTCAATGGTTTTCTCTCCAGAGATCACGGCACCGGTGTCAATGTCAATGATGTCGGGCATGCGCTGGGCCAGTTTGGTGTTGGAAGAAATCTTGATCACCGGGGTAATTGGGTTACCAGTAGGTGTGCCCAAGCCGGTGGTGAACAGCACGATGTTGGTGCCGGCCCCCACCAGGGCAGTGGTGCATTCCACGTCATTGCCCGGGGTGCACAAGAGGTTCAAGCCAGGCTTGGTCGCGTATTCTGGGTAATCCAACACATCCACGATAGGGGAGGTGCCTCCTTTTTTAGCGGCTCCGGCAGATTTGATGGCATCGGTAATCAACCCGTCCCTGATGTTGCCGGGGCTAGGGTTCATGTCAAAACCAGACCCAACAGCCTCTGCAGATTTGGCATACGCACGCATCAAAGACGCGAAACGCTCGGCGGCTTCCTCGGTCTCGCAGCGGTTGATTAATTCCTGCTCCACGCCGCAAAGCTCCGGGAACTCAGATAATACGGTCTTTCCGCCCAAGGCAACCAGAATGTCCGAAGTGTGACCAATGGCCGGATTGGCGGAGATGCCCGAGAAGCCGTCTGAGCCGCCGCACTCCAGGCCAATGGAAAGCTTGCTCAAGGGAGCGGGTTGTCTTTTCAGTTTATCGGCCTCAATCAAGGCTAGGAACGTCTGCCGGATCGCCTTGGACATCATTTCCTCTTCGGTACCTTCTTTTTGCTGCTCCAGCACAATGACTGGTTTAGAGAATTTAGGGTTGAGGGCCTTGATTTTGCTTTCCAGGATGCTTACCTGCGCGTTTTGGCAACCCAGGCTTAAAACGGTGGCGCCTGCCACGTTAGGGTGGTGGATGTAGTCAGCCAACAGGGCACACAGCATATCTGAGTCTTGTCTGGTGCCGCCGCAACCGCCCTCGTGGGTCAGGAACTTGATGCCGTCTACGTTCTCAAAAATACGGCGCTGAACCGGGGCAACGGCTTTCTGCAGAGTAAGCGTCTCAATTGCCTCGGTATTACCGGTCTGGTACAGTTCCACCATCTGCTGCACATACGACTTGTAGACATCGCGCTGACCAAAGCCTAGTTCATCCAGGAAGGCCTGCTTAATGATGTCTACGTTACGGTTTTCACAGAATACCAGCGGAATCACCAGCCAGAAGTTGGCAGTACCTACCTGGCCGTCTTCGCGGTGATAGCCCATGAAGGTTCTGTTAACCCAAGTGGAGACATCAGGTGCCTGCCAGCCGATGGTCTTGGTTTTACCGGTGAAGCCGTTCACCTGGTGTTTCACATTAGAAGTGGTCAGCACCCCGCCCACCGGAATGTCATAGACCGCCTTTCCTACCAACGACCCATACATCAGGATCTCCTCACCAGCGGCAAGGGGCTTTTGGGCAAACTTGTGTTTCGCCTGAACGTCATCAACCAAAACGATCTGCGACCCCTCGTATTCCACGACATCGCCCTTCTTTAAATCCGTCAGTGCTACCAGCACGTTGTCATTCGGATTGATTTTTAAAATTCTGTGTAACATATCTCTGATGGTAGAGTGTGCAATCGATTGCGCAAGATATCAATAATTGTGAAACATTGAAATATTCTGAAACAATTATTCCTAAAAATTAAAGATTTAGAATGTAAGGGAGGGATTAACTTAATACGTTTCCAATTTTGAAAATAGAAGAAGCCATAATCAGCTTGGTTTAGTAGTTCTTTTGCCTACTTTCCATACCAATTGCCTCCCATGGCTTGGGTTTGTATAAGGCCAAACCAAAATCCCGTCTAAAAAATTCCGGTGGCTGGTTTAGGAGCCGTTTTCAAAAAACAACTCCTAAACCAGCCACCGGAAATGAAATTGGTCTTAAAATATTTTATGAGGTGCTAGCGACCGGTAATTTGGTCCATGACCCAAGCCGTGCGGGCACCAGATTCACCTTTGCTGGGACATTCGCCTGTACCGGTCAATTCCTCTACAATTGTTTGGATAAAGGGTTGCTGCACGTGCGGCGGAGGGGGCAGAAAGAATTCATCGGTTCCTTTCTCAGTTTCTAGGCGGATGGGCTTCAAGGCAAAGGTGGGAAATATAATCCGGCCTTTGCTTCCTACTAGTTCAATCTCATCGGTGAATTGTTCAGGCGGCACCGTGAAACACCAAAGGCCGGTACCCATTACCCCGCTCTTAAATCTGAATTGCCCGGTCACGATATCCTCAGCGGGATAAAGCCCGGCCTGGTTTGCCGTTTGGCCTGAGGCTGCTTCAATAGGACCTAAAAGGTAGTCAATGTAATCTAGTTGGTGAGGCGCCAGGTCATAGAAGAGACCACCCCCGGCGATCTGGGGTTGTACCCGCCAGGGAAGGTCGTTTTGGTTAAGGTTTTGCTGAATTTGATGGAAAAGCCGAATGTTCACAAACTTTACCTCGCCAATGGCGCCTGCGTCTACCAGTTCCTTCACTTTGAGGAAAGAGGGCAAGCGCCGGCGGTAATAAGCCACAAACAAGGGCACGTTGGCCTTCTGGCAGGCAGAAATCATCTCCTGGCACTCGGCGTAGTTCA
This sequence comes from Rufibacter sp. JT20002, assembly GCF_056491185.1. NCBI lineage: Bacteria > Pseudomonadati > Bacteroidota > Cytophagia > Cytophagales > Hymenobacteraceae > Rufibacter > Rufibacter sp. JT20002. Next base: position 70,906 of record NZ_JBSZJY010000005.1, on the reverse strand, counting down.
AAGCCATAGGCTTCTCTACATACACGGGTTTGCCTGCCGCTGCCACCTGCAGGGTGTACTGCGCATGGGAATCGGGCGGGGTGGCAATGTACACGGCATCAACCTCGGGATCTTGGATCAGGTCCTGGGCATTGTCATACCATTTGGGTACCCCGTGCCGCTGGGCGTAATCCTTTGCTTTCTCTCCATCGCGGCGCATCACCGCCACCAGCTTTGAGTTTGGGACTTTCTGGAAGGCGGGTCCGCTTTTAACTTCCGTGACGTCGCCGCAGCCTATGATGCCCCACCGGATGGTTTTGGTCAATGTTTCTGCCATTCGTTTTAGGCCGGTTTCCTATAATCCGGTCCTTAAATGTAGGAGAGATTCCACGGAAAGCGAAGCTAAATTTCATTGGTGTTTTTTGAATTCTGCCTGTAAAAGGAAAAGCTTTCCTTTTCTTCTTAGGGAGTTAAAATGATTTCCACTGAAGAATCTGCACTGCTGACTGGTACTTCTTTCGCTCTGAACTCGGGGTGGGAAACCACTAGCACAGATCGCTTTGATTGAAGTTGCAGCGTGAATTCCCCCCGCTGGTTTGTGCTAACCTGCAGGCCACTACCTTTTACTTTCACCAGAGCCTGAGGCAAGGCTTTCCCGGTGGCGTCTACTACCTGGCCGGTTAAACGCCAGGTTGTTTGGTTTTGGGTTACGCGAGAAGGTAAGTGGTCTGTTCCCGCAAAGTATTGGTGGTACACCACCTCGGCAATGGCAAACAAAAGTACCAACAGTACCGCGGCGGTCTGCCAGATAGGCCATTGAAACCCTTTCCGTTTGCGTTTTTTCTGGGCCAAAAAGTTTTTAAGCCGGCCACGGGTTTCCCGTACGGCCAACTGCACGCGGGCGGGTTGCGCCATGGTCATGCCCTCCACTAAGTCAGAGCAGAGCTCGCAGGAGACAAGGTGCCGTTCAATCCGGTGGCTGAGGGGAGCGGAAAGTTCACCGGTTTGGTACTGCCGCAGCAAGTCCAGCGAAGGATGCTCTTCGGAGTCCCAGGTGTCGGGGAGGTTATTCCTGCTCATAGTTTTTATTCATGTAGATTTTAAGGTTTCTTTTGCCGTTCTGGATGTGGCTTTTCACTTTGCCTATGTCCAGGCCGGTGAGGTCGGCTACTTCTTTGTAGCTTTTCTTCTGCAGGTAGAAAAGCTCTACACACGCGCGTTGCTCGGGGCCCAGGGTGGTGAGGGCTTTGGATAAAAGCTGCAGCTCCATCTCCTGGTCAGGGTCTTCTGAAGAATGGGCCAGGGCCGCTTTCTCCACCAGCGGCATTGATTTCTCATCTATCAAATCGGCCCCTTTTATTTTTTGTGACCTCAGTTGCATGAGGCAGTAGTTCTTGGTAAGCACGTGCAGCCAGCTCTTGAAATTGGCGATCTCATGTTTGTGCAAGGCTTGGATTAGGTGCTCAAAGATGTGCATGGTGGCGTCTTTGCTCTCGTCTTCGTTCTTCAGGTACTTGAGGCAAATCAGGTACACCATCTCGGTGTAGCGCTCAAACAACTGGCCCACCAATTCCACATCGCCGGTCTCCCGATACTTCTGTATCAGTTCCTGGTCTTGCGGGGGCTTAGAACGGGAGAATAGCTTTAGAAACATGCAGTAGGGTCAGTAAGCGTGTTTAAATAAAGGGATAAAAATCTTCTGGAAAAACATAAAGATTCTGGACTATTTCTTTCTTAAAAGCATGATGCAACCATGTGATAAATTCCATAAAACCGGGTTCATGATTTTAAACTTTCCATCAGAATTCATTTTTGTAGTCAATCAAGAATATGCCTCCTGTTAATTTAAAGGCACTTTTTGCAGGTGAATTTTGGGTGGTTTATAAATAATAAAAATTGAATATATCGATAAAAGCATTGTTAAATCTTTATTAAGAAAGCAGTAGTTTTAAAGAATTTACCGTATTAATTCCTTCAAAATAAGAGTAACTATAATCCGATTAGTGCTCGTATTGCAGAAGGTTATGAAAAAAGAAGAGATTTTTTTTCCCGATTGGCAACGTCTCTTGATTGGGAATACGCCCTGGGAATTTATGTTGGAAGTTCTTATCCGGACAATTGTCATTTTTATAGTTCTGCTGGTGGTGCTGCGCTTGATGGGGAAGCGGATGAACGCGCAGCTGACCATTTCAGAATTGGCCGTGATGGTTACCTTAGGGGGGATTGCCTCGGCCCCCATGCAGTTGCCAGACCGTGGCATTCTGATGGGAGTGGTGGCCTTTGTTTGTGCCTTGACCTTTCAACGGGGATTTAACTGGCTGGCCTTTAGGAACCGAAAGGTAGAGCTAGCCTCGCAGGGAGACGTGAGCATGGTATTGAAGGAAGGCGTGTTGCTGGTTCATGAGTTTGAAAAATCGCGCATGTCTAAAGACCAGGTTTTTGCCGCCTTAAGAACGCACAATATTCTTCATTTGGGGCAGGTGAAACGCCTGTACATGGAAGGATATGGCCTTTTCAGTATTGTAAAGGAGAAAGACTCCAAACCTGGGTTGCCCATTGTGCCCTACAAAGACCAGAGTATGCTCCAGACCTTAACCCTTGATCAAAACATTTCTGCCTGCACGCGTTGCGGCTACGTGGGAGAGACCAGACAGGTGCAGGGAAGTACTTGCCCTAAATGTTCCTGCGATGAGTGGACCGCCGCTGCCAAATAACTTTTTTTATGAAACCAGAAGACATTCAGATAACCGATTGGTTACGCATACTCCTGGGCGAAGTGCCCTGGGTTTTTTTATTGGAAATGGTGATCCGGATCGCGTTCATCTATTTTGTCTTGATGCTATCTATGCGCATCATGGGCAAGCGGATGGCAGCCATGTTAAGCAGGACCGAAATGGCGGCCTTGGTGTCGTTGGCGGCAGCCAACGGAGTGGCCCTGATGGATCCCTCTCGGGGGATTCTGCCCATTGCCATTATTGCCGTGGTGGTCATTGCGGTGGAACGAACCCTGGCTTGGCGAAGTACCCAAAGCGCCGAGTTTGAGCGCAAGGTAATGGATGACATGGATATACTGGTGAAAGACGGCTGCCTGCAACTGGAAGTAATGGAGCGGGCCCGTATCACTAGGGAGCGGTTGTTTGCCCAGTTACGCCATGATGATGTGTACAACCTGGGCAAGGTGCAGCGCACCTACATGGAGGCAAACGGTTCTTTCACCATCCTGCAATTCCCTGATGACCGCCACGGTCTTTCCCTGGTCCCTGACATTGATCCTGATCTCCTGGAAGAGCAGAAAAAGGCCCCAGATACCTATGCCTGCGCTTACTGCGGTAATCTGGAAAAACAGCAAAAAACTCCACAAGGCCAGTGCCCCAATTGCGGGTTTTTGGAGTGGAGGCCAGCGGTGGCTTCCTAGACCTTTGGTTCTGTTTGCATGATCTATTCGCAAATTGAAAAGCTTTTCCGTTTAGGAGCCGAATTCAAAATTCAGCCTTTAAACGGAAAAGCTTTTCAAATCAAGCTGGTCTTGGAAAAGATTATGTTTTCTGCAAAACTGGTTACCGAAATTTAAAATGGTAAAAAGCAGAAGGCTAGGGGTTTACGGCATCAAAGCGTCTGAAGCCAGTTGGGCCGGTTTTTCTATAAAAAACCACTTACGGCAAGCTGTAATTTAGGGTAGAAGACACATAGGCACAACAATGCCGTACAGATCCTGCCAAAAGCAGAGAGCCGGACATTTGCCCGGCTCTCTGCTTTTGGCAGGATTTAATATGTTATGTTTTCCTAGTATCTGATTATACTCTGATCTTTTTAGAGTGAAGTACCATCAGGGGCAGGTTAGGATAGTAAGAGGGCGTTTGCTGATGCCCAGGTAGCAGTAGATGGTCCCAAATTTGGGTGGCTTGGGCACCTACTACCAGCATATCGGCACGGTTGTTCCAGCAGAAATGGCCGATTCCTTCTTCAATTGATGGGTTGACTTCAATATGCTGGCTTATACGGGTATAGGGCAGGCGCTTCGTTATCCTTTCCAGTTCTTCCTGCACAAACTCCCGGGCGGTGGGCTCCTCTTTGGGGAGTACAAACAGGAGTTGTAGCTGCGCCCCGAAATAACTAGCCACCTTTAACACCGTCGCCATGTCTGAGGGCGAAAAACCGTGTATGTCAATGGCCAGAACCATCCGGCGGATAGGTTTGAAAATCACGTTGTCTGGAACCAACAAAACAGGACAAGGCACTTGCTGCATCACCTTGGCAGTCAAAGAATGATCCACCATCTCTTTCAGGCTGCGGGACGGGTCAGAGCCTAATACTACCAAATCAGCGTTTTCCTCTTGCGCGACAGAGCCCAAGTTAAGGCAAATCTCGCCGTTTTTGATTTTGGTTTTATACTCCTGCGGTTGGTCCTCGTCAATGCCCTCCAGATAGGTTTGCAGGCGTTTCATTTGAGTACGAGCTTCCTTTTTCTGCTCTTTTTCCCTCTGGATTGGGCAGAAATTTTGTCCTGTTGTGGTAACTAATGCTCCTTCTTTAGACTCGCAGATGTTATGAAACAAAGTAATTTCATAATTCATGCGTTGTCCAAGAGCATCGGCATATTGAATTGAATTTTCAGAAGACTTAGAAAAGTCTGTCCCACATATAAACCTTCCCATAAAATCTTATCTTTTGTTTACAAATAAATATCTGCCCGAAATGGTTCCTTAGAAATGATGTTAATCATATTCAAAGTTGACATAATGCTAAATGGTAGAAGGCTTTATTCGGTAAAATCAGGTTTTGAGGGGTTTAAAGAGGATAAATAACCGCTAAATGAGTCTTATAAGTGTTTAGAATACACCTGTAAGACTGAAGTTGTCTGCTTTGGAAAGAAAAGAAAACCAAGTGTTTACGTCCCTTTGAATGCAAACAAGTAGCCCCTAAAGCCCTGTCAGAAGAATGGTGGCTTAACTATGAGTAGAGGACGAGAATAGGACTCAACCAATGATCTAATTAAAAAGATAAACCCGCTTCGGGCTTGCTTTACAGAAAGCAGGCCCGAAGCGGGTTTATGTACAGCACTAGCTCTTATATATCACCTAATCATTCCAGCGCCACTCCCCAGCAATTTTCAGAGGTTCTTTCAGGTTGTTTTGGAGAAGGAAGGCTTTGGTCTCGGCATCGGAAAGGCGCTTGGCAGGCAGGATTGGGGCATCAGCAATCCCGTAGAGGAGCATGCTGCTGAAACGCACAGTGTTTTTAAGGCCCTGCTCATCAACCAGGTTAAAGGAATCGCAGTCAGCGTGGTAGCAGTCGCCGGCGCCCTGCGGCAGTTTTCCGCCCGAGGAGCCACCCGTGGGGATGCCTTGCAACATGAACGGCTGATGGTCTGAATGTAACCCGGCTCGTGAGCTGAAGCTGTTCTTAAACGTGGTGTCTATCTGGGCCGCTATGCTTCCAATGGACTGGAACAACTCCCTGCAGGTTTCCTGACTGGCATTATACCCTTTGGGGTCATTGGTCATGTCATAGTTAAGCATGAACGCAAGTTGATTCAGGGTTTTGTTTTTGAGGGCATCTTCTAAATAGGCTTCAGAACCTAGCAGTCCTTCTTCCTCGCCCATAAACATGACAAACTCAATGGTGCGCTTCGGTTTCAGTTTCAGGGTCTGGAACGTGCGGGCCATGTCTATTACCGAGAAGGATCCAATGCCGTTATCAATTGCCCCGGAGGCCAGATCCCAGCTATCCAGGTGGCCGCCTATCACAATTTTTTCTTTCGGGAGGGAAGTGCCTTTGAGGGTGGCGATCACGTTCCGCGCTTTGATTTTGCCCGAGAAGTTGGTCATGGCAATCTTGGTCGTCAAAAGGCCTTTCTGAAGCTGCTCTTTCAGCCGGAAGCCATCTTCGCGGCCAATACAAACGGCCGGTATGGTGATCAGTTTGCCGGTCACGGAGGCCGTTCCGGTCAGCAAGGTGCCGCAGGCAACGGTATTGATGATAATAATTCCGGAGGCGCCGTACTTAGTGGCCAAGGCTGTTTTCTCTGAGCGGTGTAGGCTGCGGGTACCTTCTGGTGAACCGGGCAAAACACCCAGGTATACCAACGCGATCTTGCCCTTTACGGCACTAGGCTTCGCCTGATAATCTGCTTCCAGCCCGTTGCCCATGTCTACCACCTGACTGGTCAGGTTCGCCTTCACGGGCGAATGCGCCAGGGACACCGATTTGATGTTCTGCAGATGGGCCGCGTCTGGCCCTGCCTGTAAGGTCAAGGTGCCGCGGCTCCAACTTTCCACCTCAAACGGTTGGTAGCGGACATCGGTGAAGCCGTATGATTTGAACAGGTTATAAGCAAACTCCTCGGCTTTCTTCCCGTTTTCAGACCCGGTCATGCGGTGGCCAATGGTTTCAGAGGCAGTTTTCAAGGAGCTGTAGGCCTTGGAATTAGTTTGCACCTCGGTGTTGATCTTCTGGAAAATGCCTTGCCACTCAGGGCTTGCCTGACCCATGGACTGCAGAGACAGCAAAACACCAGCCGCCAAAAGCCCCAAATTCTTCTTGAACATACAGGTTTGAATAGATGAAACGGGAAGTTAGAGATTTCAGGGGTTCTTACAAACCTACTCAGCTTAGCGTGAAATACTTTTACATTTAAAACAAAGCAAAAACAGCAGATGAGCAGTCCTGCTGTTTCGGGCTTGTTACTGGAAGCCCATCATAAAAGGGCATTTGTGATTTTAGGAGTTAGTCTATAAACCGCACGGTCACGTAGCTGTTGGTGTTGCGGCCCTGGTCATCCAGGCAGGAGATTTTTAGTTTGCCTGCGCTCTCAGGTTCAAAGAAAACGGGCTCATTTCCGGCCGATACTTTCAGGAATTTATCATTTACGTACCAGTACACCTTTTTCACCTCATTGTGGGCGTTGCATTGCAGCATCAGTTTCTGGTGGTCTGCTTTCTCCAACAAGTATTCCATTCCGGCAGTGGGCGAGGAGATGATGGGCGCAAACTCCTGGAAGATGCGGCTGCACGATGGGTTGTGCGGCGGGAGGCTGACGTAAGGCAGGTGCTGGGTCACAAAGTAGGTGAGGATCTCGGGCGAATGGTTAGGGTACCATTTTAGGGTATAACCACCATCGGGGAGGCAGGAGGTGCAGTAGGCGTGTTTCCCGTCAATTGAAACCGGCACTTGTTTGAGGTGCTGGCATTTGGTGGAGGTGGAGATACCCGGTAAATAGGTGTCCACGATCACATCCTGGCAAAAACTATTGGTAGGTAAGCCGCTTTCCAGGCAGACAGTGCGGGTGCCCAGGTTTTTAGGGGCAGAAAACCACTGGTTAGCGCTGTTGTAGTCAATGGTGTTGAAGATGGAGAACAGCAGGGGGGTAGCAGTATCGGTGCCATTAAGCTCAGGAACACCCTCGCCCGAGAAATTGCCCACCCAAACACCTACCGTGTACTTTTGGTTGTAGCCAATGCTCCAGGCATCTTTCCGTCCGTAAGAGGTGCCTGTTTTCCAAGCGATTTTTGGTAAATGGGCACTATTCAGGGCATTGTGCGGCAGGTCGGGTCTTTGGAGCTGGGTAAGTATCTGGTTGACCATGAACGCGGCCCCTGGCGAAAGGAGAGTTTTCCTTTGGGAGGCGGTGTCTTGTTGCAGCCAACGCGGGGGGACATAGCTTCCTTGCCGGGCGAAGGTCGCATACAACGCCGTCAGCTCCTCCAGCTTCACGCCGCAGCCTCCTAAAATGAGCGATAAACCCAGTTGGTCCCCCGTCTTCTTTATCTGGGAAAACTCGGCTTGTTTGAGTTTCTGGACAAAGGCACTCACCCCTATCTGGTCCAGCAGTTTTACCGCTGGAATGTTCAACGACGTGGCCAAGGCCCGTTCAATGGTGATGTTGCCGCTGTAGGTTCCGAAATAGTTTTCCGGGCGGTACCCTGCGTAGTCAATAGGCACATCGGAGATGATGGATTTAGGGGTAATCAGGCCTCGTTCAAACCCGGTAGCGTACAGAAACGGTTTTAAGGTACTGCCTGGCGACCTGATGGCCCGCACCCCGTCTACCTGTCCGCCATGGAGGGCATCTGAGAAATCGGCGGAGCCCAGGTAAGCTTCCACCGCATTGGTTTGGTTGTTGATGACCAGCACCGCGGCATTGTGGATGTTCTTGTACTTGAGTTGCTGCACATAATTGTAGGCCAGTTGCTCTACTTTCTCCTGAACCGCTGGTTGTAAAGTGGTTTTGATGATGGATTGCTGCTGATGCTGCCGGAACATGCGGTAGGCAAAATGCGGGGCAAAATGCGGAGCCTCCTGCCGCTGGGCATTCAGGGGTTCCAGCAACGCATCTTCTAACGCTTCTTTGGGGAATGCCTGCTGTTGGGCAAAGTAGCGCAGCCACTTGTTTCTAAATGCCACTATCTTCTGGTTTTGCCACCCAATACGCAAAGACGAGGGCTTGTTGGGAATAACGGTAAGCGCCACCGCCTGCGCCAGACTCAAATGCTTGGGCGATTGCTGGAAGTACAGCACCGAGGCGGCTTTTACCCCTTCAATGTTCCCGCCGTAAGGCACCAGGTTCAGGTATAAATGCAGAATCTCCTCCTTGCTGTAGCGCGCCTCCAACTGCAGCGCCCGGAAGACCTCGGTGAGTTTGTGCCAGTAGGTCCGCTTATTGGGGTAGAGCAGGCGGGCAACCTGCATTGTGATGGTAGAAGCACCCGAAGTGGTTTTTCCTTGTACCAGGTTTTTCACCAAGGCCCTACCCATAGCTACCGGGTTCACCCCAGGATGGTAATAGAAATACCGGTCCTCCTTCAGGAGCATAGCTTTCTTGAGTAGGGGGCTTACCTCAGCGGGTTCCAGTTGCATCCGCCATTTGTCGTCTTTGCTCAGGTACGAGTGCAGGATGCTGCCATCGGCTGCTGTGATGACGGGAGAATAGGAAATCTGGACCTGCAAGGGGAAGAGCAGGTTTAGGAGGATAAAAAGCCCAAAGCAAGAAACCAGTCCAACGCCAACATACCGCAGCCAGGTCCTTCCTTTTTCAGAAAAGCCCGGGAGGGGTACGTTGTGTAGGGGTTTAGCCAGTATTTTCAAGAAGTAGAGGTAAAAGCGTTCTAGTTGGTTCTGATTTCAGCGTGGATTTCTCAGGCAAGGAGCGGTCAGGTGTTACAAAGCCGTTTCTTGTAAAACAACCTCTAAACTAACGCACCCTCACTGTTCCGGCGCCATGGTACGAATGGTACTCGGCGTTGTACATGGCATCTGCGCCTACCGGACCCATCTGGAAATCGCCTTTGGAGACCGCCCTTACCTGGTAGAAAAAGTACTGCGTTTTTGGTAAGGCATTGGTGTACAAGTTAATGCGGTCATCCCGCAGGTCCAGGTGCTCAGGGGTGGCAGGGGCCATGGCCTGCACCCAGTTGAACTCCCGGGAAGCGAGCAGGCGCGGGTTCTCAATCTCGAAACCGGCGGGTAGCATATCCGTGATGGCAATGTTCGGAATGGTGCGTCCGTCCATTGACTGCAGCGCGAGGCGTACTACCACCAAGTCGTTCTGCTTGAAGGTTCCGTTGGTGATTTCTTTTCCGTCACGGGTAAAGAAGGTTTTGCGCACCTGCAGGAAATTGTCTTCCTGAGTATAGCTGCCGGTGGAACTGATGCCTTGGGCTTCCCAGAAATAATACAGGGTTCCCTGCCCTTTGCTCTGCAGGGTAACTGGAGTACTCAGTTTATTGGCGAGGGTGAGATCTTTGCCGCTGAAAGTACCCACCGTCTTGCCATTCTGTCGTACCAGGGCGGTGGCATTCCCGGCGTTTCTTTTAGCTTGTTTGCCCAAGGCCAGCAAGGCGAAAGCTCGTTCTTGGGTGTTAAACCAACGCGAAGAGCGGAGTTCCTGCGAGAGGTGTCTCACCAAAATAGGTACCTGCGGATGATCAGGATTGGCCTCCAGAAGGCTGTTCAAGGAAAGGGCCATGTCCCGGATGGAAGAGTAGAAGGAACCATCCAACGCCCGGACGGAGGTCTCTCCGGCAAAAGAGCGGGGCATCAGTTGGCGGGCGCTCTGGTGACCTCCGTTCAAAGCATAGGTATTGGCCAACACATACTTGGCATCTATGGAGAGCAAGTCGGGTTTGGCTTTGTAGAAGTTCATGGTAGGCCAATCGGGTTTGCCCGCCAGACTGAGGACGTACAACGAGTAAGCCGTTTCATGGGCTGCAATGACTTTTCGCTGCAGTTTTCTGGAAACATCGTAAAAGCGGTACTCCTCGGTGCCTTTGGCTTTCACCATCCGCTGCAGATACGACTGGGCCCGGTTAAGCACCTGTTGGTTGACGGGGTACCCGGCCTTTTGGGCCTCCAGCAGGAAGTGGACCGCGTAGGCACTGCTCCACCAATCCGTGTCAGAGCCTCCGGGCCAGTAAGTAAAGCCACCGTCATACTGCTGCATGCCTTCAATCTTGGTAATGGCTTCCTGAACCAGGTAATTGGGGTTGTAGCTACGGCCTTTCTGCCCCTGATTTAAAGACTTGGCCAAATCTGCATAATAGAGCAGCGGGAAAGCGGTGGACGTAGTCTGTTCCAGGCAGCCATGCGGATACCGGAGCAAATACGTGATATCATCGGTGAACTGCGCCAGAGGGGAGGAGCTCACCACCAGTCTGGAAGAAGCGGAAGAAGGTATAAAGCCCGTAGCGGGTTTGAGCTGCACGGTCATGGCGTTTTTCAAAGTCCCGGAGCCAGTGATCTGGGTTAAGGGTGCGGTAGGCCGTACCGAAAGCTCGGTGGTGTTGCTGAACTTTTCCCCCAGGGCTTTGACGATGACTTTCACTGTCGCTTGCCCAATGGCCGGAATGGCCACCACCTTGTACATCAACTGCTTTTCTGCGTTTGCATTAGAGGACGAAGAGGTACTGGCAGCCCCCACCACTTTCAAAGGACCGGTAACCGCAATGGAGCTGCTGAACGGTGCATTCTTAGTAGTGGTATTGCTGATGGTCACCGGTACCAGCAAAGTGTCTTTGGGGCTCAGGAAGCGGGGCAGGGCAGTGCTGATCACAATAGGGTCGGCTACGCGCATGATTTTCTCGGCAGAGCCAAACGCGTTTCCTTTGTAAGCGACGGCCATCACCCGGACGGCCCCGGAAAACTCCGGAATTTTCACCTTTACCGTTGCCTCACCACTGCTGTTGGTCTTCAATCGGCCGCTCCACAGAGACACCAGCTTCACACGTTTGGAGGTAAGCGGATTGATGCGTTTCTCCAGGTCATAGCCATCGCCCCCCACGCTGGACCGGGTGCCGCCCAACTCCGGGAACAGGTAAGGGTACAAGTCAAAGGCCTGCACTTCCAGGGCACGTTTCTGGTAAAAGAACCCATGCGGGTCTGGGGTCTGGTAGTCTTTCAGTTGCAGAATGCCTTCGTCCACCACAGCCAGGGTTACCTCGGCGTTTGGGGCCGTTTTGATAGAAACCTGCTGTAAACGGTTCGAGCGCGATGCTTCCGGGGCGGTCAGGGCCACCTCTAGCTTAGTTTTCTTCTGCGTGACCTGTAAGGGCTTAAAGCCCCGGGCAATGGTGAGCGGCATTTGGTTGTCTTTTATCTCGCGCAGCGCCACCGCCGAGACATACACTGTAGGCAGGTGTTCATCCTTGATGGGCAGCGTGAGGGAAGCTGCTTTCTTATCGGTTTTAAGATAATGGTAGCTAAGCACCTTGTTCTGTTCTACCGTTACCAGGATCTTACCGGCAAACGGAGACTTGAACAGGATTTTGGCGTCATCGCCTACTTCATAGCTTTCTTTATCCAGAGCGATGTCTACTTCGCCTTCGGTGTTTACTTCAAACGACGTGCTTTCCGTGTCTCCCCACCCGTAGGCGTAGAATTCCTGGGCCACGTAATTGTATGCCCCAGGCCGCATGATGCGCAACTCGTATTCCCCGGAGGTGGAAGGATTGAACCGTACCGCCGTACCACCTTTGTCAACCTCCAGCACGGTATTCAGCAGGACGGTCTGGCGGCGCTGCGATTTGTAGTTGTAGTTCTCGCTGTACCGTTCCATGACGGTTTCATAGGTGAACCGCACCAGTTGCACCTGTACCTTGGTGGAGATGGGCTGCCCCTGCGCATTAAGGGCTATGATAGGTACCTGCATTTCCTGCTTGGTGCTCACATAGCTTTCAAACTTCCTGAGGCCGTAAAATGCATATTGGGTGCTTACATTGAATTTGTTCAGGCGGTTCACGGGCCTGCCCGTCTCGTCAAAAACGGTGGTGAACAGAGAACCTTCTAAAAATCCCACATCTTGGAAGCCGTTCAATTGAAACGATTCCTGGCCTTTGCCCTGAGTGTCAGTTTCGCCCTGCCGTACGCTGTTCTGCAGGTTCACGTCGCTGGCATTGTTCAGTTCAAAAGTGTAGTCGGGGTATTTGGGGGCCTCGAAGGTTTTCTTTTTCAAGCTGAGCTGGACTTCGTAGGTACGCCCGGCGGCGGGTGGCCCGAAGAGGTTCTGCGCCGTAAGGTTGACGCTCACCTGCTCCCCAGCCGAGAAATCCGTTTTGCTCAGGACGGTGTTCACCTTCAACCGATCGGGCATGAATTCTTCCACCCCAATCTTGCGCGAGTTCAGCAACACATCATTGCCGGAGTAAACTTCCAGGGTATACGTACCCGTCACGGCCGAGGTGCTCAGGATAAAGGAGGTCTCAAAGGAGCCTTCCTGATTCAGGGTTCCTTTCTGGCTTCGGTACTCTTTGCCGTTGGGTAGCAGAAGTTTCAGCTTCAAAGGCAGGCCACTAACCGTTTTCCAGTTGGGGGTACGCACCAAAGTATTCACGTGGACCGTGTCACCGGGGCGGTACAGGTCACGGTCGCCATAGATAAAAGCGTCATAGTTTAGCTCCGCCAGGCGCTTGCCGCCCACGTCAAAGCGGGAGGTATTAACCTCGGTTTGGGCGTACGGTAGGTAGTTGAAGTCCTCGCCCTGCCGGGCGGTGATCAATCCAATTTTAAATCCTTGAGCGGTCTTGTTTAGGTCGGGGAAGCGGGCCACTCCGTCCTCGTCGGTGGTAGCGGTATAAACGACCTGGTTGTTGCTGCTGATGAAACGCACCTCCACTTTAGGCAGCACCTGGGCGGTACGGATGGAGTTGGCAAACACCAACACCTCGCTTTTGCCCTGCTTCGCGATTAACCCAATGTCAGAGACCGAGATGATCTTGGAGTCTTTGAGCCAGTTTTTGTCTGTGCTGGAGACGGTGACTACGTACAGCCCTTTGAAGTTGCTATCAAAGTCTAAGTCTTCCAGACCTAGGTGCAGCAGGTGGTTTTTGCCTTGCTTGCGAAGGCTGTTGGTGTCGTATTCCCGCTCAAAAATGGTTTTACCGTTGGTTTCGTTTACCTCGTAATACGCGTTTTCGTGGTACTCCTCGGTTTCCTCGTCATAGTACCCATCATAGGTCTGGCCCTCCTGAAGGTAGCGCAGGATGTTGTTCTCAAACACCTTGCTGATGGTTACTTTCACGCGGGGTACTTGGGTAAGGTTTAAGGCAATATCCCGAGCGCCCTGGCTGCCGAGATAAATGCTTTTCTGGTTAACAAAGGCCACTGTGGGTTGGGTAGAGGCGATGGAAACCGGGTGTTCGTAGGCTTTTCCCAAGGGTTTACCCACTACGCCGCTCAACTCCCCGGAGACCACCATTCTGTAAGTTTGGTCAGAGGCGAAGATGCCGCTCAACACCATGCCGTTTTCCAACCGTTCCACCGTGAAATCACGTCGGCCATTCAAAGACACCAAAGCGTTCAAGTCTGGGTTCACGATGGGCTGGGTCGTGAGTACGTAAATTTTATCCTGGCCTTCTTCCTGCAGCGCAACTACCTCCATGATCTGCATCTGACCCCGGCTGGGAACCGTCACGGTTTGCTGAAGCGGTTCTGGGGTCTGGTAAGTGCTGCCCTGTGTGGAGAGACCCTTGTGCAGCATCACCCGCAGCGGAATCTCCCCCGCTCCTGGAGCTTGGTCTTCCAGACCTTTCACCTTGATGGAGAGGTTCTCCCGACTACTGCTAACCAACTCAACGCCTAATTCAGTGGTGCCTCTATACACTTTCAATTTGTCCCGCAGGTTCTGAAACGAAACCGGATAGTTGAAGTCGAACAGCAGGTTTGCCTCCAATTGGGATGGGTTATTTTCATTTTGGGTCCAGTACGCCTTGGTGGTGGTTAAGGTAAGATAAGGGGTATGGAACTTCACCTCCTGCCCGGCCGGAATCTTAAACTTTGTAGCCGAGTGTAGAAGCAGGTTAGGTGTTAACTTAGCGGTATAATTGGTAGTGGGGGCAAACGCTTTGGTGGGTGAGAAAACCAGTTCGTCTGGGGCTGTCCACTTGAACTTGCCTTCCACTTTGGGGGTCAACGTAAGGTAGGGGATGGTGTCCCATTGGTTCAGGAGAGAATCAGAGACTAGTTCCTTGTCAAAGGTAAAAACCAAGTTCTGCTCCTGGGCGATTTCCGACTCAAAATTCCTTTGCGCCAGCCGGAGTTCGTCACTTTTGCCCCGGCAACTGAAAAGGTGAATAAAGAGCACAAGGCTAAGGCCCTTCAAGAGGGGGAACCAGGCAGAAGTGGTTTTTTGGGGTAACATAGAGAGGAGGAGAGGTAGTATCTTTCTCCTCTAAACTTACAAATAGTTTAAGATGGTGTACATAGGAAAAGGAAAATATTTTAGGAATAACTCTAGCAGGTAAAGAAGCACTTCACCCAAACGTTTTTGGTGCTTTTTACATAAGGAAAGTGACCGGGTTTTCAGCCTTTAACGTACTTGTAAGCCGCATTATAGCGCTTTTGATTTTCCTGTAAATACTAGATGTAGACTTAGAGGAATTCTTCTCCTCTCCAAAGGCAAAAACCTCCTGTTTTGAAGCTGCTTTTCTGAAAGGGGGCTTGGAACTGCTTGGAATAATCTAAGTAAAGAGGAAGCGTCGCAACGAGGTTAATTTGAACATTTCAAAACTCTATGTAAAAGAAAGGCTACAGAACTGCCTTCTTCTGTGGTAGAAAAAGGAACTGGTCTGTAGCCTACATAATTTTAAAGGAAAACTGGTTTATCTTGGGTTAGTTTGTGCCGGATGAGTTAAGGCTTCTCTGGAGAGGAGAGTTCTTTGTCATATTCGGAAAATAGCCAGTCTAAGGCGGCGGCCCGATTGGTGAAAGACTCAAACTCAGTTTTCAAGCCCAAACCTTCATTGATCAGCGAGCTGTAAATCCGGTGAATGTCCAGGAGGCTCATGCTTTCTTTGGAGGACAGACGGGCGAATTTTTTCAGAGAAGAGGTGACGAGTAGGGGTTTCATCTCGCGTAAAACCCAATTCTGATCGCCAAACTCAAGGAAAGGAATTTGTTGGGCATTGCTAAGCCAATACTCGCAGTGGTGTTCAAGGGATAGTGAACCCGCCCTGTAGAAGGCCTGTCTGAACTCCTCAGAACTGGGCGTCTTCAACCATTCTAAATAGATGTATTTGGCGTTCTCGTCAATTTCTACCCTAATGGTTTCATCCAGGTGAATCAACTGCGGGTGTAGATCAATATGCATACGTACCTTATGCCTCTTTTTGGAGTGCTGTTAAATGAACCAAAATGACATTGTCGCCGTCTGTGGGGGCAAGTTAAAAATAATTATATGTTTTTTCCTCCTGTTGGAGGGAAAAACCCTTCAAATTTCAACCTGTTTTCCTGTAAATTTTAGTTTAAAGGCAGTTTTTATAAAATGAGGCTTAATCAGGAAACGTACCATGTCCTGGGCAGAATTGCAGATTGGTAAACGGGTTCTTGCTTGCTATCTTGCAGGTTCTATCGTACAGATAAACTTTTATGCATAAGATCATTAGCTTTTTAGCTGCAGGGGTATTGCTGCTTTCTGGGTGTGCCGGCACCAGGCCCATTGATAAGAAAGCCACCCCAGAAACCAGGGCTTTGTACCGCAACATGGGGAAACTGGCCAAGAAGCATACGTTGTTTGGGCATCAGCACGCCACTGAGTACGGCCACGGTTGGTTTGACGGGAAAGACCGGTCAGATGTGAAGTCGGTTACTGGGTCACACCCGGCAGTGATTGGGGTTGATTTCAGCGGCTTTTCCGGAAGGTCCCCCGAAGCCATAGCCGCGGCGAAAGAAGCGGTGAGGCAAAACGTGGTGGACACCTATAACCGGGGTGGGGTTACTACGGCGGCCTGGCATTTCTCTAATCCGGTGTCAAAGGGAGGTTTTTACTGGGTAGATTCCCTTTCAAAACCGGCCGTGAAATACATCATCCCCGGGGGCGAGGCGCATGAGCAATACAAAGAGATATTGCGCGGAATTGGGGATTGGGCCCACAGCATCAAAGGAGCCGATGGAAAACTGGTGCCCATCATTTTTAGACCTTTCCATGAGTTTGACGGAGGTTGGTTCTGGTGGGGCAAGCCGCACACCAGCAGAGAGGAGTTTGTGGCTTTGTGGCAGTTCACTGTTTCCTATTTGAGAGACAGCTTAGGAGTGCATAACTTTATCTATGCCTTCTCGCCGGACAACAAATTCAGTTCTGAGGAGCAGTTTCTGGAGCGCTACCCCGGCGACAAATGGGTGGATATGGTGGGCATGGACAACTACGGAGACATGGGGCGTGACCGCTACGCCATTGATACCGCCGCTTATAAACTGAAGATCCTTTCAGATTACGCCCGCAAGGCAAATAAGCTGGCCGCGTTCACCGAGACCGGTTTGGAGTCTATCCCTAACACCACCTGGTGGACCAACACCTTATTGCCCACCATGCGCAAGTACCCCATGCGCTTGTCTTATGTACTGGTTTGGAGAAATGATACCCGAAGCCCCACGCACTATTATGCTCCGTTTCCCGGGCAAGCGAGTGAGCAGAACTTTCTCAAATTCTACCAGGACTCGTACACCCTGTTTGAGAAAGACCTGAAGAACATCTACAAAAGGAAGCGTTTCCTAGGCATCTTCTAACCGAAGGAATCAGGAACCATAACCTTCTTATAAACAGGAACTCCGTTTTCAGGCTATTTTCTAAAAGTAGCCTGTAAACGGAGTTCCTGTTTTATGTCCGGGTCAGTTAAGGAACGTAGGTTGTTGTTTTACTCACAGAACGTGTAGCCTTTCGCGCGCTCATTGGTTTTACCGGTGGCGACAATCAGGTGTTCCTGGTTTTTTTGTCCGGCAAGTACGTTATCCAGGAAATTGACCAATATCTGGTGGTTCTTGTGGAACAGTTCCCCGCTGTATTCATGGCCTCCTCCGCAATAGGTTACAAGCCGGGTGTTGCCGTTAAGTTTAACCAGGTGTTCATAAATAGAATGAGAACCAAACAGCATGAGCCAGTTAGAAGCGTTGCTGGGGCAATAGTGGTGAGCAGCGGTTCCGTAGGGCACTACCGGATCGGCATTGCCGTGGAAGAGCAGGACCGGTACCACGGTTTTACGGGTGATGAGATTCAAATCCATGATGGCACCCGAGCCCGAGATGACGCCTTTGTATTTGAAGGAAGCCGGTAAAACGGTTTTTGGATATAGGTTCATGGCCTTATAATCCCAGAAGGCGGCATGCAAGGCGGCCTCGGCTCCGGCGCTGCTTCCGGCCAGGAAAATCTTGGAAGGATCAATGTTGTACTTGTCGGCGTTCTGCAGGAAGAAAGCCGTGGCTAGCCAGAAGTGATTGGCCGCAAACTGGAAGGCTTTGATTTTCTCGGGTAATTTGCCGTCGCACCCAAAGTTCTTGCCTTTCATGTACAGGGTGTACGTAAGGGTAGCCGCTGCGTAGCCCTTATCAGCCAAGTAGGCGCTGAAACTATGCCCACTGCTTCTTTCCCCGCCCGAAAAGCCACCACCATGCTCAAACAGAACCAATGGTAGCTTCTGCTTGCCCGGTTTCTGGGGAAGAAACAAGTCTAGTTCCAGTTTGAGGGTGTCATCCTGGTAGTAGACAAGCGTCTTGAATTTCTGATTCTGGGCGTTAGCAAAGGAAATCATACCGGTTAGGAAGATAGCAATCAGCAGCAGCGATCTTTTCATAGAGGAAGGTTGGGGTTGAATACACGTAAAAACCATGATGGTGGTAAGTTAAGGCATGAACCCGGGCTTTGCCATATTTTAGTTTAGAGATTGGGACCTGAGAAGATTCCTTCAACCAAGCTTACGGCTTTCTTCATTGTTTCTAGCAACTCATTTAAAAGTAATAAAGGCACAAAAAAAAACGGCTACCCCAAAAGGGTAGCCGTTTCAAAATCATTTCCAAATCAAACTTAGATGGAGGTTGATCTGTCATTGTCCAGGTCTGTGCGGCCCGTACGGTTACGGTCTAAATCGCTGTCGGTGGTTCCGTAGCCGGTGCCGGTTGTGCCAGTTCCGGTTCCATAATTGGTGCCGGTAGTTCCTGTATCGGTGGAGCCGGTCAGGTTATCTACGTCTACTTCGGTGGAGCGAACAGTGTCTCTGATTACTTCATCCCGTTCTTCCACTTCTTTGCCTAAGGAAACTTCTTCCACCACACGGGCTTCTTTGTTTACGATAGGCACTTCGGCGTGCTCGGTTAATTCAACTTCTCCCTCACGGAAAGAAGCAAAGTCCGCATCCGTAGCGGGGCGGTCTACGGCGTGGCGCTCTACCCGTACGTGCTCAGAACGAAGGCGCAGGTGCTCTTCAACCGGACGCTCCACAATTCTGCTGCGCAGACGGGCGCCTCCCGTTTCTATTTCGCGTTTGCCTACCTGTAGGTTTTCCTCAATAATTGGAATGTTGGTAGTGTCATTCAAATCAGAGCGGGTGGTGTCTAAGGTTGAGCCAGTATAATCATTTGTGGAACCAACAGTTGAGCCGGTGTAGTCTGTGGTAGAACCTGTAGTGGAGCCACTGTAATCTGTGCTGGAATCAGCTAGGGCGTTGTTGGTGGTAGAACCTGCATAGTTGGTGTCAGCACCGCCAGCATAAGTACCGCCGCTGGTACTGCCACTTCTGTAGCCGTATTGCGTAGCACGTTCGTCAAAGTCAACGGAGCCATACTGATCCAGAATCTGGGCCGCACGGCGGGCTTCCTCATCTGTTTGAGCGTGCACGGTTACAATGCAGTCAGAATGGCGGGCCACATTAGAGTAAGTGGTGGCGCGGTCATCATCGTCACTGAACAACGAGCGGAAGAATCCGCCAATGCCGTCATTATTGTCATGGTCTCTGCTGGTTGTAGCAGAACTGGTTGAGGTGCTGCCATATGTTGAATCGGAAGTGGTGCTGCCACTGCCATAGGAAGAGCTGGAGCTGGAGGTAGATGCGCTGGATACATCTATGCGGTCATCATTGATGCCATAGCTTTTCAATTCTTGAACTGCTTTCTGGGCATCTGATGAACTATCGAAAATTCCAATTACTGTTTGTGCCATAGTTTTGTGGTGTGTTAGTGAATGATTATTGATTTAATGTATTTGTTATTGAAGGTTGTGGTGAGTTTGGGAGTCGTTATTGGCGGGTGCATCTGAGGAAATACGTTCCACCCTAATCTCTTCTTTGCGCAAGCTTACTTGCTGGACATCATTGGTATGAACCCGGTTTTTAGTGATGTGCAGTTCTTCTACCACCATCAGGCGTTTCTGCACTACCATTACCTCCTGTACAATGGGGATGATCATGGTGTCGCCCTCGTACCGGATGGGCGGTGGGGGAGTGTCAACATATTCATTGATAGGTACCCGCTGGATGTCATGCTCTTCCTGGATCAAGGGGATATTCACGGGCACTGCCTGCTCTGATACTGTTTTGGTGACTCTAACGGTGCCTTTCTCAACCACCTCCGTATCCAAATGTACCCGCTCTTCAATGACCGGAATGGTTATTTGCTGCTGGTCTGGCTGGTTCGCAGGTTTTTGGGGCGTGGAGTTTCTGTCTCCGTAAGTTTCATTTCCAAAATTCGTTGTCCGATCCATTTTCTTTTCTCTTTGGGTAAGTAAACGGGTCCTTTTCTGCTAAGTTTCTGAAAAACGGTAAATAAATTGTATTTTAATTGTTTTAGGTTACTTTGTTAGAAGGGTTTGTGAACCGGATGTAATGAGAAAAGTTTAAATAATATGTTAAAAATCAAAATATTATAAAATATAAAATAGAAAGATGCTGTAGGGTGTAGATATGTAAGAATTATAATATATTAAGAAAGGGATATCTTGGTAAATTGGCTGCAGAATGAGGTTTATGACAGGGGTAGACGTGAATAAATCCGGATAAAACTCATTATTTAGGGATAGAAAAATAGCCAGACCTGCAAGTCATATTATATTCTCGCAAGTCTGGCTGTAAGTATTGGATGTATTACACGGTAGGCGAATTGTTTCTTAAAGGGTCAACACTCCTAGAGCCGTCGTTGCTGATATCTTCAATCTGAATCTCCGTACTCCGGATTGTGTCCTGAATAACTTCTTCCCGAACCTCAACATCCTTACCTACGGTAATTTCCTCCACCACATGGGCTTCTTTGGTGATGATGGGCACCTCGGCGTATTCTTTCAATTCTATGGTTCCTTCTTGAAAACTGGCGAAATCTGCATCAGCCACAGGTCTTCCAAAGGGTACCCGCTCAATCTGGATTTGTTCTTCTGGTACCTTTGGGTGCTCCTCTACAGACCTTTCTGTCAAATGGTTGGGGAAGGAAGTGCTATCTACTTCTGTTTCCCTGTGGTTTGTATGCCTTTGTTCTTCGATAACGGATATAGAAGTCGTATCAGAAGCGGGGGGTAGGGTTGAGGCGTTTACTCTGGAAGCGGCATGTTCAACTTCTATGTCTAAGTTAGAATTTCTGGGAGAGTCGAGCAAATAAGCGGCCCGAGTGGCTTCATCCTGTGAGTAGGCATGTACCACTACCAAGGCATTGCTGTTCTGCATTTTTGCCTGGTGCGTAGTCGCTTCTTCTGGGGTGGAGAAAAGCGAGTAAAAAAACTGCTCAAAGTTGGAGGTGGAGTGACCTTCCGGTGTATCTGAAGAATGCCGAAGAGCAACTTCAATGCTATCTTGTGAAAAGCCGCTGTGGATCAACTCCTGCGTAACCCGTTGCGCACTTGCTGCATCTGGAAACAAGCCAATCACGTTTTTGGGTTTGCGGTTCCGGTACAGGTTGTTGTGGTTGAATTGTTCATGGTTATAATAATCCTGCTGGCCGGGCTGCCGGGTAGGAGAAGTGCCGTACACATGTTCGCCCACAAAAATCCGTTGCACCAGCCGTTCAGTTTCTGCGGTGAGGTGGTGAGTTTCATAGCGGGGGAGCGCCTGTATTTGCTCTGCTGTTATGTTAGGAACCGTGACCACATCTTCTGCCTCGTGCACCTCGGCTAACCCAATGGGTACCATAATGTCACGTGCTTCCAGATCTAGGGCGTTCCCAGTAAGATCTACAATAAGGTAGCGAACTTTCAGCGCCTGCGGGTCGCAAAGGAGTTCTTTTACTTTACCCACCATGTTCCCTTGTGAATCGCCTACCTTCCAACCCCTTATGTCCGATTCGCCTTTCGCCACCTCGTACTTACTGTCCCCTAATTCCCGAAGGTGGTAGTTTGTGGCAGCTTGGTTACTTCTTTCCATGGTATGTTGTAGTTAAAAGGAGGACCATTGTTTCTTCTTTTTCATGAATGTTTCAAGCATTTGACGGTAGAAACCTCCATCCATCCACTTATTATCTGAGTAACCAAAGTGCCTCATCCAAGTAATGCATGGAGAATACTAAAGCTTACGTGCCCCTCCATCAGATGTTTGTACCTCTTCTCTACCCTTGGACGGGGCAATTCAGATGCATTTGGCAATTTGGCTTAGAAAATAAAAGGTCAAGGGGGAGTTTTTAGAAGGGGATTTTATCAAAACAACTAGCAAAAACACATATTTGAATAAATTAAAATTTTATTTAAATATTTATATAAAAAGACGATGTAAGTATAATTAAGTTTTTTCGGCTATTAATACAGTTAAATTATTCTTAGCACAGTTCAATGAATACGCGTGAAAGGATAAAAACGTGCATCGTGTAAATCCCCAAAAGCCTTGCGGTAAATACCGTAAATGATTGATTATTACCATTTTCTGCTTTGATCTGGAATTTAAATCAGTTAATTTGGTTTTATCGTGTAAGCAAATCAATCAAATCTGTATGAAGAAAAAGATACCCCTGGAGACGGTGCTTCACATTATTTGTCAGGCAGATTTAGTGGCCTGTTCAGACGCTGTAGATTTCATCAATAGTTTAGATTTTTACGAATATTCGCAGGAAGAGCTGAAAGTGATCAGCGATACCTTGAGCGAACGCCTTACGACCCTCATTCGGTTGGAGCTTAGATCTGCTCACCGAGGCTATTCTGCCTAAAGGGTACTACTTTTAAGGGCTGCTTTCATAAACCAAGACCCAAAACAGTAAGAATTATAAAACGCGTGCCTTGAGGCCAATGTGGGTTTTAGGGTGTGACCTGCTTCTGAAGAGGTCCAATGCCAAAGGAAGCATTGATGGAAGCTTTGTATAAGTGATAGGCGCGTTTAAGCTAAGTCTAGCGGAAAAAATAGGCAAGTTTCTGGGGTATAGCGCCTTATAAGCTCCCATATGAAATTGGATTACGGGCGTTTAAAGCCCTTTTTTGGTTAAACAGCGGTATGATAGTTTTAAGCGGAAGGTACAAGGTAAAAACAAACCAACCTTGGTACCGTACAAATTCCAAAAGAAGAAAGCTGTGAGGTAACAGCTTTCATGTTTCAACTTTAAAACTAGAAAAACTATGTGGCAACCAATCACCCGGCCCATGCACGGTATTGCTGAAGTGGCCTATATCCCCACTGTAGCCTCGGCCCCAGAAGCAGTTGGCTTCACCGAAGAAGAAACCGCAACTACCCTTTGTCGCGCCATTGGAGGTGCTACCCTGGTATCGGCGCTTATAACCAAAGCCGAGTGGGGAGCGGTTCAGGTAATGCCGTATAAAGCCCACCTGGCCATTGATTTCGCCACCAGCGTTTTCTCCCTGGCGGCTCCCTGGATGTTCGGCTTCTCCCAAAACATCAAAGCCCGTAACACCTTCCTGGCCATGGGGCTGGTAGGTTTGGTGGTGGGTACCCTTTCCAGACCTGAAGAAATGGATCCTACCAGAGTGAGAACCCTCAGAAGAAAAGCCGATACGCACCCGGCCTTGTAATTACCGGCAAACAACCATTACGTTTGCCATAAAGCCTACTGCTGATTTTGAGCTGCTTTTATCAAAAGGCCTCCAAACCAGTAGTAGGCTTTTGGCTTATTAGCTTGATTCTTTGGGTGATCAATATATTTTCAAAGCGGTTTGCCAGAAATGGAAATGGGTCTGCTCTGTTCTTTAGCCTTAAAGTTTCCCCTAAGACTCACGTTTAATGTTGAAAAAGGCTGAAAAACAACTTTTTATCTTTAATCGTAAGGATAGGTAAATCAATATGTATGAAAGATGAAGAAGTTATTCAAAACTAATATTCTTGCTTTTGCTTTAACCTTGGTTTTCCCGTTCATGGTGGGCTGTTCAGCCTTAACCGGTATTGGGGGGTATTCCAGTGACCCCATCGTGGCAGACCAGCAACGAAGAATTGAATCGCTCAAGGCGGAGGTAGACAGGGCCGAGCAAGACACTAAAGAAGCCGAGCAACGAGAAAAAGCCGCTAAAAGCCGGTTGAAAGCGGCCCAAGATGAGCTGAAAGTGCTTCAAACAGAGGCTAAGAGAAGAACAAGCTAAAGAAATAACCGGCAAGAAGCGCATGCTAAATGCTGCTCCATTCCCGCCCTGTTGGTGGCCTTTTCAGAAGGGCTACCAACAGGGCTTTTTATTGGCTTCTTAAAACCTAGCCATTTACTTTCTGTATATACCCAGAACAGCACTGGCTTCCCACGTAAATGGACCCAAACCCTAAAAAAGCGTTAAACCAGCAGAAATCTGGGGAAGAGTGCCTTGTTTTAACTAGGTTTGGAGTAGATACGCTTGAAAGAGAATCATGGCAAATTACGCAAGAATCGCGAGTACCGGTAAGCCCAAGATCGTTATTATTGGCGGCGGGTTTGCCGGACTGGAACTGGTGAAATCCCTGAGAAACGCTGATGCGCAGGTGATCCTCATTGACAAGCAGAACTACCACACTTTTCAGCCCCTTATGTACCAGGTTGCTACCGCGGCTATTGAGGCTAACTCCATTATTCACCCGTTCCGGAAGGTTTTTGCCAATCAGAAGAACTTCTTCTTTAGGTTGGCCGAGGTGCAGCGCGTAGACACCCAGCAGCAATTGGTGGAAACCAGCATCGGGCTGATCCGCTATGATTACCTGGTCATTGCCACCGGGGCTACCACCAACTATTTCGGGGATAAGCTCATGGAGGAGAACGCCATCGCGATGAAAAGCGTGGAGGATGCCATCAATCTCCGGAACACCATCCTGGACAACTTTGAAAGCTCCCTGCAGCTAGATGACGATGAACAGCTGAACAGCCTCATGGATTACGTGATTGTGGGCGGCGGACCTACGGGCGTGGAGTTGGCCGGCGCCCTAAGCGAATTGCGCAAACACGTGTTTCCCAAAGACTACCCTGAGTTGGATTTCAAATCTATGGACATTCACCTTATCCAAAGTGGGGGCGAATTGTTGAAAGGCATGTCTAAAGAAGCCTCTTTGAAATCGCAGCAGTTTCTGGAAGAGATGGGAGTGAAGGTCTGGCTAAACAGAAGGGTGAAATCCTATGACGGGTACACCGTCACTTTGGACAATGGCGAAACTTTGATCACCCGTACTCTTATCTGGGCGGCGGGCGTTACCGGAAATCCCGTGAATGGGCTCAAGGCGGAAAGCCTCCTGAAGGGTAACCGGCTGCAGGTGGACGTTTACAACCGGGTGGTAGGCTATGATAATGTATTCGCCATTGGGGATATAGCCGCCATGGTAACCCCTGAGAACCCGCAAGGACATCCTATGCTGGCCCAGCCTGCCTTGCAGCAAGGAGAACTGTTAGGCAAGAACCTGGTCCGGTTATTTTATAATCAGCCGTTAGAGCCCTTTGTGTACAAAGACCAAGGCTCTATGGCTACCATCGGTAAAAACAAGGCCGTTGCCGACCTGAAGCTGTTTGGCAAGGACCTCAAGTCGCAGGGCTTCATTGCCTGGCTTATCTGGATGTTCATACACCTGATCTCCATTGTTGGCTTCCGGAATAAGTTGGGTGTGTTGGTGAATTGGGGTTGGAACTACTTTACCTACAACTCTGATAACCGGCTTATTCTAGGTAAAAAGCAGGAAAACATTCCCATCAGGGAGACCATAACCCACAAGACCGTCATCTAACCTTCCACGTAAAGCTGAAGAGCATTCATTGGGATGTACTCTCTTTCCTGTTGTCTTAAAAGTATAGCCCGCTTTTGTCTCATCAAAATTACCTGCGATCTCTTTTGATTGATAGGGCAGGAGGGTTGTGAAGTTTCTGTTCGTTTAGGTGCAGTTATAGAGATTTTGTTCTTTATACAGGGCCAAGTCACATCGCTCAATTTAAAAGCTTTTACATTTCCCTTCCTCTTAATAAGGTTAAAAGCAAACTTGGCTTAGCCAGACAATTGCAGTAATCATCCCGTCACCACTAAGGTCGCTTTTATCCTTAGTTAAATGCGTATTGCCATTCCTGTTCTAATGATTCACTATTTAAATCCTACAATTTGTGTTTTATGACAAATATGGCCAATAAACACTGTTTTTTATTAGACCTATTGAAAATGAACACGTTATAAATTAATATATAGTTTAATTAAATCTTAAAATCATGAAAAAATCATTACTCACTTTCTTTTTGGTGATGGCTGTAGCTTTAAGTTCTATGGCCCAGACCATCACCCCTCCGCAAACCACGGCACCCGTTCAAAGTACGGCAGTGAGACAAGGAAATTGGATGATTGGAGCAGACCTGGGTTCAATTGGCCATAATTTTAAGTCAGAAACTTTTACTTTTTCCGTACAACCCAGAGCTGGATATTTCATTAGCGACAACGCGGTTATTGGAACGCAGGTGCAACTTGGCCTGGAAATCTTTGACGGCGGGGAGTTTTTTAGTTATGGACTTACGCCTTTTGTGAGGTATTACTTTCCGGAGGGCGCTGCCCCCACGCACCGTTGGTTTGGCGAGGCCCTTGTTGGTTTTGCCGGAAGTAACCTGGAAGATGTCGAAGGTGACCGGTTCTTTTCTACAGTGTACGGGGTTCGTGCTGGTTACGCGCACTTTGTGGCTACCAACGTATCCCTAGAGGGAACCCTAAACTTGGTCCGGAGCCATGCCAACATAGACGTAGACTCAGGTACCACCGGGTTGTCCTTGGGGTTGGGCTTCCAGATTTACTTACCATCTAGAGGCACTCGGTAGCAAAGTAGCTTAGGCGTTTTTTACAAAGTCATAAAGTTCCATTTGACAACCAGAATAAACTCCCACCCTCAACAGGTAATAGTTATTGTGGAGAACAAGATGTTTATTGAAGAGGCTGGTTTTGGAGGGTTTTACAGAAATTGATGGAAAAGCAGATCGGGTGTTTTGGGGTGTTTCTGAAAAAATAGCCATAAAACATCCGAATTGTTTTATGGCTTAGATGAACGGCATTTAAAGATGCTGATAGAAGGTATTTCATCCAGACAAAGCGGTGGTATAGGTTTTCTAAGCTTAACTCAAAAAGAGTGCTCCCGAGCAGGTGTAGAGAAGTTTATCTTAAAGACAACCTAACATCTGCCCGGGAGCACTCTTTTTCTAAGAAGATAAGCGGTTTACCCCTTTCTGATAGAAAGTGAGGAGCGGCGAATGTGGTAATTACCCGTGGCTGAGTACTTTCAACGCTTCTTCGTTGCCAATCTTATCGGCCATTTCTACGGCGGTAAGTCCGCGGCTATCCCGGATGGACTGGTCAGCGCCGTGTTCAGCCACTAGTCTCACCAGTTCATGGCGGCCAAACATGGTCGCGAACATCAAGGCGGTTCCGCCGCTGTAGTTTTGAATATTTAGGTCTGCCCCGCGCGAGATAAGGAGTTCGGCTATATCGGCGTAGCCTTTAAAGCAAAGACCCATCAAAGCGGTGTTGCCGCTCATGTCTTGCATGTTTACATCTGCCCCGGCATCAAGCAGAGCTTTCGTAGCCTCGTAATGTCCCTCGTAGGAAGCCAGAATCAAAGGGGTGAACCCCCGGCCGTTCTGGATGTTGATGTCAGCGCCTTCGGCAATCATTTCCTGTATCGTCACCACATCTCCTTTGCGGGCGGCGTCAAACAGAATATCCTCAATTCTGGTAGATGTAAAGTTCATGGTTAGGCTTGTTTAAAAATACATTCACCTAAATGTTTACGTAAAATATTAAGCTTTGACTATGTCTTAGAGGCTTCTTTGTTGTTGCATCCTGATTCTTAGGCAGAAAATTTGTCAAAAAAGTTTACCTGCGCTTCCCTACTGAAAAACGACACTTGGAATTAACTTTTAGGAGAGCAGGAATAGTCTTTTAAGCCCCGATTTATTCAAACGTGGCTCAAAGCCTTTTGTTTGCAGAAAAGGTCCTTACTCGGGATGTGTGCTGAGGTTTACCTTTTCTGGAAAAGAATAGTGAGGATCCTGGGGATAGAGGCAGGGTCGTTGTTATCAAAGTACTCATTCACGTCTACTAAGGCCAGCCCATGCCTTTTTGCGGTTTGGGTAAATTCTGAAATAGAATGGATAAAGCATTCCGCCTCATGTCTACCTGCAGGGGTGTCGAACCGGGCTTTGGTGCCAGTGTATTGTTTGAACGGATGGAGTTCTCCTACATAAGCATACCCACCCGGTGCCAAGCTGTTGTTGACTTCACGGAAGATGTGATCTAAATGCTGGATATGCTCTAGCACCAGACTAAACGTGACCAGATCAAAAAGCTCCGTCTCGAAGTCCCACTTCTTTGTGATATCGGCTTGTAAGAACTGCACATGGCCCCCGTTTACCTTTTCTCGTGCCTTGTTTAGCATCTCTTCAGAAAAGTCAACAGCGGTAACCTTCTGGGCTTTTTCTGCCAGAAAAACGGTGTTCTTGCCCGTTCCGCACCCTATCTCTAAGCAATTCTCAAGGGTAAGTGAGGCTAGTGTGTTACGTAGGGCCTGTGCTTCCAGGTCTCTGGTTCTGTTTTGGTTGGTGTCATACTGGGAAGCCCAGGTATTATAAGCTTCTTTAGTGTCCATGATTTTATGGGTGGTTTAAAGCCCAGGTTGCCCTTGTAAAGCCTGAAAACGCTCTATTGGCATCTCCCACAGCTTTACGGGCTGTTCAAAGTTAATCCAACCTGGGGTGGTGGTATATTCTTTCACGAACCGGAAACCTGCTTTCTCCAAGGTCTTGTGCGGAGCGGGGTTTAGGGCGTAGGGCTCGCAATAAAGTTTCTTGACCTGTAGGTTTTGGAAGAAGTAGGGAAGGGTTAGGGTCACGAAGGCAGTGCCTAGCCCCATTTTCCGGTTGTCGGGTTTCCAGAGATGCAAATGCATAAAGGCTTCCTGACCAAAGATAATTTTGTTTGCATTGGAGTGCCCTACTAGTTGCCCATCGACTTGCCAGATAAGGCAATAGGATTGCTTCTGGTTAAGAGGGGTTTGTATCTGGCGCATCAGCATTTCTTCCCATTCTGCCCGGGTAGGAAGTTTGGCCAAATCAACCCCCATTCCCTGCAGGTAGGCCGCGTCAGCCTCCAACCAGTAATGAGCCAGCGCCTCAATGTCTTTCTCCTCTAATTCCCTTACCGATAGCTTGGGCATTACCAAGGAGCTACTATTAGTTGAAATTTGGTTCGGCTCTTGGGAGGTAGCTTGCGGATGCGGCATAAAGTAAAAGTTAGCGGTAAGCCTGAAAGTGAAAACCTCTGGCTTGGCTGCCTTAAAAGCAATCTCCTAAGGCAGCCAAGCCAGAGGCTAAGCAAGAATACGTGTAATACAGGTTAATCTCTTTTAGAATCCCGTTTCTGCTGCTTTTCAGCCCGTTTTTCTTTCAGAGTTTTAGCAGGTGCCTTTTTTGAATTCTCTTTGGTGGGTGTCTTTCCTTTGGCCATAATTGTAACGAGTTAGATAAGAAGCACTTGATTAAAGGTAAAAAATAATACAGATAAACCATATACCTTTTTAAGGCAACTATGTTCAAAAAGAAGTAGCCTCCTCTTCAATCAGCAGGAATTTATAAAGCCTTTGCCCACCTGGTGGTTAAATGAAGCCCGTTTATTCCTGAAAAGCACCTTGAGTTTTCCGGCTGAACTCGCCATTAACTAGCTGGGCAAGAAGAAATATATGTCTCTAGAAACGTTTCGGGAAGGTTTGAGGAAACTACCTTCTAAACGGCTTTCGGAAATCTCATATCGCCAATTATTCTTCATGACGCATTTGCTTTAGCTTAGGAGCAAAACTTTGTTGTTTCGGTAGATGTCTATTCCTACCCGGGTGAGGTGCTTGATGCTGATGCGTACTTCGTACTGCACCACCTCCCCGTTTTCTTCCCGCTCAAACCGGTGGTTTTCCCCCAATAGAGATTTCTTTTCAGAGACAATTTCGCCGTTGCATTTGATGGTCTCCAGGCCGGTGAAGGAGTTGTCAACTTCAATCTTAACAGTATCGGTGTAGTTCAGAGTCAAGACGTTCATAGGAAGTTCTTTGTTTTAGATAAACCAATATTAGAAAGCAGGGTTTCTAGCCTCCATAGGGGCATCACCCAGTTGGCCTATTAGTCAGCACCAACAAAGTTTTATTACAGCCAGTAGAAAGACTTCTTTCTGAGGAATGGCAGTCCTTTTATAGGGGAAATGGGTTCTGTAATGATGGATTTTTTAAGCTGTTTTATCGGGTAAGGGGTGCCGGAAAAGAATAATCCCAAAGAGAAGGGCAAACACACAATACCCAACCGTTAGAGCCAGAAGGAGGGGAGAAAGGTTGGCCGAGCGGGAGAACTCTTTACCCAAGGCAAGACCGGCAATAAAGAAATGGCTGAAGTTGGCTAAGGCAATAGGGCGGTTGTAGATACCCCCAATGAGGCTTCCTTTGGCCATCCAGTTCAGCATGCCGAAGGAAAAATACAAGGCCCCCAACAATTGGAAAACAACACGAATACTATCCGTTAGGGGTAACCCCATGGCTTGGACCACTTCCTCGGGAAGAAAGGTAAGGCCCAACCCTGCCATGGCCAGCACCAAAGCACTGGCAATCATTACCCATCTTGTATTCATGTTACTGGTAAGGTCATTCTAAATCACCCATCTCATGGGCCTGATTTTCTTCTGGGGTAAACGCCTGCCTTTTTACACTTCTTCTAAAGCGCCACTCAGGTGTTTATACCTCAGATTTGTTTAGATGGGCTTTAAACAAGCGGTGTTTACTTTTAAAGGAGAAGCTCCCTTCTTGTGAGGGAAGTTATTCGTACTCTTCGGTTTCAACAGGTACTGCCCCAGCCGAGGTGCCATTTAGCAGGAAGGTAATCACCGATTTGCCAAACCAAAGGCCATCTTGAACACCGCCTGCGGCAATCTCCTCTTTGGCCATGTCCAGCATCTTAGACAAGAACGAAATACGTTGCTGGCCCGGAGAGTCTTTTGCAACCTTCTCTGAAAGGTCCTGCATGATTTCCTCTATTTCCTGAAGGGACGCCAGAATTGCCGGCGCTGACTCTGGGGAGTCAGAGATGTTTACTTCCAGCTCCTCTAAAATGGTCTGTAATTTCTGAATAGTCTCTTCCCGAAGTTCCATGATATAGATATTCTTTAATTAAGCTTTTATTATAAAGTCAGGACAAAAGCCTGTTTCTCTGCTATTTTACGAAAATAATAGAAACTTGGTACTGCTTAGCTTACCATAATTTCTCATTAAGTTACAATAAAAAAGCAAAAACAACAGGCATTTGCGGATGTTTAGTATTAAATGAATGATAATAAAATGATTTCTTCTTTCAGGGGAATAGGAGAATCACTCTATTAGGATGACAAGATATTGAAAAGTACAATGTCTTCCATATAATCTTGTGAAACAAAAAAGTCATTTCAACGGCTTTGTAGAAGGACTACTTCTTAGTTGGGATTCAGTTCGATGGACTCGGTGAAATGTTTGGCATTAGAAAACACCCTTCTCTGATTCTCATTCACAAGACATGCTTTATTCATTTTTGCCCAATGGGGGTACAATCAAAAGGTGGCTTAAAGGAGCTTTGTCTTAAATTTTAATGCCATTTTAATTTCATTCTAATCTGATAAGCAAGGTTTTACAGTTGTATGACGTGAAAGATCAAAGAAAAACAAGCTTAACCAAACGCACTTCTAGGGTTCTGATCTAGCACCATTCGGTCGGAATTATCATATTGTGCAGAATGGAGAAAGATAGTGACAGAGCAAAGAAGTAGGTAGAGATTACAACTTCCGTTTAGGACCTTAAGAAGTTATCTTACACTTAAGAGGGTTGGCTGATTTATGGAAATGCCCGACTTGCCAGTCCAAGGCAATTGAGCTTTAAGCCCCTATTTGCTAAATGCTTTCCGTAAGTAGGGCGTTGTGGCTTTTGGCCTGCTTTCTAGAAAAGAAGCCCGAACAAAGAAGTGATTATGTAAGAGCGAATGTTGTTGTGAACCTACAAAGAGGAGACTTCTCCTAAAGCAGTGTTTTGCTAAATAGATTAGGTGATTCGCTTTGAAGTGGGGGTAATCAAAAAGTGGATAACTAGTGATTGCTAACAAAGTTGTCAACATTTAAGGTTTGCTATATATCTTAGCTTCATGTTGTGGCGCGGCAGTGCCTTGGTACCCTTCCAGCAAGTCAAGTCCTTGAACCTAGAGGTTTTGTCGATTCACTTGTATTCTATTAGGAGCCCTTTAGTAATTTACCCCTTATTTAAGCATCAGTACTTGGCTTGTAGATGAAATGGTTGCTGATGATGTATGGCATGCAAGTCAGAAACTGTAAATCTGTAATGAAGCAGATTATTTTTGGGTCCTACCGTCTAGTCCTATACCTGATATTAAAAAACCAACACCCCGCAATGGAGGCGAGGCGTTGGTTTAAAAGGCGACAACTAAATAGAGAGGCTGGACTTTAGTTTCGATTGTCCCTAATGACAAGGATTGGCTAAAGTTTGGATTCTTGAGGTGAAACGGGAGAGGTGCCCTCCAAAAAGAAAGAGATCACTGATTTCCCGAACCAAAGTCCTTCCTGTACGCCACCCCTTTCAATCTGAGTTTGGGCGAGATCCAAAATTTTAATGAAGTATTTGATGCGGTGGTAGGTATGTCCGTACTCCGCAGGGTTTTCAAGGAAGTAATTGATCAGATCTCTTGCTTCGCTTACCGCCGTTAATGAATAAGTATACGCTACTAACCCTTCGTCTTGGCAAACCTCAAGTTCTTGGTACAAGTCCTTTAGCCGTTGAAGGGAGGATTCTTTTAATTCCATTTACAATGTATTGGGGGAGTTAAGAGGCAGAACCATTCATCTTTTTGACAAATTCGGTAAGAGCTGTGTAGGCAATTCTTCCTCCCACCAACGTGGTGCTCATTTTAACAAGGTTTTCTGCTTTGTCTAACTCTTTTACCGTTTTTTTTACCTGGCCCTTTACTTTAGAATCTCCGGTAGCGTCTAACTCCTGTAATGTTTCTTTGGCCTTGGAAAAGATACGGATTGCATCCATTGAGTCCAGCGGACTTTCTGGTTCAAACTCTAGTTCGCCAATTAATTCCTTGAGGGTATTTAAGGCTTCGTGGTTGTCGTTCATTGTTTGTCGTTTGTTAAGTGGTATTAATTATTCTAATGAAATATTTTTGTCTGTAGAAATGCTGCTTTAGGAAGCACTTCAAGTTTTAATTTATCTTTTAGCGTAGTTTGAAAATCCTTTTCCAAATTCTAGCTACACCAAGCGATTCAGAAACTACTTATGTTATCAGAACTAAATTGAAAACAATATCCTGCTACGGCTTTACAAGATCCGCCGTTGCTTAGATGTTGAAACAAGCATGTAGCTTGCCCATGGCTTAAGTCCTCTAAAGGGGCAAGTGAATTCTATAGCAAATTAGATGTTACTATGTTTTACCTTAAGGGCGCAACTAAAGAAAAGAACAATGCCCCAATCAGGAGGTGCTTAAAGGTTAAATCATTTCAATATATAGAAAAAGAGTATCACAAACCAAACTCAGGTAAAAGCGTGCCATCTATAATAAGAGAGCCCCTCCCAACCTGATATTCTCATGTATGTTTTTGGGGGCTTTAGCGAATACTAACCATAAAGCATCCTATTCAGATAAAAGAAAAAGGGTGAACAAACATTCACCCTTTCCTGAGAAGCATAAAGATTTTGAATCTCCTATTTTAGAACAAGTTGCGGAAGCTGGGCATCAAACAATCGGGCAAATTCCTGACTAGTTAAGATATGGCCTTGCTTCTGGGCAGTGTTGGCAAGATTGTAGGCCCATTCTGCAGCAGCCAATCTTTGAGTAGGGGTGCCATGGTGCCCGGTGCTGGTGAAAGAGCAATCTCCTATGTTGAAGAATACTTGCAGGAACTGTTGAACCCTTTTCCACTGCATGGCGGCTCCTCTGGCATGGGAGAGGTAATAGGCAGCGTAGGCATCGGCCATCAGTTCGGTTCTGCGGGTTGACTCAGGGGTTCTGACACCACCGGCGATAATCCCTAAATCATATTGAATTTGGTGCCCAAACTCATGCGCTAATATGGCCTGCGGAGCTACATCGCTGTACCCAATCCCGGCAAAAGCGTCCAGAATCCCATCACCCATGATAATCTTGTCAGGAATCACGCCTATTGGAGACAAAACAAAACTTCTTTGCGCAAAAGCATTGAAGGTGAAGATGGGATGGTTTCCGTCTCTGTATTGAGGGACCTCATCAGCCAACGTTGCTACAATTTCAGCCAGGAGGGTGGCAGTAGCGTGGTCTATACCGAAGGCAACTTCGTAGGTTCTGGTGATCTTGGCTTGGTCAAGCAGCATATTGCCGTGCATGGCAGCCAGCACAATGTCCTCAGACTGAATGTTCCAGAACCGCTGAAGGTCTTTAAATGCTTTAGTCAGTTGTTGACTGTATTCTCCGTTGGCGCCGAAGTATTGGTTTGCGGAGCTGTTCTCAAAAACCAAGGCATCATAAGTGGGAAGATCCAGCATGGCGAAGTCAAGCACATACCCGATGACTTCATTGTTCCAGTCTGCCAGTTGCTGGTTTAGCCAAAGGTTTGAGGGGGTGTTGGCATCACAAGGGGTGGGCTGAATGGCCTTCATTGCCCCAAGAACCAAATTGCGGTACTGAGGATCTGTGTCTAATAGAATGGCTGAGCTTCTTTTGAGCTTTGCCTCAATACCCGCAGGTAGTGACGCCCGCAAGCTGGCCAGCCTTTCTGAAGTTGTAGCCGAAAGCTGATTTGTTTTTTGAAGGGAAGTGGGCTCAACAGAGTTTTCTATTCCGTTTTCACATCCCGAAAGGAAAATAAGGGTTAAGGCGAGGGCCGAAGCCATGTACTTAATTTTTTTCATAAAGAGAATTGGTTTTGAATAAGGTTTAAGTATGAAATGAATAATTGATTTTTAAATGCAGATGTGAGATGCTTAAAAGAGGGTTGTGGCTGTATGTCAGGCAGATGCTGGTTTTTTGCAATTATCTAAACTACCGAATTGGAATGAGATCAACTAACCTTAGTTTAAAAAAAATAATTCCAAGAGAAGAATAGCACGCCAATAAAGTATTTGCCACCAGAAACTTTGTTGAGGTTTGAAAACCAAGGTGGTTATTGAAAGGTAGGAAAGCAGAAAGCCCTCTTAACTAAAAAGTTAAGAGGGCTTTCTGCTTTTGTGGCCGCGCCAGGAATCGAACCTGGATCGAGAGCTTCGGAAACTCCAATACTATCCGTTGTACTACGCGGCCCGGTAATGCGAGGGCAAATGTAGGAAATGCCTGCTTAGAATGAAAGTGCTCCCCGGCGTTTTTTGCCGGGTTTCTGAGAAAGCGCTCAAAATCAGAAGAGAAACGAGGGTGGGGCTAACATTTTTGGTTTAAAATAGTTTACAGAGAATACCACAGTTCATCACCAAAGAGAGAAACTATGAAAAGATTGTACACGGCAGAAGTAACTGCCACCGGAGGCCGTAATGGTCAGGTTAAATCAACAGACGGAATCATTGACATGCCCGTGCGTTTGCCTGAAGGCTTGGGCGGCAAAGGCGGAGCCACGAACCCCGAGCAATTGTTTGCGGCAGGATATTCGGCTTGTTTCCAGAGTGCGCTCCAGTTGGTAGCTAGCAAGCAGCAGATCAAGCTAGATGAAAACTCTACTGTAACCGCACAAGTGGGCTTAGATCAATTTGAGGATGGACGCTACGGCTTGTCTGTACAGCTAGATGTGAAAGTAGATGGCGTAGACCGCGCCAAAGCCGAAGAGTTGGTAGCCCAGGCGCATGAGGTGTGCCCTTACTCAGTGGGTACCAAAGGCAACATAGACGTGAAACTGAACGTGCTTGACTAAATGGGTTTTAAGCCTGTTTCCGCTAAAATAAATCAAAAACGGGAGCCCTGTTCAGGAGCTCCCGTTTTTGATTTATGCTGCCAGATTGTAGGTACAGGTTAGGCGAACAGCGTGAATCATCATGTCACTTTAATGGACTGCGTGGCTGCCCACTGGCCAATATCCTGTTTGCTCAGCGCATGGGCCATCAAGTCTGGGAAGAGGTCTGGGGTGCAGGCAAATACCGGTATCCCGATGGAAGCGAAAAATTCAGCGTTGCGGTGATCATAGGAGGGAGCGCCGTCATCATTGAGGGCTAGCAACGTGATCACTTGCACGCCGGCTTCTACCAGGCGGGCGGCGGTTTTCTTCATCTCTGCTTCGTTCCCGCCCTCATATAAATCCGTGATGAGCACTAGCACAGTGTCAGTGGGTCGGGTGATGATCTGCTGGCAATAGATGAGCGCCGCGTGGATGTCGGTGCCGCCGCCTAATTGCACGCCAAACAGCAGTTCCACCGGGTCTTGCAACTCATCTGTAAGATCAGCCACGGCGGTGTCAAACACCACCATTTTGGTTTGTACTGCTGGGATGGAAGCCATCACCGCACCGAAGATGCCGGAATACACCACCGAAGACCCCATGGAGCCGCTTTGGTCAATGCAGAGCACCACATCTTTCAGAGCCCGACGTTTGCGACCGTACCCAATGCGTACTTCCGGGATGATGGTCTGGTACTGGGGCTGGTAATGCTTCAGATTTTTCTGAATAGTGGCGGGCCAGTCAATCTCATTATGGCGCGGCCTCCGGCTTTTGACAGACCTGCTAAGGCTTCCGGTGATCGCCTGCTGTGTAGGAGCCGCCAATTTTTTGAGAAGGTCATCCACTACTTTTCTGACCACTTGCCGGGCCGTGTCTTTGGTTTTGGCCGGAATCACGCTGCTCAGGCTCATGAGGTTGGCTACCAGGTGCACATCTGGTACCACGGTCTCCAGCATCTCGGGCTCCAGCAACATGGAGGTAAGGTTGAGCCGTTTCAAAGCATCCTGCTGTAGTACCTGCACCACCGTATTGGGAAAATACTCCCGAATGTCTCCAAGCCAGCGGGCTACGTTAGGCGAAGAGGCACCCAAGCCGCCTTTTCTGGGGCCGTTCTGGTACAAGGCTTCCAGTGTTTTGTCAATGCCGGTTTCCAACTGGCTCAATGGCATGGGCAGTTCATCTTTGGTTTCGCTGCCCAAAACCAATCGCCAGCGTTTCAGCTTTTCTGCGTCAGTGTGTTCCATTATGCATGCGTAAGGCCTAATAGGCTATAAAATACCGGCAATACTTTGCGGGCACGTTCCTGATCTATTTCAATATCCTGAGAAGAAACCATGGATACGCTGCCCCCAGACTTTGCCTTGCTGGCCAGTTTGCGTTTTTCTGCCCCGGTATAATCAGCGAAGGTTCTCCTTAGAATAGGAACCAGCTCCTGAAATGTCTCGGGGGAAAGGTCTGTAAGCCAATCGTCGATAATGCTCCAGATTCTGTCGTCCAGTAGCAGGGTAGTGGCACTGTTCTTTAGGAAGCCTTCAATCCAAGAAGAAGCGTAAGTAGGAGCATTGCCACGTGACAAGGCGTTGCTGAAGGCCGTTGCGGTGGTTTCAGCATCAAACACGCCGGCGCTTTGCAGCAACTTGCAGCAGGTACCGCTAATGAGCGCATTTACCTGGTGCGTGGTCAAGACCTGTTCCAGGGCTTCGTACCATTGGGCGTGATAGGCTTCTTCTTCCAGCAGCAATACCGCCTGGTCTAACCGGAGTGTCCAGCCGGCAAGCGTTGTTCCTGTGTCTTCATTGATGTTGGAACAGGCAGCAGGGAGCCCGGCGCAAATACGAGCCATGAGAGAATCCATGATTAGTTGTACCGTACCCGCGTCTGTGTTGCGCACGTTTCCGTAGCGTTTTACCTGTACCAGAGGCAGGAAGGCCTGTATGAGTTCCTGTACGTCTGAGGTATTGGCGGCCAGTACATCTAATCTTTTCATCAAGGCGGCCACTCCCGCAGTCAACTCCGCCGGAATTGCGTGCTCCAGAAGCTCCGTTACTTGGGGTAATTGCCTGGCCTGCGTCGACAAATGAGCTAGGTAAGCGTTGGCGGCTTCCTCCAAGGTATTTCCCCAAGCGGCTTTCTCCAGTAGCTGAATGTGGAGTTCTGGTCTCCAGTGTAATTCCCACTCTTCTTTGAACGTGCCCTTGCCTGATACATCACGTTTCTCGCCCCACGGAATCTCCAGCACCAGCAAGCGGTGTAGCAGAATGCTTCTGAGCAAGCCAAT
Source organism: Rufibacter sp. JT20002 (assembly GCF_056491185.1). NCBI lineage: Bacteria > Pseudomonadati > Bacteroidota > Cytophagia > Cytophagales > Hymenobacteraceae > Rufibacter > Rufibacter sp. JT20002. The sequence continues at coordinate 33,116 of NZ_JBSZJY010000005.1, read as the reverse complement.
TTCATCCCGCAGATCCAGGGCCTGTACCTTGGGTAGTTCCTGAGGCTTGAGCCTAAGTTTTTTCTGCCAGGCTTCCAGATCCCGCTGCAAGGGCACTTGGGGCGACTCCGCAGGAATGTTCCCGATGTGGTGCCCTACAATGAGTTCTTTCCAGATGAGCTGCAATTGGATGTCATCGCCCATGCACATGACGGTGCGCACCGCTTCGTTGAACTCCAGCAGCCCCGCTTTGTGCTGCCCTCTCAGGCCAGCCAGTGAATGGACCAGCCGCAGGGTTTCAATCACGTGGGCCGAGGAAATCTCTATCTGGTTTTCCCGGAAAACCCGGGCCACATGGATCAGCCACTGCGTGCCGTCATCCTCGGGATGGTGCCACAGGTGCTTGTACCAACCCGGGGAGTTGATGCCTGCCCCGTAACCGCTCTCAAAGGAGAGTCGGCTGTAGGTCCAGGGAATCCAGGTGGTTTCTACTTTGGTTTTGGGCAATTTGCGCAGCAACTCGTCATCTGCTTTCTGCGAAATTACTTGTTGCAACGCAGGAACGTGCCAAGCCCCACAGACCACGGCTATCTGGGCGTACATTTCCTTTTGGGCCGTCCTGATGCCTCTTCGCATGAAGGCTTCCCGAAGCGGTTCCAATGAGTTTTTAAAATCAGGATGGGTTTCGCGCAGCACCTGCATGGCCTCGGCGATGGCCTCAAAGGTGGAAACGGAGTTCTGGCTGAGTTCTACCTGTTGCTCCCACCATAGTTCGGCGTCCTCGTATCCGGCAATGTTCGCCAGGTATTGCAGCGGGTTATGATGGATTTCCTGCGAAATGTCGGCAGTATCCTTTTCCTCTGCTTCCTGCTGAAGGGCAAACTTATGTGTGAGCGGCAAATCAATGAACCGAATGGGCAGTCTGTGTTCCAGACCGTACAAAATGGCCTGCCATTCCGGGGAAAACTCCGCGAACGGATAGAAAACGGCGTGTTGCGGAGAATCTGGACGGTACACCAGCATGGCTACAGGCGGGGCCATCTCTGCGTGCGTGGCCCACCTGACTAATTCTTCTCCTTCTGGAGGACCTTCAATCAGGATGATGTCGGGGCGCAGTTGTTCCAGCGCATGCCGCACGTGCCGCGCCGAACCTGGGCCATGGTGCCGTATCCCTAAAACATGAACCGCCATAATGAGAGGGTGTGAAGTATGGTTGTAAAGAAAGAATATGAACCGCTGAAGCACCAAGGTAACTTAAGTGCCCCAACTGGTTTGAAGCCAGTTTTGAAAAAACAGGCCAGAAACAGGTTTGCAGAGGTGCGCGGCTTACATCATGTCCCGGCAGGAACGGTAAAGGTCTTTCCAGCCTTCCCGCTGTTTCACCACGGCTTCCAGGTACTCTTGCCACACAATCTTATCCTGCACCGGGTCTTTTACTACCGCGCCTAACACTCCGGAAGCCAGGTCGTGGGCTTTCAGGCTGCCATCGCCGAAGTGGTGAGAGAGGGAAAGACCGCTGTTCATTACCGAGATAGCCTCGGCGGTGCTGAGGGTGCCGGAGGGTGATTTCAGCTTGGTTTTTCCGTCCACAGACACTCCACTCCTGAGTTCCCGGAAAATGGTAACAATGCGGCGGATTTCTTCGGTGATGGGTTTCTCCACGGGCAATGCCATGTGCTGACTGAAGGATTTTACGCGTTGCTGCACAATCTCCACTTCTTCTTCCATGGAGTCCGGCACCGGCAGAATCACGGTATTGAAGCGGCGTTTCAAGGCGCTGGAAAGCTCATTTACCCCTTTGTCACGGTTGTTAGCGGTGGCAATCACATTGAAACCGGTAATAGCCTGCACTTCAGTGTTCAGTTCGGGAACGGGCAGTGATTTCTCTGACAGAATGGTGATCAAAGAATCCTGCACGTCTGAGCCAATGCGGGTTAACTCCTCTACCCGGGCAATCTTTCCGGTCTTCATGGCGCGCATCATAGGGGTTTCCACCAGGGCCTCGGGTGTAGGGCCGGTAGAGAGAAGGCGCGCGTAGTTCCAGCCGTACCGGATGGCTTCTTCTCCGGTGCCAGCCGTGCCTTGCACCAACAAGGTAGAGTTCCCCGAGATGGCAGCGGCCAGATGTTCCGAAACCCACGATTTGGCGGTGCCGGGCAATCCGTACAGAAGTAAAGCCCGGTCTGTGGTGAGAGTAGCCACGGCAATCTCCATCAACCGGCGGTTCCCGATGTACTTGGGAGTCACTTGGAAACCGTTGGGAAGGGTATCGCCCATCAGGTACGCGACTACGGCCTGTGGTGAAAGTTGCCAATTGGGCGGTACCTGTTGGCGGTCTTGTTTTTTAAGTTCTTCCAGTTCTTCCGCGAACTGATGTTCCGCGTGTTGGCGTATGACGTTTTGCATAAAGTTTAAAGCAAGGCGTTTATTTGTTCTTTGGTGTGCAGCATGCGGGTCATCTCTGTGCAGACGTTCCGGAAAAAACGCATCTGGTACTCTTCTGATTCTTTGTTGATGTACTCCTGCAGCACAGGCAACATGTCTGGGTTCATCTGAAGGGCCCACCGGTGATACAGTTGCTGCGTGATGGTGTAAGGGTTCTTGACTAGATGTCTGAGCAACTGCTGATTGATCTCTTTTGGAATAATGGTGTACTCCTCTGCCAGTAAGGTCCGCAGGTAAAAGCCAGATTGTCCTTCGGCTAGTCTGGATGCATAGGAAAAGCGTTCGGGCAAAGGAAGGATCGTAAGCAGGTCTATGCTCCTGACTTCTTTGCCGGCTAATAAAGCATGAGCCAATTCTGTATTTTGAAACCGCAAGGCATTTTGGGCCAAGGCCGGAAGGAACAGGTGCTTGCTAGCGTGGTTGCCCCAAAGCTGAACGACCTCTGGAAGGTTGAGGCCGTAAGTTTCCTGCCAGAAAGTTGGCGGAACAATCTCCAAAGCCTGAGCAACCCAATAATCGGCATCATCTACGTTTTTTTGGCTGCTGGTTTTCTCAAACCCTGCTGCAAACAGTTCATCAGAAGGAGAAACGTCTGCATTTATAACGAAAACTTTCTTCTTCGCTAACAGCATCACTCGTTCCTCTTTCAATCGCACCGCTTCTTTCAAATAGGCTTGCACCAACTGGTTTACCCTGGAGCTAGGCAATTGAAGCAGAAGCTTGTACACTTCCTGTCGTACTTTCTGACTTTTATCTGAGAGCTGGGTTTCCAGAAACGGCTCATCTGCCAAGGACAGGTTGGGTAGAAGCAAGGCCAGCAGTTCGGCCCGGGCGTTAGCGCCTTCTTCTTGTAGGTTGGCTTGCAGGAGCGCCAAGGCGTCCTCCGGAGCTTCGGACCGAAGTCTACGGAAGAAGGTTTTCCGCTGCTCCCAACTGCCGGTTTCCCAAAGGTTTTCTTCCTCAGGAGCGTGCAGAATTTGCCAGGCGGGGTTCATCTGGACTAACCATTGTCCGCGGTTTCCGCTCATCTGCAGAAGGGCCTCTCTCACAGCTTTTTTCTCTACCGCCATAGACAGGATCTCAGGCAACAACTCGGGGCGTACTATATGCTGTGCCCCTTGGCATTTGAATAGGAAGTAGTCCAGCAGAAGTTCTTCTTTGTGCAGAATAAACTGCCGCAAAAGGGCATTTGCCTCCGGGGAGATTATTTCTACTGTTTCGGCAGGCGGTGCGTCATGTTGAAGGGTTAGTTCAGGAAGCTGTTTTCCGGCTTCTTCGGCCAAAAAGTACCCAAAGGAGAGTTTAAGAAAAGCATCTTCTTTGTCTTCGGCGGTAGCGGCAATGGCCTGTGCCATCTCCTGCGCCAAAGGAGGCAGGGCAGCGGGAACGTATTGGTTTGTTCCCAGCATGGCTGTCTTTAAAAGGTCTTGCATGTTCAGGCCAGGGAGTAAAAATGTTGGGAGATCCAGTAGGCATGTAGGGTAACTCCTTGCGGTTCATACACCAGGAAAGCGGTAAAGGAATCGGCGCCGGTGGTGGCCAAGGTCCGCCAGCCGTCCACCTCCGGATTAAGCAGCCGCAAGCTGAGGTTCTCTTTGTCTACCAGATACCATGCACCTTTTTGATGCACCACCCGAACTTGCGCTACCAAAAAGGGAATTTGTTCCAGAAAGGGTTGAGTGGAAAGTGCCCCGGCTACTTTCTGCAATACTACTGTGAAATTGGGTTCTGCGATAGGAACTTCAGATGCCCCAATTCCATGCTGGTTTTTGAGAAGCGCCCGCAACGGAAAAACTGCAGGGTAATAGACCACTTCAGCGAAAATGGCAGAACCTACTACCAAGGAAAACTGAGGCATTTGCCCCAATGGATAGAAATTTAGTAACAACCCAAAACGTTGACTCTTCAAACCAAACAGCCAAATGCGTTCTGTGGTAAGCCTGTCTTCTTCTTCCAGTTCGCGGCTTAGTACCAGCCAGGTATCTAACAAACCCTCCTGTTGAAGCAACTGTTCTTTGGCCGTATTCCAACCAATCAAAGTTCTTACTTCCGTCTGAAGCAGGGGAGAGACGCTCTCGCTGTTTTTAAAAGCCTCAGTGAGCAGGTACAGAGAAGACAACTTCCGGAGAAACGGTTTCTGCCAGCCTTCCTGGTGAAAGGAAAGCCGGGACAACCTGTTCAAGGAGTTTGCGATAGCAGGTGCCTGGGCATCTACCATCCGGGCCGTGATGGTACGATGGAAGGAGTGGGAAACCGAGGGTACCTGATGGATTCCGTTCCGCACTAAGTCCTTGAGCCAAACGCGTAGTTCTTCCAGGCCGGCAGCTACTTTCTTTTCCCTTTCTTCTGACCGCTTCTCCTGGGCCCTAGCATCAGGCTTTTTAGGAGTTGCTACCGTTTCTTTTACATCTTTGGCCTCCGCTTTCCCGGCCCGTTTGGAGAGCCATTCCTGCACATCTGCCGCCATGTCTTGCACTGCCTCAAACACCGATGGGGTGCGGGCATGCAGGTACAAAAGTCCTAACCCGTGTTTGCAGGGGAATTTTCGGCTGGGGCAGGAGCACTTGAAGGCAATATTCTGCAGGTCTACTACCGTACGGTACGGGTTTTTGCCGCTGCCCTGGCAATCGCCCCACATGGCTTTTTCATGGATAGCTTTGGTAACCCACTTGCTGTTGGTAGCTAACTGTTGCCCCGCCTTCACGGAAGCCGCGTCTGGGGCCAACTGGGTAATCTGGTCTTCAGTGAGGGGCATGAAATCTTCTTGGAAGTCGCTGCTTAGGTAAGTTTAATTTTGATGGAAAGCGTGAGTAAAATAGTAAAATTTCCCTTCTGTTTCTAGTTCAGCTTCTATACTTCGTGCCAGTAGTTGGAGGATTATCCTAAATACATTATCGGGTTGTAAGGCAACGCATTCTATTTCAGGCCTGTTTTTCATAAAATAGCCCAAAAAACAAGAAAGCCTTCCTGTTTCCAGAAAGGCTTTCTTGTTTTTGTATAGAAGGTAGGCTTACACAGTAGCTAACACGTCTTTTACTTTCTGAGCAGCTTCTTTCAAGGCTACGGCAGAGTATACTTTCAGACCAGACTCGTCAATGATACGGGCGCCTTCTTCGGCGTTGGTTCCCTGCAGACGCACAATGATTGGAACGTTGATAGTGCCAATGTTTTTGTAGGCTTCTACCACACCGTTAGCAACACGGTCGCAACGCACAATACCCCCGAAGATGTTGATCAGGATGGCTTTTACGTTCGGGTCTTGCAAAATCAGACGGAAACCAGCTTCTACGGTTTGCGCGTTCGCTCCACCTCCTACGTCCAGGAAGTTAGCCGGCTCCCCGCCAGAAAGCTTGATGATGTCCATGGTGGCCATGGCCAGACCAGCACCGTTCACCATACAGCCAACGTTACCGTCCAGCTTCACATAGTTCAGGTTGCTCTTGCTTGCTTCTACTTCCAAAGGATCTTCCTCGGCTAGGTCGCGCAGGTCAGCCAGGTCTTTGTGACGGAACAGGGCGTTATCGTCCAGGTCTACTTTACCGTCAACGGCCAGAATCTTGTTGTCTGAAGTCTTCAACACTGGGTTGATCTCAAACATAGAAGCGTCGGTATCCAGATAAGCGTTGTACAAGCTGGTCAAGAACTTTGTAAATTCTTTGAACGCCTCACCTTGCAAACCGAAGGCAAACGCAATCTTATTGGCCTGGAACGGACGAAGACCAACCGCTGGGTCAATCCACTCTTTGAAGATTTTCTCTGGCGTATGCTCCGCTACTTCTTCAATGTCCATACCGCCTTCAGTAGACGCCATGATCACGTTTTGACCTTTGGCTCTATCTAATAAGATAGAAACATAATATTCTTTAGGCTCAGAGTCACCCGGATAGTATACATCCTGCGCCACCAGCACTTTGTTTACTTTTTTGCCTTCTGGTCCGGTTTGGTGCGTTACCAATTGCATGCCAATGATCTGGCCCGCAATATCTTTCACCTGCTCCAGGTTTTTGGCCAATTTCACCCCGCCGCCTTTACCGCGACCGCCCGCATGAATCTGGGCTTTGATTACGTGCCAGCCAGTGCCGGTTTCCTCGGTTAAACGCTTAGCAGCGGCTACCGCCTCTTCGGGGGTCTCTGCCACGATGCCTTCCTGAACGCGAACGCCGTAGCGTTTCAGAATGTCTTTCGCCTGGTACTCGTGTATATTCATGAGGTTAGGTTGATGTTATTAGGTGCACGAAAGTAAGGTATACGGGTTACTTTTCAAAGCAAGCACCGCATTGCGGGAAGTTCTGAGTCCTGAGTCTTGGGTCCTGTAAGAGAATTTGAATAGAAAAGCCTTCTTGAACCCTGACGCGAGTTTGCAGTTGGTACTCATTAGAAAACTGGTTTTTGAAAGGAGCCAAAATATTTAAAGAAAAGGTACCAGTAGGACGTACAAACACAAACCGACAGCAAGCATTGGCATTGACCAACATGAACCAGTAAGCAACTTTTCGGTTATTTTCCTGAAATCAGGCCTAAATCGCATCAAACTGGTTAACTCAGGACTCAGGACTCAAGACTCAGAACTCAGGACTCCTCTAAAAAGAACCCATTCTGCCAAACCTGCGTTGAGACCCAGAGGGCTAATTTGGCGCTTGGGTTGCAATTGCCGTCCCTTCCTTATTGTTTTGTAGTGCATGAGTATAGAGAAACCGATTTTGTTGGAAGCCCGAGGGCTGTTTAAATCTTACGGAAAGCTTCCGGTCCTGAAAGGGATTGACCTGACCATCGGCGAAGCCGAAGTTGTTTCCATTGTGGGCGCCTCTGGGGCGGGAAAGAGCACTTTGCTGCACTTGCTAGGTACCCTGGACGCTCCTGATGCCGGCGATGTCTTCCTGCACGGTCAGAAAATCTCAGGAATGAGCAACAAGGAAGTAGCCCGGTTCCGAAACCGGAACATCGGTTTCATCTTCCAGTTCCACAACCTGCTTCCTGAGTTCACCGCCCTGGAGAATGTCTGCCTCCCGGGTTTTCTGGCCGACCGGCCGGAGAAAGAAGTGGAAACCCGGGCCAAGGAGCTTTTACAAATGTTGAACCTGGACCATCGGATGGACCATAAACCCTCTGAGATGAGTGGGGGAGAGCAGCAGCGTACTGCCGTTGCCCGAGCCCTTATCAATTCCCCCAAGCTTATCTTCGCTGATGAGCCCAGCGGAAACCTGGATTCCAAGAACGCCGAGGAACTGCACCAGATCTTCTTTAAACTTAGGGAGGAGCTTGGCCAAACCTTTGTGTTGGTCACCCACAACCCCGTTCTGGCAGATATGGCTGATCGTAAACTGACCATGAAAGATGGTTTCCTACTGCAGCCAGAACAAGTATAACCCTGTAGAGGAGACACTATATACTAATTAAAAAGCCGATTAGCGCCTGTTTTCTGAAAACAAGCGCTAATCGGCTTTTAATATTTTAGATTCTGCGGTTTATCTCTAAACTAAGAATTTAGGACTCAGAACTACCTTTTAGCTCACCTGCCTCAGCTTCATCACAACGCCCATGGAAACAATGGTGAAGACAGTGGCGATAATTCCTACTGTCCCGAAATGCAGCAGTTCCTGAGAACCCGGAGCATTGGTAATCACCAAACCGGAAAGGAAAGCGGCTAAGCCAGAGGCAAGCTGTTGCACCGATGAGTTCACACTCATGAAAGATCCGCGCAGCCGCGGTTCCACGCTGGAGGTGATCAAAGACATGGCGGGCACAAACCTCGCCCCGAAAAAGATAAAGAAGAAGGTGGTCACTACAAACGCTTGCCAATGGGGTACCCTTGCCAAATGGGTTACCACTAAGATGGGAATCACGGAAACCAAGGCTGCAATTTGAAACACCCTCTTTTTCCCAAACCGGTCCGAAAGCCGTCCGGCCATCTGGGAAGTCACCACGGTGGCCAACCCCCCAAAAAGGTAAATATAACTCAGTTCCGCCTCTTCAAACCCCACGTTGGCTACCATGTAGGGGCTTAGGAAAGGCACCACGGTGAAACCCGCCAGGGAGAGCGTCACCATCAAGGTAAAAGCCCATAAACAATTAGACTGGCTGAAAATGGTGACCAGCACCTTGGCCGGATGCTGGGGAACATGCTGCAAAAGGTGCTGGCGCATGGGAGGGAGCATTCGCCAGGTCAAAAGCAAAACCAGTACGCTCAAGCCTGTGAGGAGGTAAAAGGGCGCGTGCCAACTGGCGTGGCTGGCAAGGTACAATCCCACGGGTATTCCTCCAATAGACGCCACCGAAAACGCTGCCATCACCTTACCGGTTGCGGCTCCCCGACGTTCCTCGGGAATGGAATCGCCAATTATAGCCAGCACCAACGCCCCTAGCACGCCGCCAAAAGCCCCTGCCAGAATACGGGCGATCAGGAGGAACGAGAAGGTAGGGGCCAGGGCACAGGCAAACGTACCCAGCGTGAACCCCAGGTACAAGCCCATTAAAGCGTTTTTCCGATCGAAGCGGTCAATGAAGAAGGCACTCAGTAACCCAGAGATGGCCGCACTAAACGTATACGCCGATACCAGGAAGCCAAACTCCCGCGGACTGATGTTGAAAACGCGCATCAATTGTGGCCCTAAGGGCATCATGATCACAAAGTCCATGATGTGCGTAAACTGGATGGCCGCCAAGATAAAGAGCAACCATTTTTCGCTTAGGGCTGGGCCAGTAGTTTGGGTGGAGGCAGTAGGGGATAGTGACATAAATGAAAGGCATCCGTTTGCTGGGATCAAAAGCTTTACGCGGCACAACGTCAGAGGTTTGTCTCCTTTTTGAAGGGGCCACCCTATGAAGGTAACAAAGAAGGAAGTAAAAAGGAACATGGCAAAAAGAATCAGGAAAAAGGAAGAGAGCGCAGACCCGGTGTGCGCCCTTTGTGAGCGAGAGGTTGGGTTCACCACGTTGCACCACTTGATCCCGCGGGAGGAGGGAGGCCGCCATGGACCTACGGCCCCGTTGTGCCAGCCTTGCCATAGCACGGTGCACCTTACCTACAATAACAAAGAATTGGCGGTGCTGTATAACTCCATTCCGGCTTTGCGTGCCTCTGAGGGATTACAAAAGTATTTGCAGTGGGTGAAAAACAAGCGCTTAGACAAAATCACGAACCGGCGAGGCAAGAGAAGGTGAGGCGTGTATTTGCGTTTCAAACCTTATTTTGCCAAATAGCCTTCAAATCAACTTTCCCTCAACACCTTCAAGCGTGAGCCTGGGTTTCCGGCTCTCGCCCTTAAGGTAAGTATCCCGTAGCATGAACCCGTACACGTATCTCCCTTTTCCCCAAGTCAAAAAGCAGCCTGCCGTAGTAGTTGATAGTTTCCACCCTAATGGCTTGGTGCTTTCGCACTGGCGAGAAGCGCCAACGCCGCCAGGATTGCGGGAAGATACCAGTGCCGGTATGGTGCTCCAGGCGCTTAAGCAAGGATATCCCCAATTGGAGAACTATCATTACGTAACCGCCAACCACTTTGACATTGATGCTTTGGTAGGAATTTGGGCCTTGTTGCATCCTGACTTGGCATTGCAGCACGAAGAAACCCTTCGGCAAATGGCCATCATTGGCGACTTCCGTGAGCTGGATTTAGAGGCTCCTTTTGCGAAAGAAGCCCTGAAACTGGTGTGTTGGATCAATGCGGAGGAAAAAGCCCGGTTTTACCCTCCCTTTGGGGCAGAAGACCTGGAGGAAAACGAGGTAATCGCCTCTATCCCGAAATTCCACTATTTTCTGGGTGCTTTTGAAAAAGTACTCCTGAATCCTGCATTATTTCAACAGGTCTGGGAGCCAGAGTTTAATCAGATTTTGCAAGGGTATCATCAAATCTATGGGAAGGAATCAGAAATAGTCCTAAACGATGCCTTGGGTTTGGTAGTAGTGGAGACCCCTGTTCCCGTTCATTATTACGCCTTGTTTAGCCCTACAGGAGGCTATGACATAGTGGTTTCTTGTTATGCCCAGAACAAGTATGAACTTGAGTGTAAGTACACTACCTGGGTAGACCTGGAAAGTAGGCCAACGTTGCCCCGGCCAGATCTTAGGCCATTGGCCAAAGAACTTACCTTAATGGAGAAATCGGGCTTGACTTGGGTAGCTGATGGTGTAACCGATACAGGGCCTTTGCTGCGCTTGCAGGCGGGTAAGTTGAGTAAAGCCCAACGGTACGGCAATCCGCAGGAGAGGGAGTTTTACTCTTCTTCTATAGAAAAGGACTCGTTTCTACAAACCGTAACTCAATATTTGCAGAATGCATTTTCAAATATCACTCCTAAAAAGAGGTGGACCTGGGCCGAAGTGAAAGCGTTAAATACTGAAAAATTATAAAATTTGATGTTTACATTTGAGAATTTCAAAACAGTTTATAACTTTATAAAAACAAAATTATTTAATATTTAATAAGTCACTTGCCACTCTCCGGTATCCCCCGCCCAGATAGTAGTGCATCTGCAGAAATGTCTGACGCTGCTATGATCAAAATCGCACATAATCCTTTCTACCGGTTAAAAGTAGACCAAGCCAGGAATATCATTTATCTGAAGGTAAAAGGATGCTGGAACACCCCAGAGGAGGTTCCGTTTTACATGCTACACCTCAAGGAAGCCATGGCACTGGTAAAACCAGGGTTTTCCATCCTGACCGATATAAGAGAATTAGAGGAGTATTCTCCTTCCGTGCGCCGGATGCACATTGATGCCCAGAAACTAACGGTAGAGGCCGGCATTTCCCAATTGGCCGAGGTGCACCAACTTAACAATGCCATCAACCAGCTGGCCATGGCTATGGCAGAAGAAAGCCAAGTGCCCCTGAACATCTTTGATTCTATGCAGGACGCCGAGACTTGGCTCGTAGAACTGCAGCAGAAGTAGCCCACGCTTGAAAAGGAAAGTATAACCAAAACGCTATATTCACGTTTTGTAAGGAAGCACAGGTCTACTTTGCCAGCGCTGTGAACCAGACATACGATCCTATGAAAAAGATTCTTTGCCCCGTTGACTTCTCCAAGACTTCTAACAAAGCAGCCGAGTATGCTGCCCATATAGCCCAACGCACCCAGGCGTCCCTTACCCTGCTTCACGTTCTGCATTTGCCCATGATGGACACCACCGAATCGGCTTTGATGGCCAGTCAGGTGTTGGATGAGCAACGTCGCGTGTCTTCTGATAAACTCCACAGTTTGTCGCTGCACCTTCAAAACATGTTTGCCAATGCCGGTGGGTGTGTTTTCTCCTCTGATGTAAAAGTGCAGGAAGCCTTTTTAGCCGATGCCGTAGAGCGGTTGGTGCAGGAAGAAGGGTATGATTTTGTGGTGCTGGGTACTACGGGCGGCGGCAATACTTTGGAAGAGATCCTGATTGGCAGCAACACTGAAAGTGTAATCTCTCAGGTGAAATGCCCGGTACTGGCAATTCCAGCCAAAGCCACCTATCCAGAGATTCACCGCATTGTGTATGCCTCAGACTACCAACCCGAAGATGTACGGGCTCTACGGGAAGTAGTAGGCCTGGCCTCGTTGTTTCAGGCCGAGGTGGAAGTGGTGCACGTAACTTCCAAAGCAAAGTCTGGCGGAGACCGTCATGCGCAGGAATTGATAAGTACCCTGCGGAATGAGTTTGGCGGTTTGCCTATAGGATTCCAGGAAATAGAGCACCCCGAAAAAGACACCGGCCTTAAAGATTACCTTAGCCGTACCCACAGCAACATGCTAGCCATCCTTAAAAAGCGCCGCAGTTTTTTCAAAGACCTTTTTGGCATGAGCCTTTCAGAAAAATTAACCTACCAAACCAAACTGCCTTTGCTGGTTTTGCACGCAGACGCTGATTAACAACCCATGAACGTTTCTTCTACTTCCGGGGCTCCGGCTACCGGATGGCTTAAAATCGCGGCCTTTGCCGCGATTTACATTATATGGGGTTCTACCTACCTGGCCATCGCCTTTGCCATAGAAACCCTTCCTCCGTTCTTGATGGCGGGCCTACGTTTCCTGTTTGCCGGTGCTATCCTTTTTACCTGGGCTAGGTGGCGCGGGGCAGCCGCTCCCTCTCCGGTGCACTGGCGAAATACGGCCATCATCGGCGGATTTCTGCTTTTGATCGGAAACGGAGCCGTGGTCTGGGCCGAACAAAGGGTAGCCTCCGGAGTGGCTGCCTTGCTGGTTACTACAGAGCCTTTATGGGTGGTCATCTTGCAGTGGTTAGGCAAAGGGAAAAAAGCACCTTCAAAAGGCGTGCTCCTTGGGCTCTTGTTAGGCGCCATTGGAATGGTGGTGCTGGTAAGCCCCTGGAAGTTGGAAGGAGGCGTTGACCTGATGGGAAGCGTCATCGTGTTCCTCTCGGCTGGGGCTTGGGCCTGGGGTTCCTTGTATTCTTCCAGAGCCACCTTACCTTCTTCTCCCATCTTAACCACCGGTATGCAGATGCTGTGTGGTGGAGCCTTGCTTCTGTTAGCAGGAACTGCCTCCGGTGAGTGGCAAACCGCCGATTGGGCTTCGGCAAGTCTTCAGTCTTGGTTAGCCTTGGGGTATCTGGTAGTGTTCGGTTCGCTTATTGCCTTTTCTGCCTACAGTTGGCTTACCCGGGTAGCGCCTCCCTCACAAGTCTCCACTTATGCCTATGTGAATCCGGTGATAGCGGTCCTTCTGGGTTGGGCCTTTGCGCATGAGGTTGTCACAAGCCAGACCATCATCGCAGCGGTTCTTTTAGTGGCGGCAGTTGTGCTTATTACTTTAAAAGCCAAACATTGATTAGGTCAAAAGTTCAGTTACTCAAAAGAGCGAAAAATAGGCAGGTTGTGAGAAGCCGCCTATTTTTCGCTCTTTTGAGCTATTAACAGGGGCTTTAAACCAATTTCTTGTTCCTGTTTTTGGCCTTTTTTCATGATAACGGACCAAAAATCCTACTCATTTTCTGATTTCTACTAGCCTGACTAGGAAGGTTGCGGTGAAAAAGGAATAGACTTAGCGGGGCAAACGAAAACTTATGCCGCCGCCCAAAAACATTTCCGGAGCCTGTGAGGAAACCCCGATGCCAACAATCCCATCAAGTTGCAGGTAAGGCAAAATCAAGTATTGAATGTCGGCATCAATCTGGTTTTCGGCGGGGCTGCCTTTGGGCTTCTCTCCAAAAAACTCCGCAGAAACGGTGAGGTTCTCGTTTATTTTTCGGCTGAGCGTGGCCGAGTACTGGAGTTGGTTCTCCATGCCTCCTTCTTCCATCTCGCGCCTGAAACCCGCATTGTACTGAAGTTTTAATTTGTCTGTGAGTTTGTTGGTGAACAGCAGCATGGCTTCGGGGGCAACTTTCCTGGGTTCAAAGGTATCCTGCCCTATAGGCAATTCCAGCATGGCCAGAACAGATACTTCTGGTATGGCCCCCTGGGCTTCTACCACGTTCATTTTCGTTCCTACCCTTACGGTGCTCAACCCTTTGTTCTGCAGTAAAAGAGCATCTCCGTTTCGGAAATCCTCGCGCCGGTAAGTGGCTTCCAGTCGGAATTCAGCAGCTTTGAGAACTCCTAAGCGTATTAAAGCCTGTGGGTAAAGCCACTGTTTGTTTTCAACTCCTTCTTGTCTCTTCTTCTGGTATTGGAAGCCGGTTTCTAGTTGGTAATATCCCTTGGGAACCGTGCTGGAGGCTTGGGTGCGGGTAGGGCGGTCTGTTTCAAATTCTGGTTCTGAACTTGGTGAATCCTGCGCCAGAGCACCTAGCTGCAATAGCCCGAACGAGAACAAAAGGATGGCTTTTTTCATGGTGTGGTTTGCTGTTAACTGCCACAGGTACGGGGAGCCTGGGGGTAGGTTTGCGGCCAAGCCATCCTCCAAATCAGATACTGTATTAACCAATTGAAATTCTGTATTAAGTCATTTAGAAACCGTATTAATTCTAACAAGCTTAAGCAACTTCACTTGGTTGTAGCAGTACAAAGCAGAAACCAATGCCTGCATGCTATGCCTATCCAACGTGACCGCCTCTACGCCGATGTGCAATACCTCACCACTCTGAACCCGCCCCGCAGCATTGGCTATCCTGAGTCGTTGAAAAAGGCGGAAGCTTACATTGAGGCGCAGTTCTGTAAACTAAGCGGGCGGGTAAGCAAGCAGGCGTTGCACCAAGGCTTCAACAACCTCATTCTGTCGTATGGCCCAGAGGAAGGGGAGCGGGTCATTGTGGGTGCTCACTATGACGTCTGCGGAGACACCCCGGGAGCAGATGACAATGGGAGCGCCGTAGCTGGTTTGCTGGAGTTGGCCCGGGTGGTACACGAGGAGAAGCCAGGCGTAAAGCACCGGATTGACTTTGTTGCGTTCAACTTTGAGGAGCCGCCCTACTTTGCCACCGAGAAAATGGGTAGCGCCGTGCACGCCCGGTCTATGAAGAAGGATAAGGTAGACGTGAAACTGATGATCTGCCTGGAGATGATCGGGTATTTCACAGATAAGCCCAACTCACAGGAGTTTCCCCATGAGTCATTGAAGAACCTGTACCCTAACACGGGCAACTTTATAGTAGTAGTTGGTCAAATGGGGCAGGAGAAAACGGTGAAACGGGTGCAGCAGTTCATGAAAGAGCATTCCCGCATAGATGTCCAGTCTATTGCCGCTCCTCCAGGCTTGCCCGGTGTCTCGCTCTCAGACCATCGCAATTACTGGGCGCAAGGCTACCAGGCGGTTATGATCAATGACACCTCCTTCCTCCGCAATCCGCATTACCACCAAAGGTCAGACACCATTGACAAGCTTGATTTTGCCCGCATGACGGAGGTCGTGAGAGGTGTCTATGCCGCCATGTTAAACTTTTGAAAGTTGCCCTTTTAGGAGTATGCAGCTGATTCGCAGTTGGTTGAGTTATCTGATGGTCTCAAAACTGGAAAAAGGCAAATCTAATGGCAAGATCAAAAACTAACTTGAGTATCAAGCTTTGTAGCTGAACCCCTCTCTATTTTGACGTAGAGATGTTTTAGGTATGGCCTAGTTGAATGTACAGGAGTGACAATCATGGGTTTGTATTTGCAACTGAAAAACATAAAGTATTATTTATTACTATTTGACTTAATATTTGTACTTTGCTGGCTATTAAATATAAAATTAAATATATGACAAGGAGTAAAGGTATTTTCTTAGCAGTTTGTTTAAGCTTAAATACAGGTTTTTCCTTTGGGCAAACAAAACTAAAACCCTTGGTTTTGTTGAAGCATGAAGAGAACCTGATGTTTCAGGATGCGGTTTTTTCCCCCGATGGAAACCGCCTGGTTTCGGTGGGCAACCAAGGCATGTTGTACCTTTGGGATGCAGCGCAATCGTTTCCGGTGAGTTTTAAAAAAGTGTTTGAAGGAACAGCCCTGGCCTGCGCTTACTCAAAAGATGGGAAGTATATTGTCACTGGTGGGGAAGAGAAATCCATCAAAATCTTGCAAGCAAAAGACCTGAGTGAGGTGAAAACCATTGCGGGTTTACCGGCCAAAGTACGCCAGATTGCCATGACCGGGAACCGGTTGGTGGCCTTGCTCCAGAACAATGAGATCAGGATTTACAACACCGATACTTGGGAGAAAATAGGTAAGCCGCGATACGCCGCCAAAGACTCCAAGATTGTGTTTAGTAACAAAGGAGATCGGTTTTACGCCTGGTTTTCAAGCCGTATTTACGCTATCTCGGCCCAAAACGGAGAACCACTCAACGTGTTCAACACCAACTACGCCACCCCAACAGATCTAGCCCTCAGCACCGATGATCACTTTCTGGCGGTGGGCTATGGCCAAGCCGATGAGATCATGCGCATTTATGAAACCAATGACTTTAAGCAGGTAAAGGCGGTGAAAAAGAACGGGGCCGGAGATTACGTAACTGGTATGTCTTTCTTTCATACCAGCAATAAACTGCTCTACCTCTCTAATGCCGGCAATGCCACCCTCAAGATTTATGATGTAGAGAAAGACACTAACACCTCGGTGTCAAAGGGAGGAAGCTCTGCGGGTAGAACGTCTATCTCCCGTGATGACTCCAAAGTGATTTTGGCACCCAAAGGATTCAACTCCATTCAGCTAATGTCGATTATGTAAGAATATGTTTCAGGGCTGATTTTTAGAAATCAGTCCTAAAACAGCAGAGCCGGTCTTTTACAAGGCCGGCTCTGCTGTTTTAGAAGTATTTATTTTACACTAGCCCTCAACTAGGCGCTGGTGCTTTCCAAGCTGGACATGTCAATGACAAAGCGGTATTTCACGTCACCGGCCAACATGCGGTCATAAGCCGTGTTGATCTGGTTGATGTTGATGACCTCTATGTCTGACAGAATGTTGTGCTCAGCGCAGTAGTCCAGCATTTCCTGGGTTTCGGCGATGCCGCCAATCAGAGAACCGGCTATTCTGCGGCGCCCGAAGATTAGCGTTCCGGCGTGCAGTTCAGGAGCTTCTGGTGGAACGCCTAGCAAAATCATGGTCCCGTCTCTACGAAGCAGGCTGGCGTACATGTCCAAGCTCACTTTGGCAGACACTGTGTTGATGATAAAGTCAAAGTAACCGGCTACCTGGCTTAAAGCTTCCTGGTCTTTGGTCACTACAAACTTGTGCGCTCCCAAAGCTTGGGCATCGGCTTCTTTGGAAAGGGAGGTGCTTAGCACAGTCACCTCAGCGCCCATAGAAGCAGCCAATTTTACTGCCATGTGGCCCAGACCACCTAAGCCTACCACGCCCACTTTGTGGCCTTGGCCTACGTTCCAATGGCGTAAAGGAGAGAAAGTAGTGATACCGGCGCAAAGAAGCGGCGCCACCCGGGCCAGATCCTGATCTTCCCTGATTTTAAGCACGAAGTTCTCGGAAACCACAATTTGGTTAGAATACCCGCCGTAAGTGGGTGTGTCTAACCCTGGCTCTGGGCTGTTGTACGTGCCAATAAACCCTTTCTCGCAGTATTGTTCCAGGCCGTCGTTACAGCTGGAGCAGCTTTGGCAGGAACCCACCATACAGCCTACCCCCGCCATTTCGCCTACGGCAAACCGGTTTACATGGTCCCCAACTTTTACAATGCGGCCCACAATCTCGTGCCCAGGAACCACCGGGTACAGGGCACCGCCCCATTCGCCTTTGGCCGTGTGCAAGTCTGAGTGGCACACTCCACAGAAAAGGATCTCTATTAAAACGTCATGCGGACCAACATCGCGGCGCTCAAAATTAAAGGGGGCCAGCGGGGAGTTGGGGTCAAAAGCAGCGTAACCTTTGGTTTCTATCATTGTCTTATAGTTTGTTGAACAGTTAAAGCGGTTTACATAAAAGATACGGGAAGAACGGCTTCAGGATATGTTCCTTTTGAAGGTTCTTCCAAAAGCTGTGTTAATGCCTTAACCCTCAACTGCTGTCTTACAGGAAACCTAGCCCATTGGGTTTGCCTTCCTGTACCCGTTTTAAGGCTTTTTTCCTAAAAGAGCTTTAAAAAGGAAGCTTGGTTACATCAATGTTTCCGCCAGAAAGAATGATCCCAACTTTTTGCCCGGCATAGGCTTCTTTTTCCCTGAGCAAAGCGGCCAAGGCTACCGCGCTGGAAGGCTCTACAATAATTTTCATCCGTTCCCAGATCAGGCGCAGGGCATTGGTGATTTCTGCTTCCTCCACCCGGATGATCTTGTCTACATATTTCTGGATGATAGGGAAATTGATGTCGCCTAGTTGCGTTCTGAGGCCATCGGCGAGGGTGTTGGTGCTTTCATTGGACTCTATTTGTCCGCTTAAAAGCGAACGGTAGGCGTCATCGGCTTCAAAAGGCTCACCCCCAATTACCTTGCAGTTCTGCCCGAAGAAATGGGCAGCAAGTGCCGTTCCACCTATCAGTCCGCCCCCGCCTACTGGAGAGAAAATGTAGTCCAGATCAGGTTGGTCTTCCAAAAGTTCCATGGCCGCCGTTCCCTGCCCCAGAATAACCGCCAGGTCGTTAGACGGATGAATGAAGAAGGCACCGGTTTCTTTTTCAACCTGCGCAGCTACTTCTTCGCGGGCGATGGGATTGGAGGCGCTTTCCACGATCTGACCACCGTAGCCTCTGACGGCAGCTTTCTTTACCTCCGGCGCATTTTCTGGCATTACAATGTACGCCTTTATGCCTACGCTTTGCGCTGCTAGGGTAAGGGCTTGGGCAAAGTTGCCTGAGGAGTGAGTGACTACCCCGCGGGACTTCTGGTCTTCAGAGAGTTGTAGTACGGCGTTCATGGCACCCCGCATCTTGAAGGCTCCCATTCGCTGGAAGTTTTCACATTTGAAATAAAGGTCTGCCCCGGCAATGTCATTCAGCAGGCGAGATGTCAGAATGGGGGTACGGTGGATGAAAGGGGAAATTCTTTGTTGGGTGGCTAGTAGGTCATCTTTTTGCATAGTCAAAGGAAAGGAAGAAGTATTAAGGCAAGTTCTTCGGCTTACTTGCAAAGGAAATAAATACTGGCAGAAAAGGTGAAATCCGGAGCAAGAAGTTATGGCTTACCTTTAGGGATTGGGGACAACTGCTTTGGTGAACCAGGAAACTCCTCTCTTGGTAAACAACTAAAAAAGCCACCCCAGTGGAGGTGGCTTTTCTGATGTATGATTTAGAAAATGAATTAAAAACAGATTAATACGGGTTTGCCGGATGCGATTTCTCTTTTGCTGCTTCCACGCCTTCTTTTGGAGAAATTGCCCCAATAGGTCCTTTGTCTGATTGGTCCTTGATACCCGCCCGCAGTCCTTCGGCTACGCGTCTGCCGTAGTCTTCATCGGCTAGGGTAAAGTGCTCAATCATTTTATCCTGAATGCGCTTGTCGCAGGTGCTCAGGGTAGACACCAAGTTAAAGATCAAGTCATCGCGCTCCCAATCTTCAAAGTTGCGGTAGGTTTCACCGGCTTGTTTGAAGTCGTTGGTGCGGTCAATTTTCTGGCGTACCAGGTTGGCCTCGTACCGTGGCTCGTAGTCTTTCCCTGCTTTAGGCGCTTCTTTCACATTGTTCAAGGTAGACGGCTCATAGTTGATGTGTGGATTCTGCCCATCCCCAAAATCAGAGTGGAAAGACATCTGCCCACCTCTTTGGTTGGTGACCACCTTATTCTTAGGCGCGTTGATAGGCAATTGCAGGTAGTTGGCTCCTACGCGGTACCGCTGGGTATCTGAGTAAGAGAAGGTGCGTCCCTGCAGCATTTTGTCATCAGAGAATTCCAGGCCGTCTACCAACACCCCTGTACCAAACGCAGACTGCTCTACCTCATTGAAATAGTCAACAGGGTTGCGGTTCAGGGTCATTTTACCTACTGGTAAGAATGGGAATTGGTCCATTGGCCAAAGTTTGGTATCATCCAACGGATCGAAGTCCAATTCTGGATGGTCATCGTCGCTCATGATCTGCACGCAAAGCTCCCACTCAGGGAAGTTTCCTTCTTTGATGGCCTCAAAAAGGTCTTGGGTAGCGTGGTTGAAGTTTTTAGCCTGGATGCTTTCGGCTTCGGCTTGGGTAAGGTTACGGATGCCTTGCAAAGGTTCCCAGTGGTATTTCACCAGCACGGCCTGACCCTCGGCGTTCACCCATTTGTAGGTGTTCACTCCTGAGCCCTGCATCTGGCGGTAGTTGGCCGGAATACCCCATGGAGAAAACAGGAACGTAGCCATGTGGGTTGATTCTGGTGTATTAGAGATAAAGTCAAAGATGCGCTCTCCGCTCTGGATGTTGGTTACCGGATCTGGCTTCTGGGAGTGGATCAGGTCTGGGAATTTCATAGCATCCCGGATGAAGAAAATCTTAAGGTTGTTGCCTACCAGATCCCAGTTACCGTCTTCGGTATAAAACTTCACCGCGAATCCGCGAGGGTCACGCAAAGTTTCTGGGGAGTGCCCGCCGTGGCCTACGGTTGAGAAACGAACAAAAACCGGTGTCTGCTTTCCTTTTTGCTGGAACAGCTTGGCCCGGGTGTATTTGGCGATGGGCTCATTACCCACGGTGCCGTATGCTTCAAAAACTCCGTGAGCCCCAGCTCCTCTGGCGTGTACCACACGTTCCGGGATGCGCTCACGGTCAAAATGACTAATTTTCTCGATAAAGTGGTAGTTCTCTAACGTAGCTGGTCCACGGTTACCAATTGTCCTGATGTTCTGGTTGTCAGTAACCGGATGCCCTTGCCTTGTTGTTAGGTTTTGTCTCTCCTGGCCGTTTCCGGCATGGTTGTTTCCAGATTGACCATTGGATTGATTTTGATCTTTTTCCATAGAATGACTGGGGATTAAGGATGATAAATAATATTAACGCGGTACAGTTAAGTAAGTTTTGCCAAAAGGGGCCTCTTTGCCCACCTCCTGCCGGTAAAACACCCAAGAATATAAGCCTAAAGGTCCCGGATTGGCTTTTATTTGTCAAATTGATAATTGCTATTCCTTTATAGGGTGCCTCTATAAGGAGCCTTTTATTGATTTTATAAGGGAGAGAGGAGGGGGCGGTAGAATAAATTAGGGAGAGCTTTTTAAGATTTCTTGTTTCAAAAAAAGGACCTCCTTATCTATACGCTTGGAGCAAAACAGAAAAGCCGTCAAAAGCCACGGCCCTTTATGCCTGCTTTTTGGAAAACAGGCATAAAGGGCTGTAGATAATTACCTTGACTTGACGGTAATCTTTAAAGAATCTTCATCCCTGGGGCGGAGACCTCCAGCGGTTCTTCGTGCATTTGGGGCATCAGTTCCAGCAACTCGTCAAAGGTGGAGACAAGACTTTGGTAACTATCGGCTTCCAGGGCTTCCTCGCACTTCTTCAGGAAAACCTCTTTGGGTTTTAGGTCGGCTAAGTCTTGGTCTGGTTGCACTTGTTGATCCAGGCTCTGGGTGTCAATGGTGCGCAAGGGCCGATGGATGAGGAGCTGGGCTTGAGGTTGGAGCGCAAAGGCTTCGTGTAGCCGGTTGGTATGGTCCTGCAGATTGTGTTCGTATTGAAGTTGCACCTCGGCCCAGGCTGGGTAAGGGCGGTCGGCGTTGTCAAAGGCGATGATCTTGGGGAACACCTCGTCAATGGTTCCTTTGAACCGCACCAGCTTACGCCAGCAGGGGATCTCCACTTCCTCAATCTGGCTGAGTTTCCCGTCTTTAAATTCAAGAATTACCACTTGCTTTCGGTCTGTGATTTCTGAGAAGCTCAGGGGAATGGGGGAGCCGCTGTACCGGATGTGCTCCATTTTATGCACCACCTGAGGCCGGTGCAGGTGGCCCAAGGCTACATAGTCAAACTCTTTGGGGAATTGATCGCCGCAAATCTGGCCCAGGTTCCCCACGTGGATTTCCTTTTCACTGTCTGAGGAACTGCCCCCGGCGGCAAATAAATGGCCCGTCGCCAGCACCGGAACGCCCTGCAGCTTGAATTCCTGAATAAGTGGCACCAGTTGTTTGTAGTGGTCACAGATTCCTTGTTTAAGCCGGGCCTCCCGCTCTTCGCTGGTTTCGCCGGGCACTGAGAGGCGCACATCTTTGTCGCGGAGAAACGGGACGGCGCACACCACCGCTTTAGGGGTGTTTTCGTCATCGGTGAGCACAATCACTTGGTCCTGGGCATTGGCAGGAGCGCCGCCCACCACGTGTACATTAAAATGACGCAGGAGTTCGGCTGGGGCGTTAAGCGTGGAAACGGAGTCGTGGTTTCCGCCAATGATCACCAGTTCACGGCAGCAGGTATCTTTGACTTCGCGCAGGAAATCATAGTACAGTTTCATGGCCGTGTTGGAAGGGAACCCCGTGTCAAATACATCGCCGGCAATGAGGAGCATGTCAATCTTTTGATCACAGATGGTTTGGCAAAGCCAGGTTAAAAAAGCGCGGTGTTCTTCGGTACGTTCCTGGTTGGCCAATCGCTGGCCCAGGTGCCAGTCTGCAGTGTGTAGTACTCGTATCTTCCCCATTCTTTGCTGCGCTAGTAACTATCTGTCAGACGAAGATACAAAAAGGCAATAGGATCGCTAGGGGTAAATACGCGGCAAAATGTTACGTGTTGATTCTCAATTGGTTTAAGTGTTGTATTCCGATTTTAAGCTTCTATGTAGGGACTTTGCTGATGGGGAAACTTTAAATTATGGGACCTTTTTCTTGATATCAGCCTGCAAATTAGGGTTGATCAGAAATCCCTTCTTTCACAAGGCTTCCATAAACAGGGTAGGGTGAATTAAAGTACGAAGCTCAAAGGCGTGCTAAGGCAGGTTTTTCATCAGAATGTGCGTTCCTCAAACTGGACTATTCCTATTGGCTCCTATATACCAATAAGTTGATGTTCTGGGCCTGCTTTCAGGAAAAGAGCCTTTAAACGTGACGCTTGTTTTTAGGACTAGGGCTTTTCTTAAAACCACCCTAAAAAGTGCAAGCCGCATGAGTTCTTGCGAAAAGTACTTATATTAGCCCCTTTCAAGCCTTTTACAAACGAACTACAAACAAACTATTCCCTAACTTTTACGCATTTTATGGCAAACCAACTTTTCGCTAGGAAGTCAATTGACAAACTTAGCGCAGACGCCTTTAGTGAAGGGGCGCACAACCTGAAACGAACCCTGGGGCCGGTCAATCTGGTGGCTTTGGGGGTAGGGGCCATTATTGGTACCGGTATCTTCGTATTGACGGGGAGTGCGGCGGCTCAGTACACAGGCCCAGCCATTGTGTTGGCTTTTATCTTGGCCGGTTTAGGCTGCGCGTTCGCAGGTCTTTGCTATGCCGAATTCGCTTCCATGATTCCGATTGCCGGTTCTGCTTACACTTACGGCTACGCCACTCTGGGTGAGTTTGTAGCCTGGATCATTGGTTGGGATTTGATTTTGGAATATCTCTTCGGGGCAGCTACGGTGGCCGTAGGTTGGTCTGGCTATGTGGTTTCTTTCCTCCGTGACTTGGGCGTAAATATTCCGCCGGAATGGAGCAACGCTTCTGGCGTAGAATTGATCCAGTTACCGGGTACAAGTTCTTGGGTACGCGTGACCGAGCAATTATCCGCTTCTTTGGCTGAAGATGGTATTGACATTACCACTTTACCGCACGCAGTTGGTATCTTCAACCTGGTGGCGGCCGTTGCTATCGCGTTGGTAACCATTTTGTTGGTACGTGGGATGAGCGAATCTGCCAAGTTCAACAACATTGCCGTTATCATTAAAGTAGGCGTGGTAATCTTGTTTATTCTGGCCGGGGCTAACTACCTGTTCGGTCATCCTGCCGAAGCTGCTGAAAACTGGACTCCTTTCCTGCCTGAGAACAAGGGTGGTTTTGGTGAGTACGGATGGAGCGGGGTAATCAGAGCTGCTGGGGTAATCTTCTTTGCCTACATCGGTTTTGACGCCGTTTCCACCACTGCTCAGGAAGCCAAGAACCCACAGAAAGACATGCCAATTGGTATCTTAGGTTCTTTGATTATCTGTACTATCCTCTATATTCTAGTGTCTGGTATATTGACGGCCATGGTGCACTACAGCCAGTTGAACGTGGCTGAGCCCATTGCCATTGGTATTGAAAAAACCGGATATACCTTCCTGCGTGACTTGATCAAAATTGGGGCTATTGCGGGTCTTTCTTCTGTAATGCTGGTAATGTTGATGTCGCAGCCGCGTATCTTCTACACCATGGCAAACGATGGTCTTTTACCTCCTATCTTTGGTAGATTGCACCCTAAATTCAGAACGCCGCACGTAAGTACTATTTTGACTGGTTCTATCTGCGCGGTGGTAGCAGGTGCTTTCTCGGTTGATGAACTGGGTCACCTGGTATCAATCGGTACGTTGCTGGCCTTCGTGATTGTGTGTGCCGGGGTATGGTACTTGCGCGTGAAAGAGCCAAACCGTCCGCGTCCGTTTAAAACACCGTTGGTACCGTTGGTGCCCATCTTAGGTATCTTGGTGTGCCTTGGTATGATGGCCGGCCTTCCGGCCGAGACCTGGTACCGTTTATTGGGCTGGATGGCCATTGGTATCATTATCTACTTCGTTTACGGAAAGAAACACAGTGTTATCCGTCAGGAAAATAACCTGTAAACTTCTTAGCTCATAAAAGAAAAGCCCTCTCCTGCTCAGGAGAGGGCTTTTCTTTTGTTGGAGTATCCTATTAGTACCCGGACTTTACATAGCTAAGTTCTTCACTAACAAAGTCAAAAAAGTGGAGAAATTGATAATGAGGTAAGGAGTAAAACCAATGTTGCTGCAAAAGTGATCACTCCATGCCTTAAATACTCCTATGAGTCCTAAAGTTAGCTCTTAGGTTAATCCGGTAAGCACTTTCAATTGAGAAAAGCCTGGTCCTAAAAACCGGGCTTTTTGTTTGCCAATTCTATCGTGTTTTAAGGCCGTTTTGGTTAAAGCGTCACCAAAAGGTACTATCTACTTGGTCTGTTTTTTTAAGGCAGAATTTTTTTCTACTTTTCCATTTTGCAGACCAACCTATCTCACAAACAAACCTTTATTAATTGCTCATGAAAAAAGTATTTCTCTCCGTGCTGGTAGTAGCGGCCATGTCGCTGCAAAGTCGGGCGCAGGAGACCTTCCCCCGCAATGGCGTGTATGATGAACGGTCCGGGTTAAGGGCGTTCACCAATGCCACCATTTACGTGGATTACCAAACCAAACTGGAGAACGCTACCCTGGTCATCAAAGACGGGAAAGTAGTGGCCGTGGGTCCCAAGGTAGCCGTGCCCCGGGGCGCCATGGTCACTGACCTGAAAGGCAAAACCGTGTACCCGGGTTTCGTGGATCCGTTCACCAGCTACGGTGTTCCCACGCCTCCACCTCGTTCGTTCAGTTTCAACAGCCCGCCCCAAGCCGATACGAAGAAAGAAGGAGCTTTCAACTGGAACCAAGCCATCCGGCCTGAGACCAATGCCGTGGAGCTGTTCAAGGTAGACGCCAAAGCCGCCGAGGAGTTGCGTAAACTGGGATTTGGAGCGGTGTTAACCATTCACCAGGACGGTATTGCTCGCGGAA
This sequence comes from Rufibacter sp. JT20002, assembly GCF_056491185.1. Classification (NCBI taxonomy): domain Bacteria; kingdom Pseudomonadati; phylum Bacteroidota; class Cytophagia; order Cytophagales; family Hymenobacteraceae; genus Rufibacter; species Rufibacter sp. JT20002. The sequence continues at coordinate 7,744 of NZ_JBSZJY010000005.1, read as the reverse complement.
CTGCTTCTTTGGTTACTTTGGCCAACAAGCGCGAAAACCAGGTTATTTTATTGGACAAAGCCGCCAGTGCTTTGTCTCTGGACAAAGGTTCTTCCACGCAGGAATACCCAAGCTCTATCATGGGCTCGGTCGCCTTGTTGCGCCAGACCTATCTAGACGCCCAGTGGAATGCCAAAAACCAGGACAAAGAGCAAAACATCTCCCTCAAGGCTTTCAACGAAGGAAATAGCCTTCCCCAGATTTTTGAAGTAAGCAACAAACTCAACGCCGTGCGCGCCGATAAAGTGGGCGATGAATTTGGCTACCAATACGTCTTCAAAGGTCAGGGCGATGAGTACCAGATGTTGCCGCAGATTAAAGCCACCAACGCTGCCTATATCCTGAACGTGAACTTCCCGGACCCCTACAACGTGGATGATCCGTACGATGCCCGCCGGGTTGGGATTGAAGAAATGAAACACTGGGAAATGGCTCCTGCTAACCCAGCGCTGTTGGCGAAAGAAGGAGTGGTGATTGCCTTTACCTCGGCTGATTTACGTGATAAAAGCAAGTTCCTACCTAACGTGCGCAAAGCCACGCAGTACGGTTTGCCTGATCAAGAAGCTTTGAAAGCCCTCACGTACACACCCGCCAAATTACTCAAAGCCGACAAATACGTGGGCAGCCTGCGCGAAGGCATGCAAGCCAACTTTGTAGTAGCCACCGGTAACTTGTTTGACCCTACTACGCTTCTCTTGGAGAACTGGGTACAAGGCCAGGGCTATACCATCAGTGAAACTCCGGCTGATTTCCGCGGCGTGTACACCCTGAAGGTGGGTAGCCAGCCCGAGCGTCGCATGCTCATCAGCGGAACACCCGAGAAGCCAGAACTGAAAATAGTCGCCCAGGATACCCTAAAAGGTTCTCTTTCTTTTAGTGGCGAAATGCTGACCATGGCGTTTGAGCCCGCTAAAAACGGAAAAGAAAGCATTAGGCTAACCGGTTGGTACACCGGCAAAGGCTTCCAAGGCGAGGCCCAATTGCCCGATGCCCAGACCGTTAAATGGACCGCGCTGCTTTCTGAAGCCGCTACCCAGCAAGCCAAACGCGACACCGCTCGTTCCCGCTCCAATAACGCCCTGGACATGGGCAAACTGACATTCCCGTTTGCGGCCTTCGGAAGAACTGAGTTACCGAAAGCCGAGACCGTGCTGATCAAAAATGCCACTGTCTGGACGAACGAGAAGGAAGGCAAACTGCAGAATGCCGATGTGTTGCTGAAGAACGGCAAGATCGCGCAGGTAGGCAAGAACCTGTCTGCCAACGGTGCCAGAATAATTGACGGAACCGGCAAACACGTCACACCCGGCATCATTGACGAACACTCGCATATTGCCTTAGATGGCGTGAACGAAGGAACGCAAGCCGTTACTTCCGAAGTACGCATGGCCGATGTGGTGAACCATGAACAAGTAAACATTTACCGCCAATTGGCCGGTGGGGTAACTACTTCCCAGTTGCTGCACGGCTCGGCCAACCCCATCGGGGGACAGTCGGCGATCATCAAACTGCGTTGGGGACAAGCTCCCGAGAAACTGTTGTTTGAAGGCGCAGATCCGTTCATCAAGTTTGCTTTGGGCGAGAACGTTAAACAGTCTAACCGTTCTCCGCAGTACAATGTGCGTTTCCCGCAGACCCGCATGGGCGTGGAGCAGGTGATGGTAGACGCGTTCCAGCGCGCCAAAGAATACCAGAAAGCCTGGGGCAGCTACAACAAACTTTCTAAAGCTCAGAAAGCCAAAACCCCAGCCCCACGCCGCGACCTGGAACTGGAAACCCTTTCCGAAATCCTTAAAGACGAGCGTTTTATTACCTGCCACTCTTACGTGCAGTCTGAGATCAACATGCTCATGAAAGTGGCCGACCAGATGGGCTTTAAAGTGAATACGTTCACCCACATCTTGGAAGGATACAAAGTAGCCGATAAGATGAAGGCCCGCAACATTGGTGCTTCTACCTTCTCTGACTGGTGGGCCTACAAAATGGAGGTGAAAGACGCTATTCCGTACAACGCCGCCATCATGCACAACGTGGGCGTGACCACGGCCATCAACTCAGACGATGCCGAGATGGCCCGCCGCCTGAATCAGGAAGCCGCCAAAACCATGAAGTACGGCGGAGTTTCTGAGGAAGATGCCCTGAAAATGGTGACCCTGAACCCGGCCAAACTTCTCCATTTAGATGACAAAGTGGGTAGCCTGAAAGCCGGCAAAGACGCTGATGTGGTAATCTGGAACGAGCACCCGCTGTCTATCTATGCCCGCCCCGAGAAGACTTTTGTAGACGGTGTTGCTTACTTTGACCTGGGGGAAGACCAGAATTTGCAGGTAGAGCAGGAAAAGGAGCGCCTGCGCCTCATCAACAAGATGTTGGCTGCCAAGGCGCGCGGAGAGCGTACCCAAACGGCTGCCCCGGCACGTCGCGGAGGTGCGCAAGTGCTGCACTGCGAAGACCTGACCACCGAAGGAGAAGAAACTTACCAAGAATCTGAATACAGCCAAAAATAAGGAGACCCAGCTATGTCAATTGTAAAGAAATCTGTGGTATCCCTTACCCCTAAAAACATGCAACATCGTCTATTGCTTGCGGCGGCTTTGTTCGTGAGCACCACGGCCGCCTGGGCCCAGGTTCCGGTTCCGGCCGCCAAACAATCTAAACCTACCGTGCTTACCGGAGGCACCCTGCACGTGGGCAACGGGCAGGTAGTAGAAGGAGCCACGGTGGCCTTCACCGACGGTAAAATCACCTATGCGGGTCCGGCTTCTGGGTTTAACGCGGGCGGCACGTCTTACGAGACCGTGAAAGTAAGCGGCAAGCACATTTACCCGGGCATGATTCTGCCCAACAGCCAACTAGGCTTAACCGAGATCGAGTCGGTACGGGCTACGCTGGACCAGCAGGAGGTGGGTTTGTTTAACCCCAACGTGCGGGCCGTGGTGGCCTACAACACGGATTCTGACATTACTCCAACCTTGCGTTCCAACGGCGTGCTGATGTCGCAGGTAACCCCAGTAGGCGGCATGATTTCCGGTACTTCCTCGGTGGTGCAGCTGGATGCCTGGAACTGGGAAGACGCCTTAGTAAAAGCCGATGGGGGCGTGCATCTGCGCTGGCCAGCCATGGTGCAGGCCGGAGACAACACTCCCGTAATGGTGCAGCGCCGCCAGGCCCGGCAAACCAGCCTTCAGGAATTAGAGGCATTGCTGGCCGAGGCCAAGGTGTACAAAGACCAGAAAAATGACCGCCAGAACTTGAAACTAGCTTCTTTGGGAGGTTTGTTTGATGGTTCCAAGAAGCTGTTCATCCACACCAACTACGGCAAGGAGATTGTGGAATCCGTGCGGTTTGCGCAGAAAGCAGGTGTGAAGGACATGGTGATTGTAGGCGGCGGCGACGCCTTAGTAGTCGCCGATTTCCTGAAGGAGAACAACATTCCGGTGGTGTACTCAGGCGTGCATGCGCTGCCTACCCGCGCCGGCGATGATGTGTACTTGCCGTACAAAATGCCAAGTATGTTGCAGCAAGCCGGTGTTCTGTTCTGCCTGGACTATGACGCCAGTTTGCACGGCACCCGTAACCTGCCGTTTATCGCAGGTACGGCCGTAGCCTTCGGGTTGCCCAAAGAGCAAGCCCTTTCCTCCGTTACCCTGAACACCGCCAAAATTCTGGGTGTAGACAAGCAAATAGGTTCTGTGGAAGTAGGCAAAGATGCCAGCCTGGTAGTTTCTGAAGGAGATATCCTGGACATGCGTACCAACAAAATCAGCCACGCATTCATCCAAGGCCGCAAACTCAACCTCACCGACAAGCAGCAGTACCTCTATGAGAAATTCAACGGCAAATACGATTTAGGTAAATAGATTAGTTTGTTTATTTCTGAAGCACCAAGAAGGGCCATCTACTAGATGGCCCTTTTGTTTTAGTTAGGTTAAAGAAAACAACCTATAAACGGATATTGTGATTGAGTAAAGTGAAATAGTTTTATTTTGTATTAGCCTAGTTAAGTCGTCTTGATCTATGTCACTATTCATAGTGAAAGTATCTATTGTGCTTAGTGTTCACTTTCTTAATTGAAATTATCTAAATGTAATGTACTTTTGTAATAGCCCTCCCTTAACTCAAAAAGGAAGGGTTACCATATAAGTTAAGTCCACTTTTAAGCAGTTGGATTGTGGCTTAGTGAGCATGCAAGATGAACAATACTTTTAGATCTTCCCCAGTTGCAGAGTTGTCAGACGCCACCTCTTCACAAGTGAATTTTGAATTGATGTACGCTTTGGCGGAGCACAGCCATGAACCCATGTTGCTGGTGCACCCAGATGGGACTTTCCTGTTTGTCAATTCTGCCATTTGCCAGTTGGTGGGGCAAACGAAAGAGTTTCTTTTAAAAGAAGGACGCAAAGGCTTCATTGATTCTAATGATGCCAGGTGGGACATCGCTTTAAAAGCTAGAAAGGAATTTGGGCAATTCAAGGGCGAGGTGAATCTGGTACACAAGTCTGGCATGAAGATTCCGGTTGAATTAGGCTCAAGAACATTTTCCACTTCTGAAGGTGATCAGTTTGTGAGTGTGCATGTACGTGACTTAAGAGCTGAAAAAGATTCTCAGGAGTACATTGATAAACAGCAGCAGGAATTAAAAAACACGGTTCGTGAACTCCAATTGGTGCTGGACTCCACGGCAGATCTTATCTGTACTTTTTCCTTAGATGGATATTTGCTGCATATCAACCAAGCCTGTCAATCCATTTTAGGGTATACCCCCTCAGAAATGATTGGCCAGCACTGTACTAAGTTCATCCACCCAGAAGATGTTGCTAGCACGGCAGAAGATGCTAAACAGGTGGTGCAGCATTCCTCTACTTTGAATTTCAAGAATCGGTACCTCCACAAAAATGGGGCTGTGGTTTACTTCTCTTGGTCTTCCTCCTTAATAAAGGAAGAAAGCAAGGTTTACTGTATTGCCAGAGACATCACAAAAGAAGTTACGGTAGAACAAAAGGAGCAGGAAAACCAGCACCGCTTAGAGGCCTTATTGCAAGAAGGCAATGATATGGTCTGTATCATGGATAAAGATGGGCTTTACTCCTTTGTGAGTGGCAGTGTCAGGCAAGTGTTAGGGTTTGAACCCCAGGATCTTTTAGGAAAAAGCGCCTTTGACTTCATCCACCCCGAAGACGTCTCTCTTATCTTTAATGATTTTGAACAGGTGTTATTAGGAAAGGATGCCAAAACAAAGCCTTTCCGCTTCCATTCCAAATCAAATGGATGGCGCTGGATAGAAACAAAAGGTGTCAATTGTTTTCATCTTCCGGCTATCAACGGCATTATCATAAACTCCCGTGATGTCACCGATCGGTTGGAAGCACAGCGGCAATTAGAATTAAGCGAAAAGATGTACAAAGCTCTTTTCGAAGACAATCCCGACAGCGTGTATTCACTTAACAAAGAGGGATTCTTTACCTCTGTGAACAGCGCCACTGTTTCTTGTAGCGGTTATTCAGAAGAAGAATTACTTAAAATGAACTTTGTGGAGTTGCTGCATCCAGATTGTGTGGCAGAAGCAACTGCAGATTTTTCAAAAAGCCTAGCCGGAGAATCTAATACTACAGAAACTGTCGTCCTCACTGCCCAAGGAGCCCTGTTGAATTTGGCTATTACCAAAGTTCCAGTCATGGTAAATGGAGAGTTGGTGGGCATCCATGGAATTGCGAAGGACATTACTGAAAACAAAAAGCAGCAGCAACTCCTGACAGAGACGGCTAATAGACTGAACAGTATTCTGGAAAGTATCAAAGATGCTTTCTTCACCTTGGATAAGGGTTGGCGCTTCACTTATGTAAACCATGAGTTTGAAAGAGCGATGGGGCTAAAAGGGGAGGAACTAGTAGGTGTAGACATACGGGAAATCTTTGGTGCCACTGAATTTGAGAAATTCTACCAGAAACTGAGTAGAGCGGCCATTTTGCAGCACCCCGTTCATTTTGAAGAGTACTCTGAACAACTCACCAAATGGCTTGATGTAAGCGTCTATCCCTCTGATGAAGCACTTTCCGTTTTTGTAAAAGGAATTAATGCCCGCAAGAAAGTGGAGGCTGAACTTCAAAAGCTATCCCTGGTGGCAAGTAAAACGGTGAACTCCGTTTATATTACTGATGAAGCAGGTCGTATTGAATGGGTAAACGACGGTTTTACCAGAATTACAGGATACACCTTAAACGAAGTCATTGGTCAGAGACCCGGTGATTTGCTTGCCGGGCCAGAAACCAATCAGGAGAAGGTATCCCAGATTAGGGAAAAGTTAACCTATGACAAGCCTTTTGTGCAGGAAGTGCAAAACCGAAGCAAAACCGGAGAAATCTACTGGTCAAAGCTTGATGTCACTCCTATTATAGATGACCTTACCGGGAGCGGAAAGAAGTTTATTGTGATAGAGACCGAAATCACTCAGCAAAAGAAGGCTGAAGAGGAGCGGGCTAAACTTACCGAAGAACTGTTGCGCCGGAACCGGCACTTAGAGCAGTTTACATACATCGTGTCCCACAATCTCCGTTCTCCCGTTGCCAATATCCTGGGGTTAACTTCTTTGCTAGATCCGGCAGGTAACAATGACTTCCAAGAAGGGCTTAGAACCCGGCTTCGGCAAACTGCCCAAAATCTAGACTATATAATAAGAGACCTTAATGAAATGCTTAGCCTTCAGGCGGGAGTGCTAAATGAACGAGAAAAGATATTCCTTCCTCAACTAGTAGAGCAAGCACTTCAGGTTCTGCCAGAAGGAAACATAGAGAGGGTAGAGGTTGATTTAAATGGGATAGAGGAGATCGGCTCCATCAGGAGTTATGTGAGTAGCATTGTCAGCAACTTGTTAACTAATGCGGTAAAGTATAAGTCTCCTGAACGTCCCTTGAGGGTCTCGATCAAAGCAGAGCTAAATGAGGAGGAAGAGATGCTGTGCCTTATTGTCGCTGATAATGGTTTAGGCATCAATTTAAAAAAAGAGGGCAAAAACCTGTTTGGTCTATATAAACGCTTCCACTTTCATGTTTCAGGAAGAGGGTTGGGGTTATACTTGGTTAAAACGCAAGCAGAAGCTTTAGGCGGGTACGTAAAAGTTGAAAGCAAACTGAATGTAGGGTCAACATTTAAAGTGTGGATTAAAAACTACAAATAGAGGTCTGTAAAACTTTCGATAATAGTGTTGTTGAAACTTCAACTAGTTAGTCTGTTTTCTCACAAGCTCTATAATAAGGATGTCTTTTTTGCTAAGGCAGCTCTATGATGCTTGTTTATAGTTCAACAAAGGGGACGACAGAAGGTAATGTTTGGAGTCTTAGTAAATTTCTAAAATGTTGGAACTTCCCGGCACTTAACCATGGTTCTTGCTTAGGCTCCGTAAGGGAGCCACCCCAAAGAGGGACGCTAATAAAATTCTTAGCCGTTCGGGAACCAACCGGCACTTAACCATGGTTCTTGCTAAGGCTCCGGTTGGGAGCCGCTACCAAAGCCCTCCTTAAAAAAAATCCGCTATAAGGAACTAACCAAGAGCCGATTGGGGTTCTCCCTTGGTCCCGGGAAGGAAACCTCGGGGAAAGCGCTTGGAGATCGGGGATCTTTGCTTACCTTTGCAGCCCGCTCGGCAGGAGGGGAACGGAACTTAGGGCAAACGAAAGGCGAGGAAAAAAGTTTTCCGCATCCCTTGCGA
>NZ_JBSZJY010000004.1:0-669118 GCF_056491185.1 Rufibacter sp. JT20002 | reverse complement strand
CAACATTTAAAATTCTCCCATGATTTATAAAAATGTTTGGGTTTCTACTTTAGAGTACCAGAGTAAATTCTCAGAAGTAACTAAAAAAATGCCTTTTTGGAAAGCATTTTTCAATCTCCAAAAAGTACCGGCTGATATGCCTGTAATACGAATTATGGGACGGAGAACTCCTTTGGTTTATATATCGACTGGTTCACTTGAGATATCAGATGACTTTATAGTTTTTGAAGCTAAAGAGCCTAATCCACTACAAGGGGCTTCATACGAAAATGTAAATGAGATAGAATCATTTAGAATAGAACTGAAGGACATACTCAATATTTCAATTTATAAGAACCCTAAGCCTTACATGAAGAGCTTTAATTTAGATTGGATACAATTGGAAGAAAAATCTTCTCCATGTAAGCCTTATCTTCTGTGTGTAGGAACTAGAGGGCTTAGTATCCAAGATAGTTTAGTAAAGACTAAAGAATTGTACTCTGAAATGTTAAAGAAGAAAAACATTGCCTAACAACACCTAAACGTCAGCTTTCGGCCGACGGCCTCGCCCGTCGTTTAGCCTAGTACGTTAGGCAAAAAAGTAAGAATGAAAAGAACTGAGTTACCTGTAGAAATTACTCGACTAGAACTTCATGATAAACACGAAGGGATTGTTGAGTTCAAAACTTCGTCGGGTAACAGCTACGAAGCTTTCTTTTGGGGACATTCCTACAAAGAAGGCGAAAAATTGCTTTTCGAACTACATCACCAAAGCGAACGCTTCGACTGGGAAAAGACTTTCAGTTTAAACGCTACCAAAGAAAAGAAACTGGAAAAGCTTGGCGGAGAATGTGAATATGCTGGATACGGTAAGATTGAGCAAATTGACCCTATTATAGCCTGCTTTGGCGACATTAAGCTTGATTTAGGAAACTGGACTAGCGACAAAAGGATAATCGGAGAATTCATTTACTGGAGAATAAACCGTTTAGAAATAGCTTTAGAAACCTGAAAAAACTTCTTTGCCTAACAACGTGTAAACGCCAGCATCGGCCGACGGCCTCCGCCGCCGTTTACACAAGTACGTTAGGCTTAAATTATAATTATGAATAAAAGAAAGCCATTACTTCTTGTCTTGCTTCTGTTGTATGCAATTGCCTCAAATGGGCAAACAGCAGTCGACAAAGATTTAGCGGTTTATATAAATGGCTTGAAAAAAGAAAAGGTTTCTACTTGGATTGTGGTGGAGCAAGGATGTATTGGATGTGAAGTTGTGAGAAATGACAAAGCAATTTCTAATAGCAAAACATATTATGTCATTTCAAAGGATAAATACGATTACAGCCTCCATAGAATTGACGGCTTTGGCAAATACTCACCGATTAAGATTGATACTATTTCTGTCTTTTCACTTATTGAAAAGAGCACCAATGCTTTCAAAAAGAAAAATGAATATCTATTAGAAACAGCTAAAGCATCAAAAACTCTAAAATTTGTGCCCCCAACGCCAATCCATTACTCATACACTCACCTTTCAGTCAATTCACCTGACTTAAAAAGCGATTTAAAAATAATAGATGATGAATTCGATAACAGAGGATATATGATATCAAACGAAGAATGGTTTCTCCAAATTTCTCAAATAGTTGATTATGTGATAAGCGTTGTTCCAGCGCAAATAAAATAAAAAATCTAAGCCTAACGGTTAGTATAAACGCCAGCATCGGCCGACGGCCTCCGCCGCCGTTTATACTAACCGTTAGGCAATATTGAAAGAATGAAAGGAATAAAAGTTTTAGCTATAATATTGATAGTATTTATCTCCAGTTGTACGGGCGAAAGTTGTAAGATTGATTATAAAACAAACTTTAAGCTTTATGAAGATGCGACTACAGAAATTTATAAGCAAAACTATCAATGGGGCAGTTCGGAAGATTACTCGAGAATAATAAAGAGTATTCGTAAAGAGGACGAAATAGTAAACGAAGAAGTCTTCAGAGAAATAGAATTCATAGAATGCCACGAAGATTCTACTTTGATTTTTCAAGCCTCGAACTGCAATGAACAGTCAGATCTCAAAGATGAAGTTTACGTTCTGATTTATGCACCACAGGGAGAGTCACACATAAAAAGAAAAAGAAACTTAAGTCGGATTAATGTAATCAAAGAGGATTGGTATTCAGCCGTTCATATTTATACACTTGCAAACTAAAAAAGAACAACATTGCCTAACATTGTTCATAAGCCATGCTACGGCCGACGGCCTTGGACACCTCATGCACGAGGCCGTTAGGCAAAATGAATAAAAATGAAATTAGATACTGAAATAAAATTTCTTAGCTGGTATCAGATAATTGGCGGAATCATCGGACTTGGAATTATGATTCAATACATATTACAAACCGAAGCTTTCAATGGTTATGCAGTTCTCCTCCTGTTCGTGATGCTAATACTATACTTATTCTCAGTTGCTAGCGGACTAATTTTGCTAAAGAACCCTGCAAAAGGAATCCTACCCTCCAGAATTAATCAAATCATTCAATTAATTGGTTTCGCCGTTGCGGGCTATAGTTTTCAATATATTTCAGGATTAGGGGTGTCTATCGGTTTCGACATAACTGAAGGTATGCTGTTAAAACTAAATGCTGCCTTGTCCAGCTTTGAATATAACTGGAATACGGACCACGATGAAGCTTTCCTTGTTGTCAACATAGTGCCCTTGGTAGTGATGTATTTGCTAAATAAAATTGAAAACGAATTAGAGCAGGAAAATCCTTCTTTAGAGCTAACAAAAGAGCAGGTGTAAAAATAAAAACAACTTCGCGTAACAAGGTGCATAAGCCATGCTACGGCCGACGGCCTTGCACGCCTCATGCACTAGACGTTAGCCGTAAATTATAAACATGAATCAGCTTTTTACTTTTGTACTACTTATAGCTTCCATAATCCCTTTTCGGTATTCTGAAACAAGCACTGAACTATTGATTGACCCAGAATACAAAGGGAATATCGCCGTATATGAAAAATCAAGTGGAAAGGTAATTGCAACGGTGAAGCAGAACTTTGAGGAAGAGGATTTTTTGGTTCTTAGTGCCACCAAGCAAACTACCGACTTCTTTTACGGCACGTTAGCATACTCGATTTCTGGCAAACAGGTAAAAGGCTGGATTAAGAAAGGCAAGTATATCGGTATTTATACAAGAAACTATGAAATGGGGAAGCCTTTGAGACTTTATGCAGAACCACGAAAAACCTCAAAGATTAGCTCAACAATACAGGAATACGATAACAAACTGTATCAAGTAACTTCCATCGATAAAGGCTGGGTATATGTTATAGTTGAGCTCAAGGGTAAAATTAAACAAGGCTGGCTCGCCCCAGACATGCAATGTGCTAACGCATATACTACCTGTAATTAAAAAGAAAATCTACGGCTAACAAGGTATAAACGTCACCTCGGCCGACGGCCTTCGCCGTCGTTTATACTAGACGTTAGCACCAATAAATAAAAATGAATAAGAAGCTTCTGATTCTCTCAATCTTATACACCATTATTACCGTCTTCTTCTTTATCGACATCAGCAAAGACCAAAGCAACTCTCTTGCCTATGTATATATCTTCCCTGCATTTTGGCTTATAGGAGGAATTATATTAGGACTGTTGTTAAGGTCGGGAAAAGTAAAAGTAGAAGGTTGGAATACAATAGGATTCTTATTCAGTACTCCCTTGCCGACTTTTGTTCTATTTACATTAACAAAAGCAATAAACCCATCTCCTGAATACACACAGGAGCGGAATAAAAATGGACATCGCATCAAGGAGGTAAAATACGCACGCGGCATTTTAAAGCCAGAGAGGAAAGAATATTGGACTAGCGTAGAAAGTGTAACTGAAACAAATCAATATTCTTTAACAGATGAGTATCACCTGGACAGCATAATCTATTATGACAAATCTGCTCAGGTAAGTAAAAAAGAATTAAAGTAGAACTTATAAAAAATTACAGGTGCTAACATTATATAAAAATCATGCTTAGGCCGACGGCCTTGCACGTTTTTTATATAATGTTAGCAGGCATCTAAAGAATAAAAATGGAAACTTTAGAAAGATTAAAATCCTTAAGCAAACCCGTTCCTAAACCTCCCAAACTACCAACAGAAGAGGACGTGAAAAACGCGGAAGATAAATTAGGCGTAAAGTTTCCTCCTTCCTATGTAAAATATCAGCTTGATTATTCTGATATTTTCTTCAGTACTTTTGAGCTTTACCGATTATTCGAGAACGGTAGCTACATGGACTTAATTAAATCCGTGAGGGAAGCGCGATAATACGGACTACCCAAACACCTACTTCCATTTCTTGAAGACAATGGCGACTATTTCTGTTTCGACTTGACCTCAACAGGTCCCGAATACAACGTCAGGTACTGGACTCATAATGGGGCAACCGACGAAAAATGGGAAAATTTTCTGGATTGGGTAGAGAAATGTTAGATTGAAGAACACGTGTAAAAAAGAAAAAACGCCTGCTAACAATGGCTATACGGCAGCTGGGTTTCATTCCGGTTGTTATTGCATTGCTTTCTGCAAGCGTTCGTCTGTCCGACATTATCCTGCGGATAAGTCTCCCAGCCGACCGCATAGCCGAGGCCGTTATAGGGCATTTTAAAGAAAGACAACTTGCAAACTACCAAGCAGGAATTTAGGCAGTTCCTAAACGACAACTTCAAAAACCTAAGGCTAAGAAAACCTTTGTTCTATAGTTGGGACTTTGGGCTGCGTTTTGATTTACAAGTTGGACACACTGACACTGACGAATATTTCAAAGAAGTAACAAAACGCTCTTCGACTATCTTTCAAACTGCATTTGACCGAACGGATAAGGCATTTTTGGTTCTTTCAGACTACAAATACCGACGAAGAAAAATCAGGTTCTCCAACTTTACCTTTAAGCAAGTCAACAATCTCCAAAAGACAGAAGTTAGTTACTCCAAAGAAGCTGGATTATATGAACCTGACTACAAATTCGATATAAGAAACGTTGCTATCATCAAACTGACTGCTGAAAGAATAAACCACAAGGATATCTTAGCTGCTATTGGCCATTCGGACTTTCCATCAAGAGAACCAAGGCTCGACAAAAATGGATTTCTAACAAGTAAGGAGATTTACTTAATAAATATTGACAGGAAGCTTATTTTTCAAATGTACGACGACAGAGGACTTGACATTATTTCGGCAGACAAAGAAACGTTAAGACCAATTTATCAAAAGCACAACGATTGGATACTTGATTACGACAGGAAGCAAATAGATAAACTGTTTGAATTAAAAACGCCCTATAACACTGTATAAACATCTAGCCACGGCCGACGGCCTTGCTCTTTGTTTATACTAACCGTTGGCAATCATTTATAAATATGAAATTTGAGAATAATTGGAAGCAAAAATCATTAGAGAGCCTTGAAAAAAGAATTTGGCCTCCAATAGACTTTAATGAAGGCTCATATTTGATTAAAACATGTAACCAATTAAGAAAGAAGCAGCTTCAGGACTTCACGACAGAGGATTTGAGAATAATGATTGGCCAGAGCATCGGCTTAAAGTTCATGATTCCACTCTCTATTGAAGTTCTAAAAAACGACATTCTCGCAGAAGGAGATTTTTATGAAAGCGACCTCCTGCAAAGTGTGCTGACAAGTGATAGGGAATATTGGAGGCAAGAAAAAGAAAATTGGAAAATAGTGTGCCAACTATTTAGCCAGAACAGACAGAAATTAGAAGCTACCGATACGGCTTCTGGAATTAGAAACAAGTGGTTCGCTTCCTTCGAAGAATTTGAAAATATCAATTAAGAAGCGAATTATAACTTCAAGCGTTTTAAAAGGTGTTTTAAAAAATAGGCTCAAAACTTAAAGGAGAAAAACGTTTGCCAACATTGCATAAACACCATGCCACGGCCGATGGCCTAGCACGTTGTTTATACGAGACCGTTGGGCGGTATTAAAGTAAAAAAAAATGCATGGACTGTTTTTAATAATTATGCTCTTGATTGCCCTTCTACTAGTTGTTGCAATTCCATGTAGCATTTCATTCTTCATCTACAGATTCTTAAAAAGTAGGGGATTTAACAGGAGATTAAGGTTACTTGCCTTAGCTCCAATCATAATAACAGGATACTTTGTTTATACAGCTCTCTACCCGACGGAAGAATTTTACAAAAAGGACTTCAAAGAAGTAACAGGGGTTGAGTTCCCAATAAACGCTGAGATACAATACAAAACAGCAAGTTATCCTGACCAATTCGGTGATTACACTTCCGTATCTTTAGTAAGAACAGATAAACAGTTTTATGATAGTCTTACAACCCGACTCCTAAGAAGCGGATTTATAGAAAATGATAAAGAAGATATTGGTTTGACAGAGCGAAAGAAAATACAAGAACAAATAGGCGACAGGAAAATAACTAAAGAATACAGTCTAAATAAAAGTGGCGGATTGGCCTATTACGTGGGCTTGCTGTCAGATAATGAAACTCTAATAGTACAACGCCTAAGTTGGTAAAAAATAACACCGCCCAACAAGGTATAAATACCATGTTTCGGCCGACGACCTTACACGTTGTTTATACTAGCCGTTAGCTCTAATTTTAATGAAACTAACCGATATAAATCATTATTTAGAAGAACACTCTAAACGATTAAAATTAGCAAGCATAGCTGAAGAAAACTGCAAACGGAGTTTAGAAGAACAAACTGAGGATAGCCAAAGCGAGTGGAATGAACATGGATTACCTAACTTAGTTTTTCGACTTATTGAACAAGTTTTAGTATACAACCACATTCTAAGACCGACGCCACACATAAGAACAAGAATTGGAATTTACATCAAAGACCCCGATAAGATTCACTTTATGGACTTGGAGCAAGTAGGTTATTACCAACTCGACTCTATCGAGGACGGAGAAATAATTGATGATTGGCTGGTCTATGAAAAGTAAAAAGGAAGCTGGTATTACTTGAAGAAAAAACTAGGGCTAACAAAGCATAAACGTCAGCCTTCGGCCGACGGCCTTCGCCGTCGTTTATACTAGACGTTGTGCCAAATAAAAATGATAGATAAAACACAGGTCAACTTACTTTTAGCTCTAACATTATTGTTTTCCCGACAACGACACTCAGTGAAATAAAAGCTTTCAATTTAAGTGATGTAAAAGAAGAAAGTATAATGGGCAATGGATGGGTTCACTACAGATCTAAAAATGTAGAAGAGTCTGGCATGTTTTTCAATATTGCATTCTCCTGTTATGAAGGAAGCTTAATGTCAATCTCATTAGTAGTTAACGACTCTCCATTCGTTTTAAATAGCGGCTGGGAATCCTGGAGTGAACAAAGAGAAAGAGAGAATGTCGTGGCTTATAACAATTGGCTAAATAAAGAAATAGGAACTGGCAGAAGCTTTTCTTGGGGCGATATCTGGGCGACCTACGAGCCTAAGACTGGCGGAAGCTCAATTGGTATTAGGTACAAAAAATAAAGAATTACTTGGCACAACATTGTATAAACATCATGCCTTGGCCGACGGCCTCCGCCGTCGTTTAGCTAGGACATTAGCAGAAATTTATAATCAATTAAAAAGAGATGACTGGCCCAGATAAGGATACTCGTTTTCCATTGGAGCATTATAACAGGCTTTGTTTTTTGAAGAACATCATAACAAAGCCAAACATTATTGTTGGCGATTACACTTATTACGATGATTTTGAAGACGTCTACAACTTTGAGAAAAACGTCAAGTATCATTTTGACTTCATTGGTGATAGGCTTGTAATTGGAAAGTTTTGCATGATTGCCTCAGGTGTTTCCTTCATCATGAACGGGGCCAACCATTTAACTGGGGCTATTTCTTCTTACCCTTTCGCCATCTTTGGCAATGGTTGGGGAAGAGCGATGGAGGGAAAGTCTTACCCAAGCAAGGGAGACACGGAAGTTGGTAACGATGTCTGGATTGGACACAAAGCAACTATCATGGCAGGAGTGAAAATAGGTGACGGAGCAATAATAGCGGCCCATTCTATGGTTACAAGAGACGTGGAGCCTTATACTGTTGTGGGTGGAAACCCAGCAAGAGAAATAAGGAAACGCTTTCCTGAAGAGCAAATTCAAATGCTTTTGGAAGTACAATGGTGGAATTGGGACATTGAGAGAATAACTGCCAATGTCCATAATCTCACAGGTGACAACTTAGACTTCCTAAAAAACTAGAAGGAAATACTCCTGCTAACCCAGTACATAAGCCAAGCTTCGCTCACCTTATGTACACCGTTGGGCATTGGTAACTTAACCCAAGAGCCTCAACCGGCACCTGAATTAATAAACTCCTTTCCTTTGGCGCTGTCCTACCCATCAGGAACATCGTGGTGTGCGTGAAAAGTTAGGGCCATGCGTATCCATAGGATAAGCTGTTCATTCAAGATGATAGAATGTTTGCTCAGTACCGGTTCCAAGGGGGATTATACTTCCTGTCCTTTCCGGAATATCGTGGCTAACCAGAGAAATAGAACTGCCGAAATTCGGTCACCCGGTCTGGCACAAAGCGTTTCAATGGGGGTAATATACCCCCACCCAAAAAATACTAGCTCCGAAGCATAGTCCTATGCTGCGTAAAAAATGTAAGTGCATAGAAAATTACGCACCTTGAAAAATGTTTTTATCAGGGATGAAATGCAGCAGAAAAGCAAATATCGTACATATATGTGTACACAATAAAAGAAAAACGCCTGTAAGATGATTTCTTGCAGGCGTTTTAAATTATGGCTCTAGTTAAGCAGGAAGTCAAACACCAACGTCGTCTAAAAAGAGCTACCACTTTCTTGATAGATTTGAAAAGGGATAACCATAAGCTTTTTCGATCTCTAAAAATGAGAGACTAGAATCAAATTCGCATCTAAAATGTCCGAAATATGTCCGAAGCGAAACAAAAAGCCCTGTAAGTTTTCACCTACAGGGCTTTTTCAATTTTTGTGCGGAGAGGGAGGGATTCGAACCCTCGATACCGTTACCAGTATACACACTTTCCAGGCGTGCTCGTTCGACCACTCTGACACCTCTCCGTGGTCTCCGTTTTTCGGAATGCAAAGAAAGCGAGAAGGGCTGGCATTTGCAAACCCTGGCTGCGCATTTTTTACTTTACCCCCGGCGGGTCATTTCACCCCTTAAATCCTGCTCCAGCATACCCACCTTTTGCTGATGAGAAAGATCCTGGGCTAACACAAACATAAGCTTGGTCACGGCTGCCTCGGTACTGATATCTGAGCCTCCAATGACGCCCATCTCTTTTAGATAGAAACTAGTCTCATATTGGCCCTGGTGCACCTCCCCTTCCTCACATTGCGATACGTTCAAAATGGTGATTCCGCGGTCTACCGCATCGCGGAGGAGCTTCAGGAACCAGGGATAGGTGGGTGCGTTTCCGGCCCCAAAGGTCTCTAATACCAAGCCTTTCAAACCATCGGCCTTTAAAATCGCCTCGATAAGGGTTTGGTTTATGCCAGGGAACAACTTCAGTACCGCTACCTGGCTTTCCAGTTCCTGGTAAATCTGTAAAGGTTGGACAGGCGCAGGCAAGATCACCGATTGGTTGTATTCAATGTCAATCCCGGCTTTGGCTAATTGCGGGTATTTGCCTGAATGGAAAGCGTTGAAGTGCCGACTTTCCACTTTAGTGGATCGGTTTCCGCGCAGTAGCACGGTGTTGAAGAAAATGGAAACCTCTGGCACCAAGGGTTTACCCGAGCGGTGGGCTGAGGCAATTTCCATAGCGGTAATCAAGTTACGGCGGGCATCGGTACGCATACGGCCAATGGGTACCTGCGCGCCCGTAAAAATGACCGGCTTTCCTAGGTTCTCCAGCAGGAAGCTCATGGCCGAGGCGCTGTACGCCATGGTGTCTGTGCCGTGCAGAATGACAAACCCGTCATACTTCTCATAGTTCACCTGAATGACCTGAGCGAGTTTAATCCAGTGCTCCACCCCTACATTGGAAGAGTCAATGGCCGGGTCTAAACTCAGCACCGTGAGCATCACTTTGAATTGACGCATCTCAGGCACCCGGTGAATTACTTCGCTAAAATCAAAGGGGACTAAGTGGTGGTCTTCTTTGTCAGAGACCATCCCGATGGTACCTCCAGTGTAAATAAGCAAAATGGCGGCTTCTGGATCACTGGGAGCCGCCGTATTGATATTTACCTTTAAAAACTTCATAGGTCAGGCAAAGAGGCGTTGAGCGTTGGCCGTGGTGCTTTCCGCTACCTCATCTAGGGTAATTGATTTGATTTCTGCTACTCGCTGCGCCACATACGGAAGATAAGATGGTTCATTCCGTTTTCCGCGTTTGGGCACAGGTGCAAGATACGGACTGTCTGTCTCCAATACTAAGTGTTTTAGATCAATTGCGGTTAATACGGGTTCAAGGCCTCCGTTTTTAAAAGTACTTACGCCCCCAATGCCCAGCAGGAAGTTCTGATCTACTGCTGCTTGCGCTTCTTCTACCGTTCCGGAAAAGCAATGAAAAATTCCTCTCAGGGTTCCGTCCTGCTGCTCCTGAATTATTTCAAGCGTGTCCTGAAAAGCATCACGGGTATGCAGGATGATGGGAATCTGGTACTTCTTAGCCCACCCACACTGAATTCTTAGGGCCTCTTTCTGCTCCTGCACAAACGTTTTATCCCAGTAGTAATCCAACCCGGCTTCACCCACACCTTTAAAGGCGCGCTTCTCAAACCATTTTTCCATTTCCTGCAGCACCTCCTGGTAATCCTGAAACACGTGGCAGGGATGCAGCCCCATCAGGGAATGGCACCAGGAATGCTGTTTTTCTATCTCCAGCATGGTTTCTATGGATGCCAGGTTTATGTTGGGCATATAAACTTCAGCGATGTGCGCTTCCTTAGCTCGTTGCAGCATTTCCTCCAGGTCCTGGGCAAAATCAGGGGAGAAAACGTGCGCGTGTGAATCTATGTACTTCATTTAAATGAATCTGGGAATTTTGTTTTAAGCCTGATTTTACCAAAACCCGCTTAAAAGGCGAAGGTACGTATTCTCGCCCCGATAAACTTAATACGCCCTCCCCTTCCACTTAATCTTGAAGGGCAGAAAGAAAAACACAATCAAAATAAGGGTGGTGAAAAGGAGATAAAACTCCAGAATAAGCAAGTCTCTCCAAGAAGTGGGCCTTCGGAGGATTGCCAGGCATTTATCGACAAACAAACTCTGCAGTACTACTTTGAGGACAAAAATGGAAAACCAGGCCCAAAACGAGGTATGCATAAACAACGGAAGCCACACCGGGTAATAGGAAGAGTGAATCACAAACAATAATAGCATGTACCAAGGCAAATGCACCGAGCCTCGCATCCAGCGGCGGCGCTGCTGTAGCAAAGAAAGCAGATTGGGTGCCGGGTATGAAAGGGCAAGCACCTCGGGCTGGTAGATGTTCTTGGTTTTATACCCTTTAGAGAGCACCTGTTTGAAAAGCTGTACATCCTCTGTGATGGAGAACGGAATGTTCTCAAACCCTCCCACCGCTTTGTACGCTTCTCTGGTCACCAGCATGTTGTTGCCCATGGTAGAAACGGCCAGGTTTCTGTCTGCCACTACCTGCATCAGTCCCAGGTTATACAGCCAGTCCAGGGTTTGCAGGCGGTCAAAGAGGCGGCTCCCTTTGGTGGTAGTGATGCCGGTCACAATGCCCGTTTCGGGGGTAAGATGCCGCAGCAAAATTTCTACCCAATAGGGAGGGACTTCAATATCGGCATCGGTGATCAGGAAAATATCAGAGGTGGCAAGTTGCGCCAACTGGGCCAGAACGTTGGCCTTGCCTTTGATGCCTTGTAGGTCATGGATGATGCCGTGGCAGGAGACATAAGGATGGCTTTGCCGGAAAGTTTCTACCAATTGCCTGGTTCTATCAGTGGAGCGGTCATCCCCTACCAACACCTCTATCCGGTCTTTGGGATATTTAAGCCTGCTGATGGACTCCAGACAGGTAAGAATGTGTTCCTCCTCATTCCGGGCCGCAATGAGAATACTCACCTTTGGGAATGTTTGCAGCGGGGGCACTACCTTGGTTTGCCTTTTGCGCCAGAGCCCCAACAGGGCCGCGAAAAGCAAAAAATAGACAAACAGGAAACCAAGAGAAAAAAGCATTTGCTACAGGGTTTTGAAGGAGTATCCCAGGTCTGAGAAGTGCCGCAGCAGCCTTGGTAACACATACCGAAGGTTTCGCTCTGCCTTAAGGCTGTCATGCAACACTACAACTGATCCGGGCTTTGTGATTTCAACTGCTTTGGTCAAACATTTTTCAGGCGTCAGCGAAGCATCAAAATCATAGGTCAGGGCACTCCACATGACCACCTGATACTCCGGTTCAAGCATACGCAGATGCCCGGGTGTCAGTTGGCCGTGCGGAGGCCTGAACAGCTTTCTTTCTTGGGTGGTTGCTCCTATTTTTTCCAGTGCCGTTTGGCAGCGCTCTACTTGGGTCAGGTAGTCTGCCGGGGAAAGCTTCCAGGCCTTTACGTGCTGGTGGGTATGATTCGCCAGCACGTGCCCCTGTGCCAACACCTGCTGAGCAATAGTGGGGTTCCGTTCCAGGTTCTCGCCTACACAAAAGAAAGTTGCCTTAGCCTGGAAGGTTGCCAGCTGCTCCAGCACATAAGGCGTTACCCCCGGTATAGGTCCATCATCAAAGGTGAGAAAAATGGACTTATCATGCACAGGCCTCTCCCACCAGACTTTCGGGAAAAGCCAGGGCAAAACGGGGGGCGTTTTATGGAAGCGCAGCACAGTTCTATCTTGATGTTAGGGTTTGTTTCAAAGCTACTTCACAGAAAACGGCTTTAAAACAGAATTGTCTCTGACCTTTGTTAGCCAGAGACAATTCTGTTGTAGACAGAGGTGGAAACAGTTTCACCCTTGTTTATTTAAAACGGCAGGAAAGCAGGGTAATGTCATCGCTGAAAGAAGTACCGCTGTTATAGGTATTCACTTCATGCAACAACTGCTTATGGATGGTTTTGGAACTCACGTACCGGCAGTTCTGCAAAACTCTGATGGTATTTTCAATCCCGAACTCATCCTCGTCGTGGTTGAACACCTCGGTAAGACCATCGGTGTAGCAGAAAACAAGTGAATTGTGAGGCAAATACACTTTGGTGACCGGTAAAAACGGAAGCTCATCAAAGATGCCCAACATGGTGCAGCCTTCCTCCAGCAAACGGTAGGTGTTATCCTCGTACAGCAGAATAGAGGCGTTGTGCCCGGCATTCACGTAGCTGAGTTCGCGGGTGGTTCTGTTGTAAATGGCCAGGAAACAGGTAATGAACTTCTCAGCGATGGCGTTGCGGTAAATGAGGTCATTCAACTCACTGACAATGGTGCTCAGGTTGGTGGTCTGGCGAAGAATAGTGCGCAGTCCGGCCTGGAAGTTTGACATCAGCAGCGACGCCGGCACCCCTTTCCCAGACACGTCGGCCACGCAGAAAAGAAACTGGTCTTTGTCTATGGGAACATAGTCATAGTAGTCTCCCCCAATGGACGAGTGCGGAATATAGGTGGCATGGATGGCAACGTCTTTGTTGTTGGGCAGCGACTTAGGGAAGAGCATGTTTTGCACCTCGCGGGCAATCTCTATCTCCTTGCGCATGGCCTCCTGGGTAAGGCGGTGCCGCTCTAACCGGCGGTTCTCCATGGCCACCAGAATGATGTTACTCAGCGTCTGCACAAAGCTCAAAGCCCCCAAGGTGGTGTAATAGGCATTTACGTTACCGATCATGACAAAGGCCAGGATGCGGTTGTTATGCATGATGGGAATAACAATCTCAAAGTCATGCCACCGGCGGTCAATGTCTAACTGAGATAAAGAGGTGATCTCCCGCAGCTCAGTGATGGCGGGCGGCAGCTCCATTTCCCTGAAGTTGTGCTGGGTTCCAAAACTTACCTTACACTCCCATTCCTCGTCAATCAGGAAAAGCGAAAGCCGCCGAATGTTGAGCTGGGCCAGTAAGGTAAAGTGGTAAATCTTGTAAAGCGCTTCTTCCGGAAGGTTGTTGTTTATGGCCTTGGTGATTTCCAACAGTGCCGCCAACTCCAACTTCTTCAGGTTCAATTCCTGCTCTACCGTAGGAAATTTCAATTCAGACATTTGTTACAGGTATAAACAATTCATCTACCTTCAGAGCCCAAACATACTCAAAAAAGCACGGTACGGTTGTTGGCAGGTAAGTTTATGATAAAAATAGTTGACCGCTTGCCTCCTCTTTAATCCTTGGTGTTTGGGTAGGTGGCCTATCTAACCAAGTACCGCTCTTCGTTTAAGGCACAGGTTCAGCAAATCAGATCCAAAAGGTAAAATAAGTTTCACTATTTGGAGTTATGGCTAAGTAGCCCCTCCTTGGTAGCCAGAAAGAAATACTGGTGTGCTTCCCGTGCAAAATGGTCAGGGTCAAAAGGCACTTCGGTATCCTGGTCTGGAAAGAGGCACTTGATGAAGTTCATGCTGATCAACCCTCTTAAAGCTTCTCTTAGCTCCTGTTCTGGCAGCCCCAGCTCCTCTTGCAACTCCTGAAAGGAAGTTACAAAGTAAAGCTCATCCAGTATATCAAATTCTTGGTCTGTCATGCTGTTTTCAATTGGCGGCCCTTCCAGTTATACTTCCCCCGCAGTCCTAAAAGAGCGGTGAAGAGGATGTATGGCACATACACTAATTGTAATAACCCTAGAGACGAAAGTAACCGCTTTTTGCCAAATAAGTTTAAAACCGATTGCAAAAGCAGGGTATCTGCCCCCATTTTTGTGGTTAATACGATGCCCAAAAACCAAAAAGGCCAATGGTAGAATAACGTTCCGCACAAGGCCCAAAGTATGGACACGTTCCCGCCCAACACCAACACCGCCAATACCTGCGAGAAGTAAGAATCATAGTGCTTCCATTTGCTTGCCCACCTAACCCGCTGGTGCAGAAATTGGGAAAGCGTAGCGGCTGCCGGAGTCAATACAATGGCTGCAGGGGATTTAGCAAAAGCCACGTGGCCAGGAAAATGCCGGTGGATTTTATGAAGCAGGAACTCATCATCGCCGGAAGGCACCTGCTCGTTCCCCTTGAACCCTTCTACTGCATAAAAAGCTGCTTTTTCATACGCCAGGTTAGCCCCGTTGCACATGGTAGGTTTCTGTTCGGCAATGGAGGCCGCCCCAACCCCTATCAAAGCCGAGAATTCTAAAGCCTGTAGCCTCTGCCAGCGCGTGGTCAAAGGTGAATACCCTACCGGTCCGCTGATAAGTTTTGGTTGCTGTTGGTGCCTAAGGTGGTTAAATGCCTGAAGCCACTGCGGCGAAACCCGGCAGTCCCCATCGGTGCAGGCAATCCAATCACCTTGGGCGTGCTTGATGCCTATTTCCACCGCGGCCTTTTTCTGCCTCTTTCCTGAAAAATCCTTCAAAAACAGCAAGGTCAACGGAAGAGAACTCTGTTGTTGAAACTCCTGCACCAACCTGGGGGTGCCATCTTCTGAATGGTCATCCACCACAAGCACCTCAAAAGCCGAAGCCGGATACTCTTGTCGTTCCAGGTCTTGAAGCAGGGAAAGGATGTTAGTTGCCTCGTTTCGGACGGGGACGATGACAGAAAAGAAAACGGGAGGCGCTTCTCCCTTGGGGGTGAAAACAGGAAGTTTCCGCCAGGCGTACCAGCACCGGAGCACCACCACGGCATACAGACCTACCACCAAAGAAAGTAGCAGCATTACCGGGTGTTGGAGAGTTTAAGCGGTAGCACAAAAATTAGCCCCAAGGCGCTGGGCAGGGCGATATTAAGGGTCCACAACGAGAGGCTGGCTCCTAGCACCAGCAATTGGTCTTGCCCCATCAACCCAAAGAAGTGCATTGCGGAGAGCTCGCGCATGCCAATATCAGCCAGAGCATTGATGGAAGGCACAATGGACTTGATCAGAAAAGTACCTGCCACTCCCCACACGTATTCATCCAGGGAAAGGTGTACCCCAAAGGCCCACAGCAACGCCACGAACTGCCCCACGAACACCAGGTATCTGGCGCCAGAAATCAGCAAAACTTTTCTTAGCTCAACGGAGGAATACGTGCCGATCACCGAAAAATAGTGTACCCACCGCCTCAGGAACGATACTCTTTCCAACAGGGAAATGGCCCACTGAAAACTGAACAGCAAGGCCAAGGCCCACCCATTCACCAATAGCAATCCAATCCCAACGGATATTCCCACCGGTGAGGCTAAGGGCACATAGTATTCGTACACGAAAAAGGCAATTGCCCCTGATCCCATTAACACAGTAGCAAACAATTGGCACAGGCGACCCAACAGAATGGCGCCAATGGCATCGGCCCGGTCTTTCCGGTGGAGGGTTAAGATGCGGCCGGCGTAGTCACCCATGCGGTTGGGGGTGACAAAGCCCAGGGTGAGGCCCACCAGAACGGCACGGTACGCTTCCAGAAAAGAGATCTTCTCAAATTTACGGGAAAGGAACTGCCATTTAGTGGCTTCTATGCCCCAGTTCACCGGTAATAATGCGGCTGCCAGGCACAAGGCCATTTCGTTAGTGGACCAAATCTTTTGAAAAGTTGCAAAAGAAAAGGTGCTGTGCGAACTGGCTTCCAGAATAGCTTGTCTCAGGTAATATAAGGTAAGGCCGAAGACTGCCAGTTTTCCCAGCCCCACCAAAAGACGCCGCGATACCAGCACTTTGCCGGATTGTTTGTAATTTTGCGCTTCATGATTCATTCTACCGCAGTTCTTCCTAATAATAAGTTAATCTTAGGCGTGGACCCCGGCACCAACGTAATGGGCTACGGCCTGTTGGAGGTGAACGGCTCCAAAATAACGGTGCACCAGTACGGGGTGCTTCAACTTAAAAGCTACTCCAACCATGCCGTTAAGCTTAAGAAAATATATGACAGTACCCTCCGCCTGATCACCGAGTACCTTCCCGATGAAATGGCTATTGAGGCTCCGTTTTTCGGGACTAACGTACAGTCCATGCTAAAGTTGGGCCGGGCCCAGGGCGTGGCCATCGCCGCTGCCCTCTCCCGCGATATCCCGTACGTGGAATACGCCCCAAAGAAAATAAAACAATCTGTGACCGGCAACGGGAACGCCTCCAAAGAGCAAGTGGCGGCCATGCTGCTGCAGATTCTCAAGATAAAGGAAGCGCCTAAGTTCCTGGACGCCACCGATGCCTTAGCCGTGGCGCTTTGCCACCATTACTCACAGGGTGCGAACCAAAAAGCGGGCGGAAAATCCTGGAAAGCGTTCCTTACCGAGAACCCAGACCGGCTTTCAAAGTAAACAACATCCTAAACCAGGTTCCTAAAATTAAGTCAGCCGTTTTGAAGTTCTTTTCTCAGAAAGAACCTCAAAACGGCTGACTCTTTGTCTCTTATGGAAATTAACTTCCGGCCTCGGTTTTCAGCGCCTGCCTGATTTTACCGGCAATCTCCTCCATCTCAGAAGGTTCAAACTTTTGCTTGGGGTTGCTGAAGTTCATGTCAGAGATCTGGTTGATAGGCACCAAATGCACATGCGCATGCGGCACCTCCAGACCAACTACTGCCACTCCCACTTTGCGGCAAGTAACTGCTTTCTTGACCCCTACCGCTACCTTCTGGGCAAATTTGTGAAGATCTGCCAGGGTATCTGGGTCCATGTCAAAGATGTAGTCAATGGGCTCTTTGGGGATCACCAGCGTGTGGCCTTTCACCAACGGGAAAACGTCCAGGAAAGCCAGAAAACGCTCGTCTTCCAGCACTTTGTAGGCAGGTACTTCGCCACTGATGATCTTGGAGAAAATGGTTTCCATGGCAGCTGATTAACGTGAAATTTCCAGAATCTCGAACCGAAGCTTTCCGGCAGGAACGGTGATCTCAGCGATCTCCCCCACGGATTTACCTAGCAAGCCCTTACCAATGGGTGACTTCACGGATATTTTTCCGGCTGCCAGATTAGCCTCTTCCTCGGCAACCAGGGTGTAGAGCATTTCCATGTTGTTGCCCAGGTTCTTTAGCTTCACCTTGGAAAGGATGAGCGCTTTGGTAAGATCCAGGTTAGACTCATCTATGAGACGAGCATTCCCAATCACTTCCTCCAGTTTAGATATTTTCAGTTCAAGGTGACCTTGGGCATCTTTGGCTGCGTCATATTCAGCGTTCTCACTCAAGTCCCCTTTATCACGAGCTTCTGCCAGCTGACGGGCCACTTCGGCACGGCCTTTTGTCTTCAGTTCATGTAACTCTTCCTTGAGCTTCTGCAATCCTTCTGGGGTGTAGTAAGATACTGTTGCCATATTAGTAATGGGTTAGTACAAAGATTAAAAAAGAAGAACGGCCTTCCTGCGTGGAGACCGTTCTTATGCTAAGGTATTACATTTTTTCTAAAGTACATGCATCAGAACTATTATTTTGCGCAGCAGTATAGGAGCAGATATGCCAGTTTAACCTAAAACCATCCGGTAAGCCCACCTTCATGGTTTTACTTGATTTCATATTAAATTACCATTAATTCTGAAGTAATATTAAAAGATTAAGAGTTTTGGTATTAGTTTTACAAACGTATGTCAGAAGCCACCGAACCTTTTCTAAAACTTGCCGCAGTAGACATAGGCTCCAACGCGGTTAGATGCCAGATATCCAACGTCTTTCGATTTGAAGACCACACCCTCTTTAAACGGGTAGAATACATCCGGTACCCCATGCGCCTGGGCGAGGATGTATTTGCCACCGGAGTCATCTCTCGGCCTAAAGCCGAAAAATTCATGAAGCTCCTCCACGGCCTTTACCTCATCATGCAGGTACACGAGGTGCACGACTTTATGATCTGCGCCACCTCGGCTATGCGCACCGCCACCAACGCCCCAGAGATTATTGACGAGATCAGAAATAAACTGGGTCTGCACATCCAGGTGATTGACGGTACCACCGAGGCAGACCTCATCAACTTGGTTATCCGGCAGCAACTGGATGGGCAAAACTATTTGCACATTGACGTGGGTGGCGGTAGCACCGAGTTCAACATCTATGTGAACCGCATGAAGGTAGCCTCGCAATCCTTTGAGCAAGGTTCAATTCGGCACATGCAGGGCGAAGAATCTATGGAAATTTGGGAATGCATGCGCGAATGGGTCACCGAGAAAGCCCGAATGCACCATGTCTCCCACGCCATTGGCACCGGGGGTAACATCAACAAAATCTATGAGATGGCCGGTAAAATGGGGGGTAAACCAATTTACCTCGACCAAATAGAACAGGTGGTAGACCAAATCTCCAGCTATTCCATGGAAGAGCGCGTAAAGGTGCTCCTGCTCAACGCCGACCGGGCCGATGTGATTGTTCCGGCCGCCGAGATTTATCTATCTGCCATGCGCTGGGCCAACATTGACAACATGTTAGTACCCCAGATTGGTTTGAAAGACGGCATTCTGCAATCTTTGTACGAGCGTCATCTTGGAGCAACCCAACACCACTTCAAGCTTGATTTTTAAAATGTGATTTGAAAACAGAAAGGGCGACCATGCAAATGGTCGCCCTTTCTGTTTTAAGTAGTAGTGGAATATTAAAACAGGCAAGCATCCACCTCTACATCCGTGGATAGGTGGAAGAACTCCCGGTGCATGTTGAAGATAGGTTCTCCTTCTGCAGGTTGGCGTTTGATGTAAGAACCATCCTCACGCATGATGTAGGAGTTGTGGTTGTCCATAAGGTTGTACCGCAGAATGTTGATGGCCTGACGTTTCAGGTCTTCGTGCACAATGTAGAACAGGGCCTCAATGCGGCGCTCAAAACTGCGAACCATGATATCGGCGCTGCCCCCCAGAACCTGCGGATCTCCATTGTTATGGAAATAGAACAGGCGGGCATGCTCCAGGTACTCACCCACAATGGAACTCACTTGTATGTTCTCGCTCAAACCTTCACGGCCTGGGCGTAGGCAGCAGATACCACGCACAATTAGCCTTATCTGTACCCCTGCCTGCGAGGCGGCATAAAACTCATCAATCACATACTTGTCTTCCAGAGAATTTATCTTCACTACAATACCCGATGGAAGCCCGTTCTCAGCGTTGCGCGTCTCTCTTCTGATGAGCTCAATTAACTGCTGGCGCATGTCTTTGGGCGCGGTAATCAGGTACTCGTAATTTTCTGGGTAAGAGTGCCCGGTGATTACGTTGAAGAACTCAGACACGTCATGCCCATACACGTCATCGGTGGTCAGAAGGCTGATGTCGGTGTAGGTTCGGCTGGTAGACTCGTTGTAATTCCCGCTGCCAATGTGCACGTACCGCGTCACCTTCTCTCCCTCCTTCCGGATGATCATGAGCATCTTGGTGTGCGTCTTGTATTTACTGATTCCGTAGATCACGAAGCAGCCAGCCTTCTCCAGTTTCTCCCCTTCCCGTAGGTTGCGCTCCTCGTCAAAACGGGCTTTCACCTCCAGTAATGCCGAAACGTGTTTCCCATTTTCGGCAGCTTTCAGCAAAGCGGCGGTCACTCTGGAGTTATCGGCTAACCGGTAGATCGTCTGTTTGATTCCCAGCACATACGGATCTTCAGCGGCTTTCTCCAGCAGCGTCACCACGGGTTCTATGCTGTTGTACGGGTGGTGCAACAGCACATCATGGTGCTTGAGGTACTCAAAAATGTTATCCATGGCCCCAGGCGGTAAGCTAGGTGCCGGAATGGGAGGTGAAGGACGTTGAATTTTATTGGAGAAATGCGGGTGCCGGATGATCTGCCACAGCGATTTAAGGTCTATCAACCGGTCAATAACAAAGATGTTGGCATTGTCAATGGACCACCGTTCCTTCAACAATTTCATCATGTACGGAGAAGGCGCTCGTTCCACCTCCAGCCTTACCACCCGGCCTTTTTTCCGGTTCTTCAGTTTCTGCTTTACCTCCTGCACAAAGTCCTGATCCATGTCATCGCTTTCCTCCAAAGTGAAGTCCCCGTTCCGGGTTATCCTGAAAAGGTTCATGGATTCAATCTCCACGTTGCGGAAAAGCTTGTCCATGTTCCAGCGGATGATCTCCTCAATGGGCACGAAGATGATCTTGTTTTTGCGGGAAATTTCGAAAAAGCGGGTCAAATTACCGGGTACCTGCACAAAGGTGATTCGGCTCTGCTGCTTTTCTTCCTCTGAAGTACGGGTGACCACCGCAAAGATGAGCAACTGGTTCATCATGAGCGGGAATCCATGGTAACTGTCATACACCATGGGCGTCAACAGCGGGTACACCGTATGCTTAAAGTAGTAAGCGGCTTTGGCCTGTTCAGACTCTGTTAAGTCCTCTACCCGGCAGATGTTGAAACCATGCTTCTCAAATTCTGGCATCAGCTCTTCATAGGCAGCGCACTGGTCACCCACAAAGCGGTGGGCAAGGTCCAGCAGCTTTTTCCGGAAGGGTAGTTCCCGTAAACCGGAGTAGTCTACGCGCTCCTTTCCAAAGTCTATGTAGTTGTACAAGCTACCTACCCTAATCATGAAGAACTCATCCAGGTTGGAGGAGGTAATGGCCAGGAACTTCATTCTATCAAACAGAGAGGTGTGGCGGTTACTAGCCAAATCCAACACCCGGTAATTGAAACGCAACCAACTAAGGTCACGGCTGATGTAGTTACTTCTCCGGATTTGCTCCGATGCCTTGATTGAATTCATAGCAGGTGGTCAACTTCTACTTATCTGGTCTTCTTTATACGCAAGACGGCTTCCGCCTGTACGTTCTTCTTGTCTCTTTAAAGTAACGGCTTTAAGAGACGAAGTGCAACAGAAAAGCCTGCATGGAGCAGGCTTTTCTGTTGCATATGGATATAACGCTTAAACGTCTACTTTGGCGTATTTCGCGTTTCGTTCTATAAAATCTCTGCGGGGGGCTACTTCATCGCCCATGAGCATAGAGAAAAGGTGGTCTGCCTCAGCGGCCGAATCTACCGACACCTGCTTTAAGCTGCGGGTATCTGGGCGCATGGTGGTTTCCCAAAGCTGTTCAGGGTTCATCTCACCAAGACCTTTGTAGCGCTGTACGCCCACACTCTCGTCTTTTCCTTTGCCCAACTCAGCAATAGCCTCAATGCGGTCTTGCTCGGTCCAGCAGTACCGCTCTTCCTTGCCTTTCTTCACTAGGTATAGCGGTGGAAGCGCGATGTACACGTAACCGTTGTCAATCAAATCACGCATGTAGCGGAAGAAGAACGTCAGGATCAAGGTTCTGATGTGGGAACCGTCCACGTCCGCATCCGTCATGATGATGACTTTGTGGTAACGCAGTTTAGCCATGTTCAAGGCCTTGTCGTCTTCCGGAGTCCCGAAGCTCACGCCAAGGGCAGTGATCATGTTCTTGATCTCTTCGTTCTCGTAGATGCGGTGCTCCTGCGCTTTCTCCACGTTCAGGATTTTACCACGCAACGGCAGAATAGCCTGGAACTTACGGTCACGGCCTTGTTTGGCCGAACCACCTGCTGAGTCACCCTCTACCAAGTACAATTCGCAGTTTTGAGGATCAGAGTCAGAGCAGTCAGCTAGTTTTCCAGGTAAACCAGAGCCTCCCATCACGTTTTTCCGCTGCACCATCTCGCGGGCCTTACGGGCCGCTAAACGGGCTTGCGCCGCCAGAATTACTTTCTGGATAATGATTTTGGCTTCTTTCGGGTTTTCTTCCAGGAATTGGTTCAGGATCTCTCCTACCACCGTGTCCACGGCTCCCATTACGTCTGAGTTACCCAGCTTAGTTTTGGTCTGGCCTTCAAATTGCGGTTCCTGCACTTTCACAGAAATCACCGCAGTTAATCCTTCTCTAAAGTCATCGCCCTGGATCTCTACCTTTGCTTTCTCCAGCATACCAGAACGCTCTGCATAGGCTTTCAAAGTCCGGGTAAGTGCCCGGCGGAAACCGGCTACGTGAGTACCACCTTCGTGAGTATTGATATTGTTTACGTAGGAGAAGATGTTCTCTGTGTAGGACGTGTTGTAGTTTAAGGCAATTTCAACCGGAATACCGCCTTTTTCGCTTTCCACGTAGATAGGCTCAGGAATCAGGTTTACCCTAGTTTCCTCTAAATAGGCTACAAACTCACGAAGACCACCTTCTGAGTAGAAAGACTCACTCAGGTATTCACCTGGGGTAACTTCTTCCCTTAAATCGGTCAGGTTGATTCTGATGCCTTTGTTCAGGAACGCCAACTCGCGCAAACGGCTGGCTACCGTCTCGTATTTGTATTCAGTTACCGTGAAGATGCTGGCATCTGGCTGGAAATGAACTGTGGTTCCCGTTCTATCAGTAGTGCCTATCTCCCGTACCGGGTACGCAGGCACACCTATATTATAATGTTGCTCGTAAAGTTTTCCATTGCGATGCACGGTCACGTGTAGGTCAGTAGATAAAGCGTTTACGCAGGAAACCCCCACGCCGTGCAATCCGCCTGAAACCTTATAGCTGTCTTTGTCAAACTTACCTCCCGCGTGTAGCACGGTCATTACCACCTCCAGGGCCGAGCGGCCTTCTTTCTGGTGGAAGTCTACTGGAATACCACGGCCATTGTCTGAAACGGAAACGGAGTTGTCTGTATGGATGGTGACGCTGATCTCGTCACAGTGCCCGGCAAGGGCTTCGTCTATGGAGTTGTCTACCACCTCCCAAACCAGGTGATGGAGACCTTTAATGCCGATATCGCCGATGTACATGGCGGGCCGTTTACGCACCGCCTCCAAGCCTTCAAGCACCTGGATACTGTCTGCGGAATAGGCGGTCATGTTGTTTTGTTCGATGTCACTCATTGAGTTTTCGGTGGATTATTAACATGCAAAAATACCAAATTTTACCCGGTTTTGCTAGCTTCTTCCCCTTAAATATAGCACAGATTTAATTATTTATTCTGCCTTCTGCCCTTCCTTACTCATTGAGTTTTTTCAACACCCCTTATAAGGCAGAAAAGGGCCTCTAAGGTTTTTTTAGGCTCTTTTTTGATAATCATTCTTAAACCACTTCTCTCCTCAACTGCACCATGCCCCTGCTGAAGCAGTTTATATGCAATCGATTTACTAAACGCCTTTGCTAGTACCTTATTGGCTTGTTATACTAGTATATGCCGATTTGCCAGAAACTAGGCAAAATACCTAATTATATTATGTTAGAGGAGAATACTAAAAGGAGCTTCAGAAGCCAACAAGAGAACTAGCGGAGCATCAAATTAGAGGAGGGTGTTTCGACTTTCTTTTTTAAAGCTTCTTTCCCAAACCTGCTGAAACAAAGATTTAAGAAAAGGCCCTTTGCCGCTAAACAAGGGTATCCGTTTTTTAAGGTTTTTCCCAAAATGAGAAGTAAGAACTTTAGTTGAGGAAATATGCGGCAAATACTAAAAATTTTAAGGTTTCTCTTTCAGCGGAAGCGATAAAAAAGGGTAGCCCTGGCGAATATTTGGCAAAATGCAGGTTTATTCTTAAGTTTCCACCTTATTAAAATAACTAACCGCACGACACCCTTTTGGTATTCGTGCCTTTACCCGCACCAATCTCTACTAACTCTCATGAAGGACGTAATTTTAGGCATTGACATCGGTGGTACGAACACCAAATTCGGATTCATTGACCGCGATGGCATCATCTTAACCAAAGGCGAGCTTCCTACTACTGAAGGGGAAACCGTACATGATTTCCTGCGCATCCTCTACAGTGAGGTGCAATCCAAATTCAAGAAAATTGAAGACGAGGCCAAAGTCATTGGTGTTGGTGTGGGTGCCCCTAACGGTAACTTTTACACCGGTACCATTGAAAATGCGCCAAACCTAAAATGGCACGGTTCGGTGCCGTTGGTAGAGTTACTTCACTCCTACTTTAAGCTTCCTATCTACTTAACCAATGACGCTAACGCAGCAGCTATTGGGGAGATGATCTACGGCGGCGCGAAGGACATGAAGAACTTTGTGGTGGTTACCCTGGGTACTGGCCTGGGTAGCGGTATTGTGGTAAACGGTGAATTGGTGTACGGCCATGATGGCAACGCTGGCGAACTGGGCCACACCCTGGTAAATGTGAAAGGAAGCGGCCGTGTTTGCGGATGCGGACGCCGTGGCTGTTTGGAGACTTACGTTTCTGCCACTGGTATCAAACGCACTGTGTACAAGTTCCTAGCCGACTACACCGACTACAGCGAACTGCGCGGTGTAAGCTTCAATGACCTTACTGCCGAGATGATTACCCAGGCGGCCAAGCGCGGTGATAAAATCGCGATTGATTGCTTTGAGTACACTGGTAAAGTATTAGGCATGAAACTAGCTGATACGGTAGCGCACCTTAGTCCTGAGGCCATCTTCCTGTTTGGGGGCTTAGTTCGTGCCGAGGAGTTCCTGTTTGACCCAGTTCGCTACCACTTAGAGAAAAACTTGCTTAGCATCTTCAAAGGCAAAGTCAAAATCCTTCCGTCTGGCTTAGGTCTTAACAACACCGCCGTGATGGGAGCTGCCGCTCTTGCCTGGAAAGAATTAGAGCGTATGCCTGTGGCCTAACTCTACACCCAAGATATTTGATGAAGCCCGAAGGTGTTCCCTTCGGGCTTTTTTATTTGTTTGTCTGTTCCAAAACTATAATCTGAATTGAAGTTCTATTGACTGAGTTTCAAGAAAAGCTTTCTAAGGGATAGATTTAAATGAGTGCAAAATAGCTTTCCTTTTACTTTCTCCAGAGCAGGTAGAACCTAAATTTGTTATATTCAAACCAGCTTGCCTTTGCAGGCATTCTAAATACTTAAACAAAAGTATTGACACTTAAACTGAAGTAAAATAAATTTAAACAATCACAATTTTCGTCCTTAACAAAGGCTTTTGTAATCTCCCCCCCCCTTCCAAGGACCTCCTCCAAAGTCCTTTTCACGCGACGAAGAACTGCTTTATACAAACTCTTGCGCTTTCCTCAAGACAATAAAACAACTCCATTTCTGGTTCTCCTGCTCTCCTTGTAAAGCCCTAAATGTCTCAAGGCTTTCCTGCCGTCTCCCTTTCCTAAAAGGTACCTTTTAAAAAAAGCTATGAAGAAGCTTGTACTATCCATTTTGGTTCTTTTAACAATTGGCGGGCATTTGAACGCCCAGAACAGCTCACCTTACTGGAGCCTAGCTGGAAACAGCAATGTTGGCTCCGCTAAACTAGGCACCACCAACGGGGTGCACCTCCGCCTTCTTACCAATAATTCAGAAAGAATGCGGATTACCGCCAGCGGTTTGATAGGGATAGGATCTACCATTCCCGATGCAAAACTGTATGTGAATAGTGGCACCACGGTTGATCCCTTCAGGGTACTGGTGAATAACACACCCAAATTCTTGGTGCACAAAGAAGGCGGAGTTAGTGTAGGTTTTAACGCTGCCCCTCCAGTTAATGGCTTACTGGTGAACGGTAATGTAGGCATTGGGACTACAACCCTTACCCCTTTTTACAAATTGCAGGTCATTGGGCAATCCAACACCAACGGAATTCTATCTAGGGGCTCAGCTTATGCTGTACACGCAGAATCTACCAGCGACTTTGGAACAGGAATATTTAGCTCGGCGGGTAAAAATGGAACTGGAATTAGTACCTATGCAGGCCACACCGGAGTAAATTCCCAAGGTAATGCTTTTGGCGTTTATAGCCTTTCTGCACATACGGGTGTCTACGGCTCTGGTGACATCTATGGGGTGTATGGGATTACAAATACCGGGGAAGGCGTTTTTGGATCTAGTGCCAAAGGAGCAGGAGTGCGAGGAAGAGGTTCTGAAGGTTATGGCGGCTTTTTTCAATCCATAGATGGCCCAGGACTATATGCCACCACCATAAACGGAACTTTTGCAGCAATAATTGAAGGCTTAATCTACAATCATGGCTCCTTCCAGAGTAGCGATAAAAACATGAAAAAGAATGTGCAGGAATTTGGCGACGCAATGGGGATCTTAAATCAATTGAAGCCTATCAAATACCAGTACCGCACCGATGCGCAATACAGCAAACTTTCCCTACCTAAGGGGAACCACTTCGGGCTGGTAGCCCAGGATGTAGAAATGGTCTTGCCCGATTTGGTTATGGAATCAGAAATGACTTTACCACCAGATTTTGAAACCAAGGAAAAGCCCAGACACGCTGGCGAACAAACACTAGATCCAGATAATAAAGAGAACAAACGAGAATCCGTCAATGTGAAAGCAGTTAACTATGTAGAACTGGTTCCCTTGTTGATTAAAGCAGTACAGGAACAGCAGGAAACCCTTACTACTTTGTCTGAGAAAGTGGCTGAGCTAGAAGCTGCCTTGCAAAAAAATGGAGAGGGGGCAAATGGCTCTAGATTTTCCGGAATATTACTGGAACAAAATCAACCCAATCCCGTGAACGACGCCACCACATTCCGGTACAAAATTTCGAAGGGAGCCCAGGCTCAAATACAGGTTTATGATTCCGTTTCAGGAAAACTTGTGAGAACCCTTCCAGCTCCCTCAGAAGGCAAAGTGCAGATGAGGACCAATGACTTACACTCCGGTAATTACATTTATACTTTGGTTGTTAACGGCAAAGTAGCTGCTTCCAAACACATGGTGGTAGCTAGGTAACCCTTGTGCTTAACTTATATGAATAAAGGTTGCTTCTGAACCAAAGCAACCTTTATTCATATAAGTTAATATGCAGCAAACAGCATGTCTAATAAGGCAAGTACACCCCTGCGAGAAGTACTAATAATGGTCCAAGTTTGCTCTCCTACCCAATTGCATAATTTCCGTACAAAGACTAAACAGTTCTGAACTGAATTAGAGAACCTTAACCCATACTATTCTTAAACTATGAAAAAAATCATAAAGACTAACCTGATTGCCTTGGCTTTGTTAGCCGGGGTTGCCTCTTGCGGTGGAGAAGATAAACCGGGCGCAACTGAGAAAACTGGTAACACTAACACGGAGGACATGGTGGAAGGCGCCGACGGTGGCCTGGATTCCCTGAACCTGGAAGACACTACCCAAACCAACACCACTACCGGAGAAAACAACCAGTGATTTGTCTACGACCCTGGTTCTGTTTGATCAAATGAGAAGAGCTGCTTTGGGGCTGTATTTACAATAACAGCCTCAAAGCAGCTCTTTCAGCAAGTGCTTGCCTCTATTTACTTAGAGAACATCCACCTGAAAACCGCCGGGAACTCCCGTTGCCAATAAGACTCTTTGTGCTCCCCGTCTTCATGGACCTGGTACTTTAACGCAGAGGACTTCATGCCTTGTTTTGCCAAAATGTCGCGCATGCGAGCCATGTCTGGTACCATTTGTTCCCCTTCCTTAGCGCCTGCCACCAGAAACACCTTCAGATTCTTAGAGGGCTTGGTTTTAGCGGCATATTCATAAAACTCAGGTGAAACCCAAAATGCTGGCGAAAATACCCCGGCACTGCCGTAAACCTGTGGGTATTTCAAAGCCGCATACAAAGAAATCAACCCACCCATGGAACTGCCGGCAACCCCGGTGTGCTCTGGACCAGGAAGAGTACGGTAATGAGCATCAATATACGGTTTAAGCGTCTGGGCCAGGAAGTCAACGTAGGCGTCTCCTTTTCCGCCCCCGTATTTAGCGTTAACCCAAGGCGTGTACTCATTCATCCGCTCTTCGCTCCCATTATCCACGCCTACTACAATGACCTCCCGCCCTTCTGATTTGAACAGTTGGTTCAACGACTCGTCTACGCCCCACTCTCCGCTGTAGCTGTAGAACGCATCAAACAGGTTTTGACCGTCATGCATGTACAACACAGGGTACTTTTTACCGGAAGTGGCATAGTTAGGCGGAAGGTAAAGCCACACTCGGCGGGACTTTTTCAGTTGCGGCATCCAGAACTCGTTGCTCACTACCTGCACATTGGAGGCCGCCGTATGCGCCTTGGCTACTGACGCGAAATTATCCTGCCAATTTTCTACTTCCAGACGGACGGTGTCTATACCCGGTTTGGCTTTATACGCCCGGTTAGCTCTACTGGCCCCATTTGCCCGCGTCTCCCCGGTTTCCCAACTACCCCGGGTGATCTTGTATTCTAGTTCCCCCTCCCCGGCTGGTAGGGTCAGGTAGAACCGCTTATTAGGTGCTTTCTTAAAGGCATGTTGGGATGTCTTTGGATTCCAACCGTTCAGGTTACCAGTCAGGTAGAGGGTATCTCCGGCAGGCGTTTTTTCCGGCACTTTCCTGATTTCGAAAGTTACCTGAGCCTCAGCTTGTAGCATAAAACCTAAGCTGAACCCCAGAAGCATCTTTGTCCCTTTAGACATTTTCATAATTTGGCATTTATAAATCCAGGAAATCGATTTCTTAATTAAAAAAGTGTAGATTTACTCCCATGATTTTGCAATATTAACAATAGTCCCAGAATTACCTATTGGTAGTAAGCCAAGAAAAGTAAAAAGTAGCTGCTTTGGCTCCTGAATGTCAGCCAAAAACGATGCTGCTTCTGTTTTTAGACAAGGCTGCTACCGCATTGCACCAAGGTAGATTGAAGGATAATGGCTGTATTGCAAAGCATGAAGAAGCAAGGAAATCGTTTTCGGGCTAGTTTTTGAAATGGGCCCGATAATCACAAAAGGAGGCTACCCCCAAAGGTGACTTCCTCTGGAGGATTTCTGAGATTAAAAAGCGGGAACAGACCTCCCCTACTAAACCTGAAAACAAAGAAGATGAAGCACCCAGCTATTTCCCCTTTCTTTGCGAAAGGACTTGCTTTACTAAGCATTTTAATTTGCTCCATTACTGCCCAGGCGCAGAAAGCGTCCATTACCCGCGTGGACCCAACCAACTGGTGGGTGGGCATGAAAAACCAGAATCTTCAGTTGTTGGTGTATGGCCCTAATGCGGGTTCTCTGGCCTACTCAATCGATTACCCAGGCGTTAACCTGGTGGAATCTCACAAAGTGGAGAACCCCAACTACGCTTTCCTAGATTTAACGATCGCATCCAACACCAAACCTGGTACTTTCACCATTAGTGGCCGCAACGGAAACCAGAAACTCACCCGCAAATACGAACTGAAAACCCGCGATCAGCAGCCAAAAGGCCAAGGCGTCACTTCCGCTGATTTCATCTATTTAGTGCTACCCGACCGTTTCTCCAACGGCGATCCCAAGAATGACAAATTCAAGGACATGGCCGACACCCAAGCCGACCGGAACAATCCTTTCCTGCGGCACGGAGGCGACATCCAGGGCATCCTGAACCACCTGAACTACATTGAAGAATTGGGCGCCACGGCTCTGTGGCTGAACCCGGTGATTGAAAACAACCAGCCCTTGACTGATGAAGGCGGCGCCATGCGCAGCGCCTACCACGGCTACGCGTTTACCGATCATTATGCCGTAGACAAGCGCTTCGGGGGGAATGAAGCTTACAAGAAATTGGTACAGGCCGCGCACGCCCGAGGGATGAAAGTAGTGCAGGACGCCGTGTACAACCACGTGGGCATCAATCATTGGTTTATCAAAGACATGCCGTCCAAAGATTGGGTGCACCAGTTCCCTACCTACACCAACACCTCGCACAAGTTCCAAGCTATCATTGACCCGCACGCCTCTAAGGCGGATTGGAGCGTGATGATGAACGGCTGGTTTGTGCCCCACATGCCCGACCTGAATCAGAACAACCCCTTCGTGGCCAATTACCTCATTCAGCATGCCCTCTGGACGGTAGAGAACTTTGGCGTGGATGCCTGGCGCATTGACACCTATATGTATAACGATGACGAGTTCATGAACCGCTGCAACCAGGCGTTGATAGATGAATATCCTAATATCCACATCTTCGGGGAGTCCTGGGTGAACAACGTCATTGCGCAGTCGCGTTTTACACGCAACAACATCAACTTCCCGTTTAAAAGCAACCAGCCAGGTACTCTGGATTTTGTGCTCTGGACCGCCATGAACGATGCCCTGAACCAGAACTTCGGGTGGGACGAAGGCGTGAGCAAAGTGCACCAGGTTTTGGCCCAAGACGCCGTGTACCAGAACCCCATGAAACTGGTCACCTTCCTGGACAACCACGATATGAACCGCTACTTCTCCGTGATTGGCGAGGATTTAAATAAGTACAAAATGGGCCTCACCTGGATGCTCACCACCCGCGGCATTCCTTCGCTCTACTACGGCACCGAGATTCTGATGAAGAACTTCAAAGATCCGTCAGACGCGGAGGTACGGAAAGATTTCCCCGGCGGCTTTGCCGGTGACAAGGAAAACAAGTTCACCGCCGCTGGCCGGAACGACCGTGAGAACGAGGCCTTCAACTTTGTGAAGAAACTGGCTAATTACCGCAAGGGCACCCGAGCCCTGCACTCGGGCAAACTCATGCAGTTTGTGCCGCAGGAAGGCACCTACGTGTACTTCCGCTACGATGACTCCAAAACCGTTATGGTGGCCACCAATTCCACCGACAAAGAAGTAGACCTAAAAACCGAGCGGTATGCCGAGCGAATGAACGGCTTCACCAAAGCCCGCAACGTACTTTCAGATCAGAACCTGGGCAACCTGGTCAGCATCAAGATTCCGGCTAAAACCGCTTTGGTGCTGGAACTACAGAAATAACCCGTTTTATACCCCATTACCTGAAAACACCGGAAAAACAGAAAGAAAATATGAGTACCATCAAAGCTTGCCTTTTTGACCTTGACGGCGTACTGGTTGACACCGCCGTGTACCATTTCAAAGCGTGGCGCCAACTGGCCCAAACCCTCGGCATTGATTTCACCGAGCACGACAACGAGCGTCTCAAAGGCGTGAGCCGCGTCCGTTCCCTGGAGATCATCCTGGAGATCGGCAACCAGACCATGGAGCAGGAGAAAATGCTGGCCCTCTGCGAGCAGAAAAACACCGAGTACCTGCTGGATGTAGCCAAAATGACCCCAGACGAGATCCTGCCCGGTGTGGTGGATTTTCTCAAAGCCCTAAAAGCCGAAGGCATCAAAATCGCCCTGGGATCAGCCAGCAAAAACGCGCAACTCATCCTGGAACGCACCGAACTGCTCCCCTACTTTGACGCCATCATTGACGGCCGCCATGTGGTGAACGGCAAGCCCCACCCAGAGGTATTCCTGAAAGGCGCCGGGGCTTTGGGCGTGCAGCCAGAAGAATGCGTGGTGTTTGAAGACGCCGTAGCTGGTGTGGAAGCCGCTAAAAACGGGGGCATGCTGTGCGTAGGCGTTGGTCAGCCAGACGTGTTAACGCAAGCCGACATCGTGGTAAAAGACCTGACCGAAATGACGGTAGAGCGCCTGCATGCATTAGAGCAGAAAGCCTAACCAGTTTTAGGACTGTTTTTTAATATTCAGCTTCAAAACAAAAAAGAATGGGCAAGCAGATTTGTCCCCCTTCGAAGGGGGTTGGGGGATGACAAAGCCTTCGGAAGAACCTAAACCAGAGGTAAGCAGAAGAAAGAATGAATCTCGGGAATTCCATAGCTGCTAACTATGGCGCAGATTTACTTCCGTGACTTCCGAAAGAGCTTCCTCCGCAGGGCACGGAAGTAAATCCGCGCCATAGAATAGAAAATCGGTTCTTAGTAGTGAAGATTCTGCTAAAGAAATCATCCCCCTACCCCCTTCAAAGGGGGACGAAGAAGTACCTAACAAGTGAATGTATTTTGAGCCTAATTTCCAGAAATGGCTCTGAAACAGAAAACCAGAAAATAGAAAATAAATCCTGATACGTGTGTCTTGATACTTGATACGAACGATTATGAAACAATACCTTACCGTAGATGAGTGGTCTATCATTGAAGAAGGATTCCACCCGCATTATAACCAAATTACCGAGAGTGTTTTCAGTTTGGGCAACGGCCGCATGGGCCAGCGCGCCAACTTTGAGGAGGCGTTCTCCGGCGAGACGCTGCAAGGCAATTACGTGGCTGGCGTGTACTACCCAGACAAAACCCGCGTGGGCTGGTGGAAGAACGGCTATCCAGAGTACTTCGCCAAGGTGCTGAACGCCGCCAACTGGATAGGCATTGCCGTGAAGGTAGATGGTGAAACCCTAGACCTGCACCACTGCCAGGTGTTGGAGTTCCGCCGCGAGTTGAACATGCGCGAAGGCTGGCTGGAGCGTACGTTCACGGCCCAACTGCCCAGCGGCAAACAAGTACGCGTAAACGCCAAGCGGTTCACCAGCATCGTGGACGATGAGGTGGGCGCCATCCGCTACAGTATCACGCCGGTGAACTTCAGCGTTACGCTTACCCTCACTCCGTACGTGGACGCCGACATCATGAACGCCGATTCCAACTACGACGAGAAGTTCTGGAACGAAATCCTGCAGGAAGCACAGCCTACCGAAGGCTACGTAATTGCCGAAACCAAGAAAACGTTCTTCCACGTGTGCACCGGCCAGAGGTTTGTGGTAACGCAGAACGGTCAGGCGGTGGAAGTAAGCGCCAGCCCAGAAGAGCGCACCAAATACATCGCCTCCACCTTTGAGCTTCCGGTGCAGGAAGGTCAGGAAACAGTGTTGTATAAATATGCCGCAAACCTTTCCTCTGAGAACCACCCTAAGGAAGAGTTGCTGACCAACACCAAAAAGGTGCTTGCCGCCGCCGCAGAGAAAGGCTTTGAGCAGATGCTGCAGGAACAAGCTGATGCGTGGGCTGCTAAGTGGGAAGAAAGCGACATCATGATTGAGGGCGATGCCACGGCCCAGCAAGGCATCCGCTTCAACATTTTCCAACTGAACCAGACTTACACCGGCGAAGACGAACGCCTGAACATCGGGCCGAAAGGTTTTACTGGCGAGAAATACGGCGGAACCACCTATTGGGACACCGAGGCGTACTGCCTGCCGTTCTACCTGGCCACCGCCGATCCGCAGGTAGCCCGCAACCTGTTGGTGTACCGTTACAAGCACCTGCAGAAAGCCATTGAAAACGCGGAGAAGTTGGGCTTTACCGGCGGTGCGGCCTTGTACCCAATGGTGACCATCAACGGCGAGGAGTGCCACAACGAGTGGGAAATCACCTTTGAGGAAATCCACCGCAACGGGGCCATTGCGCACGCTATCCATGACTATATCCGCTACACTGGCGATGACAGCTACCTGGCCGAGTACGGCCTGGAAGTACTGGTGGGCATCTCCCGTTTCTGGGCGCAGCGCGTGAACTGGTCGGCGGCCAAAAATCAGTACGTAATGCTGGGCGTGACCGGCCCGAACGAGTACGAGAACAACGTCAACAACAACTGGTACACCAGCACCATCGCCACCTGGACCCTTGAATACACACTAAAAGCGCTGCAACATGTGCAGAATGCCGACGCAACCCGTTACGCAGAACTGGTGGAGAAAATGAACCTGAACGTGGAGCAGGAAGCGGCCAAGTGGCAGCACGTGATTGACAATATGTACTACCCAGTGGACGAGAAACAAGGCATTTTCTTGCAGCAGGACGGCTTCCTGGACAAAGAGCAGACGCTGGTACGCGACCTTGATCCGAAGGATCGTCCGTTAAACCAGAAATGGTCCTGGGACAGAATCCTGCGTTCGGTGTTCATCAAACAGGCAGATGTGTTGCAAGGCATTTACCTCTTCGAAGACCGTTATGACCTGGATACCATCCGGAGAAACTTCGATTTCTACGAGCCCCGTACGGTGCATGAGTCTTCGTTATCGCCTTGCGTGCACTCCATTCTGGCAGCCAAATTAGGCGATGAGCAACGCGCCTATGAGTTCTATCTGCGCACCGCCCGCCTGGACCTGGACGACTACAACAACGACACAGAGGACGGTTGCCACATCACAAGTATGGCTGGTACCTGGATGTCGGTGGTGCAAGGCTTCGGGGGTATGCGCGTGCGGGATAACCAACTGTTTTTCAATCCATTCATCCCATCCGGCTGGACTTCTTATTCCTTTAAAATACGCTTCCGCGGGCATCTTCTCAACATCAAGGTGACCAAAGACAGCGTGACCATTGAGAACCAGGCGGAGAAGGCAATCACCCTGAACGTGTTTGACCAACCGCAGACCATTGAGGCAAACGCCAAAGGGGAATTTGCGCACCAACTGGTGTAAATCTTTACTTCTGTTTTGGGCCTGTTTTTATCTAATCAGGCCCAAAACAGAAAATTCACTGGCGTGAGACTCCAGGACAGCGCCAGTTTAAATGTAACTTTTGGCACCCGATTCAAGCTACATGACACCTAAATCCACCAAACAACCGTTCCTTTCCTTTGTGCTGCTGGCCGCCTTGGCGGGAGCCTGTACTTCAACGGCGCCTACCACCACCAGCACGACAGAAACCAAAGCATCGGCCCCTGTGATGACAACGCCTACACCCGCCACTGATCCCAACACCACCGAGGAAGAGATCCAGGACCACAAAATGGTGATCTACCAGATGATGACGCGCCTGTTTGGGAACAAGAAAGCGCTGAACAAAACCTACGGCACCCTGCAGGAAAACGGCGTGGGCAAGTTCAACGACATCACCGACAAAGCCTTACAGGAGATCAAGAAGTTGGGGGCCACGCACGTATGGTACACCGGGGTGATTGAGCACGCGCTCATGACTGACTACTCTAAGTTTGGCGTGCACCTGGACGATGCCGATGTGGTGAAAGGTCGGTCCGGGTCGCCGTACGCCATCAAGGATTACTATGACGTAAACCCCGATCTGGCGGTGGACGTGAAGAACCGGATGAAGGAGTTTGAGGCCTTGGTGCAGCGCACGCACAACAATGGGCTCAAGATGATTATTGATTTTGTGCCCAACCACGTGGCCCGCTATTACGGCTCAGACGCCAAGCCCAACGGAGTAGAAGATTTTGGGAATCAGGATGATAAAACCGCTTCCTTCAAGCCCAGCAACAACTTCTACTACATTCCTGGCGAGGCGTTGAAAGTGCCCAACACCTACAATCCTTTGAGCGGCACCTACCGCGGACCACAGGAAGACAGCAAGTTCGCAGAGAATCCGGCCAAGGTGACCGGGAACGATGTGTTCAGTGCCTCGCCCAGCGAGAACGACTGGTTTGAGACCGTGAAGTTGAACTACGGAATAGACATCCAGAACAACCG
Source organism: Rufibacter sp. JT20002 (assembly GCF_056491185.1). Classification (NCBI taxonomy): domain Bacteria; kingdom Pseudomonadati; phylum Bacteroidota; class Cytophagia; order Cytophagales; family Hymenobacteraceae; genus Rufibacter; species Rufibacter sp. JT20002. The sequence goes on along the minus strand of NZ_JBSZJY010000004.1, from coordinate 633,028 downwards.
CACCAAACACTTCTCGCCTACCCCAGACACCTGGGGCAAGATGCGGGACGTTTTACTGTACTGGGCCGGCAAAGGCGCCGACGGTTTCCGCTGCGATATGGCCGAGATGGTACCCGTGGAGTTCTGGGCCTGGGTTATTCCGCAGGTGAAAGCCAAGCACCCAAACATCAAGTTCATTGCCGAGATCTACAACCCCAAAGAGTACCACAACTACATTAGGACCGGCGGCTTTGACTACCTCTATGACAAGGTAGGTTTGTACGATGGCGTGCGCCGCCTGATGGAAAACCGCGGCCAAGGCAACACCGCCGAGATCACCAAAGTTTGGCGCGAAGAGAGCCGCGGTATTTCCAACCACATGCTGCGCTTCCTGGAAAACCACGACGAACAGCGCCTGGCCTCTTCTGAGTTCGCGGGAACTCCGTGGGCGGCAGTACCAGCCATGACAGTCAGCGCTACTTTAGGCAGTGGTCCGGTGATGGTGTATTTTGGGCAGGAAGTAGGCGAACCGGGCAAGGGCCACGAAGGCTTTCAGGGCGAAGACGGCCGCACGACCATCTTTGACTACTGGGGCGTTCCAACGCATCAGGCCTGGATGAACGGCGGCAAATTTGACGGCGGCAAGCTCACCGAGGACCAGAAACGCCTCCGCGAATTCTACACCAAATTGCTGAACCTGAGCACCAGCCGCGAAGCCATCCGCAAAGGTAAATTCTATGCGCTCACCGCTGAGGAAAACTCTGCCCCTAAAGGCGTGTATGCGTACCTGCGCCACACCGCCCAGGAACGGGTATTGGTATTGGTGAACTTCAACCGCGAAGCTTCCAATTATTCCTTAACCTTACCTCAGGAAGCGTTGGCAAACATTGGTGTAGAGGCCAAAAGCTCTTTCATCTTGCAAGACCTGCTTACAGATACGCCTCCCCTGTTTTTACAGCCTTCGGTGAAAACCAGCATCACCCTGGCGCCGCTGAGTGCCCACATGTTTTTGCTGCAGAATAAATAGATCTCCAAACCTGTGGGGCTTTGAAAACCTTACAGGTATTTACTTTTTAGACTTGTGTTTCGGGCCTGATTTACCGAGATTATCTCTGAAACGCCGCAACTGAACTACAAACAAATCTTCACCCTTTAATCTTTGCCCATGGCACAAACCATACAGGCGCAAGCCAAACCCCGTCTGAGTTTCTGGCAGATCTGGAACATGAGTTTCGGGTTTCTGGGGATTCAATTTGGGTTCGCGTTACAGAATGCCAACGTGAGCCGAATCTTTGAAACACTGGGCGGCACCGAGATCGCTCTTTACTGGCTGGCCGCCCCGGTGACCGGCTTACTGGTACAACCCATCATTGGTTACCTGAGTGACCGCACCTGGAGCCCGGTATTTGGAAGAAGGAAGCCATTCTTCATGATCGGGGCTTTGCTAGCTTCGCTTTCGTTGTTCATTATGCCCAACTCTTCGGTGCTTTGGATGGCGGTGGGCATGCTCTGGATTCTGGATACGTCCATCAACGTATCCATGGAGCCGTTCCGCGCCCTGGTGGGCGATTTACTGCCTTCTGACCAGCGTACCAGCGGGTTTGCGGCCCAGACGTTCTTCATTGGCGTGGGTGCGGTGGTGGCTTCTCTCCTGCCCTGGATCTTCAACAACTGGGTTGGTATTCCTAATACCGCCCCGGCCGGTGAGATTCCGCCTTCGGTGAAATGGTCATTCTATTGCGGAGGTGTGGCGTTCTTTTTGTCGGTGCTCTGGACGGTGGTAAAAACCAAAGAATACCCACCCGAAGACCTGGAAGAATTTGAACGGGAAAACAAGCAGACCACGTTCTGGCAAGGCGTTTCAGAGACATTCTTCGGGATTTTTAAGATGCCGAAAACCATGCTGCAACTTGCCTTTGTGCAGTTCTTTACCTGGTTTGCCCTCTTCGCGATGTGGATTTTCACCACGCCGGCCATAACCAGCCACGTGTACGGCGCTACAGACACCACCTCCAAACTTTACAACGAAGGAGCTGACTGGGTAGGCGTTTGCTTTGCCGTGTACAACGGAATCTCGGCTGTTTTTGCCCTACTTTTGCCAACTCTGGCTAAAAAGACCAGCCGCCGCATGACGCACCTGATCTGCTTGGTGATCGGGGGCTTGGGCTTAATCTCCATGTATTTCATCTCAGATCCTAAACTGCTGCTGGTGTCTATGGTGGGCGTGGGCATTGCGTGGGCCAGTATTTTGTCTATGCCATACGCTATCTTGGCGGGTTCTTTGCCAGCCAAGCGCATGGGCTACTATATGGGCGTGTTCAACTTCTTCATCGTGATTCCGCAGATTGTGGCCGGCTCGCTGCTGGATTTCATCAACAAGAACATCTTTGATGGTCAGTCCATCTACACCTTGGTGCTAGGCGGCTGCTCAATGATCCTGGCCGGGTTTATGACCCTGATGGTGCGGGACGTGGATGAGAAAGTAGATTAAAGTACCTTCTAATCAAAAACAGAGAAGCCTGGGACCATGTCTCGGGCTTCTCTGTTTTTGGCTGTTAGACACAAAACAGGCCCAAAACCGCTAAGCGGAAATGGGCCTGAAATGAGGTTGGATTAGGTAAGAAATTACGCTTTATTGCTGATGACCACCAGATCCATGGGTTTCACTTGAACGCTCTTCATCGGCTTCTTGGAGAACACATCTTTGTACTGGCCTTTCTTGAGCAAATCATGAGTAAAAGAAACCGGTTTGCTACTACGGTTCACCACGACAATCACTTCCTCATTCCCTAACTTCCGGCTGAAGGCATACAGTTGCTGCGCATCATCCACTTCCAGCGTGGTGTAGTTCCCCCGCTTAATGGAAGTGTATTTGTTGCGTAACCCGATGTACTTTTTGTACCAGTTATACAGGCCCTGATTGAAGGCCACCTGGTCAGGCTCGTGCTTCGTCTGGTCTGGGTTGTGGGTCTCTGGTTCGTATTTCAGGTTCTTCCACACCATAGGCTTGCGGCAATCCGGGTCGTTGGCGCCCCACATGCCTACCTCGTCGCCGTAGTAGATCATGGGAGAACCCAGGTACAGGATTTGGAAAGCGGAAATCAGCTTTTGCTTCTGCAGTTGCTCGGCATTGGGTTTGCGGGCGTTGTATTGTTTGTTGTTGCTCTTCTGGCTCCAGTTGAAGTACTTGCCCCAATCGCCAAACTTCAGCCCATTGGGGTTGGCGACGGCGCTGCCCAGACGGGTGGCATCGTGGCTGTCCATGAGGTTCTGCATGTTCAGGGCCACTCCTTCGCCAAATGCCTCCCGCAGTTCCTTCAACTTGGTGTCAAACTGGGAAACGGTGGAAGCCTTTTTCTCCTGGATAAAGAAATCGTGCACAATGAACGCGAAGTTGTAGTTCATGGTGGCGTCAAACTCATCGCCGCTGAGGTAAGGCCGGGTCTCTTCAATGGAGAAAACCAGCTCTGCCGTCATGTAGGCATTGGGGTTGATGCTGCGTACAAACTTGCGCCAGTCTTTCCAGAACGGGTGCCCCACGTCATAGGCCACATCTAGGCGCCAACCGTCAATACCGTTCTTGATGCCTTTGCCCATGGGGTTCATCCAGCGCTGGGTCGCGTTGAAGATGTACTCTTTGGGGCCGGCTACAATCCCGCTGTTATCTTCTTTGAACTCAGGCAAGGTGGAAACGCCAAACCAGCCTTTGTACTTGAACTCGGTGCCTTTGGCCGGATCGCGCCAGCTTTCCACCATAAACCAGTCTTTGTACGGCGAGGCCTGCTGGTCTTTCTGCACGTCTTTGAAAGCAAAGCTGTTCACGCCCATGTGGTTGAACACGCCGTCAAAGATGATGTACATGTTGCGTTTGTGAACTTCTTCTATGAGTTTCAGGGCCAGTTTATCGGCACTGGTCCATACCCAGGTTTTGACATCCAGCGGGTTTTCCTGCTCCATCAGCTTTTTGTCGCCTTCGGGATCTGGCCCAAAGGTTGGGTCTACGTGGTGGTACGCCAAGGCATCGTACTTGTGCGAGGAAGGTGCCCAGAAAATAGGGTTCAGGTAAATGGCATTAACGCCCAACGACTGCAGATAATCTAGCTTGTTGATGATACCCTGTAAATCGCCCCCGTAACGGCGCCGCTGGATATTGAAGTAAATGTCCTTGCCGTTCTTCTGCTCATACGGCTGCAACTGGTACCAGTCACTCGTCCAGGGATGAATCTCGAAAGGGGAAGTGACATCAAACGGATAAGCGCCGGTTTGGTCGGTTACTTTGGGGTCATTTTTGGGATCCCCGTTGTGAAACCGATCGGGGAAAATCTGGTACCAAACCACGCCTTTGCTCCAGTCTGGAGTGAAGTCTTTTGGTTTTTGGGCGGAAACCTCTGCGGGCTGTAAAAGCAGAGCTTGGGCAGCGAGCAGCGGAATAAAGAGTTTCTTCATATAATGCGTTGTTCTCTTAGAAAGTAAGTACTGCGAAAAGGAAGATTCTTGATGAAACAAAAAGAGCCCCAAGACCTATTTGTCTCAGGGCTCTTCTAATTATTTCTTCAGCACCACACTGCTGTAAGCCGGAAGCACCACAGAAGCCCCCTCCTGCTTGGCTCCTTTGTTGTTTTTGAAGTGCACGTTTTTGTAGGCGGCCAAATTCTCGGGCAAAGAAACCGTTACCTCATTTTTGGACAGATTATGCAAAACGAGCAGAGATTCGTCTTCCTGCGTTCTCACAAAGGCACTCACGCCGGCGGTTCCTAACTGGAGCGGCTCCAAAGCACCATAAGTCAAAGCTTTGCTGTTGTTCCGAAGTGAAATCAGCGTTTTGTAGTGATTGAAAAGCGAGTTCTTATCCTTCATCTGGGCGGCTGCGGGGGCCACCGCTCCTTCGGTGTTGTACTTGGGCTGCATCCAGGAAGTGCGGCTCTTGTCCTTGGCTTTCACATCCCAAAGGAATGGCTCCCGGATGTTTTCATCGGGCTTTTTTCCTAGCATACCAATTTCCTCGCCATAGTACAGGTACGGGGAACCGGGCAAGGTCAGCAACAGGGAAGTCGCCATTTTGGCTTTGTTCAGGTCTCCGTTCACGGCGCTCATGATGCGGTTCTGGTCGTGGTTGGTCAGGAAAGTGGCGTCTACGTACTCAGGGTTTACCTTCTCGTAGAAGTCCCTTATTTTTTTATGGTTGGCCACCAGGTCACCGGCGTTTTCCTCGTTTACCGCTTTGGTGATGGCAAAGCCCATGTCAAAGTTGAAGAGGGCAGGCAAGCCTTTCAGGTACGGACCCACAATCTCGGCGGGAGCCCAAACCTCTCCTACCAGATACACGTCTTTGTTGGCTTTCTTCATTTCATTCCGGAAGTACACCCACCAGTTGTGGTTGTCTTGTGGCCGCTCATCGGGGAAGATGTGGCGGGCGGCATCCAGACGGAAACCATCTACGCCCACCTCTGTGAACCAGAACCGCCCGATCTTGAAGATCTCCTCGCGCAGTTTTGGGCTGTCAAAGTTCAGATCGGGCATGCCGCTGTAGAAGTAGCCGTAATACAGGTAATCACTGCCATCCACTTTGTGCCAGTGCCGGGTATTGTCTGAGTCAGCCCCGGTGGGTCTTCCTTCCCGCTGCGTTTGCGGGTCGTTTTTGTGGGTCCACACATAGTAATCGCGGTACGGGCTGTTCTCGTTTTTGGCAGCGTCCAGAAACCAGGGGTGCTTGTCAGAGGAGTGGTTGATCACCATGTCCATCACCACTTTGATGTTGCGCTTGTGTGCCTGGTTGATGAACTCCTTGAAATCTTCCATGGTCCCGTAATCGGGGTGGATGCCGTAGTAATCCGTCACATCGTATTTATGGTAAGAAGGCGACGGGTTCATGGGCATCAGCCAAACCGCTTCCACGCCCAGGTTCTTCAGGTAATCCAGCTTGGAAGTCATGCCTTTGATGTCGCCTTTCCCATCGCCGTTGGAGTCAGCAAAAGACTGGACAAAGATCTCGTAGGTGATGCCGCGCGGCCACTGACTCGCTTTCTTTTCCTGGGCTTGTACTGTTTGAGTGGGCACCAAGGCTGAGGAGGATAGCAGAGCAGTAAACAAGAGGTGCGTGAGGGTTGTTTTTTTCATTTGTTTTAAGGGGATTGAAGGAGATGTTTTATGCCCAATTTTCTGCAAATGGGCATAAAACAGGTGGAACGTTGAAATAAATACAAGTAAAAAGTCTGCGTGCTTAATGGGTCACTACCAATCGTTTCATGGAAACTGCCCCACCAGAAGTGACCTTGATAAAGTAAATGCCACTGCTCCAGGAACTGGTCTCCAGCGTAAGTTTAGGTCCGGTCATCGTTTCTTTTGATAAAAGCTTTCCGGCGGCATCAAACACTTGAACCTGGCTTCTTTGGCTGGCTGGTTTCCCTAGGGTTAGGGTTACTTTAGAGGAAGTAGGATTTGGAAATAACGCAAGGCCTAGCGCCGCTGCCTCCTCTTTACTGCCGGTGGTGGTGGAGGAAGAAAGTTTCAGAATCCAGGTTTGGTCAGGACCAAGCGATGCACCGTTGAGGGTCCAATTGCTGATGCCTCCATTTCCATTTAAGGTAACAGTTCCCATGTTCTGGCCACTGTACAGCTCGGTAACCTGGTAATTTCCGGCAGCCAGGGTCGAAACAGCTAAGGTTATAGAAGGGTTGCTAACTGCTTCACTCCCGAAGTTGGAGAGTACCACCGCAGCTTCTTGTCCAGACACCCGTGCATAGCTTAACACAAACTCATTGGAGGCGGTCATGTCCTGGTGATATCCTTTTCTGAGGACAGGTTGCGCATGCCTGATCTGGATCAGCTTTTTGTAATGATTTAACAATGAATTGGCATCCGCGGCTTGGGTCTGGACATTGAATTGAGCGAAGTTACTGTTGATGCTCCGCCAGGGAGTAGCGGTGGAGAAGCCAGCGTTAACTCCGGGCGTCCACTGCATGGGTTTGCGGATGTCCTCATCGGGTTTGGCGCCCAGCATTCCAATTTCTTCGCCGTAATACAAGAAAGGTACTCCCGGCATGGTCAGGTACAAAGAGGCAGCCTGCTTCATATGCGCCACATTGCTGCTTAACTCATTCCTGGCCCGGTTTTGGTCATGGTTGGTCAGGAAAGTGCCGTATTGCAATTTAGGATAGATGCGGTTAACTACCCCTAATTGGTTTCGGAGCGCGGCAGGATTATTATTTCTGACTGAATTCAGGATAGAAGTTGCCAGATCAAATTCAAATGCCACATCCAGCCTATTGTTCTGCACATAGGGCACTACGGTGGCAGAACTGGACCAAATCTCTCCTATCGTAAAAGCATCTGCTTTAGCACCCTTGGTGACTTGGTTGAATTCCTGTAGGAGGCTGAACGTTTCGGGGGTATTTTCCAGAATCCGGCCATCTTCGTCCAGGTATTTCACGGCATCAATGCGGTAGCCATCTACGCCTTTGTTAAGCCAGAACCGGGTAACATCCCACATGGTGCTTTTCAGTTGGGCATTGCTCCAGTTCAGGTCAGGCATTCCGCTGTAGAAAATGCCGTAGTAGTATTTACCGTTTTTGGGGTGCCAGACTGTTTCACCGGAAGGCCCATTAAACCCCGGATGAGTGTCTGACCAGATATACCAGTTGCGGTAGGTATTGGTGGTATTGCTGCTGGATTGGGTAAACCAAGGGTGCTGGTCTGAAGAGTGGTTCATGACGAAGTCAATGATCACCTTGATCCCGCGCGCATGGGCGGCGGCCAAGAACTCCTCAAAATCGGTCATAGAGCCGTAATCGGGTTCTGTGGCGTAATAATTGGTGACATCGTAGCCGTGGTAACTAGGAGATTCCATCATGGGCATCAGCCAGATTCCGGTAATTCCCAGGTCCGTTGTCGTTGCCGGATTTCCATCATTAAGGTAGTCCAGTTTCTGAATCAAGCCTCTGAAATCCCCTTTTCCGTCTCCGTTGCTGTCATAGAAACTGCGGACGAAAACCTCATAGAAAACGGCATCATTCCACCAAAACGTGCTATAATCAGTGGAAGGAACTGTGACGTCTCTGGTCTCACAGGTGCCAAAACGATAAGCCGGGGTTCTAGTGCCATTAGTAGTGGCATCAATGGTCCGGTTGAAGTTTCCGGCCCCATCGTTGAGCCCACAAGCCTGAGGCACTATCTCAGCACCCGCCCAACTATTGCCGTTGACGAACTTATATTGGAACAGTCCGCCGGTGGGTAGGGTAACCTGCACCTCATAGATACCGTCTCGGTCTGGATCTGTCAAGGCCAAGGAAGAAGGATTCCAATCTGTTCCAGAACCGGCTAACGCTTGAAAATTACCCGCCACGTGCACCCCATTAGCAGAAACTGTCTGCTGGCTCATGTCCACCCTGAAGGTAAGTTGTACTTGTTGGGCCATTGCTCCGCAGAGGGGGGCAAAAAAAATCAGGAGGCTGAAGTAAAAAGATCTCATAGACTAAGGAATGCTTTCATTTTAGCCACTATAACATTTAGTTAGACTAGTGGAGAAAATGGATAATTAACTTGGCTACTGTCTATAGGAGAAAGGAGCAGTTCTAGGGTGTTATCTATAAATCAGCCCTAAATCAGATGGTTTTTACAAAGTTGCCTCTACCAAGGCCCTATGTTCCTGTTTAAATGAGAAGAGGTTATCTCCTTTTAATTAAGTGAGATAACCTCTTCAAGAATTACTTACCAATAATCAATTATAATTTGTAATCAATTATAATTTGGTAAGGGTATAGGTGTTGGTAGCAAGGCTAAAGGTAATTCTGTAGGTACCAGCAGACGTAATAGGAATATTATTGTCATTTGCTTGGTTCAAGGTACCATTAGCACCTCCATAGTTTGTACCCCAATCATCGTTCAGACGGAACTTGATGGCCCCAACTTTCAGGTTTGTGGTGAGGGACCAGGTTTGGGTACCGTTGTTATAGGTCATATCAGTATCTGAATCCCAACCACCAGCAGTAGCATCGCCAATCACTCCCCAGCTGTACTTAGCCATTGCTAAGGTGTTTTCATTCAGATTCAGTGTCAAACGGTACATTCCGGCACCAGGAGCTGTAATATCACCTCCTGAAGTACTTACGGTGCCTCCGCCTGCATCACCATAAGCAACATCCCACTTCTTAGCAGGTGTGATCTTGAACTTGGTGTTACCTTCTGTGAAGTTGATTACCCCTGTATAAATGTTGTTGCTGGTAGGAGAAATCAAACTATCTGCCGTAGCCGGATTCCAGCCTTGGTAAGCACCTGGTACATATACAAAGGAGATCAAGGCATAAGGATTAACCGTTAGTGTAATCGTGTTAGAATACGCTGGAGCTACATCTCTTGCACCTGTAATTTCTGATTTTACCCGAGCCTCTACCGTGGAGTTTGTACCGGTTGGTAAATTCATGGACAACAACAAAGCGTTAAATTCCAGAACGGTATAGCTCCTAGATGCATTGCTTCCAGTAAGAACTACTTCTTTAGGGTTAGCAAAATTGGTACCGGCAACCGCTAACTGCAACGTATTGGTAAACGCAGCATCAAATCCATAATCAGCTTCCGTCCAAGTAAAGTTAATTGCTTGGTTCGCTTCATTTGCTTTTTGCAAATTCAAAGTGGTAGCCGAAGCCGTAAAGGCCGCACCTGTTGCCTGTGTATTGGCAATTATTCTATCCTCATCTTTTTCACAAGACGAAAAAAAGAACAGAACCAAACCGAGCAGGCTAATATTTCTCATGAAAAATGCTTTCATTTTTATCTGCTTAAATGTGTACGACAAAGATTAATAACCTGGGTTCTGTACCAGATTGGTGTTGGCAGTAATATCTGTATTAGGGATTGGGAACAGGTTATAGTTCTCACTAACTGCTTTACCACCTTTCACACCACCTTTCCATGGCCACAGGTAAGCATCAGAAGTAAATCTACCGTAACGGATCAGGTCTGTACGACGATGGGCTTCCCAATACAATTCCCGGCCTCTTTCTTCTAGAATAAAGTCCAGCGTAATGGAGTTCACATTATTGGAGGAGTTATTAAATGCGCGGGTACGTAGAGTGTTCACATACTCTACAGCTGTGTTCATGTTCCCACCAGAGCCACCACGAAGAACAGCTTCCGCATACACCAGGTACATTTCTGCTAGGCGGATCAACGGAAAATCTGTTGAAGTAAAAGTACCACCTGGCGTCGGAGTAGCGCCAGTAGAAGTGATATTTTTAAATTTAGTCACTTTAGGTCCTTCTGTAAATGCACTTGGATCGTCAATCTCCAATTTGTCTACAAAGAACATGGCTCTCTCGTCTGTAGCACCAGAATAATCAGAGAAAAGTAACGGCAGGTTTTTGGTGCCGCGCATACCGCCCCATCCACCACCAGGAATACCAAAGGAGGCAGGGTTCATGGCAGCACTTGTAGCAGCATTGATAATGTAAGTTGTGCCACCATAATTCTGTGTGTTTACCACATCATAATTGATAGGTAATATGGTTTCAGTGTTGTTTACATTATTATCAGCCAAAAACAAGTCACGGTAATTGCTTTCAAGAGCATAACCAGAGTTTATTACTTTATTGGCATAAGTGATCGCATCAGAATAGCGACCTTGGCCTGTATACACTTCAGCGTTCAGATACAAACGGGCCAGTAAAGCCTGAACGGCAGCCTGATCTGCTCTACCATATTCGTTCTGACGGGCAGCAACCATTAAAGGCTCTATTGCCAGTAACTCAGACTCCACATACTTGAATAAGTCGGCCCGCTTAATTTGCGGCGGAATGTATTTTCCAATGGGATCATTTTCCGTTACAAAAGGAGGATTGCCGAATAAATCCATGGCTACCCAATACTGGTAAGCCCGTAAGAACCGAGCTTCAGCTTGGTACTTACGGATATTATCCGCATCAGTACCTGAAAAACCTCTTTCGCTGATTTTTGCATCTGTTGATTCACGGATGAATTCATTGGCTACGGTAATCTGGAAAAAGATACGGTTATACAAACCGGTCAACATGGTATTGCTGGCCGTCCAACTAAGGTTATGAAAATCAGGTAAGCCTGGGTCGTTCCAAACAATATGAGCTTCATCTGTGGTTAGTTCCTGGGCGTTCCAATACAACCGAAGAAAATCTGAAGTACCTGCATCTATACCAGCCAAATCAGAAGAGGCATTACCACCACTCCCTGTCAAGGCATAAGCACCGTACACTTTGGCAAGCACTTGTTTATACCCTTCAGCGGTACTGTAAACCTGCGCAGAAGTAGTGGCATTGGTTGGCGTTAAATCCAGGTCCGTGTCACACGCAGTAAGACAGCTAAGTACAATAGCTGATATACCAGATGCTTTTATAATAAATCTTTTCATTTCGCTATTAAGTAATTTGGTGGGTTAGAAACCTAAGTTTAAGCCTAAAACAAAAGTTCTTGGTCTCAGATAAAAGTTATTATCAATACCACTGCCGATCTCTGGATCTACTCCTGAATACTTGGTTACTGTGAACACATTCTGGCAAGTAAGACTCAGGCGCAGGTCTGCCCCTTTAAATACTTTACCAGCATTGTACCCTAAGGTCAGGTTATCCATACGCAGGAAAGAAGCGTTCTCAATATAGTAGTCAGATTGGTACTGGTTTGTAAAGAAACCAGAGTTGTAAATACTTGGGTGGGCGTTTGCCAAAATACCAGACGGGCTTAGAATACTACGTTCTACCCCTTGGTTAGAAGCTATGTTGTTATACATATAGTTTCCAAGGTAAGTACGCAGGATAGTACTTAGGCTCCATTTATGGTAATCTACTTGCGTGTTGAAGCCAAGGGTGACCTGAGGAGTAGCAGCCTGATACCGATAGCGATCGTTATCGTTTATGATACCATCATCATTTAAATCTGCATAAACACCTTCTAATGGCGTGCCATTCTCATCATATACCTGCTTGAACACAAAGAAGGAATATGGGCGGTAGCCCACAGAGTGAATCTGAATATTCTGACCGGTAGCGCCTGAAATACCTCCGGTAGGGGTACCCAAGAAGGAAGGATTTTGTGAGGCTGTCAGGTTAGTAATTTCACTTTTGTTAGCGGTAAGGTTAATTCCAACGCTCCAGTTCAGGTTTTCTTTTTCAATAGCCGTAGCGTTCACACTGAATTCCAAACCTCTGTTCTCAAGGTTACCAACGTTGGTAATTATTTGGTTACTAAAGTTAGAACCAACCGGAATAGAAATAACGTTCAGAAGATCTTTCGTCTTCTTTTGGTATACATCTAAAGAACCAGTTAAGCGGCCATTGAAGAACCCGTAATCTAAACCAATGTTAGAGGTAGCCGTTTGCTCCCATTTGATATTTGCGTCATAAGCTGAAGGAGCATACATATAATAGAAGTTACCACCAATCTGGTATTGAGAAGATGGCACACTTAAGTTATATATAGATAAATAAGAGTAATTAGCTATACCCTCCTGCTGCCCTGTAATACCATAACTTACCCGTAGCTTCAAATCAGAAAGCGATGTTATATTTTTCAGGAACTGCTCTTCGCTTAATCTCCAGGCCAAAGAAGCAGAAGGGAAAACACCCCATCTGTTTTCAGGAGCAAACCTGGAAGAACCATCTGTTCTTAAAGTACCGGTAAAGGTGTACTTGTCTTTCAGGGTGTAAATCAAACGTCCGTAGTAAGACTGAAGCCTATTCTGGGGAATATCAAAAGGGAAATTTGGAGTAGTACCTGGTTGTGTTTCACCAACGGCGCTGTAGCTGGCAAAGTTATATGTAGTGGTTTTGTTATCGTAAAAACCATAACCTGCTGTAAAATTAATGTTACTGTTAAGGGCTACAATGTCTTTGGCATAGTTCATGTAAAACTCCACCACTTTGTTGTTTACCTTCTGACGGTATCTGTTATTTACACCTGACAATTTAGGATCTGCATTGAAGCTCTGAGCTGCTTCTGCCGGAACAAAAACTGTACCTTTACCTTCTGCTATATCATAACCTAAATTTAGGTTAGCATGCAGTTCTGGCAGGAAATGAAATTTATAATCAATTTGAGCATTACCAAAGCTTCTTTTAACCTCACTGCGGTCGTTTCTTAGCTCCAGCAAAGCCACCGGGTTACGGGGTGCATTGGGGTTTGGTACAGAACCCTGCGTCCACTCAAAGAAACCACCAAATTGGTTTTCAGCATGAACTGGTTGGGTAGGGTCAAAGGCAACAGCAGCACCAATAGCTGCCTGGTTTCCAAAGCGGGTGTTGGTAAGAGACCCTTTTAGATTCAAATCAACCTTCAAGTGGTCATCTAACAAGTAAGGAGTAAGGCTGATGGCAGCAGACTTGCGTTCAAATTTATCAGTCTTCAGTACTCCTTGTTGGTTTAAGTAACCTAAAGAAACACGGTAAGGCAAGTTGTTTAAGGCTCCAGAAACACTCAGGTTATTATCTGTACCGATGGCAGTTCTATAAATCTCCTCTTGCCAATCAGTATTGGCGGAACCTAAAAGTGCTTTTTGGGCGGCTGTTCCATTTTCGTTTACATAAGCACGGAATTGGTCAGGGCTCAACACTTCTACTCTCTTCTTAGCAGAGGAGGTTATAAACTGCGTGCTGAAATTAACTGCTGGTTTACCGCTCTCCCCTTTCTTGGTGGTAATAAGTACAACACCATTAGATGCCCGAGACCCGTAAATGGCCGTAGCAGAGGCATCCTTCAGGATGGTCATAGACTCAATATCGTTTGGGTTGATCAACGACAACGGGTTGGTAGCACCAGAAATGCCATAACCTGACAGAGGAACACCATCTACCACGATCAAAGGGTCATTGCTGGCGTTCAATGAGGCACCTCCTCTGATTCGGATGGAGCTCCCTGAACCTGGTTGTCCCCCGTTGGAGGTAATCTGCACGCCGGCAACTTTACCAGTGATCAACTGCTCTGGAGTGGTCACATTCCCCCGTTGGAAGTCTTTTGAATCAACAGAAGCAATAGAACCTGAAACGTCTTCTCTTCTTTGCGTTCCATAACCCACTACCACAACTTCATCCAAAGCTCTAGCATCGGTTAATAGGTTTACATTGTAGGTAGTTTGAGCACCTACCGGTACCTCCTGTGAGATGTAACCAATATAAGAGAACACCAGGGTACCGGTGTTGCCGGTTACTGGAAGAGAAAATTGTCCGTTCACATCGGTAGCAGTAGCGGTTGTAGTACCTTTTAATACCACAGAAACCCCAATGAGTGGAGTGGTTCCGTCTCCAGTTACTCTACCAGATATAGTTCTTTGCTGGGCCATGGCCTGCCCTGAGCCTACCAAAAAGAAGGCAAACAACAACACCAGCAAAGAAGAAAACTTCCTTGGGTGTCGTACATTTTGCCAGCCTTTGATCTCCGGCTGATTTTTAAGTAATAGGTTATTCATAGATGAAGGATTTAGGGTAAATAATGTTGTTTGGCTGGAAATGTAAAATCTTAATAAAAACACAAGCAATTGTTATTCAGCACCTTGAAAGGATTTCAAACTTTAGGAAATCGATTTCCTTACCGATTTACCAACTTTTAACTGCATTTCAAACTTTTTGTTCGCCAAAAAAAATATTTTTTTTAACGTTTTGCCAAAATTACGAACAAATAATGAGGGTTTATTTAAAATATAGATTTTTAACAGCAACATATTAACAGATGTTTAATTAGCTTTGCACTAGTTGCACGAGCAATTAAAGGTATTTCATAATAAGTCTCCTCCACCTTATCACGAAATCGATAGCCATCTATGAGTAGAACTACCATCCATGACATAGCCAAGGAACTGAACACCAGCCCTTCTACTGTCTCCAAGGCATTGAATGACCACCCCTCTATAAGTGTGGCCACCAAGGAACTCATAAGAACCGCCGCTCAAAATCTTAACTATCGGCAGAACCGCTTGGCTTCTTCCCTTAGATCTGGCAGAACCAATATTATAGGAATTGTAATCCCCAGCTCAGATATCGGTTTTTTTGGGGGGGTGGTGCATGGAATTGAGAAACTGGCCCGAAGCAATGGGTATAATATTCTCCTTTTCCAATCTAACGAAACCGGCGAATATGAAGTTGAGGGAATTGAGACCCTCCTTCAGACCAGTGTAGATGGCATCATTGTCTCCATTGCCAAAGACACGCCCAACCTGGACCACTTCTATGATGTGAAGAAACGGAAGGTGCCTTTGATTTTGTTTGACCGGGTCAAAGAAGAACTGAACTCCCCATCGGTGGTGGTTGATGACTACAAAGGGGCGTACATGGCTACTGAGCATCTGATCCAACAGGGCTACTCTCGTATTGCCCATATTTCAGGACCTCAGCACATCAAGATTTTCAATGACCGCCTTTGTGGGTATGTTGACGCGCTCAAAGCAAACAACCTTCCCGTGGATGATGACCTGATCCAATACGGGCGAAACTCTATTGAATCTGGGAGAGCGAGTGCCCAGCGGCTACTAGACAGAAACAAAGGGATGGACGCCATCTTTGCCGCCGTTGATTTCACTGCCTTGGGTGCCTTGCAATACCTGAAACATGCCGGAATCAAAATGCCGGAGAGCGTGGGCATGATTGGCTTCGGGAACGAGTCCTTTAGTCCCTATGTAACCCCTAGCTTATCCACCATTGACCAGCAACCCGCTCGCATGGGGGAAGAAGCCTTCACCTTGTTTTTAGAGGCGATGGCTAAGAAAACGGCCGGAACAAATGGGAATGGGGTGTTAGAAGCAGAAGAACCGAAGAAAATAATCTTAGAACCCTTATTGGTAGTGCGAGAGTCTTCTGTAAGGGTTCCTCAAGGGTGACAGGTTAATTAGAACAAAACAAAAAGCACATCCGCTATTTTAGGGCTCTTTTCCAAAGAAAGGCCTTAAAATAGCGGATGTGCTTTTAAATTGAATTCAAAATTTCATGCAGGTACCGGAAGTTACGCTTGCGTGGCACTACAACCATATTCCTCCTTCTCCAAGACAGGAAATCTTTTGGTCATTTTCACATATTCAATCCCGTCCTTTTCAAAGGGGGCTCCTTCTTCTTGCATGCCAGCCTTCAGGTAAAACCTTTGGCTGAAGTACGGGCGTGGCACCAGATGGAACGTATTCCTTTTGATTCAGCAAATGCAAAGACATGTTCCAAAAGGCTTTTCCCAAATCCTTTTCCCTGAAAGGAGACTAAAGTGGCAAACTTCCTGAACTGCGCCTGTGAACCGTCAATAAAGAGGGAGATCACAGAAACCAATTTTTGATCTCAAAAAGGCCAAAGTGAAGGCCTGCCTCATCTTGCGGTAGCTGCACAAAACTTATAGGCTTTTCTGGCCACATCACCTCCTGCCGCACCGGCCAGGTCTGGGAAGCTCCTATTTGCTTTATCTCCTGATTACCGAGCATACTTCCGCTTGCGCATCCAGAACTTGGCTACTCCAAACAACAACAGCAGGGCCAACGGTAAACCCAGATTGATGGCTTGCCACTTTGTTCTTTCGTCCCGCAGCTTCGCTTTATCTAGGGGCCTTAATTTGATTTCTTTTCCGCGGAGTTCAATGAGCCCTTTTTCATCTAAAAGGAAATCGGCCACATTTTTCAGGAGCTCTTTATTAGCGAAGCGCGATCTGGTAAAGCGGTCAAAGCCTAACTCCAACGGACGACCAGAGCGTGGGTCAACGTCGTTTGCCCCTAGATCACCATCAGAGAATACCACTAATTGAGAAGGCTTTCCTTCCGCTTGGAACGGAATGGTGCTTCCTTCAGGTACGGGCCGGTTCTTGAACACCGACTGGAACTTACCCTCCAGCAAATACCCGATTGGAATTGCATTCTGACTAAACAGCTTAGGGTCACGGTCTACCCTTGGGTCATTCAAAGAAATAGAAACCGGTGAATCACGCTTGCGGGAATACTGTGAGGTCCATAGCAAGGGTGACTTCTTGATGCCTACGGCTTTCACCGTGTCAAGGGAACTCACAAAACGGGTCTGTACGGCATCCAGGTTGCGGGTGAGCGGTAGCTTACTGAAGTTGCTGATCAACGGGTAGAAGCGCCAAGGCACCAGTTGGGTTTGCGGCTGATTGCCCATATACCCCGTTACCATCGGAATGAAGCTGGCGTTCAGGTCCTGCACCAGATCTGGATTAACGCGTACCCCGTACCGGAAAAGCAAATCTTGTAGGTTCAGGTCATACGGAAACGCCAGCAAGCCTTGGTCGGTAACGCTGTCCAGAGAGGCACGCACACCATCCAACATGAACAGCATCTTGCCTCCCCTAATCAGGAACTGGTCCATTTTGTACTTATCCAGCTCAGAGAAAGGCTTGGTGGGTTTCATGAGCACCACCAGGTTGAAGTTGTTCAGGTCCGATACCTGCGAGAGGTCTACCCTGTTTACGGTGTAGTATTCCGAAAGTGTGCCTAAAAAATCGGCGGCTTGAGGGAGCCAGAGCTCGCCATGGCCTTGCAGCACTCCTATTCGGCCCGCACTCACTGATGCCACTTTCCGGATGGCGGAAGCCAGTTCGTACTCCAGCCCTTCAATGGATTGGTTTAAGCGCTCCTCGGGCGGGGCAGCCTGACTTCCTCTTAATAGGATGGCGGCCGTTTCTTTGTTTCCTACGGAGACTAAAGCCCCCGGGAACACGATCTTCTCTACTTTTTTATCGCCCTCCTGCGCAAACAGGTTGGTGGGCTGCAGGCCTTTCTGCGCCAGCTGCATGTAGAACTGATTACGGGCCTGCTCATTGGTGTTGCCGCTGGGATCCACAAACTGGTACTGCACGTTTCCGTCTGAGTACAGTCGGAATTCCTCCAGCATCTCGCGGGTACTGTTCTGCAGCCTCCGGAAACCTGCGGGGAACTCCCCTTCCAGGTACACGGTCACCTGCACCGGTCCTTTTAGCCCGGCCAACAGATTTTTGGTCTGGTCTGAGATAGAATACCGTTTGTCTTCGGTGAGGTCCAGGCGGAAGAAATAGCGGCTGGCGACAAAGTTTAAAACCAGGAGCAACCCTACGGCCACCAGGAAAAAGGTCCAGTCGTAGCCGCGGCGGCTTTCCACGGTTTTCTTTTGCATTTCGGGGGGTGTCTGCTCTACCATTTTCTGCTCTCCAATACCAGTTTAGTCCCTAAAAGCATAATGGTGATCACACTCAGAAAATACAGCACATCGCGGGAGTCGATTAATCCTTTGCTGATGGAGCTGTAGTGATAAGAAATCCCCAGTTGGGCAATGTAGTAAGAGGTGGTTCCCCAGGCATCAATGGAAGCTAACAAATCAAACCCAGTGTACACCAGGTAGCAAAGGAACACCGCTAGAATAAAGGCGACAATCTGGTTCTCGGTTAAAGAGGAAGCAAAGATGCCCATGGCCACGAACACTGCCGCCAGAAACACCAAGCCCAGGTATGAACCAGCCACGGCCGCAGAGTCAATGTTCCCAACCGGGTCACCCAATTGGTACACGCTCACATAGTACAGCAACGAAGGCAGCAACGCGAACAAAGCCAGCAAAAGGCAGGCGAAATACTTACCCAGTAAAAGCTGGGTATCAGATAGCGGTTTGGTGAGCAATAGCTCCATGGTACCGCCTTTCCGCTCCTCGGCAAATGCGCGCATGGTGATGGCGGGAATCAGGAAAAGGAAAAGCCAAGGCGCCAGCATAAACACCGATTGCAAATCGGCGTAGCCGTAATCTAACACACTGCTGTCTGGGAAAACCCACATGAACAGGCCCGTGGCCACCAGAAACACCCCAATGACGATGTAGCCGATCAGGGAGTTGAGATAAGAATTAAATTCCTTAGAAAGAATAGCAAACATAGAGATGAGACGCTTAGCGAGAGGCTAGCATCAAGACATTGAATCTGGTTTTAAGTATGGTTTATGAAAAAGATCAGAAAACATTAATACAACGTAGTTTGAACGTTTCTAATCTGTTTAACTGAAACTATGGCGTAAACGGAAATTTATTTTGGCGCTTTGGTCAGGTCCTGGAACAATTTTTCCAAGGAGTTCTCCTCCTGCTGCAAACCCACCAGGGGCCAGCCTCGTTCCCCTGCCAACCGAAAAATGGCGGAGCGCAGGTCTGTTTGGGAGGCTGCAATAACGCGGTACTTGAGCGGACCGGCAGGCTCTACCCGGTCAACCCCTGGCAACGTAAGAAGCGGCTCAGGATTCACTTCGGCCTCAAACTCAGCTAAGATCCGGGTTTCTTTGCGGCCCATGGTTTTGAGTTCGGCCACCGGGCTGTCTGCCACCAGTTTGCCCTGGTTGATGATCAGGACGCGGTCACAAAGGGCACTTACCTCCTGCATGATGTGGGTGGAGAACAGCACCGTTTTAGCCTGGCCCACTTGCTTGATGAGCTGCCTGATTTCCACGATCTGGTTAGGGTCTAAGCCGGTAGTAGGTTCGTCCAGAATCAAGACCTGTGGATCATGGATCAGCGCCTGTGCCAACCCTACCCGTTGCCGATACCCTTTAGACAAAGCCCCAATCTTTTTGTGCCGTTCGCGGGTGAGCCCGCAGAGGTCTATCATTTCCTCGGTACGTGCTTTTACCTGTGCGCTGCCTAAGCCATGCAGTTTACCCACAAAATGCAGGTACTCGCGCACGTACATGTCCAGGTACAGCGGGTTATGCTCGGGTAGGTAGCCTACCTGGCGGCGCACTTCTTTGGGTTCTTCCAATACATCGTGCCCATTAACCAGAACTGTTCCACTGCTGGGCGGCAGGTAACAGGTGGCAATTTTCATGGTAGTGGATTTGCCTGCCCCGTTTGGTCCCAAAAACCCTACAATCTCACCCGTGCTTACCGTAAACGAGACATGGTCTACGGCTGCCTGTGCTCCATACAGTTTGGTCAGGTCTTTTATTTCAATTCCCATGCGCGCGGGTTAGGCTTTCTTTTTCTCTGGACGGCCCTTGGGCATCAACGGACGCACCTCAATGTCTACGTGGTGGTAGTTAGGGGGCGACTGTAAAACGTGCAGGATGGTGGAGGCAATATCTTCTGGTTGCATCATGTTCTCGGGGGCAGTGCCGGTTCCTTCAAAACCATCAAAGAAACTGGTGGCAGTAGACCCGGGATAGATACAGGTTACCTTAATACCGTGCGGCCGAACTTCTTTGAAAAGCGAATGGGAGATACCACGAACCGCAAACTTGGTGGCGCAGTAGCCGCTCATGTTCTCAATGCCGGTTAAGCCCGCAATGGAAGAGATGTTGATGATGTGCCCTTCCAGTTGTTTTTTCATTTGGGGCAATACCAAACGGGTGCAGTAGAAGATACCGTTTACGTTGGTGTCCATCATGGTTTGCCAGTCGCGGGGGCTCATGGTGTCAATGGCTCCCTGAATACCAAGACCGGCATTGTTGATCAACACGGATATATTCTGGCGAAGGCGTTCTACGGTCTGCTCATAAGCGGTCAGCACCGAATGCTCAAAGCGCACATCGCACTCAAAAAAATAGAAATCTGGATGAGAGATTTTGGGCCGGCTACGGCTCCAGCTCACCACGGTGGCTCCTTGCTCCAATAACAGTTTGGCGGCAGCCAGACCAATCCCGCTGCTAGCACCGGTGATCACAACTACTTTTCCTTCTAGTTCCATATCTTAGAATTTGCTCAAATTTAATCAAAAGAGAGTTACCGAATTTCAATTGTTCTCTTTTTAGCTTTCTACCTACAAAGCCCTTTAAGAATAGGATTAACGCTTTCTTTTCCTTATTAGGTATTCTGTAGTTAAAGCCTGTTTTTCAATAAGCTAAGGTAAGGTCCCTTTCCTTCTCCACTGCTGGTAGGTCAGTTGATGGAGGGGCCTGCATTCCTGGTTTCAATGGAGGTCTCCCACCCGTCGTAATCGGCGGCATATTCCTGGGCGAGGCTCCAGAGGTAAACCACCATTTCGTTGATGGGCTCTTCTTCAGTGGTAGAAGAAAAGGCGACCTGCAGTTTATAAGGTGTTTCTGGTAAATCGGCTTCAAAGCTTTCCTCTACTTTCTGGTATCCTTTAGAGGCAACTTCTTCCCAGAACTTCGCCCGGGAGGTTTCATCTGGAAAGTAGAGAAAATGTTCTACTTGCCTTGGGATGGAAGAATCGTCACCGTTTTCCTCCAGGTGCCGCAGTACTTTCCCGTTCTGGATTCTTTGCAGGTCTATGGGTTCTGGAAAAAGAAAGTCAAGGTAGGTTTCCCACTCCGGGTCTTCCCAGTTGTCTGCTTCATATCGGTACTCAGGGAATCCTTCCATCACCTGCGAAAGGTAGTGCTCCGCTAATAAAGCTTCCTCCGCGTAGAAATAGAACTTCCGGTAACCGGCATTCAAGGTTTTGCCCACGAAAACAGCTCCTATGTTTGCTTCTAACGTTTCAGCAAGCAGGTCCTCTATGTTGCCTAGGGGTTCCCATTCCGTTTCTCCGGGAAAACCGTCTTCCTGGAGGGATAGCAAGGGAATGGTAACTTCTATTACCCTGGTGTGGCTTTCTAAGGGAGCAAGTGCCCTTAGATTAAGGTCAAGGCCAATAAAGGCGGGCTTCCCTTCTATCTGGCAAAGGTACACCTCCCAGTCTGGTCTGTAGTCGTTCTTTTCCATAAAGTACAAAAGGCATTAACCTGGGATGTCTCCTAATTGTGGACGGAGCAATAGTTCTTCAATCACTGTTTGTTTTGAGATGCAGTGGGCGTTCCAGATGGCATTAGCCACATCTTCTGGTTTCATGAACCGGTCTTTCGGTAAATCCACTCCCTCCCAGCTGGCAGTATAGGTGGCTCCGGGCAAGACGGCGGTCACCCTGATGTTGTGCTCCTTTAATTCTTCCCGCAGGACCCGGGTCATGCCGTACAAGGCGTGCTTGGCAATACAGTAAGAACCTCCGTTGGTGTAAGCCGTGATGCTGGCGGTAGAGCAGATGTTGAAGATGTGCCCGTCACGGCGTTTGATCATATCGCCCACCAATCCTTTGGTCAGGTCATAGGCGCTGTACAGATTGGTGTTGATCATCTCCCGCAACACCGTCTCGCTCTCCTCGTGGATAGTGCCCGGAATAAAGAAACCAGCATTGTTCACCAGCACATCTACCTTCACCTTCTGAGATTGGATAAACTCCACAAACCGGCGGACCTCCCCTTCCTGGCTTACATCGGCGGCCAAGGGGAATACCTTTGAAAAGGTGTATTGCTGCTCAATATCCAGTTTTAATTTGTGGAGGTCTTCAGGGCTTCGGGAGCAGGTGATAATATGGAAACCTTCAGCTGCGAAACGGTCAATAATGGCCCGCCCTATGCCCTTGGTACCGCCTGTCACCACTATATATTTTTGCATGGAAATGATGTTTTTTCTTTTTTCAACGTAATATAGGCATTTGAAACTAAGATTAGCCTAAACACCACCCATTGCGGCTACCCCGCAGGGACCTCTTTCAACTAACTGCATGAAAACTTTTGGTGCATTTTTACTCTTTTTATCCAGCCTTGTTAAAAGAGGTGAGTCTCCCCGGATTCTGTTCAACAGAACCATAGATGAAGCCATCTTGATTGGCATCGACTCTGTTTTCATTGTGGCAGTGGTTTCTACCTTTATCGGAGCGGTGACCTGCGTGCAAATCTCCTACAACCTGACCAATGCCTTGATCCCGAGGTCTACCATTGGGTTCATGGTGCGGGAAATGACCATCTTGGAGCTGGCCCCAACCATCACTTCTATTGTTTTGGCCGGGAAAGTAGGCTCTAGCATTGCGGGTGGGCTTGGCACCATGCGCATCACCGAACAGGTTGACGCCCTGGAGGTAATGGGGATCAACTCTTCCTCTTACCTAGTGTTGCCAAAAATCATGGCTGCGTTTCTGGTTTTCCCCATGCTGGTGATCACTGCTATGTTTCTTTCCATTTTAGGCGGCTACCTGGCCGGAAGCTTATCTGGAGCCTTGTCTGGACAGGAGTACATCACGGGGTTGCGCTCAGACTTTATACCGTATAACATCACGTTTGCTTTGATTAAATCGGTGGTGTTTGCCTTTCTGGTTGCGGCTATCTCTTCTTACCAGGGATACTTTACCGAAGGAGGCGCGTTGGAGGTTGGTAGAGCCAGTACCAAAGCCGTAACCAACAGCGTAATCGCCATTTTGATCGCCGACTTTGTTTGTGCGCAGTTATTGCTCTAAGCACGTAATTGAATAAAGGCAACTCCCTCAGGTTGAACCAACATGATAGAAATCCATAACATCCATAAAACCTTCAACGGCGTGAAGGTGCTCAACGGCATCAGCGGAAACTTTGAGTCGGGCAAGATGAACATGCTGCTGGGTGCCAGCGGCACCGGTAAAAGCGTGCTCCTGAAATGCATTGTAGGACTGGTAAAGCCAGACTTGGGCAGTATCACCTATGACGGACGCATTTTCGCGAATAACAAATTGGACATCAAACAGGAGATCAGGCGCAAGATTGGGATGCTCTTTCAAGGCAGCGCCCTTTTTGACTCCATGACCGTGAATGAGAACGTGGAATTTCCGCTGCGGATGCTCTCAGACATGAGTAAAAGCGACCGTCTGGAACGGGTTCAATTCTGTTTAAAGCGAGTGGGTCTGGAAAACGCCGGTAACAAAATGCCTTCTGAGTTGAGCGGCGGGATGAAGAAACGCGTGGGCATTGCCCGGGCTATCGCTCCTAACTGCACCTACCTTTTTTGTGATGAACCCAACTCAGGCCTGGATCCCCTCACCGCCATCACCATTGATGAGTTGATTAAGGAGATTACCCAAGAGTACAACATCACCACCATCGTGGTAACCCACGACATGAACTCCGTTCTGGAGTACGGTGATAATGTGATGTTCTTGTACAAAGGCCATAAACTTTGGGAGGGCCACAGCAGCACCATCATGGATACTAATGTGAAAGAGCTTAATGACTTCATCTTCTCTAACCGCCTCATGCGCGATGCAAAGAAAGTGGAGCAGATTGAAGAAGAGGAGCGCTTGGAAGACGAGCAGAACCAAGAGGCGAAAATGTAACTATCTACTCTTTAGAATAATGGTTCGTTTTAGTCCTGTTTCTAACAAATTACCTTCTAAACGGTAACATAGCTTATAAAAGGAAAGCGCCTTAGGTTTGTACCCAAGGCGCCTTCCTTTTATAAGCAAAAAAGCTTAATTCCGTTTGTTCAACTCGTCGCGGATTTTGGCGGCCCGTTCGTAGTCCTCTTTCTCCAGGGCATCATTCAGCATGGTGTTCAACTCATCCACAGAAACCTCTTTGAGGCTGCCTTTACTGCTACTGCTTGACGCCGATGAACCGGCCGAGGAGGTAGTAGGAATTTCATCGGTTTCTTCTTCGTCCTCGTCTTCCTCCATATCACTTAAGATGATACCGGCCTCAGACAAGACAGATTCTACCGTATAGATAGGAACCCCAAACCGCAAGCCAATGGCAATGGCATCTGACGGGCGGGCATCCAATTCAAATTCCTTCTCACCGTCGGTGCAAACGATTTTGGAGAAAAACACTCCTTCCTTTAAATCCGAAATCATAATTTCCTGCACGCTCACCTCCATTTGTTGCGCAAAGGACTTGAACAAGTCATGCGTAAGGGGGCGGGTAGGATTTATTTTTTCAATCTGGATGGCAATGGACTGCGCCTCAAACATACCAATGATGATTGGCAGGCGGCGACTTCCTTCTTTTTCACCCAAAACAAGGGCAAAGGATCCAGATTGCGACTGGCTTGAGGACAAACCCAGAATCTCTAGCTCAATTTTCTTCACAGTTTCTCTTCTATTTGTCTACAAAGCTTTGGCAGCTTCTATCAATTTAGGTACAACCTCAGTAGCGTCTCCTACAATACCGTAATCTGCGGCTTTGAAGAAAGGGGCCTCCGGATCTTTATTGATAACGACAATTACTTTAGAAGAGTTAACCCCGGCCAAGTGCTGGATGGCACCAGAGATACCTACGGCAATATATAAGTTAGGGCTCACGGTGATACCGGTCTGGCCTACGTGCTCATGGTGAGGTCTCCAACCCACATCGGCTACAGGCTTAGAGCAGGCAGTGGCAGCACCCAGCGCTTTGGCCAGATCTTCCACTAAATGCCAGTTTTCAGGGCCTTTCAAGCCTCTACCGCCCGAAACCACTACCTCAGCCTCGGTCAACAGGATGTCGCCCGACTGGCGGATGGTTTCTTTGGGAGCCGTCGCGAAGTCTGCCTCAGACAAATCAGCGGAGAGATTCCCAACTGTAGCGGTGCCGCCAGCAGCAGTTTCAATTTCCAGGGCGTTTTTCTTAACGGCAATTATTTTTTTATCGGAAGTTAATTCTACGTCAGAGAACGCTTTGCCCGAGAATACCCCGCGGCGCACGGTGAACGAAGAACCGTTGATCTGCGGCAAAGACACCACGTTGGTGGCCAATGAGGCACCCAGCTTTACAGCTAAGCGCGACCCAATAGCCGCCCCAATATTGGAATTGGAAAGGATGATCACGCTGGAGTTTTCCTGCTCTGCGGCCTTGGCGATCACTTTCACGTAAGCCCCTGGCACAAAATTGTGCAGACGGCTATCATTGTCTAATAAAACTCTGGTAATACCTTGCTCACCCAGGCTGGTTAAGGCATCTGCCTGCACATCGCCAATGGCAACGGCAGTAGCCGTGGTGCCTAGCGTGCTGGCTACTTGGCTCCCGTACGAAGCTGCTTCCAAGGAAGACTTCTTCACTTCGCCGTTCGCGCATTCTATCACTACTAATACTGACATGCTTATAGAACTTTAGCTTCGTTACGTAATAATTTAATCAGGTCACCAGCGCTCTCGGCAGGGATCATCTTCACGCCAGATTTTGGAGCAGGTAGCTCATAGTTCTGCACGCTGGTTTTCGCCTCCTGCCCTACTGGTTCCACTACTTTCAAAGGCTTGGTACGGGCCGTCATAATACCACGCATGTTAGGGATGCGGGGCTCAGTCATCGGCTGCTGGGCAGTCACTACCAACGGCAGAGACGCCTCAATTACCTCTTTCCCACCTTCAATCTCTCTTTCAACCGTAGCGGTGGTACCGTTCACGTCCAGTTTCATGGCTGGAGCAATGGTCGGAATTCCCAACAGCTCGCCTACCATGCCGTGCACCTGGAAACCATTGTAGTCAATTGACTCGCGGCCCATCAGGATCAGGTCATACCCGCCTTCTTTAGCGTAATGTGCTATTTGCTGCGATACCAAAAAGGCATCGGTGGGTTTCAAATTAACTCTGATGGCGTCATCAGCCCCAATGGCCAGCGCCTTACGGATGTTTGGTTCCGTATCTGCCTCGCCTACGTTCAATACCGTCACTGTTCCGCCTTGGGCTTCTTTCAGCTCAATGGCGCGGGTAAGGGCATATTCATCATAAGGGTTGATTACAAACTGAACACCGGCCGTGTTAAACGCTTTACCGTCAGAGGAAAATGTTATTTTGGTGGTAGTATCAGGAACGTTGCTAATGCAAACTAAGATCTTCATTTAACTTAGGGTTAGCTTAATTAAGTTAATTTTGTGGGCAATTTAAAAGAATAATTCATCAAATGGAAACGACCAACAGCAGATTGACGCAACTCCTGAGCTTCTATGAGGAAGATCCGAACGATCCGTTCACGCTTTACGCCATCGCTATGGAATACCGTCCCACAGACACCGGTAAAGCCCGCTTCTTCTATGAAAAGCTGATGGCCGAACACCCAGAATATGTAGGTACCTACTACCACGCGGCCAGTCTCTATCTGCAGCTAGAGGAGCCCGCACTCGCCCAACAGGCGTACCAGAAAGGCATGCAGGTGAGCCGGCAGTCAGGCCAACTCCACGCCTTCTCTGAGTTGCAGCAGGCCTACAACAAGTTGATGGGTTTAGATTACGAAGATGATTAAAAATTGGTTTGCATGCATACTATAATTACGTTTTCTGCTGATTTTCTGAAAATAATTTCAAAATCAGCAGAAAACGTCTAGTTCATAGGCGTACTCCGGCCTGTAGGTTAAAGGTGGTATGCCGCTCCTTTATGAGGGTTTTCAGGAATTAACCTTCAAAACAGAACCAATCTTTTAAAAATTTAGATAAACCTAAACATTTTATTAGATTTACCTGTAAAGAAGGTCATATTACTATTCTGCTCCTATGAAAACCTTTACCCTGCTCTGCTTTATTGTGCTTCCCTTTCTCAGTTTCGCCCAAGCCACGCAGGACAGCACGAAAGCGCACTCAGAACTGGCAACCGACCGGCCCGATCAAACTGAAGCATCCAGCGTAATTCCGGTAGGGACGTTGCAGGCAGAAAGTGGCTTTTTAAAGCAGGTCTATAAACACCAGGGCCAGAAAACCACCGATTACTTGTATCCATCCACGCTGTTCAGGTTTGGGGTACTCCAAAGGCTTGAACTTCGGCTCATTACCGAATACCACAAGAATACCTTCTCCACCGAAAATGGGTCTGTGACCATGCGCGGATTAAATGCCGTAGCGGTAGGCACCAAGATCTATATCAACGAAGAAAAAGGACTGTTGCCTGAGATCGCTTTTATTGGCCACCTGACCTTACCCTCAGGCTCCTCAGAATTTAGACCCACGTTTGTCGCCCCGGATTTCAGGTTCTCCCTGGCCCATACGCTCACCGATAAACTCAGCTTGGGCTACAACTTAGGCTATGAGTGGGATGGTGACACCCCAAATGGCACCGGCATTTACACCCTTGCCTTAGGGACCGATTTTTCAGAATTGTGGGGCGGTTATGTGGAGTTATTTGGAGAAAAGCCCGAAAACCAAAGTTGGAGCCATTCTGCCGACGGAGGCATCACCTTTGCGCCCCGCTACAACATCCAATTTGACTTGTCAGCCGCCCTTGGCCTTTCTGAAGACGCTCCAGACTATTACCTCAGTGCGGGCTTTAGTTTCAGAATTCCGAAATAAGACTGAATGGAAGTTCCTTTAATCAGCTGTAAAAGAATTTACCTGTTTAAGGCAAGTTCTTTTTCTTTGTTCATAGCTGCAAATTCAAGTTTAAATCACCATCTTAGCACTTCAAATAGTTCTACTCTCCCTCTCTCATCACTTTCTAATCTGGCTCTAATCAGCCTATAATACGGGCCTTCTACTTTTGGACATTCTTAATCAGAGTGCCCATGTTGAAACCCAAATTAATCTTTCTGCATTTCCTGCTGGCGTTTTCGCTCCAGCCTGTTTATGCGCAGTTTACCAGTACCCCTATCCTTCTCATTACGGCGCCGTCAGATTCGCTGCGTCTTACGCTTTCTGAGGCGGAACAGCTTTTCCAAGAGCGTAATCTCCCTCTTCTAACACAGAAAACGGCCATAGAAGCTTCTCGGGCTGCTATCATCCAAGCCAAGTTATTTGAAAATCCTGTCCTGAGCTTAGACCAGGGCGTTTATAACCCCACGAACGGTCGCTACTTTGATGTATCTAAACAAGGTCAGACCTACGTGCAACTGGACCAGCTCTTTTACTTGGCTGGCAAGCGCAACAAACGGGTACAGGTAGAACAACTGAACACCCAACTCACCGAGCAGGCCTACTTTGATTTGCTGCGGACATTGCGCTTTGCCCTACGCACCAGCTTTATTGAGTTGCATTACAAACTGCAAGGCTACAAAGTGCTGCAGGAAAGAACCCAGGCAGTGCAACGGCTAGTCACTGCTTTGGATGGACAGTACCGAAAAGGGAACATCCCTTTAAAAGAGATTACCAGGCTTAAAGCTTTGCTGTTCCAGTTGGGCAACCAGCAGTTGAGTTTGCTCAATGAAATACAGGAAGAGCAGGCGGAACTAAGGCTGCTCACCAACACCCCGGCCACTACAACGCTGGTGCCAGTGGTGAACGAAGAAGCCCTCACCAATATCAACGGAGACCAACTCTCTTACGCCCATCTGTTGGAAACCGCCCAGGAAAACCGGTATGACCTGAAAGCCGCCGAAACAGACACCCAGTTACAACAAGCGAATCTAAAGTTACAGAAAGCCTTGGCAGTGCCGGACCTCACTGTTGGGGCTAACTACGACCGCCAAAGCAATTTCATCCGGGATTATGTGGGTTTGAACGTATCTGTGCCGCTGCCGCTTTGGAACCGCAATCAGGGCAACATCAAAATGGCCCGGCACGAGGTAGACCGCAGTCAGCAACTCTTGTCTCAACAGCAACTGGTGGTGGAGAACGAAGTGATGCAGGCCTACCAGAAAGCCCAGGAAGCCCAGAAGTTCTACGCTTCTTTTGACCCCAACTTCCGGCAAGACTTTGACCGCTTGTTAGAAGGTGTCACTTCCAGCTTTGTGCGTCGCAACATCAGCCTCATTGAATTTCTGGATTACTACGAAACCTACACCGACAGCATCACCCAATTGCTGGAACTCAGCACCAATCGCCTGCGCACCTTGGAGGAAATCAATTTTGCCGTGGGCAAGCCGGTCGTTACCTACTAATCATCTCGCCAACCTTGTATTTATATGAAAAAAATAGCCTTAGCCCCTTTACTGGTCTTCTTAACCGGAGTTGCATTCCTTTCTTCCTGCTCTGAGGAACAGAAAACCATCGCTTCCTCTCCCCTGGCTCCGCATGAACTATGCCTCACCGATACACTATCTAACATGGTGCGGATGGACACTGCGCGGCTGCAACAAGTTACCAACCAATTGCAACTGGTGGGCAAAATCTCATTGGATGAGAAAAAGGTATTCAAAGTGTTTCCGTTGGTAGGTGGACACGTGCAAACCGTGAAGGTGGAGCTGGGCGACTACGTACAGAAAGGCCAGACCTTGGCGGTGATCAGAAGTGGCGAGATCGCCGAGTTTGAGCAGCAGCGCATTGCCGCGCAATCGGCCCAGCAGGTGGCGCAGAAGAATCTAGATGTGGCTAAGGACATGCTGGCGGCCGGATTAGTCTCCCAAAAAGAACTGCTGACGGCGCAACAGGAGAAAAAGAACGCCGATGCAGAGGTGCAACGCATGAGGCAGATTTACGGCATTTACAGCATTGGCAAAGGATCTGAGTACGTGGTGAAAGCTCCTTCCGCGGGTTTTGTGGTGGAGAAGAACATCAATGCTGACATGCAGATCCGCTCAGACAATGACACCAACATCTTCACCATTTCCAGCATGAATGAGATTTGGGTCATGGCCAACGTGTTTGAGTCTGACATCTCCAAAATCAAGGAAGGCTACGAGGCCGAAGTGACCACCCTCAGTTATCCAGACAAAGTGTTCAAAGGCAAGATAGACCGCATCTTCAACGTGCTGGATCCCGAGACCCGCACCATGAAAGTTCGGGTACGCTTGGACAACCCTGATTTCTCCTTGAAGCCTGAGATGTTCGCCAACATCCGCTTGCAGTACCCCGATGGCAAGCAACTGCTGGCGGTACCCGCGCAATCCATTGTTTTCGACCAAAGCAAGAACTATGTGATGGTGTACCGCAAGCGCTGCGATGTGGAACTGCGGGAAGTGCAGGTTTACCAAACTGTGGGTCAGACGGCTTACCTCCAGAGCGGACTCCAAGAAGGTGAAAGTGTGATCAGCAAGTACCCGCTCCTGGTCTATAACGCCTCCAAGGCAAAATAAGCTGTTTAGCGTTTCTAGCCTGTTTTCATTAAAGGCAGTTGAATCCAGATTTGGTCCGGCACTCTGGGTCCCTGGTTCTTCAACGGCTTAGTTATCTGTTTTTCCAATGAATTCATTTATTAAAAATATCATCGGGTTCTCGCTCAAGAACCGATTCTTGGTCTTTTTCATTACCGCCGGTATTGTGGTGGCCGGTATCTTCAGCTTTCTGCATACGCCCATTGAGGCATTTCCAGACGTCACCAACACACGGGTGCAGATCATCACGCAATGGCCCGGTCGCAGCGCCGAGGAAGTGGAGAAGTTTGTGACCATTCCCGTTGAGGTGGAAATGAATGTGGTGCCGAAAAAGACCAGTCTCCGTTCTATTTCACTCTTCGGGCTATCGGTGGTGACCATGATCTTTGAGGACGAGGTAGACGATTTCCATGCCCGGCAATTAGTAGCGAACCAATTGGCGACCGTGAACTTGCCCGAGGGCATTGATGCCGAGATGCAGCCCTCCGCGGGGCCCACCGGCGAGATTTTCCGCTACACCTTGGAAAGCAAAACCAAGGATGTACGCGAACTTAAAACCATTCAGGACTGGGTAATCGATCGCAAACTGAAAGGCGTACCGGGAATCGCCGATGTAGTGAGCTTTGGGGGAGAAGTGAAGACCTACGAGGTTAGCGTAGACCCCAGCCTGATTGGAAAATACAACATCACCGCCCCCGACGTGTACGAGGCCATTGCCAAAAGCAACCTCAACGTGGGCGGCGACGTGATCGAGAAAAACGGGCAGGCCTACGTGGTGCGCGGCATCGGGCAGCTCAACAACATTGAAGAAATTGAGAACGTGATGGTCACCGACCGCAACGGCGTACCGGTACTCATCCGCAACGTGGCCACGGTTACGGAATCACATTTGCCTAACCTGGGTTATGTGGGACGGGACGAGAAAACCAACCTGGTGGAAGGCATTGTGGTGATGCGCAAGAACGAGAACCCCAGCGAAGTGCTAGCTTCGCTCAAAAACCAGATCACGGAGTTGAACGAACAGGTGCTCCCCGATGACGTGCAGATTAAACCTTTTTATGATCGTTCTGATTTAATTGGCTTTACCACCAAAACGGTATCGCATAACCTACTGGAAGGCATTGTGCTGGTGACAGCCATCGTGTTCCTGTTTATGGCCGATTGGCGCACCACCATAACGGTAGCCATCATCATTCCGTTGGCCTTGCTATTTGCCTTTGTGTGTATGCGCCTTAAGGGCATGTCGGCGAATCTGCTTTCCATGGGGGCCATTGACTTCGGGATTATCATTGACGGGGCCGTGGTGATGGTGGAAGGCTTGTTTGTGGTGCTGGACAAGAAGGCGCACGAGGTGGGCATGGCCAGGTACAACCTGCTTTCAAAACGCGGCATCATCAAGAAAACGGCCATTGATTTGGGCAAGTCCATTTTCTTTTCCAAGCTCATCATCATCACCGCCTTGTTACCCATCTTTGCCTTCCAGAAGGTGGAAGGAAAAATGTTCTCGCCGCTGGCCTACACCCTGGGCTTTGCCTTGCTGGGCGCATTGTTCTTCACCCTCACATTGGTGCCGGTGCTTTCCAGCATGCTTTTAAACAAAAACGTGCGGGAGAAAAACAATCCGTTTGTCAACTTTCTGAACAAGTACGTCTACAAAGGCTTCTCTTTCACCTACAAGCACAAGCGGGCGAGTTTAGTGGTGGCCTTGGCGATCATGGCGGCGGGGCTTTTCACTTTCAAGTTCCTGGGCTCTGAGTTCCTGCCCCAACTAAACGAGGGCGCCGTGTACGTGCGGGCCAGCATGCCCATGAGCACGTCTCTGAAGCAGTCCATAGAGATGTCTGAGAAGATAAGGGGCACCATCCGGTCCTTTGACGAGGTGAAGCAGGTAATGTCGCAGACGGGCCGGCCAAACGATGGTACAGATCCCACTGGTTTCTTCAACATTGAGATGCACGTGGACCTGAAGCCCAAGGACGATTGGCAGCGGAAAATCAGTAAAGAAGAACTCATTCAGGAGATGCAGACCAAACTGGCGGCGTACCAGGGCATCAGCTTCAACTTCTCTCAGCCCATCATGGACAACGTGGAGGAAGCTGTCTCTGGGGTGAAAGGCTCCATGGCGGTAAAGGTTTTCGGAGATAACCTACAACGGTTAGAAGTCTTGGGCGACCAAGTGTACAACGTGCTCAACAAGGTAGAGGGAATTGACGATTTGGGCGTGATCAACCTTATAGGGCAGCCCGAGATGCAGATTGAACTGGACCAGCAGCGCATGGCTTCTTACGGCGTCTCCACCGCCGATGCGCAGGCAGTCATTGAAATGGCCATTGGCGGGAAAGGCGCCAGCAGCCTCTACGAAGGCGAGCGCAGGTTTGCCATCAGAATCCGCTACCAGCAGGAGTTCCGGAACAACGAGGAGCAACTAGGCAACCTACGGGTTCCTACAAGCCACGGAGGCAACATCTCGCTGAAGGAAATTGCCAAGATCAGCAGCGTGACGGGTCCGGCCTTTGTGTACCGCGAAGACAACGCCCGCTTCATTGCTGTGAAGTTCTCAGTGCGTGGTCGTGATTTGGGTAGCACCATCAAAGAGGCGCAGGAGAAAGTAGACCAGGCCGTGAAACTTGACAAAGGCATGCACCTGGAATGGAAAGGAGAGTTTGAGAACCAGATCCGGGCCACCGATCGCCTGATGGAAGTAGTGCCGGTGAGTATCGTGCTGATTTTCTTGATCTTGTTTGCTTTGTTCGGCAACGGGAAGGACGCGGCGCTTGTGATTTTGAACGTTCCCTTCGCTTTGATAGGCGGTATTCTGGCCCTTTTGATCACCCATACCAATTTCAGTATCTCTGCAGGCGTGGGTTTTATTGCTCTTTTCGGGATATGCGTGCAAAACGGGGTGATCCTTATCTCGGTGTTCAAGAACAACCTGCTGGAAGAGATGCCGCTCGCCAAAGCCATCAAAGAAGGTGTGAAAGAGCGCACCCGCCCCGTGGTGATGACCGCCATGATGGCCGCCATTGGTTTGTTGCCGGCCGCGCTTTCTACCGGCATTGGGTCTGAGACGCAGAAACCATTGGCCATTGTGGTAATTGGCGGCCTCATCAGCGCTACCGTGCTCACCCTGCTTATTTTCCCGCTGCTATTTGACAGCGTTTACAAGAGAACACTCAAGAAACGAACCAAAGCTCATAGGGCTCGGAACACCGAAGCCGTGCCCGCATAGTTTTGATAGGTTTTACTGTTTGTGTAATGGTTCGTGCTTGAGTGAACCGGGGTGGCTTTGCGCTACCCCGGTTAAATTATGAATTCTGATTTAATGGTGTTTACAGGAAAACAGGCCTATAACACACCCAATTAAAGCCAGACGTTTGCAGGAGTTGGATTGACATCGCCCTAAAGAGGATGCCTAAAAATCAGGTTGAAATTTTCCAGAAACTTTGCCCCACTGACACTCCAATGGAAACTTACATAGAGAAGTATAACAACCTTCAGAAACAACTTATCAGCGAGCTTGCAGATAAGCAGAAGGCAGCAGAAAACACTCCCGCCAATCCCCTCTCCTACTTAGGAGCGGAATTCAACTGGAGTAGGCTACATCATTCCATTTACGTGTTGGAGGTGGGGGAACTCGCTAAAAAAAATTTCCTGAAGTTTGGGTTGGAGGGACCTTCCGGGCACCCCGAGGTAGGTGGGCGTTACCTAAGGCTTTTCGGGCTCTTAAGCGCTGTTTACAAGCAAAAGCAGGCCATGGAAAGTTTGCTGGAGTTGTATAAGATTGAAGAGAAGGATAAAATTTCCGCGGTGCTGAACAACTCAGAGATGATTAATCTGTGTCACAAACTGGGCGCTAACGGCACATCCTTAAGAACTAACCTGACGGAACCTGAGAAACAAATGGAATTCTACAAGTTATCCCCTGCTGATTTAGAGGTGAGTAAAATCAAACTGATAATCAGAATGTGCGAGTTTGAGAGCTATGACCTGCAGGAAGATTTAAAATGTTTTGACAAAAAGGTGGAGCTCACTCTATCTTTTATGATTGGAGAAGTTCTGAGAAAAGCCTTTTATAACCAAGGGCCATACTATGAGCAATACGTTCTCATCAAAGAGTTAAATAGCCTAAATACAAACCTCAAGGACACCGAAGCGAATTCATTGTAGGAACGATTTTAAGTGTTGAGGATCTATTCAGATTTATCTTTGGATTGCTTACCAGCACTGCAGTTCTATTTTTGAACTATTCTATTTAAAAGGCCCTAAAATCATCAAACTTGGTTACCATCTATGGGCATGGTCAGCGATACGGTGGTACCTTTTTGCAGTGAGGATTCAATCTTTATGGTGCCGCCGTGCAGGCGCATGATCTTCTCAGTCATAGCCAAACCTATGCCCGTACCCGTGCGGGACCGAGCGTTTTGGGCGCGGTAGAATGGCTCTGTTACCCGGTTTACTTCCTGTTCCGGGATTCCTACTCCTTGGTCCTCCACTTGTACGGTAACTTGATTTTTCTGACAAACTAGGGTGACGTTCACCTGTTGATGATCAGAGAACTTGGAGGCATTTTCCAGCACGTTCTTCAGGGCAATCTGCAAGAGGTTTCTGTTTCCTTTCACCGTTACTAGCGCTGGATCTGAGGGCAAAGCAGATAGATCAAGCCGTATCTGATTCTGCGGCAGCTGGTGGTTCAGATCTGATTTCACCTCAAGTAACACCTCATCCATCCGTACTTGCTCCTGCTGCACAGCTTGTTCGTCAAACCCGGTTTGGGCCAGGAGAATCAAATCTGAGGTAAGCTTTTCTAACCGCTCCGTTTCTTTTTGCAGGGTTTCCAGCGAATGTTTGTACTCTTCCGAAGTCCTGTCTTTCAGCAAGGTAACTTCCAACTCTCCTCTTATGGCGGTCAGCGGATTGCGGAGTTCATGCGAGGCATTGGCGATAAAACTTTTCTGCATGTAAAAAGAAGTCTCCAGGCGCTCCAGCATTTGATTGAACGTAGTAATAAGGTTCCCGATTTCATCTTTGCTCTCCCGCTCCTGTACCCGCAGGTGCAGGTTGGAAGCCCTTATTTTATTTACTTCTTGTACAATAGCTACAATAGGCTGCAATACTTTCCGGGCGAAGAAGTGTCCGGCTACTACCATCACCAAGATGCCGATGAGAACACTGATAATGAGTATCTCCCGGAGATTGCGGAGTTTGCTTGAACCGGTCACGTCTACTGCCGAGACAACTACATAGAAGTTTCCCTGGTTGTCTTCATACCAAAGCCCCACCGCCTGCTTGTCGCCTTGCCAGAACTCGGCCACTTTCTTCTGGTCTATCTCCTCAAAAACCTTGGCAGGAACCGAAAGCATCCCGGTTTTAGGAACCACTTTGGGAACCCGAATTTTATCATAAATGGTGAGTGATTCTTCGGCTAAGCTTTGCAGGTACTTCCGTTGTACTTTCTGCAGGCTGGCGGCACTAAGTTCATCCCGCTCCAGATACACCTGCGCCGAGATAACGCCCCGGTCCATCAGGCGTTGGAAAAACTGCCGCCGGGTGTATTGCTCAGCGAAAAAATAGATGATAATGCCCATGAAAATGAGCACCGTTGTGGTAAGCCCGGTAAAGATGAGGGTGAGTTGATTCCGGAAATTCACGCGTCCTCCGGTTTCTTCAAGATGTAGCCCATGCCCACCACGGTATGGATCAGCTTGGTGGAGAATTCCTTGTCAATCTTGTTGCGCAGGTAATTTACGTACACATCTACCACGTTGGAGCCTAAATCAAAATTCAGATCCCACACATTCTCCAGTAAATCTACCCTTGACAAGACCTTGTTTTGCCTTTTCATGAAATATTCCAGCAAGGCAAATTCCCGGGCGGTCAGGTTGATGAGTTTTCCTTCACGGGTAACTTCTTTGGTATCCAGGTTGAGTTGCAAATCACCGGCTTGCAAGAGGTTGCTGGACATGGAAACATCAGCCCGCCGAGCCAAGGCCCTGACCCGCGCCACCAGTTCTTTGAATTTGAAAGGCTTAGTTAGATAATCATCTGCGCCTGCCTCCAGCCCCTCAACCACGTCATCGGTGGCGCCTAAAGCAGTCAGCAACAGGATGGGAGTCCTGATCTGCTCTTGCCGCAACTGCCGACACAAATCCAATCCGCTTAGGTGCGGCATGATAATATCCAGCACAATCACCTGGTACTCGTTCTGAAAGGCGAGCTTTTTACCGGTAAGCCCATCGTACGCCACCTCCACCTCAAACGTCTGCTCCTGAAGACCTCTTTTGATGAAAGCCGCCACGTTCGGCTCATCTTCAATTACCAGTACTTTCATATTGTATTCGCCCGGCTTTTAGTAACTACTTTAACAAAAGTAACCCTAAAATGCCCTAAAACGAAGTGTTCTCCTGGTTTTACCTGTTGGATTGTTTATGCCCTATTTTCGTAAAAAAATGTATGAAACAAAAAAGCATAGGCTTCATTTCTCCTACAGTTTGGTGAAAATGGTTATAAAACAGAAAAACCTAATCATTAAGAAAATGAGCTTCTCTATTTTATGGTGACCAGATTAGAGCCTTAAGCTAACTCTAAGGCTTCCTTGTTGTATTTGTTTCGGTACTCCAGCGGGGAGATTCCGGTAATTTTCTTGAAGGTGGTCCGGAAGGCTTTGTTGTCTGAGTAGCCCACCGAGTACATGACTTCGTTCACGTTTTCGCGGGAGGTTTCCAGACGCATTTTGGCGGCCTCTACTTTCACCCGCTGAACGTATTCCATGACGGTATTGCTGGTGGCTTTTTTGAACCTCCGCTCCAGGTTGCGGCGGCCCAGGTAAAACATGGAAGCTAGTTCGTCTACCGTGATTTTCTCTTGGTAATTTGCTTCAATAAACTCCTGCGCTTTCATGATCAGGTCGTCTTCATGGTCTTTCTGCCCATTGAAAATCACGAAGGGCGACTGGCTTCTGCGGTCAATATCTATCTGGAAAGCTTTGGACATCAGCACGGCCACCTCCCGCCCCACATACTTTTCAATCAGGTACAAGACTAGGTTCAGGTAAGAAAAGGCCCCGCCGCTTGAGTAAATCCCTTGTTCATCGGTCAGGATGCTGTCTTCCACCAATTGTACCTCAGGGAACATCTTTCTGAAGTCGTTGGCGGCCATCCAGTGGGTGGCACATTTTTTCCCGTTGACCAAGCCTGTGGAGGCCAGTAAAAAGGCGCCTACGCAAAGGCTGGCCACCTCCGCCCCATTTGCATATTGGTTTACAATCCAGGGGCCGAAATCTTGGTTCAGCTCCAGAGCAGCCCTTAAGTCACCATCCAAGGCCGGAATAATGATCAGGTCGGTTTTCAGGATGTCTTGGGCCAGCACATCGGTGTAGACGGTGTATATTCCGCTAGCCACGGTTACTTCCTTGGTGAGACCAGCTAACTGCACCTGAAACATGGCTGGTCGGTCCATATTTCTAAGAAGTTTGTTCACCTCGGTGAACACCTGCCGGGGTCCTTCCACGCTTCCTAAAATAGCTCCTTTGGGTACCAGAATGGTGATATGCTTCATGGAGGATAAGATTTAGTATGTTCGTTTACGTGCTCCTTTTCGGGGTTCAATCCCTCTTCCAACTCAGATTAGAAGTTCTTTTAAGGCTAAGAGATGCCTTATAAAAACTTCCATCCTTTGGCCTCATTTTTCTTCTACCTGCAAGCGGGTTGCCATCATTTAAATCTAGGAAGAAAGATTGTCGCAATCAACCCTTTTAATGCCGGAAGTACACCCTTTGAAAATCTCTGAATACCTGTATGTTTGTGGTGTACTTAAAGCCTAACCTTATGGAAAAGACCACCATCAAAAAAGAGATTGACATCCAGGCGCCCAAAGAAAAAGTATGGGAAGTGCTACTGGAAGATCGGTACGTACGGCAATGGTATGCCTCCTTCAGCGACGGCGCCTATGCGGAGACCGATTGGCAACTGGGTAGCAAGGTGCTTTTTAAAGACCCTTCTGAGAACGGCATGATTGGCAAGATAGTGGAGCACACCCCCAACGAACTGCTTTCTGTTAGGTACGAAGGGTTGCTGATCAACGGCGAGGAAGATACCCAAAGCGACGATGCTAAAGCCGTACAGGGCGGGCTGGAGACTTACAAACTAATTCCCACTAACGGCGGCACCCAGGTTGCCATTGAAGGCGACATGACCCCCGAGTATTTTGATATGATGTCTGCGGCCTGGGATTCTGCCCTGCTCAAGATCAAGGAACTGGCCGAACGTAACGCAAACTAACTGTTTACCGCCCGTTTTATGAGAATCATCAAGAAACTGCTCCTTGGTTTTGCGGCTGTAGTGGCTGTGCTGTTGGTTTCTGCCTTATTTGTAGACCGTGAATACAGCGTGCAACGGGAAGTGGTCATCAACAAACCCAAAGCCGAGGTGTTTGACTACCTCAGGCAGCTGAAAAACCAGGACCACTACAACAAATGGGTCATGAGAGACCCTAACATGAAAAAAAGCTACCGGGGTACCGATGGCACCCAAGGCTTTGTGTACGCCTGGGACGGGAACGACGAAGCGGGTCAAGGGGAGCAGGAAATCACAGGAATCACTCCGGGGGAGAAACTGGATATTGAGATCCGGTTCATCAGACCTTTGGAAAGCATTGCCCAAACGCCTTTCATCACCACGGCAGTTGCTGAAAACCAAACCAAGGTAAGATGGGGCATGAAAGGAACCCACACCTATCCGCTTAACCTTCTGAATCCCTTTTTAGACGCCATGCTGGGACCCGACATGGAAACCAGTTTGGGCACTCTGAAAACCATACTTGAAAGAAAACAGCTTACTTCTAACTAAACCAATTACACCTTATGGTAACCATTCACCCATACTTAAATTTCAACGGTAACACCGAAGAAGCCTTTACATTCTATAAATCGGTTTTTGGAGGAGAGTTTTTGGCGGTGCAGCGATTTAGGGACATGCCTCAGTCAGGCCAAATCCCCGCTCATGAACTGGATAAGATCATGCACATTGCGCTCCCCATTGGTTCCGGCACCCTCCTCATGGGCACCGACGCCTTAGAATCTATGGGCCAAACCGTCACTATGGGCAACAACTTCCATCTTTCCATTGACGCCCCAAATCTGGAGGAAGCCACCTCAATGTTCAACGCGCTCTCAGAGGGCGGTAAAGTAGAGATGCCGTTAGAGAAAACCTTCTGGGGAGCTTACTTCGGGATGTTAACCGACCGTTTTAACATTAAATGGATGGTGAATCATGACCTGAAACAGGAAGAGCAGCAGATGGAAATAACCAGCAAAAGCGAAGAAGTAACTCTTTGATAGATTTAGTTTAACATCTTTCAATGACAGGGCTCTTCCTGGCTTAACCTCCTTAACTCTCCGGGGAATAATCTTCTGCAATCGACTTAACCCTTTTTTTCCTTACAACAAAGCTATGACCGTAGAAGTGTTTGTTACCGACGTAAAGGAGCTTTCCGAAGCAGAAAATCTGTTGAAGGTCCTACAACACCACTTTCCTGACTGCCGCATCAACTTTGACCTGGAGGACTGTGACAAGATTCTTCGGGTGGAGGGCAAAGACTTCAACTCTCATTCCATCATGCAGTTGGTGACCTCCAACGGAGCCAACTGCAAGGTGCTGGAGTAGGAACATTTTAGTTACAGAGGCTACCAAAGTAGCTGTGTGCTGATAAAAATGATCCTTAATGATTGGGCCTCCCTTATAACGCTTGGTTTCAGAAACCAAGCGTTATAAGGGAGGCCCATTTTGCATCAACTAACCTGAAAAACCTGGCAATTTTAGGTTTTACTTTCTCTACGCCTTTAAAAAAACAATTCCTCCGTTTAGGGCCTACTTTCATAGAACAAGCCTTAAACGGAGGAATCATGAGAAATAAATAAGATGGTTATTTACCTATCAGTTTATAACCTAAGCTTAAAATCACTTGCTGGTTTCTGAAATCGGCACTGCCGTTGGCATCGGTATAGGTTCTTTTCAGGCGCTCATACCGTACATCGGCGGTAAGCCGGGAGATATCTAATCCTGCCCCAACCTGGTAGCCCCAGTCGGCGGAGTTGAACGCGTCTTTGTAGTCCTCGGCCCCAAATTCACTGTTGATGAGCACCGAAGCCACTGGCCCGGCGTACGCCCGCAGGAAAGATAGTTTGTACCCTAGTAAAATAGGCACATCCACGTTGGTGAAGCCTAGTTCCTCTACACTAGTGCCGCCGGTAGAATTAGGCACCTCAAATTTCCCTCCGGATGAAGAAAGCAAGACCTCTGGTTGGAGTAGAAACCCAGCAACATTGAACCGGGTAAAGATACCCGCATGATAGCCCGTGATGCTCCCTTCTTCCTTGAACTGGGTGAAATTGGCGCTTGGGTTTTCGAAATCAACTTTTGAGGAGCTTATCCCGGCCTTTAACCCTAAGGTGAAAATTTGAGCGTGCGCCATGATCCCCGAGGTCAGGAGAACTGCCGTCAGTAAAAAAAGTTTTTTCATAATTGGTAGTAATTAGATCGCGTTGTTTGAAGCTAAATAACAGGATGCCTGTTTTAAATCCAAACGCAACACCCCGCTACTTGTTTTACGGCTGTTTTCATGAAAGGAAATTAAATATGAAGCTGACAAGGAATATCGGGTACTTCTACTTGGGTAAATACCTCAGAGATTTGGAGGGGTAACTAGTTGCTTATTGGTAAATGAGACCGTTTTCTAAAAGGAATAGAAGCAGTCAGATTGATTTATGCTATTATCCAAAGCAAACTTTCTCCTTATATAAATTCCATTTCTCTAAGTAGGTTATATAGCTGTTAGTTTACCAAGTACTTGCATGATTTAGGTGAAAGCTTTGGCAAGGCCACAGAAAAGCGGTACTCATTTTAGATTTTCAAATGGCAAATTCACTCTCTTCATTTCCTACACCTTAATAAATTAAGCAAAAATTATATTTTATAAAATTAAATTCATATATTAGAAATAAGTTTAGTTCTACTACCAAATCAAAACACTCCATTTGAGCAGGCAAAAAGAAAGAATTATCCTATAAGTACCCTGTTAGGTTGTACTCTTAACCTCCAGGTGAATACCCGCTTAGCTTCAAGTACTCAT
Organism: Rufibacter sp. JT20002; assembly: GCF_056491185.1. Taxonomy (NCBI): domain Bacteria; kingdom Pseudomonadati; phylum Bacteroidota; class Cytophagia; order Cytophagales; family Hymenobacteraceae; genus Rufibacter; species Rufibacter sp. JT20002. The sequence goes on along the minus strand of NZ_JBSZJY010000004.1, from coordinate 591,321 downwards.
TCCTTAAACCTATACCACTACCCTTTATTCGTTAAGAAAATGAAAACAACATCTCCAATCGCACCTGAAAAGACATCCTTCAAAATAAAGAAAGACGGCATTGATCTGGAGCGTTACTTTTCCAGAATAAACTATACCGGAGACCTTGCTCCTACTTTAGAGACACTCCAGAGCCTGCACTATCACCATGCCACCTCCATTCCTTTCGAGAACCTAAATCCTTTTCTGAGACAGCCCGTGCTGCTGGACAGCGAGTCTTTGCAGCGAAAGTTGGTAGAAGAAGGCCGGGGCGGGTACTGTTTTGAGCAAAACCAATTGTTTGCCGAGGTATTGCGGACCTTGGGCTTTCAGGTAAAGGGGTTAGCCGCCCGGGTGCTCTGGAACGTTCCGGCAGGAGTTACCACGGCCCGCGCGCATATGTTGTTGCTGATCCAGATAGGGGAAGAAGATTACATTGCTGACGTAGGATTTGGAGGGTTAACGTTGACCACGCCCCTTCGGCTTTTTGATACCGGAGAGCAAAAGACTACCCATGAAACCTTCAGGATGGTGCCTCTGGAGGAGGAATTTGTACTGCAAGCCAAAATACAAGGCAGTTGGAAACCCCTGTACCGTTTCGGGCTGCAAGAGCAGTTTTCCCCTGATTATGAAGTGTCTAACTGGTTTACATCCACCCACCCCAGGTCTCCTTTCGTGAATGGACTGGTGTTTGCCAAAACCACCCCGGAAGCCCGCTATGGCCTCCGGAATTATGAACTAAGCATCCATTATGTCACGGGTTTCACCGAAAAGCAAGTCCTTACCAGCCCTGCCCAGGTGAAAACAGTCATAGAAGAGGTATTCCAACTTCCCGTACCTACCAGCTCAGAACTGGACCAAGCCTTGCATCTGATCCTGCAACCCTTAGATTAAGTTCTACTTTGAGGTCTGCTCACCCTTGTCTCTTATGAGGCAGACCTCAAGGAAGTTTACCAAGAAGCATACCCGTCCTTTCTGGTCAGACCTTGCATTTGGGTTCTTCTTTGTAAATCAGGCAATTTTGCTTAGACTTATAACCGACTACTCACCTGACTCTTTCAAAGAAGAAAGAGTGAACCGAATTCTACTCCCTATGAAAAAACTGTACGTTTTTCTCCTGCTTTCCATTTCTCTATTCTCCAATTGCTCAACCGAAAATGGACTGGGATCCAGTTCCAAATCACCTTCCATTTTGGTTTTCTACAAAACAGCAGGCTTTTACCATAAGTCCATTCCGGCGGGATTAACCGCCATCCAGAAGTTGGGCCGCGAGAATGGCTTTGGGGTTGACACCACCAAAAATGCCGCCTTCTTTGTCCCAGATTCGTTAAGAAAGTACAAGGCAGTTGTTTTCCTGAGCACCACGCAAGATGTACTCAACCCTGCCCAACAAACCGCATTTGAGCAGTACATCAAGGCCGGAGGCGGTTTTGTAGGGGTGCACGCGGCCACTGACACCGAGTATGACTGGCCTTGGTACAACCAATTGGTAGGCGCTTATTTTGAAAGCCACCCCGAGGTTCAGAATGCCACCATTCAGGTGCTGGACAAATCACACATCTCCACCTCCTTATTACCTGATCGTTGGGAGCGGAAAGATGAGTGGTACAACTTCAAAAACATCAATCCGCAGGTGAAGGTACTGGCTACCTTAGACGAGACCACTTATAAAGGAGGTAAAAACGGAGCCAATCACCCCATTGCCTGGTACCACACGTTTGATGGCGGAAAAGCCTTCTATACCGCAGGTGGCCACACCGATGAAAGCTTCCAGGAACCTTTATTCCTTCGGCACTTATTAGGCGGCATCCAGTATGTTCTAAAGGATTAACCTTCTACTTCTGTAAGTCTGCAAGAAGCAAAACGGGCTGGACTTCCTTGATTTGGAAGTCCAGCCCGTTTTGCTTCATATCCGATTTACTTGCATAATCTTACCTCCTGAAAACAATTTCTGAAGAAGTTTCAAAGGTATAAGAACATAAACCTTTGGATAACTGCATGAAAAAAAGCCCTCGTTTAAAGGCTGGTTTCAAAAACAAGCCTTTAAACGAGGGCTTTTTCGAAAGAATAGGACTCTACTCCAGAAGTAATGAGTGATTACTGCACCACTACCTGAATGGTTTTGGAAGTGGTACCGGTTAGCAATTTGCAGTGGTAGATGCCCGGGGCAAGGCGACCTCCGTTTCCGGTGGTCAACTTTTGCTGAATGGCATGAGAACCGGCGGCTTGCTTCCCTATCGTACGGCTGAAAACTAACCGTCCAAGCTGGTCAAACAACTGCAGCGATACCTCAGTGGAAGCCACTAATTGGTAGCGTACATTCAACTCTCCGGTTCTGTTAGGGTTTGGATAAGCCACCACTTGCTTCACCAAAGCGTCTTTCTCTTCTTTGGAGCTTAACAGAATGCTGGAAGTGGAAAGCCGTTTGGTTGTGTACACGCGGTACTCACCTGGTTGCAAAGTGATAGCCTGGTTTACATTGGTCACATTTAACGACTGCCCGGTCACATAATCATACCAGGTACCGGTGTTCTGAAACTTAGGGTCAATAGAACCCTGCGTCACCCCGAAATTACCCAACACCGCCACATTCATGTCTGGGTCCTGGATATGGATGGTTTTCAGGGCCCCTTCCAAGTTCAAGGTGTAGTTGGCTGATTCAAAAGCCGGCTGGTTTATTTTCAGCTTTATAAGGGCCGCATAAACATTGTACAGCTTTTTACGCTCCGCATCCTGGTAGTAGTTCCAGAGGATGGGTTTGTCGCCGGTGCGGCCATTCTGATTGATGGAGATATCATACCCCAATTCACCAAACTGCCAGATCATCTTCGGGCCCGGGATGGTGAAGAAGAAGGCGGCCGCCAATTGCATGCGCTGCAGGGCAGTAGCCAGGGTGCGCACATTGTACGTGTCAGAGGTATTGCCGTAAAGCAGGGCCTCGTACATCTGGCGCTCCTCATCATGACTTTCCATATAGCCCACCACGTGCGGAGAGGTCCAGCCCCGCTGTTTGTAAGAGATCCAGTTGAAGTTGGAGTCGTTGGTGTACCCCAGGATGGCTTGTTTGTAGTTACCGTGCAGGTTGCCCCACAGCATCATGCCGTAGTTCGCCAAAACCGTTTCTTCGCTGTTATCGGCAAAATGCTCCAAAATCACATAGGCGTTGTTGTCTACCGTCCAGACATGATCGGCCATGCGCTTAAGCAAGTCAATGCGGCTTTGATCGTACTGGCCCCAGTTGCTAACACTGCCCAAAGTCTGCTTTTGGGTGAAGCCTTTAGACAAATCGAAACGGTAGCCGTCTATTTTGTATTCCTGCAGCCAGAACTCGGTAACCCGGTCTACAAAGTATTTGGTGGCAGGGCTTTCATGGTTGAAGTCATGCCCCACGTTGAAGTCATGTTTGGGGTCTGGGTTAAACCACGGGTTATCTGGGGTGGTTTTTCCGGTGGCACTGTTGTAGTACAGTTGCACCATCGGGGATTGGCCAAACGAGTGGTTCAAGGCAATATCCAAGATCACCGCCATGCCCCGGGCGTGAGCCTCATCAATAAAGCGCTTGAGCATCTCTTTAGGCCCGTAATACTTGTCTGGGGCAAAATAATAAACTGAATTGTACCCCCAGCTCAGGTTTCCTTCAAACTCGTTGATAGGCATCAGTTCTATGGCATTCACTCCCAACCGTTGCAGGTAATTAAGGGTATCGGTCAGGGTCTTGTAATCGTGCTTGGCGATGAAGTCACGCACCAGCAATTCGTACACCACCAAGTCGGTTTTCTTAGGACGGGCAAAGTTGGGAACCGACCAATTGAAGGCAGGTTGATTTGTCTGGAAAACAGACACCATGCCAGTGGCTTTTCCAACCGGGTAAGATTTCAGGTTAGGGTACGTTTCAGCGGAGATATACTGGTCTTCATTGGGGTCCAGGGTCTTTTGCGTGTAGGGGTCTCCTATCCGCAGCGTTTCATCTACCAGGTATTGGTACGCGTATTCCCGCCCAGAAGTGAGATTATCAATCTGAACCCAGTACCGGGTGCCGTCTGGGGTACGCTTCATAGGAGTAGCACCCGCCACCCAATTGTTGAAATCTCCCACCACATAAACATTCTGCTTATTAGGGGCATACAAGTTCAGCAGCACGCTGGTAGCGCTGAGGTAGGTTACCCCGTCTTTGGCATTGGCCGGAAGGGCCTGCGTCTGGACTGCCTCCCTCACCACATAAGTAAAAGAATCGGCGGCAACCACAGTGCCGCTTTCTGCAGTCAATTTCACCTTGTTGGCGCCGGGGGTGGTGGCAGTCAACTGGGTTTCCAGAGTGGTAGCAGCGGCTTCCTCCTTTACCTTAACCCCGTTCACAAAGAGCGTGAGCTTGGCTGCGGCAGAAGCATTTCCCCTCACCTGAACCGTTTGGTTCTGGTTTACAAACAATCCGTTCATGCCTACCGTGGGTTGGGAAAACGAAACGTTGATGGACCCCGATTGGTAAATAGCTACCTTGATGTCCTTGCCCCCGGTGTCTTTTCCTTCCTTGGAGCCGTTACCGTTCCTGAACACAAACATCAGCGCCCTGATTTCCTCCGTGGCTGGCACGTTGTAGTATGTTCTCGGGGTAATGGTAATCTGATATCTATTATTTCCAAGGGAAGTCATCAAAGCCGCGGGCGTGTTGGTGCCCCAAGGTGCTTTCACGTACTTCCAGTCAGAATCAGAGGTACTCAAATTGGTGAGCACCCCAGTGTGGGCGTAAACCGGTTCAGAGACATTGGCCAGACCGCCTGTCCCTTTTGTTGCATCAAAGGTGATGGTAACCGGTTCATTATGAACAGGGAAAGCCGGTGACCAGGTCACCACTTGCGCCTGAACTCCTTGTACCAGCAGCAACACCAGCAACAAGCCAAGCAAACGAAACGTAGTTTTCATGCAATAGGCAAATTAAGTTTAGTAAAACACCATCAATGACGTTACGAAATCGATTTCCTTGCGAATTTATTAAAATTACATCGTTGATGCATTTATTTTTTAACAACTTTCTATAGCCGCATCGGTACTTTCCGTCATTGTTGCACCTTTCCTTAAGGAAGTGTAACTTAACCCATTCCCAACACCGCACTTATGCCTAAGGTTACACCAACCCTCCCGTTAATACAGTCTGACAGCTGGCTCACACCTTACGCTCCCCAGCTCTTACAACGGTTGGCCCGTTTTGAAAAGACGCAGGATCACATTGTCCAGGATTTTGGAACCTTGCCCGAGTATGCCGCCTGGCACCACCAGATGGGGCTCCATTTTGAACCGGAAAACAATGGATGGCGCTACCGTGAATGGGCACCAGCGGCCCAAGCCCTTTCCATTATAGGAGATTTCAATTTCTGGGACAGGCACGCCCATCCGCTGCAGAAGGTAGGGAACGGCATCTGGGAGGTTTTTCTGCCCGCCGACAAAGTGCAGATCCAGCACGGCCACCGGTTTAAGGTACACGTAATCGGGGCCACCGGCGAAGGACGGGACAGAATCTCTCCCTTTGCATTCCGGGCAATACAGGATCCCCAGACCTATGATTTCTCAGGGCAGTACTGGGCACCCGAAGAGGCCTTCACCTGGACCGACGGCTCTTTTGACAGATCGCACCTCTCGCAGCCTATTATCTATGAATGCCACGTGGGCATGGCCCAGGAAAAACATGGCGTAGGCACGTACCGCGAGTTTGCCGATCTGATTCTGCCGCGCGTGGTGGAAACCGGGTATAATTGCCTGCAATTGATGGCCCTGATGGAACACCCCTATTATGGGTCCTTCGGGTACCACGTCTCCAATTTCTTTGCCCCTACCTCCCGTTTCGGAACGCCTGAAGATTTAAAATACCTGGTCAACGAGGCGCACCGTTTGGGCATCGCTGTGGTGATGGATTTGATCCATGCCCACGCCGTGAAAAACGTGGCTGAGGGGTTGGCGGATTTTGACGGTTCGGGTGGCCAATACTTCCACCAGGGACCACGTGGCCATCACCCGGGCTGGGATTCCAAACTGTTCAACTACGGGGTGCCGGAAGTTCGCCGGTTCCTTCTGTCTAATGTGCGGTACTGGTTAGAGGAATTCCACATAGATGGGTTCCGGTATGATGGGGTAACTTCCATGTTGTACCATCACCACGGAGAAGGTGTCGCCTTTGGGCACTATGACCGCTACTTTGATAAAAGCGTGGACGAAGACGCCATCCTCTACCTGCAACTTGCCTCCGAGTTTACTCACTCCTTTACCCCCGGAGCCTTGCTCATCGCTGAGGACATGAGCGGGATGCCCGGTCTTTGCCGCCCTGTTTATGAGGGGGGCATCGGGTTTGACTACCGGTTGGGCATGGGTATTCCGGATTACTGGATCAAAACCCTCAAGCATAAACGCGATGAGGACTGGAATTTGGATGAAATCTGGCACGAGCTCACTAACCGGCGGGTTGGGGAGAAAACCGTGGCCTACGCAGAATCGCATGACCAATCCTTGGTGGGTGACAAGACCATAGCTTTCTGGCTGATGGACAAAGACATGTACTTCAGCATGCGCACCATTGACCAAAACCCGGTGATTGACCGTGGCGTTGCCCTGCATAAAATGATTCGCCTGCTAACTATGTCGTTGGGCGGAGAGGCGTTCCTTACCTTTATGGGCAATGAGTTTGGCCATCCAGAGTGGGTTGACTTCCCGAGGTTGGGCAACAACTGGAGTTACCAATACGCCCGCCGGCAGTGGTCACTAGTTGACAACCCTGATCTGCGCTACCGCCACATGTGGCAATTTGAAAAAGACATGCTTACCTTGGCCGAGAGATCGGCGTTGTTAGAGCAGGGACCGGCCCAAAAGCTTCATCAGGATAACCACAACAACGTGCTCATTTTCCAGCGGGCTGGTTTAATCTTCCTTTTCAATTTCCACCCGAAAAACTCGGTGCCAGATTACAGGTTCCCCGTTCTGGAGCCTGGCAGCTATAGCCTGATCCTTTCATCTGATACCCCGGAAACCGGCGGCCATAACCGTGTGGATATGAACATTCGGTATTTCACCATTCCAACCACCTACGGACCTAGATTGAGCATCTATCTTCCAAACCGGACGGCGTTGGTTTTAAGAAGAGAAGACTAAAATTCACCTCCCAAAGATCTTTAAACAGAAAGGCCGCTGCGAAATATCGCAGCGGCCTTTCTGTTTTTACTTTATCAATGAATGATGGATTTAAGGCTATTTTCTAAAATATGACCCTAAACCGTTAGGGATTTCTAGTTAGTCCTGCAACTGTAGCACCGTGTGCAAGCTTTCCATCACCTGGTCGGCGGTTACTTCCCAAGTCAGCTGTTTAACGGCCTTCTGGTTAGCCTCTACCTGCTCTTTGCGCAAGTCTTCGTCCTGAAGAAGCTCCAGAATCAATTGGGCTAGACCAGCAGTATCGTTGCAGTCTGCTACGCTGGCTTGCGGCAATACCTCAGCGGCCCCTGTCTGGTGGGTGATGACCACCGGAAGTCCGGCTAAGGTGGCTTCAATGGCAGCTAACCCGAACGGCTCTGAAAGGGCTGGCAAGCAGAAAACAGTTGAATTTTTCAGCAACGCCTCCGCTTTGGCAGGCGGCAGGAATCCGGTGAAGGTCACTGAATCTTCTATTCCCAACCGGCGCACCATCTGCTTTGCTTCTTCCAGCTGAGGACCATGCCCTGCTACAATGAAGTTTACCTCAGGGTCTTGCTTCAACACTTGTTTGGCCACTTTCAGGAATTGCAACGGTCCTTTCTGAGCAACCAATCTTCCCAGAAAAGTCACCTGTTTGCGTTTCACCGGTGTTACAGGAGATGGCGCTACTTTATCGGCACCATTATACACCACCTGAACTTTCTTGGCCGGAATGCCATAGCGTTTGGTGATCATTCTGGCGGTACGGTCACTTACGGTCAGAATCAGGTCTGCCTCGTTCATGGCTTTGGTTTCCAACTCGAAAATCCACCCCAGGGGCTCTCCTACCTGACGGTCAAAAGAGAGGCTGTGCACGTGAACAATTAACGGAACTTTGCGCTGTTTCTTGATTTCCATGCCGGCCAAAAAGGTCATCCAGTCATGGGCATACACCGCATCAAACTCTTTATGGGAAGCCAGCCTGGCCGCGTAGCGGGCAAACTGAATCACTTCAAAGTTAAGGGTACCTCTTGCTCCCTGCGTCACGGTGATCTGTGGCTGCCCGTTTGGGAAATTAACGGCAGGTTTAGGAGTTTGGGGTTCAGTAGTCTGGGCGGGGGTATTGGTGGGGGAAGTAGTGGCTTCAGTGCTCTCCTGGCTTTCTAAGTTCTCCTGGGGCACTACGGGCTCTTCATAAGGAAACAACGCAGCAGGCACCCGGTGGGTAGTGGCAAAACGCTCAAAGGTTTTTTCTACGGGGGCCTGTTTTACTTCAGCAAGATCAAGGGCATCCAGCCCCACAATTTCAGCATGTTGATCCAGGGCCATATGGTCGGCCTGGGGTACAATCATGGTAAGTTCTACTTGTTTTGCTAAGGCTTCTGCTAAATGAAAACAGGCTTTGCCCACTCCTCCATTCAAAATAGGCTGATCTTCCCAGCCTAACATTAGTACTCGCAGTTTTCTCATTATTATTATTCAATATCAGCAATAGATGCAGGGGAGGTGTTTGTAAAGATAGGTAACCAACCCTCTTGTTCAAGTAATTAGCAACATTTTTTTTGGTTTGTTTATTCAATAAAACAGAAAAATTGAAAAGATTCCGTAATTATGCCCTCTTTTTTCAGGATAAATACGGACAAACCCTTTTCAGTTTATTACGTTGCTTTTGCGATTTTTTCATGGATAATACCATTCAAGACACCAATTACATGATCAACGATCTGGGCGCCAAACGCGAAGAATTTTTCGCGGGTACCATCCAGCACGTTGAGACAAACAACAACAGCGCAGTCTTCTTTTGTGACAACCGGGTTGCTCTTAAAGTAGAGGCTATCTCCAACAATATAATAAAATTCAAATATACGACAGACGGCAAGTTCTCAAGAGATTTTTCGTACGCACTTTCTCCAAACAGACCTCAAACGTCGGTAAAGCTAAAGGTCAAGGCCCTCTCAGACCATTACCGGCTCACCACCAAAGAACTTATCTGCACCATCTCCACCAAGGGCCTTAATACCCGAATTTTGGACAAATCAGGCACCGTCCTGAACGAGGATGAGAAAGGCTTCCATTGGGAAGAACACAAGAAATACGGCGGAGACATCGTAAAGATGAGCAAAGTGGTGCAGCCGCAGGAGTTTTTTTACGGGTTAGGCGACAAACCTGACAACATGAACCTGAAGGGCAAACGGTTTGAGAACTGGGGATCAGACACCTACGGATACAAGAAAGGCACCGATCCGCTGTACAAAAATATCAACTTTTTTATGGGCTTACACCGCCGCAACGCCTACGGCATCTTCTTTGACAACACGTTCAGGTCTTTCTTTGACTTTGGTAGCGAGCGCAAAGAGGTGAGCAGTTTCTGGGCGCAGGGTGGCACCATGGAATATTACTTCATCTATGGCCCCTCCCTCACGCAGGTAGTTCAGCAGTACACCACTTTAACCGGCACGCCGGAGTTGCCGCCTTTATGGGCTTTGGGCTATCACCAATGCAAATGGAGCTACTACCCAGAATCGGTGGTGAAAAACCTGGCCCAAGGGTTCAGGGAGCGCCGTATCCCCTGCGATGCCCTGTACCTCGACATTGACTACATGGAGGGGTTCCGGTGCTTTACCTGGAGCAAAAATCATTTCCCAGACCCCAAGCGCATGGTGCAGGAATTGGCTCAAGACGGGTTTAAAATGGTGGTCATCATAGACCCGGGTATCAAAATTGACCCCGAGTATTGGGTGTACCAGGAAGGGGTGGAAAACGACTATTTCTGCCGCCGCGCCGATGGGCCTCTTTACAAAGGAACCGTTTGGCCAGGCCTGTGCCACTTCCCAGATTTCACCCGCGAAGATGTGCGTACTTGGTGGGCTGGTCTGTTTAAGGGCTTAATTGAGGAAACAGGCGTAAAAGGCGTCTGGAATGACATGAACGAACCCGCCGTGTTTGAGATTGGCACCTTCCCCAACGACATCCGGCACGACAATGACGGGGAGCCCAGCAGCCACCGTAAGTCGCACAACATTTACGGCATGCAAATGGCGCGGGCCACGTATGACGGAGTAAAAAACTTCTCCTATCCAAACCGGCCATTTACCATCACCCGCTCAGGATATGCGGGCGTGCAGCGCTACGCCTCTGGGTGGACGGGTGACAACATCGCGTCATGGGATCACCTGTGGCTGGCCAACATTCAGTGTCAGCGGTTGAGCATCTCCGGGATGTCCTTTGTTGGCTCAGACATTGGCGGCTTTATTGAAACTCCAGACGGCGAACTTTATATCAGGTGGCTGCAGTTGGGCATTTTCCATCCTTTCTGCCGCACCCATTCCTCAGGTGATCACGGAGAGCAGGAACCTTGGTCCTTTGGGGAGCCTTACACCTCATTGGCCCGCAAATTTATAGAGTTACGGTACCAGCTCCTGCCCTACCTCTACACCACCTTCTGGCAATACACCTCGCGCGGAACGCCAATGCTGCGACCACTGGCATTGCTGGACCAGAATGACCCTGAGTGCTACCACCGCATGGCGGAGTTCTCCTTAGGCGATCATCTTTTAGTATGCCCTATTACCCAACCGGGCGTAGATGGTAGAATCCTGTACCTACCCCAAGGCACCTGGTACAACTTCTGGACCGATGAATTGGTGCAAGGAAAACGCGAAGTGTGGGCCGATGCTCCTTTGGATAAAGTTCCGATGTTCATCAAAGCCGGGGCCGTTCTCCCGATGTATCCGGTGCAGCAGTACGTGGGCGAGTTAGAAGTTCCTGAGGTAACCCTGCACGTGTACTATGGCCAAACCACCTGCATAAGCGAATTGTATGAAGACGGCGGCGAAGGCTACGGCTACGTCGAAGGCAAACTCCTGCTAAAGACATTTACGACGGGATCAAACCAGGGAGCTTTCACCATTAATCAAGACCGGGTTGGTGAAGGTGCCGATGCTTACACCAACTATCGCCTTGTATTGCACGGCTTGCCGGAAACTCTCACTACTATCTTGGTTGATGGAGTTGAGGTTAGCAAGCAAGAAACCACCAAAAAGGATGTTTTGGAAGTGGTGGCTCCTTCTGACTTCAAGCTTTTACAAGTTCTGGCTTAAAGAGGTGGTAAACGCTAGAATCAATCCGATCCATTAAAAAGAGAGTCCCTGTTTAAACGGCATTTATTTAAAATGCCGTTTAAACAGGGACTCTCTTTTTGTATTGGTAAAGCTGCCTTTAAAGCCCCTTCTCTATTCCTGGTTTGTGCTTAGAGCAAGCTGGTAAGCGCGTTCATAGTGCACGAGCAGCTTTTTCCAATCAAACATTTCTGATAGGCCTTCCACTTTGTTGCGTTGGGTGATCCGCTCTCTGCGGCTTAGCTCTACGTAGTCAAACAGGTGGCGGGTGAGTTGCTCGGCGGAGTCATCAAAGCTGCGTTCATGCCGGTCAATTACATAGATACCTTTATCGGTATGCTTTTTCACGTTCTTCTTCACGTAGTCCCCAAACCCTGACAAGTCACTGGTCACAGCTGGAATACCACTAGCTACGCACTCCAGCGGTGTATAACCCCAAGGCTCATAATAGCTAGGGAAAATACCCAAGTGACAGCCCCGCACAAACTGCCCATACTCCATCCCAAACAGTGGGTTGGTTGGGGAAATGAAATCGGGGTGGTACACTATTTTCACGCGGTCATCGGCGTTGTTCACCAGGTTAGAGCTTCGCAGGAAATGCAGGATCTCGTCTGACTGGTCGTTTACCAGGTTATGTGTTACTACTGGGGGTAGCTGGTGCGTTTTCCAGGATTGGATGGTCCGGCGGTACCTCAGTTTCCAGTAATCGTCTACGTAGTTGTTCAGCTCCGGAAGTTTGTACTCCGTGCTAGCGGCGGCATCGTAGAAAAGGCGTTCGCCAATCTGGTCTTTGATGGCCTCGCAGGTTTCCTGGATCTCCTCCATCAAAGCCTTGGAATGCAATACCCCCGGGTTGATGGAGTAGAACGGCTGTTTGGTCACAAAGAACATCACCACGGTCATGTCAGATTTAGCCTGCTTCATGCGGTGGTTCAACCGCGCCAAGGCTTCCAGGGTCAGGTCAAAGCCTTTGTTGCGGTATTCAAAGCGGCCCGAGGTGAACAGGTAAATGGTTTTATCAAGGTCAAAGGGAAAACTTTGGAAAAAGTGCCCCATCACAAACCGGTGAATCCGTTTCTTGTAGGTTAAGTGCAGGTTCTGGAACTCATGCATGGCCGTGAACCGCCTAATATTCAACCCGTTGGGTAGAACGGTATCTGGGATGCGGTCTAACAGGTAAATACACTCGCGCACAGTTACTTCACTTACCGTGGTAAACACATGCGACCCATGCGCCGCGGCCCTTTCAATGGAAACCGCCGGTTCTATATTAAAATGCCGCGCTTCTTTCTGCCAGTCTACTGAGGTTAACTGGTCATAGAAGTTAGGGTCATTCATGGCCAGGTACCGACCCAGCAGCGTGGCGTGTGTGGTGAACACAATCTTCACCGGCACTTGCTCACGGCGCAAATCTGGAATGGCAGAACCCACCATCCACTCATGGAAGTGCGCTACCACCTGGGTTTTGGAAGACAACAAGGTGATAAACCGCTTCACCAACTGGCCAAACGCCAGCACTTGGTTCAACAAATCTTCATTAGAGGTAGGGATCTGGTGATGCTCCCAAAGGAAATACTTGATCTCATCCAATTGGGCAAAAGCGCTGAAGGGATTTATTAGGACAATGCGGGGCCTGCCTGTCACCAACCAGTTTCCATAGTAACATTCTACACCTTGCGCCCTGAGCTCCAGCACCGCCTGGCCGTACACATCTGAATAATCATCGGTAGGTTCAAATTCATGAGCGGCTTGCTGAGGGAAGAAAGGCCCGATAAGACAGTACTGGTCTCCCCAGTATTCAATCATGGCAGGTACTTTGGATCGGATCACCGTATAGATTCCACCTACTTGGTTACACGCTTCCCAGGCTATTTCAAGAAGATGCGGAGATGCAGAAGACAGTTGTTGCATGGAAGGGTCATTTTAGAGCTATTTTACTTAAATTAGGCTAAAAGGGATATAGAAAAAGGAAATTATTTACATTTTTTCAACCCCGTACATCCGTGAAATAAAGCTGCCACAGTTAATACCTTCAGCCTCAGACCCAAAGCAAAACTCACGTTTATCAAAGCTAAAACATTTTTACAGATTTCATACCGCCACGACCTTTTAGTCAAGGAAAGTTCTAGGAAAGGGATTGCAACCTAGCTAAAAAGCAAGGCTTCCGAGTACGCCCATATAAGTTTCTGAGGTCCCCCTAGGCCAAGGTCAGACAAGAACTGCCTCCTTCCCCCCAAAGACTTTTTTCTAGCAGAGTAAAACAAAAAAGTAAATTTGATCTATAACCCAGTGCCTAGCTATGCTGGCACTCCTTACCAAAAGGGTTCATTGAATCTGTTACCACCTAAAACAAAAACTATGAGTATTACTTATGAAGGGCACGTGATCTGGGCGCAAGTAGACGCCAACATGCACCTTCGCCACTCGGCTTACGCCGATTTTGCTGCCCAAGCCCGTATCTCCATGCTAGACGCCTTAGGCCTTGACTTCAAAACATTTCAGCACCTTAAACTTGGGCCCATTCTGTTCCGGGAAGAATTGCAATACCTGCGCGAGGTAGGCATCAACGACACCGTCCGGATTGAATCGGTGTTGACCAAAGCCCGGCCTGATGGTTCCCGCTGGTCTATCCGGCATGAGTTGTTCCGGGGCGATGGCGTGAAAGCCGCCATTATCAACGTAGACGGTGCCTGGATTGACCTCCTTAAACGGAAACTGGCCGGCCTGCCCGAAGACCTTGCCCAAAAGTTTATGAGCCTGCCCCAAGCCGAGGATTTCACCATGGAATAACCTTTCGGTTTAGGGGATACTTTTCTGAAAGTACCCCCTAAACCGAAAAACCCCACTTATTTCAAAGCACCTCTTTCAGTTCTTATCCCCTTCCTTAAATTAGGAGCATGATACAGCTCTTTACCCCTCCCCGCTTGCCGTACAAAAGAAGTACGCCCAAGCTCCTCTTTCTTTCCATGCTCCTTTCAGCCCAGGTAGGGTTGGCCCAAACCAAAGACCCGGTGGTGGACAGCATTGTGAAAGAAGCCACCGAAAACTCACAACTGGAAAGCCTGGCGCATGAACTGATGGATGTGATTGGTCCCCGCCTGGTAGGAACCCCACAGATGCAGCAGGCAAATGACTGGGCCGTGGCCAAATACAAAGGCTGGGGCATTACCGCTCGGAACGAGAAATGGGGCGAGTGGCGCGGCTGGCAAAGAGGCATCTCACACATTGACTTAGTGCACCCAAGGGTAAGAACCCTGGAAGGCATGCAATTGGCCTGGAGTCCCAGCACCAAAGGAAAAGGCGTCACTGCAGAGACCATCACCCTCCCTGAGACGGTTACTGATTCAATAGCTTTCCAAAGATGGCTGCCTACCGTGAAAGGCAAGTTTGTGCTGATCTCCATGCCGCAGCCCACCGGCAGACCCGATTACAACTGGCAGGAATTCGCCACCAAAGAGTCTTTTGAGAAAATGAAGACCGATCGTACCGCCCAAACTGAGGCGTGGCGCACCAAGATGACCAAGATGGGCTACAACAACCGCACGTTGCCCGTTGCTTTGGAAAAAGCCGGAGCTGCTGGCGTGGTCATGTCTAACTGGTCATCGGGCTTTGGGGTGAACAAGATTTTTAGTGCGTACACCAAGAAAATACCAACTGTAGACCTTTCCCTGGAAGATTACGGCATGCTGTACCGCCTCACGGCTTCAGGACAGAAACCCAGAATCAACGTGCAGGCTGAGTCTAAAGAGCGCGGCATGGTACCTACGTTTAACACCATCGCGGAGATGAAAGGCACCCAGAAACCAGATGAGTACGTGATCCTATCCGCGCACTTTGACTCTTGGGACGGGGCCACCGGCGCCACCGATAACGGGACTGGTACCCTGGTCATGATGGAAGCCATGCGTATTCTCAAGAAAATCTACCCTAATCCTAAAAGAACCATTCTGGTAGGACACTGGGGCAGCGAAGAACAAGGGTTGAACGGTTCCCGCGCGTTTGTGGAAGACCACCCCGAAATCGTGAGTAAAATACAGGCGGTATTTAACCAGGATAACGGAACTGGCCGGGTAGCTAATTTAAGCGGCTCTGGTTTCCTGCATTCTTATGAGTTCCTGAACCGCTGGTTGGCCCCTGTCCCGACGGATATCCGCTCGCACATCCAAACCAACTTCCCGGGCTCCCCAGCCGGAGGCGGATCTGACCACTCATCGTTTGTGGCAGCAGGCGCCCCAGCCTTTTCGCTAAGCTCCCTTAGCTGGTCTTACGGCACCTACACCTGGCACACCAACCGCGACACGTATGACAAGATTGTGTTTGACGATGTTCGCAGCAACGCCATTCTCACCGCCATCTTAGCATACATGGCCAGCGAAGACCCAACCACCACTTCCCGCGAGAAAAGTATCTTACCAGCCAACCAAAGAACCGGTCAGCCCGGCACCTGGCCCGCTCAAACCAAGCCTACTCGTAAAGGTGGTGTTGAGTAGAACTTTAAATCCATAAGACTTTAAACCTTAGAATCTAAAGCTTATTTGAAGGCAGAAAAGCCTCGGAAATAGTAGGTGTACAACCTGCTATTTCGGGGCTTTTAATTTTTAAAAGAAGTTAAACCAAAAAGTTTAAGATAAGAGAAGTTAAACCAATAAGTTTAAGAAGCACTTCTACGAGCCAGCCAAAATCCACAAGCGGCAACGGCTAACCCTACTCCCAGAATAGCTGCCCAGTTTCTGTGGGTAGTAGTGACGGACGGCTGCATCTCTGCGGATAGCAGGGGTTCATAGTTGATGCCGCTGGTAACGGTGAGCACCAATTGCACGGCTTCCTCCGGCGAATCCCATTGCGGAAAGTGGCCGCAGCGCGAAAACCAATGAAGGCAGGCATCCGGGAAAAGCGCTAATGCCCTCTTGGCTTGCTTCGGAAGGCAAACCCGGTCATGTCGGCCCCACCCTATGATCAAAGGCGCTTGCAACGTACCACGCGGGGTTCCTTTCTGGGTTTCGCCGTAAGATAGGTTGTACAACAAATCATCAAACGAGGCCGAAGTAGCGAAGGTCCGCATTTCTTCCTGCACTAGCTCTGCGGGCAGTTCCCAGGGACGGGCCGAAAATTGGGGCAACAGCAGGGTGCGTCCTACCGGGTTTGCGGCAATGGCGGGTATAGCGGGTAACAGTCCCTGCACCAACCTTCTGGATGCCGCCACTGAAAAGTAGAAGAAGGGTTTCTCCCAACCTTCCCAAAACCCGCCAGGGTTCAGCGAAACCACCGCCCCTACCACTCCCCCGCGCCGGGCCAATTCCAGCACCAGCCGGGCACCCATGGAGCTACCCACCGCATCTATGCCTAGAAGACTATGGCTTTCCAGAAAGGAGGTCACCGCATCGGCCAGGGTACGGATGGACACCTCTCCTTCCAAAGGTGGGGTAGCGCCGTGCCCGGGTAAATCTATGGCGATCACCTCACGGCCCGCCTCAGCTAAACCATCTATCATCAAATCCCAGGAGCGGGAGCTTCCGCCAATGCCATGAATCAGTAACAGAGGTTTTCCCTCGCCCCGCCGGATGAAGTGCATGTCCATGTGAAATCAGGTTAGGTACTCAATTCGTTATGAGTTGCTTAGAGATACGAGGTTGAAGCACCTCGGTTCAGACTTAACCTTGATCTAGATTCCATTAAGAAAACCTAGTCGCAAAAAAGGAGGCCCTGTTTCGAGAAAGACTTAGCTAAATTTAACTCAAAACAGGACCTACAGACAAAGTAATTTCTAGTTCTGTTACTAACGGCTTATTGAACCTGTTTTTGGGTCACGTAGAAGTTAGGATCCACTTTTACCTCTGTAGTACCACCTGTTAGATTTGCTTTCTTCCAAGTGGTAGTTACAGGCTGCAACCATATTTCTTTTCCGGCGGCAATAACTTTTACGGGCAGGTTAAAACCAGTAACTGCGTTGTTCCAGCGGTACGAAAGGGTGTTCCCTTCCATCTTGTACTCCAGCACCGGAATGCGCACGTCCCGAAGGTATTGGTTAAAAAAGGCATTCAAGTCTTTCCCGGTCTGCTTGCTCAAATAGTTTTCTATCTGCGCTGAAGTGACCGTCTGGTGATAGAATTCCTTGTTCATCCCGCGTAAGATGTTGCGCCATTTTTCGTCATCGTTTACTACCTGCCGAAGGGTGTGCAGCATGTTGCCGCCTTTGGGGTACATGTCGCCGGAGCCACTGGAGTTTACCTCGTATTTGCCTATGATGGGCCGGTCGTTCCGGATTCCCTGCCGGGTTCCGATGACGTACTCACTGCCCGCTTTTTTGCCGTGGAAATACTCTACAAAGAGGTTCTCTGAGTAGTTGGTGAAACTCTCATGAATCCACATGTCGGCGATGTCTTTGTAGGTGATGTTGTTCGCAAACCACTCATGGCCACTCTCGTGGATGATGATGAAGTCAAACTTCAAACCCCAACCGGTACCGCTGAGGTCACGCCCCAAATAACCGTTCTGGTATTTGTTTCCGTAAGTCACCGAGCTTTGGTGCTCCATGCCCAGGTACGGCACCTCCACCAGTTTGTAGCTGTCCTCATAAAACGGGTATGGCCCGAACCAGTGTTCAAAGGCTTTCAACATCTGGGGCACTTGCTTAAACTGCTCTTTCGCTTTGCTAAGGTTTTCGCGCAGCACATAGTAGTTGCAATCCAGCTTGCCTTTCTCGCCGGCGTAGGTTTCGTAGAAGTTCACGTAGTCACCGATGTTCACATTCACGCCGTAGTTGTTGATGGGATTGGTCACCGCCCAATGGAAGGTTTGGGTACCGTCGGCGTGTTGCTCTACTTTGCGCAAGCGGCCGTTGGAGACATCTACCAGGTCTTTGGGTACCGTCACCCTGATCATCATGCTGTCGGGTTCATCGTACATGTGGTCTTTGCAAGGCCAGAACAAGCTAGCGCCATCTCCTTGCACCGAGGTGGCAACGAAAGGTTTCCCGTTACTATCCTTTTTCCAGGTCACGCCCCCGGTCCAGGGCGGATTGGTACTTACCTGGGGTTTTCCGCCGTACGTCACTTCCACGGTCTGCAAAGTGCCGGGAACTTGCTTGCCGGCTAATTGGATAAACCAGGCATTCCCGTCCTGCTTTACCGCCAGGTTCTTGCCGTTTTGCCGAACCTGCTCAATGCGCATGGGTGGCTGCAAGTCAATCTGCATTACTTGGTTAGCCTTCAGAACTTTGTAGCGCACCAAGTTCGTGCCTTTCATGGTGCTGTCTTGGGGGTTCACTTTAATGCGCAGATCATAGTGCACCAGGTCCCACCAGGCCCGCTCCGGCGTGATAGAGCCTCTGAGCGTATCTTGTCGCGTGTACGTGGGAGTGGTCTGGGCTTGGGTCTCTGTTCCAAGGCCTAGTAAAACCACCGTAGCTAAACCCAAAAGAGAAGAAAACCGATGTCGCATTTTTAAACTGTTTTTAAAAAAGTATAAAGGAAAAGCCTCCTCTGCTAACCCTGCCAATGACTTGCCAAAATTAGCGGGATCTCTCCTTTTGATATTTACAAGGTACAGAAGCCCATTTAAACCAAAGCCCTTGTAAGCAAATATAAGCATCTCTTACACTTAGGACAGGGAAAAAGAAAACCTAAAAAAGAAAAACCGTTTCAGGCTGCTTTTGTAAAAAACAAGCCTGAAACGGTTTCTATTAAAAAAACTCTAGCTATTTCTCAAGCCATACTGCTTCTATTTCAAAGGTGAAGGGTTGTTCTTTTTGGGCTGCTTTTAAGTCCTGGGGTAGGGAAATCTCCAGCTTTTCAGCTTGCTTTAAATTGAAGGAGCCCGCCTTTGCCCCCGAGAACTGGAACGGATGGAACCCTGGGTAAGGCCGTGGTAACAGCATAAAGGCATCTGCTTTAAAGGTATTCAGCGGCACCTCAATATCCTGAAAGGTACCCGTGGCATGTACCCTGGCGGTAAAGGCTGCAGCATTTGAAGTGATCAACCCTACCTTTACCAGCAAGCCGTTTGTGTTCGCAGTCCTAATTCTGATCACCAGTTTGCTAAAGGAGGCCAAATCATTTTCACGCCCTTTCAGTTTGTCTCCGATGAAGTGCTGAAAGCCCATGGTCTGTTCCACCGGCAGCTCTTTGGCGGTGAGTTTCAGCACTAATTGCCCAGGGTTCTCTGCTGTGAGCAGTGCCCTCTCGTCGCCTCTCCAAAGGTTCGGGAACACATAGATGGCGCGGTCTGTGGTGGCGTTAAACAAAGACAAAGCGCCTTTCTCAGCGGCGACAAACGTTTGCCAGGTGTCATTCTGGTAAAAGTCCCACGCCCAGGGGTCTCCCTCGTATCCTCCCGGGAACGTCACCTGCTTTTGACCGTCCTGCACCATGATCCGGTAACTGATCAAGCCCGGAGAAGTGAGGTCCACCGGAATTTGGGCTTGGTACCGGCTTCCCTCTACCCTCTCCATTGCGATGGTCTTGTAAACCCCCGCCTGATTATTTAGCTGAACTGTAATTTTGGCCTCAGGGGTTACGCCCACTACATTGGCCTGAAGCACAAAAGGTTTGCCCGCCGATACCTCCTTCAAGGGATGGTGCGCCACGTAGGGTTTGGTATCAAAAGGCTGGGGAGCTGCGAATTCCTTCATCTCCATATACCCAAAAGAAGATTTCCCGTTCCAGGCACCTTTTCCTTTTTTGGCCAGTAAATAGACCCCGGGTGTGATCTGAAAACTTCCTCCTTTCGCCGAGGCCTTGTAGGAGTTTCCGTCATTTACACTGGTAACGGTGAACTCCTCCCCTAATTCGGCTAGCTTGATTTGCATGGATTGGTTCAGCCACTCAATGCGGGTCACTTCTTTGCTGGGCGAGGCCTTCGCGAAAGGATCCCGGATGTGCACGGCATCGGGCATCACTTCCAGTCGCCAACCGCCTTTATCCAACTTGTCCAGGAAATAAGCCCCGGAGCCGGAGTACGCCACCACGGGCGAGCTACCCACTCCGGCTATCTGGGTCAATTTAGAAAGGTTAGCAGGCTTTGTGCGGGTGGTATTGGTATACAGGAAGGCCTGCGGCGTATTCATCTCGCTCAGGTTTTCTCTATAACTTACCCGAAACGCCCCGAAAACGCTGTCGGCTGGGTAAACGCCATAGCTTTTGCGCAAGGGAAGCTGATGGAAAGCCTTAGCTGCAATCATCAAACTAATGGCTTTGGAAGGGGTGTACGCCAGATTCAGGTAGTGGGTCTGGTACTCGGTGTTGGCGTAAGCGGTTGCCATAGGGTCATAGGCAAACTGCGTCGCCCACTGGAATCCCGCCCCCCTGAAACTCTTAGCCATGGCCGGGTACATGTAAGAACCCAGCACATCACCGGCGTCAAACTCATAGACCATGAGAGCTTTGTTTTTGAACTCGGGGATGGTGTCAAACGGGATGTGGTAGCGGTCTACGTGGGGCAGGTAATTGCCTTGGAGGGTGTGGTTTGCCACCAGCCCCGTGGGGTACCACTGAAAACTGAAACCATCAACGTTGGCCTTGGCCACGGCATCGGCGTACCGCGGCGATTCACTGATGTTGTAGAAAATAGGCTTGGTCCAACCGGTTGCCCGGATGGCCGCTACCATACGGTTCACATATTCGGTGGTTCTGGCTTTAGGTCCTGAGTGCTGGGGTTCATTGTTCACCTCGGCCCCAATAATATTAGGATCGGCCCCATACTTGAGTTTGGTGTATGGATTGACGTGGTTCAGGAACTGCTTAAGGTAGTTTTCCTGGGCTTTGAAGGCAAATTCATTTACCAGAGCCTTTTGCTTGCCGTAGAGGCGCGAAAAGCCGGGAGTGTTCTCGTCTTTCTCCGGATACCCGTTTCCCCAGAAAGCGATGGGGGTGAGCATGATTCTGATGTTACGCTGCTTCAACTTGTAGACCAGGTAATCAAACAGGCGCAGGTGCTCGTTTTCCAGCAGGTTTCCCAAGGTGTCGGAGATTTCAGTGTCCCAGACGTGTACCCTGAAAGCGTCTAAGCCCAGACGGGCCATATGGTAGACATCCTGGTCAATGGCTTTCTCAGGGTCAACGTTTCTGGCCTTCACAGACCGGTACCCGTAGGCAAACGGAACCGTGTAGTTCACCCCGAAAAATGCTGCTTCCTGGTTGTTTTTCTTCCAGCGCATGATTCCTTTAGAGTCAACGTACACTAACTCCTGGCTTTCTGCTTTCTTATTCTGGGCCAAAAGGGGCACGGAAAATAGAAAACAGGTGAATAAGAGAATGAAGTGCTTTTTAAGACTGGTTTTCATGAAATTACTTAAAAGTGATGGCTTGCCGCAAAGCTGCCCATAGGCAAACTTACTGAAGGGCGCGTTCTCTTTTATAAAGTTATCCTGTGGTTATAGGTAATTCATGATTCACCGTAAGCTTTTCGTGTGAGGCGGAGCCGGAAATTAGCCGGGCTAACCATGTAAGCTTTTCGAGATTGCTAAAGAAAGAGTGATCAAGGAGAATGAAATGGATCCTTTAGCTAGGAAGCAGGTTGGCGAAAGGTCCTCAAGCTTTCGTTGGTAATCTCCTTTGGGTTATAAAAAGGGGTGGCCCCTCTTTGGGTGGCCACGAATGCCCCAATGAGGCAGGCTCTTTCCAAGGCTTCTGGAAGGGGTTTGTGCTGCAGATAGCTGGTGAGGAAAGTGGCCAGAAAAGCGTCACCACTGCCAATTGTATCCTCCACTTCTACCCGGAAGCCTTCGTGTTCAAAAAAACCTTCCTCGGCGTAAACAGCGGCTCCCTTGTCGCCCCGGGTCACTACCGCTAACTCCCATCCAAACTTGTCTTTGAGATCTTGCATCTGGCGATGAAGATCTCCCTCCACTCCTATCCAACCGCAGATTTCCTCCAGTTCCTGATGGTTCATTTTCACAAGACTTGCCTCACTGAGCAAGCTTAGCACAAGCTCAGGCGTGTAATGAGGGGGCCGAAGGTTTACATCAAAAACTTTCCTTTTAGCTAAGGGCAGATATCGTAAAAGGGCCTGCCTTGAACAATCTCCCCTGGCAGCTAAACTACCATAGAGGAAGACGTCACTTTGGGAAATTAGCTGCGCCGTGGGTTCATCGTACTGGATGAAATCCCAGGCGACGGGCTCGATAATCGTGTAGGAAACCTCTGTTGGATCACTGGTATCAGCAGTGACTACTCCGGTTTGATGTATTTGGTCTTTCTGGATCCAATCTGTTTCGATTTGCTTGTCTTGCAGAAACCTCATCAGTTCATCTCCCAACTCATCCTGCCCCACCCTACTCACCACTGTCGGCTCAAATCCGTTGTAGCGCAGGTGAATGGCTACGTTCATGGGTGCTCCGCCGGGCATCTTACCGGTAGGCAGAAAGTCCCACAGGGTCTCTCCGAAGCATACGATTTTCTGCTGCATACCTGCCTCCATTAATGCATGACCACGCTTTTCTCAATCTTCTCCAGGGAGGTACCCTTGGTCTCCGGCATCATGCGCCAGACAAACAATAACTGCAATACCATCATGCCGGTGAAGATCATAAAAGTATGCCCGCCTCCCAGGGTTTCGGCGATGTAAGGGAAGCTAAAAGCGATAATAGCGGCCATGATCCAATGAGTGAAGCTGCCCAAAGCCTGACCCGAGGCCCGCACTTGGTTAGGAAAGATTTCAGAAATAAACACCCAAATCACGGCTCCTTGGGAGAACGCAAAAAAAGCGATGTACACGAACAAGTAAACCGGAACAGCTATCCCGCTGAACTCTTCCAGGTAAAAAGCTTTGGCAACCAACCCCAGGGTGACAATCAAGCCCAGCGAACCAATGAGCATGAGCGTGCGGCGCCCAAACCGGTCAATCACGTTCATGGCCAGCAACGTGAATAGAAAGTTGACCAAGCCGATACCAGCCGAAGAAAGTAACGCTGACTCCTGCCCCAAGCCCACCATCTCAAAAATGCGAGGTGCGTAATAGATAATGGCATTGATACCCGATACCTGATTGAAAAAGGCAAAAAGCACCGTTAAAGTGATAGGCAAGGAATGCTTCTTTGAGAACAGCGCGGGTTGATGACCCTCCTCATCCCGTTCATGGGCCGTCATCAAAATATCAGTTACCATCTGGTTCACGTTTGCGTCTGGATTGGCAATTTGGAGGGTTCTTTTCGCTTCATCTACCCTATTGGTTCTCTTCAGTAACAACCATCTGGGGCTCTCTGGCACCATCAGAAGAGTTACCAGGAAGATGATGGAGGGAACGGCTTGTATTCCCAACATCCAGCGCCAGTCGTGCTCACCGGTTCCGGCAAACAGGTAGTTGGATAGGTAAGCCACCAGAATTCCAAACACGATGTTGAATTGAAAAAGAGCCACTAACCGGCCTCTTGATTTGGCCGGTGAAATCTCCGAGATGTACAAGGGAGCAGTCACGGAAGAAACCCCCACCCCAATGCCACCTAAGAAGCGGAAAATAAGAAATGTGTACCAGTCCTGGGCCAAAGCGGTTCCTATGGAGGATAACAGGTAAAGCACCGCGATCCCAATTAAGGTGTTCTTGCGGCCATACTTATCAGAAGGAATCCCGCCCGTCAGCGAACCCAGCACGGTTCCAATCAAGGCAATAGCCACCGTGAGGCCGTGCTCAAAAACGCTCAGGTTCCACAGTCTCTGAATTGCCTTCTCAGCCCCAGAGATTACGGCCGTATCAAACCCGAATAAAAACCCACCCAACGCAACTACAATTGCCCAAAAGAATACTTTCCTACTTGCCATGAACTTGAATGTTTTTCTAAAAGGTACTGGTTTTAAAGAATCCTCAACTTCACATGCTTTAAAGTGAAAAGCATTTATCCACTAGGCTTCTATCTCTGATAGCTTAATATCTAAAACTTTCAGGAAAGTGAAATGTAGGGGAAAGTTCCCTACTTACAATTGTAAGACTAGGAGTAGGTAAAATCTTGTTTCTGCCCTGCTTTTCTAAAACTAGCCAAAAAGCCTAATCACTTCAATAGAATTTCTATTTAACTTTTGTAAAAACCCTCCTTTGCAGCTTCACCAACATTTTGGAAAAACAAATATGTCGATGAGGGGCATATCTGGTTAATAAAATTTTGAAGGTTAATCTAGTAGTAGAATGGGCACATAAAGGACACTTTATCTCCTTTAAAGGAAGTGCGACAACACACTTTAGCCTTGAAATCTTGTAGATTAATTACACCAAGCTCCATAGTGCACCTATTTATCAAGCCCTGCAAAATCAGTTTAACTGTTGTTTCCAGCAATAAGAGAAAGTCTGAATTCTACTTTCCCATTACTTTCGCGGCTTCCTCTTTCTCCAGCAGACTTCCTTTCCAGGAACTGGCCGCCCCAATCAACGCTGACTCCTCCCCCAGCTCGGCTACCCGTATTGGAATGGATAAGGCATGGTTTAGAAGATGGTGCTCCAATTCCCCAGAGAACAGATGATAGGCTTTGGAGATGTTGCCCCCGATCACCACCATCACGGCACCCAAGGGTTTCACGGTCGTTCTGATGAACTCGGCCAGATTTTTCCCAAACTCATCAAAGACTGTTTGCACGGTTAGGTTCTGCGGGGCAAGGTCGGCTAGTTCTCTCACCCCCTTTACTTCTTGGCCAGTGAGTTCCCTGAACCGGTTCACGAACCAACGGGTGGAGAGATAGTCCTCGGCGATGCCCTCCTTGAAAGGCGAATTCCACAGGTCGGCGTCTTCTACCTTGCCGTGGTGGCACCAGGCCGAGCCCAGACCGGTGCCTAACGTCAGGCCCAGCACCTGCTCTACGCCCTGGGCGGCGCCGCAGAAGACCTCGCCTAACAGGAAGCACTCGGCATCGTTCAAAAACCGGATGTCGTCTGCCTGCATGGAGAGCTTCTCTGCCAATAATTCCTTTACATTGAGCTTGTAGAGGATGTCGTATTTGTTCTGGTCCTTGATGAGGGAAACGCCGTTGGGGTAATCAAACGGGCCCGGCATGGCGATGCCGATCTTTCCCGACGAAGTACCGTCAAAGCTCTGGGCTTTTTGGATAACCTCGCACCAGTTGCCGATGATCTCGTTCACCGAGCCCTGGGTATTTATTTCACTTCTCACATAACTCCCAGATACAAGAGCGCTCGTTTCCATATCGACAAGGGCTGCGGAGATATGAGAACCTCCTACATCTATCCCCACTACTGTTGCATGATTCATAGCGTATGATTTTGGAACCGGTGAAAATTACTTCTTGCTAAAACGGGCTACCCAACCTCCTCCTTTGGCCAAGCTGGCCGAAATGGAAGAGTGCCTGTTGACCTCCAGCTTTTCCATTTTGAAATCCTCGGCATTGCGGTTGGCGTTTACCCCATCTTTCCACACCCTCATGGTGTAGTCTCCCTCTCCTAAAAAAGATAGATCCACCTGCAGCTCTCGTTCAGACCAATCGGTCATGCCGCCTACATACCAATCGCCATTTTTGGCTTTTCGGGCGAGTAACACAAAGTCCCCTACTTTGGCCTGCAAGGGAATGGTTTGTTCCCATTCGGTAGGGACTTTACTCAGGAACTCCATGGCTTCGGGTTGTTTGTAGTAGTGAGTAGGGTTGTCGGCCAGCATCTGGAGCGGGCTCTCATAAATGACATACATGGCCAATTGGTGCACCCGGGTTCCCATGCTCATGGGTTTGGACCAAACGGGTTTCCACATGTCTTTCTGGGCGTTCAGCATGGCACCGGGGGTGTAATCCATGGGGCCGGCGACCATCCGGATGAAGGGAATGGTCACGTTATGCTCGGGGTTGACGATATCGCTTCCTTTGTTTTGCTCCAGGCCCAGAACCCCTTCGTAGGAAAGCACATTGGGGTAGGTGCGGTAAAGTCCGGTCGGCTTGTAGGCGCCATGAAAGTCCACCAGCATTTTTCTTTTAGCCGCTTCTTCTGAAACCCTGATGTAATAATTGACCATCTCCTGATCATCGCGCTGCATAAAATCAACCTTGATTCCCTTGATGCCCCATTTGGCGAACTGATCCAAGGTAGGCTCCAGTTTAGGACCATCCAGCGCGAGCCAATTGGCCCATAGCACCAAGTTCACATTCTTTTGTTGCGCGTAAGTAGCCAGTTCCTCTATGTTGATGCCTGGCATCTGCTTCATTAAGTCCCTTGTGTCACTCCAGCCCTCATCCAGTATCACGTATTCTAACCCATACTTTGAGGCGAAATCAATGTAGTACTTGTAGGTTTCGGTATTGACGCCGGCTTTGAAATCTACCCCCGTGATGTTGTTGTCGTTCCACCAGTCCCACTGAACTTTGCCGGGCTTTACCCAACTGAAATCCCCTTTAGAAGGGGTGGAAAGTTGGTACACCAATTGGTTTACCAGCAACTCAGCATCATTACGGGCCACCATGATCACGCGCCAGGGAAGCGTCTGCGGAGAAGTGAACTGGGCAATATAGTCTTCCCGCTCCGCTACCCGCACATTCCGATCTCCATTCACCTTGGTTTTCTTAGGGTAATAAGGAAATACACCCTTCACTCCGCCTGTTCCATCTCCCCGAAGCCACATGCCCGCATAGTTGAGCAGGTCCGCTTCCGTAAGTAATACCTTCTTTCCTTGGACACTGAAAAGGGCTGGCAAGCTCGCTAGGCTTTTGTTGCTGATGCTGTCCAAGGACAGTTGATGGTACGCCCGCTCGTTATGGGAGAAGAATTCATCCTCCAAGGGGTACCAAGCGTTTTCAGCCTGGTTTAGCCGAAACGAGGCTATTTCACCCATAACTTTGGAAGGACCTTTCTTGTTGATGATCCAACGCCAGGCAATGCCATTGTTGTAAGCCCGCCATTCCAGCCCCAGGTTATTTGAAAAAGCCAGGCTCAGTTCATTGAAATGATCCTGAATGTCTTTTCCTTTTTGCCACACCACCGGGTGCAACACCTGGTTCACCGACCGCTTGGAGGTTTTCGTTACTTTGGAGCTTTTCCCCTTCCCAAAATCGGTTTCCAGGTGGATGGCCGAAGGGTTTATCAGGTGTTTACCGTCGGCAAGCACTTCATAGTAAATGCTATCCGAAACAGTGAGCCTGACCTCCGTTTTTTTGTCTGGGGAGAACAAGCTATACCGCTGGGCCTGTGCTACCACGGCCAAGCACAGAAACAGAATTGTAGAAATACCTTGCTTTACCATCTAGGAATGCGCTGTAGATTTTTAGAGGTGGTGGATCAGGCGTTGTAGGCTAGTTTATGAAGAACAACCCTAAAACGCCTTCTAATGATGGGCATGGGTTTGGCGTTCTGAGGCTCAAATCAATTGCCTGTGACAATGCCCAGTTCACCGCCATTGCGGAACAAGTCATGAGAGACAAAATACCCCTTCTGCGCTTTGTCATTCACCAGAATGGATTTCAAGGCGCGGTCTTTCCCCTTTTTAGTAATCTTAACCTCTTTGCCGTTCGGCAGTTTCCAGCGGACTTCATCAAAGATGGGAACCGTAACCAGGTATTCGTCATCGGCGGGCGAGAACGGGTACAAGCCCAAAGCGTTGAAGACATACCAGGAAGACATCTCTCCGGAGTCGTCCATGCCACAGAGCGCTAATCCGTCCTCTCCTATGCCGTAGAGGTCGTTCATGATGCGGTCAATCATCTGCTGTGATTTTTCGGGTTTATTTATAAAGTAGTAGGAAAACGGCGCCTCGTGGTCGGGTTGGTTTCCGTGGCAGTACTGCCCGATCATGCTTTCCACATTTCTGGCGATGTGGTTGGGGTTCCAAGGCAGGGTGAACAGAGAATCCAGCTTTGCCTCAAAGGGTTTTGGGCCACCGTACAAGCCTATCAGTCCTTTCATGTCATGCAGAGCGAAGAAGGAGACTTGCCATGCATTCGCCTCGCGGTACATGTACTCGTAGTACGGATACTGCGGATTGAAATTCTTGATCCAGTCACCGTTGGCCAAGCGGCCCCGCATGAACCTGGTTTTGGTATCGAACATGTTTCGGTAGTTCTGGGACCGTTTCATGAGCACCCGGTAGTTGGCCGTATCGCCTAAGGCTTTGGCCAGTTGGGCCAGGGAATAATCATCATAGGCATACTCCAGGGTTTTGGAAACACCGGCTTTGGCTTTCGTCTCCACGTGCGGGTTAGCAACATCTGGGTCTGAGATGAAGCCTTTCTGTATGTACTCTGTGATGTAAGGCCGCGCGCCGCCTTCCACATTGGCGTTTCTCAGAAGCAAGTTATAGGTGGCTTTCACATCAAAACTGTCTAACCCTCGAGCATAAGATCCGGCGATAAAAGGGGCGGCATGGTCTCCGTGGAAAAAGGTAGGAATGAAGCCGGTTTTATCACCCACGTCTTTGAGCGACTTGATCACATCTACCGTCACCTCTGGCGAAACAATGCCTAGTAAAATGAGGTTATTCCGGTACGTGTCCCACAGGGAAGGTTCGGTGTAATAGTTGAAATCGGCTTTGGCTCTGTTTCCTTTTGCGTCTGTATACTCTTTATTGGTATCACTGCGTAAGGCAGGCCAGAGAAAAGACCGGTACAAGGACGTGTAGAATAATTCTTTCTGTTTATCGGTGCCCCCTTTTACCTGGATTTTTGAGAGCAGGTTCTCCCAGGTGGTATCGGCCTCTTTTCTGATGGCAGCGAACGACTTGTCTCCTATTTCGCTTTCCAGATTCTGTTTCGCGTTTTCCACGCTTACAAATGAAAGCCCGATGCGCATGTCAACGGAAGCATTGCCTCCATCCTTCAGGTGTAGAATAGCCAGGCCCTTCCTTGTGTCCTCACCTCTCTTCTCCAGGCTGCTCAGCTCTGTGCTGAGGGTGGCGTAGAAGTATATCTTTTCCCCTACATCCTGGTGCCCTTGCACGGCATTCTTGCCAACTTGTTGAATGCTCCACTTTCTGACGGGGTTGTTCGCTTTGGACAAGTCGAACACAATGCTGCGGTCTTTGTTGGAGGGATAGGTGTATTGGTGAAAGCCGCTTCTAAGCGTGGAGGTAAGGTCCGCTTGGATTTGGTAGTCTTTCAGAAAAACCCCGTAAAAACCCGGGGCGGCCTTTTCCTGATCATGTGAATACCTGGAGTAAAACGCATCCTTGCCCTGGGTGCTTCCGGTGACAGGCAGCACAGGTATGTTGCAGAGGTTCCAATGACCTTTGTTAGTATGCGTGAAGGCGTGAATAAGAGTGTCTTCATACTCATAGCCCGCTCCAGACCCATACTCGGTGATAGGGCTAAGCTGAACCATGGCATTTGGAAGGGAACTTCCCGGGTACACCAGTCCGGCCCAAACGCGCCATCCTTCAGGAGGGGTATAGCCTATGATCTTCGGGTCCAGCAAAGGGGCTGTTCCAATAAAGGTGTTCACATATTGGGTGTATCCCTTATTGTTCGGATCGGTCTTAACAATTTCTTCACTAGTTGGCTTTATCGATTTAGCACATGATCCTAAAAGGATTGTCGCCAACAAAAACAAAGTACTTTTCAAGGTATTCATCAGGGGAAAGGTTAACTGGTGATGGGCTTTCACAAAAGGCTGGTTCAGCTAGAGGTTAAGAGCATGGAACACAGCTTAACGGTAAGCCTAATTCAAATGGAAGGATTTAAAGGCGCAGGAGGAATTGCAGCGAAGGTTACACTGTTGCAGAAAGGCAACGAGATAGGTCTCACATCAGAAGGAGAAAGGTTTGGAAAGCAGGAAGGTGGGGGCTCTTCCTGCAATCCTCGCCTGGTAAAACCCAGCTTTACGCCAGGAGCTTGGGCGTTTCCTGATAGGTTTTCCAGAGCAACTCCCCAAACAAGGTGTTGGCCCAGGCAAACCAGGAACGGCTGAACTTTTTAGGATCGTCTTTGTGGAAGCTCTCGTGCATGAAACCAGTGCCCCCGTGCGTGTTTTTCAGCATGTTAATACACGTCTTGATTTCCTCCTGACTGGTGCTGGTGAGGCCTCTCATGATAATGGCCATTGGCCAGATCATGTCTTTGCCCACGTGGGGCCCTCCTACTCCTTCCCCTGCTTTCCCTTTGTAGAAAAATGGGTTGTTGGCAGATAACACGAATTTGCGGGTATTTTGATAAATGGGGTCAGAAACGCTGATTGCCCCCAGGTACGGCAAAGAAAGGAGACTGGGCACGTTGGCATCATCCATCAGGTAGTGGTTCCCAAATCCGTCCACTTCAAACGCATAAAGCTTGCCGTGTTTAGGATGGTCAATGATGGCATGGTCCTTCAAGGCTGTTTCCACTTCTTTTGCCAAAGCAGTCATGTCATTAGCTGTCTTTTGATCTTTGGCGATCTTGTCCATCATTTCGGCGGCCTGCCTTAAGCTCACGACGGCAAAGAAGTTGGACGGAACCAAAAAGGAGTAAACTGAGGCGTCATCACTGGGCCTGAAAGAGGAACAGATCAGCCCTACCGGTTTTACCGGATTGCCGTACCCAGCCATGGAAAGCGTATCGGTGGCAAATTGGGTGGTGCGCTGGAACTTGTAAGGCCCTAGGTCTTGCTTGCGTTGCTGCTCTTTAAAAGTTTTAAGCGTAGTTTTCACCGCTTGATGCCACTCGGTGCCGAAGGGCTTGGTGTCATTGGTGGTTTTCCAGTAGTGATACGCTAACCGGATGGGGTAACAGAGCGAATCTATCTCCCACTTACGCTCATGCACGCCTGGTTGCATGTCAGTGTGGTCGGTCTTCCACTCCCCTACTTTGGTGTCATCGCCGTAGAATGCATTGGCATAGGGGTCTTTCAGAATGCACCGGGTTTGGCGGTTGATGACACCGGCTATCAGTTGCTTTAACTTCTCGTCTTTGTTCGCAAACTGCAGATAAGGCCACACCTGCGCCGAGCTGTCACGCAACCACATGGCATCTATATCACCGGTAATGACGTAGGTGTCTGGTTTGCCAGCTTCCATTTTGTGCGTTACCGTGGTATCTAAAGTACTGGGGAAACAGTTCTGGAACAGCCAGCTTAACTCCTTGTCTTTGACATTCTTGGTGAATTCAGCAATGGCCTGGTCAACAGACTTACTCTGGAAATTACGCTTTGCAGCAGGAATCCGGACTACCGGGAATTCTGCCGAAGCGAAGAGAAACTGGGGGTTGAAAAGCACGCCGGCTCCCACCAAAGCCGAACTCTGAATAAAGGTTCTTCTATTCATTTTGGTTGTATGCTAATGAAAATTCTGAAATGTAAAATCTGGAAAACGGATGCCGATCATTTGGCTCCTAGGCTGCTCTTGAACTTGCGTTGCCAGCTCAGCCCGTGTTTTAGTCAAGGAGGTTCAACTCATCCAACCTCGCCATGGCCTCCAGGAGCATGAGGCCAGACAGCTGGGTTGAGAAATCAGTGGATTCCCCAGGCATGTTTTTCCAGTCGGGGCTTATCAGGAGGGCGGGCCTCCGGATGCCTTTGGCATAAAGCGTTTCGGCGTTGTATTTCAGAAAGTTGATGTATTTCGCCTTTTCTACCTGCGGCACATTAGGCTGTTCAATCAAACGGGCCAGGTACCGCACCAGGATTCCCTTGAAGAGGCCACCGTCTCCCTGGTTTTCGCTTCTCAATAACCCGCCAGGGGCTAGCTCGGTGCTGTTGATGGTGGTGTTGGCGGTGCGTACGGCATCGGTCAGGTAGGCTTGGTCACCGGTGGCTTTGAAAAGCTCTTCCGCCGCGCCAATGAACACGCCCTGGTTGTAGGTAAAGATCCAGTTCTTGTCTACCTGACTATTCCCGGTTCTGTTAATTCCGTCCCAAACAATTCCGGTAGACGGGTCCACCAAGGTAGACTTCAGCCAAGTGTAGAGGGTTTTGGCCAGGTCGAGGTCCTCCTGCTTCTTCTGCAGTTGGTACAGCCTTGAGGCCAATATGATGGCCGGGGCATTGGCGGGGGTGTTTTTGTAATCCAGTTGGGTTTTCTTCCAGGCAATACCGCCGCCCTGGTTTGCATTCAAGCCGGTTTTAATGTCTTGCCACAGCAAAGTGGTTGCGTCCAGAAAAGCGGCATCTTTTGTGGCATCATAGGCCCGAAGGCTGGAGAGGGCGAGCCATTCCATGTCATCATAAAACTCGTTGGGCAGAGCACCGTTGTTTTTGTCTTTGATGCCGTTCAGCAAGCTTTTCATACGCTGAACATAGACCGCGTCATCTGTGCGCAGGTAAGCATCTACCAGCGCATCCAGGGCGTGGGCATTCCACCAGTAGTTGAAATTGGTGTTGCCGGTATTGTTCTGAATGAAATACTTCCCATCAGTGGAGAGGAAGGTACTGTAGGTTTTATCCTGCAGAGAATCTGCGGTGGCCGCCCAGTTGTACACCACTACCTCGGAGTCACGGTCATACAGCGGAAAGGGCTCCTCTTCACAGGAGCTGAAAACCCCTAACACGGCCATCAAGCCAATGTACAGGATGCGTTGAAAATGTATTGTTTTCATAAAAAGAGGCTTAAAACGTGAGGATCTTCCCCAACCCTTTTCCTGATGACAGAGCCAGGGCTGGGGAAGAACCAAGATTTATTTCACAGTGACAGAATGGGTGTACTGGTCAGCCGTCGCACTGAAATCTACTTTGATGTCAGCGGTTTTGCGGTCGGCGTTCTCATTGAATTTGAAAGAATAATCATATTGGGAACTGTTCACCGGGAACATATACCAGTAAGAAAGGGCGGTATTGCTGTTAGGCCGGCTGTTGTCACTGTTCTGGCTGCCATACCACTCCATAGATTCTTCTCCGGCCGCGTTTAATACCGTAAACCTGAATTTATAGCGCTCATCACGGCCCCAGCCTTCCTGCTTGAATTCCACCGGAGCGTTCTTGATTTCCCAGGTGCCCTTGCCAGCATACGGCAGGTCATACCAGATCTTGTTATCCGCGGAGAACCACAAACCCAAGGACTTGATTTCGGTGAATTCAGCAGAGGCGTTGTTCAGGTTCAATCTGATCCGGTACACTTTGGTATCTCCGGTAACCGTTGTGGTGCCGCCTTCTACCATTCTGCCATTGTTGATGGAGTACGTGATGGGGGTTCCGGTATTGCCCGAAGCGAAATTATAAGTACCGGCCTTCAACGAGGTATAAATCTCAAACACCCCAGATTGCGTCTGTTTGAAAGGAATGGCTTCACTAAGGGTTTCGCCGCCTTCAGAGGCAGAACCTGTGATGTACAAGGCAGAAGGAATCTCCGCGAAACCGGCAGGACGTTCCAGTTCCAACGTATGCGACACGCTGGATTTCTTCACATTTATCCCTTTTGAGGAGAAAACGGTCCATTTGATTTTCCCTTTACTTTGGGAGGCAATGCCAGCCATTTTCGCGATTTGGTTCAGGCTGGCGTAGCTCATGGTGAGCATATTACCGATTCCGTTTCCATCAGACTTGATACTGTAAATAGGATCAGAGAAGTCCCCGGACTCTTTGTCAAAAACCACTTCATAGAAGACAATGCCGTTGTCTTCTGCCATTGCCTGGCCCCATTCAAAAACAGCGCTGCCAGAGGCGGGCTCCAGTTTAATGGAGGTATTGTTTTCAGGCGTGAACAGGTTGGTTACCTCGGTTACCTGGGTATGGTCAAGTTCTTTATCATCTTCACAGCTTGTTAAAAACAACAACGCTGCCGCCCAAGAAAGGAAATGAAGGAAAATTGAATTTTTCATATGTGGATGGATAGAAGGTTAAAAAGGAGAAAATTTACCAGTTAGGATTTTGGGTTAGGTTTGGATTAAGCGCCCTTTCATCTCTGGGAATTGGCCACAGGTAGTGCTTGCTTTCATCGAAGCTTCTTTGATTGACCCTGATGTAGCCATTGTCCACCGAAGGAGAGCCAAACTGAGCTCCATGCGCCCAACCGTTCAATACCTGCCCCCCAATTCTCCATCTGCGGATATCAAATATGCGGAGTCCTTCAAAAGCCAACTCTATGCGGCGCTCGTTCCGGATGATGGTTCTCAGTTCATCCTGGGCAACCGCAGGGTAATTCAAGGCTGCTGGATCGGTGAAGCCGGCGCGGGCCCGTAGTGCTCTGATGGTCTGGTTCCAAATGGTTTCATTCATTTGCCCCAGTTCATTTTTAGCTTCGGCATACATGAGCAACACATCTGCGTACCGGATCATAATGAGGTTCAGCCCAGAAAGGAAGTTCACTGACGAGGTAGGGTCGTAGTACTTCCGGAAGTAATAACCGGTAGGAGAACTCACCCCGCCTGGTTTGTACTCATCCACGGCGGAGGCATCAGGGTCAGACCCGGGTTTGGTGTAGATGGTCTCGGTGGTGCCGTTTGGTCTCTTCCATTCATAACCGTTGTACACAATGGTAGAAGCGAAGCGTGGATCGCGGTTGTCATAAGGATCTGTTTCGTCATACTCTGACCCGGTTTCCTGTATTCTTTTTCCGTTCTGTGTCAGATAGCTGTCTACCAGTTCCTGCGTGGGCGCAAGGGCATTCAAGCGGGCACCAACAGCCAAAGGAGCGATGTCAAAGAAATGGTTGTGCGCCCTAACCTCGGGTACAAACTGGATATCCAGAATGACTTCACTGTTGTTCTCGTTCTGGGGCAGAAATAAACCCTCGTAAGAAGGGAATAAGCTGTAAGTACCACTGCTGTTGTTAAGCAACGATTCACAGGTGGTGACCACATCCTGCCACCGGCCTTCATACAACAAGGCTCTGGCTTTCAAAGCGACGGCGGCTCCTTTGGTGATTCTGCCCCTGTCCGCTGCGGCATAGGCGGTATTAACGGGTAAGGCCTCTGCAACTTGGGTTAATTCATTCAACACAAATTCCAGCACCTGGGCCCGGGGAGTTCTGGGGATTGTCTTGGCTTCCTCTACGGAGATATCGCGGTCGAAAAAGGGCACGTCTCCATACCAGGTCATCAGTTGGAAGTAATGGAAAGCCCTGATGAAGCGAGCCTCTGCTTTCATTCTTTCTTTCAAGGTGGCATCCATGTTCTCCACCCGGTCTACATTCTCTAAAAAGATATGGCAGGTCTTGATTCCGGAATAGTGGAAATTCCATTCTTCCCGTATTCTGCCAAGAGAAGCGTCATAGGTACCTGCGGCCAAGGAAGCCACGCCGTTTTGGTCTCCTCTCCCGTTGTAGGCATTGTCTGACATGCCTTCATTAAAGAAGAAATAGTCACTGCGGTACATCTGGGAATAGGCCGAGTTCAGGACACTGTTGGCCTTTTCAGTTGTTGTCCAGTAGTTGGCATCCGTGAACCGATCTTCCGGTACCAGATCTAAGTCGTTGCAAGCCGTAAAAGAGATGGTCACAACCCCTAGTAGGCAAAAGATGAATTTGGAAAATTTATGCATGTGGCTGTTTAATTAGAAGGTGACATCTAGACCAAAACCATAGTAGACAGGCGTAGGATAAGCTCTTCCACTGTTTGCCCCAGAATTGCTCAGGTTGTTGTTGAACTCAGTGACTTCCGGATCTATGAATTTCAACTTGGAGAGCGTGTAAAGATTCTGCCCCGAGAAATAGGCCCTCATAGACTTCATGCCTATTTTTCCAATGAGGGAGGTTGGCAGGGTGTAGCCAATTTGCAGGTTCTTCAGTCTCACATAAGAGGCGTCATAGATGTACATATCTGAGCCCCTCCGGAAGTTGTTCTCGGTTGATTGGCTGCCGCTGGCAGAAAGCCGCGGGTACCGGGCGTCTGGGTTCTGAGGAGTCCAGAAATCAAGCTGGTGCTGGTACATCACCTGAGAGTAATTAAAGTGGAAAGGCTCCACCAACTCACCTCTCAGGAAGGTGCTCCGCTGTCCCACTCCCTGGAAGAATACATTTAGGTCAAATCCTTTGAACCTCAGGTTATAAGTAGCCCCAAAGGTGTAGCGGGGAAAAGGATTACCCAGGACAAACTTGTCGTTTTCATCTATAATGTTGTCACCGTTCACGTCAACATACCGGTTGTCACCCGGTGACACGTTGAGCCCTGGTGGTTTAGGGCCTCTTTCAATTTCATCAAGGTTCTGAAAATAGCCATCCCGCTTAAGCCCCACATACGACCTGAAGGGCAAACCCTCTCTTAGAATCACCTGCATCTCATCTGCCCCAGTCAAGGCCTCTTTCCCTTCAAAATAGAGCACCTTGTTTTTGGAGTCTCCCAGGTTGAAAGAAAAAGAGTGGTCAAAACTGCCATGGGAAACCCGGTAGTTCAGGTTGATCTCCCAACCTTTGTTTTCTACTTTACCGGCGTTATAAGAAGGAAGCGAAGTGCCATATACCCCTGGTACACTTGGCGGGATTAGGATATCACTGGTAACCTTATTGAAGTAATCCAATGACAAGGTTAGAGCGTTGTTCAGGAAACTTGCATCAACGCCGGCGTTGAAAGTCGCCGCTTTCTCCCACCGTAAGTCTGGGTTGGCAAACGCAAATCCGGTACCGCCTACGGGTGAATTGTTAAATCCATAGGCATTTTGGTAGGTAAAGTACGTGGTCATGAACTGGTAGTCCAAAACGCTCTGGTTTCCCAAAACCCCGTAGGAGGCGCGTAGTTTCAGATCACCTAGATTGTCGCGGTACCCTGATAGGAAGCTTTCCTCAGAAATTCGGTAACCTGCGGAAACAGAAGGGAAAAAGCCCCATCTGTTGGTTCTGTTGAATTTGGAAGATCCGTCTACCCTGAAGCTGAACTCTCCATAGTACTTGTCCCTAAAAGAATAAGAGGCCCTCCCGAAAAGGGAGTTCAAGCTGGTTTCAACTGCTCTTTGGTTTGAGTTATAAGAATCTGGGCTTACTATAGTTCCAGACACCGGGGTGCCTAATTCAGGATCAGTATAGGTTTTGAATAATCCGTTGCTTCTACTGGTGTAAGATTCGTTGGAGATACCTACCAGTACATTGGTGGTATGATCTTGTGAGAAAGTTTTGTTGAACTCGGCTAAAAGCTGCGTGTTGAGAGACAGGTTCTTACTGTTCTCATCATTCGTATTCCGGTTGGCGCCCGATGTTCCGTTAGGGAAATAGTCTACCTGCATGGTTCTGGCAAACAGTTGGTTTGAAACCAGGCTCCCGCCAAATACCCCTCTCAGTTTAAAGGACTCAACTACCTCAAACTCCGCATTGATGTTCCCGAAAATATTATCGTTGTTGTACTTCCGGTAACCTCCTTTTTCCAACACACCCAAGGGGTTGAATTCTGAAAGCACATCATTCGTCAAATAGCGGCCTTGCTCATCTTTTAGTTGATAATATGTAGGCACTCTGCCTGCATCCACAATGAGCGTTTGCGTAGAGGAAGAATGGTCTTTGATCTGGCTCCGGGTATACGCCAGGATGCTGGTCAATTTTAGCTTACCGTAATCACTGGTCAGGTTGAGGCGGTAGTTGTACCTTGAATGACCATAATTTGGCCCTACCAGATTGCTCCGCTGATCTGCCACACCCGCTGAGATCAAGAAAGTAGAGGTCTCGCTGCCGCCTGACAAGGTTAGATTATGGTTTTGCTGAACAGCATCTTGGAGGATGGTATTCAGAAACCATTCATTGTCGCCCTCTTCCTGTATTCTTCTGATTTCATCTGGCCCATAAATGGGCGGCAAACCTGCATTCACGGTCGCCTGGCTTCTCAGGATAGCGTTCTCATACCCTTTTACCGGTTTGTATAAAACTTTAGGCTCCTGGATACCTACCAAAGCATTATAGGTAAGGGTTGGCCGGGTATTCTTCTTCCCTTTCTTGGTGGTAATTAGTATAACCCCGTTGGCTGCTCTTGAACCATAAATGGCGGCACTACCTGCATCCTTTAGAATAGAAACACTTTCAATGTCATTCGGATTTAACAGATTGATATCTCCCCCTACTATTCCGTCAATCACCACCAAAGGGCTATTGTTGCCCAAAGTGCTTATCCCCCGGATATTGATATTGGGAGATTGCCCGGGTTCATAGCTCGTTTGCTGAATAATAAGGTTGGGAGATGCCCCTTGTAATGCCTGGGTAGCTGTCATGGCGGGCTTTCCTTCTATCACGGCAGAAGTCACCTGATCCACAGCTCCCACCACACTGGTGCGCTGCTGCGTTCCATATCCCACCACTACTACTTCCCCCAGAGCCTGGTCATCGGCCTCCAAGGTGATGTTGATGGATGTTCTATTGCCTATTGCGGCTTCCTGGGTTTTAAACCCGATATAGGAGAAAACCAGCACTCCGCTTTCAACCCCGCTGGGTAGTTTCAAAGAATACCTTCCGTCAACATCCGTGGTAACCCCAATTCCGGCCACTCCTTTCACCACCACGGTTACTCCGGGCAAGCCATTGCCTTGCGCATCTTTCACTTCCCCGGTGATGGTGATGTCAGCTTTCACCTTGGTATTTTCCAGGAGGGTGGTCTTGGGGCGGGCGTTCTGTGGCGTGGAAGGAATGATGATATAGGTATTCTTATCTACCTTCTCAGCACTGAGGTTGTGAGGCTTCAGGATCCTTTCCATGTCCTGGGTTAAATTGCCGCTGATGGGTTTCAGGACGCTTTCCTCAGCCTTGATTTTTGAAAGCAGCTCACTGTCATAGTTGAGGTTCACCTTATAGTAGGTACCCAACTCTTTTATCACTTTAGAAAGCGATACGGTTTTTTGCTCCGTTACCATATAGCTACCAGACCGGGCCTTTAAGGAAGCAGTCATTGCTTGCCCAGACACCTGCATTGCTACACATATAAGTAAAGGAGTGAGCATTTTTTGTTTGCTAAAAGGTTTTACCATATGGACATAAGATTTAGGTACAATGTTTTAAAAGGATCTATTCTGTGGTTTTTAGCACTGGAGCCGAAGGAGATTTCAACTAATTTCCAGCTGATTGCCTTTTTGGGTAATCTTAAGTTTAAATAGTTTCTCAAGCGTGATGATGAGTACCTCTACTTTGTCATGGGGCACTGAACCTGTATAACGTCTGCTCGCATGCGCTTTATTGGTAAAGGTTACCTTGTAGCCATATACATCCTCCAGAACACGTGCTACTTCTGTAAGCGGGGCATCTGCAAACATGAGCTTGTTGTGTTGGAAAGCATTATAAACCTCTGGGTTTTGAACTGTTCTTTTCACCAGTTTTGCTTTACCACTTGTTTCAGCAGAATAGGCGGTTAACTCTCCTGGTTTAAGCGTTTCTTTTGCCAACGTTTCTTTAAAATACCCCAGAAACCCTTCATCGGACACAGAGAAGTTTACCTTTCCCTCATTCAGAACCACTTTGGTGTCTTGGGGCCTTTGCGTGGCGGTGAACTCTGTACCGATAACTTCTATGGAAACCTTCTCCGTTAAGTTAACCCTGAATTTCTGGTCATTTTGCTGATGGGTGACCTTGAAGAAAGCCTCTCCGTTTAGCGTTACTTCTCTGGGGTAATCTGAATTCCAAGGTTTCTTAAAACTTAAAGAAGAATTCCCGTTTAAAGTTACTTCAGAACCATCTGGTAATGAGACCCTTTTCACTTCACCGTAAGTTGTGGCATATGTGAAGGTTTGCCCCTGACCTTGGGCAAACAGGTAGTATAAAGCAGCACTTAGTAGTAAAAAGGCAGTTAGGCTTGCTGCTACCTTTCTAATAAGCTTCCACCCTCCCACGCGGAGGAAGCTATGGTCTTCCGCTACTCTATTCTGGTTTGATTCAGTAGGAGCATTTATCTTATCCTGAATCCGGCTCCATGCCTCTGCTTTCTCCGAGCTTTTCCAATGCTGGTCCATTCCGGCACCCATGGAGATAACTACTAATCTGGCTTGCTCTACCAGTTCACGTTTTTCCGGGTTAACTTTGATGTAGGTTTGCCAGAAAGCCGCTGCACTTTCATTTCGGTATAATACCCAATCGCAAAAGCTGGGATCTAATACAAAATCGTGCAGTGTCTGGTAATGTTCCTCCATCTAGGTTGCCTGGTGAATCGTTCTAAATAGCAAAAGGAGAAATTACCCGAAAGTGACCCATCAAAGGCATAAAAAATTTTAGTAATTTCTAAAATACCACAGAAAATTTTTCTGTTTTTAGAAAAACGCCCCAAAACCACCACATTCATTGGGATTGTTGCAATAGAGCAGGCACACCAAGGTAGTTGCTGGTTTAGAGAAATTTCATAAAGAACTGAAAAGTTGAGTTCAATGGGTCTCCTTTACAGGAGGAAACTAACCCCGCTTAGCACCAAAAAACTCACCAAGGCGTCTAGCTGGAGTCTTTGGTTGGGAAACTTTAGTTCTATTCCTAAGCCAGTCGGTTTTTCGGAAGAGTGAAAGCTTTTTTGCAGAATATCAATTGCCCTGTAAATGAGTTTGTAAACTGCTCTTGGGGTTATCTCTAACAGAGTGGCTATGTCAGAGAATTCCATGTCTTGGTAAAACCGGAGGTAAATAGCTTCGCGCTGTCGGTCTGAAAGGTTTTTTATTGCCTTTTCTAAAAGGCTGGTTAAATGGTTTTCATCTTCAAATCTAATTAGGTTATCCTCTGATGAAAACTCATTTTCCGATTTAAAGAAACTATCCCCTGCTTCAGAAAAAATTCCAGCCCCTTCTTTTGCTTTCAGCGCAATTTGCCTTCTTAATGAGCGAAATAGATAGTATTTGATGGAAGTAGTAGGCCCCAGCAAGTGGCGTCGGTTCCAGATATTTACGAAAAGATCCTGTAAGCAATCTTTCACCAACTCTCTATCTGGGTGCAAGCGAGAACCGTAATTAAAAAGCGTATCAGAAAAGCAGGCAAATATCTGGGCAAACGCCTCTTCGTCGCCCGCTCGGAATCTATCCCATAGTTCATCCTCCCTCTCCAATAATTGCGCTTTTCCCATTTATTGAACCGTTTGCCTGTAATAATATGAAAACTTTACAAAAATTTAATCTTTTAAGTCTTCATTATTTAAAGAAGATGGGCTTTACCTTTAATAAACATACCTTACCTGTGAGGTTTGCTTCTTTTAAAAGGTAATCTGCTTGAGGAAAAAGGTGGAACAAAGATTATTGCCTTGCCTCTGCTATTGATGGAAGTGCTAAGTTCTGGCATAAGCTTGCCCCTCGTTTTTTTGTATGGTCCGTAGGTGTGCTTTTCCTATTTTATTGAAAATTCACCAGCGATTTACCAGAAGCCCTTCAATAATTTAAGCGTAAGGTGATGCTTAATTAAGCCATATACTTTTTAACTCCATAGAAAAGAGGTTGGCAATTAGAAAATGGCTCTCGATTGGAGGGACTGCTTTGAAGGATAAAGCCAGAGAGTTTGGGAATTATTTGAAATAAAAAAGCCACTTACAAGTTTTACCTTATAAGTGGCTAATTGCTAAGTGATCCCGTTTGGATTCGAACCAAAGACCTACTGCTTAGAAGGCAGTTGCTCTATCCAGCTGAGCTACGAGACCATCGAAACAAAAATGAGTAATGGAGAATGTCTTTTTAGTCATCCAACATTACTCATCTTTTTTCGTCGGGGTGGCAGGATTCGAACCTACGACCTCCACATCCCAAATGTGGCGCGATACCGGGCTACGCTACACCCCGAGTCCTGCAATTACAAAGTGACAAACTTCTCTAACCTTTTTTTCTCCGTAATTGCGGTGCAAAGATAATGAATGAAGTTTTCTTTCCAAAATTTATTTTCAAAAAAACTTCGCGGAGAGAGGGGGATTCGAACCCCCGGTACCCTTTAGAGGTACGGCAGTTTAGCAAACTGCTGGTTTCAGCCACTCACCCATCTCTCCGGGCATCCCTTTCTGTTAAAGAGTGTGCAAATATAGCCTAACAAAAATGAGATTACCAAAGCTCCATCTAAAAAATTTTCCCCTTACGGCCTTCCCACCACACCATTTGCTTCTATGACAACAGCTTAGAGGCTGATAAATTTTGAAATTTATTTTCATGCTGTGCGTTTTAGAATCGTCTCTGCACCCTTTCTGTTAAAAGAGCCCTTAAATAGAAGCCAAAACCATTTGTTTGTTTCTTTATAACTTGCCGCTGCACTTACAAGCACAACTGCTCACCCCATGACCTGGTACTTACCATTTACCTCCATTGAGTTTTTCT
This sequence comes from Rufibacter sp. JT20002, assembly GCF_056491185.1. NCBI lineage: Bacteria > Pseudomonadati > Bacteroidota > Cytophagia > Cytophagales > Hymenobacteraceae > Rufibacter > Rufibacter sp. JT20002. Next base: position 549,061 of record NZ_JBSZJY010000004.1, on the reverse strand, counting down.
TCTTCCTCCTGTTTGGGGTGCTCTATGGAGGATATTTGTACAGGATAAAGCGACTGGCCCAGCAATTTGCCCAGAAGGCAAACGCCATCTGGATCAAAGCCATCATCCGGAGCATCTATATGGGGTTGTTGGTGGTGGCTTTGTTAGGTCCCTCCTTCGGCGCCATGACAAAGGAAATAAGAACCAATGGCAAGGATGTGTACCTGGCAGTGGACCTATCCCAATCCATGAAAACCCAAGACGTGCCCCCCTCCCGGTTAGAGAAAGTGAAGCTGGAGTTACAGGAGTTCATCAGAAACTCCAACGCTGACCGTGTGGGGCTGATTGGGTTTTCGTCGGAAGCTTTCGTGCTGAGTCCGCTAACCTATGACCAAAGCGCACTGGAGCTTTTTGTGCAATCGCTTAAAACTACCTTGGCCCCAGCCGAAGCAGCCCAGTTAAACCCGGTGCTGGAGTTGACCCAGCAAAAATTCCAAGAGACGCAAACCAGCCGGGAAATGGAACGCTCCAAGATCCTTGTGATCTTTTCTGACGGAGAAACTTTCGGGGAGAATGTGCAGGCCTCGGTAAATGCGTTGCTCTCTCAGGGGGTACACGTGTATTGCGTAGGCGTGGGCACTTATGCCGGGGGTAAGATTCCGGAGGGTCGTACTTTCAAGAAGGACAGCAAAGGTGAAACAGTGATCACCAAACTGGAGCCTGACGCGCTGAAAGAAATAGCACTGCGCACCAAAGGCAACTACTTTGAAATAAACCAAAACATAAGCGAGACCCCTAGGTTGCTAAGCGCGGTAAATTCCGTCAAAAGTGAACTGCGCCAAACCAAGGTAGTGGAAGTGGCCGCAAACAAATACCTTTACCCCTTATTGGCTGCCCTCCTCCTCATCGCCTTGGATGTTTTATGGACCATACAAGTACTTAGGATATGATGTACATTTGGTTTATTCTGCTACTAGTCACTTCCCCGTTGGAAAACTTCCAGCGCATTGCACATCGGAACCAATATACCCAACAGGCTGAAGCCGCCTACTCTCAAAAAGAGTACCTCAAGGCATCTGCCTTGTATGAAAAAGTACGCCAATTTGAAGGGGGGAAGCCCCACCATTCGGTGGTATTAAACCTGGCTCACTCTTATTTCCATTTACACGAGTACACCCAGGCCTCTCCGTTGTATCGGTCACTTCTCAAAACCACTGATACCGAACTGCTTTCTACCGTGGCCACCCAGTTAGCCGTGATTGAGGCCGAGGAAGGAAACTATACTAAAGCCTTAGGCTTCTGCAAACAAGCCTTGAAAGCTAATGAATCAAACCAGGCTGCCCGCTACAATTTTGAGCTACTTCAAAAATACCTTCTTCTGCACCCGGAGAAGAGAGAAAACCAAAGGATGCCCCCCAAGAACACCTCCCAAAACGGATCAGGTGGTTCCCGGCAGCCCAATTCAGCGGGAAGCTCTGCCTCCCATTCGGCTAATGGTTCCACTAACCCAGGAGCAGGCAATGCCCCCGGAGGCGGAGCCGAAAACAATACACCTGAAGGCCAAAGCAATGTTGACCAAATGCAGAGCTCCGGGGAAGAAGCCGGTCTTACCAAAGGAGTGAGTAGCCAAGGATCAGGAAATGGCACTGGTAGCGGAGGCAACAAAGGAAGCAACCAGGCAGGCCAGGAAGAAGACGCCCTGCTCCAAACCCGTTATGAACGCCTGAAGAAGTTGCAGCTTAGCCCTGAGAAAGCCCGTCAGTTGCTAGACGCCATGCGCCAGGAAGAAGCCCAATACCTGCAACAGGTCCCCCGCACCAATACAAAGAATAAAAACAAAAACACTCCAGACTGGTAGCTACTTCTGAGTTTAAAATCAGATGGGTTGTTTTAAGCCACTTTTCAGAAAACTAACCTTCAAATAGGCTGGATTCTGCACCAATTGACAACTGCCCCTTTCCTTTTAAAATTTATTATTGTCACACAGAGAACCCAATCAACCTAACAAGCGTTTGGTTTTTATCTGAATAAACGATAATTTCAAACCCATAATCTAGAAAACACTACTGATATGCAAGTGAAAGAAGTATACGTTATTTCGGCCGTCCGTACTCCAATCGGGAGCTTTGGTGGGGCTTTGGCAAGTCTTACCGCCCCTCAATTGGGAGCTATCGCTATCAAGGGAGCTCTGGAAAAAGCCGGAATAGACAAAAGCCTGGTTCAGGAAGTGATCATGGGCAACGTACTGTCTGCTAACGTAGGCCAAGCCCCTGCCCGCCAGGCAGCTATTGGTGCCGGTTTAGGGTATGAAGTGGAATGTACCACCATCAATAAAGTTTGCGCCTCTGGCTCTAAAGCCATTATGTTCGCATCGCAGGCCATCATGCTGGGTCATAAAGACATCATCGTGGCAGGTGGTATGGAAAGCATGTCTAATGTGCCGTATTACCTGGACAAAGCCCGGTTCGGGGCGAAGATGGGTCACGGGCAAATGATTGACGGATTAGTGAAAGACGGTCTTTGGGATGTGTACAACGATTACCACATGGGTAGCGCAGCTGAAAACACCGCCCGTGAGTTAGGCATTACCCGTGAGATGCAGGATGAATACGCCATCAACTCCTACCGCAAATCAGCCGAGGCAGCCAAGGCTGGTTACCTGAAAGACGAGATTGTACCCGTTGAGATTCCGCAACGCGGCAAAGACTCCATCTTTGTCACCGAGGATGAAGAATACAGCAAGGTAAACTTCGAGAAGATCCCGGGTTTGCGCCCAGTGTTTGACAAAGAAGGGACCGTTACCGCGGCCAATGCCTCTACCCTGAATGACGGAGCCGCGGCCCTGTTGCTCATGAGCAAGGAGAAAGCCGAGGAATTGGGAGTAACGCCAATCGCGAAAATCAGAGGCTTTGCCGATGCCGAGCAGGAGCCGAAATGGTTTACCACCTCCCCTGCCCTGGCTATCCCGAAAGCCTTAAGAGTTGCCGGCGTTGACCCTGCAGAAGTTGATTTCTATGAAATCAACGAAGCATTCTCCGTAGTTTCCCTGGCGAACAACCATAAACTAGGTCTGGAAGGCGGCAACGTTAATGTGTATGGCGGTGCTGTATCTCTAGGCCACCCACTGGGAGCTTCCGGTGCCCGTATTGTGACTACGTTGATTAATGTACTGCATAAAAACAACGGCAAAATTGGTGTAACCGGAATCTGCAACGGTGGTGGCGGAGCCTCCGCCATTGTGTTGGAGCGGGTGTAAACCTTTTTGAACTATACTAATTCTGAAAAGCCTTACGTTAATAGTAAGGCTTTTTTTATTGTTTTGTATCCATGAAAAGGATTCTGTTTCTAGTTACACTTCTTTGTCTCTCCGTTGGCTTACACCTACAAACCCAAGCCCAGGTTAGGGTAGTCACCTACCATGATTCCCTGCAATCGGCGATCAAGGAAGTGTACTTCATCAAGGCTTCGGCAGACTCAGTCATGCATGGCTACTACCGCAAGTACTATCCCACTGGCGAGTTGGAAGCTATGGTCAAGGTAGTGGAGGGGAAACGCGACAGCCTGTACACGGAGTTTTTCCCTACCGGCAAACCAAAACTGACGGTCCCCTACAAAGACGGAAAAAAGAACGGCCCTTTCTCGGCTATTTACCCTAACGGAAACAAGCTACAGGAAGGCCAATACCTGAACGATCTGCAGAGCGGTCCTTTCAAAAGCTACCATGAAAACGGCCAGTTGAAACAGGAAGCCACTTTTGTGGAGGGTTTCCCAGAGGGGTTGGTGAAAGAGTATTTCCCTAATGGCAAGCTTCGGTCGGAGATCACCTACACCCGTAAGGTCCAAAGCGGTGTTTCCCGCACGTTTCACCCAAACGGCGAAAAAGCATCGGAGGCCAATTACCGCAACGGCATGATTGAAGGCGGCTACAAGACCTTTTATGACAACGGCCAATTAGAAACCGAGACCATCAGCGACGGCCCTACCAAACCGGCTCGTTTTAAAACGTACTACCGTTCAGGCAAACTCATGACCGAAGGCAGCGTGCTGGCCGGCAAGCCTGATGGCCCTTCCGTGGCTTATTATGAAAACGGCCAGCGGCGCAGCACCCTTACCTACAGCAAAGGCCTACGAGTTGGGTTAGCCCAGTCTTTTGACGAGAACGGCAAACTGCAACAGGAAATCCGGTATAGCAACAACGAGCGGGACCGAAAAATAACTCGTTACTATCCTTCCGGCACCATAGCAGCACAAGAAGAGTTCAAGGACAACAAGCCCGTAGGTACCTGGCAGGAATTCCACGAAAACAAAAAGTTGAAAACCATTGAGCCATACAAGAACGGCAAAATCAATGGGGAGCGTCTCACCTACCATGACAATGGACAACCTGAATCCAAGGCTACCTACTTGAACGGAAAGATTGTGAGCACCTTGATTACTTATTTCCCATCGGGTAAGATAAAATCTGAGACGCTTTACAAAGACGGGCTGCGGTTTGGTACGTTTAAGCAGCTCTATGAAAATGGGAAAACGGAGATGGCCGGCACGTACCGGAACAACCGCCAAACCGGCACCTGGACCTACTTTGACGAGACTGGGAAACAACTGAAAAAGGTGGAGTACCGCAACGGACAGGTCATCGCTGACAAAAAATAGCACCGTTTAACCCAACAGGGTAGCAGGCGCGTTTCCGTTTAAACCCTGATTTTCAGAAAACAACCATAAAACCTGGTAACAAGCGTTCGCACCAGCCGCAAAAAATTTCTCGTATTGCTTTTTCCGCCGTACTTTAGTCCCCTAAACAAGACTTTTTAGACTATGACGGACGCCCTGAACACCGCCCCTCTCCGCACGGATTGGACCATGGATGAAATTCGCGCCATCTATTATAAACCCGTGTTGGAACTCATCGTAGAGGCCTCACAGGTACACAAACAATATCAAGCCACTGGCGAGGTGCAGGTCTGCACCCTTCTTTCGGTGAAAACAGGCGGATGCCCTGAAGACTGCGCTTACTGTCCGCAGGCTGCCCGTTACCACACTGGAGTACAGGCCCACAAACTGCTCAGCAACGAAGTAGTACTAGACGCAGCCCGTAAAGCCAAAGAAGGGGGTTCCACCCGTTTCTGCATGGGTGCCGCCTGGCGCGAAGTTCGCGACAACCGCGACTTTGACCGGGTACTGGAAATGGTGGAAGGTGTGAACGAGATGGGTCTGGAAGTTTGCTGCACCCTAGGCATGGTCAATGAATACCAAGCCGAGCGCCTGAAGCAAGCCGGCCTTTACGCCTACAACCACAACCTGGACACCTCAGAAGAGAATTATAGCAACATCATTACCACCCGTACATACGGTGACCGTTTAGGCACCATTGAGAACGTGCGCAAAGCGGGTATTTCCGTGTGCAGCGGCGGTATCATTGGCTTAGGCGAAACAGATGATGACCGTATTGCCATGCTGCACGTGCTCAGCAACCTGCCGCAACACCCAGAATCGGTACCGGTGAATGCCTTGGTACCGGTAGAGGGTACCCCTCTTGCCGAGCAGCCAAGAGTAAGCGTATGGGAAATGGTCCGCATGATTGCCACCGCCCGTATTCTCATGCCAAAAACCATGGTGCGTTTATCTGCCGGAAGGCAAGAAATGCCGGTAAGTGAGCAAGCGCTTTGTTTCCTGGCCGGGGCCAACTCCATCTTCTCGGGCGACAAACTGTTGACGACCCCTAACCCGGGCTTCGCCGATGATAAAGCCATGTTTGAGTTGCTGGGCTTAACGCCTCGTAAATCCTTCAAAGCAGAAACTTCCTGCGGCGGAACCGTGGACGTTCCAACAGAGGTAGCTGTTTCCGCGGAATAACTCTCAGTCATGCAAGTGCCGGACCGTCTTATACGTCAACTGGAAAGCAGAGCCCAGAAAAGCACCCTGCGCCAGTTGACGTCACCGGTTCCTGGACTGATAGACTTCAGCTCAAACGACTATCTGGGGCTGGCCGCTTCTGAGGTTCTAGCCAAACGCATTGCCGAAGAATTAGGAGAGATTCCGGCGCACGGCGCCACTGGCTCCCGCTTGTTGAGCGGTAACTCAGTTTACGCGCAAGAGTTGGAAGCGGAACTTGCTCTTTTTCATGGAGCCGAGGCCGCGCTAGTATTCAACTCAGGGTATGCGGCTAACTGCGGTTTCTTTTCGGCGGTACCCCAACGCGGCGACACCATCTTTTATGACGAGGCCAGCCATGCTTCCATGAAGGAAGGAATCCGGCTCAGTTTTGCCCAAAGTTTTCCGTTCCGCCACAATGAGGTGGAGGATCTTAAAGCTAAACTGAAACGGGCGCAGGGTAATGTGTACGTAGCCGTTGAGTCGCTGTATTCTATGGACGGAGACTTTTCTCCATTATTGGAGTTAGCGGCTTTGTGTCAAAAAGAGGGCTTGTACCTGGTGGTGGATGAGGCCCATTCAAATGGGTTGTTTGGTAAAAAAGGCGAAGGACTTGTCTCTGCCTTGAATCTGGAACTGCAAGTGTTTGCCCGAATAATGACATTCGGGAAAGCGATTGGTTGTCACGGAGCAGCGGTAGTAGGTCCCAAGGCTTTGCAAGAATATCTTCTGAACTTCAGCCGGCCCTTCATCTATACAACTGCTCTTCCTCTGGCTTCTTTGGTAGCCATCAAGCAAGCGTACAGGCTACTGCCAGGCTTGACCGCTGAACGTAAGCAGGTACTGGAACTAGCTTCCTTCTACCAGTTCTTGGTAAACGAAAATTCTGTTTCAGAGCCGTTTTCACAAAAAGAAGCCCTAAACAGAAGCCCCATTCAGGCCTGGCACCTGGCAGATCCGTTGGCACTAAAGCAAGTAGCTCACCTTATTCAAAAATCCGGGTTTGACGTGCGACCCGTTTTTAGTCCCACGGTACCAATGGGCAAAGAGCGCCTCCGGCTGGTGCTTCACGCCTACAACACCCACGCGCAAGTACAAGAATTATGCAACCTGCTTCACCAGCACACCCCAAAAGATATTTCATTACCGGCATAGGCACCGATGTGGGGAAAACCATCGCCTCGGCCATCCTCACCGAAGCCCTGCAGGCCGACTACTGGAAGCCGGTACAAGCTGGTAACCTGGAAGACTCAGACACGCACACCGTCAAAAGCCTTATCTCTAATCTGCACACTGTGTTTCACCCGGAGGCTTACCGGCTGCAAATGCCCGCTTCGCCGCACACGGCCGCGGCTGCCGAAGGAACAAGACTCGCCTTGGAGAACATCAACCTACCAGCTACCCTAAACCACCTGATGGTGGAAGGCGCCGGGGGCATTATGGTTCCTTTGAACGAGCGGGACCTGGTGCTTGACCTTATTCTAAAGTTTGATTTGGAAGTGGTGCTGGTTTCCAGAAATTACCTTGGGAGCATCAACCATACGCTTATGGCGGTGGAGGTCCTTAAAAGCAGGAACATTCCTATTGCGGGCATTATCTTCAACGGAGAGCCAACGCCTTCTTCCGAGGAATTCATTTTAAACTATTCTAAGCTCCCTGTTCTTCCCCGCATTAAGCAAGAAGAGAGCTTTGATAAAACCAAGGTGTTGCACTACGCCCAAAATTTCAAGGATTACTTTACTACCCATGAACAATAGCCTTTCAGAACGCGATCAAAAAGTAAACTGGCACCCCTATACCCAGATGCAGACCACTCCCCCACCTATCGGGATTGTGCGGGGAGAGGGCGCCGTTCTTTTTGCGGAGGACGGGAAAGAATACATTGATGCCGTTTCGTCTTGGTGGGTGAACATTCACGGGCATGCCCATCCGCACATCGCTGAGCGGGTGAGCCAACAGCTGCGCACCCTTGAGCATGTGATTTTTGCAGGTTTCACCCATGCCCCCGCGGTAGAACTGTCTGAGCGGCTTCTACGGCTTCTTCCTGAAAACCAGGCAAAAGTATTTTACTCAGACAATGGCTCTACGGCCGTAGAGGTAGCCCTCAAGATGGCCTTGCAGTATTGGTTTAACCAAGGAGTAAATAAAACCAAGATTATCGCTTTTGAAGGAAGCTACCACGGCGATACTTTCGGGGCGATGTCGGTGAGTGAGCGTTCCATTTTTACGCGCCCTTTTCAGCAGTACCTATTTGATGTGGAGTTTTTGCCCGTACCGGTTCCCGGCCAGGAAGAACAGACCCTTGCCCGCTTGGAAACCCTTCTTCAACAGGAAGACATTGCAGCCTTCATTTTTGAGCCTTTGGTGTTAGGCACCGCCGGGATGGTCATGTACTCCCCTGCTATTCTGGACCAACTCATGGCCCTCTGCCGGACCCAAGGGGTGCTTATCATAGCCGATGAAGTGATGACCGGCTTTGGAAGAACAGGTAAGCGTTTCGCCTGTGACCATCTCAGCCAGGTACCAGATATGATGTGTTTTTCTAAAGGCCTGACCGGTGGGACTATGGCTTTGGGCGTGACCACTTGTTCCCAGGACATTTACCGCTCTTTCCTGAGCGAGGACAAAACCAAGGCCTTCTTCCATGGGCATTCGTACACCGCCAATCCGGTTGCCTGTGCTGCCTCTCTGGCCAGCCTGGATCTAGTGGAAAATTCCTCGTTTTTAGAAAACCTGGAAAGAATCAGCGCCCAACACGCTGCTTTCGCCCAAACTTTAATCGGGCAACCGGGCATTAAGGACTGCCGACAAACCGGTACTATTCTGGCCATTGAGTTTGAAGTGGGCCAAACTACTTACTTCCATTCTCTTAGGGACCAGTTGTACAATGTAGCCTTACAGAATGGTGTGTTGCTGCGGCCCCTGGGCAATATTGTGTATGTGCTTCCTCCTTACTGCATCACCAATGATCAGTTAGAAAAGGTTTACCACGTAATTGAGCAAATGCGGACGGTGGTGCAGTAGTTTTAAGGACGATTTAAGGAAACAAGGACTAAAGAGATGCGAACAGAGCGGGAGCAGGAGTGGATAGTGATCAGGGGAGTTGGGTCTGTCTCAGGACTGGGTTGTACACCTGAGGAAGTTCAGGCTTCTTACGCCAGCGGCAAAGCAGCATTTACCACAATACCTGCTTTAGGAATTGACACACCAGTAGCTCCTCTCTCCTTTTCTGCCGAAGCCCTGCTCCAGGCCCTGCTGCTGGAAAACCCCACCTATGCCACTCTTGACCGCTCGGTGCAGCTTGCCATTCTTGCCACAAGACAAGCCGTAGCACAAGCGGGCTGGAGCATGGAGCTCCATGATCCCGTGGGCATCAACATAGGTTCTTCCCGGGGAGCTACCGGCATGTTTGAGCAGTTTCACGCCGATTTCCTAAAAACCCCCGAAAAACGGCTTTCCCCTAGTGTATCTCCCAGTACAACCTTAGGCAACGTGGCCAGCTGGGTAGCCAATGATTTGCAGGCAAATGGACCTCTTATCAGTCATTCGGTTACCTGCAGCACAGCCTTGCAGGCCTTTGCCAACGGACTTGCGTGGCTAAAATCCGGCATGGCCAAACGGTTTCTGGTGGGCGGCACCGAAGCACCACTCACTCCTTTTACGCTTGCCCAGATGAAATCCATTGGCATCTATTCAAGGTTTGGTGCCCAAGAAAATCCTTGCCGTCCTTTAAATGAAGAACAGAACACCTTTGTGTTAGGCGAGGGCGCTGCTGTTTTTGCCTTGGAAAGAATGAACCAGGCCGAGCTAGAAAACGCAAACCTAAAGCAGGTAATAGAAGTGAAAGCAGTGGGCATGGGGTTTGAGCGTAGTCCTTCTAAAACTGGCATCTCCAAAGAAGGCTTGCACTTTCAATTAGCCATGCAAGATGCCCTGAAACAAGCGGGTCTTGCTCCTTCAGACGTGGATGCCGTTGTTTTGCATGCTCCTGGTACTAAAGCGGGAGACGCAGCGGAAATTCAAGCAATAAAGAAAGCATTTGGTGCACATTCTCCCTCTTTCTACTCTAACAAGCATTTGATTGGTCATACTTTGGGGGCCTCTGGCGCCTTATCAGCTGAGATGGGTAAAAATATTTTATCTACAAAAAGTAAAATAAACAACTTTAGACCTACTACAGATTGTACAAATCACAAGCACAACAGGATCATTCTAGTAAATAGCGCTGGGTTTGGCGGAAATGCTGCTAGCCTACTTTTAAGCATAACAAATTAGTAAAACAAGGCCTATTCTACCAAATTGAACATGTACCTTTGTGCCCGTCAATTTTCAAGCTCACAAAGACACATGCTATCCACCTCTTCCTTAAATCTAATTCCATTTTCCTCCCCACCTGAAATAGTAATATTAACATTATGTTAATATAATAAAACAAATACAATCTTTTGTTTTATTTACCTTCTTAAAACCAACAAAGTTTAACTAGTACCGTATTTTTTACAGTTAGCCTAGTAAATACCACCTTGTGACGAGCTTTGATCTGGGTGGTTTAAGGGCTTTTTTATTTTTCGGCTTGTAAAAGGCCGTTTCACTCTTAAGGTTTGATATGAAGAGACAACTTCTACACCCAACCCTCAGGAATAACTATATTCTTGTTTTTACTTTCTTGCTGCTGTGCCTTCAATTTAAAGTTCAGGCGCAAACCCCGGGTTTAATTTTTCAACCCGCCACGGGTAATGGCCAAGGTGTTTTAGACCCTAACAAGGACAACTATGTCTCCCGGACCAGTACTGGATATATTGGCACTAATGACATTGGGGCAACCGTTAATGAAATTCCTTACCGTTTGCTTCCCCAACTGGGAACAGAACCCCTTAATGACCTGGTGACGGGCTCTGGGGGTGGTCATACTGATTTAGCACCCAACCCTTTGTACATGGCCTTCAATGGCACGCAAGTGATGTTCAGGGTCAGACTGGGGGGTAACTCTTCTGCCTCTAAAGGCTACAGCTTTTTGATTGATTCTGATGGGGTTTTCAACAAACAGCGCCTGGCAAACGGTACATTAGTAGACTACACCACCCCTTCTAAGGTAAAGAACTTAGGTTTTGAGTTTGAGGTAGTATTGGCCCTCAACTTTGATGTGGTAATTTACCGTCACCGGGGTAGCGGAGATGACACCGATCCTTTCACTAGTAATGTGATTTGGCGGGGTAGTGCCAACGGCGGCTATAGCCAATACTTCCAGAAAGCCGTTGCCGCTTCAACCGCAGGTGGTAACGCCGATTTCTTCTTTGATTTCTACGTGCCACTTTCTGCTTTTAGCGGAGATGGCGGAGCCGGCATTAGCCCAACTACCCCACTCCGAGTGACAGGTTCTACCGTGACCAGTGCCCAAACAGGTCTGGAAGGCACAATTTCTGATGTGGGTGGTGTTGATGATAGAAATTACTCTAACGATAAGTTTACGATCTGGCGGAGTCTTATCCCTGCTTTTCCGTCCACTTCATTAAACCAGATCCAAAACGGCGAGTTTTGCCAGACAGCTGCACCTGCTGCCCCTGTAATCACAACAAACCCTGTCATCAGAGTTGGAGCCACTACCATTACAGGAACCTCCACTGAAAATGGCGGCACTATTTCCTTATTCCGTAATGGAAGTCAAGTAGTGCCCGCATCACCTGTGGTGGTGTCTAACGGAGCATTTTCCTTTCCAATACCAAGCGGGACTACGTTGGCAGCTGGAGATGTTTTAACAGTGAGGGTCACCCGGGCTGCTTCAGGGAACTGCGCGGCCAGCACATCAGTATCTTCTAATACTGTGACAGTCCAAACTCAGCAATTTGGTACTTGTACTACTGTTGCCCCAATTATAAGCTCTATTAGCAATAAAGATGCTGTATTAGGTACAACTATTTACCCAGGATCTCAAATTAGGGTTTATAAGGATGGGCTATTTTTTGGAACCGCCACCTCTAGCACCACCAACACCGGAACCGCTGCTAGTCCTTCTTATGCTTGGACTTACGATAACCCTACATATCCGAGAGATTTATCTTATCCCAGAGACGCAAGCAATGCGAATGCGGCGAAAGATTATGCAACTATAACTGCAACAGTTATTCCAACGGGGGGAGTTTGCGAATCTTCTAGATCAAATAGTATTTATGTCAACAGTAACACAGGAACACCCACTACTACCGGAACCGCTCAAACAACTCAGACTCCTACAGTAAATAATACTTTCCTATGTACAGGTACTAGTTCAATTTCTGGTACATCTGAAGTTGGAGCCTTAATTTATCTATTTATTAATGGATATCCAGTAAATCCAGCAAGTGATGGTAGTTTGACTCCTACTACAACTGCAGCGGGAACAACTTGGACAATTGATATTACTAGGTATGGGGTAACCCAAGGCAACAGAATTACTATAAGAGCAAAAGTTCCTTCAACTGATTTAACTAATTATCCGTCCGGTTATGAAGGATTATCTGCTCCGACTAGCGAATTAACAGTAGGAACCAACTGCGTAACCGCTACTCCTGTTATCACAACTACTAACGCTTGCCCTACCATCACTTCCATAGCAGGTACTTCTTCAGAACCTGCCGGCACTACTGTGGTAGTTTATCGAAGGGTAGGGACTAACCCTAATCCTGCAACGGACCCTAGGGTAACAGAGGCAGCTACTGTTGCAAACAGTAACTGGTCTGCCCCAGTTTTAGGAAATGCCAACCTAAGTGGTAATGATGTACTTTATGCTGTGGCAACGGCTCCGGGGGGTAAAACAGCAAGTGCTGCTTCTGCAACCATCCAAATTCAACCTACATCACCGGCAGCCTCTTTTGGTCTCACACTTACATCTCCAATCAAGGAAAGAGCAACCGTAATTACTGGTACAAGTATCACCAACGGAACGGTGAATGTGTACATAGATGGACAACGGATTGCCGGAACAGCTACTGTTTCAGGCGCCTCATCCACTAACCGTGTCACCTGGTCAATTGCCATAAATGCCACAAACCAAGCCAACCTAGGCACTGGAACAACTGTTACAGCTTCTATTACTCCTACGGGCGGGAGTTGTGAAAGCCAGCAGACAGGTGCCGTTACGGTATCCTGCGTGGCCCCTTCTACTACTCCAACGCTGGCCCCTGCTGCTCAAACGGTATGTAATAACAGCTCCGCAGTTCTCACAGTAAACAACTCGCAAAATGGGATAATTTACCAGGTTTACAATGGAGATGTAGCTAGTGGGCCTGCCATGGTAGGAAATGGTAGCACCATCACCCTATCTTCAGGAAACCTTACGGCTGCTACGGTTCTTACCGTTAGAGCTTTCCAGGTAGGTTCTCCAGATTGCCAAGCTACTTTAAATGGAAGCACTTCCATTACCATTGCTCCGGCTCCTAAAGCTTTGTCGGTAGCCCCCATTACTTCTTCCGTTTGTAATGGGTCAAGTGAATCGGTAACAATTGCCAATTCTGAAGAAAATGTGTCTTACCAAATTCAGGTACTGAATCCTGCAACAGGAACTTACTCAAACACAGGAACATCGGTAAGAGGTACGGGAGGAACCATCACCATTACCACTGGGGCTTTAACTTCAAGTGGAACCTTTAGGGTAGTGGGATCTCAGAATGGATGTTCCACCGAGATGGGCAACACCTTTGCGGTAAATGTTCCTTCCAATGCCTTAACCCTGGTTCCTACGGTGCAATCCTTGTGTGCAGGTAGTTCGGCCTCCATTACTATAAATAGCTCAGGGAACGGCGTATCGTATCAGTTGCAAAGGTTAGAGGGGTCAACTTTCGTTAACACGGGCAATCCGGTTTCTGGTACAGGCGGAAACATTACCCTTGTTTCGTCTAGCCTTTCTTCTGCCGGAACAAACACCTTCCGGGTGTTGGCAACTTCAGGGCAATGCGCACCTTTTGCATTGACTCAACAAGTAACCGTAAATGTAACATCAGGCACTCCAACTTCCTTTACTGTTACTCCTGGTACCACTACCGTCTGCAGCGGACAAGCCGCCACGTTGAGTCTTTCAGGCTCACAAGTGGGTGTAACTTACCAAATTTACTCCGGCACAACGGCCTTAGGAAGTATTGTGGAAGGAACTGGCAATGCCATAACACTTTCTTCCGGGGCTATTACCTCAGGGGGAACCTTCAGTGTTAGAGCGACAAATGGTTGTGGAAACCAGGTATCCATGGGAAGTACTGCTGTTACCGTTAACCCAATCCCAACCGCTTTTGCGGTAACACCTACTACGCAGGCAGTTTGTAACAGCAGCGCTGCCACCATCAGCTTAGCTGGCACTCAAACAGGAGTTACCTACCAAGTTCAGATCTACAACACTGCTACGGGTACTTATAGCACCACCGGCACAAGTGTTTCAGGAACTGGAGGGCCAATCAACTTAGTTACTGGCTCGCTTACAGCCAATTCAAACTTGAAAGTGGTGGCAACCACCACCAACGGGTGTGCTATAGACATGAGTAACAGGGTATTTGTGGCGGTTCCAACCAGCAACTTGACAATAGCCGCAGTTACTCCTTCGGTTTGTACTAACAGTACAGGGCAAGTAAGGGTAATCGCTTCCGAAACCGAAGTATTCTATCAACTTTATGAGGGCACTACTCCAGTTGGTTCTTTGGTGGAAGGCACAGGAGGAGACATTATATTAACTTCTAATGCCATCGCCAACAATACCACTTTTACGGTCAGAGCAACACCGTCCAGCCCTGCTGGGTGCGCTGCCTTCCAGGTTGGTAACCCGGTTACCATTAACGTTTCTTCGCCAACGGTGCAGTCAACCTCCCTTGCAACTGCCCCAAGCGTTTGTAGCGGCTCCACAGGAAGTATAACCTTAACTTCTTCCCAACAAGGTATTACCTACCAAATGTACAATGGAACTACTCCAACTGGTTTTGGAGTCGCTGGAACTGGCGGGACTATTACCTTAACCTCAGATCCACTAACCTCCAATGCGAACCTCCAGGTATTTGCCATCAGTTCAGGCTGCTCCAACACCGCTATGGGATCTGCTTACGCAATTACTGTAAACGCCCTTCCAACGCAATATTCTTTTGCCAACACTCAAAAGATTGTCAGACCAGAAGGTACCGTCACTATAGAGTTACCAAATTCACAAAATGGTGTAGAGTACCAGATTTACAACGGAAGTACGCCTAGCGGGGCTCGTGTAAGAGGTACTGGTGGTCCAATAGTCCTGACTTCTGGCCCTATAACTTCCTCTACCACCCTTACTGTTCAAGCGATTGGCACAGGGGGTTGTAGCAATGTGACCATGAAAGGATTCTCGTCTGTAACGGTTGACTCTGCTCCACTTCCAGTAGCGTTAACGTCCTTCACAGCACAAGCCACTGGTACTGGAGTACAGCTAGATTGGACTACCGTCGGTGAAAAAGACAATGACTACTTCCAGGTAGAGCGTAGCCTTAACGGAAAAGTTTTTGCCAACATTGGCCAGGTAAAAGGAAACGGGACTAGCAACGAGGAAATCAATTACACCTTCACCGATGCTGGAGCTCCTGCCGGAACTGTGTACTACCGGTTGAAACAAGTAGACCTGAACGGCCAATCTGAGTACAGCAAGGTTGTATCAGTGAAAGCGTTGGGTGCTAATACCGCGGCCCAGGTGGCGGTTTCCCCTAACCCGTTCACAAACGAACTGTCTTTCTCGGTGACCAGTACAGAAGAAAGAACCGTGTTGGTGGAACTGTATGACCTTAACCAGAAACTGATCTACAGAGAATCTGCTAAGGTGGCCTCCGGCAAGGTAACCCTTACCAAAAACCTTTCTACCATCGCCAACGGCATTTACATGCTGCGAGTAACTGGTTCTTCCCTGTCTGAGGTGATCAGGGTAGTGAAGAAAGACTAATCAGATCATATCTAAAGCAAAACCCCACCCGCTGCTCAGGAAAAAAAGCAGCGGGTGGGGTTTTCTTTTAGGAATCGCTTATGTTTTAGTAAATTCGCAGGTTTTATTTTATTTCTATGAAAATCATGAAATTTGGGGGCACCTCCGTAGGCTCTGCGGAGCGGATGGGTGCCGTCTCTCAACTGCTTCCCAAGCAGGAACCCGTGATTGTAGTGCTTTCTGCCATGTCAGGAACCACCAATCACCTGGTGCAAATTGGGCAGCAACTGGCCCAGGGCAATGTGGCCCAGGCAGAATCTCTCACAGCACAATTAGAGCAACACTATAAACAGGTGATTGCTGATTTATATAAACAGGAAACTTCAAAGGAAAAGGGTAAACAGGTTGTTCAGGTGGTGTTCGCCGATATCCGGGCTTGCTTTGACCGGGCATTTTCCCCTGCCACAGAGAAAATCATTTTAGCCCAGGGCGAATTGTTGTCAACGCAACTCTTCCAGATTTTTCAGGAGGAAAACGGAATCCCATCTGTGTTGCTACCCGCGTTGGAGTTCATGAAGATTACCCCAGACGAGGAGCCAGACCAGGCGTTTATCCGGGAGAACCTGAGAAAGCAGCTTGACCAGTACCCAGATAATCAGCTGTTCATCACCCAAGGATACATCTGCCGGAACGCCAAAAACGAGATCGATAATTTAAAGCGAGGCGGCAGTGACTATACCGCTTCTATTGTTGGCGCGGCTGTGAAAGCTTCTGAGATTCAGATCTGGACCGACATTGACGGCATGCACAACAACGATCCGCGGGTGGTGAAGAACACTTACCCTATCGCGGAGCTGTCTTTTGATGAGGCGGCGGAGTTGGCATACTTTGGGGCAAAGATCCTGCACCCATCCAGTATTCTTCCGGCTCAGCAGCATAACATTCCGGTTCGGTTGTTAAACACCATGCAACCCGAGGCGGCTGGTACCACCATCTCCTCCAAGAGAACCGGAAACAAAATCAAGGCAGTTGCTGCAAAAGACGGCATCATTGCCATCAAGATCAAATCTAGCCGTATGTTGCTGGCCTATGGTTTCCTGCGCAGCGTGTTTGAGGTGTTTGAGCGTTTCAAGACGCCTATTGATATGATCACTACGTCAGAAGTGGCGGTTTCCCTCACCATTGACAACCAAACCTACCTGCCCGAAATCACCGAGGCCTTGCAGCGGTTCGGGAGCGTGGAGATCGACACAGATTTGACCATTGTCTGCGTGGTGGGTGACTTCATGGAAGACAAACCAGGTGCCGCCCTTAAAGTGGTTCAGTCATTGAAGCATATTCCGTTGCGCATGATCTCCTACGGAGGAAGCAAAAACAACATCAGCTTTTTGGTAAACACCACCTATAAAGAAGATGCGTTGATCTCCATTAATGAAGGAGTGTTCCAGGAAAGAGAGGAAAGCCATGCTTAAAGAACAACTTCAGGCGTTCTCTCAGCACCAAACCCCTTTTTACGCGTATGACCTTTCCCTTCTGCGGCAAACACTAGATGCCGCAAAAGAAGAGGCCTCTAAATACGATTACCATGTGCATTATGCCCTTAAAGCAAATGCCAACGCTCCAATCCTTGCCGAAATCTTGGAGCGGGGTTTTGGGGCCGATTGCGTAAGTGGCAATGAGGTACGCAGAGCTCTTGAGGCAGGCTTTGCCCCCGAGCAGATTGTGTTTGCAGGCGTAGGAAAATCAGATGCCGAGATCAACTTTGCCCTGGACGCCAACATTTTCTGCTTCAATTCAGAATCTGTGCAGGAATTGGAGGTGATTCAGGAATTGGCGGCTGCGAAGGGGAAAGTGGCGCAGGTGGCCTTGCGCATTAACCCGAACGTGGATGCTTACACGCACAAGCACATTACCACAGGTTTAGAGGAAAACAAGTTTGGAATCAATGCCTGGGAACTGGAGGATCTATTGCCTCGTTTCGCCTATTGGTCTAACGTGAAGCTGGTGGGCTTGCACTTCCACATCGGGTCCCAGATCACAGATTTGCGGGCGTTTGAAAACCTTTGCATACGCGTGAACGAAATCCAAAATTGGTTTGAGGAACGCGACCTTAGCTTCCCGCACCTGAATGTGGGCGGCGGATTAGGCGTAGATTACCATACTCCCGAAGAAAACCCCATCGCAGACTTCGCGGCTTACTTTTCCATCTTTGACAGATTGCTGGAGAAACGCCAAGGACAGGTGGTGCACTTTGAGTTAGGCAGGGCCCTGGTAGCTCCAAGCGGAAATCTTATTTCTAAGGTACTTTACTTAAAACATGGCCAAAAGACCAACTTCGTGATTCTGGATGCCGGAATGACTGAGTTGATGCGCCCGGCCCTGTACCAGGCGTACCATAAGATTGAGAACCTTACCAGCGACTTGCCCGCCAAAACCTATGACGTGGTAGGGCCTATCTGCGAGTCTACTGACTGCTTTTCTAAAGCGGTTGAACTCCCCGAAACCAAACGTGGCGATCTAGTAGCCATCAGAACCGCCGGTGCTTACGGTGAGGTGATGGTTTCTGAATACAACCTTCGGGACAGGGTAAAGGCTGTATATCTTTCCTAGGCTTTCAAGCTACTTTATAGCTCATCTTACTAAACCTCCGTTTCGGCGTTTGTCTTTTGAAAACAGGCCCAAAGCGGAGGTTTCTTCTTTAAAGGGCTTTCAACTGCCATCAGCTTTGCAGGCGTTTTAACACCCTGTTTTAAGCTGTTTTTCCTAAAAAAGGCCACAAACGAAAACACCCGGCATAAAACCAGGTGCCTGCGCAATTTGAACGAACTAAATAAACAAGCTACTCTTTAGAAAACGGTTGATCCGTTTCAATACTTTTAAGCTCAACTTAGTAGTTAAGGAGGCTTTATTAAGATAACTCTACCTTTTCTTTTTCCTTCTTAGAAGTCGCGCCAACAAAATCGGAGGAAAGGGCCATGATATAAGCTCCAGACTTTCTGATTTGGTCTTGCGTCTTGATCAGGTTACCCAAAGAAACCGTTCCGATGACGCTGAAGGTATCGTTGTCCCGTTGCACGTTCTGCAGGTTGGTTAACCCCAGCGCGGCCACCAACTCAGGCTCGCTACAACGTAGATAAACTTCAAAACCAAAGTCCAGGGCCAAAGCCGGGGCATTGGTGGTTTTGCTTAGTTTCTTGTACCCATAGCTGTAGCCATTACTCACAGAGACGATATCTGACAGCACGGCCGCTCCGGTAGGGTGTCCGCCGGCACCGCGGCCCTTGAACAATTGCGGACCAGAGTACGCTCCCTGTACCACCACACCATTAAACTCCTGCTCCACCACAAACAGGTCGTCTGAGGCATCTACCAGGCTTGGCAAAACCACCGGCACCAACTCTCCGTCGGCGGTAAGGTGTACCGAGGCGACCATCTTGATAACCGCTTCATTTTGCTTTGCATACTCGCAGTCTTGATCACTTAGGTAATCAATACCAAAGAAGGCCACTTCTTCCGGGGCAAGCGTCCGGCCAAAAGCATGGGCCGTTAAGATGCACAGTTTATGCCGTGAATCGGCTCCGGCTACATCCAACCAGGGGTCTAACTCCGCAAACCCTTTATCCTGGGCTTCCTTCAATGCTTCTGAGTAGACTTTCTGCAGTTTGAAGATCTGGCTCAGGATATAATTAGAGGAACCATTCAAGATTCCGTGCACCCGCTCCAGAGGTTCATTGGAGAAATACTCCTCAACCGTTCTAATAATAGGAATGCCTCCGGCCACGGCTGCCTCATACAAGAGAACGCCGCCAAACTTGTTTTGTAGGTCCAAAAGCTCGGGTAAGTGGTAAGCCACCAATTTTTTATTGGCAGTTACTACTTTTTTACCGCGCCTCAGGGCTTCAGAAACAATGGTGTAGGCTTCATTGGCGTCACTAATAGCTTCCACCAGAATATCCAGGCTTTCGTCCTGAAGCACTTGATGAAAATCATACGTAAAGCTCTCTGAAGGCAAGGGCCGAAGCTTTTTAGGGTCTTTGACACAGATGCGCTCTACCTTATAAGGAAGCGACTCTTCGCGGGAGAGAAGGTCATACAAGCCCTGCCCTACGCAGCCAAACCCAAACAAACCTATTTTTAGAAGACGGTGGGAATCCATGTTTTTCTTTGTTGTTTTTTCTGTAAAAAAGTATCCAAAAGATGGCTTAATTGAGCCGTCTCCAATAAGAAGCCGTCGTGACCGGCCTCAGAATGTATTATCTGGAAGGTAGCATTAGGAATGTATCTGGCTACAAACTTTTGCTCATTCACCGGGAATAGTTGATCGCTGTCCACCCCAATCACCAGAGTCTCGGCCTGTACATGGCGCAATGCCTCCTGTAGGCTCCCCCGGTTACGACCTACGTGGTGACTGTCCATCATCTTGGTCAGTTGCCAGTAAGAAAAAGCATTGAACCGTTTGGCTAGCTTCTCTCCCTGGTATTGTTGATAGCTGGCGGCCCGGTACGTTTTTTTCAGGTCTGAGGAGTTCTCTTTCTGCGCTTGGTTGTACGAGTTATAAGTACGGTAAGACAGCAACGCAATGGAACGGGCCGTTTTCATTCCGTTCAATCCTGCATCATCCGTGGCCAATTGCCAGGTGACATCCTGTTCTATGGCCATGCGCTGACTTTCGTTTAAGGCAATGGCCCATGGAGTTTGCCGGGCATTGGCAGCAATCTGCACCAGCCGGCGGGTAACGTATGGGTACTCCACCGCCCACGCCAATGCCTGCTGTCCGCCAATAGAACCTCCAATGAGAACATTGATTTGCTCTATACCCAAGTGCTCCCGAAGGGCATCAAACGCCCGTACCACATCCAGGTTGGTTAACGTTGGGAAAGCATGGTAATAAGGTTTACCGGTATCTGGGTTTAAACTCAAAGGTCCGGTAGATCCGTAGCAACTGCCCGGCGTATTGGCGCAGACAATAAAATGCTTGGCAGGGTCAAAGGTCTTGCCTTCACCAAACAGGTCGCCCCACCAATCTTTTACAAAAGCGTTTCCGGAAAAGGCGTGGCAAACCCACACTACGTTGCTTTTATCTTCATTCAGGGTGCCCCAGGTAGTATAAAAGAGTTGGAAGCCGGGCAAAGATTGCCCAGACTCCAGCGTAAATTCATCTGTAAATTCAAAAACGCGTCCTTTCAACATGGCTTCTACTCACTTACTGCGGCCTTCAACTTCGGTTCCTGTACTCTCACTTTGGCAAACGCCTGTTCAAAATCTGCTTTGATGTCCTCTAGGTGCTCAATACCCGCAGACACCCGCAGTAGCGTGGGGTTTACCCCTGCTGACAACTGCTCTTCTTCATTCAATTGTTGGTGCGTGGTAGAGGCTGGGTGAATGATCAGGGTTTTGGCATCGCCTACGTTTGCCAGATGGCTCACCAATTCTAGACTGTTAACAAAAACCTCGGCCTCTTCTTTGCCCCCTTTCAAGTTGAAGCTTAACACTCCACCGAAGCCGCGTTTCAGGTACTTTTTCGCCAAAGTATGGTAAGGACTGGAGGCAAGGCCCGGATAATTCACACTCTCCACTAAAGGATGCTGCTCCAGCCACTGCGCCAAAGCCAAGGCATTCTCAACCGTGCGGTCTACCCGTAGCGACAAGGTTTCCAAGCCCTGGATTAATTGAAAGGAGTTGAACGGGCTTAAGGCCGGCCCAAAATCACGAAGACCCTCTACCCTGGCCCTAATAGCAAAGGCAATGTTCCCGAAGGGTCCATCAGCCCCGAATACTTCCCAGAAGTTCAGGCCGTGGTATCCTTCTGAAGGCTCACTGAACTGCGGGAACTTTCCATTACCCCAGTTGAAGTTTCCGCCATCTACAATCACGCCGCCCACGCTGGTCCCGTGCCCGCCAATCCATTTGGTGGCAGAGGCCACCACTACGTTGGCTCCGTGCTCTAATGGTCGGAACAAATATCCGCCCGCCCCAAAGGTATTGTCTACCACCAACGGAATCTGATGCCCCGCCGCTACCGCCGCAATGGATTCAAAGTCTGGAATGTTGAAACGGGGGTTGCCAATAGTCTCCAGATAAAGGGCTTTCGTGTTTTCGTCAATAAGGGCCGCATACGTGGCTGGTTCATCATTCTTAGCAAATCTTACTTCAATGCCCAAGCGCTTGAAAGCTACCTTAAACTGGTTGTAAGAGCCACCATACAGGTTGCTGGAGGCCACGAAATTGTCACCTGCCTGCAGGATATTATTTAAGGCAATGAATTGAGCCGCTTGCCCTGAACCAACGGCAACGGCGGCCACGCCCCCTTCCAAAGCGGCAATGCGTTTCTCAAACACATCGGTGGTGGGGTTCATGATGCGGGTGTAGATATTCCCGAATTGTTTTAGCGCAAACAGGTTAGCCCCATGCTCTGCGTTCTCAAAAACATAGGAAGTAGTTTGGTAGATAGGCACCGCCCGTGAACGAGTGGTAGCATCTATTTCTTGGCCAGCGTGTAGCTGAAGGGTTTCAAAACGATAAGAATTAGACATGATTATAGCCGGTTACAATTGAAAAATTGAACAAATTCAAGAGCCAGAAAACTAACAGACAACAGGTTCCCTCCTGCCGCTGTGCGTCAGGCCCCTAAAGAAAATTTAAATTACTTTAGATGAGGGGATTAGCGACAACAGCAACAAATATCCATCATGGACATAGTGCACATTCGCGTAATAGAGGAGATAATAATAGGTGTGTTACCTTTTGCCGCCATGGTCAGGTGCGGCGCTGCATTGTTAGAAGTGGCGTTGATTTGCTTTTCCATCTTCGTATCAATTTATATTCCCCAAGTGGCAATATGTCCCCTGGGATCAGGACTTAGCACCTTACACGGCTGGTAGGTTGCTAGAGCTTCATTGAGCCTGTCTCTCCGCTCTTCTTTATAAATCAACTACCGGAATAATTGACTTGATGCTGCAAATCTATTAACGAAATCTTTAAACCCAAATAAAATTGAAAATATTTTGCAATTTATTTTCAAAAACCAACAAATGTTAGTAAATGTAGGCCACGGCCTTCCTAAGGGTTTGGGAGAAATATACTTGTCCCGTCTGTAACCTTTCCTAACTTTGCCGCCGTTAGTCATCTGCCATGCAAGCGTTAAAAGAAACCAACTTCCACTTTCCAGAACAAACCGGCTTTTACCGGGGCAAGGTTCGGGATGTTTATTATTTCAAAGACAAACTGGCCTTGGTGGCCACTGATCGGATCTCTGCCTTTGACGTGGTGCTGCCGCGGGCCATCCCCTTTAAAGGACAGGTACTGAACCAAATTGCAGCCACCTTTTTAGAAGCAACGGCCAATGTAGTGCCTAACTGGGTTCTGAGCCAACCGGCTCCTAACGTCACGATTGGTCGCCAATGCGAGACGTTCAAAGTGGAAATGGTTATCAGAGGATATTTAGCGGGCCATGCCTGGCGTGAATACAGTGCCGGTAAGCGTACCTTGTGTGGCGTGTCCCTGCCGGAGGGGCTGCGGGAAAATGACCCGTTTCCTGAACCAATTATCACCCCTACGACCAAAGCCGCCGAGGGCCACGATGAAGACATCTCCAGAGAGGAAATCCTGAAACAGGGTATCGTTTCTGAGCAGGATTACGTTCAACTGGAGGCGTACACCAGAGCCCTATTCCAACGCGGAACTGAACTGGCCGCCGAGCGCGGACTTATCCTGGTGGATACCAAATATGAGTTTGGGAAAGCAGATGGCATCATTTATTTGATAGATGAAATACACACCCCTGATTCTTCAAGATTCTTTTACTCAGAAGGTTATCAGGAACGCCAGGAAAACGGTCAGCCACAGCGACAACTTTCAAAGGAGTTTGTACGTCAATGGCTGATTGAGAATGGCTTTCAGGGAAAAGAAGGTCAACAAGTGCCCGAAATGTCTGATGCAAAAGTAACTGAGATTTCACAGCGCTACATAGAATTGTATGAACAGTTGTTAGGCATAAAGTTTGTTCCCCAAGACTATGCCAGCCAGCCACATACGCTCCAAGAGAGCATTGCGGCCAACATTTTTTAACTTACTTTGTTAAAGATATTCCACCAAAAATTGGTAGATTCGCACTCTAAACCTTTTTGCTGTTACTTATGAAGTACACAATTGATAAAAAAGAGAATTACACCATCATCACCATAGATGAAAAAAAACTAGACACCACGATCGCACCTGATTTGAAGTCTGAGTTTGTGAAGTTGAATGCAGAAGGTATTACTAACCTGATCCTGGATCTTACCAACGTAAAATATACTGATTCTTCCGGACTATCCTCTATCCTGATTGCAAACCGTCTTTGCAATTCTTCCGGGGGGGTTCTTATCCTTACTGGCTTGCAAGAGCACGTAACCAAGCTGATCACGATCTCTAAACTGGAGTCTGTATTGAACATTCTTCCAACCGTTGAAGAAGGCATTGACCGCGTTTTCCTGCACGAGATTGAAAGCGATCTAACCAAAAAAGAAGAATAGATATTAAGCGGGCTGCAGTTTGGACTTTGAGCTAAAAATTCTTGGGAGCTCTTCTGCCACCCCGTCTTTTGATAGAAATCATACCGCCCAACTACTCACGGTTGGCAATCAGATTAACCTGATTGATTGCGGCGAAGGTACACAAATGCAGCTGATGCGATACAAAGTAAAGCATCAGCGCATTTGTAATATCTTTATAAGTCACCTGCACGGTGACCATTACTTTGGTCTGGCGGGCCTGCTTTCTACCATGCACCTGCAGCAGCGCACCGGCCACCTTAATCTATTCGGCCCGAAGGGTTTAGCCGAGATCATCACCCTCCAATTCAAGTACGGTGGCACCCAACTCCCCTACCACATCAATTTTGTGGAAGTGGACACTACCATCTGCAAGAAAATCTACGAAGACAAATACATGACCGTTCACTCGCTGCCCATGCAGCACCGGGTGCCCTGTTGTGGCTATTTGTTTAAAGAAAAACCCAAACCCCGCCATTTACTTAAAGGCAAGCTCCCTTCTTTTTTAACCCCTCCTCAATTGGTAAGGCTTAAATGGGGCGAGGATATCCGAAATGAACAGGGCGAGATTCTGGTGCGCAACCAAGATGTTACCACAGACCCAAAACGAAGCCGCAGCTACGCCTACTGCTCTGACACTAAGTACAAAGAAGACATCTTGCCTTATGTGAAAGGAGTTGACCTCCTGTACCATGAGTCTACCTTTTTGAGCGACATGGAGCACCGGGCCACCCATACCTTTCATAGCACCGCCGCCCAAGCCGCCACTTTAGCGGAGAAAGCCCAAGTTAGGCGACTTCTCATTGGGCATTTTTCGGCTCGATACAAAGATCTCTCTCCTTTGCTAGAAGAAGCGCAGGCCATTTTTCCTAATACGGCTTTGGCTACGGAGGGGAAAACGATAAGTGTGTTGGAGTAGGGATTTTGACTTTGTTGGTTTTTGGGTGCTTTTAATTTGCTGTAGCTGACGTAGCTTCTGTTAGCCTGCTTGTAAAAGCTTTATTGTTTCATTTTTGCTTTGGTGCGCTCAAGGCCGCGAGGCCTCGTCTTCCGGCCTCGCGCTGCTGTTTTAGCCTTGGCCAGTAGGCCTGCCTGCGGCACCAGGTCTATAACAAAGGCGCTCACCCGAAAGACTGGAATTGGGTTCTTTTGCCTGTTACGTTGCATAGCCAAGTAGTTTGTACTTTTACCTTCCCCAGTTCAAGTCTATGGATTGAACCTTCAATTGTCTGTCGGTTTAAATCATTATGGTTAAACCTTTTCCTTTAAAAATTCGATCTTTTGAACATCCCAAGGTAAGCTATCTACCTACTAAAATGATTCTATTATAGAGTAGGAAAGGCATTTAGGAACTGCTTTGGAAAGACTGACCAGAAACCAGAGTTTTTCTCATTATTGCTTATTTCTTGCTTTCCTTCATCTTTACAGGCTCAATCAGCTTTATTTAGAAATGCAGCAAACTTCTTCCACTTCTGTTTCTGGGCTAGGTTTTAGGAAACGGAAGCTATTCATGGTTCTATGCGGTATTTTCCTGACGAATGCGCTGTTGGCTGAGTTGATTGGGGTGAAGATCTTTTCGGGGGAAGGGTTGTTTGATCTGCCGGGGGCGCAGATTCCGGTACTGGGGGCAAAGTTGGACTTCAACCTGACGGCAGGCGTTATCATTTGGCCGGTTGTCTTCGTCACCACCGATATCATCAATGAATATTTCGGGAAGGACGGGGTTAAGCGCATCAGTTATTTAACGGCGGCATTAATTGCTTATGCTTTTCTGGTCATCTTAATTGCCACGGCTTTACCACCGGCGCAGTTTTGGCAGGACATCAATAGCAAGGGGCCCAATGGAACCGCTTTTGACATGAACTTCGCTTTCAATAAAGTTTTTAGTCAGGGGCTGGGCATCATTGTGGGTTCTTTGGTTGCTTTCCTGCTGGGGCAGTTATTAGATGCCCATGTGTTCCATTGGCTGAAACGGTTAACTGGGAATAAAAAAATATGGTTGAGGGCCACGGGTTCTACCTTGGTTTCCCAGTTGGTAGATACGGTAGTTGTGCTGTTCATCGCCTTTTACCTTTTCGGTGATTGGGACCTGAAAACAGTACTTTCCGTCTCTGTGATCAACTATTTGTACAAGTTCACCGTGGCCGTTGTACTGACGCCGGTTCTCTATGTCGCCCATTCAGTGATAGATCGGTACCTGGCCCAGGAGCAGGAGGTTTCTTTGGAGACGTACATTTCCAAAGACTAAGTTAGTTTAAAGCCTCAGGACTACTGCTCATGAATCAACCTCCTTTGTATCTTCTAAGTGGTCTTTGCGCCGATGAACGCCTGTTCCAATTCCTGCAGTTACAGCACCCAAATCCTATAGTCATCCAATGGATTACCCCCGAGCCGCAGGACACCATGGCTTCCTATGCCACGAAATTGATATGGCAAATGGAATTGAACTCGGAGCCTCCTGTATTGGTAGGTTTAAGCTTCGGGGGAATGATGGCGCAGGAGATCGCCAAGCAAATTCCGGTTAAACATGTGATTCTTTTATCAAGTTTAGCCAACACCCAGGAGTTACCCTTGCATTACAAATTAGCCGGAGCCTTACAGATGCAGAAATGGCTTCCGTTGGGCATGTTCAAGGAGTGGGTATCTCCCGCCAACTGGCTCTTTGGAGCGCACACCCCAGAAGAAAAACAGATTCTGAAAGCCATCATCCAGGAGACTGATATTCCTTTTCTGCGCTGGTCGTTAAACCAGATTCTGTTGTGGCGTCACCAAGCTGCAAAAGAAGGAGTGATTGTAATCCATGGAGACCAGGACAAGGTGCTTCCGGTGCCCAACTATCCTGTTCTTCATCTGGTAAAAGGAGGCGAGCACTTGATGGTCATGAGCCGGGCGGAGGAAGTGAGCGCCTTAATTAATCAATACCTTTCATAGAAGTTTAGGCCTCCTTTTCTCAAAAACAGCTCCAAAATAGAAAGGCTTTCCTGTTTGCTCCCCAATCGCTTTCTTTGTGCAAACATTCAGTACAACATGGCACGAATACTTACCGGCATTCAAAGCAGTGGGCGTCCGCACTTGGGCAACCTGCTAGGAGCCATTCTTCCCGCAATAGAGCTTTCCAAAAATTCAGGCAACGACTCCCTCTATTTCATCGCAGACTTACACTCCCTCACTTCCATTCGGGATGCGCAGGAGCGAAAGATGAATACGTATGCCGTAGCGGCTGCTTGGCTGGCCTTCGGGTTTGATACAGACAAAAACATTTTCTACCGTCAGTCAGATGTGCCCGAGGTAACCGAATTGACCTGGTATTTGAGCTGCTTCGCGCCGTACCCCATGTTGGCCAACGCCCATTCCTTCAAAGACAAATCGGCCCGCCGTGGATTGTCTGACGTGAATGCCGGTCTGTTCACCTACCCTATTCTCATGGCTGCCGACATCCTGCTGTACGATGCCGAGTTTGTGCCCGTGGGCAAAGACCAGATCCAGCACCTCGAAATCACCCGCGATGTCGCCAGTTCCTTTAACCACATTTACGGCGAGACCTTTGTTTTGCCGGAGGCGAAGGTAGACGAAACTGTGATGACAGTGCCAGGGATTGACGGGGAGAAAATGAGCAAGTCCTACGGAAATACCATTGACATTTTCCTGCCAGACAAAGACCTGCGCAAACGGGTGATGAGCATTGTCACCGACAGCAAAGGTCTGGAAGAACCTAAGGACCCTGCCACAGATAACACGTTCCGGTTGTACTCGTTGTTGGCCTCAGAAGAGCAAGTTGAGACCATGCGCCAAAACTACCTGGCAGGCGGATACGGATACGGACACGCCAAACAGGCCCTATATGACCTTATCTTAACCAAGTACGCAGAGCCGCGCGAGCGTTTCCATTACTACATGAACAACTTGCCGGAACTGGATGCCAAACTAGCAGAAGGAGCCGCTAAAGCCCGCGCTATTGGAGCCCCGGTTTTGAAGCGAGTTAGAGAAAAGCTAGGATTTTAAGCTCCACAAAAAGTAAATCAGGAATAAGAATTTAGAACTCTTCTTCCAACCTAAACAGGAGAGCCGGGCCTAACGAGACCCGGCTCTCCTGTTTTCATCCGCTTTTAAAGGGCCTTAATTCTTTCAAAGCTAAACCAATCCATAGCTTAAGGCTTCATTTCTAAAAGAAATGCTTAAAACAGAAATGGCTCCTGCCTAGGAGAACCTACACGGGAGCCATTTATCTTATTGATCAATTAATTACTATCGGGCGGAGAGACTACCCTTTCCAAACTTCTTCGCGCACGTTTTTACCTACGCTTAGGATAAGACGAGTTGGGTTGGGAACCAGCACTAGGCGTGCTTCTTTGTTAGGGTAAGCATCGGCTTCAACCCAAACACCCTGCTTGCCGGTAAGGTCCACTTGGCCTTCGGCGTTAAGGGCTTCTGGTAAATAGGCGGTCGGCAGAAGGACATCGGTGTCTGGGCAAACCTGCATGTGCACATCGCCAAGGACATCTTCCAGATACTCTCCGTAATTGTCATTGAACTCATCTTCCAAATCGTGCAGTTCTTCTTCCACGTCGTCATACCGATCATCGTTGTAAGAAAGTTTGCTTAACTCCTGCTTCTTCTGGATTATAGTGACCAGCGCTTTATTCAGTTCCTGGATATTCATGGGTTCTTATTTTTTACAAATTTTATAACATCTGAGACTATTTCCAAGTAGACCCGCCAAATCCATACGCTAAAAACCTATTTTCTTTCCTCCACAATTATTCTATTTTTACACAAATTGTCATTCAAACCAGAGCTTTACCTTAAAAACTCTTCTATGGCTGAGCCCACCGATTTTCTTCCCCTAAACGGTACAGATTACATTGAATTCTATGTGGGCAATGCCAAACAGAGCGCCTATTACTACCAGAGTGCTTTTGGGTTTGAGCTGGTAGCCTATGCCGGACCTGAGACCGGAGTACGTGACCGGGCCTCGTATGTGTTGCAACAGGGCAAGGTTCGGTTTGTGCTCACCACCTCTCTCCTGCCAGACTCACCCATCTCTGAGCACGTGCGCCTCCACGGCGATGGCGTGAAAGTGATGGCGTTGTGGGTAGACGATGCATACAAATCGTATGAGGAAACCATCAGCCGTGGGGCCAAGTCAGCGGGCGAGCCCCAGACCTTAACCGATGAGTTTGGCGAGGTAAGAATCGCTTCTATCTACACCTACGGCGAGACGGTGCATACCTTTGTGGAGCGCAAAAACTACACCGGCGCCTTTATGCCCGGGTTCAAGCCGCGCAAAAGCACCGTGCCTGTGACACCGGTAAACCTCAAACACGTGGACCACTGCGTAGGAAACGTAGGCTGGGGTGAGATGAACACCTGGGTAGACTTCTACGCCAAGGTGATGGGCTTCCAGTTGCTGCTCACTTTTGACGACGAGGATATCTCCACAGAGTACTCGGCGCTCATGAGCAAAGTGATGAGCAACGGCAATGGTTACGTGAAATTCCCCATCAACGAGCCCGCCGAAGGAAAGAAGAAATCGCAAATTGAGGAATACCTTGATTTTTACCACAGCCCCGGTGTGCAGCACATTGCTATCGCCACTGATGATATTGTCCATACCGTGGGCGAGTTGCGCAGGCGGGGGGTTGAATTCCTGACGGTTCCTAGCTCTTACTACGAAGACCTGCTGGACCGCGTAGGAACCATTGAGGAAGACCTCAAGCCCCTGCAGGACCTCAACATTTTGGTAGACCGCGACAATGAAGGGTATCTGCTCCAAATCTTCACCAAACCCGTGGAAGACCGCCCTACCGTCTTTTATGAGATCATTCAACGAAAAGGGGCCAAATCTTTCGGGAAAGGGAATTTTAAAGCTCTATTTGAATCAATTGAACGTGAACAGGCCCTTAGGGGTAACTTATAAACCGTTAAAGCCGTTCTGAGACTGTTTTCACCAAAACAGCCCCTAAACGCTTTTGTCTTTTCTACAAAACTATGGAAAACAATCTATCGCTGGAGCCAGCCGTATTGAACAAGGTAAATACCTGGTTAGAAGGTGCCTATGACCAAGACACCAAGACAGAACTGCAACGTCTTATTGATAGTCAGGATGCCGATGCCTTGACGGACTCCTTTTACAAAGACCTGGAGTTTGGGACTGGGGGCTTGCGCGGGATCATGGGCGTGGGCAGCAACAGGATGAACCGCTACACGGTAGGCATGGCCACCCAAGGCCTTAGCAACTACCTGTTAAAATCTTTCCCGGGGCAGCAGATCAGCGTGGCTATCGCCCATGATAGTCGTAACAACAGTCCTTACTTTGCCAACGTGGTAGCCGATGTGTTCAGCGCCAACGGTATTAAAGTGTATTTCTTCAAAGAACTGAGACCAACCCCCGAATTGTCTTTTGCTATTCGCCACCTGGGCTGCCAAAGCGGTGTGGTGTTGACTGCTTCCCATAACCCTAAAGAATACAACGGCTACAAAGCCTACTGGAACGACGGTGGCCAAGTAACCGCCCCGCACGATAAAAACATCATTGCCGAGGTAAACAAAATCACCTCTTTGGACCAGGTGAAGTTTGAGCGCAACGAGTCCAACGTAGAATTCATCCTGGATGAGGTGGATCAGGCCTACTTAGACAAAGTGGCGACGCTTTCCGTGGATCCGGAGATGATTAAACGTCAGCATGACCTGAGCATCGTCTACACGCCTATTCACGGAACGGGCATTACCCTAGTGCCGCGGGCGCTGGAGCGTTTTGGGTTTACCAACATGCACGTTTTAGAGGCACAAGCTACCCCAGATGGAAACTTCCCGACGGTAGTGTACCCTAACCCCGAAGAGAAAGACGCCATGAACCTGGCGATGCAGAAAGCAGAGGAGCTGAACGCCGAGCTGGTTCTGGCCACTGACCCTGATGCTGACCGCGTAGGCATTGCAGTTCGGGACCTTAACGGAAAGTTTGTGCTCCTGAACGGTAACCAGACAGCTGCCCTACTCACCTATTACATTCTACAGGCCTGGAAAAAAGCCGGAAAGCTCACCGGCAAAGAGTACGTGGTCAACACCATTGTCACCACAGACCTGATCAACCGAGTGGCCGAGGGCTTTGGGGTGGACTGCTACGAAACCTTAACAGGCTTCAAGTACATTGCCACCATCATGCGCGAGAAAGAAGGCCAGGCCCAGTATATCTGCGGCGGCGAGGAAAGCTACGGTTTCCTGGTGGGTGATTTCGTGCGCGACAAAGATGCGGTCTCTTCCTGCGCTATGATTGCCGAGATGGCAGCTGCGGCAAAAGATCAGGGCAAGAGCTTGTATGAGCTTATGATCCAGATGTACCAGGAGTTTGGCTACTACAAAGAGGATTTGATCTCCCTCACCAAGAAAGGTCATAGAGGGGCCCAGGAAATCCAAGAGATGATGCAGGAGCTACGGGAGAACCCGCCTAAAACCATTGCTAGCTCTGAGGTGGTAGAATTGATTGACTATAAAACCGGCTTCCGCAGAAACCTGCGTACTGGTGAAGAAAGCGCCACCGGCCTGGAAAGCTCTAACGTTCTTCAGTTCCTGACCGAAGATGGCACCAAGGTATCAGCGAGACCATCCGGCACTGAGCCTAAGATCAAGTTCTACTTCAGCGTTCGGGAGCCTTTAGCTTCAGCTGATGAGTTTGAACAAGTAGGTACCAAATTAGACCAGAAAATACAGCAGATTATCTCAGATCTAAACCTGAAGTAATTGCAAATGATTAATAAGATAAAGCCCTTGCTGAAAATTTCAGTAAGGGCTTTATCTTTTATGAACAGACCACACTTACAAGGAATTTTGGACTAGAGAGAGTGCCCCTTCCAGCCTACCTGATGCCTTGAACAATCTTAGGCCTTCAAGCTTGATTTTAAAAAAGTATAAACTTTTTTACACCTATTGTATTTAAAAAAGATAAATTATACCTTTTCAGAAATTAATCTACAATATACTTCTAGTTTAAATCTACTTTTTTCAGAATTTACGTAGATACAACGCGTGGTTAGTAAAATTTTGGGCCCTAGTAGTAAGAAGAGTTCTCTATACTTTGAAAATCCTTTAAGATTTTGGCCCAATAAACCGTTTTAACAAAGCACTTGTGCTTATGCTTTCAATTTTGTAGTATTAAATACTGAATACCTGATGCTTACCGCTTATTTCTGGGGAGCAAGGTTTCAAGCCTTCGCTTACCATTTTACCGTAAATGTTTTCAGGGATCTTATATACTAAAATCCCCTTTTTTACGATTAATAACAAGAGGTTCATACACTTAAGAAGACAGAACATTTGATATAACTATTACTACCCTCCTACATCTGGATCACCCCACCAAGTAGCACCTGTTTCTGGATAGGCAGACGCAATAGTTCTGTAAAGTTTTCTTCTTCACAAGGTTACCTATATTGATGTTGTTTACTTTTTCCAGAAAACCGAATGCATTCATTCAAAAGCTATCTGCTGATATTTGCTATTTATCTCTATAGCTCTTCCCTGGCATTGGGGCAAACCACCCCACCGCCACCTTGCGGCGCCGCTATTACACCACCTGCCAACACCACCGTCTGCTCTGGAACCCCATTAACGGCCACGCCATCTGGTGCCGGCTTTTTCTACCAATGGCAGAAAGACGGGGTTAACATTCCTAATGCAAACCAGAGCACCTTCCCTTTGGAAGAATCTGGCAGCTACACCGTCATTGTGGTAGGCCCTACCTGCGCGGCCGATACTTCTGATGCCGTTGCCATGACGGTAAACAAAGAGGAAGCAAAGTTCAGCGTGGAGAGTAGAGATCCGATGTCTCCCCAAAGCACTGATCCGGACTCATGCGGTATACCTGTAAAGGTTACGTTAAAGAATGAGTCTACTCCTGCTACCGGTGTTACCTACAAATGGGAAATCTTGGAGGGAGAAGACCCGGTAGCCCCAACTACCGCCAAATACATTGAGGGCACTTCTGAAACATCGGAGAATCCGATCATTCAGTTCAATGTAAAAGGGCAATACACTATTAAACTACGAATTCAGGGACCTTGCTTTGACCCTAATAACCCAGACGGACCAGAAGACCCTGAAGATCCTGAGAACCCAGACGCAGAATCTGACGGACGCTATGTCCACGAAGAAACAGTGGTCATTGTTTATCCGCAAGTTACTCCGCAGGCTTTTAGTGAATGCGAAGAGCCTGGCGTTCCCTATCAAACCACAGGGAACGCCCTTGCGCAGTTTGACCCCAATACTCCAGAACCAATCAAACAGGGCTCTATTTTGTGGGCAGTGGTGCAGGGAACCGGCGTAACCATCAGTAACCCAGCTGAGGAGAACCCTACCATTACGTTCCCCGAGAAAAGAGGCTCTTACGTTTTATCCGTTAAATTTGAAAACCAGTGCGAAAGCTCCGATGCTTTGGAAGGTACCCCAACGTTGATTAACGTTGACTTCAATCCGCGTCCGGCTAAGCCTTTCTTACAGGTTGCTCAAACTTCTATTTGCGCGGGGGGGAACTATGAAATTGCTCCTAGCCCTAATGATCCTAGGAAATCTTACAACTTCTACGCTACGGCTACAAGTACCACGCCTTTGAATACCAGTGGTCCGGTACCTTCTTATTTCGCGGGTCCGGTGAACAGCAGGACTGTGTATTACATTACGGCGGTAGAAGGCGATTGCGAAAGCTTAGAACGTAGTGAATTCACCATCAACATCATTCAGCAGGACATTGAAAATACCATTGGTACTGCCCAAACCATTTGTGCTGACACACGGCCAGCTACCTTAACCGGGAATGATGCAAGTTCTGGCAATAACAGACCTATTTATTTGTGGGAAAGCCGTGCCGAAGGTGAAACGGAGTTCACTACCGCCCAGGGAACCAGCAACCAGCAAAGCTATTCACCTCCGGTTTTAACACAAACTACCACGTACCGTCGTACCGTCACGTTTGAAGGTTGTGACACGCCAATCCTTAGCGCTGAGGTAACCATACAGGTCCTTCCGGTGATTGAGCCAAGTGAAAACACCATTGAAGTAGACCGCGAGCTGGTATGTAGAGGGTCGGCCCCAACTTTTACCGGCAACCTGCTCACCGGAGACATTGAGTACGTGTGGCAAAGCAGCACTACCAGCGAGACCGCGGGCTTTGTGGATGCCCCTGCTGCTCCTGGCTCTGACAATAAAAATGGAGCTTCCTTTACCCCGGCTTTCGTGTCACAGCCTACCTGGTTCAGAAGGGTAGCCAGATACAGAAACACCAACTGCGGGTTCGTGCCATCAGCCCGAGCAATCCTGATCAACATTGAGGAATTGCCGCAGGCTCCTATTGTGAAGTCAGCTGATGTGAGTACTTGCCAGGGAAGTTCTGCTATTTTGGAAGTGGAGCCTGCCACAACAGGCACGTATACTTACGTATGGTACACAGAGGCTACCGGAGGATCTCCTATTGGCTCTGGCTCACCGTTCTCTACTCCTCCGTTAACCGCGAACAGCATATTTTACGTGGAGGCCATCAGCGCCAATGAATGCGTAAGTGATCGCAGAACTGCCGTGCGGGTGACCGTTGCCCCTATTTCTGCCAACGCAGGAAGAGACACCACTATCATCCAAGGGCAATCGGTTCAACTGAAGGCATCAGGCGGTACTACTTACACCTGGACTCCAACCACTGGCTTAAGCGATCCAAACGTTGCAAACCCTCTGGCAACCCTGGCGGTGACTACCACTTACACCGTGACGGTTTCCAGCGGAGCAGGTTGCGAGGCGGTAGATGATGTTACCATTACGGTTTTACCAAGAATCGTGATTGTAAACACGTTCAGCCCAAACCGCGACGGTATCAATGAACTCTGGGAAATCCAGAACATTGAGAATTACCCCGATGCCACAGTGGAGATTTTCAACCGCTACGGTGCCCGGGTTTTCCAATCAAACGGATACGCGCAGCCTTGGGATGGTACTTACAACGGCAGTCCGCTCCCACTGGCCACATACTACTACATCATCCGCCTGAGAAAAGACGAGAAACCATTCACGGGCAGCATCACCATTATCAAATAATCAGATGAAGAAACATATAGGCGCTTTTCTGGTTTTTCTGCTTTTCACTGCCCCAGTGTGGGGACAACAGCGGCCGCAGTACAGCCAGTACATGATCAACAGCTACTTGCTGAATCCGGCCATCACCGGGATTGAAGATTACACCGAAGTAAAAATTGGGACCCGTCAGCAGTGGGTGGGGTTAGAGGGTGCTCCCAAGACTTATCACGTTAGTGTGCACACCCCTTTGAATAAACAGGTTGCCAGTGTGCGCACGTCGGGTAAGGGAATTACCAGCACCCGTACGGTGAACAAG
Organism: Rufibacter sp. JT20002; assembly: GCF_056491185.1. Lineage (NCBI taxonomy): Bacteria > Pseudomonadati > Bacteroidota > Cytophagia > Cytophagales > Hymenobacteraceae > Rufibacter > Rufibacter sp. JT20002. The sequence continues at coordinate 513,420 of NZ_JBSZJY010000004.1, read as the reverse complement.
AACCGTTTCGTGCGGGCATATCCGCACCACGGGGTGGGCATCCAGGCCATTAGGGATGAGACCGGGCCTTTAAGCCGCACCAATGTGAACCTGACATACGCCTACCACTTGCCCATTACCAGAACCATTACCGTGTCTATGGGGGCCAGTGCCGGAATTCTGCGGAACAGTTTCAACCCAAGCAAGGCCACCTTCACCAATCCAGACCCAGCAATCGGTAGCAGTTACGTAAACCGTAATTACTTTGACCTGGGCCTTGGAGCCTGGATTTACTCTAACAGCTTTTTCGTGGGATTGTCAGGCGCCCAATTATTAAAGAGCAACAGAGATTTGAACCCAGGTGAGGAAAACGAGGTATCTAACAACGTCCTTCAGAAGCACTTTATAGGAACAGCGGGTTACAAATTCAATGCTGGGCGCGATGTAACCCTTATCCCGTCGGTGTTAGTAAAACTCACCGATCCTAGCCCCACCACTTTGGATTTTAACCTGAGAGCCATTTACGCAGACCGCGTTTGGGCGGGAGTCTCTTTCCGGAACCAGGATGCTTTTGCCTTGATGACTGGTGTGAACATCAGCCACATTATGGATGTAAGCTATTCTTATGACTACAACACCTCTGAGTTAAGATTGGCTAATTCTGGAACCCACGAGGTGGTGTTAGGTTTGAAACTCTTCAACAAAGCCAAGGTGATTTGCCCAAGGTGGATGCATTGATTATGTAACTAAATAAAAAAGAAGCCCCTAATCCAAAATGAATTAGGGGCTTCTTTTTTGAAATCACCCGAAAAAGATAAAAAGGAGTTTAGTGCTTGTTTTACTAAAGTAGGCTCCAAACTCCTTTTAGGGTTCTGCCCTACCAGTTACTACCTTTTGATAAAGGACTGGGATCAATGCCAAACTAGTCTTGCGGATATCCAGCCTCCCCATCAGAACTAATTTTCCTCACGCCCTTAAAATAGAAAGGCCCCACCTCAGTAGAGATGGGGCCTTTCTAGTAGGGTTTAGCTTTGTTATGATTTCACAGCCGTGATGGTTTGAATAGTGCCATCTGGGTTGTGCTTTAACTCAGTGACTTTGATGTTACGCAGGTGGGTTTTTCCGGAAAGCTGCGTGTCATGGTAGAAAAGGTACCATTTGCCTTTGAACTCCACTATTGAATGGTGGTTTGTCCAGCCTTGTACGGGGTTCAGGAGAACGCCTTGGTACGTGAAAGGTCCGGCTGGTGAATCGCCAATGGCGTAGGCAATGTTGTGGGTATCCCCGGTAGAGTAAGAGAAGTAGTACTTACCGTTGTATGTGTGCAGCCAGGCAGCCTCAAAGAAACGTTTGTCGTGATCAGTGGCTGGGAATGGCTTTCCGTTTTTATCTAAGATCTGCACGTCTTTCACCGGACCATCGAATCCTAACATATCGGCGCGCATCTTGGCCATTTTAGGAGCCAGAGCGTTACCCGTAGCCGGCTCAGGAGCAGCCGTAGAGTCATACTTCCCGGTTGCCCAACGCTGTAATTGTCCGCCCCAGATGCCGCCGAAATACATGTAAGAGGTACCGTCGGTGTCGGTGAAAACGGCTGGGTCAATGCTGAAAGAACCAGCTATTGGTTTTGGTTCCGCTTTGAATGGGCCGGTAGGCGAAGTAGACGTTGCTACTCCTATTCTGAAGACATCCTGCTTGTCTTTCACCGGGAAATAGAGGTAGTATTTACCATTCTTGAAAGCGGCATCAGGCGCCCACAATTGGCGACCTGCCCACGGAATATCTTTTATGTCCAAGGCTACCCCATGATCGGTTACCTTGCCGTTAATGTCGTCCATGGAGAAGATGTGGTAATCCCGCATGTCAAAGTGGTCACCGTTGTCATTCTCAGGGGTACCGGCTTCAATGTCGTGAGAAGGGTAAATGTAGATCTTACCGTTGAACACATGCGCCGATGGGTCGGCGGTGTAGATCTCCGTTACCAAAGGTTTAGACAGGTACTTTGAATCAGAGGAATCGGTAGAAGCAGTAGTGCCACTCTGTACTTCTGAAGATTTAGTTTCTGCCGACCCAGACTGCTTTTGGCAGGCGCTGGTGAAAGCAGAAGCTGCTACAAATACCAAAGGCAGGTACTTGGCGGTTCTAAACTTTGTCATCTTTCGTTTGTGGTTTTAGATTAGTTAGGTGAATATAGGCAAAACTCTTTTTCTCTCTGCAACCGATTGCAATAAAATCACAACAAAAGCATTACACCAGAGTAACTTTCAATTAACCTTCCATTTCCGCTTCATCTTTGAGGCTTTGATTCGGAATATCCGAAAGGAATAAACGTGAGAGTTGCCAGAGCCCAGCCAAGGCTCTCTCTGCTTACTGCCCTCCATTTTAAAATCAGGCTTAAAGGTTTAAGGTGGTACTTTGTTTTTATTAAAATATAACGCACTGGAAAGGTGGAGTCGTAAACTTCTGCGTATCAACCTTTTCGGTCTACTTTGTAAAAAATAGCCTGAAAGCCGTTCGGAAATAAAGTTGAATTATTCCAAACTGATTTCATCCGGAGACAACCTTAGCCGAAATAAACTTCGTTTAAGCAAGGAAAGATAAATGATACCTCTACAAATTATCTACAACTATGACTGTTAAACACCCCAACCTCAACGTAACCGAGAGCTTTGAAGAAGCAATTGTTTCAAAGAATATTGAGGAGTCCATAGAGGCTGAAATAGAGGATGTTTCCCTTGCCCATAAAAGCACCGAAAACCCCTTACCCCGGGTAGTTCTGCGGCCTAACACCTACTCTTTGCTGGACGGAGAATGGAAATTCTCCCTTGACCAGGATGACCGGGGCCTGCGGGAAGGTTGGTACCTGGGTTATAAATTCAAGCATACCGCCAACTGGCCGGGCTCTGTAGAGGAACACATGGCCCAGAACAAAGAAACGCTGCAAACCCCTGCCTGGCAAGACAAGGTGATTGCCTGGTACGAGCGGGAGTTCACCAGACCCGAGAAGCTGGAAAGCGGCGGGAAGCGGATCTACCAAATCACCTTCGGGGCTTGTGGGTACGAAACTCGGGTTTGGCTTAACGGCCGGCTGCTCACCGACATTGAAGGCGGCGAAGTGCACTACGGGGAATACAACTCCTTTTCCTTTGAGATAAACGAAGACCATCTGTTGCCGGTGAACTGGCTTACCGTGCGTATCTCGCACAGCATGGATGCAGAGGTACCGCGGGGTAAACAGGAATCTCACGTGTACAAGCGCGGGGGTATCTGGTACCAAACCTATACCGGGGCGGTAAGAAGTGTCTGGATTGAAACGGTAGAGCGCAACCGCCTCCGCTCCAGGGTAGGGGTGCAAGGCCTCATTGAAGACTCACTAGTACGGTTCAACTTCACCACCAGAATCCAAGACCCGGGCCAGTACACCCTCCGATTGAACATCTATGAACGGGATGCCCCCGATGACTCCGCTCCTCTTGCCACCTCAGACTATGAACTTAGGTTAGAGGCCGGCCAGAAATCTCAGTATGTTGTCATTGAGGTTCCGAATGCCGAGCTCTGGAGTCCCGAGGACCCACACCTGTACCGGTTTGAGGCGCACCTGATAGATGCCTCTGGATACGCCTCTGAAATAGCCGGACACTTTGGTCTGCGCAAGATTGAAGCCCGCGGTCGGCACATCTACCTTAACAACAAGGAAATCTACATTGATGGTATTTTGTACCAGCCGGGTACGGCCACTTATGAGGAGATGAAGCGGCACATGTACGCCATGAAAGAACTGGGCTGTAACCTGGTTCGGGTGCACATTGCCGGAATTGATCCTCGGATTTATAATCTGGCCGATGAAATGGGCTTGCTGCTCTGGGTGGAAGTGCCCAGTCCGCACTCCTCTACCAAACGCAGCCGCGAAAATCACCGCATAGAACTGCTGCGCATGTTGGCCCTCATTGAAACTAACCCATCGGTGGTGATCTGGAGCTTGTACAACGAGGACTGGGGAGCCCAGGACATTGCCACCAACCCTGAAACGCGCCAATACATTATGGAGATCTTCCACTTCATGAAGATCAGATATCCGCAGTTCCTGGTGGTAGACAACGACGGTTGGCAACACATTTCCTATGAAGGCAAATTAAAGACTGACTTACTCACCGCCCACCTGTACACGCCCAAATTGAACAAGTGGAAAAAACTGCTGGATAAAATGACGGCCGGTGAAATGGAAGGCGTGGCCGTGCTGCCTTTGGTGATTGGGGACCAGTACTTCTACCGTGGCCAGACTCCGTTGATTGTAAGTGAGTGGGGTGGATTCGGGTTCTCAGATTACGGCGGACCGGAAAGTTCTGAGGAACGTACTGAACGGATCAGGGCATTCAAACAGGAGTTGCGTAAGCGCCGGATAGCCGGTGATGTCTACACCCAGGCTACCAACATTGAGGAAGAGAAAAACGGATTGATTGACTTCCATACTGGAGAGCTATCGGTGCCGGCGGGTCTATTGAGCACCCAGAATACCGACTTTGAGCAGCAGCCCAGCAAGCGGGTTGGCCGTAAGAAAAAGAAAAAAGAGTAGTTAGTGGGAGCTTCGCTCCGAAAGGACCTGTTTAGGGTGTGTTTTGCAAAAACGTGCTTTAAACAGGTTCTTCTTTATCAAAAGATTTAAGCTATAACCCTCTAAAACATTCCTCCTTTTAAATTGTCATTCACCAACTAATAAAGAACAACCTATGAAAAAACTTCTGCTGTCTTTGATGCTAGGCATCGGTACGGTACAAGGCTGGGCGCAAAACCTTCCTCAGCCAGACCGCATCAAAACCGAGAAAGGCGATTTGATTGTCCAACCCATTAACCACGGAACGCTGGCCCTGCAGTGGAACGGCAAGAACATTTGGGTTGATCCTTACGGAGGCGCCTCCTTGTTCGCGGGCCTGGCGAACCCTGACCTGATCCTCATCACTGACATTCACCCTGACCATCTGGACCTGAAAACCTTGCAAGCCCTCCCCATCACTGGTGCTACCATTGTAGCCCCTCAAGCGGTGGTAGACCAATTACCTGAGCAGATGAAGTCCAAAGCGGTTGTGCTCAGCAACGGGGCCAAAACAAAACAACTGGACATGGACATCCAAGCCATTCCCATGTACAACCTACCTGAGTCTCCCACTACGCCCCACACCAAGGGCCGCGGCAACGGGTATGTGCTTCGTATTGGAAACAAAAACGTGTACCTCTCCGGTGATACCGAGGACATCCCCGAAATGCGTGCCTTGAAGAACATTGACGTTGCGTTTGTGTGCATGAACCTGCCCTATACTATGGACGTTGACCAGGCTGTTTCAGCGGTGTTAGACTTCAAACCTAAAGTAGTGTACCCCTACCATTACCGGGGGCAGAACGGCTTCAGTGATGTAAATGCCTTCAAAACCAAAGTAGAGGCAGGCAAGAAGAATGTAGAAGTACGTTTGCGGGAATGGTATCCTAAAAGCTAATCCTCGGCCTGCTTACAGAACCATCTTTAAGCTTCATTTTACAAAACATCCTAAAAACAAGAGCGGGGCTTTTCTAAGCCCCGCTCTTGTTACTTAGAAAGCTTCCTACAGTCTGTTATAGTCTACATCCTCTGAATCAGTTTCTTTGCTACCCAGGGGTTGGTCATTCATTCTTAGGCCATTGGCGCTCCCATCCATGGCATCATAACTTCCTTCCATCTCAAACCCGGGACCTTGGGTGTCAGACTCCTTGCTGTCTGGGTCATTGGCTCCGTAGCCGGTTAATTCATTTCCACCAATGTGCAGATTCTCCAGTTTGTCTTTCTGATCGTTCCGCTGCAGGTCACCCTTTGGTCCTACGTTACGCTTGGCCGAAGGGTCTGGGCTGTTGCCCATGGTGTTCCGGTCATTGTAATCATCGTGGATGTTTTTGGTGTTTGATTTCTCCTGGTCTTTATCGTCGTTGAAAATATCTAGAATACCCATAGTTGTAAATTTAAAGTTCTAGGATTGTTTACGGCGATGGGTGCAGGTAGTTTAAAACCAGCCCTTTCTACATGAAAAGAGGACCTGCTAATTACAGGTCCTCTTTTCATGTAGAAAGGGCTGGAAGGATAGGCTTAGTGTTTTTTGCCTTTTTTCTTCTTTCCGCCGTGCCCTTGGCCATTCCCGTTGCCGTGTCCTTTACCGTTTTTTTTTCTGTTGGCCTGGGGCATACGCTTTGGCAGATTTGTCACCGTACACCTTCTTGGCTTGTCCTGGAGGCATTCCACTGGTAGAAGAGGTTCTGGGTTCCCGGAAGATGACACCCGGCAAGGAACCTGGATACCGCTGGCTTTTAGAAGTGCCGGTGCCTGAAGGGTACCGCGAACTGCTGTTGTTTCTGGAACTGGAGCAGGAAGCAACACTCACCAGAAAGACGATCAAAACTACTAATTGTACAATCTGTCTTTTCATAAAATTCTCTCAATAGCCTAACTTTTGCAAAGGTGGCTGCAAGTATAAAGCCAAAAAATTTACGAGAAGACGTTTGCAAACCCATTTTAGTAAACAAACCCTGAAACGATATCATACCAGGCGCTGTTTGGTCGTTACAAGAAACACAGATCCTCCTTCTTTTCAGGGCGTTACAGAATGGCTAAGCTAGCTTTTTATATTTTACTTTTTTTCTTCTCCTTACCGTCTTTTGCCCAGGGAACCATCGCCTCCCCGGACAGGGGGCCGCAAGGTGCACCCGTGATACCGGTGTCGCAAGCCAAAACCACGGAAGGCATTGCCCGGTTTGTCAACAGCCACTACAAAACGCCGCAGGAGAAAGTGAAGGCCATTTACCAGTGGCTTGCCACCAACATAAGCTATGACGTGCTGGCTTTGACCAACATGCCCCGCTACTATGAGAAGGAAGCGCTCATCACCCAAACGCTTTCTACCAAAAGAGCCCTTTGCCAAGGCTATGCCGAGGTCTTTTCTGACCTTTGCGCCAAAACAGGCATACAAGCGCACCTGATTACCGGTTTTGTCATCCAGCGGGGTACTTCTACACCCATGACGCACGCCTGGTGCGCCGCTCAGATTGGTGGTCAGTGGTACCTGTTTGACCCCACCTGGGGGGCGGGCTATGTAGACAACGGAATGTTTGTCTCGCGCATCAATGACCGGTACTTCATGGTAGCCCCCGCCAAAATGATTCAGACCCACATCCCGTTTGACCCTCTGTTCCAGTTCCTGACTCAGCCGCTTACCTACCAAGAGTTTCTATCCCCAAGGGCTTTAACCCCTACCCGCAAGCCGGTCTTCTATTTCCGGGATTCCCTTGCCGTTTACCAGGCGTCTACCAGCAAAGCGCAACTGGAGGGCACTATTAGAAGAATTTCGGAGAACAAGGTAATTCCGGCAGTGGCCTTGGAACAACTAAACCACGTGAAGAAAAACCTGGCCGTGGTACACCACAACCAAACCGTAGACCTGTACAACCAGGCGGTCAAATCTTTCAATGCAGCCATCGACAAACTAAACCAATTCACCCGGTACCGCAACAACCGGTTCCAGCCCGCTAAGTCTGACCAGGAGTTGAAGAAAATGCCTCAGAAATGTACAGAAAAGCTGTTAGAGGCGAAGCAATTTCTGCAGCAGATTAAACCTGAGGATAATACAAGTCTTTTTCTTTCGCTGCAGAACATGAAAGCCATGGTAGAAAAGGCCTTGCTGCAGGCGGAGAAACAAGAGGCTTTTGTAGCAAGATACCTGAACACCCCGGTAAAACAGCGCAATGCCCTCTTCTACAAACAAGCCTTGGCTGACACGAATTAATTGTATTAGGTTGTGATGGTGGGAGCTTCGTTTAGGGCTATTTTGATCAAACAAAGCCCTAAACAGAAGTCAGGAGATTTAGCTATATTAGCTTTTACATCCTTCCACCAACTACACAAACATGTCACACAAAGTCATTTCCAGCCGCTCCAGGTTGGCGGTTTGGTTTCTGGCGCTTTCCTTAACAGGGCCTGCCGCCCTGGCCCAGGGAAACAAAGACCTGAACCTCCCCTACCAACGCCCCGCCGAGTCCATTGCCAAGCTGATTGAGGCCCCTGCCACTCCTTCCGTTCTCTTTGATTCTAAAGGAGAATGGATGTTGCTCATGGAGCGGGCCGGATATCCTTCCATTGAAGAGGTGGCTGCGCCCGAGGCTCGTATTGGCGGTCTGCGCATTAACCCGGCGGTGAATGGGGCCAGCCGTGGTTCCTCTTTCCATAACCTCAAGTTCAAGAAAGTAACGGGAGGCCAGGAGTTTGCCATCCAGGGCCTGCCCAGCAACGCCAAGATCACCGATGTGACCTGGTCACCAGACGAGAAAATGGTGGCCTTCCTGAACACCGTTTCCAATGGCATTGAATTGTGGGTCATCTCTGCTGCTGACAGAAAAGCTCAGAAACTCACTTCCGCTGCCGTGAACGACGCCTGGGGCAATGCCTTCAGTTGGACCCCAGACAGCAAAAACCTTTTGGTAAAACTAGTAAACCCTTCACGCGGCGAAGCACCCAAAAGCAACACCACTCCCGTTGGGCCCATCATCCAAGAAAACCTGGGCCGCACCGCTCCTTCCCGCACCTACCAAGACTTACTTAAAAATCGGCAGGACGAAGCCCTGTTTGATTATTACCTCACCAGCCAGTTGGTGCAAGTCTCCCTTGATGGAAAACAAACTAACTTAGGCAGTCAGGGCATTATCCGTTCGTTCAGTGTTTCGCCAGACGGGCAGTATGTGCTGGTGGCCAATACCCATCGACCATACTCGTATCTGGTGCCTTCCAGTTTGTTCCCCTACACCGTGCAGGTGTGGGACCGGTCAGGCAAAGTGGTGAAGCAGATAGCCGATATTCCTTTGGGTGAAAACATCCCTGTAGGATTCAACGCCGTGGCAGCTGGCCCCAGGAACGTGGCCTGGCGCGCCGATCAACCAGCTACGTTGTATTGGGTAGAAGCCCAGGACGGAGGCGATGACAAGAAAGACGTTCCGGTAAGGGATATCGTCTACACCCAAACTGCTCCTTTCTCAGAGAAACCCGTGGCTTTGGTAGGCACTAAGCTGCGCTTCAGCGGCATCACCTGGGGAAACAATGACCTGGCACTAGTGACGGAACGCTGGTGGAGAACCCGCCAGGAGCGTCGTCTGCGAGTTAAACCAAGCCAACCTGGTGCTGAGCCAGTGGTGCTGGTGGAACGCTCATACGAAGACCTGTACACAGATCCGGGGTCACCCGTCATGACTAAAAACCAATTCGGCCGAAGCGTACTTCTAACGGATAAAATAGGCCAGCATCTGTACATGATCAGCGAAGGAGGTTCGCCGCAGGGGAACCGGCCGTTTTTGAGCAAGTTTAACGTAAACACCAAGAAAGCCGATATTCTTTGGCGCTCAGAGGCTCCGTATTATGAACTTCCGGTTGATGTGATTAATGCCGAGAAGGGCACCTTTATAACCCGCCGCGAGTCTGAGAACGATCCGCCTAACTATTTCCTACGGCAGGTGGGCTCAAAGAAACTGACCGCTGTAACCAAATTCCCGCATCCCTCTCCTGAGCTGATTGGCGTGGACAAGCAGTTACTCACCTACAAACGCAATGATGGGGTAACGCTAACGGCCACTCTTTACACCCCTAAAGGCTACAAGAAAGAACAAGGCCGCCTACCTATGCTTATGTGGGCCTACCCACGGGAGTTCAAAGATGCCGCCAGTGCCGGACAAGTAAAAAGCTCGCCTTATGAGTTTACTCGCATCAACTACGGCTCTCCCCTGTTCTGGGTCACCAGAGGCTACGCCGTTCTGGACCGCACCGATTTCCCAATTGTGGGCGAGGGCGATGCTGAACCTAATGACACGTATGTAGAGCAGTTGCTGGGCAGCGCCAAAGCCGCCATTGATGAGGTAGCCAAAATGGGCATCGCAGACCCTAACAGAGTAGCTGTAGGAGGGCATTCTTACGGTGCGTTTATGACAGCCAACCTGCTGGCGCATTCAGATCTGTTTGCGGCCGGCATTGCCCGCAGCGGCGCCTACAACCGCACACTTACTCCCTTTGGCTTCCAGGCTGAGGAACGTACGTTCTGGCAAGCCCCCGAGGTGTACGCGAAAATGTCGCCGTTCAATTACGCAGACAAGATCAAGACGCCTTTACTCATGATCCACGGCGAGGCCGATAACAATTCAGGAACGTTCCCTATACAAAGCGAGCGCTTCTACAATGCCCTTAAAGGCCACGGTGCCACCACCCGCCTAGTGTTCCTGCCTGCAGAGAGCCACGGGTACGGCGCCAAAGAATCTATCATGCACATGTTGTGGGAGATGGACCAGTGGCTGGAGAAATATGTCAAAAACAAACCCCAACCGCAGACCAAGCGGTAAAGGGAACAAATAGGTGCAAAAAGGGCTGGCAAAAATCGCCTGCCTTTTTTGTTTTCCGTATTTCTACCAAAGAATACCCATAAAAACAACAGCAAGGGATAAGCGAAGAATAGTATCTTTGCCCAATTCCTTGACAATAATTACCTCCTCATGTCGAAAGTTGAATTGAAAAAAGCAAATGGAGACGTTTTCCTGATCGCAGAACGTGCGCCCGAAAACGAATACATTCATGCGCAATGGATAGGCATCCAGACCCTGGATACGGTGAAGCAAGGGGGAAGCTATTACATCAAGTTAATGGAGGAACTGCCTTGTCCCCGGCTATTGAACAACCACAAAGAGTTGATCGGTCCTTGGGATGTCGCAAACGAATGGATTGTGCAGTACTGGACCCCAAAGGTGATGGAACTTGGGTTACATTATATGAGCCAGGTGTTGGCCCCGGGGGTGTACGGGCAGATGTCATTTCACCAATTGCACCAACACATCGGAGACAAATTCCAGATCAAGATGTTTGAGCATGTGCCCCCTGCAATGGAATGGCTGCTCACTGTGGGCAAGGAAAATTCCCCCTTTTCCCCGACCAAATAATGTTATACTTCTGTATCTAAAAAGGCAGCCACTCTCTTGTAGCTGCCTTTTTGGTTTTTTACCCTTTTGTTCGCCAAACGGTCTTTAAAACGAAGACGTTACAGCACCTTTAGTACCACATCTCCCCCAACGGCATACCCCACGCACGTCAAGACTAACCCGGAGGCTACTTCCCTTTCAGTGAGGACCTCGTTGTACGACATCCAGACTTTTCCTTGTTGGCAGATAGCAGCGCAGTTGCCGCACCGGCCCGCCTCACAACTGTAAGGCAAGGAAAGCCCAGCCTTCTTAGCGGTTTGCAGAATGGTCTCTGGGTATTGCGCCTGAAGTTTGTGACTCTGGCCTTTGTACTGAAGAGTAACCGTATGTGGGTCTGTATCAGGCGGCGTTTCCCTTGTCTGGATCTTGGTGGTGCTGAACGTCTCCTGCCTTATGTTAGCCGCAGGAACTCCTATCTCCCGCAAACCATACAAACATAAGCGGCGGTAATTCTCCGGCCCACATACATAACATAATATTTCAGCCAGAGACACTCTTGCATATTGCCTGACAAACTGCTTCAACAAATCTTTGTGTAGCCTAGCTTCATTCAACTTAGGGGAAATGCTGAACAGAAGTCTCAATTGGAAACGGTCTGGGTTCTGCTCCGCCAATAACGTCAACTCCTGAAGGTAAATGGTGGTCTCGGGCGAGTGGTTGCTATACACCAGAACAACAGAGATACTAGGGTGAGAATGCAGAATGGTTTTCAGGAGAGCATAGATAGGCGTAATGCCACTTCCGGCAGCCCAGAAATAAACTTGCTTGTACGGCGAAAGATCCTCAGGCAATGTAAAAAAACCGGCAGCCCCAATCGTGAGCACCGTGTCCCCAGCTTTGGCCTGGTCCACTAACCTGCGCGACAGAAAGCCATTCTCAATCCTTTTCACTCCAATGGCCAAAGGCTCCTGTAATGCCGGGGCCGAGGTAATGGAGTACGATCTCCTGATTTCTTCTTGTCTGCCTTGGGCCACCAAGGTGAGGTATTGGCCGGGCAAATACGTGATCTTCTGGGCATCTTCCCCGCCAAACACCAAAGTCTTTACGCCCGGTACTTCTTCTTTGATTTGAGTGATGGTGAGGGACAGGTAATCAGGAGTCATGCAGGAAGTGCTTTCAAAGTTGATTTGTCTCTAAACGGAATTACCCCAAACAGAGATCACCCAAACAGCAAAATACCTAAGCCTTCTTAAATGAACAAAGGCAACCCTAATGGATTGCCTTTGCTTTAGTAAAATCACGTGTAAAACGCCTCCTTGTTTTAGGTCTATTTTCTACATACTAGCCATTAAAAGTCCAATCAGGATAAAGACGATCATCATAAAACTAATCCTAAAAGCCAGATGACCTAAAACTCTGGTTACCTACCACAAACAGTAAAAATGGACACCTGTTAGTTGGCGTTGGCATCACTTTCTGATTTAGCGTCATCGTTGTTGATTTTCTTCTTGCGTTTAGGTTGGCCTTTGGTGGTTACTTTCCCAAACTTGTAGCTGCCTGTTACCTTGAATTGACGCGCATAGATGTACATGTTGCTGGTCTGCTCCACCGAAGGTGTTCTGAAGATGTTTCGCTGTCTCAGGGTTTCAGAGAAAGGGTTTTCCACGCCCACCGTGATGCTGGCATTCTTGTTCAGAATCTCTTTTTTCAAGGCAAAGTTAAACACGGTGAAAGGATACATTTTGCCTTGTAAGGTCACTCGGGGTGAATTGTACTGGCCAAAAGCCTGAGCACTGATTCCTTTGTTAAAGGCATAGGAAAGGTTCAGGTTGGCGTTATACATCATGCTGGAATTGGAAGCATTCAGGAAGGAGTTTTCGCTTTGCAGGTCTACGTAAAAGACATTCAGGTTGCCGCTCAAATTTCCTTTCTTCAGGAACTTGGCGCTACTGAAAAGGCTTACCCCGTAGCTTGAATTCCGGCCGATATTGGCGAAAGTGGTATAGTTCACCCCATCCTGGTTCGGTAAGGTATAGGGTTCAATGGAGTTGTTGGTTTGCCTCCAGTAGAACGTAGCATTCACAGAGAACCCGTTCTTGAAAAAGGTACTGTACCCCAGTTCATAGGCATTGGTGATCTCGGCCTGCAGGTTAGGATTTCCTACCTGGATGTTGAACGTATCCGTGCGGTTTTCAAAAGGATTGAGGTAGCTTAACTGTGGCCGCTGAATGCGTTTGGTGTAGTTGAATTTCAACGTCTGATTGTTTTTCAGAGATCGGGAGATGGCTATGCTGGGGATTAAGTTGTCATAATCCTGCGCCACTGAAGTCTTGGTAGAGGTAAAGTCGCCCCGCACGTGGGTGTACTCGTAGCGGGTACCAAACTTGAAGTTGTATTTCTTGTTCACGCTGAACTCATAGGAAGCATATGCCGCCCCCACGTTCTGATCATATTCAAACACATCAGTGCGGTCAGGAACCAGGACAAAAGGCGCAATAGCCGGATTGGCTTGCAGGAACTGGAAATCACTCTCGGCGTAACGCAAAATGGCTTTGGCGCCCATTTCTAATTGATGCTTGTTTTTGAACGGATGGGTGTAATCTATCTGCAGGGTCTTTTCCTCGTTGTACGCCTCATTGAAGTAGTTCTCTTTCAGCGTCAATTGCTGTTCAAGGTTCAGCACATCGGCAAAGTTGTCGTTGTTTCGGTTGCTGCGGCTTAACAAGCCCAACACGCTGAGTTCCTGGCCTGGTTTTGATAATTGGCTCGTAAAATCCAGGTTGAGGTCATAGTTCAGGTTGTCAAAGTTACTGCGGTTGTTTCTGGTGTTTCCCGCGATAATGCCTCCGTTCAGGAACTGCGTGGAGACCTGGGAAGTCTTGAACGTAAACTCCCCGCTCTGCATCCGTAAGCCCGCCGATAAGCTGCTTTTTTTGCTGAGGTCGTAATCGGCCCCGAACTGGATCATCTGGAACTCGCCGTTGCGTTTTCCATCCATGGTTTGGCTCAACCGATCAATGCCTTCTATCCCGGTGTAATTTGTCTCTCTAGTACTTTCCAGGGGGTTATTGCGCCACATACGGCCTAAGGTAGTGTTCACCCCAAACTTACCTTTTCGGTAATTCACATTGCCGTTTACGTTGCTGGCGCGGTTGCCATAAGTGGCGTTCACGGTGCCGTTTATCCCCTGCAGGTTGTTTTTCTTGGTGATGATGTTGATGATTCCGGCGGTGCCTTCTGCATCATACTTAGCCGATGGGTTGGTGATGATCTCCACGCTTTTGATCTGATCAGCAGGAATCTGCTGCAAGGCATCGGCCACGCTGGCCGCCATCACCGCCGAGGGTTTGTTGTTGATGAGCACCCGTAAGTTGGAGCTTCCGCGCAGATTCACGTTCCCCTCCAAATCTACTGTTACCCCAGGTACTTTCTTCAGGACATCACTGGCCGTGCCCCCTGCGTTGGTAAGGTCTTTCTCGGCATTGTATACCATGCGGTCTACTTTGTCTTCAATGAGCAGCTTATCTCCCACTACCGCCACTTCATCCAGTACCTTGGCATCGGTTTTCAACGCAATAACCCCCACGTTTGCTTCGTCTTTGTTGCCCAGTGAGATGTTCTCCACCATCTTGGTTTCATACCCCATAAAACTGATGGATACGCTGTACTGTCCCGGAGCCACCCGTACCAACGAGAACTTTCCTTTGTTGTCTGACACGGTGCCGTCTACTGTTTTTCCGGTGGCTTTGTCAATCAAGGTAATGGTGGCAAATTCAATCGGTTTCTGCCCTCCTCCGTCTAAAACCACCCCAGATATTTTCCCGTTGCCTTTGGGTACAGAGGTGGTAACAGCCGGCGAGGGTTTGCTGTTTTGGGGCTTGTCTTGGGGAGTTTGGGCAAAACTGTGCTGCGCGACCAGGATGCCGGCCACAGCCATGAGTACAACTTTTTTCATAAGTCTGGTTTTATTAAGTAAAAGAAAACTTAAAACAATACTATCTCAGGGCACCTTTCTGGCGCCATTCCTATTTGAATATTTCAAACACTCTAACCCGAATGCCGATCAGGGAGAAGAAATTTTATGAAGCAAGAATAGGGAGCCTCCTGCTTAGCGGAAACTAAATGTGATGAAAGGCGGAAAAAATGTGACAAACTTCAACTTCCCTACATTCTGGAAGTAACTGGTGGGCGAAAAACCAGCGTCTAAAGATTAACAGGCAGTACTAACCATGCACGTTCTTCCCTGCGAAAACATGGCAGGATCGTTTCTGAGCATCATTACCGGTTCAACCGCTTCTAAGCAGCCGTACAAAAAGGAGCAGGTTCAAAACGTTCGAAGTAAATCAAACTAATCGGTGATAGTAAATAGAAAAGGGTTTTAGCGGGATTGTTAGTTGAAGTATTCCTGTGGCAGGCTATATCATCAAGAATTTCTGCAGAGAATAGGATTAGGAAAATACAAGCATATTGGTTTTGTGCTGTTTTCCTGGCAAGGGCACCAAACCAAGAATTACAATTTTGAGATAAGGCAGGGAGGAGAAAAGTACAAACCTATTAAAACTCTTCCCCTCCCGTTCTTACTACTTATGGCTTACTAGCCCTAAAGCCTTACCAGAAAACTCTGCTCTGGCACTGTCAGAGAATTGGTAAGAGACAGAAGGAATCACCACATCATGCATGAATAAGGTGCTTTTGTTTTTGATGTCAAGTGCAGCAGAGTTGATTTGGTTTTCTTTACCAATAACAAGTTTGGAGCCGCTCCCCGGGCTTAAACCTAATATCCCATTTAGGTGTCCAAGTTTAGTTTTTATCAGTTCCACGGTAGTAGCATGGTCCTGCGTGAGTTTTAGACTGTCCTGCTCAAAACCTACCACCTGCACTGTTCTATAGATGTACGAGTCATTAAAGTACAAATCCTGGTGAGGCTTTCCGGCTATGGTATAATCTGTAGTAGTGGTCAGCGCATTTAGTTTAGGACAAGAGATGTACACCACATGACGATTGTTGGTCCAGGAATTTTTCTCTTTTTTGTTGACCTCTATCACTAGTTTATTTCCTTCTTGTTTTATTTGAACAAAGTCCTGCACCCGGTTATGCAAACTGACCTTGTATGGACCTTGTACTATTTTTAAAGCTATTTTACTAGCTGCTAAACTGGTGGTTCCGTTTACTTCTACGGCATCAAACCCGGTAAAATCCCGTGAAACAAACTCATGATAGGGGTCTTTGTAGTGTCCTGTTTCATATTCTGCTTTCATCACGAAGTTGAAAGCCGTTAAGGTGCCCAGGAAAAAGACCAAAGCTGACACTATAAGGATAGTACTCTTTTTCATGATCTTCTAATTAAGGGTGAAATGTTCTGATTTAAATTGCTCGTAGCGTTCCTGCAGTTCTTCCAGAGGTATGTCCAGTAAAAAGACATTTCGGAAGAACTCGGGCAGATCTTGCTGTATGAAGCGTTCTTTGCGGTGCTTCTTTACCTTGCCAACTCCGTCTTGGGTCACAAAGAAGCCTATCCCTCTCTTGTTGTAAATTACTTCTTGGTTCTGGAGGTATTCAAAGGTGCGCATGACAGTATTGGGGTTTACCTGCAATTCTACCGCCAGCTCTCGCACGGAGGGTATCTTATCTTCTGGCAGCCATTTGCCCAGCAAAATGTTTTCGCTTACGTACGCGGCAATCTGCAGGTAAATGGCTTCATTATTTCTAAATTCCATACTTTCTAGTTTAGCCTACACTTGTTTCTCTTTTAACTTAAAGTAGGCACTGGCCCACAACAGCACGGCCGTTCCCATCAAAGCCAGGGTGACCAGAAATTCGTTTTCATCAGGAAAGCCAATAGAGAAATATTCTCCGGCTTCCAACAAAGTGATGGAGGCAAAAGGGATCACCTCATCCAGTTCGCGGCCTATGATGGTCTGCATGAAAGGTTTATTAAGGATGACCAACAGCAACCCGAACGCGAAAAAAAGTAAGGCAGTTTTAATAAATTGCCACTTCTCAAAGAAGATGGAGCCCAGCAAGGCCAATGAGTGCAGCAAGAAATAAGTGGTTAAGGCAAATACCTGCCCGTTTTCCTGAGAATACAGTTGCATGTACTCTATCTCCTCCCCACCCCAGTCATCTAAAGGCAATAAGATGACCGCTACCAGGTAAAAACAGGCAATATACACCACCTGAAAAATGACATAGGAGTAAAGCCAACCTACCAGGTACTTTTCAAAATGAGAGGCGGGCAAGGTAAGGGAGGCAATGGCTTTTCTCTTATCTCCTAAGTCAGAGAAAATAGTGCTGGTGAATATCGGACCTGCTGCTAAAAGCAAAATAATGAAAATATAGGTTTGCTTTTCTGCATTCATGGGAATTTCCTCCACGATGATAAGAAAACCCATAAACAGGGTCATAATCCCCATCAAGACGGCCGCAGACATCAGGTAGTATTTGAAGTGCTCAGCAGTGTGTTTTTGGAACAACCACCAGAAGCGGGTGAGGCTAAATTGCGTTTTCATATTGTTCAGTTTGTAAGAGGTGAAGCATTGGTCTGTTTCCGGCAATTACGGCGTTAAAGAGAAGTTCCATGTCTACCCGGCTATACACCCCCTCATGGTTTGGCAGAATGACATTTTTCCCTCTGAATGATTCCTCGGAATACAATACCTCGTAGCCATCGGTGGAAGTTAGGGTGGTGAACACCAATTTCTCGGCAATTCTGTCTAACTCCTGGTTCACCACTACCTCGTGGTCGTGCATGATGATCAAGGTATCAATCAAGCTCTCCAAATCACGGATCTGGTGGGAGGAAATAATCACGCACCGTTCTTCGGTTAGCGCCGAGGCAATGATTTTCCGGAACTGGATCTTGGAGGGAATGTCAAGCCCGTTGGTAGGTTCATCCATGATCAGCAGGTCGGTGTTGGTGGCCAACCCAAACGCGATCATCACCTTTTTCTGCTGCCCAAACGAAAGCTTGTCCAATACCGAGTCGCGGGGAACGTCAAACTCTGACAAGTATGTATGGAATTGCTCCTCGTTGAATTTGGGGTAAAAACGCGCGGTGTTAGAAATGAATCTTGCCGTGGTAATGGAAGGCACGTACACCTCCTCCGGAAGGAAGTAAATGTTGGCGAGCACTTCCGGCGAACGCTTAGACACATCGGCACCGTCTATGGTACAGGAACCCGCCGTTGGGTACACCAACCCGATGATGTTCTTCAGCAACGTAGACTTACCGGCACCGTTTTTCCCCAGCAAACCATAGATGTGCCCTCTGGTAAGTGATAACTGCAGGTTATTGAACAGCAATTTGTTCTTCTTGTACCCGAAACTCAAGTTGTTGATGTGTATCATAGCGACCTTGTTTACTGTATTAGTTACATAGTACACTACAAATGTAGAAAGTGTTTTTACAAAAGCAATACCTTGGTTAAAATATTTTAAAGAATAGGTAGGGTTTACAGCATTAAACAAAGAAAACAGCCTCCAAACGTCGTTTGAGGGGTTTTAAAGGCCACCTTCTTTCAAAACTTAACAGGTTTATTGTCTCACTCAAACTTGGAATTTGAATGCGTTTAGCGGAGTTTGCCTTACGCGGAGGTGTACTAGGTGGGCCATTCACGTCTTCTCTTGTTTTGCGTAAAAGGACCCATGAACCCTTTTGAAGAAGATAAATTACCTGCCCTAGACAAGCTCACCTACTCCTCTACCCAAACAGCTACGTTTGCCATGGGCTGTTTCTGGGGGCCAGAGTCTTTGTTTGGCGCTACCCCTGGCGTCATTAGAACCCGGGTCGGCTTTGCCGGGGGAACCACGGAAAACCCCACCTACCGAATCCTCGGAGACCACATAGAAACCGTTCAGCTTGACTATGACCCAGAACTGGTGACCTACCAGCAGTTGCTGAAGTTATTCTTCGGCCATCATACGCCTACCAAAGAACCCCGCAAACGGCAGTACACCTCAGCATTATTCTTCCATTCTCCGGATCAGGAGAAAGCGGCCCGAGAAGCCATTCAGGAAGCAGAAATCCAGTTTAAGGAGAAAGTACAGACAGAGCTAATACCCTATTCTGCTTTTTACCTGGCTGAGGAACGCCACCAGAAATGGAAATTGAGGCGGGTTACAACGGTTTTGCAGGAGTTACAGAAAATCTACCCCAAAGAAGAGGCTTTCAACAATTCAACCGCAGTGACTCGGGTAAACGGATATGTGGGTGGCAACGGTGAGCAAGAGCAGTTTATGGAGGAAATGGGAAGCCTAGGCCTCTCCTATCCGGTACAGCAAACTCTTTTGGCCCATTTCTTGGCGAAGGGCCTAGGTGATTTGCCGTTCATACGGTGACCTCTTTTTGACCAAGGTGGTTCCCGGGTGTTTTTGCTAAAACGGGCTAAAAGGAAAGGTTACAAAAGACTCAAAACTCCCTTTCAAACCAAGGCTACCTATTTTTTGCTTAAAAGTATGAGGCTGTCAGCGTGGATTCCAAAACTCATTCTTTTTTCTGCAGGTGAATGGAATCGGCGTTGATACAGTACCTGACTTGGCTGGGAGTTCTGGCATCCTGAAACAGGTGACCCAAATGGAGGCCGCATTGGTGACAAAGTAATTGAATGCGGTCGCGGTCGTACGTATCTAGCAGGTGTTGTTGTACGTTTTCGCCTAAATGGGCCCAAAAACTAGGGAAGCCAGTCTTAGAGTCGAACTTCTGCCCGGAGGAAAACAAGGAAGAACCACATTGCCGGCAGACGTAGGTTCCAGCCTCCTGTTGTTGGGCGTTTTTATCCCAGTCTATTTTCCGGTTTTCAAACATGTCCTTCTTCCTTTACCCACTCTTCAACCACAAAAGCATCGCCCTGAATACGTACGCTGAACAGCCGGTCAAATCCTTCTGAAAACGAGGGGACCTCTAGCTTATTACGGACGTCATACAGGGCTATGTCTTTTACTTTGTCTTTTCCTTCGCGGGCACGGTTTCGGGCAAGAGCGTCCTGAATGGTTGTTTGAAAATAATACCCTACCACTTGGTATCGGCGCTCTTTCAGCAGGGCGATGTACCCTGCCCTATCCTCTTTCCGGGGATTGGTATTGTCAACCACCAGTTTTGCGCTTGTTTTCAGGCACAGTTGCAGGAACAGCCGCTCCCGGTTGCGGGTCTTCAGCAGATCCAGGCTGATGCGTACGTGGGAGTTAAAGAAATGCTTCTTGTAAAACGTTGACTTCCCAGATGCTTGCAGGCCCATGAAGAGAATGGCTTCCAACCGCGTTTTTTTAGATTATTTGTCTTGGGCGGGTACAAACGCCATAGAAATGGAATTAACGCAGTGTCGGGTGTTTTTAGCGGTGAACCGCTCACCTAGGAATACGTGGCCCAAGTGGCCTCCACAGTTAGAGCAAACGATCTCGGTCCGGCGACCATCTGCGTCTGGTACGCGCGTCACCGCCCCAGGGATTTCATCATCAAAGCTGGGCCATCCGCAATGTGACTCAAACTTATCTTCTGAACGGTACAATGGCGCGTTGCAGCGGCGGCAGACATAGGTACCGGGTTCTTTCACAGTGTACAGTTTTCCGGTGAAAGGCCTTTCCGTGCCTTTGTGCAAAATCACGTATTCTTCCTCGGGGGTGAGGTCATTATATTTTTTCTCTTGGTTTTCCATAACTCAGTTGAAGTTAATTTCTGGGGTTTGTACTCAAATAAGAGGGATCTCGTTGCTCTGATACCAACGATGCAAAGGTAAAGAGAATTATAAAAGCCTCTTTTGTGGTTGATTCCAGGAAACTACCCTAAAAACAAATCGCCACCTCTAAAAAAGAAGTGGCGAACCTTTGATAGTCTTCTGAAGGTGGCGGAGCTACCGTAACACATGCATGGCCAGCACTTTCTGCACCTCGTACACATTCACTGATTTGTTAAAGCGTTTCCGGATGCTGGGCTCTGCCTCTGAAGATACCCAGATTTTGAGTTCGGCATCCAATTCAAAAGTACCGGCAGTTTCAACACTAAACCTTGAGATGCTTTTGTAGGAGATGGACAGGTACTCCACCTTATTTCCAGTAAGCCCCTGCACCTCAATCAGGATCAGCCTTTTAGAAGTGAAGATGAAAGTATCCCTGATCAACTTGAACCCCAATTCTATCTCTTCCCCCTCGGCCAGCAATTTGCCAAAGTCTCTGAGTAAAGTCTCTGGGTTTACCGCCCCGGCGTTTCCTAATATTGCTGAAAAGAACCCCATAGGTGTATTCTTTATTTGAGTTATAAGATAAATTACTCGTAAAACTTTGCCGAAAGTTTCTACTTAATTGCACCCCAAAACAACGGGCTGAACGAGAAAACCAGCTAATTGAATCTAACTTCAATCTGAATTACTGCCTAATCAAAGTCCTTTAAAACGGCTTTTGTAACAGAATTGCCGTTTGGTGGTCGTGAGCTTCGGGAGTCACTGACACTATGTTGGCAAAGCGGGACCATTTTTTGACCAGGTACTCCCGGTTGTAGAATATCTGAGAGGCCGGGTCTGAAAAAATGGTAAAGTAGACGTAGTTCTGCAGCTCCTCGGCCGATTGCTGCTCATAGAACTTTTGGACCGCGTCTATAAAGTAAAAAAACAAAGGATCGTCTTTGTACTTGGTGAACATGAGGTCCAGCGTGTGCTCGTCATGGATGGTCACGTAGGCGTAACCTCCTTTCCGGAGAATCCTTTTTATCTCCAGAAGCCAGGCATCGGCGGTATCGGTGATGTGGGTAAAAACCGAGCCGCAGTACACCAAATCAAAGGAGTTGTCTTCAAAAGGTAAATGCGGAGCGGTGGTATTGGTGAGGAAGTAAAAAGGATCATCAAAATTCTGCTGGCACCAGTTAATGTATTTCGCGTTGATGTCAGAACCCCATAACTCGGTTTTATCGGTGAGCGCCGGGTAATGCCGCAACATCCTTCCGGCCGCGCACCCTAAGTCCAACACCTTCGTCAGCGTTAAGGGGGATTCATTGGCCTCGTTCAGAATGGAAAGCATCGCAGCCATGTCTTTCCGGCCGCCTGCCAAGTAATCCTCCTCTGTTTCAGCGTAACCCTCCCAGTACTCCAAAGGCGGAATCGGAAGAGTGGAGGCAGAACTTCTTCCATCCTTTTCTACCTTGACAATGTACTCAGTAGAGGTGGTATTATAGGGCAATAATTTACCCGTGATAAACGAGTTGTCCAACACCCTGCTATCCATGGGCAACAGCCTCTGCTTCACCATACCTTCAACCATTGGCCGTACCGCATTGACTATTCTGTCTCTTACCGTGTGCTTAAGCTTGTTTATCATGTAGAAATAAGGATATAGGGATAGTTAAGATTCTTTTATTATAAAGAACCAATATTATTTATAACTAAATATAGTAGTTTCTTTTATAAAAGGAAGAGTGAATCAGAAAGCATTGGAGAAGATTACCTAGAAAGAGGTCTTTTTTATGAGTTAAAAAACTGCGGGTGTACCGGATGTGCTTTCAACGAAGCAAACCGATACACCCGCAGGGTAGATAAAATGAAAAGCCAGACTACTTTTTTGCCTGCGCCTTTTTGGTTTCTGCTTTCTTAGGCTCTGCCTTCTTGGTCTGTACTTTCTCTTCCTCTGCGCCAATGGTTTCAATAGCCTTCTCCAGCAGTTCGTCTTTTTTGGAGAGTACACCTTTAATGGTGGGTCGTACCACCTCGTCCAGCTGCACGCCCAAGCGTTGGGTAACCGCATTGTTGGGGTAAAAGATTCCGTTACCAGAAAGCGCCACCACATACTTGCCCGGAAGCACTATCCTTTTCACGTCACCATCGGCACCCGCGGTTTGCTCCCCCATGGTGATGCTGCCCGGGAAAAGACGCTGCAGGCTCATGGTATGCCACTCTCCAATGGTTTGCGTGGTGCCGTTCACCAGAATGACCACCTTGCCCGGGTAAGTGGCTTCATCCGGGGTAATCTCAGTGGGGTAATAGACTTCTGGTTGGGTAAGCAGGCGGTAAGATCCTGGTTGGTAAGGGTTCAACTGAAAATAGCGGGCAAAATAGTGGTTCTGCTTCCCAAACTTCTTGTACACGTAATGGAACACGAAGTCGCTGTTATCGGGCTCTCCGCGCATGTCAAAGATCATTCCCCTGGCTTTCATAGCGCGGGTAAAGAGCGAGTCCATGAGGCGGTAATCTTCCTCAGAGTCCTCATCTTTGATCATCCGGAAGGTATCATTGATCTTAAAGTGGACAATCCCTTTGGCTGCGTACACCAGACCTTTACTCTTCTTAGCCGGTACGGCTTGCTTCTTTTTAAAATAGGCGTCTATGAGTTTCGCCTTGGCGGCTTGGCTAGGGTCCATCAAGCGGAGAGTAGTTGTGATGGGCTTATCAGCCCGGGTGAGTTGCACCTGCATCTCAGCATCCTCTGACCGGAACAACAAGTTATCGCCCCATTCCCCTACCCTGCTCCACAAAGAAGATTCGTTTGAAACGGATAACAGCGGATCTAAGGCACGCACCCACTCGGCAATCTGAACACTGTCCAGCCCTTCAATGATATCGCCCCGGCGGATGTTGGACCGTTTACAAAGCGCCTCATCAATCACCGCGGTAACCACAATCTTGTTTTCGGCTACCTGGTAATCAAAGGGCGGGTAATAATGGTTCTTAAATAGCTTTTCGCGGTGGTGCAGTTGCCTAAAGAAAGAGTATGCCTGGGTGTCATCTAGGTTGGCATTCACGGCCATGAGTAAACGCTCATACTCCTCGCGTGAGGGGCATTGGGCAAACTGGGGTAGGTACTGGCTAACCACCGCATCCCAGTTCTGGTCCATGAGGTGCTTGTATGGATAGAGATAGTCTACAAAGGCCTTGAACTTGGCCAGGGCCAACATACGCAAAGGATACGGTAAATTTTCGGTGGTCTCAGTGGCATACTCCGGCTCATGGGGCATGGTGCCGCCGTAAGGATTGTTGCGCACATAGGTGTAATGGTGCTTATCACCGGTGTAGCGTCGTTCAAAAATCTGGTTTAGCGTTTTGCGGTTCTGGGAAGTCAGGAACTTTGACTTAGTGCGCCAGGAGTCATCCAGGTTCTTGAGCAGGAAAGAGCCTTTGGGATCATCTTTCTGCGGCCCCTGTTTCTGCCCCTCGGGTACGCCCACATCTTTGAGCAACTGTTTGAAGACGGCATTTACCTGTTTCTGGTTTTTAGCGGAGTCTACCAGGGGAAGGTACGCCAGGAAAACAGAATCGGCGTTCAGTTTGCCGGTAGCCGAAGCAGGATGGTGGTACTTCAGATGTCCCCAAACCCGAAAATAGTACAACTGCTTCTCGGTGTCAAAGTTTTCCTGAGCCCAGGCCCTTCCCTCAATTATTAATAAGAGACTAGCCAACAGGAAAAGAGCCCAGCCATTTACCCGGCATTGCGAGACCTTACAAACAAAGGATGGTTTTGTGTAGTTGTTCCTCATAATGAAAATCTTCTCCGGCCCGTTCATCACCTGAAAGTAAAAGTTGCCTGCCTCAAAGCACCTAATCAAAGGGTACTCCCACAGGTTCCTACCCATGCGGGTTGTTAATAATGCTTCCCCACCTTTTGTCTACCTGTATTGGTTTCTAGTACCTTTTTAGAAAAAGTACCTAGAAGCAAGTTCAGTTTAAGAACGGCTGGAAGCAGTGGCTTATTTTGCTACTCTACAATGAGCACGCCCCTTCCTGCTAATGAATCAGCGAAATGAAGGTCATCCAGATGGCTGAATTCAAGTGTTTTCCGCCGGTTGTCATTCAGGAAAAGGGTAATCATGGGCACCTCGTCTGAGGACCGGAGTTTCTTTTGGGCTTTCACAATCTGCTTCACATCAATCTCGTCACGACCTGCATCTTTCAAGCCCCTGGTATAGCCCACGTAGAGCCAAAACAGCACAATGCCCACCGATATGGCGGTGAAAAGCAGTTGGTAAAATTGGTGGGTGAGCAGATAAGTTTTGTAATGTTTTTGCGCTTGGAGGGAGAAAAAAGCCGTCCAGCAGATGGCCGAAAGAAGGTGCAGCACTTTCACATAACCGGCTTGATTACCACTGATGAAAATCCGGTCTCCCTCTAACCGCAGGATGCCTCTCTTTAATTGAAACGTATTCATTAGATGAATCTAAGCCAACACTACCACGAACTTACCACAACGGAGGCAGAAACGAAAATAACGATCCCACCCAATCCGGTTCTATACGGTATTACGGTCATATTACTCTGCTTTGTCCGTAGATTTAGACCTATTTTTATAAGACAAGGCTAAAACGTATTAAGAATTTGAGTTGCAAAGTTCAGGTGATCTCTTTAGACGCGAAGTGGCGATGTTTTAAAGGTTAGTTACGGAAGACTTGTGTAGCAATTCTTTGACCTCAGCTTCTAACCGAGCAAAGTTCTGCCGGTTTGCTTCTTCCACGGTGATGATGACTTCTTTCCCGTCCTCGCCTGTGTAAGTTCTGGCGGCTTGTGCTCCCTGGCTAAAGTTGACCACCTTGTTTTCAGCGGTGATCAGGTAGTTGCTGGGAAAGCCCATGGTGTGCCTGAAACCAGAAATGTCAATGGTATTGGGGTCTGACACTTCCTTATTGGAAGGTACCAAGGTGATGGTAGAATTGTATTCTTTGGAAAGGTTTGTAAGCCTGTCTGCCGGGTCCTGGAACAAAAGGACAAAATTTACCTGATCTTGGTACTTCTCCGCAATCTGGTTTAATGCCGGGATTTCCGCCTGGCAAGGCACGCACCAGGAAGCCGTCACCTGCAGGAACAGAGGCTTGGCCTGTTTGGCAGTCTCAAATACAGCACCATTCAGAGAGGTGAAGCTATGTTCTTTGAGGTAGGTGTTGACAATGACTGCTTTGATGGAGTCGCGGTACTTTTGGGCATTCTCTGCATCACTCCTGTCCCAATATTTTTGAGAGTCTTCCCGGTACTGCTGTATTTTGCTTTCGATGCTTGCCAAATAAACCTTCTCCTCTGGTAAAATTTCTGCCGCCTGTTGAACTTCTTTGGTGCAAGACCATGATAATGAAGCAAGTAAAATAGTGTAGGCGATTCTTTTCATGAAGGTTTACTAAAGAATAAGTTTGTTTATAGATACTAATGATAGGTGGGCAAGGAAATTGGTAGTTTCACCCTCAACGGAATATTAAGAGTTTCTAATATACACTATCAAACTTGTTTTAGGCTAGATTCTTCAAAACAAGAGGTAAAACGAAAAGGCCGCTCCTAAACAGAAGCGGCCTTTTATGCCTGATTTCTCCAAAAAAGCTTTAAAACGGAGGCGCATCGTCAAACGAAGAAGCAGGGAATCCGCCACCATCATTCATTTTGCTGCCTAACCGAATGGTACTTGGGCCGCCGCCCGCCGGTGGTCCGTCGAAGTCGGAGGTCGGGAATCCGCCGCCACTGTCTATGCTGCCACCGCCGCCGAAACCGTCTTCCAGGTTCCCGAATTTGGTGTACTTTCCGATAAACTTTAGGAAAACGCTACCCACTTCACCGTTCCGGTGTTTGGCTATGATGACCTCACCCACGCCTAAGGTTGGGTTACCCATCTCATCCTCGGTGATACCGTAGTATTCCGGACGGTACAGGAACACCACCATATCCGCATCCTGCTCAATGGACCCAGATTCACGTAAGTCAGAAAGCATTGGCTTTTTGTCACCGCCTCGGGTTTCCACGGCCCGGCTCAACTGCGAAAGCGCAATTACCGGCACGTTCAATTCCTTGGCGAGCTGCTTCAGAGCCCGAGAGATAGACGCAATTTCCTGTTCACGGTTACCGCCGCCTTTGCCTTCGGTGTTACCGCTCATGAGCTGCAGGTAGTCAATGATGACCATCTGGATGTCATGCTGAGCTTTCAAACGGCGGCATTTGGTCCGAAGCTCCCTGATAGAAAGACCCGGGGTGTCGTCAATGAAAATAGGCGCCTGGCTTAGACGGGAAATTTTGTGGTTCAGCTGCGCCCACTCGTAGTCGGCGAGGTTACCTTTTTTGATCTTCTCCCCTTCCAGCTCAGCCTCGGCCGAGATAAGACGGTTAACCAACTGAATGGACGACATCTCCAGAGAGAAGATCGCCACGCCTTTGTTGAAATCCACGGCGGCGTTCCGCATGGCCGAAACCACGAACGCCGTCTTTCCCATCGCTGGACGGGCGGCAAGGATGACTAAGTCAGAAGGCTGCCAGCCAGAGGTTACACGGTCCAAGGCATTGAAGCCACTAGGTACCCCGGTCAAGCCTTCTTTCTGGCTTTTCTTCGCTTCCAGTTCTTTGATGGCTTTGTGCATCAACGACTGCATGTCATCAAAGTTCTTCCGGATGTTGCTTTCAGACACCTCAAACAGTTTAGCCTCGGTGGAGTCCAGCAGGTCGAATACGTCGGTGGTGTCTTCGTAGGCGCGGCCTAATACTTCAGAAGAAATACTGATGAGGTCGCGCTTGATGGCGGCCTCCGTGATGATACGAGCGTGAAACTCAATGTTCGCCGCTGAGTTGATGCGGGTCGTGAGCTGCGTCACGTAAAAGGCACCGCCCACAAACTCCAGTTCCCCCTGCTCGCGCAGTTCCTGTGTAACTGTCAAAATATCGATCGGCTCTGATTTGTCAAACAAAGCCAGAATCGCTTTAAATATGCGCTGATGCGCGTCTTTGTAAAAACTTTGGGGTTTTAATAAGTCAATTACGGCCGTAAGGGCGTCTTTCTCCAACATGAGCGCACCCAATACCGCCTCTTCCAGCTCCAACGCCTGCGGCGGAAGCTTTCCCATTCCCGGAGATACGGTCTGCTTGGGGTTCCAGGCAGCCTTACCTCGCGTCGCTTTTAATTTCATCTCCTCCATAAAAGCAAATGTAACTAAGTTCAGGCTTCCGGTAATCCACAAAAAAGACCTACATATCCACACTCCAAAAGCAGAATGCCTGACCAGAAACCTATCTCGCTGATTTTCTTTAGGTCAATGCCACTAGAGGACAGAAAAGGAATTTGAAGAAATTACCTGTGCTTAAAGCAATATACTCAATACAAGTTATCTGCATGATTTATTTTGCAGCAGTTTGCACAATAGCTACGCTTCCGTTTAAAGGCTTTTTTTGTGAAACCACACCTAAACCAGAGGCGCACAGAGGCGCATTTTTGAACTGTTGGCGCTATTCATTGGGACTTCGGCTGACATCACCGGAAGAGTAATCCACAAATTTCATGGGAGATATCCACAAATCGGTTGCGGGTCTCGTAGAAGGTCGTATTCTAAAATCACTACATTTGCTCTCTTTGATTGAGACTACATGAGTACAGAGGCGTATCAACACATTCACATGATTGCCATCGGAGGTAGCATTATGCATAACCTCGCCCTGGCATTGCACCGGAAAGGCCTGAAAGTAACAGGCTCAGACGATGAGATTTTTGAACCGGCCAAAGGCCGATTAGCAGCCGAAGGGTTACTCCCCGAAGCAGAAGGCTGGTTCCCCGAAAAGCTTCATTCCCGCCCTGATGCCGTGATTGTGGGCATGCACGCCCGCCCGGATAACCCCGAGCTGCTCTACGCCCAGGAACACAACATTCCTATTTTCTCTTTCCCCGAGTTCATCTACGAGCAGTCAAAGAACAAGCAGCGCATTGTGATTGCGGGCAGCCATGGAAAGACGTCCATCACGTCTATCATCCTGCACGTACTGAAATACCATAACCGCCAGTTTGACTATGCAGTAGGTGCCCAGCTGGAAGGCTTTGACCTGATGGTGAAACTCACCGAGGACGCTCCTATCATTATCATTGAAGGCGATGAGTACCTGTCCTCCCCTATTCAGCGCGTGCCCAAGATCCATAAGTACCACCACCACATTGGCGTGATCAGCGGTATATCGTGGGACCACATCAACGTGTTCCCCACGGAGGAAAATTACCGCGAGCAGTTCCGCATTTTCGTGGACATGACGCCAAAAGCAGGCACCCTTATTTACAACCAGGACGATGAGCAGGTGCAGGAAGTATGCGTGCCCAACAACTCAGACGTGAATTATATTGGGTACACCATCCACGAGCACAAAATCAAGAAAAGCGGCAAAACCGTGCTCAAAACCAAAAAGGATGATGTAGAAATCCAATTATTCGGTGAGCACAACCTGCGCAACATCAGCGCAGCCAAAGAAGTCTGCAAGCAAATCGGTATTAAAGGACAGGCATTCTATGAGGCATTGGCTACCTTCAAAGGAGCCGCCCGCCGTCTGGAGAAAATAGGTGAGAACGAGCACACACTGGTCTACAAAGATTTCGCGCACGCACCGTCTAAGCTGAAAGCCACGTCTGAGGCACTGAAAAAGCAATTCCCAGACCGCCAGCTGATTGCCTGCCTGGAGCTGCACACCTTCAGCAGTTTGAATAAAGACTTTCTTCCGCAATACAAAGGCACGTTCCTGTCACCAGACGTGAAGATTGTCTACTTTAACCCGAAGACCTTGGAACACAAGCGCATGCCTCCGCTGGACCCACAGGATTTAAAGGCGGCCTTCGGCGATGAAGGAATAGAAGTGTACACCGATAACCAGGCCCTGCAGGAGTTTCTGCTCAGCAACAACTGGAAAGACAAAAACCTGCTCATGATGACATCTGGCAACTTCGGGAACCTGGACTTGCAGAAACTGGCAGATACCATCACCGCTTCTTAAACCAAGTCAATGAAATTACATCTGCGCAAACCCATTGTCTTCTTTGACCTGGAAACCACGGGAGTGGACATCTGCCGCGACCGAATCGTGGAAATAAGCATGCTCAAGGTGATGCCTAACGGTGAGGAAATCCTCAAGACCACGCGTGTCAACCCCACCATTCCTATTCCCATTGAGTCCAGCATGATTCACAAAATCTACGACGATGACGTGGCTGATTGCCCTACCTTCGCCAAGCTGGCTCGGTCGTTGGATGAATTTCTGAAAGGCTGTGATCTGGGCGGTTTTAACCTCATCAAGTTTGACATTCCCTTGCTGGCCGAGGAGTTTCTGCGCGTAGACATTGACTTTGACATTGAGAACCGCTCCATTGTAGACGTGTGCCGCATCTTCCACATGATGGAACAGCGCACCCTCTCAGCGGCTTACAAGTTCTACTGCAACAAACCGCTGGAGAACGCCCACTCCGCCGAGGCGGACACCATTGCCACCTACGAAATTTTGAAATCACAAGTGGAAATGTATGACCAGGTGCCTCTCCCCGGAGCCGAAGACCAGGCCATATTCCCAGTGCAGAACGACATGCAGGCCCTGCACAAATTCACCTTCCAGAAAACCGCTGACCTCTCTGGCCGCATTGTGTACAACAGTAACGGTGTAGAGGTCTTTAATTTCGGGAAGCATAAGAACGTGTCAGTGGAAGATGTGCTGAAGAAAGAACCCAGCTACTATGACTGGATGATGAAAGGCGACTTCCCGCTTTACACCAAGAAGGTGCTGACCCGCATCAAGCTTAGAGGTGCTTTGCAGCAGACAGCTTTGAAACTGTGATCAGAATCAGCTTATAAGACTCTAGCAATCCGTTAAGGGCCGTTTTATTGAAAACCGCCAAGAAACAGAAAGGCCTCTTTCAGATGAAAGAGGCCTTTCTGTTTAGGAGTATCAAGGGGTTCCTACTTTGCTTTGTCAGATTTCAGTAACAAGGCAATCAGAACGGTACTGAAGATAAACCACTTTGTTCTTGCTTTCATGGCCTAGCGGGCTTTGTAGTATTTTCTGGCTTCTGGTAGGTTCTTCTGGATATCCGCAATCCTAGTCTCGTTGGAAGGGTGCGTGCTCAGCAGTTCAGGTGGTGATTGCCCGTTGCTGGAGGCAGCCATTCTTTCCCAGAAGGAAAGCGCGGCTTCGGGGTTGTATCCGGCCATGGCCATAAAGATCAAGCCTAAACGGTCGGCTTCAGATTCTTGGGTACGACCCCACTTTAAAAGAACACCTTGCGCGCCAATACCGTAGGCCGCATTGATCACCTGAGAAGAAGCTCCTCCGCTCAAAGATCCCAAAGTAGCGCCCCCGTATTGGGCTAACAACTGCTGACTGATGCGCTCATTAGAATGCTTGGCAATAGCGTGGGCAATTTCGTGGCCCATCACTACCGCTAATCCGGTCTCGTTCTGGGTGATGGGCAGCAAGCCGGTGTACACAGCAGTTTTACCTCCGGCCATGGCAAAGGCATTCTGTTGTTTGTCATCCTGGATCAGGTTGAACTCCCACTGGTATCCTTCAAGCTGCGCCGAAGCTCCTTGTTGGCGCATGAAGGTTTCTACGGCGCCTTGGATACGCTGGCCTACTCGTTTCACCATAGCGGTTTGCGAGGCATTAGAAGACAATTTGCTTTGTTTCAACAGGTCATTGTAGGCCTGGAAAGACATCTGGATCACTTCCTGGTCACCCACCAGCGATACTTGCCGGCGGCCGGTGATAGGAACGGTGGTACACCCTACCATCAGCAGAACCGCCAACGAGAGAAGTGCATTTCTAAACATGCTCATTTTCATAGATAGATTAAGGTAATACAAAATAGATCCTGCTCCGGCGCTGCCCTCTGCATAGGAACGATGACCTATACGGAGAAAAAGAGACAAAGTGATAGCCGCTCAGAAATCCGGGGCAAATCTATGTTTATTCCCACATACAATTCCATGCCAATTTTATTTTTGAGGAAGTCTTTTTGACAGGCTTGAGGCGGCAGGGAGAATGTCCTATCTTTGAAAACAAAAAATTTCCTCATGAAAATACTTGCCATTGGTCGTAATTACGCCGAACATATTGCTGAGCTGAAAAACGAGGTACCAGACGAGCCCGTGATTTTCTTTAAACCAGATACCGCCGTTCTGCGCAACAACGAACCTTTCTACTTCCCAGATTACAGCACGGATATTCATTACGAGGTGGAGTTGGTGCTGCGCATCAGCAAGGAAGGCAAGAACATTCAACCCAAGTTCGCGGCCAAGTATTTTGACGCCATTGGCATAGGCATTGATTTTACCGCCCGCGATTTGCAAACGAAGGCAAAAACGAAAGGCCTGCCCTGGACCCTGGCCAAGGGCTTTAACGGCTCTGCCCCTATTTCCGACTTTTTACCGGTAGAAGAGTTCCCGGCGTTTGACAACATCAACTTCAGCCTGAAGCTGAACGGCGAGTTGAAGCAGCAGGGAAATTCAGGCATGATGATTCATGACTTCGGCGCGATTCTGGCGTATATGTCCCGGTTCATCACGCTTAAGAAAGGCGACTTGATTTTCACGGGAACGCCAGCAGGCGTGGGCCCGGTTAAAATAGGAGACAGACTTGAGGCGTTCATTGAAGACAAAAACCTATTGAATTTTGAAGTTAAGTAGCGTACGTCATTACCTAGTAGCATTTCTTTTGGGAACCGGCGGAGCAGCCATGGCACAAGCCCAACCTACTCCCCCAGCTCCTTTTACCGCCAATCCGTTTGCGTTCCCTATCAAACCCGGCACCCAGAACTTTCTATCTGGGAGCATGGGTGAAATACGACCAAACCACTTCCACGGCGGCATTGACATCAAAACCGAAGGCAAGATAGGTCTGCCGGTGTATGCCGCCGGAGATGGCTACATTTCGCGCGTAAAAATCTCCAGCTATGGTTACGGCAATCTGGTGTACATCACCCACCCCAACGGTTTGGTGACCACCTACGCCCACTTGCACCATTTTGCCCCGGCCTTGGGAGACCACATGCTGGCCTTGCAGTACCAGAAAAAGGATTTTGATGTAGAGGCGTTTTTCAACGAGTCGCAATTCCCGGTGAAGAAAGGCGACATCATAGCGTACTCTGGTAATACGGGCGGTTCCGGCGGGCCCCACCTCCACTTTGAGGTGCGCGATGCCAAAGACAACCTGCTTAACCCCTTGCGGTACGGCTTTGCCGAGATTGTAGACCAGATCCCTCCTACCGTCTATAACTTTGCCTTGATCCCACAGAGCATTGACGCGCGGGTAAAAGGAGAATTCACGCGCCGCGAGTTCACGCCGGTGAAGCAGGGCTCCACCTATACCATTGCTGATACCCTTTCGGCCTCTGGTCTCTTGGGACTGGAGATTCAAGCCATTGACCAGTACAACGGGGCCGCTAACACCAACGGGGTGCAGGCCATGGAGCTCAAAATTAACGGCGAAACCATATACCGGCACAACATTGACGGCATACCCTTTGAAAAGCAACGCCAGGTTTCAGCGCACATCAACTTCCCGGTTCTTAAGATCAATAACCGCGCGTTCCAGCGCCTGTACGTAGCCGATGGCAACACGCTGCCCATTTACGAAATAGACCATAACCGAGGCCGTTTTAGGGTAGAGGAAGGCAAAGTGTATGAGGTAGTAGCCGACCTGTTTGACTCTAACAAGAACATCTCCCAACTGCGCTTCTTTATCAAAGGAGAGAGCTCTGCCTACAAAGCCATGGGCACCCCGCAGGTAACCAAACCTAAGATCGGGCACGAGGTGATGGAAAGCTTCCTGAAGATCACCGTTGCCGATACCGCCAAAGAAGCCCGAAACCTGGATCTGTACATTGGCAATTACAAGTATGCCGTAATTCCGTCTTACACGACAAAGGCCGGATCGGTGTACCTGTACAATATGATTGGAGGTTTGCCAGATTCTGCTGAGGTGACTGGTACCCGCGTACGGTTTCCGTTTAACCACCTGGTACCTCCGGGCACAGAGTATTTGTACTCCAACCGTTACATGGACATCACCTTCCGGGAAAACTCTTTGTATGATACCCTTATCCTGCAAACCAACCGCGATGCGCAAGATGTTTTCAGCATCAACAACCCCTTGGTAACGCTTTTCCAGCCGGCTAAAGTGACCATTAGGCCCGCTAAGTTGCCGGTTGATAAATCTAAAGCTGCTGTTTATGCATTGGGCTGGGGAAAAGGAGCTGGTTTCCTGGGCGGCACCTGGAACGGAGACGCCATCACGTTTAGCGCTCGAGACTTGGGCAAGTTCAAAGTCCTGACCGACACCGTGGCTCCTACCATCAAGCTTAACAGCAAATCGGCAAACCAGATCAGTTTCAGAATCTGGGATAACCTGTCAGGCATCTCTTCCTGGAACTGCGAGGTCAATGGCCAATGGCTGTTGCTCAAGTGGGAGCACAAAACCTCTACCCTCACCTCAGAGAAGTTAGATAAAACTGTACCTTTGGCCGGAGAGGTGGTTTTGCGCGTGAAAGATGCTATGGGCAACGAAGCGGTTTACACCACAAAAATTTAATATTGCTGATTGTTGGTTGCTGATTGTTTTCTAAACAAAGACCCTCAAAGTCATTTAAGAGCAGAAGCCATTTAGGGGCTTTTTTCAGAAACCAGCTCCAAAGCCTGCTTTCGTAAACTGAGCAAACAACAATCAACAACAAACAATTAACAATAAAAAGCATGCTACAAATAGGTGATGCGGCCCCAGATTTTGAGGTGAAAGACCAGAACGGTGCGCCGGTGAAAATGAGTGATTTCAAAGGGAAGAAAGTAGTCCTTTACTTCTACCCTAAAGACGACACGCCCGGTTGTACCGCCCAGGCCTGTAACCTGCGTGACAACTATGATGCCCTGCTGGCTAAAGGTTACGTGGTGTTAGGGGTAAGCGTAGACGATGAAAAATCGCACCAGAAGTTCATCCAGAAGTTTGACCTGCCTTTCCCGCTGTTAGCCGATACCGAGCACGAGATTGTGGAGAAATACGGCGTGTGGCAGGAGAAAAGCATGTACGGCCGTAAATACATGGGCACCATGCGCTACACCTTCGTGATAGATGAGGAAGGTACCATTGAAGACATCATCACTAAGGTAGACACCAAGAACCATACAGCCCAGTTGCTGAAGTAATATTCAAGGGCTGCCACTCCTTAAACGGGAGCGGCAGCCCTTTGCTGTTTTCAGGGCACTTTGCTTAAATCAGGCGAAAAGCAGATATTACCGAAGAACGGCTTTTCCAATTTCAAACCTTACATCAATACATCATTCATATGAATCCATTCAACTACGACGCGGATCAACTGCTGAACGTGGCGCACCAGGTACGCCGCGACATCGTGCGCATGGTGCATGCTGTAAACTCAGGGCACCCGGGCGGCTCACTGGGCTGTACCGAATTTCTGGTGTCGCTGTATTTTCGGCAGATGACCCACAAGCCCGAGTTTGATATGAACGGCATCGGCGAAGACCTGTTCTTCCTGTCCAATGGGCACATATCACCAGTATGGTACAGCACACTGGCCAGAGCCGGTTACTTTGACCCTAA
This sequence comes from Rufibacter sp. JT20002, assembly GCF_056491185.1. Classification (NCBI taxonomy): domain Bacteria; kingdom Pseudomonadati; phylum Bacteroidota; class Cytophagia; order Cytophagales; family Hymenobacteraceae; genus Rufibacter; species Rufibacter sp. JT20002. The sequence goes on along the minus strand of NZ_JBSZJY010000004.1, from coordinate 478,201 downwards.
GGAATTAGCCACGTTCCGGAAGCTGAACTCCCGTTTACAGGGGCACCCGGCTACCGAGGAGCATTTACCGGGCATCAGAATCGCGTCTGGTTCACTGGGTCAAGGTCCATCGGTAGCCATTGGCGCCGCCCAGGTGAAAAAGCTGAACGGAGACGATAAATTGGTGTACGTGTTAACCGGCGATGGTGAGTTGGAGGAAGGCCAGATCTGGGAAGCCGCCATGTACGCCGCCCACCACAAGGTAGACAACTTCATCTGGACAGTAGACTACAATGGCCAGCAGATTGACGGTCCGGTAGACGCGGTGATGAGCTTAGGAAACCTTCGGGCCAAGTTTGAGGCCTTCGGCTGGAAAGTGCTGAACTGCGATAACGGAAACAACTTTGCCAGCCTGATTCCGGTGCTGGATGAAGCCAAAGCTTTGACAGGCCAGGGACAACCCATCTGCATTCTCATGAATACCCAAATGGGCTACGGCGTTGACTTCATGATGGGCTCGCACAAATGGCACGGCGTGGCGCCAAATGACGCCCAGTTAGAGCAAGCCCTGGTTCAGCTCAAAGAAACCCTCAACGACTATTAATTGACCTCAACCGGCAGGCTTTGACGTGCCTGCCCCTATTTTCTTCTGCGGTATGAAACTGGTGCGTTCTGTTTGCCTGTGGTGTGTCTGCCTCTTGTTAGGAGGTTTGCTGGCCCTGCCTGCTGCTGCGCAAAACGCCCCTGCCCCGCCGCCCAAGAAAACCCGCTTGTTGTTCTTGTTGGATGCCTCCGGCTCTATGCTGGCCAAATGGGAAGCCAGCCAACGATGGGCAGTGGCCAAAACCATGCTCGCCCGTATGGCCGATTCCTTGGACACCTACGCCAACCTGGAGATTGCCTTGCGTGTTTACGGGCACCAAACCCCGGTAAACCTCAAGAATTGCAAAGACACCAAACTGGAGGTTCCGTTTGCGGCCCATAATGCCGGAAACATCAAGAAAAAGCTGCAGCAGATTGTGCCCAAAGGAAATACCCCTATCACGTATTCCCTGGAGCAATCGGCGAATGACTTTCCCAAGGACCCTAACTCGCGTAACGTCATCATCATCATCACCGACGGCCTGGAAAGCTGCGGCGGAGATCCCTGTGCTACCTCGCTGGCTCTGCAGAAAAAGCGGGTATTCTTGAAGCCTTTTATCATTGGCTTGGGCGATGACCCGGGATATGCGCAGCAGTTTGGCTGCATGGGCCAGTATTACAATGCCTCAGACATCAAGACCTTTCAACAGGTGCTGGACAATGTAATAAAAATCGCCCTGAAGAAAACGACCGTATCGGTGGAGTTGACAGATGAAGCAGGCAGGCCGGTCGAAACCAACGTGAACATGACTTTCCTGAACAACGTGACGGGTCAGCCGGAGTATAACTTTGTGCACTACCTGGATGCCGCGGGCAAACCTGACATGCTGGAAATAGACGCTCTGCTTTCCTATAATTTGGTAGTTAACACTCTGCCGGCTGTACAGTTGCGAAACCTGGACATTAAACCCGGTCAGCACAATGTATTCAAAGTAAAAGCTCCTCAGGGTTATTTGTACCTGCGGCAAGACGCACCCACTTCCTACGGCTCCATGACAGCTTTGGTCAGGGCCAAAGGCGATGAGGAATTTCTGCAGACCCAACGATTTCCCAGTCAGCACAAATACTTGGTGGGCACTTATGAGGTAGAGCTATTGACCTTGCCGCGCATCAAAAGAACCGTCACCATTAAACAAGGTCAAGCCACCGAAATCACCTTCCCGCCCCCGGGTGCCCTTAACATCACCCAGGACCTGAAAGGCTACGGCAGTCTGTACTTGATTAAGAACGACGGCACCCAGGAATGGCTCTGGAATCTGCCCGAGGGCAGCAGTAAGATAAGTGTACCTTTACAGCCGGGCCGTTACCGGGTGGTGTACAGAATCAAATCGGCTAAAGGAAGCCGCTTTACAGATGTAAAGAATTTCAGTATTCAATCGAATTTAACGACTACGATAAAACTTTTCAATTAAGATGAAGGACTTCCCATACTCAGAATCTAAAGATACTCGCTCCGGTTTCGGGGCGGGCCTATTGGAACTTGGCCGCACGAATCCTAACGTGGTAGCCCTTTGCGCCGACCTGGTGGGCTCCCTTAAGATGGGCGATTTTATAAAGGAGTTTCCCGAGCGCTTTTTCCAAGTAGGGATTGCCGAAGCCAACATGATTGGTCTGGCCGCGGGGATGACTATTGGCGGTAAGATCCCGTTCACTGGTACGTTCGCTAACTTCTCTACGGGCCGTGTGTATGACCAAATCCGTCAGAGTGTGGCGTATTCCAGCAAGAACGTAAAGATCTGCGCTTCCCATGCGGGTTTGACGCTGGGGGAAGACGGCGCCACGCACCAGATCCTGGAAGATTTGGGCATGATGAAAATGTTGCCGCACATGACGGTGATCAACCCTTGTGACTTCAACCAAACCAAAGCCGCCACCATCGCTATTGCCGAATACGAAGGTCCGGTGTATTTGCGCTTTGGCCGTCCGGTAGTGCCTAACTTCACCCCTGCCGATCAGAAATTTGAAATTGGCAAAGCCCTGATGTTGAATGAAGGTAAAGACGTGACCATCCTTGCCACCGGGCATTTGGTTTGGAAAGCGATTCTGGCCGGTAAGCTGTTATCAGAGCAAGGCATTGACGCCGAGATCATCAATATTCACACCATTAAGCCGTTAGATACAGAAGCCATTTTAGCCTCTGTGCGCAAGACAGGTTGCGTGGTGACCGCCGAGGAGCATAACTATATGGGTGGCCTAGGCGAGTCAGTGGCCCGCGTGTTGGCCCAGCAGTTGCCTACCCCACAAGAGTTTGTGGCTGTGAACGACACCTTCGGGGAGAGCGGCACTCCGGAACAGTTGATGGAGAAGTATGGTTTGAACGAGCAAAGCATTGTGGCCGCCGTTCAGCGGGTAATGGCCCGTAAGTAATCATGAATTGTTTATTGCTGATGGTTGGGCTCTTACCCAAAACATGATGGAGCGATCAAAAGTCTTATTATAATAGCAACAGTTCTCCTTTCTGTTTCAGGCTCTGTTTTTAGAAATATAGTCTGAAACAGAAAGGAGGCCCCATCAACACCATCAGAGTCAATCCATCAGCAATAAACAATCTTTAGAATTCTTTGGAAGACAAAGAAATATTAGAAAAATTTCAGCACCCAGATTCAAGAAATCTGGCATTTAACCAGCTGGTGCGCAAGTACCAGCAAAAGGTGTACTGGCACGTACGCAAAATGGTCATTGACCATGACGATGCCGATGACCTTACCCAGGAGGTGTTCGTGAAAGTATGGACGCACCTGGAAAATTTCCGGAAAGATTCTCAGCTCTACACCTGGATCTACCGCATTGCCACCAACGAGTGCCTCAACTTCCTGAGCGCTAAAAAGAAACGCTTCTTTCTGCCCATCCACGACGTGGCCGCCGAGCTCTCCGAGAAGCTGGATTCCACGGATACCCTCACCGGCGACGAGATCCAACTGAAACTCCAGAAGGCACTTCTGCGTCTGCCCGACAAGCAACGGCTGGTCTTCAACATGAAATACTTTGATGAGATGAAGTACGAGGAAATCTCTGAGATCCTGGGTACCTCGGTGGGAGCGCTTAAGGCCTCTTACCACATCGCTGTAAAAAAAATTGAAGAATATTTAAAAAAAGATTAAACCACAGGCCTCTTAACGCATCTAAGAAACAGATGGAAAGGAAACAGGAGTTTGATATGGCAGATTTACCCAAAGATCCGGGGTTTAAGGTACCGGAGCATTATTTTGATGCCTTGCCTACCCGCATTATGCAGCGAACGGCTTATGCCTCAGCAAAGACGGCCTCTCCGGTTTCTTGGTTCTGGCAGCTAAGGACCGCCGTAGCTGGTGCTTCCCTGGGGGTAGTGTTTGCCTTGTCTTTCCTGGCCACGCAGTACTTTGACGCGACCCCTGCCCCAAACATGGTAATGGCCCAGATCTCGCAGAAAGACATTTACCAGTATCTGGTGAACCACGAAGACTTGGAAACCGCTGACCTGGCTGAGGTTCCTGCCGTCAAACCAAACCAGTCTCTGGAGTTTCTGGATGTCAGGAACTCAGACATAAGTGAAGAGCAAACAAAGGAGTTGTTGGAAGAAGAGTTGGAGAATCAATAAAAGAAGTAGAATGAAGAGTATAAAGTTGCTGTTTCTGTTTCTGATGCTTTTGGTAGGATCGATTTCCTACGGGCAGGGCCAGAAAAAAGAGACGCCCGAAGAACGCAAGGCACGCATAGAAAAGATTGAGACCGCCAAGATCGCCTTCATCACGGATAAGGTAAACCTCACTGGTGATCAGGCACAGCGTTTCTGGCCCGTTTACCAGGAACATGACCGCCGCCGAAACGAACTCCGCCAGAAAAGCCGTCCTTACAAAGAGCAGAACCTAAACGCCCTTTCTGAGGAGCAGATTCAGGCAGGATTAGAGGCCCGCCTGAACCTTCGGCAACGCGAATTGGATCTGGAAAGAGAGTACATGGACAAATACCTGCGCATCATCAGCCCAAAACAGTTAGCCTTGTTTTACCGCGCCGAGCGGGAGTTCACAAAGCTCCTGTTGGAGCGTTTGCAAACTGCCAGCAAATAAAGAAATGGTTTTAGTGTAGAGAGGGAGGCTTGCGCCTCCCTTTTTGTTTTAAAGGTGTTTTGAGGAAAGTGCCCCTAGAAATTATGTGGAACCGCTTACTCACCCTCCTTTATGGTGTTTGTGAAAGGGGGTTGCCTCTGTCCCCGTAGGGAAAACATTCCTGTAATTACGGCCATATCGTCGCCATGTTGAACACAGCTCCACTGTTGGAGGTGAGCGAAGAAGGATAAGTATTCTTCTTTAAACTGGTTATTCCCTGCTTTCAGCTGATCTTCCTTGAAGACCCCGCGCCTACCAGCAATCTTCGTATCTTTGCGGCTGACTAAAATTCAAATAATATGCTTTCTCCCCGCCAGCTTTTCCTTCAACACCAAGCCCAGACCACAGATTTCCCTTTGCTTTTAGAGGTTGAGCGGGCCGAGGGCGTTTACATGTACGGACCTACAGGGGAGCAGTATTTGGATTTGATCTCGGGGATTGGCGTGAGCAATGTGGGGCATCGGCACCCAAGGGTTTTACAGGCCATTCAGGAGCAGTTAGACAAGTACCTGCATTTGATGGTGTACGGCGAGATTGTGCAGGCCCCACCTGCCCGGTTGGCCCATGCCTTGGCGCAAACCCTTCCGGCAGGCCTGGACAACGTGTATTTTGTTTCCTCGGGTAGTGAAGCCGTAGAAGGTGCCTGCAAGTTGGCTAAGCGGTTCACGGGCCGTACTGAGTTGGTGGCTTTTGAGAATGCGTACCATGGCTCCACCCAAGGTTCCTTGTCCTTGAACGGATCAGAAAGCTTTAAGCGGGCGTTCCGGCCTCTGCTCCCCGATGTACGTCACATCCGCCACAACCAAGCGGAAGATCTGGCCCAAATCACGTCCCGCACCGCCGCCGTTATTTTGGAGACGGTACAGGGAGAAGCCGGGGTAAGGGTGCCCACCGTGGAATACCTTCAAGCGTTGCAACAGCGGTGCCGCGAGGTGGGCGCCTTGCTCATCCTGGACGAGATCCAAAGCGGTTTTGGCCGGACCGGTACTTTCTGGGCTTTTGAACAGTTTAACGTAGTGCCCGATATCCTTACCTGTGCCAAAGGCATGGGCGGCGGCATGCCCATTGGCGCCTTTATTTCCCGCCAAGAAATCATGCACTCGTTGAAGAATGACCCTATGCTGGGCCACATCACCACCTTTGGCGGGCATCCGGTTTCCTGTGCGGCTTCCCTGGCTACCCTGCAGGTAATCCAGGAAGAAGGCTTATTGACGCAAGTACCCGCCAAGGCCGCTCGGTTCAAAGAACGCTTGGTGCACCCCGCCATTAGTGAAATCAGGAACCTGGGCTTGATGATGGCGGTGGAGTTTGCGTCTTTTGAAGTCGTAAAACCTATCATTGACAAAGCCATCCTGAAAGGCGCCCTTACCGACTGGTTTCTGTTCTGCGATAAATCCATGCGCATTGCCCCTCCCCTCACCATCACCTTTCCGGAGATAGACGAAGCCTGCGACATCATTCTGGCGGCTATTGAAGAAGAAGTGCGTTCTTAGGCTTTTTCTCTGAAAACAAGCCAAAATCCCCTTTATTTTATTCCTGAACCTTTTAGCCCCTCTAGCAGTACAAGACACGAATTAGAATAAGCTTATTACTGGCCTTTCTTACCGTTCCCCAAAGAAACCGACATTCACGTTTAATCTCGCGCTGCCCCTATGGAGATAGCTTTAGTTCTCTTCTTACTTCTGGCTGCTGTCGCGCTTTTCGCCTCAGAAAAGCTCTCCGTTGATATAGTCACCATCATCCTGTTGATTATCTTAACCAGTTTTAAAATCATCACGCCAGAAGAAGCTTTCTCGGGGTTTAGTAGTGATTTCATCATTATCCTGGCTTCTATTTTCGTGATAGGAACGGCGCTGGAAGACACGGGTATTCTGGACTTTCTGGTCAACTGGCTCATGCGCCATGCCGGGCACCGGCCCAATACCCTGCTGTTCTCCATTATGTTCTTCCCGGGTCTGGTCTCGGCGTTCATGAACAACACCACCGTTACCGCCCTTTTTGTTACCCCCATTGTGGGGGTAGCCAAGAAGATGCGTACCAGCAGTTCGAAATTCTTGATGCCCTTAGCATACGCCTCCATCCTGGGTGGCACCTGTACCCTTATTGGAACCTCCACCAACGTAGCGGTGAGTGGATACATGAGCAAGGCAGGGTATGAACCCTTCGGTTTCTTTGAGTTCAGCGCGGTAGGGCTGGTCATCTTTGTGGTAGGAATCGCCTACATGATGACCATTGGTAAGCGCATGTTGCCCAACACAGCCACCATTGCCTTGACCACCCGGTACAACATCAAAACCTACTTGACCGAGATTGTGGTGCAGGAAGACTCCCCTTTGATTGGGCAGGTGGCGTTCACTTCTGACCTTTCAAAGATGGGTTTCCGGATTCTGAACATTATCCGGAACAAGGAGAATTTCCTTCCCGATTACCGAACCCGTATCAGACCCAGCGATGTGCTATTGGTGGAAGGGGAAATGGGCGACCTCATCAAAGTAAAAGAAACCAAGGGAATCCAGATTCTGGCAGATGTGATCGTGGAGGACGATCTGGTGGGAGGTGACATCCGGTTGGCCGAGATCCTGATCACCGGCAAATCTGATCTCCTCAAAAACTCCATAAAGCAAGTTGAGTTTCAGCGCCGCTTCGGGTTGGTGGTACTGGCGGTATCCCGGCAAGGCGAAACCATCAGAACCAAGATTGGCGATGTGCAGTTGCAGTTGGGTGACATGCTGTTGGTGCAGGGCCCCGCCGAGCGCCTAGAGTATATCAGGACAAATCAGCACCTAGCGGTATTAGATGAGTTTAAGCCTATCATGTTCAAGAAACGGAAAGGCATACTAACCCTCAGTTTCTTTTTCCTGGCCATCTTGCTGGGGAGCTTCAATGTGTTGCCGCTTTCAATTTGTTTTCTGGGGGCCGCTTTACTGAGCGTCTTGTTTAAGTGTATTACCACGGACAGGGCGTACCAAGTGATTGACTGGCGCCTGCTTATCTTAATTGGCGGGATGACTGCTTTTGGGTTGGCCATGGAAAACACCGGGGCCGACAAATTCCTGGCAAACGGGATTGTGAACCTGCTAGAGCCTTTCGGAACTATTGTCATCCTGGCCGGTTTCGCGATTCTAACGGTATTTTTGACCCAACCTATGTCCAACGCCGCCGCTGCCTTGGTGGTATTGCCGGTAGCCTTGCAGACGGCTATTCAACTAGATGCCAACCCTCGTAGCTTTGCCATAGCCATCATGCTATCGGCTTCGGTTTCGCTGGTGACGCCCTTTGAGCCTTCCTGTATTCTGGTGTATGGCCCGGGAAAGTACACGTTCAAAGATTTCCTTAAAATTGGCTCGGGCCTCACCTTTTTGCTCGTTGTCCTCATCCTGGTCATAGTCCCTATTTTCTGGCCTTTGTAATACAGTTTTAATCGTTTCAAGGGAAAAGAGCCTTAAATCCGAAATCGGTAAAGTAGCCCCGCAAGGAATTCATGCGTACACAAAACCAAACTGATGTACAAATGAACCGAATCCTTCCGCTTTTATTACTGCTTTGGGGCTGTTCTCCTGAAAAGGCCCAGGAAACGATTGCCACGGAGACACCCGCCGCTGACACCGCTGCTTTGGACCAGGTAGTAGACTCCGTGACCAATACCCGGATTGACGGCACGGCCACTACCACTCTGCCTGTAGACGTAAAGCAACAATTGCCCGCAGAGTTGGAGGTTCACCTGGACAGAACCCATGGGCTTTGGCAACTGCCAACGCTTACCACCTTTGACGTGCAGCGCATCCCACGGGAAGAGCAAGGCCCCTATTTTCTGCAAGCCGATTTCAACGGAGACAAGAATCTAGACTACGCCGTCCAGATTGTGGAGCGGGATTCGGCTTTTGTGTACGTTTTCTTGAAAAGTGCCCCAAATGAGTTTCAGGAGTACCTGCTGGAGCACGACCAGTTGTATGATATAGAGGAAAAGAAAAGAAGTATCAGGTATCTGCGGCTGGCGAAGAAAACAGACAGTTACTATGATTATGTCACTCGCAGAAAAGACATTGTTTTACCGCATGATGGCATCTCAGTGGGGGCTGAGAATTACACGGCCACATACGTTTGGGAAAAGGGGAAATTCAGGAAATACGAAACTGGAGATTAGAGCGGCTTGGCAAAAGATAGCCTTTATTGAAGCTCCAGAAAATGAATGGCTTCGTCCTTGATCTCCTCGCGGGAAAGGCCATCTTTCACGCCCGTGGTGATCTTTTTGACCAGCACGCCAACTACAGCCTTCCGGAAACCCATTTTGGTGGCTATGTCAATGCAGAAATCCATCTCACTGTCATCCACAATGCCGTCGGCCAACATCATTTCCACCAAGTCATAGATCTGGTCAAACCTATCCATGTCATTGTTGGGCATGGTGAGTTTCACGTTACCGCAATTGGCCAGTAAAGCCCGCACATCCTGCGCCCGCATTCCCTTGCGTTCACCAATGGCAATGATGTGTTCCATCTCCGCCGAGTCTATATGCCCATCAATTTTAGCCAACGCCCCTAAATTAACAATATGGCTTTTAAGCCGCTTTGTTTCCTCACTTTCAAAAATTGAAAACATAGAGTTAGATGATTGGTGGTTGAAGATATTTTCCGGTCTTGCCTCGGTCCTGCGCAAAAATTGCACATTATCATTTTGACCATATAATTTACGAAATTTCATAAAAAATCGCTGCCCCAATTGGTGAAAAGTATCCATATTTTTCTTCACAGCTCTTTTTAAGGTTCTTATTGCAGAAAATCCTTAGAATCAAGAAGACAGCAGAAAGAAGCCACCAGAGAGTTTTTGGGGACAGAGTAGGCAAAAAGCTTGAGTTTTCTTCGGTAATGCCTTACTTTGCGGCTCGTTTTAGAAATTAAGATGAAGAAAATAGCTGTTTTTACGTCTGGGGGAGATGCCCCGGGCATGAATGCCTGTATTCGCGCAGTAGTGCGGACGGCAGTTTACCATAAATTAGAAGTGTACGGAATTGGTCGTGGCTACAATGGCATGATCCAGGGAGAGATCTATCGGTTATTCTCCCACTCTGTGAGCAATATTATCCAAAAAGGCGGTACCATCCTTAAATCAGCAAGGTGCCTTGAGTTCCAGACACCCGAGGGCAGAAAAAGAGCCTTTGAGCAAATCTCCAAGTTCGGGATTGAGGGCATTGTGGCCATAGGAGGAAACGGGACCTTTACTGGTGCCCAAATCTTCCATGAAGAATACGGCATTCCTATCATCGGTTGCCCAGGCACCATTGACAACGACCTTTTCGGCACCGATTACACCATCGGATATGACACTGCCGTAAACACCGCCCTTGACGCCATTGACAAAATCAGAGACACCGCCGACAGCCATGAGCGCGTGTTCTTTGTGGAAGTGATGGGCCGTGACTCTGGCTACATTGCCTTGCCTTGCGCCATTGGCGGCGGGGCCGAGATGGTGATGATACCGGAAACCATTACCTCTATGTCTGAGGTGATTGAAACCCTGCAGCAAGGCTGGCGCCGATCCAAAACCTCGTTCATTATCATTGTGGCCGAAGGTGATGATGAAGGCGGAGCCACCGAGATTGCCGCTAAAGTAAAACAAGCCCTTCCGCAAATGGACGCCAAGGTGACCATCATTGGCCACGTGCAACGCGGAGGTACCCCTACTGCCGCTGACCGCCTGTTGAGCAGTCAGATGGGAATGGCCGCCGTGGAAGGCCTTATTGCGGGCCGCTCTAATGAAATGGTGGGCGTGATGAATGGCGAGATCGTCTACACCCCTTTCCATGACACCATCACCAAGAAAAAACCAATCAGCGAGAGCTTCCTGAAACTGGTGGAGGTATTAAGCGTGTAATTTTCCAGAGAGCTTTTTCAAACTGTGAAAAGCGTTTTGAGGCCTGTTTCATCACACAGGCCTCAAAACGCTTTATGCATTTCATGCTAAAAGTAAATGGATGTTTGATGGTTCATCTTTCCTTTGTTCTAAGGAAAGGCTATGCACTTTCTTCTAAACCAATAGAAAAGAACACCGTTTTTACACATTCATCCTACACCAAGACAAATGGAATACAGACAATTGGGGGCATCGGGGTTGCAGGTCCCGGAGCTCAGCTTCGGGACGGCCACTTTTGGCGGTGGTGGCGAATTCTTCAAAGCTTGGGGAAACACCCAGGTAGAGGAAGCCACCCGTATGGTCAACCTCTGCATGGAGGCTGGGGTAAATTTCTTTGACACCGCCGACATCTACTCACAAGGCATGTCAGAAGAGATTCTGGGCAAAGCCATAGAGGGCCAACGGGATAAAATGATCATCTCTACCAAAGGCACCTTTCCCTTCGGCGAAGGTCCCAATAACCAAGGCTCCAACCGGTTCCATCTGATGCGGCAGGTAGAAGGTAGCCTGAAACGCCTCAATACTGATTACATTGATATTTATCATATGCACGGGTTTGACGGCAACACGCCGGTAGAGGAAACCCTGCGCACCCTGGATGACCTGGTGCAAAGCGGCAAAGTACGCTACATCGCCGCCTCCAACTTTTCTGGCTGGCACCTAATGAAATCTCTGGCAGTTTCTGAAAAATACGGCTGGAACCGCTACGTGGCGCACCAGGTGTACTACTCCCTTACCAACCGGGAATACGAATGGGAACTGATGCCACTAGGGTTGGACCAGAACGTAGGTGCCATCATCTGGTCACCCTTGGCCGCCGGGCGGTTAGGCGGAAAATACCGTCGAGGTCAACCTTTGCCCCAGGACAGTCGCATCGCTCAAGGCGGAAGTCCGGTACCCGAGGCAGTGGTGAAGGAGGAGCAATTTTACGGAATCATAGACGTCATGGATGAAATAGCCGCCGAGACAGGCAAAACCGTGGCTCAGATTGCCCTTAACTGGTTGCTTCAACGGCCTACGGTTTCCAGCATTATCATTGGAGCCAGAAACGAGGAACAACTCAAGCAAAACTTGGGTGCCGTGGGCTGGAACCTTACCCTTGATCAGGTGAAAAGACTAGACGCCGCCAGTGAGGCCCCTCCTATTTACCCGTATTGGCACCAACGTCAAAACACCAAACTAAATCCGCTTCCCCCCTTCTACCCTAAAGAAAGGCTGAAGTAAGGAAGCAACCGAATGTAAGATGCCGCTGTTTTAAAGCTTTTTTAATAAAAGGGCCTAAAAACAGCGGCATCGTTCTGGCTAGAGACTTCTCAAAAGGTATCATTCCTGTTGGTCTGCTTCTACTTTTGCTATTTCGTCTTTAATGTAAGTTAAAACCTGTTGGAACTGATTTGGGTGGAACCAATGGATCTCCGGGTCACGGATAAACCAGGTTAACTGCCGTTTGGCATACCGGCGGCTATTGCGTTTGAGCAACCGAACGGCTTCTTCATATGGGTAAACCCCATCAAAAAAGTCAAACAGCTCGGTGTACCCTACCGTTTGCAATGCCTGGTGCTGGCGGTACGGGAGTAGCCGCTTCACTTCCTCCAGAAGCCCTTGTTCCAGCATCATATCCATGCGCTGGTCAATGCGGTCATAAAGCTCCTGCCGATCCCGGTTTAACCCTATTTTGATGATACTAAAGTCGCGTGAACGCTCCTTGCTTTTGATCCGGAAGGAAGAGTAAGGCTGGCCGCTGCTCAGGCAAACCTCTAAGGCCCGTACAACCCGTTGCGGGTTCTGCACATCTACCTGGGCAGCGTATACGGGGTCAAGTTCCTGCAACTGATTTACTAAGGACGGAAGGCCCTCTTCCTCTAACCGTTGGGTTAATGCCTCTCGGACTCCCGGCAAGATCGAAGGCATCTCGTCCAACCCTTCGCACAGCGCCCGCACGTAAAGTCCTGACCCGCCGGTAGCCACTACCACCTGGTGCTCCTGAAACAACCGCTGGAGTAAACTTAAGGCATCTTCCTCAAAGGCGCCGGCATTGTATTCCTCCAGAATGGAATGGGAGTCTATGAAATGATGGACTATTCCTCCCTGCTCTTCCGGGGTTGGCTTCGCGGTCCCGATGCTTAATTCCTGGAAGAACTGCCTTGAATCCATGGAAACAATCTCGGTTTGAAAATGTCGGGCCAGTTGTACGCAGAAATTGGTTTTACCTACCGCGGTAGGGCCTACTACTACAACTAAAAAGGGAGGTTGCTTCATGGTATCCGGGCAAAGAGGTCGGTTAAGGTCTGGCTTTCGGTTTCCCAACTCCACTGCTCCCGTGCGCGCAGGCAGTTTTGCTGTAACCTCTGGTAGGTTTCCTGATCCTGGAGCAAAGTTAACAGAGCAGCCCGGACTTCCTGCACCTGGGTGTTTGCCAGAATAGCGACTTCGTGCTGGTTATTTAGTAATTGGTACTCTGGAAAAGGCACGCACACCTGCGGAATCCCGGCCTGTACGTAGTCAAAGAATTTGTTGGCTAGGGAATAGTAATAACTCAGCCCCTGGTTCTCCAGCAGCATGATACCCGCCCAAGCGGCAGCCGTGAATTGAGTTAAGGCAGCCGGGTCCACGTTTCCTTTGAAAATGACTTTCTCCTGAAGGCCCATCTCCCTGGTGAGTTCCTTTAGGTTAGGCATCAATGGTCCTTCCCCGTAGATGATCAATTGAGCTGGCACGTGCTGCATGGCCTGCAAGGTGACTTCCAGCCCCCGGCCCACGTTCAGGGCACCCTGATAAATGAAATACGGCGGATTCTGGGGCAAGGCAAATGCGAGTTGGCGTAAGGGCATGTTCCGGATTAGGTGCACTTCTCGGCCATATCTTTCCTGAAAATACGCCACCAGCGAGGCACTTACGGTATAAGCGAGCGTGGCCCGGGAGAAAGCCATTCGCTCTAGAATCGTCCAAATTTTTCGTATTGCCGGCCGGTGGATTACCTCGGGCATTTCTGGGAATAGTTCATGGGCATCGTAGACCAGGGGCTTTCTTCGCCAGGCAACCGTAAAGATCCCGGCCAGGGCGGTGTCTGCGTCCACTACCCCGTACACGTCAAACCGATGCTTCAGAAACCAGAAGACCAGACGCAGGTTATACTCCAAGTAAAAAAGGGGCCCTTTTAGAAAACGGCACCGTAAACGGTGTTGGTGAAAGGTCCTTTTCTGAAGTGGCGCCGATCCGGGGAGCACCCTTCCTACCAAGGTAACAGAGTAGCCAGCCGCGGCTAACGTACCGGCAATCCGCTGCATTCGTTGATCATGGGTAAGATCTGTAGTGACCGTGAAAACAATGGATTTAACCATATTCAGAGATAAACCGGTATGCCGATGGCTGCTATGTAAAAAAACCAATTTTTAGGTTATTTTTGCTAAAATAGGTTTTTTCCAGCCAAGTGCCGCTTACCTGGAAAAGGACCTCCCCTAGATAAAGCAGATCAACAGAGATGACAAAGAGTAGCACACTGGTAGACAGGACAGCACAGATAACCGCCGCCGCACGTTTGATTGACTTTGCGGAGCAAGTGAGTGGCAGCCGCAAATACATGTTCGTGTGCACTCCAGACGGAACTCTGCTGCGCACAAACCAGCAAGCCAAAGAGGCTTTCTTTCAGGGAAATGACTTCCCGGAGGACATGAACGTCAAAGAATTGCTGGATGAAAAACAAAGCGGTGAATTTGACCGCAATGTGCGGCTGCTACGCAAGCGGAAGAATATCAGCGGGTTCTTTCAGCCTAAAATCAAGGTACAGGAAACCAACCTCCTTTACTTCAAGGAGAGCTTGGTATGCCAGGACGGGTTTGAGCTGCTTTACATTGCGATAAGGGCCGCCTCGGCAGAAGTAATGCCCGCCGGCGATATGTTTGCCACCGAGTCAAGCTACCGCACCATTTTTGAGGAAAGCAATGAGCCTTTGTTTATTCTGGACAAGAAGGGCATGTTCATCGACATGAACAAGGAAACAGTAGGCCTCATTCAGATAGAAAAGCAGGATCTGGTGGGTAAAAGTGTTTACGAGGCGTTTGACTTAAACCCCTCTGAAAAGATTGCCTTCAAAACTAAAATCCTCCAGGCGTGTGACGGCCAAACCCAACGCTTTGACTGGTGGTTCAAAAGCCACGACGGAACCCATTTCCCGCTGTTGCTTTCGTTCAGATGCGGCAAGTATTTTGGGCAGGAAGTGATTCTGGGAACCGCCAAACCTATGGAAGATTCACGGGGCACCTCTGAGGGCGGAAGACAACGCCAGGAACAGCAGGAATTCATGGCGAAGCTTCTACCGCTTTTCCAGAACCTGAAAACCGCTGATGACATTCTATCTGTAGTGTTGGGCGAATTAATCACCCTTCCTAACATTTGCGGTGGGGGCGTCTTTGTGTACCAGCCCTCTACCCGTTTGGTGCAATTGGTCTGCAACAAAGGAGACCATTCTTACTTGCTCAAAGAGAAAAGCGTACTGGCTCTAAACCCCGAGTTTTTGGCGCAACTGGAAAACAAAAACAAGAACCGCTCTCTGTTAAGCATTTCGCGTAATTTCCAGCATTTATTCAATAAACGCGAGGTGCTGGCCATGCCCATCAGCACAGACAAACATTACCTGGCTACCATCATTCTGTTGATAGATGATGCCATGAACATGACCAGCAGCCTCACCGAATTCATCAATCTTTTAGGCTTTGAGGTAAGTTCTTACCTCTCCAGGTTTGAGTTACGGCAAGAACTGCATTACTCAGAAGGCAAATACAAAACCCTTTTTGAGTCCTCTAACGACTCCATCTTCCTGCTTAACAATACTCAGATTGCGGACTGTAACTTTCAGGCCACCGTATTGCTGGACTGCGACAAGCAGAACATCATAGGTAAACGCCTGGCGGACTTCTCCCCCGGCCTTCAGGCAGACAACTCCTCCTCGGTAGAGAAGTCTTTGCAACTTATTGAAAGCACCTTGCTGGATGGCCAGCCCAGAAACCTGGAGTGGCGCATAGAAAAATCTGACGGCACCATTCTGGACAGTGAAATCAGTTTTAGCGCCATTTTACTGGAAGGGGTGAGTTTTGTGCAGTGCATTGTGCGGGATATCACCTCGCGCAAAGAAGCGCAGGCCCTTATCCGCCGACAAGAGGTGCTGCGGGAGTCTATGCACCAGTTCCGTTCCTTCCTGAGTCAGGTGAACCTGGCTTACGTAAGCATGGACCTTGACTTACGCGTGGTGTACGTAAATGATTATTTCCTGCAGTACACGGGGTACAAACGCGAGGAAGTGGTGGGACAGAATTACTACGAGCTTTTTGTGCCTGAAAAGGAAAGAACCACCCGAATCCAGGAAATCAAAAAAGCCCTACAGAACCAGTCCCTGCGGAGCTACTATGAGTGGGACCTGATCACCAAATCACAGTCGGTGAAGATCCTGCGTTGGAACATCATGTTTGAGATGGATGTGGAAGGCAAAGTGGTGGGCATCACCGCCGTTGGTAAGGACATGACCGATAAGCGCATTGCCATGGAAGCCTTGAAAGACAACAAGGTCAGGCTGCAGGACTTGTTTGACAATGCCCATGACTTGATCCAGAATATTTCCACTGATAATAAATTCATTTTCGTAAACCGTGCTTGGAAAGAGAAACTGGGTTATAACGACTTTGACATTGAGAACCTTACGCTCAATGACATTGTGCACCCTTACTACAAAGCCAAGCTGATTTACCAGCTTCGTAACCTCTACAAGGGCGAAGATGTCAACAAGATTGAGACCGTTTTTTTGACGAAGAGCGGAAAGCCTATCCACTTGATTGGCAGTATCAACTGTAGCTGGCAGGACGGCAAGCCCATTGCCACCCGGGCCATCCTCCACGACATTACCGATAGGATCAAGGCAGAGCGCTTGCAGAAGGTGTACTACAGCATCGCCAACCTGGCCATCAGTTCCAAGGATTTGCCCTCTTTGTACAGCGCCATCCACCGGGAACTGAGCAAAATCATCGAGACCCACAACTTCTACATTGCTCTGTTTGATGAAGAAAAAGAGCTGATCAACTTTGTATACTATGTAGACCAACTCTCCAATGTACCCGCCGCCCCTCGGCCATTCTCCATGGGCATGACCGAGTACATTATCAAAACCGGGAAACCGCTCTACGCCTCCAAAGCCGATTTCATGGAGTTAGTGAATGCCGGAAAGGTGGAGGTAAACGGGGTAGTGCCGGAGGTAATGCTCTCCTCCCCCCTCTCCATTGGCGAGCGCATCATTGGGGTGATTGCCGTACGGGACTACAAAAACCCAGAGGCCTACGTACAAACCGACATAGAGATCCTACACTTTATCTCAAACCAGGTAGCCTTGGCGATTGAGCGGAAAAGGAACGAGGAGCAGATCAATATCCAGAATGCCCGCCTCAAAGCCATCTTTGAAAGCGGAAACCACTTAATGTGGTCTATTAACCGGCAGTACCAACTCACTTCTTTCAACCAGAATTTCCAAAACGAAATCCAGTCCTGGACTGAAATCTCGCCGGCGTTAGGATTGAAACTGAGCCATTTGGTAGGTGCCTTGGTGTCTGAAGACTACTTCCAAGTGATTAAGGAAAAATATGAGTCAGCCTTTGCGGGTCAACTCCAACAGTTTGAGGTAGAACTGCGCCATCCTAATGGCACCAGCGCCTGGCGTGAGGTTCTGCTCAACCCTATTTACCTGGAAGATGGCAGCTTTGAAGATGTATCAGCTATTGCCTTAGATATAACTGAGAAGAAGATTTCCCAGCTTTCCTTGGCTGTCAACGAAGAAAAATTCCGTCAGATCTTTGAGTCTTTCCAGGACCTGTACTACAAAACAGACATGGAAGGAGACTTCCAACTAATTAGTCCTTCGGTGCAGGAAGTGTTAGGGTATACCCCGGATGAAGCCATGAGCTTAAAGGTGAACGACCTATATGCGCAGCCAAAAGACAGAGATGAATTGCTGAGAATGCTTTTTGAACAGAAAAGCGTGCGCAACTTTGAAACATCTCTGCTCACCCGGCAGAAACAGGAAATTGAGGTACTCATCAACTCCCGCCTTATTCTGAACGAGGAGCAGCAGCCTGTTGCCATAGAAGGTGTTTGCCGCGACATCACCGAACTCAAAGACACCCAACGCGAGCTGATCCGGGCGAAAGAACTGGCTGAAAACTCCCTTCAGGTGAAAAACCAGTTCCTCGCCAACATGAGCCATGAGCTCAGGACCCCAATGAACGGGATCATAGGGATGATTGACGTACTGCACCATTCCGCCGAGAACGAGGAACAGGTAGACTATATCAATACCCTGCGTACCTCTTCAGACGCCCTGCTAGATATCCTCAATGATATACTAGACCTTTCCAAAATTCAGGCAGGAAAACTGCAATTGAACGAGTCTGGCATAGACCTTTTCAATTCATTAGAGAAGATACATGCGCTTTTTGCGAACCGTGCGGTGCAGAAAGACCTTACCTTCACTTACACTATTTCTGAGGATACGCCACGGTATATTGTAATAGATGAGACCCGCCTATTACAGATTCTTTCCAACTTAACTTCCAATGCCATCAAGTTCACGAATGAGGGCAGTGTGAGCGTGGAGGTAAGCAGAGTGGGCGGAGAAGCAGATGAGCACCTGTTGATGTTCCGGGTAAAAGATTCAGGAATAGGCATAAATGAAGAGGATATCAGCCTGCTGTTTACCAACTTCACCCAATTAGATAATTCTTCCTCCAAAACCTTTGGCGGAACCGGATTGGGCTTGGCTATCTCCAAACAGCTAAGCGAGTTGCTGGGTGGTGAGATTGGGGTAGAGTCTGAGGCCGGAAAAGGAAGTACTTTCTGGTTCACCATTCGGTGCCACGAGGCAGAAAACATTTCCCAGATCCATGAACAGCTACAGCTATTTAAGGAACTGGAAGAGGTGGGCACCTTTGATCCTGAACCTGTTTTGTTGTTGGTGGATGACAACCAGATAAACCAAAAGGTGGCCATAAAGCTGCTGGAGCGGATGGGGTGCCACGCTGATGTGGCCTCCAACGGATATGAAGCCATTGACCGTGCCCTGCAAAAACGGTATGACCTTATCTTTATGGACATCCAAATGCCCGAGATGGATGGCGTGACCGCTACCCATGAGCTTAAAAAGCTGATGGGACCAGCCTGTCCGCCTATTGTGGCTATGACGGCTTACTCCATGAAAGATGACGCAGAGAAATTCATCAATGAAGGATTGGATGATTATATCTCAAAGCCGGTGAAAATCTCTGACCTTCATGACCGGATTCTCAAATGGTACGGGAACGGAGTGCAGCCTGAAGCCCCTGTTGGCGAAAAAATTTCAGAACAAACTCCAGTCCAGTCTGAGGGAGACTTAGCCTTGGATATGAGTGTGGTTGAGCAGCTTAGGAGCATTGGGGGTGATGATTTTGCCCTTCAATTGTACGTTGACTTTGAGGAAGAAACCTCAGAATTATTAGAAGAAGCCAAAAAAGAAGTGGACGCACAACATTATGAGGGTATTTTAAGTACACTGCATCAAATCAAAGGTACAGCTTCCACCTTAGGTCTTGATTCCGTTTCTTCCCTGGCGCAGGAACTGGAGCACGACATCAAAAAAGGGAAATTCACATTTGTTACAACAACCTTCTCTGATTTAGAGTCAAGTTTTACTAATTTTAGAGCGAACTATCGAAATAAAATCTTATCAAACTAACCATGGCCGAGTCTAAAACTATTTTGATTGCAGAGGATAGCTCTGTAATTCTGAATCTTACCAAGAAAATCTTAGAACTACAGAACTACACAGTAGTGTCGGCCAAAAACGGCGGGGAAGTTCTGAAGAAGGTGCAAGACCAGAAAATTGACGCTATCCTGATGGATTTAAACATTCCGGTAAAAAACGGGATGGAATGCACTAAGGAGATTCGCGCCAACGAAGATCCACAGATCTCTAAAATTCCGATTATTGCCGTAACCGGAAACGCGAACAACTATACATTAGAACAATTCAAAGAAGCGGGTATTAATGCGTACTTGCCAAAGCCTTTGGATTTTGACATGTTAGTGCAAACAGTGAAAGAATACGTGCACTAAAACGCGTTCACCTTTAGTTTAACGTATGCAGCTGAAGTATACCCGGCCTTTTTTAAACCGGTTAGAAGATATATTTGCAGAGTCTGAGTACATGCTGCGGTATGAGAAGGGTACTTTCAAATCTGGCTTTTGCATTTTGAAGGATACCAAAGTAGCGGTAGTTAATAAATATTTCCCTTTGGAAGGGAAAATCAATTGCCTTGTGGAGATTCTCCGGGCTGTGGACCTAAGCCCGGAGAGCCTTCGCCCTGAAAGCCAGGAATTGTACCTGGCCATCAAACAACAAACCATAACCTCTGCGTGAAAATAACCTTCTTAGGATCTGGTACCTCACAAGGCGTTCCCGTCATCGGGTGCGAATGCGAGGTTTGCCGTTCCTTAGATTACAGAGACAAGCGCCTGCGTGTCTCTATTCTGGTAGAGGTACAAGGGAAATCCTTGATCATTGACGCCGGCCCCGATTTTAGGCAACAGATGCTGCGTGAGCGGGTGAAACGGTTGGATGCCGTGCTTTTCACCCACGAACACAAAGACCACACCGCCGGGCTGGACGACATCAGGGCCTTCAACTTCATGCAGCACATAGACATGCCGCTGTATGCAGACCAACGGGTACTAAACCAACTGCAGCAGGAGTTTAGCTACATCTTCACAAACAAAACCTATCCCGGGGTGCCCAGGGTTGAATTAAACCCCATCCATAATGAGCCTTTCCACGTTCATGGCATCACTATCACCCCTATTAATGTGCTGCACCACCGCTTGCCGGTGTTTGGCTTCAGGATAGGTGATTTCACGTACATCACAGACGCTAACTACATCTCTGATGCCGAAAAAGAGAAAATCAGGGGTTCTAAGATTGTGGTGTTGAACGCGCTCCGGAAAGAGCCACACATTTCCCACTACTCCCTTTCAGAAGCCTTGGCGGTATTGGAGGAACTGGAACCAGAGCAAGCGTATCTTACTCATATCAGCCATTTGTTGGGCTTACACCGAGTGGTGGAAAAGGAATTACCTCCTTTTGCAAAGCTGGCCTATGACGGACTGGCCCTTACCTTATAACCGTGCACCAGAATTACTTCTTTTTACGGAAACTAGCTCAAAAGCTGGACGCTGAGCTGTGTGGCTATACTTTGCAAGCCGCCTTCAGCCAGGAGAAAGATGAGCTTATGCTAGCCTTGTACAAGGGGGAGCAGGAGTTTTACATCAAAGCAATCCAAACCTCCACCTTCTCCAGCCTTCAATTTCCCCAGACCTTCAACCGGGCCCGGCAGAACTCGGTTGATCTTTTTCCTGACCTGCTTGGCGAAGAAGTTCTGGAGGTACGGGCACACCAACAGGAACGAAGCTTTTACATCAGGTTCACCAACCAACGGGTATTACTGTTTAAGTTGTTCGGGAACCGATCTAACGTGGTGCTTTTTGTGGAGGATCAGGCGTTGGAGCTTTTCCATAAAAAGCTTTCCAAGGACTTTGAATTAGATTACCGTCAGATGGACCAACAGTGGAGGTTAGAGAAAGAAACGTTTCTACAAGCCCCTCAGAACCTGAAAAAGATGCTGCCCACCTTGGGCGATGTTCCCTGGCTTTACCTTCAGGAAAAAGGCTTTTTGGATAAAGGCCCTGAGGAGCAATGGAAGTTAGTACAGGAAATGCTTGCACTTCTGGAGAACCCCTCCGCATACTACCTGCTTACCCACAAGAAGCTTTTCCGGTTATCGCTGTTGCCCATTGGAGATGTTCAGGAGACCTTTTCTGATCCAATTGCGGCTCTAAACGCCTTTGTTCCTCAATATCGGTCCCAGGAGTACTTCCAGAAGAACTATGCCGCTACCCACAAACAAATTAGCAAGCAATTAGACGGCGCACAGAAAATATGGTGGCAGATACAGGAGCAGCTTGAAAAGTGGCACCACGGGACTCCCTATGCCCAAACCGCCGATGTAATTATGGCGAACCTGACTAACATACCTGCGGGTAGCAAGGAAGTAGAATTATACGACTTTTATCATGACACCCACAGGGCAGTAAAGCTCCATGCCACAGAAACCCCTCAGAAAACCGCCGAACGCCTTTACAAAAAAGCAAAGAACCAGAAAATTGAATTAAGGTTACTAGAAGAGCGGGCAGCCCGCAAAGAAGAGGAAGTAGAGCGCCTTACTCGCCAATTGCAGGAGCTGGAAAGCCTAGGGGATGCCCAGCAATTGCGCCAATTTCTAAAACAATATACCCCAGCACAAACAGTTTCACAGGTAGACCTTCCCTATTATTCGTTTGAGATAATGGGCTTCAAGATATGGGTGGGTAGAAACGCAAAAGCGAACGACAAACTCACTTTAAAGCACACCCACAAGGATGACCTCTGGCTCCATGCCAAAGATGTGCCGGGCTCCCATGTGGTGGTTAAGTTCCAATCAGGAAAAACCTTTCCTATGCCCGTTATAGAAACAGCTGCCCAATTGGCTGCTTATTACTCCAAAAGAAAAAACGACAGCCTGTGCCCGGTTCTCTACACCCCAAAAAAGTACGTACGGAAGCCAAAAGGTGCCACTCCCGGGTCAGTAGTGGTAGAGCGGGAAAAGGTGCTCCTTGTAAAGCCGGAGAACCCTTTCAAGCAGAATTAAGGTTTCGTCCTTCTGCCCTTATTTTCAAAAACCAGGTTAAAAAAGAAGAGCCCATTGGTTTTCCAATGGGCTCTTCTTTTTTCAGTGCGCGCGGGGAGATTCGAACTCCCACACCCGTAGGGCACCACCCCCTCAAGATGGCGTGTCTACCAGTTTCACCACGTGCGCAAAGCACAAACAAGGTCGTTTCCTTATTTGGTGGTACAAATGTATTGTTTCCTTCTTTTTCCTGCAAGTGGTTTTCAAAAACTTTTAACCACCTCTAGTTAGGTAAGGCTTCCTAAATTTTCTATGTGTCACCGGTAATGACAAAGAATCTCTCATTAGCTTACAAATTGTTCAAAGTAGATTTTAAACCATTAATTAAACTTTTTATTAGTAAACTCAAACCAAAAAAATACCTAACAAACAAACTATGTATTTGTAATAAATATTAATTAAGCCAAATACAAAGTCTTATTTAGATATAAAATAAACCATTAATTAACATAAAGTATACACAATCAATGAATACATTACTACTCACCATTATATAACTAATAAAAAAACATTTGCTTGAATTTTATAAGCACAACAACTCAATACCATTACTCAACCAATTGAGAATAAATTGTTATTTAAATCTCAATAAATTAAACTAATAATTAAAGATTATAAACTTCATCTATCAACAAAATTAAACTTACTATCATATTAATAAAATAGAAAATAAAACACTACTCAAAACTTGTAAATTAATTAGTTAATTACCACAAAACAAAGCACCATTCTAATTATTTAATTTAAATATAATAACTAAACTACAAACTAAAATATATTTAAACTTTAATCAACATAAGACACAAATTTTTCAATTAGCAACTTTATACCATTATGGCTATTCCTTCAAATATATTAAAATCAACTTTTATCTAAAAACCTTAGACCATAGATCCAACGATTAACCATATTTATAACAGTTAGATGTTCAAGGCTTGAAACCACAAAACCAAAAAATCTTAATCTTGATTAGTAAATCAATCTTTTAAGACTATATAGTTATTTATTAAACTTAAACACCTTAATTATATAAAAAAAGCAATTCTACATGAATGCTATTTAATACATTCAAAATAGAAACTGGCTTATCAAAAAATTTACTAAGCAAAGCGCTTACTAAGCAATAACTAACTAGATTACCAGAAGTATCTAACCCAGAACAAACAATCGGGTTTCCCTTACGTAAAATAAATATCTGGAAGATTCAGAGGTTCCCCTACTCTGAGTTTATGGTTTTCTATCCTAAACTGTTTTAAGGTGATCATCTTAGAACAGTAGTTTAGCTGATCAGGCACAACTTAAACCATAATAAAAGCTAACTCATCTTACCTTTATCATAGCCAGACACTTATAGCGTATCACTTCAAAACATAGTTCATCTTAAACTAAGCAAGTCAAACTTCAGTTCAAGTACCTTAACCAGGAAAACCAACAGTTTGAAACAACTTTTGCTAAAATCTTTATCAAAACGTAAAAGAAGAAAATTAACGAATGACTCTTCTGATTCAATTTATTTTTAATTTAAAATAAATAGCTCAAATAGATACTTAAATTTAATACTTAAACATTCTTAATAGAAGTGAAGTAAAACGAATTCTAACAACAAAACCATACATAGTCAAAACAATTATCAACCGATATCAACTAACAGAACGATATACTAAACGTCTAAACTTATGAACCAACAAAGGAAACACTGGATTAAGTCATTGGCAAAAGCCGGCTATGTTGCCAAAGGCATGGTGTACATCCTGGTGGGTGCTTTAACAGCCATGACTGCCTTTGGAATTGGAGGCAAAAAAGCTTCTAATACAGATGCATTGCTTCAAGTTAAGAACTTTCCGGGAGGCGGTTTCCTACTGGGCCTATTAGCCATTGGTTTATTAGGCTATTGTGTCTGGAGGATCGTTCAGGCCTACAATGACACGGAGCACAAGGGTTCTGATGCAAAAGGAATGGTTACTCGTATAGGATACGCAATAAGCGGTTTATTATATGGTTCTTTAGCTTTTATCGCCTTCAAAATGATGACTGGTGGATCAGGAAATACAGGTGGTGGAAACCGAGAGCAAAACTTAGTATCTGGCTTATTGGACAAACCTTTTGGCAAATACCTGGCGATAGCGATTGGGTTAATTGTTATTATAAAAGGGATCAGCCAATTATATAAAGGGGCAACCGCCTCCTTTTTAAAGGATGTAACCGGTATGCCTAGGGACAGATATAATGTCTTGAAAAAAGCAGGTCAAGCTGGTTTTTCAGCGAGAGGAGTTGTCTTCAGTATTATTGGCTTTTTGTTTGCGAGGGCGGCCTGGCATCAACAACCTTCAGAGGCTGGGGGTACCACCAATGCCTTCTCTTTTCTTCAGACCTCCCCTTTCGGAAATATGCTTTTGGCTATCGTTGCTTTAGGTTTAATTGGCTACGGAATTTTCATGTTTGTGCAAGCCAAATACAGCAACTTTTCTATTAGGTAAACAAAAAATTTCTCAAACTTCCAGAACCGGTGCCTTCAATTCCTGAAAGGGAGTAGCAGGCACCGGTTCTGTTTGGAGGCTGTTTTCAGAAAAGACTGTTCAAACTTGGCTTCCCGAGAGTCAAAATACAGATTCTATTTCTTCTGCCAGATACTTGCTAACTTCCGGCCATGCAAAAAATACCTTACTACATTGTAGATGTATTCGCCAATGCTCGGTATAAGGGCAACCAATTGGCAGTATTTCTGCAAGCCCAGGATCTGACTACCCAACAAATGCAACAGATAGCCCAGGAAATTGGCTTCGCAGAATCTTCCTTTATCTTATCAGAGACAGCGGGTGAATCCGGGTTTCCTACCAGGATTTTCACTGTTGAATACGAAGTTCCTTTCGCTGGTCATCCCACCTTGGGCACCACTTATGTCATTCAGCAGTTCTTGCTTCAGGAACAGGTTCCAGAACTAAGCCTGCACGTCAAGGTGGGACAGATTCCCGTCTCAATCTCTTACCAAGACACCATGCCTGACTTCCTGATGATGCGGCAAATTAACCCTAGCTTTGGCAGCCCTTTGCCCAAGGAGGATATTTCAGATCTACTTGGGGTTTCTTTAGATGTGCTTCATCCGACTTTTCCGGTGCAGGAAGTTTCAACGGGCTTGCCCTTCTTAATAATACCCTTGCAGCGGTTAGCCGATATGCAGAAACTAAAGGTTCAGCCCGATAAGCTTCTCTCCTTTTTGCAGAAAAACAACCTTTATAAGTCTCAGCGCCTTGACGGGCTTTCGGTGGCCCTTTACTTCTTCTGCCCCGAGACCTACTCCCCAGACCATCAGCTAAACGCCCGCATGCTGGCTTTAGAGAATGGCCAAGTCATAGAAGATGCCGCTACTGGTAGCGCCAATGGTTGCCTTTTAGGCTATCTTCTAAAACACAGGTATTACTCTACCACACAACTGGACCTACTGGTGGAGCAAGGCTACGAGATAAAACGGAATGCCACCATCAAATTGCAGGGCATACAAACAGGTGAAGACCAGTACGACCTACGGGTAGGTGGCCAGGTGCAACTTGTCGCGAAAGGAGAATGGTATGTGTAACAAAGCAAAGCAGAAGTTTATCTCAGGGGCTTTCGCAGCTTTACTAGTACTGGTGACGTTTTCTACCAGCTTTGCCCAAAACAAGCCCAAAGCTGATTCTGTATTCGTGCTGAAACCTGCCCAGGTGTTTGATGGCCGTGACGTACAGAAAGATTGGGTGGTAGTAGTCCAGGGCGAGCGAATTCAATCTGCCGGTCCGGCAAAATCAGTTACCGTGCCCCAGAACGCTCGGGTTATAAAGTTGCCGGGGCAGACTTTGCTGCCGGGATTTATTGAGGGGCATTCCCACTTGCTTTTGCATCCTTACAATGAAACCTCTTGGAACGATCAGGTGCTGAAAGAGGCCGATGCTCTGAGAGTTGCCCGGGCCACGGTGCACGCCCGCAACACCCTTTTTGCTGGCTTTACCACGGTTAGGGACTTGGGCTCGGAAGGCGCAGAGTACGCCGATGTAGGGCTGAAACAAGCCATTGACCAAGGCATCATCCCGGGACCACGTATGTTGGTGGCCGGAAAAGCCATGATCGCAACGGGCAGCTACGGTCCTAAAGGTTTTGATCCGGCGTTTGAGGTGCCTCAAGGTGCCGAGGCAGCAGATGGCATTGACAACATCACCCGGGTGGTGCGGGACCAGATTGGCAAAGGCGCCGACCTGGTGAAAGTGTACGCCGATTACCGCTGGGGACCAAACGGGGAAGCCATGCCTACTTTTACCTTAGCCGAACTGAAGCTGATTGTTGAAATTGCCGCAAGCAGCGGGCGCCCAGTCGTGGCCCATGCCAGCACGCCAGAAGGAATGCGCCGTGCCGCCGAAGCTGGAGTAGAAACCATTGAACACGGCGACGGAGCCACTTCTGATGTGTTTAGGTTGATGGCCAAAAAAGACGTGGCCCTCTGCCCTACCCTGGCCGCCGGAGATGCCATTCTCCAGTACAATGGCTGGCGCAAAGGACAAGACCCTGAGCCAGCCCGCATCATGCAGAAGCGAGCCAACTTCAAAGCTGCCTTAGCCGCTAAGGTACCTATGGTCATGGGTGGAGACGTAGGCGTTTTCCCGCACGGTGATAATGCCCGCGAGATGGAGATGATGGTTGAATACGGCATGCCCCTCCTGGAGGTGCTCCGGGCTTCCACTTCTGGCAATGCCAAGCGCTTTCACCTAGACAACCGTTTGGGCATGGTAAAAGCCGGCCTCCTGGCTGACTTGATTTCGGTAACCGGTGACCCTACCCAGGATTACTCCGCCATCCGGAAGGTACAACTGGTCATGAAAGGCGGTCAGATCTACCGCCAGCCGTAACTCTAATTTCTCTAAAACTAAGAATCCGCTTTAGGCCTGTTTTTCTACAAACAGCTTTAAAGCGGATTCTTGGTTTAAAGGAAGAAGGGACTTCTACTGATTGGAAACAAACGAGAGGTAATTGCCTTTTGGACTTACCGCCAACCTAGTGATATTCTTAACGCCGTGTTTACTTAGATCTGCAGCCTCTTGCCAACGACGATCTGCGCCGGGGCGATACACAAACAGTTTAGCACCTTGAGCCATGAGCAGCCGTCCGTCTGGCAACCACGCGAAATCCTGGCTTCCCGGCAAGGCTTGAATGAGCGTTTCCCTTTCTCCTGTTTTCAGGCTCCACTGCTTTATCTCGGCGACAGAGTCAGAGACCGGAACCAAGTATGAAACCACAGATAGGTTTGACACTTTGTGCAGGCTTCTCCCTACTGTTTCTTCCTGTTTAGTGGTCGTACCGGTAGAAGGCATCGCCAGGTACAAACCCATAGGAGGTTGATCGGGAAAAGCGGCTACAAGAAGTGTATCTTGGCTATACCACACATGATAACCAATCAATTGGGGCATCTGCAAAAGCAAGGCAGGCTGTCCTGTACCAGGGGATAACGGGAATTGCCAAAGATGCTGCTCTTTCCCTCTTACCACCGAAAACGACTTTCCACCAGGCATCACCAAGGGAGAATACTCTGCTTCAGGCGTTTGGGTAAGTTGGTTTGTCTTCCTGGACGCAAGAGAATACTGGTAAATATCAGTCTGCTGCCCGTCTTGTTGGGAAGTAAACAAAATGGACTTTCCGTCTGGGGTAAAACTAGGCTGATTGTCGTACCCGGGCCGCTGGGTGATGTTGACCGGAGTGCCTACCTGCAGCCCTGCCTTCTGATTTTTAAGCGAGACCAAAAAGATATCAGTATCAGGAACACTTTGGGCCATTGCTCCCACAGAGCCTACTCCAAGGGAAAAGGCTAATAAGCCTCTTTTAAGAAAGTCCATAAACGAAGTTCTTTACTTAACATATTTTAACATCTAAAGACACCAGAATTCTTACAAGCTTTTTAAAACCCGAAGCGTGTTCTGGACATGCTCTAGTGGCTTGGTCATAGAGTTAAAAGAATAGCGCACCTGGCCCTGCCGGTCTATGACAAAGGTGGCACGGCCCGGAATGAAGCCCAACGTCTTTCCCACCTTGAATTGTTTGCGCACCTGTCCCCCTTCGTCTGCTAAGAGAATAAAAGGCAGGTTGTGTTTCTGGGCAAACTTCCCGTGCGAAGCGGCATCGTCTGAACTAACGCCCACCACTTCGGCACCCAGGTCTTTGAAGTCTTCGTACTGGTCCCTGAAAAAGCAGGCTTCTTTGGTGCAGCCGGGTGTGTCATCTTTAGGATAGAAGTACAACACCACGTTTTTCCTGGCCAGAATATCTGACAAACGCACAAGTTCACCGTTTTGGTTGGGCAACTCAAAGTCTGGGGCTTTATCTCCTTCTTTTAACATGAATCATTTAGCTAAGGGTGACCGCACGTGCGGGAAAGCAAATTAAGCGAATCAGGCGAGTTTCCTTCTTTATGGAATCTAAGTTTTAGCAAGTTCCTCTTATTTGTTTTCGCTGGGTTTGGAAAACAGTTGAATGACGGATAATAGATCCCCATAAACGAAAGCGCCTCTCCTTTTTAAGAGAGGCGCTTTCGTTTATGGGGTTTCAAAGCAGGTTTAAGAGAAAAAAGCTTAAAACACCCTTATACTTCTTCGGCTTTCAGTTCTTTTAGTTCCTTCATGGGGCGAAGGAAGAAATCATTAAGTGGCTTCACGGCTTTCATGGCTGCCAGGCACTCGTCAAATAGTTTCTCACTGGTTACCACTTCATCGGTGAGCATGTAGGTGGTGTTCCAGCTCTTGTGCCGTAGCAAGTCAATAGCAGGATTATCACTGTCATATCCTTTTGGGATGGTTTTTAGTTTTTCACCGGTTAAACCCGCATAGTATTTCTTGAAAGCAGGGGCGTTAATTATCCCTTTCAGTTCATCATAGTTGTAATCAATTTCCTGTCGAATGGCCTTCAATTCTGGGGCGGGAGGCATCCAAACACCGGCGGCCAGGAAAGAGGCATCGTTGGGGCTGATGTGCAGGTAAAACCCGGGATAGATGGTTTTACGGCCGCCCTCGGCCATGTAAGCGCAGATATGGTCTTTGTAGGGGCGTTTGTCATTGGAGAACCGCACATCGCGGTAGATCCGGAACATGAGGTCTTTCGGTTCTTGTCCTTCCAGAGCGGGCTCAAACTGAGCGGCGGCTGGCAGAAGGGTTTTTAGGAAAGAAATAAAGTCCTGTCGGGCGGCTTCATACCGGGTTCGGTTTTGCTCAAACCAATCGCGCTGATTGTTCAGGCGCAGGTCACGGATAAAATCTAAGGTAGAGGGGTCTAAGTGTTTTTTCATGGATCTCTTAAGAAAGGCTGGTGCCTTGGCCAGAACAAGTGCGTAGCAAAGTAAGTTCTGCTAGGTTTTCTTCCAAACCAACTGCCAAGCCAAACCACCGAGCTTCTAAAAAGATAAACGAAAACAGCGTTACCTTCTTGCAGACTTTTCAGATAAAAGTAGCAAAAGCACTCAAGCGTAGCCTAGACACGCATGATGTGTAAAGCCCTGCACACCTAAGAAACTATGAATGGGTTATAAACTGAGGTAAAAAAAGGAACGATGATAATTACAGGGGAAGTTACTTGGAACTGCTATTCCCCATCACGTACATTTCCTCAAGCGTTGGATTCACGCTACCGCCTTCAGGCTCCAAGGTCACTGCAAAGGCCTGGGCTTCCTCAATAGATTTCATCCGGTGCAGCGTACTGTCAGTGGTCTTGACTACCCCGGCATCAATGGGTTTCCCTTGGGCCAAGGCCCAAAGTTGGTATTGTTTACCCGTGGGAGCGGCCGGAAGGCTGGCGGCATCAAAGTACACTTCTTTCGTAGCCTGGTTCCAGAACACAGTGGCTTTGGCTTCGGGGTGCTGGGTAACGCCAGCCAGTTTTACCATGACGGTTTGGGGGTTGCGCAACACGCCCAGCATGTTCTCAGACTGCAAGCTCCGGTTCTCCAGCTGATTTACCTGTAAGGCATATTGCCGGGTGGTCTGCTGGGCACTTACCAACTCCTCACGTGTTTCGCGTAAGTTACTGTACAAGTACACGTTGGTAGCGGCACTGATAAGTAAAAGCACCACGGCGGCTATCTGCCACCAGCGGCTACTTCCGGTGCCTGGTTCTTGATGCTGCTCAAATGAATTCAGCGGAATCACCTTTGCCGCCGGTGCCCTTTGGGTTCCAGAAGCAGTGGTGCTAGCCTTTAATTGACGTAAGATTTGATCTTCTAATTCAGGGCGAGGGGCTCTGGCATGGGTCAGCGCGTAGGCTTCCATGGTCCGCAGGCATTCCTCCAGGGCGGCGTGCACTTCTGGGTGCTGGGCGGCCATGCGCTCCACCTCCACACTTTCTAAGGAAGTGAGCCCACCGGCTGCGTACAGCTCCAGTACTCCTGAATCTATGTACTCCTGTGTATTCAACGCTATTTGATTAATTTGCTCAAAAATTTGATGGCCATCCGGGCCCGGGTCTTCACGGTTCCAAGCGGAATGTTCAGCTCTTCAGCCACCTCACTTTGGGTGAAACCGTTAAAGTACATCAAATCTATGATTACTTTCTGATCTGGGTTCAATTGCTCTGTCATTTCTTGCAACCCAATGTGGTCTGGTTTAATGCCATCGCTGCTCACCATGTGAGACGTGACGGTGTTTTCCATGGGTTGCGTTTTTGAACCTACGCGATATTGCTTTGAGCGGATTTTATCAATAGCCAGATTTCGGGAAATGTTTAGCATCCAGGTGAAAAGCCTTCCTTTCTGCTCATCGTAGGTTGGAAACGCGGTCCAGATCTTCACAAAGCTTTCCTGCAACACGTCTTCGGCCACCTCTTCCTGCTTTACAATGCGAAGGATCACCCCGTAAAGCGCGGCCGAGTAGTTACGGTATAGAAGAGTGACAGCTCGTTGGTCTTGTGCTCGCAGTTGCGCAACCAACTCCTCTTCAGAAGTAATATTCAATGTTGAGTCCAACAAGTAAATTTTTAGGCCTATAGGCAGTTGTGACTGAAGCAGGAAGGGGGAAAGTTCCCTCCTTTACGTAACTCTTTTAACACGGTTAGGTAGAATATGTTTTAAAGAGACAGATCATCAGTAAATGTTAAGAACGTATTTTTACGGATAACAGGAAGGCAAGTTATTCATCCTTATGTTTAATTACTGCCATTCATAAAAAATAAAATCATGCCTATTCAAACGGTCAATCCATATACCAACACAATAGAGAAAACATTTGAGGCGGCCACTCCGCAGCAAATAGAAGAAACCCTGCAAACGGCAGACGCCGCGTTCCAAGCCTGGCGCAAGACCTCTTTTCTGCAGCGCTCTACCCTCATGCAACGCGCCGGCGATGAACTGGCCGGCAACACAGATTATTACGCCAAAATTATTTCTCTGGAAATGGGTAAGCCCCTGGCCCAGTCAAGGGCCGAGATAAACAAATGCGCCATGGTCTGTCACTACTATGCCCAGCACGCCGAGGTATTTCTACAGGACGAAAACATCAGAACCAGTGCGGTTCATAGTTTTATCTCTTACGAACCGCTAGGAACGGTGCTGGCCGTCATGCCCTGGAACTTCCCCTTCTGGCAGGTGTTCCGGTTTGCCGCCCCGGCGCTCATGGCCGGCAATGTGGGCTTACTCAAGCACGCCTCCAACGTACCCCAATGCGCGCTGGCCATTCAGGAGGTGTTTGACAAAGTAGGCTTCCCCAAAGGGTGTTTCCAATCCATCCTCATCGGGTCCAAGGAGGTGGAGCAGCTCATCAAAGACAACCGCGTGAAAGCGGTGACTCTCACCGGTAGCGAGGGCGCCGGGGCCAAGGTGGCCTCGGTGGCCGGAAACGAGATCAAGAAAACGGTGTTGGAACTAGGGGGCTCCGATGCCTTTGTGGTCCTAGCGGATGCCGAGGTGGAAGCAGTTGCCAAGAAAGCGGCCAATGCACGCCTCATCAACACGGGTCAGAGCTGTATTGCCGCTAAACGCTTCATTATAGAGAAACCCATTGCCGAGGAGTTTTTAGCGGCTTTTGCGAAAAACCTGCAGAAAAAGAAAACAGGAAACCCTCTGGAGGACGAAGACATTGACTACGGCCCTTTGGCTCGCGTAGACCTGGCCCAGGAACTCACCGATCAGGTGGAGCGCTCTGTCGCCGCCGGAGCTAAGCTGTACCTGGAAGGCGGACAACCCGACCCAGAGAAAGCCCTCTTCCACCCTGCCATCCTTACTGATATCAAACCGGGGAACCCGGCCTATGAAGAAGAGTTCTTTGGCCCGGTAGCCTTGGTGTTCATTGCCGAAGATGCAGAAGACGCCATCCGGATCGCCAACGACTCTCCTTTCGGGTTGGGTGGTTCCATCTGGACGAGCGACATCAAACGGGGGCAGGAACTAGCCAGGCAGATTGAAGCAGGCGCTGTTTTTGTAAACGCCATTGTGGCTTCTGACCCGGCTTTACCTTTTGGGGGCGTAAAAAAATCAGGTTACGGGCGTGAGTTGTCTTATCTGGGTATAAGGGAGTTTGTAAACCAGAAAACCATCTGGGTAGACGCTCCTCAGGAGTAACCTAACAGTTTGTAGGTGACATACCCCACCCACTCATGGATCAGCTGCGACCATTGGGTCAACGCCTCTGGATTGGGGATGAGCAGGTCATCCAGATGGAAGCTACGATCGTGGGTCTGGAAGTCGGCAGGGAACGTGTCGGGTTTCAGGCCCACTTTTTCAAAACAGCCTTGCGCGCGGCGCATGTGAAACGCCGAGGTAATGAGCAGTAACCTTTCTAGTTGTGGTTGGGTTTGCAAGAGCTCTTTGGTGAATTGGGCATTCTCGCGGGTGTTGCGGCTCCGCTCTTCTAAAAGAATGTCTTGGGCGGGCACTCCGGCATACAGGGCTGTTTGCTGCAGGTTGCTGGCCTCAGTTTTCGCCACCTCTTTGATGGCCCCGGAGCCTCCTGAGATGATGATTTTCTTTAGCTTGCCCATTTTATAGAGTTGGATGGCATCCAGAATCCGCTCGGCTCCCTCTCCATAATGCACCCGGTCATGAGGAGCTTTGTTCACCTCGGTCACGCCTGTGAGCACAATACCGGCATCATACTGGGGCACGTCTTTCATCAACACCGCCTGGGGCTCCCAGGCCAGCCACACCTCATTGCTCAGGAAGGGATTGGTAAAGAATAGCAAAAGGAAGAAAGCCAACCGGAAGAAAAGCTTCTTTTTAGCCTGGTTTCTGAAAAACAGCCCTAAAAGAAAAAGAGCGACAATCCAAAGGATGGGAGAGGCAAGATACTGGAGCAGCTTGGACAGCAGAAAGAACATGTCTGATTGAAAATAGCCACAAAACCCGTTGGGCCTTATTAGGAGCCACTAGTTTGTGTGGAAAGGGTACTTTGAAAAACTACCCAAAGAAACGCCTGATCACCCAAAGCACCAAACTCAGCACCAGGCTAAGCAGGAGCATGGTGGTGAACGGAGCGAACACCTTGAAGCCGGGCCTTTCCACCCGCACATCGCCGGGCAGGCGCCCAAACCAATCCATGCGGGGGCCTACCAACCAAACCACCAGCCCTATCCCTACAATGATAAGACCAACTAATACCAAAAATTTTCCAATTGGCTGCATCTTTTCTTAGCTTTAGTGACTCTATATAGGCGAGGATAAATAAATCATTATAAGGTGTTCCCCCTGCGTTGTTCTTTTACGGAAAGTAGCCTAATTCGCTTTCGGTTATGCATGTTGGTGCTACTAGTATGGGTTATCGGAGCTCAGAAGGCTCTTGCCCAGTTCAATTTCCAAGTTTCCCAAGTACCCGTTACGGGTCCTCAAAGGGTGAGTCTTGCCACTACTCGCCCAGATTACAACGTCTCACTCAAAACCAAAACTATTCCGCCGCCACAACCCAGCGTTTCGCAGGCAAGGTTCAAGGTTTTGAAAGACAGTTTGCAGCAGCTGCAACAAGCTTCGGGTGCTTTTTCCAGAAAAGATGGTGAAACCAAGACCTTAGGAACAGCAAGGCCACCGCACGTAGAGATGGGTTTCTTAGGGCATCATCTTCCCGGAGTCCCTAATGATGATGATTTAGCCATTTCCACCTCAGGGATTATTGTAAGCGTGATGAACGGCCGAATGGCTATCCATTCTGAGACCGGGGAACTGCTTAGATCGCAACCGCTTTCTTACCTTACCGATGCACCAGCTGCGATAGGGTTTGACCCGCACGTCTTGTATGATCCAAAGCAGGATAGATTTATTATCGTCTTCCTGACCGGGCACGTAGCTGAGGCCAGCCAGATTCATATTGCCATATCAGCCACTCCTGACCCGGCAGGCTCCTGGTTTTCTTACCGGCTCAGCGGCAATCCTCTTCAGGATGGCACCTGGGTTGATTTCCCAGCATTGGCCCTCACCGAAGATGATCTTTTTATCACCGGCAACACCTTCACCAATGGCTCTTCCCAGAATTCGGGTTTTAAACAATCTGTGATTTGGCAAGTAAACAAACGCAAGCTGGTTTCCGGGCAGTCCTTGACTACGAGTGACGCCCGCTTGTACCATGGCATATCCCAAAACGGGCAAGCCCTTTTCAACCTTACTCCGGTTAAAAGCAGCAGTGGCCTGGCCAGTTTACCTCTCCATTTTCTTTCCAATGACGCCATAACCGCCCGCCATTCTACTAAATTATGGCTGTTGCAGCTTACCTCTGCTTTAAGCGATCCTTCCCCCGAGTTAACCTTGAAAGAATGCCTCGGTCTTGGACCTTATACCCTACCTCCAAATTTGCGGCAAAAGAACTTCTCTTCTGGTATTGACCGGAACGATGCTCGGGTGTTACAGGCCTTTCAGCACCAAGACAAGATCCAATTCGTCTTTAATGCCCTCAACACCTCTGATAACAACCCCCGAGCCGGCATTCTGTACGGGCAAATCACCGAACTCTCCTCCGCCCAGCCAAGGGTCCAAGCCCAGCTACTTCCAGAAATAAAAGATGCCGCTTTTCCAACGCTCGTGTACATGGGCACGAAGGAGGAAGACCATTCCGCTTTAGTAGTATATGGCTACACCTCTCCAATGGATTTCCCGGGTCTTTCCGCTGTCTTCGTGGATTCTGAGGGAGCATTTTCTGATCCGGTGCGGGTAAAAGAAGGCGAGGATTTTGCCGCCATTTTAGGAGACTACACGGGAATCTGCCGTCAGTTCAACAAGCCTGGGGTGGCTTGGGTCCAAGGCTGCATTACAGTCAGTACGGGTTTAGGGGGAGGAGGAGACAGACAGCCTTACCTTTCCAAATTGGTGAACCCCACCATTTTGAATACTCCAACGCCAGAACCACTTTCTAGAGCCAAGGTCTATCCCAACCCCTCCGTCCATCAGGTGACACTTACCTTTAACTTAGAAAAAGCGACTCCACTCACCATTTCGCTGCATACGCTGCAAGGCAAAACAGTTTCCATCTTGTTAGTTGAGCCAGTAAGGGCGGGTGAAAGCACCTTTCGCTTCAACACAGCCTCACTTCCAAACGGCGTGTACCATTTATCTGGTACAACAAACCAGAAAACCATCATCTTTCAAAAACGAATAGTTGTCCAGCATTGATTTAAAGTGCTTGGTTGAAAGAACTGTTTAAGTAGTGATTTTTGAAAAACGAAGCCAAAAACAAAAAACTGCCGCTACTTTCTCCACCTTCAAAACAGGCATTTGCTTTACCAATCTGTCTTTCTTACTCATTGAAATTGGTAACTAAAACAAGGAAGGGCTATCTTGATGACCTGAACTCCTGTATTAGTTAACTATCAATTTTTAATCCTCCTCCTATGAAAGCTGTTGGAATTATCCCTGCTCGTTATGCCTCTACCCGTTTCCCCGGCAAACCTTTAGTGATGCTAGACGGCAAATCCATGATCCAACGGGTGTACGAACAAGCGCGGAAAGCCGAATTACAGGAAGTGTTGGTAGCCACAGATGATGAGCGCATCAGGGAGCATGTGCTGGGTTTTGGCGGAAAGGTCATCATGACTTCATCCCATCACCAAAGCGGTACAGATCGGTGTTACGATGCCTATACCCAGTTGGAGGAAGCCTTTGATGTGGTAGTCAATATTCAGGGAGATGAGCCTTTTATCCAGCCTGAGCAGATAAACAAAGTGCTGGGTTGCTTTTCTCAGGCAGAAGCCCAGATCGCGACCCTGATCAAACCAGTGGTGTCACAGGAAGAACTTCTGAACCCGAACAGCCCTAAAGTAGTGGTAGGTGCCCAGCAGCAAGCCCTGTATTTCAGCCGCCATCCAATTCCTTACCTTAGAGGAGCAGAGCAGCAGGAGTGGCTCTCCAAGCAGGCGTACTTCAAACACATTGGTATTTACGGCTACCGGAGCACCGTGCTGGCCCAACTTACCCAATTGCAGCCTTCCAACCTTGAAAAAGCAGAATCACTGGAGCAACTGCGGTGGCTGGAACACGGGTTCAACATCATCACTGCCGTTACTGAGTTGGAGACCATTGGCATTGATACTCCTGAAGACGTAGACAAAGCCTTACTGCATCTCCGGGAGGAAAAGTAAGAGCGACTGGTGCCACCTTCCCCCTTCCTTTAAAGAGAAGGTGACGCCAAGAGGTGGCATGAATCAGCCGCCCGATTTTTTGGCTTTGTACCCCTGCTCTATCAATAATTGTAGGACCTTGTCTCTAAAATCGCCTTGGATGGTGATTTCACCGTCTTTGGCGCTTCCGCCCACGCCGCACTTGGTCTTCAAGGTTTTGCCTAAGGTTTGAAGATCGGCATCTTGCCCTACAAACCCGGTCACCAACGTAACCTGTTTGCCGCCGCGGCTCTTTTTGTCTAGCTGTACCCGCAGGTTCTGCTGTTGCGGAGGAAGGGTTTGGGTTTCTTCTTCCTGCTGGTACTCGTATTCAAAATCTGGATTGGTGGAGAAGACCACCCCATCCCGGTTCTTTTTGTTTTTGCTCATGTTTCTATGATTTAGCCCCTAAAGAGGCAACTACTTCTAACGATTTCGGGAACATCTGAACTTCAAATTCCTGTGCCTGCCCTATATACTCGCCATCGGCATGGAAATACTGGGGTGCCTCGCTTTGCACATATACGGTAGAACAGGTATGAAACTCCGCTAAATCAGAATGGGCAATTTGCTTCGTCATTAAGCCGTAGCCTAATTGAATGGCTTCCGCCACGCCCACGTGCCGGATGAGGCAAATATCCATCAGGCCGTCCTGTATGTCGGCCATGGGGGCAATGTAAGCGTTGTTCCCGTACTGGGAGGCATTGGCAAACGCCACCACAAAGAAGTCTGAGGTGAGCTCCCGTCCGTTGATGGTAACGGTAGCAGCACTGGCTTTAAAGGTCCGGAACTCCCGTATCACCAATTGAATGTAGCTGCTCAAACCGCGTTTGGTGCTCTTGGCAAACACTGAACTGACCAGCCCATCAAACCCAATACCCGCCGTGCAGAAAAATGGGTGTCCGTTGATAGAGCAGGAATCAATCTGGTGAAAGGAAGGCGTATTCAATAAAGCCAACGCCTGAGGCAAAGCCAAAGGGATACCCAGATGGCGGGCCAAGCCGTTTCCTGAACCCTTTGGCAAAATACCCAAGGCCGTGGATGTATTCCTTAGTCCCCGGGCCACTTCGTTGACCGTCCCGTCCCCTCCTACTGCCACTACTAGCCGGGCTCCGTTGGCGGCCGCCTGTTTCGCCAGATCGGTGGCGTGCCCTGCACACTCCGTGAACACAACTTCGGGTACCCAGCGGGAAGTATCCAGGTGTTCCGAGATCAAATCAGGCACGGAGACGTTGCTTTTCACCCCTGACTTGGGGTTAAGGATAAAACAAGCTTTCTCCGGGGCAGTTGTTTGTTCCATTGTATCGGGTTCTTTGAAGCACAGCCCATCCTTTTGCTGAGTAGTCTGTGGACGATGAAAGGGTGAACCACCCTTTAAGGCGGGTTCTTTTTTTAGGCCATTTTGGCAAAATTAAACAAAAAAAGTGGTGCCACCGGAAGGCAGCACCACTTCAATATCTCTGGTTTGGCAGGAATTAACCGATACGGGAAATCAAATCTGCAGCACGGTTTGAGTAACCAAACTCGTTGTCATACCAGCCTACTACTTTTACCAAAGTACCGTTAGCAGCCGTCTGCTGGGCATCAAAGATGCAAGAGTGCGGGTTACCTACGATATCAATAGAAACGATTGGATCCTCAGTATACTCCAGGATGCCTTTCATTTCGTTCTGAGCAGCTTTCTGCATGGCAGCGTTGATCTCAGCTTTGGTTACTTCTCTTTTCAGGATGACCGTTAAGTCAGTCAAAGAACCATCCGGAATAGGAACGCGCATGGCCACGCCGTCTAACTTACCGTTCAGGTGCGGCAATACCAACCCTACGGCCTTGGCAGCACCGGTTGAGGTTGGGATGATGGAAACCGCAGCGGCACGGGCTCTACGCAAATCGGCGTGAGGGGCATCCTGCAGGTTCTGGTCAGCGGTGTAGGCGTGAATGGTGGTGATGTAGCCTTTCTCAATCCCGAAAGCTTCGTCCAACACCTTGGCCATTGGCGCAAGGCAGTTGGTGGTACAAGAAGCATTGGAAACGATTGTTTCTTCACCGGTTAAGATTTCTTCGTTCACCCCTAATACTACCGTAGGGATGTTTCCTTTGGCTGGAGCAGAAATTACTACTTTCTTGGCACCAGCCTCTAAGTGCCCACCGGCACCTTTTTCATCCACAAAACGTCCGGTAGACTCTAATACAACGTCAACCTCTAATTTACCCCAAGGCAAGTTCTTTGGCTCACGCTCTGCGAAAACCTCAATGCGGTTTCCGTTTACGGTAATGCTTTGTTCATCAGCAGAAACGGTTCCGTTGAAACGACCGTGAACTGAATCATATTTTAATAAATGAGCAAGGGTGGCATTATCGGTCAGGTCATTGATCCCTACCACTTCTACATTTTCGTGCTCTATCAGAGTCCTAAAGGTAAGACGGCCGATACGGCCAAAGCCATTGATGGCTACTCTTATTTTCTTAGACATTTTACTTAAGGTTTTGTTCTTGTTTAACGGTGGCAAGTTACATGTTCCGACAGGCAAAACAAACTAAAAATTTACCGGCTCATTTTGAGCTAATTACCGTTTAAACGCATTTTTTTTAACAAGGATGCTTGTCAGAAATAAAACCGCCCTCTATATTTGCATCATCAAAACGGAATAATGGTCCGTTCGTCTAGGGGTTAGGACACCAGATTTTCATTCTGGTAACAGGGGTTCGATTCCCCTACGGACTACATAGTTAAAACATAAATGCCAGTAAGACAGTGTCTTTCTGGCATTTATGTTTCTGGTGCGTACGTATATACGTACAACTTCTTCTTTCCTCCTCTGCTTAATTAGCTTTTATAAACTTATTTAAGGCGGCATAATTCATTACGTCGCCTTTCCCCTTTACACAGAGTCAGTCAACTTGAAAAGGATATCTTACCATTGATTCAATTCCAAAGAGAACTCTGACCTATTTAATACCCTACAGAAGTCACACCTTCTAGACACATTATTCCCGCTACAGTCTCTTCATATGGAAAAGTAGGATCAGGCAATCAAACGAGGAAAGTGGTATTAGCAAGTGATCAACTTCTGGGCCTCCCGGAAGCTATGGAATAGTTAAGCAGTTTTCCCGCTGTTACATTTGGTAGGGTCATAAGGAGGGGGAGGCTTTTAATCCAAAGGGTAAGGCAAGTGGCTATAAGATTTACAGCAGCTTGAAGGGGGTATGCCAGCTACACTGTGAGGGTGTAAGTACTATTTACCTGATGTAAGACTGCATTATTTTGTACTTCCAAATGGAGCAAGGCTTGATGGATCTCGGAAGAAATGAGCAAATTGAATTAGATGAAGTTTCGAGGTCCTGATCCTCCAAGCTATAGAGCCTTTCCTAACTTATTAAGGAGTAGAGCTGGTTTGAAGAACTTCAACGGACTTAACAATTCTCCCACATAGAGGCGGCGGAAAAGCTGAACATTCCCCTGGGCACCCTTAAAACAAGGGTTCGCCAGGCCTTGAAAACCCTTCGCAGGGCCATGGTGGGGCAAGAGGCGAGGCTGCGTAAGCAAGTGGTGGGAACGGCTCCCGATGCCATTGGCTCCCTGAGCCGCTCCCCACTTAGCACTTTTAATTGTTCGCCTTTACTTATCAACCAGTTCTTTGCGAATACGGCTCAGCGATTCGGGAGTGAGCCCCAGGTAGGAGGCGATCATCCAGAGTGGCAGACGCAGGGAAAGAGACGGATAGGTCTCTATGAAACCCACATAGCGCTGCTCGCCGGTTTCGCTCAGGTGACTGATTAGCCGCCTTTGAAAGGTGCGGAGGCTATTCACCTGCAGACTGCTCAGCAACTGTGGTATATTAGGGACAACCCGGTTCAGCTCCTCAAAGAAAGAAGTGTCAATGGTTACCAAATCAGTAGGCTCTATGGCATCTATGTAAAAGATAGCTGGCTCTTTTCTAAATAAACTGACCTGTTCGGCAATCCACCAGTTCTCAGGCGCAAATTGGATGATGTGTTCCTTGCCCTTGGCGTCAATAACATAACTTCGCAAACACCCCTTCAACACAAAGCCCCCGTACAGACAGACCTCCCCCATCCGGAGCATCATCTGCCCTTTCTCCAGGTGCCGGATTTTCAGGAAGGGCTTAAGCTGGGATAGCTGCTGCTCATTAATGGGCAGCTTAGAACGCAAATAATCAAAGAAAGCCTCTGCCATTTTTTAGGAAGGTTTATATAGTGGGTTACTCGCCAAAGCTCCTACGGGAATTCCATGTTTTGGGCAGGTATTACCCTAGGCTTATGTGGCCAATTGCAAAGGAGAAACGCTTTGCTCAAGCAGGCTACCTATTTCCCATCTAAAGCCAGGCTCCCGATTTCTTAACATACATCAAGGCACACGCCTCAGAATCTCCCCAACTTTGTAGCACAAGATAAGAAAAAACTAAAACCCAAAATTTTAACCCTATGGAAACGCAAACCATCACCCCTACAAGAAGTTCTTCCAAAGCATTGAACATTACCCTTTGGATCGCCCAAGTGCTATTGGCCGGCATGTTCCTGATGTCAGGCTTTATGAAAGTAGCACAACCTATAGATCAACTCTCGCAAATGCTGCCTTGGGCCAGTCAGGTGCCTGCCGGACTGGTTCGGTTCATCGGGGTAAGTGAGGTATTGGGAGGCTTGGGATTGATACTTCCGGCCCTGCTCCGCATCAAGCCCCAGCTTACCGTGTGGGCAGCCCTTGGCCTGGTGGCCGTGATGGTTTTAGCCTCTATCTTCCATGCCTCAAGAGGCGAGTTCTCCGCCATCGGGATGAACGTTATCCTTGCCCTGATCGCAGCCTTCATTGCTTGGGGAAGGTCTAAGAAAGCCCCTATCCACCCAAAAGCCTAACCTATCAGCAAGGGTAAGGAAATTCAATTCACAAAAGTCAAGTACAAAAATCATGTTAGATGCACTGGTAAAGCGTTTGCTAAATAAGGCAACCATCGTTTACAAAGCTTCCTTAACCCCTTCCGTTTATCATATCAGAATACAAAGCGACAGCATCAGGAAAGCGGACTTTGTGCCAGGGTACTTTCTAAGGATTGCAGTGGGTCTGGACAACGAAGAGCTATCCCGCAAAGATAAAATCAGAAGCTACACGGTCTGGGACATGGACCGTGCGAAGGGTACCATAGATCTGGCCATTGCAACGGATAGCAACGGACCGGGTGCGCAATGGGCAGCCCAATGCAAAGAAGGTGACCAACTGTATTTTGCCTGGCACAAAGGCAAGTTCCTGGTGGACGATACCGCAGACAGCTATCTGATGATTGGCGATTTATCTGCACTGGCGCACTTATATGAAATAAGGCGAAATCTTCCTGCGGATAAGACCGTCAAAAGCATCATTTACAATGACAGTATCCAGGATCTGTATCCAGATATAGATGGGGCCAAACCCTTTGCATTTACCCGGTTATCCCTTAATCCTACTTCTACCCTTATCCAACAGGTGGACGAGTTGCTCCCAGGAATGGAAGGTAAGAAAATGATTTACATCGCCGGGGACAGCAGGGTCTGTGTCGCCCTTACCCAATATTTCAGAAAAGAACTGCAATGGCCCAGCGCCCAGCTGAAGGTAAAGCCTTTCTGGAACCCTGAGAAAAAAGGGTTGGAATAAAGACTTTTCAGCCAATCACAATTAACCCAAACAATTGAAATTCCCTTATATGAAACGTAAGCAGCACCAGACAATCAAGCAAGAATTAGTGCGCTTGATATACACCAATAAAAAGATTACGCCAACTAAGCTATTATCCCAAAGCTTTGAGGAAATAGGTTTTGACACTGTTGATCTGGTAGACATTATTCTAGAGGTGGAAAAAGCCTATCATATCCATATTCCCGATGAGGTATCTTTAAACAAGGTAGATGATTTCGTCGCGTTCCTTTCTGCGCATACGCAAAGGACAGCTGCCTGAGTAGGTTTGACAGAACACTGGGGTGAGGATGATAGTTATCCAAAGCAAGAAAGCGAACACCCTTTTATTCCGGCTTTTAGTACAAACTTTCTATTTAATTAAACCTCCTTGTTCATTTTATATCCTACCCGGTTGTTTTCTTAACATACATCAAGGCACCCGGGTCAGGATTCCCCTAACTTTGCATCACTTACTCAAATACTAAAATCACCATGAAAGCAGCATACATTGAACAATACGGAGGCACTGAGGAAATCAAAGTAGTTACCGACTATACAAAGCCTGAGCCAGGTCCTGGCAAGGTGTTAGTGGAAGTAAAGGCGGTAAGCCTTAACCGGATTGACTCCATTTTACGCGCCGGTTATTTGCACCAGATGATGCCGATTACTTTTCCTTTCATCATTGCGGGAGACTTTGCCGGTGTCGTGTCGCAGGTGGGCGAAGGGGTTACCGGCCTGAACATAGGCGATGAAGTGTATGGACAGGCTGGTGCATTGCTAGGTGGCAGCGGCGCATTTGCAGAGTTCACCATAGCCCCAAGCGGTAACCTGGCAAAGAAACCTTCCTCTATCACCATGGCAGAGGCGGCTTCGCTTCCGCTGACCGCGGCCAGTGCGCTGCAGGCTATTGAAGAACACATTGCGCTACAGAGAGGGCAGAAGATACTTATTCACGGGGGGACGGGTGGTATTGGCTCCTTCGCCCTGCAACTGGCAAAGCATCATGGTGCGTATGTGGCCACAACCGTAGACGGCAAGTTCGCCTCACTGGCACAAGCGCTGGGGGCCGATGAAGTGATTGACTATAAAACACAGGATTTCACGACTATCATTAAAGAGTATGATGCCGTGCTGGTCACTTCTGCCGAGGCGGCGGCTGGCTCTTATGGCGTATTGAAGCAGGACGGCGTGCTGGTTTTGCTGGCGGGTACGGTAGACGAGAACATGGCAAAAGAGCAGGGTGTAACGGCTATCCAGCAAATGACCCAGGCAAACTCATTGCAACTGCAGCGAATAGCGCATTTAGTGGATAGCGGAGTCATGAAACCCTTGGTAGATAAAACATTCTCATTTAATGAAGCCCGGGAAGCTTATGATTACTTCGAGCAGGGTAATCCAAAAGGCAAGGTGGTGGTAACAATCGATTAAGGCATATTTTAACTTAAATGAAGACAGCGAACAGGAATATCTGTTCGCTGTCTTCATTTAGAAGGTTTACTAAGTAAAAACACCTGCAAACAGCTATCGCTTCTCTTAACAGCCTACCCAGTACATCTCTTTAGCCCGTTCGCCTTATCTCTTAACATACATCAAGGCGTAGGCTCCTCCACCACGGTACCTTTGTAGCACTAGAACGGTAAAAACAAACCTTTAAACCTCTACTAACATGTCAACGCACAGTGTAACCACCCAGAAGAATCCTTCAAAGGCATTAAACATCACTCTTTGGATTGCGCAGGTACTCTTGGCCGGCATGTTCCTGATGTCGGGCTTCATGAAAGTAGCCCAGCCAATTGACCAACTCTCACAGATGCTTCCTTGGGCCAGTCAGGTGCCTGCCGGACTGGTTCGGTTCATC
Organism: Rufibacter sp. JT20002; assembly: GCF_056491185.1. Classification (NCBI taxonomy): domain Bacteria; kingdom Pseudomonadati; phylum Bacteroidota; class Cytophagia; order Cytophagales; family Hymenobacteraceae; genus Rufibacter; species Rufibacter sp. JT20002. The sequence goes on along the minus strand of NZ_JBSZJY010000004.1, from coordinate 433,705 downwards.
GGGATAAGCGAAGTGTTGGGAGGCTTGGGTTTGATACTGCCTGCATTGCTTCGCATCAAACCTATCCTTACGGCCTGGGCCGCTTTGGGACTTGTGGTAGTGATGGTGCTTGCCTCTCTCTTCCACGCCTCAAGGGGCGAGTTCTCCGCCATCGGGATGAACGTAGTCCTGATCCTGTTGGCTGGTTTTGTTGCCTGGGGAAGGTTTAAGAAAGCCCCTATTCAACCAAGAGCTTAATCAAGGCTTTTCAAAAATACTAACTTGAAAACCTTACTTTTTCTAATCCTCTTTTTGCCGGCAGTTGTAGCGCAGGCACAAACCCACAAGGCGGAAAGCTATCCGGAAATGAACCGGCCGGATACGCTTTCGTCCACCTGTAATCGGGTGAATGCGGCCCTTGATACCTTAAAGTCAAGTCCCCAGGCAGAACGCTTAAACCTCTTCTTTACAGATCTGGCGGGTGGCTATAAGAAGGTTGGTAAAGTTAGTTTGGGCCCTCTGCCAAATGTGTATGCTAATAATGACATAGAAGGCCATCGGTTCAGGGTAGGGTTAAAAACCAACATAGACTTTAGCGATAAATGGGAACTGAGCGGCTACGGTGCCTACGGAACTAAGGATAAGGAACTGAAATACAGCGGTACGGTGCGGTATGTGTTTTCCCGTAAGAAGTGGAGCGAGATCGCCCTTACGCACAGCAGCGATATTCATAGAGGGGGTATTGTGTCGGAAAAATTCGGGAACATTCCGTTTTCGGCGGGGTACTCGTGGTTTCAAGATTTAAGCCTTCCCTTCTCCACCAAAGCTACCGGTGTCTATTTGCGGCGCGATGTTTTACCGGGCGTTACGCAGAGCGTAGGGGTAAGCAGCCGCCTGTTTAAGCCCTTGTACGATTTCGGGTATTACAGCGGAACTGGTGAGAACGCTAAACTGGTAGACAAGTTTAAGACGACGGAGATTTCCCTCACTACCCGCTATTCCAAAAAACAAACAGACGCCCAATCTGAAAACCACGCACCGGGCAACAGTACCTCTCCCGTTTATAATTTAAAATATACTTTAGGTTTATACAAAAGCTTAGCCGGGGGGGCTAACTACCAACGCATAGACATAGGCATAAGCCAACAGTTTGCAGCAGGCAGTTTGGGCAAAACTTTCTATCGCTTAGAGGCGGGCAAAATTATTTCTCCAGTGCCGTACCCGTTGCTGGAAATGCACAGCGGTAACGAAACGTTCTTTTACTATCAGCAAACCTTTAACCTGATGGATGTTTTTGAGTTTGCTAGTGACTCGTACGCTTCCCTGCATGTTGAACAACATTTTGAAGGGTTGCTTACTAACCGCTTGTCATTGATCCGAAAATTAGGTTGGCGGCTGCTGGCCACGGCCAATGTTTTATACGGGACTCTAAGTTCCGAAAACCGTGCTTTGTTGTCACCGGTTGGGGTAAATGGTACCCTGCAGCCTACTTACCGCACCCTGGAAAAGAAGCCCTATGTAGAGATGGGCTATGGCATCGAGAATATATTTGGCTTCCTGCGCGTGGATGCCATTCACCGCTTGACCTATCTGGACCAGCCCGGCACCAGCAAATTTGGAATAAAGTTTTCAGCTTCCATTGCGCATTAAGGATGTACTCTGAACTAGAACCTGCTTAGCATTTTTGCTTTTTTTAGTTTACGGATATGCTACACGTTTAAAGCCAGAAAATGTAGCACGAGTCAGTGCTGCGCCTTGGTTTCAAAGCGAATGAGCAAAGCCTTGAAGCTGTCGAGCCAGATTTTTCCCTGCTTGATGACATTCCTTCTTTTGAAGAGCTCCTGGCCAAAGTAAACGTACAGCTCTGCAGGTGTGCCGTTTCTGGGGTTAGATATAACTGCAGAATGGAGTCATGGACTCCAGTTGAGAAATCAACAAATAGAAACAGCGTGATATATCGGCAACGGTTTACTTTCTACAGGAATTCTGTAAAATGTAAGTACAAGCAAAGAAAACAATCTAACCATGCATAGAGCAGAATTTCTTAAGCTGATAAGTGTTCTTCCGCTGCTGAAAAAAGCGAAGGGAATAGAATTTTTGCTACAGCAACCTGGTATATTAAAACATACCCAAAGGATGCCGGTATTTTTTACTGGCCATATAGATACTGATTCTGAAAAGTTTCAACCGCTCTTGGAAAGTCTTAAATCATTAGGGTCTTCAGTTCAGCCCTCGGTGATCCTCGTAATCTCGGCGCATTGGCTTACCCTAGGAGAGACCTATGTTACCATCAATAAGCAGTTTAACGTTGCGGATTACCCATCTATTGGCTCTCCACAAACAGCTAAATATCTAGTTGAGAACACCCAGATCAAACCTTATGAATGGGAGCTTGATCATGGGGCTTGGATGGTACTTAAACACATAGCGCCTAATCGGGATATACCTGTTTTACAGTTGAGCATTGATATGGATCAACCCTTAGACTACCACTATAGGTTGGCAAGGCAACTCGCGCCTTTAAGGGATATGGGCGTCTTAATTATTGGCAGCGGAAATATAGTTCATAATTTAGAATTGTCAGCATTGAAGTTCTGGAGCGATAAACCTTACCAATGGGCGGTTGATTTTGACAAATGGGTAAAGGGGAAAATTGACGACCGTGATCTAAACAGTTTATTCAGGTACAATAACTTCGGGAAAGGAGTTAATCTAGCGGTACCCACTGCAGATCATTATCTGCCTTTATTGTATGTGCTAACATTGGCTAACAAGGGTGAAAATATAGAACATACGTATGAGGGTTTATTCAGAGGAATGAGTTTTAGATGCCTGCGGGTGGGTTAATATAATAAGAGATATAAGTAGATAATGCCAAACTAAGCGTTGGCCGCTCTCTGATAGGAAGCTAGCCATCAGCCACTTCATCAATCGGACCCCTCGCATAAGACAGCTCCAAGACTATCTGTTTATAAGAGTCATCAATTAAGAGTCATTAATGATACGCTTGCTCATAGTCTCTCCAATATAACAGTTTAGTCAAAACTGCCCTTCATCTTATCCTCCAATCCAAGGTAGCAACTCCAATATTACATAGCTTTCAAGTTAAGAGGGAAGCCTGCAACTAACGACATCCTATTCGATAACAAACTCCTGCTTTTTAGCCTAGACGCCTCTTTTCTTAACATACATCAAGGCGTACCCCTCAGAATCTCCCCAACTTTGTATCACAATACAAGAAAAACGAAACCTTAAAAATTAACTAAGATGTCAACTAACAGCATCACCCCAGCAAAAAATTCTTCAAAAGCATTGAACATCACTCTTTGGATCGCGCAGGTACTCTTGGCCGGCATGTTCCTGATGTCGGGCTTCATGAAAGTAGCCCAGCCTATTGACCAACTCTCACAGATGCTTCCTTGGGCCAGTCAGGTGCCTGCCGGACTGGTTCGGTTCATCGGGATAAGCGAAGTATTGGCTGGTGTAGGCCTAATATTGCCTGCCTTGCTTCGCATTAAACCCATCCTTACCGCCTGGGCGGCCCTGGGCCTTGTGGCGGTGATGGTGCTTGCCTCTCTTTTCCACGCCTCAAGGGGTGAGTTCTCCGCCATCGGGATGAACGTTGTCCTGATCCTGTTGGCTGGTTTCGTTGCCTGGGGAAGGTTTAAGAAAGCCCCTATTCAACCAAGAGCTTAATCAAGGGGTACAAAATAAGTTGAAGCATTTTTACGAAGAATTAGTATCCATACCTGCCTTTAGCGAGCGCAGTTTTATCCTGGAGAATAACACGTAAGGAATAAACCTTACATCATCAAAAATCAAAAAAGAATAAAATACTATGAAAATTGCCATCACAGGAGCGACCGGACAATTGGGTCGTTTAGTAGTAAACAAACTGAAAGAAAAAGTAGCCGCAGATACCATTATAGCCTTAGTTCGCACGCCGGAGAAAGCTGCAGACTTAGGCGTTGAAGCCCGCGAAGCAGATTATAGCAAACCTGAAACCCTTGAACCTGCACTAGCTGGGGTAGATACCCTGTTACTGATTTCAGGGAGTGAAATAGGTCAGCGTGAACAGCAGCACAAAAACGTGATCAATGCCGCAAAACAGGCTGGTGTGAAGAAGATCGTGTATACTAGCTTGCTGCACGCAGATACTACTTCCTTGAGCATTGCCAGTGAGCACGTAGCTACAGAAGCCGCCTTGAAAGAGTCCGGAATTTACTATACCATTCTTCGCAACGGTTGGTACAACGAAAACTACGCCATGTCTATTCCGGGTGCAGTTGCCGGTGGTGCCTTGATTGGGAGCGCAGGCGAAGGCAAAATTGCCTCCGCCACCCGTGCTGACTATGCCGAGGCCGCTGTTGTTGTTTTGACGAGCGAAGGACACGAAGGAAAAACCTATGAACTTGCCGGAGATGAGGCGTACACGCTGACTGACCTGGCCGCTGAAGTTTCAAAGCAGACCGGGAAAAACATCCCTTATAACAACATGCCGGAAGCGGAGTATGCAGGCGTATTGACCAGTTTCGGTATTGCGGAAGGTATGGCCCAGGCAATTGCCAGCTGGGACGTAGCCACCTCAAAAGGAGATTTGTTTAATGACAGCCGTCAGCTTTCCAGATTGATAGGCAGACCAACCACTCCGCTCTCTACCACTGTGGGTGAAATTCTTGAAGGAGTAGCCTAAGTTTATTATATCCCTTTACAGCATAGGCTACCCTAATAGCTTTTGTTGTAAAGGGATATGCTTTTTTTAGGATTTAGGATTGGACTGGGCCTTTGGTGTTCATGTGCATGCATTTGAAAGTTGCCCGCAAGGATGGCCTGAAACATTTTAGGAAGGAGCCTGTATTACAAAAGGTTCTTCAAGGCAGGCAGTTATATTCTTGAAAAGAAATAAATAATTCTGTTTAACATTCAAATTCAAAAATCATGGAAGAAAACAAAGCAAATGCTGGCCTGAATGAGACGTTGAAGCCCTTCACTGTAGAAGGTATCACCTGGCACGCCGTTACGCTGGAGGAGCCTCAGTTTACAGCTTACAAAAAAATGGCGTCTGACGTGATGGGCCTGTCGATCCTTTTTGAACAGGAAGGTGTGACTGTATACCAGTTTCCAAACGGAACATTACTGGAGTTGTACCTGCCAACTACTGTACCTGCCTATGGATATAACGGTTCGGTCGCCTTTGGCTTTCGGGTAAATGATATCGAGGCGGTTTCCGAAGCATTGGAAAAAGCTGGTTACAAAATGCTGGCAGACATTGTTCGGGTGCCAGAGATGAAATATGCTTACCGGCACTTCCAAGGCCCGGATGGCTTGGTGTATGGTTTGAACGAACAGAAATAGTTTGGGAACCTTTCCCAAACTAAACAAAGAACCCAATCTTTATGGACGCCGGTGAATCAACTTACCACGCGCCTACGAACCTGCGCATTGGGCATATCCATTTGAAGGTTTCTGACCTGGAGCGCGCTATTGCTTTTTACCGCGATGTAATGGGTTTTGACCTTTTGGTCAATCTGGGCAAGGCTGCTTTTCTTTCGGTGGGCGGCTACCATCATCATATTGCGCTGAACACCTGGCACAGCAAAGGCGCTGCCCCGGCTCCTAAAGATTCAGTGGGCTTGTTTCATTTTGCCTTAAACTACCCTACCCGTAAAGATCTTGCCAAAGCAGTGAAGCGGTTGGTGGAGAAGGATTATCCCATCACCGTTGCCTACGACCACACCACCCACCAAGCTGTTTACATCTCAGACCCTGACGGCAATGGCATTGAAATGGCCTGGGACAGAGACCCGAGTTACTGGACGGTTATGACAGATGGTAAACTCACTGCCATCAAAGCACAGGCATTAGACAGCAAGCTTGACCTGGATGCATTGCTACAGGAAGCCGAGTAGATTCTATTACAGAACATGATTTCTTCTGGTTATAGATGTACGCTCCTTACCTCTTTACCCTAAAGTTATACTAATGCCTACAGGCAAAAGCTGGAGGTAAAGTGATTAGTAATTCCTAACAAAGAACAATCATATCTATCAATGAAGTAAACTCCTATGGCAAGACAAGAAATCATTAGGTTATATCAGGGCAAAGCACCCGGGTCAGAGAATTGGGAATACCCAGAGAAAGAAGTGCAAGGCATGATTGGTGGCAATGTAACTACGGTTGTGATCAATGTGACCGATCCAACCCTTACGGCATTTATACCTGAGCAGGCCAACGGCACAGCCGTTATACTGGTGCCTGGTGGCGCATTTCACATGATTAGTTTTGAGGATGAAGGCACGGCAGTGGCAGAGCAGTTGCTGGCAAAAGGGATCACGGTTTTCATTCTGAAATACCGCCTGGTACAGTTTGACCCCGAAAATATGGCCAACGTACTGGGTCCTTTGCTGGGGACCGGCAACTTTGACCAACTAAAAGCTGTCAGTGCGCCTGTTTTGCCGCTTATGGCCCAAGACGGACTAACCGCAGTGAAGTATATTCGGGAGAATGCCGCTACTTATGGCCTTGATCCCCAGAAAATTGGCCTTATGGGATTTTCAGCGGGTGGGGCAGTTGCCATGTCGGTAATTTACCAAGCTATTGACGAGAACCGCCCTAACTTCATGGGTCCTATTTATTCGGCCCCCTGGTGGATTGGTTCTGACGTGCCTGCAGTGCAAACCCCTATCTTCATCATGGTTGCCAGTGATGACACCTATGGTTTCGCCCCAGTTAGTGTTGAACTGTACCTAAAATGGCTACAGGCAAAACAACCCGCTGAATTGCATGTGTATGAAAAAGGCGGGCATGGGTTTGGTGGCAAAAAACAGAACCTGCCGGTAGATACCTGGATTGAGCGTTTCGCAGAGTGGCTTACCTCCCATGGTTATTTGAATTAAGTTCTGCCTTCAAAAGCCTGTTCGTTGCTAATGATCGAATGGTTATTAGCAATGAACAGGCTTTCACTTTAAGCTTTCAGCAGGATCTTATTGCCTGATGGGTCAGAGACGAAGAACCCTTCTTCTTGCTTCTGCGCGGTTGGCAAGAATTGAAGGGCGGTTTTCAAGCGCTCAGGAGTATCAAATACAATGGTATAATAGCGCATTCCGGCGGTGCCTTCAGGTGCTTGCGGTTTATTTCTGCTGTTCCAGGCATTCACCGCAATGCGGTGACCGAAAGCGCCACCTGCGCTTAAGTCCATGATCCCCATCTCTGGAAGATACATGTTCTGCAGGAAGCCCAGGTTCTTGTAGAATTGATTTGCCGCCTCTGGATCAGATACGTACAGGTGCATGTGCCCAACCTTTGTATCATCTGGTAATGGCCGCTCTATATTCTGGTCTGGTAACGCTTTCAGAACAGCATCAACATCCAGCGGGGCCGATGGGCTACGTACGGTGCCGTCTCTATCAATTGCCCTGGCTCCGGTGTTGTTAATCTCCAATCTATCCAGCCGCTCAGGTGTCTCCAACGTGATTTCTACGGTAATACCATCCGGGTCTTCCATGTAAATGGCTTTAGACATGGTATGGTCTGTAGGCGCAATAGGATAGCGCTTTGCTATTAACCTTGCCAGCACCCTGGCAAATTCGCCCTCATTTGATGGATGAATCGCCAGGTGATAGATACCACTGTAGCCATTTTTAAATGGTGTTTTTGCAGATGGGTAAAGAACCACAAGCGTATTCTTATCTGTGCCCATTTCTGTATACTCCGCCGTCGTATTCCGCACCTTCATACCAATATTCTCTTTCCAGAAGGAAACGGAACGTTCAAGGTTGGTGACATTGAGATGGACGGCGCCAAAGGTTGCTAATTCCTGTGCCATGGTTTTCGTTTGAGGTGATAACGGTAAAGCAGAAGTGTTTGTTGACCAACGGCCCAATGCTCCCAGCGCTACCGTTGCTATCAGGCCTTTGAGAAATTCTTTTCGTTGCATTGCTTGTATGCTATTGCAGGGAGGGACCCTTTCTAGTGGTATCCCTGCCTTCTAAGACCAATTTATATTCTATGCAAATATGGGGGCTTAGTGAAAGTTCTCCCTTGATGTATGTTAAGAAAATTGAACCTATCTTTTTTGTGGAGAAACTATTAACAGAAACACTAGCAAACAATATTTACAGCAGACGTTGGGGAAGTGGTCTTACAGGTGATTTGGAAAACAGTTTTAGATTAAAGAAGTAATTTCACATACTTTGACAAGGTATATATGGTACTCAGCAGCTTATTTAAGATTATCTACATGATGATTGTCGAATAATCTTGTCTTTATATTTAACTAAAAGCCAATTAGGTAAAGTTTTATCTTAAAATTAGAAGCTAATCAATCTTAAATGTTAATAGCAGAAAAAGTAAGCATTGAAAGAATAGTGTCTGGCACCTGGAAGCACTTCGTCTTCAACCTGACTACCTGTATCATTACTTATTTAGTTTATCGGTATTTCTTCCATGTAGACATAGAACTTCCTTCTTTGATTCCTTCCGTTTTAGGTACTGCACTGGCCTTTTTCATTGGTTTTAACAACAACCAGGCCTATGACAGGTGGTGGGAAGGCCGGAAAATCTGGGGTACACTGATCAACAGTTCCCGAACCTGGGCCAGACAGATAGTTTATTTCCCTACTCACATGTCTGATACAGTAGGTAATGATTCTAAAATTAGAACGGCTGTGTACCGTCATCTAGCTTTTGTTTATGCTTTGAAACAATCTTTGAGAAAATCAACCTCAGATGAATACAAGAAATATCTCTCTCAAGAGGATATAACTGTAGTAGCATCTGAGTCAAACAAGGCGAATGCCATCTTAAACCTGCAAACAAGAGATTTAATTGAGCTTTACAGGACGAGTGTCATAGATGGGTTTCAGTTTTCTGAACTGAACAAAGTACTGATTAGCCTCTGCGATGAGATGGGAAAATCTGAAAGGATAGCCAATACCGTCTTCCCAACAACTTACAACTATTATACCCGTGTCTTTATCTGGATTTTCATTGTTCTTGTCACGCTGGTCACCGCCCAAACAATGGATTTTTGGTCTATTCTGGTAGGAACACTCATTGGCTATGTTTTCTTAACAACCCACAAGATCGGGCAGTTGCTCTTGAATCCTTTTCAGGAGACTCCTACCGGCATACCGCTGAACCACATTGCCAGAACAATTGAAATCAATCTGCTGCAAACCCTGCAGGAAAACGAGATTCCCAAGCCGGTAGAAAGCACCAATGGAGAGTATTTACTGTAAATACAGGCTTCTAAAGTATAAAAGCTCAAGCAAGACAAACCTGTTACTATATGATTTATGACGGAATCAGACCCTTTTTATAAATAGAGCACACTTATCTTACTTGGGATCATTCTCCTGGTTTATGTGCTTTATATGCTGGCGGATATTCTGGTGCCTATTGCCTTTTCGTTGCTCTTGGCTATGTTGCTGAATCCTTTAAACAAGCGCTTCCAGCGGAGGGGGATACCGAGTATACCATCCATTCTGCTCACCCTTTTTATTGCTAACGTGGTTCTGGGAGTAATCCTTTATCTGCTTTCGTCCCAGATTCTGCAGTTTGGGGAAATGTTACCAGCCCTCAGGCTGAAGTTCTCACAGATACTTACTGATGTCCAGGATTTTGCCGAAACCACGTTTGGGATTAGTATCCAGAAGCAAACGGAATTTTTGAAAGACGCGGCCAACAGCGGCAAGGCGTTGCTAGGAAGAACAGTGACCAGCGTTCTGGGTACTTTCAGCCTGCTGTTCCTGATTCCTGTGTACATTTTCCTTTTCCTGCTGTACAAGCCCTTAATCTTGAACTTCCTTTTTGAGGTTTTCTCTTCCCGCAATACCCGCCACGTGGCCGAGATCTTGCACGAGACGAAGTCGGCCATTCAAAGCTATATCATAGGTTTGCTCATTGAAGCCTCTATTGTGGCGTTCCTGAACTCAGTGGCTCTCATTATTATAGGGGTTCCTTATGCTATTCTTCTGGGCAGTATAGGTGCCATCCTGAACATGATCCCCTATGTGGGTGGAGTTGTCGCGATTGCCTTGCCTGTTCTTATGGCGACTGTGACCTTGGATGGGTATACCACCCAGTTAGCTATTGTGGGGGCTTATCTCCTCATCCAGTTTATAGACAACAATGTGTTGGTACCCAAAGTGGTATCCTCTAAGGTACAATTGAATGCTTTGGTTTCTGTATTGGGGGTTCTTCTGGGAAATGCCCTTTGGGGCGTCTCAGGCATGTTCCTGTCCATCCCTTTTATGGCTGTAATCAAAATTATCTTTGACCGAATTGATACCCTTAAGCCCTGGGGCAAGCTGCTTGGTGACCAGATCCCTGACAGCTACCCTGGGCAGGGAAGACCCGCTCCACAGCCTACTACCCCTGACGCTCCATTAGAGTAAACATCTTCCTGTCCTACTGCTCGTTTGCCAGTTGTTTAGGATAGTAATGTTTGATCATAGGTTTATCAGTAATTCTCGTATGTTGGCAGAAGCTCGGCTACAGGTACATCTTCAGCCCTAATGCCAGGTTGAAGATCTTCCCCGGGCTCAGGTATTTGGGATTGGTGATGTAAGAGATCAGATATTCCCCCATGGTACCTACTTCATAGTACCCGGCAAACTTTCTGGCCTTCTCTATCCCGTTTAACTTGACTTGGCCCCCAGCAAATAAATAGATGTTCAAAGCGGTAGAGAAGCGGTAATAAGAATTTGGGTAGCGGCTCAGGTACCGCTCAGACGCAAAATACTCGTCGCCGAACGTGTACCCTACCTGGGCTCCAAAGGTGAGGGGTTTCCAGTCTATGGCTTTCCACTTTACAGACCGGTAAGGCAAAAACGTGGACTTAATAGCTACGGTGAAAATATCATCACCCCCTACTTTTTTGGGCAAGTAGCCCAGAGATATATCGGTATCTAACCTGCTGTTAAACGATTGCCGCCCCACCCCTACGGATAGCAAGCCGATGCTTCCTGCAAACTGGGTCTTGAGGTAGTAAGGTGAACTACTGGTAACTGAGTCTTTGGGAGCTTCCTGACCGTAGACCTCTCCGGTGGCAAAACTTCCCGCTAAGGACAGGGCTAAGTAAAGGATTATCTTTTTCATGTTAATACTCTACCCTTTCCAATGCATAACCACCTTGCCACAATTTAAGGTACGTAAAGCCCCTGTTCTTCACGGTGGTGGTTACATGGTATAAAATAGGGTCATTATATTTTTTCTCGGTTTCCCACCCGTGGCGGTGGCCATGGAGGCTCAAGGACACCAGCTGGCTTTTGGCCAGTGTTTCGTGGTAGGGTTTCTCCAGTTTGGTGTCAAAGTCTCCGTCAAAGGGTGGAACATGCGAAAGGACTACTGCCTGTTGCCAGGTAGCGTCTGGGGTGCGCACCAGTTCTGCTTCCAGCCACTCGAGGTTTGGTACATTTCCACTAAAGCCTTCTTCCCGACCATTGGTGTCCAGTAAAACAAACTTGGTGTGCCCGTACACAAAAGAATAGTTGAACTCCCCAAACATCTGCCGGTACACCTTCCGTCCGTTGCCCAGCATGTCGTGGTTTCCTATCACGGTGAGATAGGGCCATTTCAATTCCTGCATGATGTCGTGCACCCACCGGTACTCCTGTGACATGCCAAAATCAGAGATATCCCCTAAATGCAGCACGAAGTCTATGTCTTTAAAGGAATTTGCCTTGTCCACAAAATCCTGCGTGGCATCATAGAACCGCTGGGTATCGCCCATCAAAAGAAGTCGCAACGTGTCTTTAGAAGATTGCTGCCGGATGCGAGCCAGGTTCTTTTCGGTCAGGTCTTGTTCGCTTTCCTTCAGGATGATCTGGTTGGGATGGTACTCAAAAACGCCGTCGCAGGAGTACAAGAATTGAGTAAGGAGGAAGAGAAAAAGTAGATTTTTACCCATGATCTATTTGAGTGAAAGTAAAGTAAAAGCAAGAATCATCAATTTATCTCCGCAAAGCGTTTTGAGGGTACCTTTTGAAAAAGCACCTTAAAATGTCACGGAGTTTGCCTTATAAAACAGATGGTAATGCACCCGAGACAAATGCAGTTTCTATTCTAATGCTTTTATGAACCTGTTCACCAACCGGTAAATGCGGCCTTTTCTAGCCATTAAAAAATGAAACAAAGCAATGCCGGTAGAGGCACACAGGATCCCGAAGAGTACATCTAGGATATAATGGTGCGACGTGTAGACGGCTGCAAACCAGATCCCCAACATGATGGTAGCAAATAACAGGTTCACCCATTTCAATCGGTTTTTGATACCATAGTAAAACACGATTAAGGGGTACGCAGAGTGCAAAGACGGCATGGCCGCAAACACGTTGGAAGCCTTAGCATACATGCCCCGGAACAGCTCAATCCCGAAGAATGCATCAAAGCGGCTCAGTCCGGCGGTGTTGCCCGGCGTACCGGCAAGAAAGTCAAACCCGTACTGTTGCACGTACCAAGGTGGCGCGGCAGGGTATAGATAGTAGATGACAAACCCCAGGATGTTCACCAGCAAAAAGGTGAGGGAGAAGTACGTAAACTGCGTGCGGTTCTTAAAGAAAAGATACGCCGCAAAACCCATGGGTACCGGTACCCAGGAAAGGTAGAAAAGCCCAGATGCTATATCCAGAGACGTAAGCGGGTGCCGGCGCCAGTATTCATTGGGCGTTACTAGAACCCCGTCAGAAACTACCCCAAAAAGCGCTTTTTCTGCCTCGTACAGATCTTTGATGTGCACGGCATTAAACCAGTAATTGGGGAATGCCCGCATGTAATCAAACAACACCCAGAACACAATGAAAATGGTGAACCCCAGCGCAAACTTTCTGGTAATTGGTGACAGGTAATACAAACTATTGAACAGGCCCACCAACAACAGTTGCTCCGGCTTAAACCCGATCAAGACAAACGAGAGCAGCAAATATCCCAGGGAGATGGCTGTCACCCAGAGGGCCGCTTTCATTGAAGCTGCAGCTTTTCTTTCAGCTACGGTAGAGGTAGTACTCATTCTAGTTATTCTATTTACTGCGCCAAAGCTTTTATTCATCTTCGAAGATGAACTGCATCGCTACAGTAGATTTAGCTGTTGTTGTATTTGCTGAGGATTGAGTTTCTGAGGTGTTTTTGAAAAAAGAGAATAAAAACAAAAAAGATGCTTACGCCTTTAAGAATTAAGGCTTAAACCGTTCCAGAACAACCTTCCCGGTGGCTGGCTCTATCCCGTTGAACTCAGCGAAGACCACATTGGGCACCCAGAAAGAGCCGCCTTCAATGCGCACGAAAACACGGGTTAGAATGGCCTGCTTGTTGTGGATGGGGGCGTACACGTGGTATTTGCCATCAACACCTTTCTGAAGATAAAGGGTGCGCTTGCCGTAGGAGACAAACTTCAGCTCGTATTTCTCCGCACTGATTTTCTTCACGTGGAGCCCGTAGGCAAACTTCCGCTGGATGTAATTCAAGCTCTTTTTCCCTTCGCCGTCTGCGTAGCGGAGCCAGTATATCTTCATTGGCTCTTCTGCGTCCAAGACTCCCTTGCTGTTTAGGTTCAGCTCATACACAACGGTGTTAATGTTAGGGTCGCGCTGCACATAAAACAGCAGGTTGGCAATGCCTTTGGGCACGGGCAACACCTGCTGGGTATTGGTTTTCACCGTTTCCTGCGCCTGCACCGGAGTAATCCCGGCTCCTAGCCAAGTGGCAACCGCTAAAAGAAGTATGAAGAGAGACTGTTGCATACCGTAACTGCTTATTTCTTAAGTACGGCGTCTTTTTGCTCCAAGGCATTCTTAGCCTCCAATAACCGGTTAAAAGCAGTGATGTTTGTTAAGACTGCCAGTACGGCTAATGGGAACGTGAACACCGACATGGTCTCAAACACCAGAATGTGGGTACCCGGGAAAAATAATTTGAAATCACCGCCAATCCAAGCGGCAAGTATTCCGCACAGCATAGAGGACAGGCCAATCAGTACCACCCGTTCCGGGCGTTGCATCAGGCCACCCTTGCACTCCACCCCTAATCCCTCAGCGCGGGCGCGGGTATAACTCACCATCATAGAGCCAATCAAGGCAATAAAGGCCAGCAAAGAACTGAGGAAGTAATGATGCGCAATGAGGTAATAGCAGATGCCCAGGAACATAAGCAACTCGCTGTACCGGTCCACCACAGAGTCAAACAATGCCCCGTAGGAGGAACTCATCTTCCCGATGCGGGCTACCTGGCCGTCCAGCATATCAAACAAACCGGCAAACAGAATCAGAAAACCAGCCCAACCCACATAACTTAAATCGCCACGGTTGCCTTGCTCTCCGCCTAATATGAAAATCACCGCCACTCCCAGGTTCAACAGAAAACCAGTAATGGTTACCGTGTTGGGCGTGAACCCCACTGAGATGATAAATCTTACAAAGGGGTCAATAATCTTGTAGATACCTTGTTGCAAGGTGTCTCTGAGGGTGTTTTTACCCAGGGTACTCTCCATATTACTGCTCCTTAAAAATCAAATTTGAACCTGCCTCTTATGCCTACTTTGGATACCCCGGGATTGTCCAGGTAGGTAAGTCGTTTCACCACATCTACCCGGAAGAACTTGAACAGATTCCCCACGCCTACACTGGCTTCTACGTATGGCATTTTATCCAGAGAATACGTGGTAGGCAAACCGGTGGAATAAGCCGGGAAAGCCAGCAACTCAGGGTTATTAGCAGGGTTGTTCTCTTCCCGCACCTTGCCATAAAGTACTTTCACCGTGGCGAACTCACGCAATTTGGTATGCTTGATTAAGGGCAGCTTGTTGAAGATGAACCCGTTGAAGTTATGGTCAATGTTGATGCTGGCATACTGGTCACTCACAAACTCCAGGAAGTTCATAAGGTTGTACCCCTGAATCTGGTAGGAGTAACTCTGGTTGGCCCGATGGATGGACAGCAACGGGAAAGGTACCTGCCCAAAGATGTAGCCACCCTCGGCGATCACTTCGGAGAACCCGAACTGGGACAGGTAAAAGCGCTTGGAGGCGTTCAAGGTAAGGCTTTGGTAATCATACTCTCCACCAAAAAGGCCTTTTACCCCGGCTGCTGCCCTAAGCGTAAATACCGGATATTTGTTCACAATAGGGAAACGATACAGCTTGCCCTGCACAAACTCTTCCTTAGGTGCCCAACGCAGCTCTAACCGCACCTCAGAGGTGGTGATGTCCTCCACCCTTTCCGGGGCTGTTGCCGGCGTACCCTCAATCGGGAACGGGTCACCTACCTTGAGGTACTCCAAGCTTCCAGCCGGGGTTTGTTTCCAATTTTTGAACCCAACCCTGAAAGAAAAATGGTTTTGGAACTCGTGCAGGTAGTCAATGTTGTACGTCTCGTTGTAAAGCCACTTATCATTCGTGCCCCGCTTGAACGACAGCAGGAAGTTGTCTTCCTGCACGAACTGCAGGTCCTGGCCCGGGATTTTGGTGTCTTTTTGGTAATTCACCCGCAAAGCTCGCACCGGGAACTGAAAGATGGAGCGGTCAGTAAAGGAGTAGGTTCCGCCCAGGTAGTACTTCCACTTCTCGTCCTTAAACCCGTAAGCGGCGTAGGTCTCAAACATCATCTTCTTGCTGAAGGTGGTGGTGGTCCTCCCCCCTGCCCGCAACCGGAACCCTTCCACGGGGTTGAAGCTATAGAAAGTGTTCACTGGTCCAATCTCCACGTATTTGCCGGCGTGCTTGTAGCCCGCAATGAAGAGGGTGGCAATGTCCAGGGTTCTTTTGAAAGACTTGGTGTTTCTCAGGCTGTCAATGCTCTGGTAGGTGTTGGCCTGCGATGCCGAAAGACTGTCATGGCGGTTCACGGCCCAGTACGCCTCATCCTGCTGCACTGCTTCTGGAGCCTTGGCGATGGTTTCTCCCTCGTAGAAACTATCGGGTTGCGGTTGGTTCACGCGGTAGTCTTTGTAAGAGACGGTGCGCTCGCCGTACACGCCGCCTTTGCTATTGTCCACCACTGCAAACTCAGTTTTCATGGTGCTCTTGCTCAGGTTGTAGCGGCCGTTCTCCAGGCGCTCAAAGTCCAGGTTGATGTTCAGGGCCCGCACCCAGTTGATGTTCACTTTCTTGCCTACCTCCATGTCCACCTTCTGCACGGCGTAGTTGCCGTCCGTTGTTACGTAGAGCTTGCCGGTGAACAGGAAGTCGGTCTCGTTTTTGGGGCTGAAGGAAAGCTCCGTCAGTTTCTGGCCATCTACTACCACGGTATCGGTGATGTAGTAGCGGTAAAAGGTAGGCGCCAGGTCCGCAATGGGGCTCAGGAACTGGTTGGTCAAAATGGCGATGTTGTTCTTGTAGATGTCAATGTCCTGGTACATGTGCTTCACGTAGGAATTGATCACCACAAACTCCCCAAAGTCCACCTTCTTTTCGGCCTGCACTAGGGTTCTCTTCTTTTCAGGGTCTTTTCTGTAAAACTGCCCCGAAATAGTCTCCTGCATGTACAAGGGAAGGATAGCGGTACCGGCCAAGGTGGTGGTGTCTATGTTCTTCATGATGAAGTCATATTTCCTGAACAGGATGTTGTTCCGCAATTTCTCCGGGGTGTTGCTCAAGGCCAGTTGCAGTTTGTCGTATTGTTGGTACTGCACGTAGTCGTAGCTCTCTAAGCGGTTATTTTTCTTGTGGTCCACCACCAACCTGATCAAGTCCACCGCCGGATTGTTTTTGTTGCTGTAATTCTTGCTGCGGCCCTTGATGACGACCTCGTTCAGCTTTTTGGCGTCGCTTTCCATGCGCACGTTCAAGACCTTTGTCTCACCGGGGGTAACCTCAACCGTCTTAGATTTATAGCCCAGGTAGGTGAACTGAATCTTTGTGATGGCCTGGGTTGTTCTGAGGGAATAATTCCCCTCTATATCTGAGGTGGCGCCCAAGGTGGTGCCCGGAACAAAAATAGAAACCCCAATCAGCGGCTCGTTGGTTAAGGCGTCTTTGATGGTACCCCTTACGGTGGTGGAACTCTGTGCCTGCACCGGATTGAAATTCATTCCAATGGCGAGAAAGGCCAAGCAGCAAACCAGTATTTGCATAAATGGTGCAAATACCTTTTTAGATGAATACATATCTCTTTTGAAGAATAAAATTGTAGAAAAAGCCTACCAGTAAAGCAACAGCGATTTTGGAATGTAGATAGTTGAGACCCAGGTAATGGGTGAACAGGAACACCCCCGAGGCGTTGAGCAGAAAGCTTCCGCCCCACACCAGGAAGTATTTGGTGGCCTGCGTAGGGATTGCTCTATGAGCGGCATGAAACACCCAGGTTCTGCCTATGGAAAAATGCGTAATTCCCCCGGAAATAGTGCCTGCTACAGTGGCGGCTACATACCATACACCAAGAAACTCTACCGCAAAAATGGTCACCAGAAAGTCAACCCCAGAAGCAATCAGGGAGGCGGCTTGGGACCGTAAGAAGGTAAACATTTAGGATAGATCTATGATTAATATGATTTGCAGGACCACATTGGCGTACACCCCGGAAAGCACATCGTCCAGCATCACGCCCCAACCGCCAGGTAGGCTTTCGGTTTTTCTGATGCCAAAGGGTTTTGCGATATCAAAGAAGCGGAACAAAACCAAGGCAGCCAGCAGCGTAGCACCCGTTACCGGAATGAACAGGAGGCTGATGCACATGCCGGCCACCTCATCAATCACTACTTTCTTGTCGTCTTTGCCCCAGTAAGGTTCCACTTTATAAGCAGACCAGACACCCAGCGCTGTGATCAGCAACGCGGCACCTGTTTGCCAGAGACCAAGCTCATTCCCACCGCCCTGCCACAGGTACCAGACCAGGCAGGTGGCCACGGCCGCAACCGTACCTCCGCCCTTGCCCACGTACCCGATGCCCAGGCTGGTGGAAATGAGTTTGTGTAATTGTATCATGTAGATATTACAGCGTATCTACTAAGTCCTGGTAGTAATCCAGACCTAAGTGCGTGATCAAATCTTCACCCTTCATGTGACGCAGGGTGTTCTGCAGTTTCATCAATTGCTTGAAGATGTCATGCTCAGGTGCCAAACCTTCGGCGGTCTGCGGTGACTTGTAGTAGAAGCTCAGCCACTCCTGGATGCCGCTCATGCCCGCGCGTTGCGCCAAATCCGTGAACAGGGCAAGGTCAAGAACCAACGGCGCGGCTAAGATGGAGTCACGGCACAGGAAGTTGATCTTGATCTGCATCTGGTAGCCCAGCCAACCGAAGATATCGATGTTGTCCCAGCTCTCTTTGTTGTCACCGTGAGGCGGGTAGTAGTTGATGCGCACCTTGTGGTACATGTCGCCGTAGAGCTCAGGGTTGGACTCCGGACGGAAGATCTCATCCAGCACGCTCAGCTTGGACACTTCCTTGGTTTTGAAGTTATCCGGATCATCCAGCACGTAGCCGTCTCTGTTACCCAGGATGTTAGAGGAGAACCAGCCTTTCACGCCCAACGCT
The DNA here is from genome assembly GCF_056491185.1 of Rufibacter sp. JT20002. Classification (NCBI taxonomy): domain Bacteria; kingdom Pseudomonadati; phylum Bacteroidota; class Cytophagia; order Cytophagales; family Hymenobacteraceae; genus Rufibacter; species Rufibacter sp. JT20002. Next base: position 415,261 of record NZ_JBSZJY010000004.1, on the reverse strand, counting down.
CTGGCGTGCAGACCTGGGGCCAGAATGGTCTTCATCAAGGTCTGGCCGGTTTTGAAGTCTTTTCCTGAAATAGCGATGCCGTACTCCTGCGCTAACTCTACAATAGCCGGAATATCTACAGTTAGGTTTGGAGCACCATTGGCAAAAGGCACACCCATTTTGATGGACGCATACGCGTAAATCATGCTTGGTGCAATGGCCGGATCGTTGTTTAACAGACCTTCTTCAAAAGCTTCAATAGATCTATGTACTTCTGACTCCTCGATGTAAATCTCAGTAGATCCGCACCATACCATTACCAGACGCTCGCAGTTGTTTTCCTCTTTGAAGGTACGGATGTCTTCCATCAGCATCTCAGCCAGTTGCATTTTGTTGGCCCCCTCTTTCACGTGGGTACCGTCCAGGTTGCGGGCGAAAGACCGGTCAAACACCGCTTTCATTGGCTTAAGTGCCTCCAGTTCTGGTCTGATGGCGTGCAGCAACATCGGCTCTAACACTTTCGCGTTTGTTGCCGCTTCAAATACGTTGTCTGCATACACATCCCAACCACCAAACACGATGTTGTCCAGACCAGCCAAAGGAACGAAGTCTTTGATAAGCGGGAAACGATCATCGGTGCGTTTGCCCAACCGGATACGGCCCATCTGAGTTAGGGAACCCACTGGCTGTGAAAACCCTTTCTTGATTGATTCAACTCCGGCAATGAGGGTAGTCGCCACCGCTCCTAACCCTGGCATCAAAATCCCTAACCGACCTTCGGCGTTCTTAACTTGATAATCCATTGTTCTTAGATAATGTAAATCACTTATTTATAACCACTTATTTGCTTTATACCACTGCAGCGTATGGGTAAGGCCTTTTTCAAGCTCATACGCCGGGGCATATTGTAAATCTTTTTGAATGCGGGCGATGCTGCAGTTCCAGTTCTCTGCCACCAACTCGCTTATTTTCTCCCGGTTCAAAGCGGGGGTTTTGTCTCCGGCAAACTTTTCAGACAGAACCGCTATGATCTTGACCAACCCCAACGGAAGGTGAACTCTGAGGGCCTGCTTCCCGAGGACTTTCTTAGCCAGATCAGCCAGCGCATACCGTTCGTAGCTTTTGCCATCAGACACGTTGTAACTGGTTCGGGTCACCCCAGACTCTAAGGCCTGCAGCACTGCCTTGACCAAATCTTGCACGTACACAAAGCTTAGCCGCTGGTTTTGTTTGCCTATGTAAGGATCCAGCCCTTTGCTGATGGTGGAGAAAAGGATAAAAATGTCTTTTTCTCTTGGACCATACACCGCTGTAGGGCGCAACACTATCAAGGGAAGTTCCTTTACTTCTGCCAGGTACTTTTCGGCCAGTAGTTTGCTTCTGCCGTAGTTTGTCACGGGATTAGGTTCAGTCTCCTCCGTGATGGTTTTGCCCTCTTTATAGGAAATCGGCCCCAAAGCGGCCAAACTGCTGATGAAAACAAACTTCTTCAGCGGAATGGCAGATTGCACTGCTGCTAAAGCCAGATTCCTTGTGTACTCGGCATTCACTCGGTTGTACTCCTGGGCCTCTTTGGCTTTGGTGATACCAGCAGCATGAATGATGTAGGCGTACTGCTTTTCTTCCAGTTCCTTCTGCAAGGCCGCTACACTGGTAAAGTCAAGGTGTGTGTACTGAATTGGGAATTGCTTCAGATGGTTTACCTCACTGGATGGACGCACCGCCGCAAAGACTTCCAGTCCTGCGTTTACCGCTGCTTCCACCAGATGGTAGCCCACAAAGCCACTGGCTCCCGTGATCAGTACTCTTCCGTTCATATCGCCTTTTCGTAGATGCGGTATTTTTTGTAAGGTTTGGCGTCCATGTTCAGGAGGCCTTGGTTCATAAGGGTGTTGTTTTCCAAAATCCAGGAAGCCTCTGCCACTTTCATTTTCTTCTTTTTGAACTGCTCCATGGCATGGCCGTAGAAGCAGGCTTCAATGCCCAATTTGCGGTAGCCTTCCAGCACGCCCAAGGCAATGATGCGTAAGCCGTTTATCTTCTTCTTTTGGAAAAGCAGCTTAAAAATACCCGTTGGTAAAAGCCGTCCTTTCTTGACGTTGATCAGGATCTGGTTAATGTCTGGCAAGGACAAAGAGAAGCCGATGATCTCCCCGTTATGCTCGGCCACCATGCAGAAATCCGGGTCCAGGATCATTTTCATGTCCTTGGCCATGTGGTCAAATTCCTGGGGAGTCATAGGCACGAAGCCCATGTTTTTATCCCATGCCTGGTTGTACACCTCCCGCAACTTGGCCACTTCTTCCTTGTACTTCTTCAGGTTGATCTTCCGGATGATGATGTCTTTTCGGCTTAATCGCTCCTCTAGCACCTTCGTCATCCGAAAAGGCCGTTCGTTATAGTGTTCGGTGAACTGATACGCAATCAAATCCACCTGCTTGGTCAGCCCTGCCCTATCCAGCAAATCCAGATTATAGGGTTTGTTATAGGTCATCATCACCACGGGCGGAGAGTCAAAGCCTTCCACCAGCATTCCACAGGTCTCATTGGTAGAAGGATTCACTGGCCCTATCATGGTCTCGGCACCTTGCGCCTTCAGCCACTGGGCAGCTACTTTAAACAAGAGATTGGCTACTTCCTGGTTGTTGATGCAATCAAAGAACCCAAAGAACCCGTCTCTCTTGCTGTTGGTTTGATTGTGGTTTCGATTAAGGACGGCAGCAATCCTGCCCACTATCTTTTTCCCTTCATACACCAAGAACGGCTGTACAGATGAGTGCTCATGGAACGGATGCTTGCCCGGCGTAAGCAAATCCCACTGGCCCAGGAATAACTCTGGCACGTAGTTAGGATCACCCTTAAACAGCGCATGCGGAAAGTCAATGAAGGCTTTGAGCAGTTGCTTGGAGTTAACGGGCAGTACTTGCCACATACAGTTCCTGGCTTAGGTTAATCTCTAATTCTTTGAAAGCTTCGGAGAGTTTCTCTACGGCTACTTCAATCTGGGCAAACGTATGCGTAGCCATCACTGACAGACGGATGAGCGTTGAATCTGCCGGTACCGCAGGGCTTACTACCGGGTTCACGAAGATGCCTTTGTCCTGCAGAAGTTTGGTGAGCAGAAAGGTCTTGTAATTGTCCCGCACATAGATGGGAATGATGGGAGACTCCGTGGGCCCTAACTCAAATCCTTCTTCTTGTAAAAGTTGGGTCATATAGAAGGTATTAGCCCACAGCCGCTGCCTCCATTCAGGTTCGTTCTCCATAATATCCAAAGCCGCCAATGTACTGGCTACCGATGCCGGGGACATGCTGGCGCTGAAGATAAGGGAGCGGGCATGGTGCTTCAGGTACTGGATGGTGGCATGATCAGCCGCAATAAACCCTCCCAAAGAAGCCATGGATTTACTGAAGGTACCCATGATCAAATCCACTTCATCGGTCAACCCGAAGTGGGAGGCGGTTCCGGCTCCTTTTTCGCCAATCACCCCTAAACTGTGGGCATCATCTACCATGATGCTGCCGTTATAGCGTTTGGCAATCTCCACCAGTTCGGGCAACTTCACTATGTCACCTTCCATGCTGAAGATACCGTCTACCACAATCATTTTAATGGCATCAGCGGGTAGTTTGCTGATTTTGCGCTCCAAATCTTCCATGTCATTGTGCTTGTACTTGAGCACCTTGGAGAAGGAAAGCCGGCTTCCATCAATGATGGAAGCGTGGTTGAATTCATCTAATAGAATATAATCGTTGCGACCGGTTAAGCTGGAGACTACCCCCAGGTTTACCTGAAACCCAGTGCTGAACACCAAAGCGGCATCTTTGCCCAAAAAGGCAGCCAGCCTTCTTTCCAGTTCCAGGTGGAGATCCAGCGTGCCGTTCAGGAATCTTGATCCCGCGCAGCCTGTGCCGTAGTCATCAATGGCCTGCTTGGCCGCTTCCTTTATCCTTGGATGATTGGTAAGGCCCAAATAGGCATTAGACCCAAACATCAACACTTTCCTGCCATCTATGATGACCTCTGTGTCCTGAGCCGATTCAATCGATCTGAAATAAGGATAAGCGCCTACCTCCTGGGCCTTTTCCGCTGCCATTTCAGGAGCAGATTTCTCCCGGTTTGCCAGCCTCTCGCTTAATTTAATTGCCATCTTTTTAAGTAGACAGTTACAAGTCTCATGATAATCTGCTGGTGCAGATTTCTTACATAATCAGTTTCTCCTCAAGAGCTCCAGAGGAGGGTGGTGGTATCAAGAAATTAGTTGACTAAGTCAACCATTAAGTCATTTAGTTGACTTAATCAACTATTTGTATAAAAAATTTTAATCTTGTTTTCTTAAATGCAGCGCTACACGCACGAAGGTGTCTACTTCTTCTTTGGTTAACCCTTGCTGCAGTTTTGTATTTACCCTATGCTCAATCTGAAGGGCCTGCTTTAGTAAGGTAGTCCCTAAGATAGTTAAGTGTAGGTTCTTCTTTCTCTTGTCACAGGTATCACCGGTCCTTTCCACCAGTTGTTTCTCCTCTAGGGTTGTAATAACTCGTAATACCGCAGACTTATCAATTTTTACAATATCTGCTAAGTCTTGCTGGATAAGTGTATTACCCTTAGAAAGTAGATTAAGGAAAATGAAATGCTGGTATGTGATATCAAGCCCCGCTTTCTCAAACTCCTTCTCCACAGCTTTCCCTAAAATCAAACCAGTTCTGGCTATTAATAAGCCTAGATGTGCCGCATCATTCATATCTTCCCCTGTTACTGTTGCAAAATTGCGGAGAATAGTTGACAACATCAACTAATTAGTGGTATCTAAAAAGATAGTACCTCACCATTAGGCAAAACGTGTGCTTACCCAGCAAGCTAGGTTTTCATTTATAGAGGATTATATACAAAACGAATTGAAAGTATTCCTTTTAAAATTTTTTGGTTTACTATTATGCAATCTTGACGACTAAATTATAAACCTCAACTGATGAATCTAAATGATTTACTATAATTACCTAGGTGTTTGATCTTAAAATGGTTCAATGACTAGTCTTACCTTTGAGGTTTCATGGCAGCTCTAATATTTATTCAATGGGGTATTGTAGTTTCTACAAAACAGGCCAACGTAAGCTCAACTGTCTAGATAAACCTGTCCTTAACTTATGTCTTTGATTTCCCCAAGCAAAAGTCTTTGGCGCCTGAACTTTATAATGGCTATTTTCCTAAGCCTTATTGACTTCTTTTTCCTTTACATTGGCATTGGCAACAAACCGACAACCTATTATTTCTCTGCCCAACTAGCCGTAATGCTGTTTGGAATTGGGGCTTGTCATATTCTTATCTTTAATTATTATTCTTTAAGGGGGCAACTTACCTCTAAGTCTTATAAACTACAGCGTTACCTTCTCAGCCACTTTTATAGCGCCGGCATTCTATTAGTTTCCTGGGCGGCTCTATTTTCAATTAGCAACATAAAGATTCCCTTTGACTTCAAACTAGTGCTGTTTATTATAGCAGGCATTGTTTTAGCGAATTCCCTGATTCTGGTTTTTCAGGATTATATCATTCTCCTACACAGAAAGGCACAAACGGAGATTGAGAACCTGCAATTGAAAGGCGCAGTGAGTGAGGCTTCCTTGCTGGTGTTGAAGCAACAAATCCATCCGCATTTCTTGTTTAACTCTCTTAATACGCTGAAGGTGTTGTATGAAGTGAATCCAGAACAAGGGGAAACTTACCTAGTGCATCTGGCTAACTACCTGCGGGCGGCGATCTCAGAAAACGAGAAAAGCATTTCCACATTAGCAGCTGAACTGCAGCTTTGCCACGACTACATGGAGATGCAGCGAATTCGTTTTGGAGAGGCGTTGCATTACCAGGTAAACATCAACCAAAATAAAGCCTTAAAAGCCCAGCTACCTTTTTTCTCCCTGCAGCCTCTGCTGGAGAATGCCATTAAACACAATGAGTTAACTGAGGCTTCCCCACTTACTATTCATGTGGATCTCCTTGGAGACTGGATAGCCGTCTCCAACAACATTCAACCAAAAAGGCATAAGGAATTCTCAACCGGGCAGGGTTTAATGAATTTGGCCCAACGGTATAAATTGTGGAATGGAGAAGAGATAAAGGTGGAAGAAATGGGCAAAACATTTTCCGTAAGCATTAAATTGCAGCATCAACATGGAGATAGTAATCATAGAGGATGAGCGCCTGATGGCTGACTACCTGGCCAAGACGCTCAAGAAGCTTCAGCCAGACCTGCACATAGCAGGAATAGTACACTCTGTGAAAGATGGCATCTCCTATTTCAGCCAGCACCCCATGCCTGATCTGGTGATTAGCGACATACAGTTAGGAGACGGGTTAAGCTTTGAGATTTTTTCTTCTATACCCGCCACGGTACCGGTTATCTTCTGCACCGCCTATGATTCCTATGCCTTGCAGGCTTTCCGGGCAAACGGGATAGATTACCTGCTGAAACCGTTTACCGCAAGTGCCCTCTTGAAAGCCTTGCAAAAGTATCTCGCCTTCTCCAAAGTTGGAGCAGAGACAAAGCAGACGCAGCTCATGTATGAAAAGGTCATGAAGCTGTTCACCGAGCGGGAAGAACAGAAGGCATCGGCTATTCTGGTGCATCACAAAGACCAGATCCTGCCTATCAGGCTAGAGGATATTGCTTTGTTTTACCTGGAGCAGGAGGTCACCCAAGTAATGACCATGGAGGGGAAAACGTATTTCATTGCCAAGAGCCTGGATGACTTAGGGAAAGAGGCCGGAACTGGATTCTTTAGAGTCAACCGGCAGACGTTGGTAAACCGTATGGCCGTGAAAGCGGCCTCCAATTACTTTTCAAGGAGGCTAGCCCTCGTTCTCTCCATCCCCTTCAAAGATACCGTTACTGTAAGCAAGGAAAGAGTACCGCAGTTCCTGCAGTGGCTGGCTACTGCCTGATAAGCAATTCCCTTACTTAGGTAAAGTATTTTATACAGTACGTAAAATTGCAGTACTGACGGTTTCTGGAAGACACAACATCCTAAATAAACGTTTCGGATCAGCCTCGTTAACCGTCCATTCCCCCTCCATTTTGTCCGCTTGGGGAAAATATTTCCCTCTTGGGCAAAGACTTATCCTCTATTTTAGAACATAAAGGCATTCCACAATGCTTCATGACAATCTATGAACAAAGTGTGTCTTCCTACTCTCATGCTTAGAACCCCAAAAACTCTGCATCACTTGATCTGACAAGAAGATTTAACTTGTTATCCTTGCCATCTGGTGGCAACCTACCTGCTCTCATGTGCAATGTTAATAGTATGCCATAAGAAACATTCAGATTCTACATTTATAATGTGCCTGTGGTTAATCGTGCTCTTAGAAATAGCAATTTAAAGCTAGTTGAAATGCCTTGGTTAAACATATAAACTGAAGTTTTCAAACAGCCATTTTGCTTACACCTTTACATATTAGTGCCTAGATACTGCTTAAAACGTTTTACATGAAAAATTTCCTTCTTCTATTTGCCTTCACTTTTTATGCCGGAACTAGTATTGGGCAATCGTTACAAGATCAGCAAAAAGCCCAGGTACTGGATTCTTTAAGGGCAAGTTATGTAGATAAATTAGCGTGGAAGAATCCACTTGTAAGGCAGGCCGGTATATCAACAGATATGTTTGCTTCAGGAGATATTACATCTGATTTGTACGGCAAACCTTTTTTTGAAGGGAAATACAGAACGGTACGAACCAATGCTTATTTCAACGCCCCTATTTTAATCAAAGGCAAAAACAGACTTTCTGGAAGCGTAGCTATAAGTCACCAGACAATGGAATTAGATAAGATTATAAACTATGAATCTTCTTTTCCTTTGGAAAAAACCCAAGTTCATAATACTCTTCTTAGCGGATCGCTAACCTATACCCGAGTTGACTCACTATTTAACCGCCCCGTTATCTATTCTGTAACAGCCTCTACGTTAGTAGATCCCGTCACTGGACAATACAGGTTCAATGGAACAGGTGTTATGACAATGACCTTACGAAAAACCGAGAAATCTACCTTTTCTGTAGGTATGATTGGTTTACTAGATCCATCTATTCCAATTCCGATTATTCCGTTCATCAGCTATTCATACAGGTTCAAACCCGGACTTGAATTCTCTTTGGATCCGTCGGCAATAGCCTTGCGCAAAGAGTTTGGTTCCCGTAACTCACTCTCACTTTCCAATAACATAGGAGGAAATCTTTCTCTCTACAAACGTGATATCGTGAACTTACCTATTGAACACGCCTTCTCAACGCTTGAAATGAAATCAGGGCTTGTGTTTGAGCATTTGGTAACCAATAAAATGATATTTACGGTTAGTGGAGGTATACGTTCAACGTTCACTTCCAAAGTATTTGAAGGCCAGAAGAATTCGGATGAATTTATCAAAAACACCCAACCCCCTGTTCCTTACCTCCGACTGGGCGTTTCATTTCTTCCATTTTGGTCAAAGTAGGGGGCTAACATAAAATATTAAGGTATATGTGAAGACCTTAGCAGGTATGTACCCCATGATAAATTGCCTGTTTTATTCTTTCTTGATTTATATGTGGGAGGATAAAAATAGTTTCCCATATTATTTGTTGTCATCCAGGAAGGATCTTGTTTGCGGACGGCAGTAGCGAACTATAGGTGCTTTTCTAGTTTGCCCACAAGATCTTTCCAAGATGACAAAATAGGGAAAGGAAATTCTGTCTGCATACTAATCTGTTGGCTTAAGTTCCAAACAGATCAGAGACTTTCTTGTTAACATTTACAGAACATGGATAGCTGTTCTGCGCTTGTGCAACGATTTAGAGCATGTTTACTTTTTGGCTCGATAAGCGAAAAAGTAAACATGCTTTTATCATATTATCATCACCAATGAAACAGATGATATTTGTTCTTACTTACACGAAAGAATTCAAACCCTGAAAATCTATTTAAAGCAATTCCGGTTCAAAGTACTGTTTCGTTATTTCTCTTAGCGCAGCTCTAATCTTCCCTCTTTATTTCTCTTTGGAAGAAAGCCCATGATTCAAGGAAAATATCAATATCTCTGGGGAAAGCATGTGACCCGTTATTCACCCGCAGCAACGTTACTTCCGGTTTTTCTTCTTCCTTATAGGTATACCGGGTAATGGTTTGCCTATTGGAGGTGGTATCTGCATCCGGCAGTTCTTCCATGATGGGTTGTCCTTTGTAACCTGCCACGTCTGCCCAGTACTGAAAGGAACGTTCTGTAGACCGTACCTCTCCCCACGAGGTGCCACTCATGATCATCTTGCCGCCTTTATATGGATTGAGCGGGTCAAGCGTACCGTTGGTGATCAGGACGGCAACGGGCTTTCTTGCTTCGGCACAGTCCATGTTGGTCGTGTCCGGCACGTTGGCTACGATGGCGCTAATCCCTCGGCATTTCCGGGGCATCGTCATCGCTAGTTTATAGGACATATGACCGCCGCCGGATAGACCTATCGCAAAGAACCCTTTCTTGTTTACCTTGTGGTTCTTTTCGAAATACTTGATCATCGCATTGAAAAATGCCTCTTCGTTGATGTCCTCAACGTTTGCTTCTGAAGTCGCCCCTTTTCTACACTCGTTCCAGTACTTCTTGTACCCGTCCGGATACACTAAAAGAATGGCCTCTTTCTCAGCTTTGGCCTGTAGCTTTGCTGCGGGTTTCATCATCGTTTCCCCGTTTCCATTTGAACCGTGAAGAACAAAGAGCAGGTTCCTGCCTTTGACTTTCTCTTTCGGTTTAGAAAAACGGAACGTCCGGTAATGCCCCTCAATCAATACAGAATCTTTGGTCATGGACTGACCCTGTGCCTGCAAAAAGGAAAATACAATTAGAATAAGACCAAAGTAAACTTTCATATCATTGTTGTAGGTGGGTAAAACTTATCATGTTAAGGGCGGGAAATAAAGCGATCTGCTAAACATTTAACTCCCTCATTCTGGCTGAAGCAGGCCATTGGCGTTTAGCCACTCTCCAAAATGATTGATCCAAGGGTCTGATAATTTGTTTTGCTTGTTCATACCAAAACCGTGACCACCATTCTGGTACACCATTAACTGGGCCTTCTGATTAGCCGCTTTCCATTTAGTATAGATTTCAATGCTAACAGGTACCAGCCTTAAGGGGTCATCCGAAGCTACGGCTATAAAGGCAGGCATCTTTTCGGATGGGGTATTGCTGCCTACTATATTTTTATCCCAGGCATAGATGGGTGCAATGAAATTAGGGCGGGTTTCATTTGTGGCATTGTAAGCAACTGACATGGTTACTCCACCTCCCGCCGAAAAGCCCATAAAACCGATACGGTCTGGATTAATCTTATAGGCACCCGCATTCTTTCGTACATGTGCAACCGCAGCCAGGCCATCCTTCATGGCAAGTGGCGTGACTGGCTTAATTAATGAATCAATTTTTCCTGAACCAAAAGCAGCTCCGAAGGCTTTGGAAGGGTCTCCGGTAATATGTACAAGTCGGTATTTCAATACAAAAGCGGTCACTCCTTTTTTGCTAAGCCATTCCGCTACCTCATTCCCTTCTGAGTTGATAGACAACGTATATAACCCTCCACCGGGAGCAATAATGACAGCCGTACCCGTATTGACCGGGCCTTGTGCGGGGTACATGGTCAAGGTAGGTTCTACCACATTGTAGACCAGCTTAGATTTACCTTGATTGGTATCAATGGTTTGCTCTTTCCAATTCCAGGACTCTGACCCAGCAGGCTTGCCTTTGTACAAAGGAATAACCTTCTGCTGCCCAAAGGAAAGGGTTGTTACCAGGAGGAAAAATAAGAACAGAAATGGTTTAACCTGAACTAAGTTTTTGTACTTCATCCTTTTTAATTAGAAGCTGTGTAGTGAATTAAAAAAATGTAGTGCAGACATTATAACATCATTCCTGTTTTCGGCCTGTTTTCATAAAAACAGGCCGAAAACAGAAACTTTGAAACGGCAGACTATCTATAAAGCACATCCATGAAAGCTCTGAACAGCTGCTTAGTTAGAACCTTTCCACTTCTTATTTGGCTAATAAGCTTTTCATTTTCTTACTAATCATAGCCGCTGCTCTTTTGGGGCTCAGCCGATACAGCAAGTCCATTATCTTAGCATCGTTCCCTACAAACACCTGATAGCTGTCTTTCTCCATTCCAGCTACAATAATCTGGGCTGCTTTTACCGGCGAAAGTACCTTGGCAGATTTATTCTCTTCAGATCCCTGTCTTGGGTTATTGATGCCAGAATTTTTGGAAATATTGGTTTTCACCGCCCCAGGAAAGACAACGGTTACCTTTACGTTGGTACCGGACAATTCTGAATTCAACCCTTCAGACAAAAGTTTCACTGCTGCCTTAGAGGCTCCATAGATGGTTTGTCCCGGTACGGGTAAGAACCCGCCCATGCTGGAGATATTTACAATGTGCGCTTCCGGACGGGTAAGAAGGTGCGGCAAGAAAGCTTTCGTCATGTAAAGCTTACCAAAGAAGTTTACATTAAAGACCCGGTCAATGATCTCATAAGAAACGTCAGCAACTTTCATAAAAGGCTGAATAATTCCTGCATTGTTGATGATGCCATCTACATAACCAAAGCGGGCCACCGTATTCTTGAAGAGCAATTCTACAGACGTTTTATTACTGATGTCTACCACCTGAGTAGCTAATGCATTTTGACTGTCAGATGCAAGCGCAACCGTTTCCTGTAGACCAGCTTCGTTGATGTCTGCCGCCATCACTTTTGCTCCTTTGGCCAATAGGTGGAGTACTAACTCACGGCCCATGCCGCTGCCACCACCGGTTACAACAATCACTTTATTTAGAACCTTCATCTTTATGACCTCATTATTTGGTTACATCTGACGCTACTGTTGTTTTGCCTTTGGCAACCCCATTCTCATTGAAGGCATCAATGGAGAAATAGTATTTCTGGAGCCGGCCTAAACTGTGAATGGTTACCGTATCTGTGTTAAGAACCTGGTAATTATGATAGAGCTTATCAGGATGGGTACCAAAACGAATGTTGTAGCCAGTCGCATTAGGGGCTTTTTCCCAGGATAGCGTCACGTTTCTACCATCCTCGGGGTCACGCGTAGCTTTAAATGCAGCAGGAGAAGAAGGCAATTTACCAGTACCCTTGCCGAAGATTCGAAGTCCAGATACCGCAAACTTTCCGTCAGGTACATGGTAATTGGTGAGCCTTACATAACGTGCTTTCACTGGTTTTGAAAGCTCAATGAAATCATGAGGCACATCGGTTTTGTTTTGGGTTTTATCGGCCAATGTTTTCCAATTCTTCTTGTCAGTAGAGTATTCCAGCAGATACTGGTGGTAAATGGAATCTGAACGACCTAAAAGAGCAGTGGCTTCTTCGGCAAAATTGACCTGAACGGCGCTTAATTGAGAGGTATTCTGCAAATCAACCATTACCCACTCACCTTTGTTTCCGGTTTCAGCGCTCCAGTAATTGCGGATTTCTTCATTGGTAACATTGTCTTTAGGGTGGCCAGACAAAGTTGAAGAAACCTCTACCGGCTTGCCGTAGGAAAGCAACATGGAAGAAGGTTGATAGTCTTCAGGGCCTTTCAGCTTCTTTTGGGGCACTCTGTGCGGAAAATCACCAAATGCAGTATACGCATAGAAGGTACCGTCCTTATCAAAGAAAGCTGGAAAAAGCCCTATACGCCGCTCAAACTGATGCTTCACTGAGATGGTCATCGTTGATATCTGCCAATAGTTTCCATACTTATCCTGGAAGGTACTGCTGTGGCCGGCACCAGCAATGAAGCCTTCCGGCTTATAGGAAAAAGGATTGTGATCAGCAGGTTTAAAGGGACCTAAGGGTGAATCTGAGATCTGCATCCCATCAGCGTAGCTTTTGTATTGCGTACCGGGCACTGAGTACTGCAAATAATACTTGCCCTTGTGTTTTGTCATCCAGGGACCCTCCAGCCAAGGTCTCCCTTTTGCAGTATTATAGTCTCCATTTCTTTCCCATCCATTATCACTATTGTTTGTATTGAACAACTCAACTGGTGATCCAATGGGACTAAGTGTCTTTCTATCCAATTCAACCCCTGAAATTGGTTTGAAGTTAGAAAGCCCATAATACAGGTAAAGCTTGCCATTGTCATCTAAGAACAAATCTGGGTCACCTGTGAAAAACGGAAAGTTATCTTTGGCCACCTTCCATTGACCGGTTGATGGATCCGCTGATTTATAAATCCGCTTGTCCAAGGCCATGAAATAGACCGTGTCTCCTATTGCCGCAGCTGTGGGCGCATAGTCTTCTAAGGGAAGGTCACGTGAAGTGATGAAAGTCCAGTTTATCAAGTCTTTAGACGACCAGTACCCACCAGATTTTGAGGCAAATAAGAAATACGTATCCTTAAATAAAATAAGGACTGGATCAGCCGCTTCACGACGTGATGGTTTGTCTAACTGGAACCTGTAGTTTAAATTCAGGGGGTTACAGATGGTAGTTTGTTCTTTAGAGGCTTGCGCATAAGCACCCAAAGCGTTGCAGCCGACAAACAGGGATAAAGCAATCCTGTAAAGTGTTTTCTTATTCATGTTCCGAACTTGGAGTACCAGTGACTTTTTTCGTTTTAAAAGGCACCATGCTTACAATACAGTAAGTTTTACCTTTTCATATTTATCAGAGGAAGGGCCTACCATGATGGTGAAGTCACCAGGTTCCACCACTTCTTTCATGTTGAGGTCGTAAAACTTCAGGTGTTCAGGGGTGATGGTAAGGCTTACCTTCTTTGTTTCTCCAGGCTTCAGCGCCACCCTTTGGAAGCCTTTCAGTTCCATGACAGGCCGGGTCACTGAACTGACTTCATCACGGATGTATAACTGCACAATTTCTTCGCCCTCTCTTTGACCGGTATTTTTTACATCAACAGTAACGGTCACGCTTTCTTTTGAAGAGATGGTTGGCTTAGAAATCTGAAGATTGCTGTACTGGTAGCTGGTATAGCTTAACCCAAAGCCAAACGGGTACATAGGCGTAATGCTGTCAAATTGGTAGGGCCTGGTTCTGGCGGAAGGCTTTCTGAAGTAGTAGACTGGCAAATGTCCGGCAGAACGGGCAATAGAGATGGGTAGTTTACCAGAAGGATTGTTATCACCAAACAGGGTTTCTGCTACCGCATAACCAGTTTCCTGCCCAAGATACCAGCACTGCACTATGGCCGGAACCGAGTTATTAAGATGAGCAAAGGAAATAGGCGGGCCACTGAACACGAAGGCGGCAGTAGGCTTGTTCAGCGCTTTCAGGGAATCAATCAACTCATTCTGGTCCCCTAGTAACTCCAGGTTGGCAAGGTCACCGGCTGCTTCTGGCGTGGTGGCTTCCCGTGAAATGCGCTGGTTGCCGCCGAGTACCAGTACAATTGCATCCACATTTTTGGCCAGTTTCAACGCCTCACTGATGAGTTTCTTATTTTGCTCGTGAGGTGTCAATTTTGTGGGTCCATAAGGCGACCCCTCATCCGTCAGGCGGCTTCCTTCGGCATAAACCACCTCTACATCTTTGTACTTCTCTTTAATGGCAGCCAAAGGTGAGATAGCATATTTTGGTATTTGTGAATATCCTCCCAAAATACATTTGTCAGCATTGGGCCCGATGATTGCAATCCGCTTATATTTTTTTCGGTCCAAAGGCAGCAGATTACCTTCATTTTTCAACAGAACCATTGATTGGCGGGCGGCTTTAAGCGCAAGTGCCCGGTGTGCGTCTGAACCAATGACTGCGGTTTGCTTCTCATTGATGTAGGGACGCTCAAATAAACCTAATAGAAATTTTTGCTCCAGAACCCGCTGCACGGCGCTGTTTACGTCCGCTATGGAGGTATACCCTTTCTTGATTCCTTCAGGAAGGTAGCTGAACATGGCTTTATTGTCAGTAAGCTCAATGTCTACCCCGGCGTTCACCGCCTTGGCACCCGCCCCGGCACTGTCAGCAGCAACATAATGGAAGGTTTTAAGATGAGACACTGCCATCAAATCTGAAATGATGATTCCCTTGAAACCCCACTCATTGCGAAGTACATCTGTGAGAGCCCATTTGCTGGCATGGGTAGGTATACCACTGATCTCATTGTAGTTAGGCATAACCCCCAAGGCTTTCCCTTCTGTAATGGCCGCCCGGAAGGGTGGGAAATGCACTTCCCGCAACCAACGCTCAGAAGCAAAGACAGGCCCAATGTTGCTTCCGTTTTCTGACTGACCATGGGCCCCAAAGTGTTTTAGGTTGGCCACTACATGATTACTGTCAGGAACAGCAGCGTCTCCCTGTAAACCCTTTACTTTTGCTACTCCCAACCTTGAAGCCAGGTAAGGATCCTCCCCCGTAGTTTCCTCAGTACGTCCCCATCTTGGATCCAACCCTAAGTCAACTACTGGTGCCAGCACCCGGTGCGCACCAATTGCTCTGGCTTCTTTCGCTACAGATTCAAATACTTCCCGGGTTAAGGCTTCATTCCAGGATGAGGCCATTCCCAGGGCAGAAGGATACATAGTTCCATCTTTGACCATCAACCCGTGAAGTCCTTCTTCCAGGAATAGTACAGGGATACCCAGGCGTGTACCGGTAATAAAATAACGCTGCACCTTGTTTGCCAATCCAGCCACTTCTGCGGGATTGGGAGTTCTGGTAGGCGAAAGAACATTATTACCATGACTAAGTTGTAGAATCTCCCCTAATCCGTTGGGGAAGTTTGCCTGAGCTTTCTCCCAATCAAATTCATTGCGGGTAAAAAGCCTGGCTTTGCCAAACCACGGTGACTGGAGCTGTACCAGCTTTTCTTCCATAGTCATCTTGGAAAGAAGGTCCTTTGCTCTTTGGGCAATCGGCTTTCGGTAATCTTCATATACATCCAAGCGGCCGTTGCGGTTGAAATCCCTAAACCGAAGATTCTTAACGGTGATAAACTTTTCCTGGGCGTCTTTTGGAGTAGAGGTTGTATTAGCGGCCTGTTGACCAGAAGCTACCAGCGAACCTGCCCAAATGGATAGCGTGGTCAGCCAGATCTTTTTCTTTGCGGAAGGGTGCATTATCATAATTTTTAAATCTCGTTTTGTAAAAAGGCCAAGTAAATCTGCCATACCTTAATGGTAGTAGGTTACTGACCCTATATTTTAAGCTGCTTAGCTATCCCTCTTAGAAAGAGGTGGATTATTGAAGCATCGGTTGGGGCATGCTGTGTTTCCCTGATAACTCCTGCTTTAACTAAGTGCTAGGGTTTGCTTGCGTGTTCTATGTAAGCCTATTTCATCCATTTATTTTTGCGCATCCAGACAAATAAGGGCTGCATCCATTCTTCAGCTGGTTGAAAGAGAACAAAGCCATGGCCTCCTTTAGGGTAGAGGTGCATTTCTGCGGGCACTCTGTTTTTTAGTAAGGCTTCATAAAAACGGATACTATTCCCAACTACCACCATGGTATCATCTCCGGCGTGCGTAAGCCAGGTAGGCGGAGTTTGCGCCGTTACGTGCTGCTCATTGGAAAAGAGTTTTATTTTATCTGACGTTGGTTTTGTGCCCAACAGATTATCCCGAGAGCCCTCATGCACCAAGCCTTTTTCAAAGCTGATCACTGGGTAAATCAACACGGAAAAATCGGGACGTAAACTAATGGCTTCTTTGTTAGGAATATAGGCCGTTCCAAAATGCGTGGCGGCAGTTGACGCCAGGTGCCCACCCGCGGAAAAACCCATGATGCCGATTTTGTCCGCGTCTACATTCCATTCTTTTGCTCTTTGACGAACAAGCTTAATCGCTTGCTGGGCATCCTGCAGGGGACCTATGCTTTTGTCAAGCATGATAGAGTCAGAAGGCAGGCGGTATTTCAGCACAAATGCCGTGACTCCATACTTCGAGATAGTTTCTGCAATGCGTTTCCCTTCTACATTGTCATTCTCAAACCAATAACCTCCTCCAGGGCAGATGATAACAGCAGCCCCACTTGCTTTTTCTTTTGAAGGCAGATACACGGAGAGAGAAGGATTTAAAATCATTCGCTTTTTCAGGACCATGCTTTCCCATTTCTCTGGCACCTCCCCTATTTTGTAACCGGTAGAATTGGGGATTGCCCCTGAGTAAAGAGGAACCTCTTGTTGAGCTGATGCCGCAAACGACAATAACGTGCCTAAAATGGAGGCCGCCAATCTTGGAAACAATGAAAGAGAAACTCTTATTCTATTGTTAAGGAAACAAGCGAATAGAGCCAATGGCAAAGACAGTAAACATGCTATCATGCTAACTGTACCTTTCTTTACATCTTCTATTTGACTGTTTTCCATTTAACTTTTTTTTAATCTGTCACCTACAGCATCTATGGTTGAATTCTATTTAAAGCCGTTTTTGGTCTGTTTTCCTGAAAAGAGGTCAAAAACGAAAGTGATAACCTTCCCATATTCTGCTTTGAGAAGAAGTAATATTGCTTGAACTACTTGCCGGAATTCGCTTTACTAAACAGGTTCACTGTTTCAATGAATAACCTCAAAAGAGAGGTGTTCTGAATTAAAATGGATTGCATGCGCTTAGAATGCTTTCCTTTTATTTATCCGCTACACATCGAAAGCCGGTGTGCTGAAGGCCGGTATCAGGGGAAGTTTTCATTCTTGCTGAAACCCTGTAACTGCTGCAGTAAGAAGCGTGGCAAAGAAATGAACCGCCCCTTACGACGCGCTTTGGAACAGTGGGTTCTTCGGGGTCATATCCCATTGATGGGCCTTTCGGATTGACAGCTGTTTGGTCAGCGGTCTGTTTGTAGGTATCTCCCCGGTACCAGTCAGAACACCACTCCCATACATTGCCGGCCATATCATACAGCCCATACCCATTGGGGGCAAATGATTTTACCGGTGCCAATCCTACAAAACCATCTTTCCCAGTATTGACATCCGGAAAATGCCCCTGCCATATATTGGCTTTTACCTCACCACTTTCCACATCTTCTGTTCCCCAAGAGAAAGGTTTGTTAGACAGACCGCCTCTTGCCGCCCATTCCCATTCAGCTTCTGTAGGAAGGCGTTTGCCAGCCCATTTCGCATAGGCATTGGCGTCTTCCCAAGAGATATGCACAACAGGGTAATTTTCTTTGCCTTCAATAGTGCTTTGCGGTCCTTCCGGGTGACGCCAGTTTGCCCCCTTTGTCCAACTCCACCATTGTGAAGCATCATTGAGAGCAACCATCTGTGCAGGCGGGGTAAAAACCAGGGAAGATGCCACCAAAAGGCTAGGATCCGGCTTCGGTGTACCAGGAGGTAATTGCTTCTTGAGCTCTTCCCAATCTGGTGCTTTCTCTGCTGTGGTCACATAGCCGGTAGCATCCACAAATTTCTTGAATTGTGCATTCGTTACTTCCGTCGCATCCATCCAGAATCCATCTACTCTCACATTGTGCTGCGGGTATTCATCTGGCCTGCCTGTTCCGTCTGGGGAACCCATCAGATAGGCTCCGCTTTCAATCCAAACCATTCCTTCTCGCATGGAATCATTTTGCATTCCAGTGGGAGCTGTGGAAGAACTATTTGAAGTGGCGGCAAAGCGGTTAGGCAACTTCTTCACGCAACAGGAAAGCACTATATCCTTTTGCTTTTCTGCGCTTTGGCTATAGGCATCATTTGATGAAAACAGCCCTGAAACAAGAGCAACAATCAATACAATTTTACACCGTTTCATGAGCAAGGCTTTTTGAAATGTGTGATGTTTTAGTGGGATGAGTTCAACTGCCTTCAGACGTATGCAGTTGAACTCATCTGTAGCAATTCAAACCTTGAGTTTACTTAGAAGCGCCTGCCTCAGGGGCCTTTGCAGGTGCCTCTATATCCAGAAGTGGTGCTGCCATTACCATGTTCTTCTTGTGTTCTTCGAAAACCTTTTTCAGTTCTGCTACAATCTCCGGATGTTTTTCAGCCACATCGTATTTCTCAGATGGGTCAACTTCAAGGTTATACAGCAAAGGGGGGTTATGCTCCTCCAGAGGTTTTCTGGAGTAGTTTGCCATGGTGCTAAAATGCGCTTTCCAAGGCCCTTTACGAACCGCCTGCAAACGATCCTGGTGATAGTAATAAACGACATCTGTTACCGTCTCTTTTTTCCCTGTCAACAAATCAGTGATGTCATTTCCGTCTACAACTCTATCTGTAGGCACCTCGGCTTTAGCCAGGCGAAGAATGGTTGGATATAAATCCATTGTTGTTGCAACGGAGTAGGAGATTTGATTGGGTTTAATTGTCCCTGGCCACCAGGCAATTGCAGGCACCCGCATGCCTCCTTCATAAGTGGTGGATTTACCTTCATACAGTAATCCTGCGGAGCCTCCTGTTTCGTCTAAAGCCTTCCATAACCAAGGCCCGTTGTCGCTGGTAAAAATTACGAAGGTATTTTTATCGAGTTTTTGCTTTTTCAATTCATTCAGGATCTCTCCTACACTCCAATCCAGTTCTTCTACAACATCGCCATACAAGCCTCTTTTACTCTTGCCTTCGAAATCTTTAGATGCGAACAAGGGCGTATGCGGGAAGTTGTTGGCATAGTACATGAAAAACGGTTGTTTCTTGTTTTTCCTGATGAAATCCAACACCTCTTCTGTGTACCGTTTCGTTAGTAACCGCTGGTCGGGTTCTGTTTCAAGTACTTGCTCATTTTTGTACAATGGAAGCGGTGGGTTTACAGTACCGGTAGTTTTTCCTGCAGCACTAATTTTGCCCATGTCATTTGAGTAAGGAATCCCGAAATAATAATCAAAGCCATAGCGCAAGGGTAAGTATTCAGCCTTACTTCCGAGGTGCCATTTGCCTACAATTCCAGTTTGATAGTTCTGCTTTTTCAGGGCCTGTGCAATGGTTATTTCTGAATGCGGCAATCCAGTAGGTGAGTTTGCGGTAAATACACTATTCTTTTTCCCATAAACCCCATTCCTTACGGGCAACCTTCCTGTTAACAAAGCAGATCTGCTTGGCGTACACACATTGGCCCCAACATAAAACTGCGTGAACCGCATGCCTTCTGCTGCCATTTTATCCAGATTAGGTGTGTGAATGGTGGGATGCCCGTAACAACTCAGGTCACCATAGCCAAGATCATCGGTAAAAATGATGATGAAGTTTGGCTGCTTTCCAGTTTGCGCTTGTGCTGAAAAACAAGCAAACAAAACAAGTGCGAGTAGTAAACGCATTCTGTTTATATTGATAGTCATACTAGTTTGATTTCTTAGAAATTGATAACTATAGTTTTTGTCTGCCAGATTTTAGTCTCTTAGAAAATTGATCGTCTTTCGTTTTCAAGCTGTTTTATGAAAAACAGCCTAAAAACGAAAGCATCTTTTCATACAATTCCTTTAGGGCTGTTTGAGTCTATAATGACCTATAGAAAATGAGACTAATTGACAGAATAGCTATTTAACAACTACTCTTACCCGCCCAAGATTCTTGATCTTTGTATAGGGAGTGTTGGTATCTCCTTCCCGCTGAGATGCTGCCCGCAACGTCACAAAGTAGGTACCTGGTATAGAATATTTGTGCGTGGCTGTTAGTGTCACTTGCGAAGAACCGTTCTTTCCTGCACTCAGCTTTCCTGTCACAGGGAAAGTGCCTTTACCTTCAAAGTCCCATTCGGCAGAAACAACTGCTCCGGCATTTGAAGGAACATCAATCACCGCATTGAACGTAACAGGCTTGTTCCTCTTCACCTCTGCCTTATCTGCGCCATTTGCCTTTAATGTAACAATTGGCTGAATGCCTTTTCTTTCTGCGGCAGTGGCAGGTACCTCTACCTGACTGTCTACTATCTTATAGGCGGTACTCTCCGGTGGAGACACCCCTTTTTCTACCCAGTTGCTCAGGTCTCTTAATGCCTGCTGCAATACTCCCAGATAACTCACCAGGTGTGTTGGATCACCAGGATTTACGAAATCGGCATGGTTGGCATGGTCGGTGTACCAGAGTCTGAAGTTATTATCCAGGCTGTCTCCCAGATTCTCCTTCACTAAGGAACGATACCAGTCTGCCTGCCAAGGAAAGGCTTCACTATCCCACAAAGACTCCACTACTATCATCTTCCCCTTGAATTTTCCAGTGGGTAATTCTCCCGTGGTTGCCTTTGTAAAGAGAGGTCCTAACAGCATGCGGCGCTGTGGGTAAAGCGGTTTACCTTCTGCATCCCGGAACTGGTCCCAGGCACGGTATTCCTTCCCGGGTACCTGGTGTCTGTGGTACGTTTGGGCAGCCAGGAAATTTGAATTATCTACCTGTACTTCGTCACCAGGCTTAATGGCAGCTAATACTTTCAGGTCAGATGTTCCAAGAATAATCTTATCACCTGCTATAGCAGTTATTAATAAGGTTTTTCCTGCCGCAGCTCCACTTTTAATGATTAAGTCACCACCTAAAAATTGCACATCGGGCAGCATATCTTCCAGCTGAAAGGCCACTGGCATGGTTCCTTCTTTTTCACCCAGGTTCTTCCAGGCAGCGTCGGCGGTTCCGTGTGCTTCTCCAGGTAGAGGACCATGGGTTATTCCCATTTGAATAGCCTTTTCCTCAGTGATGGCCTCTTTTATTTTGCTGACCTTTTGGATACGCCCTTTTAAAAGTGAAGCAGGTGGATTAGCTCCCAGATATCCTTCCTCTTTCCAGAAATCAGTAAAATACTTTTTATCCACCATGAGTAAACCTGGGTAGATAGCCGAAAAGGCATGAATACCCATAGTCTTATAGGCATGCCAGGCTTGAGGAGGAAACCCTAATTTAGTTACTTCCTCAAGTGCCTCTCTCTCCTCCTGGTTCAGGCCAGCATACATATCACCGCTCCCGCCAGGCTCCAGTGCATCATTGATTTGCGGAAACTTATCCCACAAAATGCGCATGGCGTGCATGCGCACCGTGAAAATATTTGGAATAGCCATAGGAGAACCAATCACAAAAGGAACTACACCGTCCCATACGCCCTCTGTATTCTCCATGCTGCCAATGGTCCGGTACGCACCACCACTCCCGCCAAAAGCATACCCATAGGTGCGGTGCTCGCCATACATTTGCTTGGCCACTGCCTTAGAATATTGCGCACTGGCGGCATTGGCCCGATATGCCCCAATGGTAGCATCTGCGCCCAAGCCAGGCAATGCGGCTTTACCACCACCATTGGTTTCTATGAAATAAGCACCACTGGCAATTGAAAAACCAATTTTATCACCTTCGCCTTTTGCCCCCTGCGATAACTTTTCACTATCTGGTACTGGAGTAATGTATTGAAAGAAACGTCCCTGATATTGGTCTTTTTGCGGAAAGTAAAAGGAAAAGCGGGTATCCGTTCCTTTAAATCCACCATGGACATACCGGTGCCGAACAGGCGCATTCCGCCATTCATCTACATCTACATAGGGTTCTTTGAAAAGCGTGTCTGTAGTGGGCGTATACTTTTGACCGAATGACTTTGTAAAGCTCATTAAGCCCAAAAGAACACACGCAATTATGTACGGGTATTTGGCTTTCAATTTCATCTTCAAATTTGAACATGTACTAATTGTGATCTTTTTAAACTTGCTGCTACAATTATTTCCGAGAAGCTAAATCGTTTGGAGAGATGGTCAACTCTGCTGATTTCAAACCGGGAGCAGTAGCTTTTACTTTGATTTTGCCCTCTTTTTCCGTTGGTTGAACAATGAGCATGCCTCTTCCCTGATAAACCTTTTTATGGTTTTGTTGAAAGCTACTCATGTCATTAGGACTGCCGTTGCCTACTGCAGCGATTTTTGCTTTGCCCCCTACTTCAAAGGCTATCTCCGAGGTATTATCCTGCAGGATCACATTCCCTTTCTCGTCAACCACTTCCACATTTACATAAACTAGATCATCTGACGTAGTTGTAGCACTTTGGGCATCCGTTTTCAGGCGAAGTTCTTTTGCCTTGCCAGTGGTAGTCAGAACTGTGGAACTAACTTTCTTTCCATTGTCATAGCCCTCTGCCACAAGCGTTCCGGGCTGATAGTTGACCTGGAAGGTGGCTGTGATGGAGCCATCTTCAACCTTTTGCTCTCCTACCTGCTTCCCATTTAGCAGTAGCTTAACCAATTTGCTTCTTGTGTACACATGCACCTGCATTGGCTGAGATTCTAATCCTGTCCAGGTCCAGGACTTCAGTTCATTGGGAAAACCCCAGGTAGCAACGGCCTCTTTCATTCCTTCAGGAGACGGGCCTTTCACGAACATTTCTATCGGGCTGGTACCCCAAACCACATCTTGGTAGTAAGAAGCCACCTTCTTGTTTCCTATCAGGTCAAAATCGCCGCAATACGAGTTGTAAATCGGCCATTCGTCTTTAAAGAAAGTACCCATTCCAATCAATCCCTTCAAATCAGGTCTTGAAGCATCTTTCAATCTAGAGTAGCCAATTCCAGCTTCACCCATATAATCAAAGGCGGTCCATTTGAAACTGCCCAAAACATAGGGAGCTTCTATTGATTTATTCCAGTTTTCAAGGGCGTACAGAGGTAATGATTCGGTAGCCACATAGGTCTTTTTAGGATATTTTGCATGCTGCCGGTCAAAGAATTTAGTAGTAAGGCTATCCCGTTGGAAATGGGGTTGATTGTCTTCTAAGAAGTAATTATATCCTTCTACATCTAAGAGCGCGGCGTGAGGCTGGTAAGATTCTAAGGGCTGCTGGGTATAAGGTGGCGTATACACAAAAGCCTCTGTCACAGGACGGGTTTTATCTAAACTATGAACTTCGTCAATCAACTTCTTGGCCAACTCCTTCCCTAGTAAGTCAGGTGCTTCGTAAATTTCATTCCCAATACTCCACATGATAATGGAGGGATGATTGCGGTCACGCAGCAAGATGGATTGCAAATCTTTTTTCCACCACTGATTGAAATGCATGGCGTAATCATCCGGGTTTTTAGGACGTACCCACATATCAAATGCCTCATCTATCATCAGCATACCCAAACGGTCGCAAGCATCTAACATTGCTTTGGAAGGAGGATTATGGCTGCTCCGCACGGCATTGAAGCCATTCCGCTTCATAATCTCGATTTTGCGTTCCTCTGCCCTATTGTAAGCGGCCGCACCAAGCGGACCGTTATCATGATGGAGGCAGCCGCCTTTCAGAATAATCCGCTTGCCGTTCAGAAGAAAACCTTTTGCTCCATCAAACTCAAGCGTTCGTACACCAAACGTATTTTCTACCTGATCAACCGTTTTACCGTTTACCTGTATGGTGGTAATAGCTGTATACAAATAAGGGTTTTCAAGAGACCATAAAACAGGTTTAGGAAGCGCAATGGTTTGTTCATCTTCCTGAACAGCTTCTCCTTTCAGGGTCATTTCCTTTGCAGCACTTGCCACCTCTTTCCCTTGTCCGTTCACAATGGACGTGCTTACCCTGATGTTGGACTTTGATGCCGCAGTGTTGTTAAGGGTGGTTTTGAACTGAACTTTTGCCTGGCCTTGCGTCACTTCCGGAGTGGTGATATGCACCCCCCAGGTGGCCACGTGTATAGGATCAGCAATAGATAACAGCACGTGGCGGTAAATTCCGGAACCACTATACCAGCGGGAGTTCTTTCCTTCATTTCTAACCCGAACGGCAATGACATTTTTCTGACCGGTGGGTTTTAGATAGGGAGTTAGATTAAAATGAAAAGGCGTATATCCGTTGGGGTGATTTCCTATATGTTGACCGTTTATCCAAACATCCGCATCCATATACACGCCATCAAACAAAATGGAAACTTGTTTTTGCCCATCTTGCTTTTCAATGGTAAATGTCTTTCTATACCAGCCCGTACCACCAACTGTCCAGCCAGTAGATGCTCTGCCAATACTTTTTTTGGAAAAAGGACCCGCAACTTGATCAGGTGTCTGATTAGGCAAGTCCTCAATGCTCCAATCATGGGGCAGGTCTACTGACCGCCATTTAGTATCATCAAAGCTATATTGCTCAGCGTTTATAAGGCTGTCTTTCACAAACTTCCAGTCACTATTAAACGCAATGGTTTTGCGGACTGAGTTGGTTTGCGAGTGAGCTGTAAACCCCACGGTCATTAGAAAAACCCAAACAATAAAATTCTTTACATATTCCTGCATGATAAGCGCTTTACTTATTAATCACTTGTATTTAATCTATTTAGCGGCTGGTTCAGCAACAACGCCAATCACCACCGGGCCTTGCAATCCTGCTGACATTGGCTGATACTCCTTTGCCTTAAACTGTCTGAACCTGCTGTCTCCCTTCAATGCCTTGCCAATGAAGTCATTCAACTGACCTGGCGTTACCCGTACTTCTAACTTGTTAATCCCTGGCTGAAGAAAATCAGTGACATCAAGCATGTAGGGCGAGAAGATTCTGCCACCAACTTTCTTATTGTTTAAGTACACTTCCGCTGTAAAATTCACTTTACCTAGACTGAGCCAATAACGGTCTGAGCCTTTCTGCTTTTTCCAATCAAAAGAAGTCGTGTACACCCCTTCAGCAGAAGAGTATTTTAATTGTTCATTGTCTTTCCAGTCAAAAAGAGGTGAATTATTAATGGTAACAGAGTCAGCTTTAATGTCCCATTTATCAATAGACACAATCTGCTGGATTTTACCTGGCAGGAACCGCTCATCAACCAACTGTTTCTTAGGCACACTATTGGCTACGGTTGAGGCATACAGAATTATTGAACCGTATGGAGCTAACCGATAGGAAACAGTGGAGCCGTTATTTTTTGCCATGCTCCCATCTTCTGCATTAAACCAGTAGCTGTCTTTGTACTTTTTGTCAAGCGTCAGGGAAATAGTCTGCCACTCGTTACTCTTGTTCCAGATAAACTGAACACGACTACCATCACTCATTTCCCGTTGCGCCTGCCGCGTAAACTTATATTGGCCGTTAAATGCTACAGGCTGTTCCAGACTTTTTATCCAGTCGCTTACCTGCTCTTCATTCTGCAGGTATCTGCTGTTTTTTTCTTTGATTGCCTGCGCTATCAACGTTTGCGTTTTACTGTCATTCTCTTTCCAGTTCAGGAAGGATGGCTGCATGTAAGGCAATGTACCAGAGGCCACCAATTTCATTCCCTTTGAGGCTAACTGGCTGATGTGCGTAGCTGTATTTAACTGTATGATGGAATCGTTTGCCAGCACCAATGCTTGGTAAATATTACCACGAATATTGATTTTATTATCTTTTGTAAGCTGCGCTTCCTGAATAGAGGCATCATTTACCCAATCCCAGGTAATGCCGTTGGCCTCTAATTGGTTGATGATTGGGTAAACTTTACTTATCCAAGCCCCTGTTTCCTCCGTGGCCTTTCTAGTTGCGGCAGACACTCTTGAATTAGGAAGCGGGGGTTCCACACCTTCTATATACCCATGGGTCATGATTTCCTCCGGATTCACAGGCATTCCTTCAGATATCATCAGTGGAAAATAAATAAGCACATCTGCACGGGGCTTTCCGGCGCGCAAGGCATACTGAGTTCTTCCTATGTATTCATTCAGCTGCTTTTGACTTTTCCAGAAGATATTACCTTCACCGAAATCCGAAGAAAAGTTAATACCAGGTGCACTAAAGGGGTTCCATCCAATGGGCATCGTCTCATGGGTAATGTATCGATAGGAAATACCATGGTAGATAATCTGGTTTACACCGGCTGCAAACAATTTATCAACGGCCATTCTTGCCTTTTGGGGCGTGGTCATGTAAGCACGTTTGGCAAACACCACAGATTCAGCTGACAATAAGGGCCTATTATATAAATGTGCTCCTGAAGCCATCACTTTCATCAAAGCCTCAGTACCCATCATGGATTCTGTTTCCGGAATGGAGGCATGACCGGCAATAGCAATCATATCCAGACGCATACCATAGCCTTGGTTTCTAAACAGCAGGCCTCTTTCCTCCAGCCAATGCTTACTGGCTTCTACAAAATGGCGCTGAAACAATTCACTTACTGTAAGGTCATAATCATACCGGAGCCGCCAATCCTGATCACTGAAAGAGAAGTCAGGATCAGCGCTTGGGTTTTTCCAATAAGCATAATTGTAGGCAGTTTGCATGTTGGCAGGAAGCCAGGGAGCTGCATCATACCCTCTACGCTCCTTGAAATAAGGCAGCAAATCATGCGCGAAATGCCGGTCAACTCCAAATTCATAGCTATCTGTAAAGACAGCTCTCAACGGGTTACCGTAGAATGCCGGAAGCCCGGTTCTATCTCCTAGGATATAGTTATAGTTCTTGAATACTTTAAGGGAGTCAAAATGATTAAGTACCGGACCTTGCTTGGCGGCAGCCACCATGCTACCATCTTTTGATTTGGGTTTGCTCCAGAAAGCAATAATCTTCCATTTCCCTGCGGGAGCAAGCCAGTCAAGGCTGTTTTGCTTTACCTTATCTGTTAGTACAATGGTAGAGGTGCTTTCTAGAAAGGCTGTTTTAGTATCATCATCTGCTTTTTTTGGGAGTGCTTTTACCGCCAGAACCGCCTCCAGCCTTTCCGGCACGCCTGTTTCGTTTTCAATGGACGGAAGCGGCATTACTACTCTGCGCCCTCCTTCAATATCTTTTTCAGCAAACTGCAGGTTGAGAAAACCGTCTTCTACGTCCAGGAATGGCCCACCAGCCGGCCAGCCGCTTCCGTTTGTTAAATCAATTGTCAAATTCCGCTTCCGGGCCGCATTTAGCACAGTTTTCAAATGCTCGTAATAAGAAGGGGTATCCCAACTTAACACGCTGTCCATGGCTTGACTTGATAATTTAGGTAATCCTAGATTCAGGGTTTGGATTTCCATTCCACCAAAGGCATGGTCAGCAAACAAATTGATTTCCCTTGTTAATTCCTCATTGGTGACGGCGTTACCCGGCCACCACCAGCGCGCAAAAGGCAAGTACTGCTGTGCAGGGTTGCGGAAGGCCTCCGACTTAAAATCATACGGTTGCAACCACTTGCTTACCACAGGGGCCACTTGGGACTTCTTGCTATTGCCTGATTGTGCCAATAAGGTGGTAGGCAACAGCAACAGCATCAGAAATTTGATATGATTTGACATTCTAATCACGTTAGACTATTAAGGCCAGGAGTGGTATATGGTAGAATTATTTAAGCTCCAGCGCTTCTGTGAACTTAATGTCCATGGCAGAAGCACCCACCATGATATCAAACATACCGGGTTCGGCCACCCACTGCAACTGGTTGTTGCAGAAGGATAAAGCTTCTTTATTGATGGTAAAGGATACCATTTTGCTTTCGCCCGGCTTCAGTTTGATTTTCTGGAATCCTTTCAGTTCTTTCACTGGCCGAACTAAAGACGCTGCCTTATCCCGTATATATAACTGCACCACTTCTTCTCCAACCTTCTTACCGGTGTTGGTAAGTTTAAACTCTACTTTTACCGTCTGGTCCTGAGTCATGGTGTTGGCACTCAGTTTCAGGTTGTCATAACCAAAAGTGGTATAGCTAAGCCCGTACCCAAATGAATACTGAGGACTCTTCACCATATCAATGTAACCTGTGGTGTACATTGCAGGCTTATTTGAATTTTCAGGCGATGGTCTCCCGGTATTATTGTAGTTGTAGTGTAATGGTATCTGCCCTTCAGATCTGGGGAAGGTCATAGGGAGCTTTGCTGAGGGGTTGTAATCACCAAACAACACATCGGCCATGGCATTACCCGCTTCACTGCCCAACCACCACGTGTAAAGAATGGAGGGCACGTTTTCAGCAATCCAGTTGAAGACCAAGGGGCGTCCTGCTCCTATCATTACCACCATGGGTTTGCCGGTAGCATACAATGCTTTTACCAGCTCTTCCTGCACTCCGGGTAACGTAATATTAGCACGGCTCTTGGCCTCGCCACTCATGTCCCGTTTCTCCCCTACATACACCACTACCACATCTGCGGCTTTGGCAACCCGGACTGCCTCGGCAAAACCAGCTCGGCTTGTATCTGCTATCTCACATCCTTTGGCATACAGCAGCTTTGATTTATCGGTCATTCGCTTTTCCAGCGCTTCATGGAGGGTGACTACATCACTGTTGTCTGGCCATTCTACATTCCAAAATCCCAACATGTCTACTTCAGATTTGGCAAGAGGTCCTATAAGCGCTATTTTCTGGGAAGGTTTCAAGGGTAACACTTCCTTTTCATTTTTTAGTAGCACAATACTTTTCTGTGCTACTTCTCTGGCTGCCTGACGGTGTTTAGGATTGTTTAAGGCAGCCTTTTCACGATTGGCATCGCAAAACCGATAAGGATCATCAAATAACCCTAATTCAAATTTCTTCAGTAAGATTCTGCGAACCGCATCATCTATCAATGCCTGGGGCACCTTGCCTTCTTTGACCAAATCAGGCAGATTATTCAGGTAAAGCTTACTCACCATATCCATGTCACTGCCGGCTGTGATAGCTTTGTAAGCCGCATCACTGTTGCTATCTGCATAGCCATGGTTGATCATTTCTTTAATAGAAGCCCAATCGCTTACCACAAAACCCTTGTAGTTCCATTTACCTTTGAGAATATCACGTTGCAGGTATTTATTACCGGTGGCTGGAACTCCATTTAAGTCATTGAAACTATTCATGAATGTGGCCACTCCTGCATCTGCAGCAGCTTTAAACGGAGGCAGATACGTTTCCCAAAGGGTGCGGTCACTCATGTCAACTGAGTTATAGTCACGCCCTCCAATAGCTGCTCCATACGCCGCAAAATGCTTTGCACATGCCATTACTGCATCAATGTTCCCAAGACCTTTACCCTGAAAACCATTTACTCTTGCACGGGCAATCAGGCTACCCAGGTAAGAATCTTCTCCGGCTCCTTCCATTACTCTGCCCCAGCGTGGATCACGACTTACGTCTACCATGGGGGCAAATGTCCAATGAAGGCCCGCAGCAGCAGCTTCTACTGCAGCAATACGGGCAGCAAGCTCAATAGCGCCTAAATCCCAGCTGGCCGCATCAGCCAAAGGAATAGGGAAAGTAGTTTTATAACCATGGATTACATCCAACCCAAACAACAAAGGAATTTTCAACCTGCTTTCCATGGCTGCTTCCTGCAAGGCTCTTGTGTGCTCTACACTTTTGGCATTCAATACAGAGCCTACCGTTCCCTCCCTTATACTTTTAAAAAGATTGGTTTCTCTATTAGTAACCGGGCCGGTGGCAAAAGAACCTGCTACCTGATTAAGCTGCCCTATTTTTTCCTCAAGGGTCATCTGCTTCATTAAGGCATCAATCTTATGATCAAATGCAGGGACTTGGGCCTGAGCTGAATAGTATGCACTGAATGCTAGCAGCAGACATATAACATAAATAGATTTGGCTGCTGACTTAATATTGAATGGTAGAGGTATTATCATCGCCTGTATTGCATACATGGTAAAGGAGAAACTGTATTGTTCTCAGAACAGATCCAAACTATATTGTTCCCAACAATACAGTAATTGAAAGAAGGAAATTGCTTTAAAGTAAAGGGTGGCAAATGCCACCCTTTTTTGTTCTTAAGCCGCTTTCTGCTATTTGCCGGTAATCCGCTTGGCCTTCGCGTCGAACATGTCCATCATGGAGCCTTCAGCCGTGTTGTCTCCTGTTTTCTTGAGGTAGAGATACACGTCATAGCCGCTATCGGTGGTAAAGTACGCGGTGATCTCGTTGTTTTTCTCCTCCACGCGGGTGAACTTCATAGGGGCCGCCTCTCCCGACTTTAATGAGCCCTGCAGCTTTCCGTCCTTCCGCTCTAATACCACCACACTCGTGCCGTCGCCGTTAGGCGTACCCGTCACCTCCACACTCCACTTACCCGCAAAAAACTCATTTGTCTGGGCACTTAACTTGGTTAGACCTGTCAGTACCATAACCAATGCAACAAGAACAACTAATCTACTTTTCATATGTCAATAATTAAGGTTTAAAAAATTAGGTTAAAATTTGAAGTTTGTGGTGAATCAATGAATGTTAAAAAATCTTACTTCTTATTGTACTTCTAAGGTCCAATCTAAAACCCCAATATCCCCTCAGGTAAGATGTCTCATTGGTTTAAAAAGGAAACTCAAATAAATTGTTTCGCATAAGCATCTTGCCTCATTTATTAAGATGTTCTTAAGTAACTGTTCTACTTGCGTCCCCTTTTTATTTATTTTTTAATCAGGTTAGATTTTATTTACATTTTTATATCACGAAGATATCACTACCCCCTAGGGTAAAAAAGGCCAAAAAGTAACCACTTTTGTTCCATTTGTCTCTTTTTTGAATATTTATCAATAACTACTCGTATTTTCGGTCAAATGGGAAAGAATTCTACTTTACAAGCTTCGCAATTTTCGAATCAGTTAATGTATGATTCAATTGACAATGATTTTTTCCTTCTGGAGAATCCAGTCATTGATCGGAAATTTTTTGACCCTTTCAAATTGGAGCACAGTGTAGGAGTAATATGCGCTGAGGGCTCTATGAAGATTAAAATCAATGTAAGAGAGTATGAGGTGAAGGCTCCATGCCTTCTCTCTATTATTTCAGGACAATTTGTACAGTATCAAGAAGTAAGCCCAGATCTGAAAGCTTATTATGTTGTTATGTCAGATCAGTTCACAGATAAGCTTTTCTCTGATATAAGAGAACGGTACCCTTTGAAGCATGCTGTGTTAGACAGCCCCCTTACTGTACTCAGCGAGGCAGACCTACAATCACAGCTAGATTATTTCCAGGTAATGAGAGACACTTTGAGGATGGAGAATAATCCATTCCGCAAAGAAATTATTCAACATCTGACACTCGCTTATTTCTATAGAACAACAGCCCACCAACACACAGAGCCTAAAGATTCTAAAAAGCCAAAATTTGATATTCTGTTTGATAGCTTTTTAAACCTGGTGCAACAAAACTTTAGGAAAAGCAGAGAAGTGGAATTCTATGCCAATGAATTATGCATAACACCTAAATACTTCTCAAAAGTGTTGAAGGAAAAAACTGGTAAAACAGCCAGTGATTGGATTAGCGAGTATGTCATCATGGAAGCTAGTTCGTTAATTAAGTCAACCAACCTTTCCATTCAGCAAATCAGTGACCAATTAAACTTTCCCTCTCAATCCTTTTTTGGGAAGTATTTTAAACAGCACACCGGCGTTTCTCCAAAGGAGTTTAGATCAAAAGGCAAAAGCGGGAATTAATGTTTGGCTTCTGTTTTAAGCCTGTTTTAGCTTTAATAAGCTTAAAACAGGATCAATGTGCTTTCCCCACACCATTCTACAATCTGAGCAGTAAGGTTGCTTAAGCAATGGCAAATCAGATTGCAATGTTGTTGCAAAACATAGGCAAAGCTTATCCTCATATGCCATATGGATGCAAGGGAATAGAGAACAAAAAAGGGTGGCAAATGCCACCCTTTTTTGATTACAACCTGTTTTTTGCTAATTGCCGGTGATCCGCTTGGCCTTCGCGTCGAACATGTCCATCATGGAGCCTTCGGCGGTGTTGTCCCCAGTCTTCTTGAGGTAGAGATACACATCATAGCCGCTATCGGTGGTGAAGTACGCAGTAATCTCGTTGTTCTTCTCCTCCACGCGGGTGAACTTCATCGGGGCCGCCTCGCCTGACTTCAACGAGCCCTGCAGCTTTCCGTCCTTCCGCTCCAAAACCACCACACTCGTGCCGTCGCCGTTGGGCGTACCCGTCACCTCCACACTCCACTTGCCCACGAAGAATTCGTTTGTCTGAGCACTCACTCTCTGCAGGCCTGTCAGTACCAAAACCAGCGCAACGAGAACAACTAATCTATTTTTCATATGTCAATAATTAAGGTTAAAAACTAAGTTAAAATTTGAAGTTTGTGGTGAATTCAACTGTTCTTGGACGAATACCCCCTGCAACAACTTTCCTGCCAATATAAGAAGTGGCATCTACAATTTGATCGGCTCCCTGAAGGACTCCTTTCACACCCTCCTGATTCAAGAAGTTGGCCACCTGCAGCTTGAAGCTTACATTACGACTCATTCTGTAGTCAACACCCCCAAAGTTCTCCCACCAGCCATTGTAGTGGAAAGCATTTGTAGGATTTGCGTATTGCTTACCGAAATAACGAAGGCTTAACCATACACGAAATGCACCTTGTTTAAATGTATAACTAGGATCTATCTCAAGAAGAGTTTGTGATAAGCCTGGGATTACCTTATTACTGTAGTCATAAGTTACATTAAATGCACTGTACTTGTAATTGTGGTATTCTGGTTTTTGCAGGGTAAACAAGAAGTGCAGATTGAAGTTCTTAACTGGACTTGTTACTATATCAGTGGTCCAACCCACAGTGGTAAGATCATAGAAAATTGGGCTGAAAGTCATTCTTTCAGAAGTGTTTGCCGGATTGGTAATAGAGTGAGTGGTGAAGTTCCCATTTTTACTGATCCTGGTCACTTTGGAAACCAAACTAAATTTAGTGCCCAAATTTAAATATACACCACCTCCAAAATTCAGCACGTCTGTTTCATAGGTACCCGGTAGTGTTTGTTGTGGCTTGGCTCCAGGTGTAGCAGGGTCTGCTATAGGGTTTCCATTCTCATCTTTGTATGGGAAACTCCAAAAACCTGTGTTCCATGAGTTGTATGTCACATCGCCTAACACGCCAAAGTTCTTGGTCAGCTTCACTACCGTTTCAGCAAAGAACACCTTATTCCACATGTTTTTGAATTCATAATTTATGAATGGTCTTTCACCTGCGAAATCATTGATGTAAGGGTTTCTATTTTCTTTGATATTCTGACGCTCTATTCTGGCACCTACATTTAAGTCTATTCTATTAGACAACTTCATATTATCTGAAGCATATAGAGCGTATTTATTCGTCTTAGAATCAAGGGTATTACCGTATCCACCTGCAGCCGCTGGCATCAAGCCATATTCATTAGCAACCTTAATGTTTCCTACACCTGGAATAGCCACGTAATAGTCTAACAATTGAGGATTAGCTTCAACGGTTTGCATATACAAACCTGCATTTGTCTGGGATTGAACCGCATAAGACTGGTGCTGGAAACCAAATCTAAGACCATGATTGTTTACCTTTTTGGTCACTTCTGCTCTATTGACAAAATACTCATTGTCTGACTGTGGCATCATCTGAGCAGTTACCCATTGTATGGCTCCATTCCAATTCTGGTTTGTTCCATGAAGTTTGTATACCTCTCTGGCTTGCTGTTGCTGATCAGGGTCCTTCACCAAAAGACTGATGGGGAACATAATGGAAAATGGCGATTTCATTTTCTGGTACATAGAGGTATAGTCCAGTTTCCAGTTATTCGCAAACTTGTGCTGCCCTACCAGGTATACATTATGTGAAATGTTTTGTGACCATTTATCATCCGTAAGATTTGCAATACCAGGCTGACCTGTGATGGCATCATAATAAGGAACCATACCATCCCTTAAGGTATAGCTATCCTGGCCAAGCTTGAATCCGTCTACGGGACTGGTCTCACCATTGCCTTCATATACAAGTGGGTTGTATCTGTTTAACTGTACATCAGATTCAGCCACTTTATACAATAATCTGACAAATCCATTATTGTATTTTTTCGAGATCCCCAATTTACCTATCTGAGTTCTATCAGACCAAGGGGTGTACTTCCAGTCTGTGCCAGTACCTCTATCAAAACACTCATAAATGCTAGCCGTGTATCCCCAACCTTTTTTGCCAATTGGGCCTGTAACAGTTGCATCATAAATGGTAGAACCAAAACTATTCAGATAAATAGAAGCAAAACCTTTAAAGGTAGAGCTGGCATTTCTATCTGAACTCATTACAGCATACCCAACACGCCCTTGGGTTAAAGCTCCCTCTGAAAAACTTAGCAAGCCCATTTCTGACAAGCTGTTGTCATATCGCCAGACGGTAGTGGGTATGGTTGGCCAAAAGGTGTAAACCACCGGAACATCGTTTTCCAGAATGATCACATCTCCTGTAAAAGGTAACCCGATGTTAACATTTCTAGGTCCCGTATTGCTTTCTGCATTCAGCATAACGTTCCGGTTCTTAGTCTGGTCACTACTGATTTTTGTTGAATCAGTAGACGGTGAAGTAACTCTGGTAGAATCCGGCTGACTCTGTCCAAAGATGTTAGATGCTGCCCCTGTGACTAATAAAAAAGTTAGGGGTAGCATAATAAATGTAGATTTTTTCCGCATACGAAAAACTTTATTGGTTTTGAATGTTTGTTAATAGGGATAAGAAAAAAAGAGCCTGATTAATCAATTGATAAAAAAACTCCCCTCTTAATGTCTTTTTAGTAAATCGAAGTTAGAGGTAATAAACAGGGTTGGAAAGGCCGAAAAGGGGACAGTTTTGTTCTAAATTTCGCTTTTAAACATAAAAGAACATGAAATTTGAATATTTATCAAAAAAATAAAGGCCAAGCAGCTTATTTAGGCTTAAATTTTAATTTTGCACCTAACCTATGTAAGATTCAATTTTTAATATTTTATCTCTATGTTACTATAGAGCCTTATAATTAAGCCGACAGCTTGATGACAAGAAATTTCTTTCATCCTGCCATTTAGTTCTTTAATCAAGCCTATTTAAATCTTCAGTTAGGTTTACTATTTAAGAGAGCTTACTTTTATAGCGAATTTAATTTTGAATCAACCGGGAAATGCTAGCCAACACCGAAAGGAAAGAAATGCTCTATCACTACTGCACCAATTACTTATAGGATGGTATGTCTTTAACAGCGTAGATGATTAAAGGATCAACTTGTTTTACTATTCACAAAACAAGCTGATCCTTTAAAGAAAAATGGTTTGGTATTGCAAGTAATAACTAACTAATGCCTAACTACCTTTGTTTAGCACGAAAAAATGGCTATAAGGAAACAAAGGTAAATCTGCCATCAATAAAGTATAAAACATTATTAACATCAGGAAAATGGGTAATGACCGCATGATTTTCCCATGATATTGCTATTCTATTTAAATAAATCTAACAATAAATTGATCATTCCTGCAAGCTATTGCGACTTTCTAGAAAGCAGATACCATGTAAATTGTAACAGAAATGGATCTTTTTTCAAACTTCACAAAGAGGCCCTTTTTATCATTGAGAAAGGAACCTCTACTTCTCTTAAAGAATTGTCTTGAATCAATTGGGCAGCAATAACACCCCTTGTCTTGAAATCTATAGAAATAGTTGCTATTTCATTAAGAATATATTTTTTTGATAGGAGTTTCATTATAGGAGATTACTCCTACTTGTAGTCCTACAATCATTTTTTAACAGTTATCAATTCTAATAAAGTAGCTCAATCATCTTCCAAGAGGTTGATATACAAATCTCCCTCTTCAATCACACCTACATCTAACCTGTTGAATACTTTCCCATTAAACCCGTGAACCCGGCAAAACCTGTTAAATCCATTGACAATCTCTTTTGGATAATAACTTTTCTCTGGGAAAATAATCTTAAAAACTTGATACTTTCTGATTTTATGTAACGCCTGTTCCAAAGCTTGAAAAACATCATTTTCAAAATTCTCGTAGGCAGCAGCATATTCCCCTGTTATCCCTGGAAGTATTTTATCAATTAGTATTAACTTATCCTTTGGCAGAAGATTGATGATCTCCTGAGCTTGGACACCTCCCTCCACGAAATGAGGAATGATCATATAATAAGAGTAGTCGTCCTTACGTTCACTTATAATTTTATTGAATAAGATATGATCGTTGTTATAGGTACATAAGTTAACCCTATAATATTGACCTAATTTTTTAATAAAAGCATCGTAAATAACCTTCTTGTGGGTGCTTAGTTCATTAAATAAAAGTAAAACTTTCACTTCTCTGGGTACTTCCTTTTTTTCAATGTAATACCCTTTACCTGGAACTGAATTAAGTATACCTAACCTTTTCAGGTTTCTATAAGCCTTTTCAGCAGTATCCTTAGAAATATCCAAATGATAAGTAAGTTCGTTAAGGGAAAGCAGAAGATCACCTTTCTTGATTATATCTTTTTCTATGGCTGTTAAATAGCGTTTATTAACTGCAAATACTTTAGGTTAGCAGAATAATTATCAAGAGATATTGAAGCCAGGGTCTTTTTGGCTAACATACAATTATCTAAAAAATATTTAGAAAGGTTAACCAGCTAACGTTCTCACCTTACAATTTACTTCTCCTTCAGAATCATAAACTCCATCTGATTTTTTCCTCGTTCAGAGCTATAGCCCTTTCCTCAACAGAGTTAATTAACCTTCTACTAATGTTGAAACAGTCATTGAGCAATTCTTCCTCCATTGGATTAAGATGCTCCCCTTGTTTTTTCTTTTCAACTTGTAAGTACTGACACAAGTCAAGAATCAACTTTCCCACTATATGGTCAGGTTCCAGCTTCCAAAACTGCCGCAGTCTATTTGCCTTAGAACCTGTTTCTTTCCGGTAATTCTCAATTGTGATGTCTTTACCTACGCTTTTAAAAACAAAGGAATAGAAAGAGGCATCTGAAAAATTAAGAAGGAAGCCTTGCTTCATTTTAAAAAGGATTTCCAGCTTCTGTTTTTCTAAAGAGGTTAGGTTTGACATAAAGTAAATTTTGGAGTATTTATCCCAATCACCAGGTAAGAGTAATGCAATCCTTACAACGTTGACATTACAGCTTATTGGAACTTTTCTTAATTGGACACATCTATTTTCTACAGAGACTTTAATAGGCATTTCAAAGATGCATCTGAAATAATGTGTTGTAAAGGTCTATAACAAGGCAAAAATGTTCTAAAAGTCGCTTTATTCCCTTTCATTATTTGGGTGATTTCAATTGCTGATAATTTATTATCTACGGTGAGAAACAAGCTTTTTTTGCAGAAATTTTACACTCAATTTCTCCCAATACAAATGATAGCCAGAGTAATACCCTTCGCTGTGTACCACAAACTAGTTTTCTTAAAAAGAACGAATCAGCCACCTGAGTGAGATGGGCGAGCAACGGTATCTTGGCTTCATAGAGACGTATCCTTCCCTTTCCCTGCGCCTGCCGCTCTGGATGATTGCCTCTTACCTGGGCCTGACCCCCGAATCGTTGAGCCGCATCCGCAAAGAGTTGGTCGTCAAATAATGCCTAGATGCTTAATTGGGGGAATGGTATTCAGGCAGTTCAGCCACAATGATTTTTAATCCTTGGCCTATAACAAAGGAATAGACATAAGAATGCATGAATTTTTATAAGACATACACATCCTACGAAAGCTCTGATTTTAACTGGAGGTATAGGTAATGTACTTTGGTTTACCAGTATAATGAGCTGCAAACAGAAAGAGTGATACAGGCTTAGTGGAACCGTACTTTTAGCTCGGGGGTGGGCAACATACAACTTTCCTGCTGCCCAAACCAATGGTAGCGATTCCGTGAAACCCAATCATAAAGAGGATTGCGCAGAAAGGTGGGTATTACAATGAAAGCATATAGAAGAGACCATCCCCCACCCAGGCGACGCAAGATACGGAGGGCAGCCGTTGATCGGCTGTACAACCTCCCGTTCTCCAGCAGCAGAACAGTTCTGAGCTCCCCTTTTGGCAAACCGTGGGCTTCTAACACGTGCTGCCCTACCTCGGATTGCAGTGAGGCAAAATGGAAATAAGCCGCGGGGTCATGATTGATGACAAATTGAACAAACCCATTGCATAGATTACAGACTCCATCAAACAGAATGGTAGGGGTTGCAGGTATCATAAGTACTTCTAGTTAAATTCAGTACACCAATTATGAGCAATTAAGCTGTTTCCACTGGTTCTGCCTAATATAGAAGACTCATTTTGCAAATACTTGCTCTCAGCCTAAGACAAGGCTAAATCTTACCCATGGGAGCTGTCCATTATGGCACGGTGAGTTACCGGTTAAAATTTTAGATGCTCCTTATTTCATCTCCGGATAATAAATGACCTGCTGAAATCCGGCTTGCTAGGCTTAACTCAATGGCTTTTCATTGGCGGTATACAGGCCTCTAATTCTTTGTTACGCCTGCCAGCCTCAATGACAATAGTTACCTATGTCACCAGAGGCTGACCCATAGAGGCTGTAACAAGCAAAAGCCAATAACGCCAGCTATGTTAATTGAAGGGTCAAATAGTCCGAATATCTAAATCAAGGAGGTAGGTATCAGTGGCTTGTATTTGATGGGCGGGGGTTTGTTCTTTCGATGGAAACGCCTTTGGTCTGACCGGGTAGGGCTGTTTTGGCAGTCCTGCATTCTTTTGACACAAATGTGTGAGCCACTGATACAGTAGGATTCTTTGGGAAACGGAAACCCTGCTTCCCTCAGGTTTCACCGGACTTTGCCAGTGGCAGTGAGGACCCGTCAGGCAGAAATCCCTTGCTGCACCCTTGCACTTGTTGCACTTTCTGCACTAATCGCCTGCTTGGCCTTCACCACCGTGTTTGGCGAGACGCCGCACAGCGTGGCGATCTCCCGGATGGAACATCTCCCTTCCCTCAGGTACTCCACCACTCGCTTGTTTTCCTCCAGGAATCTCTCCGTGCTCTTCACCGATCCCTTGGGCCGGGCGATGTGCTTGCCCCGCCGCTTGGCCTCCTGCTGGCCCGAGACGATCCGCTCCACGGTGGTCTCCCGCTCCATCTCTGCCAGGTCCGCCAATATGCCCAGCACCATCATGGTGACGTGGTCCTTCCTCCTGCGCTTGTCCAGGGAGCGCAGGTTCCGGTTCACCACATGCGTGCAGACCCCATGTTCCGCCAGCTCCAGGATGAGGCTCCTCACGTCCATGGCGTCCCTCCCGAGCCTTGACAGCTCCAGGCAGATCACCTCCGTGATTTGGCCCCTTCTGGCCATCTCCAGCACCTTCTCCATGCCGGGGCGCTGGTAGCGGTGCCTGGCGCCGGAAACTGTCTCACAGGCCGTGTAGACCACTTCAAAGCCATTCTTCAAGGCGTAGTCATTAAGTTCTGTCAGCTGGCGTTCTGTGTTCTGCTTGGCGGTGGAGACGCGGAGGTAGAGGGCTGCTTTCATGAGGCTTTGGGGTTATGGTCGGAGAACCTCAATATACGGGGGCGTGTCAATAAAAGCTAAAGCTTACAGTGATACAAACAAGAGGTAGAATTGCATGGCTGTATTGTGCCTATTGAGGCTTCTTTGTTGCAATACTTTTTTTGACACAGAAACTAATTAGATATATCATGGATTATACCTCTTAATTACTATATTCATTGCTCTCAGGGATTGGGTTATGTCTTGGAAGCTCTCTTTTGGCTTGGAGCAGAACCGGGATCATTTGCAGCCGGGTTTAGCAGACTCAGCTGTATGCTTTGTCTGAGAAAGTAAATCAAAATACCTATAACAAATTCTATCTAATGGAACCCATCACTACTGGAGCAGCCCTCATGATCGTCAACTATCTGGCAGGAAAAGCCTTCGACAAAGCCTTTGACACAGCCACCGAGGAGTTTGCCAAGGAAGGCGTCTCCTGGTTGAAATCCATTTTCTTTAAAAGTGACGGTAGCCCAAAGCAGGAATTAGAAGACCTTCAAGACAACCCGGATGATGAACTCAACAAAGAGTCTGCGGTACTGGCGATCAGGAAGGGGCTTAGGGCGGAACCCCACGCCGAGGAGTGGGTGCAGCATATTGCCGAGGTGATCAAGAGAAAAGAGGCCTATCCATCTCAGGCCATAGTGGTCAACAAATCCAAGAACATCAGCACCGCACCGATAAAGGCAGGTGGCAATGTCACCTTGGGTGACAATAACGGTTGAGGGGATGGAAACCAATAATAGTAAGAACGTCGCCAATGCCCCCATTTATGCCGGTGTGTCTGCCATCATCGGGGACGGCAACACGGTCATCAACCTGAAGGAAGCAGCCATATATAAGGAGCTTGAGGCAGAATTGACCCAATTGGATAAACAATGCCAGATAACAAGGGCTAGAATAGAAAGCTACCCTGCCGATAGGAGTTTTAGGGAGGAATTGAATGGGCTAGAGGAGAGGCGTACCGGAGTTGAAGAAGAACTAGCCGCACTCAAGAGAGAGGTAATTAAGCTAGCCGAAAGCTTCAGTATGGCACACTCCACAGAACGTCTGATGTTGGCCATGTCATACGTTGAGGCCGGAGACTTCCGAAAGGCAAGCGAGGTCTTGGAGGAGAGGGAAATGGCCAGTGAACTGGATTCTTTGTTGGAAGAACAGGAAAGGCTGAGGCAAAGGAAGGAAGGCAATGCAAAGATGCTGCAGGACAAGGCTAGCGAGTTCCTCATCAAAGCCCAGCTCACGAACTTGGACTTCAAGCTTCCTGATCGATTCCAAAAGGCAAAGGAACTGTACAGAAAATCCCTGTCCGCGGAAAGGAACAGCAAGAACCTTTTCGACTTCGCCCTCTTCCTGCAGGAGCACAATGAACCTGAAGAGGCGAGATCCTTATACCAAGAGGCTCTAGGACAGTTAAGGGAACTAGCGAAATCCGACCCTGGTACTTACCGCCCCAAAATCGGTGATGCCCTCAACAACCTAGGGAACCTGCTGGTGAAAAACAACCAACCCGGTGGCGCCGAGTTAGCCTATAGGGAGGCGCTAGAGGTTCGGGAGGATCTCGCAAGGGAAAACCAAGAACTTTTGCCAGAACTGGCGGCGTCGCTCAGTAACTACGGGAATTTCCTGGAGGAGAGCGGTAAGCTGTCAGAGGCGGAACGTGCCTATGGCAAATCGCTAGAAATAAGGAGGGGGCTAGCCGCTAATGACTCGGACACCTACCTGCCAAGGGTGGCCGAGACCCTCAATGGGCTAGGCTTACTGTTTGTTTCGAAAGGGGAGCCAGGAAAAGCAGAAGAGGCTTACAGGGAGGCCATAAGCCTATACGTTAGATTCGTGGATGCAAAGCCTAATCTACTGTCAAATATGGCGGGGACGCTGGTCAACCTGGGCAACTTATTGATAGAACATGGAAAGATTGAGCCGGCAAGGCTAGTTTTTGATTCGGCAATAGAAGCATGCCAGGAACTGGTAAGCCGCAACTGGCAGGCACACCTGCCACTCTTGGTTACCGCTCTTTTGGGCCAGGTGCGCCTATTCATCGGGGATTCTAACCTAGTTGAAGCCGAAAAAGCAGGTTTGTCTGCCATTGATTACTGCAGAGAGCTGGCCAAGCAGGCTCCGCAGGCCTTCCTGCCCCAACTTGCGGTGATTGCCAAAAATATGAGTTGGTTTTACCTTAACTATTTGGAAGATAGGGAAAAGTCATTGGCTTACGCCCAAGAGGCCGCGCAATCTGCTCTTCCCTTTGAAAATAAGGTGGCAAACTGCAGGAAAATAATTGGGGATGTGGCAACGATCGTTGGTTTCTGGGGGGTAGATGTCGGTGCCTTCTTGGATAATTGTCGCGTTGGCGAGTAATTGGACAGATAAGGTTTGACCTGACACTATCTTCCTGAAGTCTCCGTTAAATTTCGTATCTTCAGGTATTAGCCTATGGCCAAAATCAGGTTGGTGATATATGTTTTCGTACCAGCCCCTCTCTGATCCCATCCTTTTACACCCCCTATAACGCATGAACATTCCCTCCTCGGACATCTCCGGCATCCTAGCCGTGCAGCACCGCGTGCTGAAAGACCTCAAGAAGAAGACGGGTTTAAGGCAGCGGGACTGGGAGGTGTTGTGCGCCTGCCATCGGCTCTCCTTGGCCAAGTTCCCCTTTACTGCCTCCAAACTAGACACCTATCTCTCAGAGGCTTACTTTCTACCTTCCGTGTATGACTCCATCAACGTCTTGCTGGAGAAAGGCTACATCAAGGTTGTTGTGCAAGGGAAGCCATTCAGGCCGGAGTCTTACCAGATTACTTATCTTGGAAGCGCATTGGTGAGGAAATGCTCGGATGAGATCCGGCTCCTCTGGGAGAAACAGGACCGGGAATTAACCGGTAAGGAGCCCACCCGAATTTGGTAATAGGATTAGGTTAGCCAAGGAAGGAAAATCAAAAGCAATGAAGGTAAGATTCTGCTGGTCACCTAACGTGATTTCGGCTTCCGGCCCATTTAGAACATGTGATTGCCGTAGATGCGTTTATCCTTCCTCAGGATCGACTTGATTACCTCAAGTTGCCCAGTACTCAAACCCTTTATATCCTGAAATCTATGCAGTGCTACTCCCTTGGAGCCATAGTTCAAAACCGCCCTCAATGACCAGTAGAGCTTAGAGCCTATCCAACAGCTGAACTTCCTTGCCCAGTCTTTCTCCGGGTAGACTTGTCTGATTTCCGCCTCAGAGGGAATTTTCGTGTTTGGGGCAATGAGGAGGAACACCCCGTTCCCCAGGTCTACGGTTTCTTCGATCAGGTTGACAGGCAAGCACGGGTGGAGCCATACCTGCGTAAGCCTTTGGGCAAAGATGCTGGTAACCCCGTCGCATACGAGGACGAATCCCCTCATGTAATGGTTCAATAGGTACACTCCCTCGGTATTCCAGATCTGGTTGTCAGTGGGGTTCCTGATCCACAGCAGGATGTCCTGCAGCCTTGTGTGGAGTTCCTTGAGCCAGACCTTCTCCTTGGGCACCCTTTTACCGGGTGAGGCGCCGCCGCTGGCCAAGGCAGGAAGGGGAATCCCTTTCGTGATCGCAAGGGTGTGGTCT
The DNA here is from genome assembly GCF_056491185.1 of Rufibacter sp. JT20002. Taxonomy (NCBI): domain Bacteria; kingdom Pseudomonadati; phylum Bacteroidota; class Cytophagia; order Cytophagales; family Hymenobacteraceae; genus Rufibacter; species Rufibacter sp. JT20002. The sequence continues at coordinate 371,656 of NZ_JBSZJY010000004.1, read as the reverse complement.
CCCGCAATGTTCGCCTGCCGGGTGATCTCCTCCAATACCGGATGCAGGCAGACGCTTGACCTCAGTTCCTTTGAGCCGGAAGGGGAGAAGGAGGAAATCCCGGTTCTGTACTTCATCTGGTAGTACCTGCTGATCGGGAACCTCCAGGTGCCATCCAGAAGATGCCTCTCCAGTTTGCTCAAGAAGGCCTTGTTGTCACTGGTGACCATATAGGAATTGGTGAGATCCAGTGGGAAATCCCTCCTGAGGCTTTTGATCCTGGCCCAGCCTGTGCAAAAGCCGATCTTGATGATGGGCTCACCGTCGAAGACCAGGACGTACAGGTACCGGCCCAAGGGCTCAGGGCATTTTTCCTTTTGTGGCAACTCATCGACCTTCATAAAGCAAAGGTAGGGGATTTTACCTTTGGTGTCGCTTACGATACCATGCAAAAATGGCCATCATGCCACCTTTGGGGGTGCGCCACCTTGAGAAGATACAGAAATTCGGGCTCCACCTCAAGAAACTGAGGGAGGCGAAAGGGCTTTCCCAGCAGGCTCTGGCCGACATCGCCAACATTGGCAAGACCACCGTGCTGCGCATCGAGAACGGGAGGCAGTCCCCGACGCTGGAGATGCTCTTCTCTATCCGCGAGGCATTGGAGGTTCCCTTTATTGAGTTGATGGACTATGAGCAATAGGCTGCTTCTATTGAGGAAACTTTGGTTTTTAAAAGAGTATAGCCCTCCTTTAAGATAAAGATGGGCTTCCATCGATTTATAAATTCTATTAGCGGGAAGGCTGTATCGCAAACCGCCAATACATCACACACACATCTGGCCTAGACTGCTTTATTCAGAAGGCTCTGGCCCTGCCAAGGTTCTTCATTTAATAGTCTTGTCCCAAGAAGTGCTAAACCGCCACTATTTCAAAATAGGCTTTGTAGGAGCACCTTGCGGTCAAAAAGATGGCGGGCGAAATGCCACTCAATACCCCCAAAATTTTTGAGGGGAGCCTTAACCCTAATCACTATGTCATCAGCAGTGATTTGCCAACTAATGTTTAGATAGGGTCGTCCTCAGTGTTAAGCATTTACATTTATCGGACTGTAATCGGATAACCTATATTATCTTTTCACCTTCCAAGTGCCCGATACCCCTTTAGGCTACTGCTCTATAAAAAGAATCAAACCCGCCAAGATTAGCCTAATCGGTTCTACTAAGAACCGTGTCATGCCCAAACCGAACTTACCACTTGATATTACAGGGTTTAAAATACATTGTACACAAAAAATCCCCAAACAGGTACTGGCCTAACTAAGTAGAGACACCCACCTTAGATAGCCAAGACCCAAGAAGCCCACTTCCCAAACGGACCAGCTGTATCAGACCAATCATACCGCTCAACTTATTGTAATTTTTAAAGATTCTTAAAGGACAAAAGCAGCTTAACTTAGATATATAATACCTCGATCAAGAACTACATACAGGAACCAATAAAATTACCCAATTATTTATTTATTAAACCAGCTAATATTAATTAATAATCTAAATCGAATGACTTCAACATTTTTCACCAAAGACAATCAGTCACAAAAATTTAAATCTACTGACAGTTTTAAAATATATTAATTACTACATATCAACTCTAAATAATAAGAAAATCAACCCTATACACCAATCAAAATAGACAAGTAACTTGAGGCTATAAAAATAAAACCTCTCAAACAAATTAAAAACCCATCTAAAAATAAGCAACTCTAACAAATTTAAATCTTCTTATTTACAGTTTTGAATAGTTAAATTTTTCAAAAACCACCTATACATTTGCAGCATTACTTATCCTTTAAACAAACATAAAGATGAAAACTATCTATTTAAACAAACGTGAATAAAAGGGGAATAAGAACCACAAAACAGGGTTGCACAAAGGTGTTTAGAGCCTTAATGCAAATCCCAAAATCGGAAGCAAAGCCATCCTTTGATCCTGATTCATTTGAGAATGAAATCAGGAGATCAATTGGCTTTTTGATGGATTTGTTCAAGCCTTGCCTCGAGGAGGCGATCAGGGAAGCTATGTCCGGAAACCTCCCGCCCCAACAGAACCCGAGCGGTCCGGAGGAGCCCCTGCTCTCAGTGAAGGAGGCGGCGGCGCTGCTGAGGGTTTCGGAGGTGACGGTCCATTCCTGGAAACGGGACGGGGCCATCCCGTTCCACCGGAAAGGCCGCAGGGTCTACTTCAAAAGAAGCGAACTGCTCGCCTCGCTCAAACCATCCAATCCGTAGAGGAGGTCCGCATTGCGGCCCCCAGCCCCAGATAGCAGGCCCGCAAGGCGGGCCCTGCTATCCCTTTGCCTAAACTGAACCCAAAAGACGATGCCGAAAAGAATCCATAAAGCGCGACCCCAAGCACCAACTGAACTATCTATCTTTTATTTCATCCTTCCAAGCAACCTGGACCTGGGCTCCGTATTGCCAGAGCACCGAAGAAAGAAACGCCACCTACACGGCTTTTTATGCCACATGATCAACGACCGGAGGAGCATGGGCAGGAAGGGCGACGAGACAGATTCCTACGTCCCGCTGGATAGCAGGGTACTGGAGAAGATGCTGACCACAAAGGAGTGCAGGATGGTCATCCAAGACCTGAAAAGGGCCGAAGTGATAGAAGTTGATATGAAGTACAAAATAGGGACCAAACAGAAAGCGGGTAAATGCCGGCGCTATAGGTTCACTAAGGCCTACGCCAGCCAAGGCTTCAGGCGGGAGCCGTGCCGCAACAAACCGCTCCTCAAGAAGATCAAGGAGATGGAGCAGGTATCAGACTTTGGCGACGAGACGCTGGAGTTCCTGTACGCCCAGCTTTCGAGGATCGGCATCGACCTAAGGGGCGCCACCAATTGGGTGATCAAAAGGGCTCTCTGGAGAAAACTTGGCAGCAGGACGCGTCGCCCCATGTTTAGCGGCTCCGCTGCCCGGGTGTTTATCACCCGCATAAGTCTTCATCCTTGGCAGCTAGCAAACTGGCCCATAATGGGTAAAGAGGCGGCAAAGCCTTCAGATCGGTCGGTCATACCTCAAGAGACTCCCCCCCTCCTTCAGGTCAAGGCCACACAGCAGGGTATCGGCACCTGCCAAGGCACAGATGGAAGAGGTTGCAAACCCGCCGCATACCCCGGGTTTAAATCCGTGGATACAAGGTTCAACCAAGACACGGACGGCAAGAATAAGCTGCAAATCTACCATATGGCGGAAATTTTTATTAATTCATTTCCCCCTATAACTTCCATAATTACCATCAACATATCTCCTCTTCCTTACCATAACATTCTCCACTACGTTTCTCCCTCCCCCCTTATACCCATAGTCCTCACTTTTCTTGATTTCACCGCGTCCGCCCAGCTGTACCGCCTCGGGAAGATACACCGAGCCAGCACCGGTGAGACCCCCTGGGAGTTCAGGCCCAATGCAAAGACCGGGCGCCTGTTCACTAACCTCACCAACCTGAACCGGGACCTCAGGCGCTTCCTGAGGCTGGACAGCGGGCAGAGGATCGTGGGCATCGACATCGGCGAGTGCCAGCCCTTCCTGATCGGGGTCATGCTCCTAGAGAGGGCCAGCGCCCTGTGGCCGGGAGGGCTGCCCGAGGACGTGCTCCACTACCTTGACCTGACGCAGGGAAGGGGTTTCTACCGGTTCATCATGGACAGGTGCGGGGTAGCCGAGGAACAAAGGGACGCCTTCAAGAAGACCATCTTCGGGGGAATCTTCTATTGCTCGGACTGGAAGGCGGAGCACCCGGACAACCTGCCGGGCAGGACCTTCATCGGGCACTTCCCGAACGTGTACGCCGCGATCAAAGGGCTGAAAGGAAGGGACCGGAGCACTCTCCCGATCCTGCTTATGCGCAAGGAGAGCGAGATAGTCATCCACGGGGTGTGCCGGCAGGTGGCCGAGCTGGGGGACGAGGGTTTCTTCCTCGCCACGATTCACGACTGTATCCTCACCACGGAGGACAAAGTAGATGTAGTCAAGGAGCTGCTTGCAGGGATATTCCGGGAAAAATACGGCAGGGTGCCTATCCTCAAACCGGAGGAGATCAACTAGCGCCCCAATCCTTACGACAGTATTCCGATGCGAAAAGAAGAGAGCCGCTGGTCACACCAAATCGGCAACCTTTGCCATGGCCGGGGCCCACCCTGATTCGAGACAAAGGAAGCTTAGGCCTGTATGGCTCAAGCAATCCTACGGCCTGCCTTACAAAGACCTCAAGGCAGGTTATCCCGCTACCATTGTGGGCTGATGAGGCAGGTTCAGTATGGAATTACGCCAATAATGGGCTCCCTTTTAATCATTATTAATTATTAAATTCATAGAAATGGAAACCAACAATTTGGAGACCAAAAAAGAACTTGAAAAGGCAATGGCCTTAACAGAAGCATTTGCCACAATCGGTGAAGTGATCAGGAAGCATGGTTACATACTTTCTATCCCTGACGGTCAGAGTGAGGAGAACACCGAGCCAGAGACTTTTGAACTTCACCTGAAGGAATGGCTTGACAGGGCTGAGCTCGAGTTCGTTGCTACGGGCGACTGGCTGGGCACCCACAATTACCATGGCAAAGAGAAAGACGACAGTTACCACAACATGGTGCAAAGACGTGAGGCGTTTAGCCACCTTGTTAAGGCGATAATGAAGGCACAGGAGGTTTTGCGTCTCCCTGCTTGATGGCCGGTTAACTTCCCCAAGGCCAATTTTCGGAATGCGGCGCTCACGGATGTAGGTTTTAACGAGAGTAATCTTTAAAAGGCACAAGGAGCATTCTGTAGCCGTGCCGTTGCTTACGCTGTACTTCATTTTCTTTTGAAGGCTTGCGTTGACAAGTTCCGAAAGACCAAAAATTCAGGAACAATCCGGTCAGTAGATAATCTGATACCCTTATCGAGCTGTAGGCAATCGTTTACAGCTCGATTTTTGCTACCTATTCACATTAGAGATCAAGTTCTACCAAATTACACACTAAGGCTGGGTGTTGGAAACACTTGGCTTTAGTTCACCCGGAGGGGGCCCCAAAAAGGTATTATCCCATCTCTCCCACTTTGCTCCAGGCGTGGTCCATTTGCTGCTGCTTATAGGAATCGGTAAGCTTCACGTATTTGGAGAACTCCTTTTCAGTCTTGTGCCCCGAGATCTCCCGCACCACCCGTTCCGGCATCCCTAACTGTAGCGAGGTGGTGATGAAAGTCTTGCGGGCCACATGGAAGGTTAACACCTGCCATTTGGGGACATATTCCTCCAGGGTGCCGCTCCCCACATGCCTCAGGATCTTCACTGGGCCATCAAGCCCGATAGCCTTGCTGATCTCCTTGAGGTAATCGTTAGTCTTCTGCGCACTGATAACCGGCAGCGGCCTTTTTTGCCCTTGATACCGGCCAAGGATTTGCTGGGCGATGCCGGTTATGGGTATCACCAATGCCTTGGAGCCCGTGTGGCGGGTCTTGACAGGAAGCACGTGAATATGGCCATCCCTTATAGCCTCCCATCGAAGGTTCTCCGCATCTGAGAACCTCAGCCCCGTTAAGCAGGCGAAGCAGAACACGTCCCTGACCTGTGCCAGTCGCCCGCTCCCGAAATCATGGCGAAACATGCGCATCAACTCCTCCACGGTTAAGGTGTGAATCTCCTGCCCCTTCTCCTTGGGTGTTTTCCACTTCCGGAACTCCTGTCCCTGGTTGTAAGATCGCTCATCGGTGGCGAAGTGCAGGAAAGTCTTCAGGGACCGAAGGTGCTTGGCGATGGTATTGAATGCCTGACCTGCGTCTTTACCCAAGTACTCGGAGAAGGAATTTGGGAAACCTGTGGTGAAGAGGGTGAAATCCAGGGGCTTCCTCCTCGCCTTGGCATAGCGCGCAAGGTGGTTCCACATGGTCACGTAGTTCTTCCTAGTGTTCGGGGAGCGGTGGTGCTCCGCCATCCGGAGGAACTCCCCGAATGCATCCTCTAGGGACACCTTCTTAGGCCCCGTTTCCCTGAGGTTCAACCGGTAGACGATCTCCCGAACCTGCTCGCTGGTCGTCACCTTTCCTGCCAACAGGTTCTCTTCGTGCACCTTTTGGGTCTCGTTCAGCAGGTTCCCCAGATAGCGGTTCAGCTCGGGAGCTCCTCCCTTATAAACATTGGGGTTCACGCGCTGCTTCCCTGAGTCCCACTGCCTCTGGGTAACCTTCCGATCCACGAAAACTTTGACCGTGTGTTTGGGGAAGCGCAGATAGAGGAATATCTGTAGAGGTTTGGATTCCATGGTTTTCTCCATGGCTTTCCGTTCCTCCGCATTGCCGGAGGTGTTAACCCGCTCCTGTTCCTTCTCAGAAATGGCGCGGTCTAAATAGAGGTTGAGTGAGTAGCCCATGTGTACGCAACGGTTTAGGTTACGTACAAATATACGTACAACTTTTCTTTACTTCACCTTATTTTACTTATATCAAAAAACAACCCAAAAGTGCCACATAGGCTATAAAACGCAACCTTAAATAAAATCAAATTAAGGCAGTCTGATATAAACAAAGCCATTGTAGTCCTTACGGACTACAGAGTAACTATTGAAAAGCCAGAAGTAGAAATACTTTCTGGCTTTTTGCTTTTCTGCCCGTACGCATCAACGTACCCTTTTTATTAGTGCCTGATTTTCCTTCTAATCTGAAAGTCAGTGCTTTGCTTTATAAGGTTCTTTTAAAAACCTAAATGAAAGTTCTGAGTTCTTATAAAGACTCGATTATCTTAACTCCTTTCATTAAGGCTTCACCTCCTATAACATCATGGAAACCCCTCCTCTCATTTTAACCTTAACTTTGGAAAAAGAGGCCCTAAGCTACTTTGATGCCTTACGCAAAGAACACTTTCCGCCGGAGAGAAACTTTTTACAAGCCCATCTGACCCTATTCCATAAACTTCCTTCGGATGAACCGGCATTAGAAAGCGTGCTTTCTGAGATTTCGCAGCACCAACAAGTACTACCATTGAAAGTTACCGAACTAATTAGCTTAGGAAATGGGGTTGCTTTTAAATTGGAAAGTGAAGGTTTGAAGCAACTACATTCTTATCTACAGGGACTTTGGCAGCCCTTCCTTTCGGCGCAGGACAAACAAAAGCTGCGACCCCACATTACCATTCAAAACAAGGTAAACCCAGAAGTAGCAAAAGCACTGCAGGCACGTTTACAAGAAACCTTTACACCTTTTCACGTTAAAGGAATCGGCTTTACTTTATGGAAGTACCTTGGAGGTCCTTGGGAACAACATACTTACTTCCCTTTCCAGAAAGGCGGTCACCATAATTAGGAAAGAAATACCTTGAGGCAATATTACTGAGCTGGACTAGGGATTGTCTTTGTTCTTTGGCCTACATAGGGAGCATACCTAAACAATCACTTGAGCGAAGCTGAAAAGGAACCATTTCCAACTAGGCATCAAGTCTCTCAGTGATGGAGCACTAAACTGTGTATTAGATGAACCAATCACCTGCACTCCCGCAGATGCTGTGAAACTCTGCAACAACAAACAACAATTTGAAATGCCTCAATTTTCCTAAAATTTTGTATATCCTAATTCTAGACGCTGAGATTAAATCTGATTCTACAGCAGACTACCAGGTGAGTGTTGGTTTAAGGGTCAGCAGAAAGCCTCCTCCATTGACTCAGAAGTGCCTATGTTTACTCTGGCAGACTTTCAATTTGCGTAATTCTTGCCGCTTTGGTAGCAGCTTTGGTAGGTTTATCGCTTTCTCCTCTGCAGTTCTTCAAGACACCACCAGTAAATACCTAAAAATAGATAAACAAGTAAAAATTATAAAGGTTTGTAAATAATCAACTTAGAGAACCAGTCTGGTGCTCCTCTGCCTTAAGCAAAGCAAAATGCAAGGTTTTCGCTCTTCCATTTAATCTTTTTGTTAGCATGTTTTTTCTGCTCTAAAAATATATTATCTTTTATATATTTTATTTATAATAAAAATATTTATAATTATTACTTTGATGGAACTATTATCCATTCTAAAAGTGTAGTCGCATCAATTGTAGTTAAAAAATATAAAATTATTTGTTTTTAATGTAACATTTATATTAGTTTATATCGATTTAAGAAAAGGAAACCATGTGTTTCCTAAATATAATCAAAGTACTCCCCCTCTTTTACACCTCCCCCAGTTAAGTAGCTTACTCTTAACCAATTTTTGCTGTAAGCATCCATTGCAAAGGGTATACTATATCCTTAAAACACTATCAACTATACCTTTACATAAGTCCATCCCTGAAAAACTCAGCTAATTAAGATCAAACTTCAACTAGCTACTTTTATAATTCAACCTTTAAAACCTTTCACTTACCGAATAAAAGCCCAAATCTTTATTAGTATGTTTAAATTTGATCCAAACCAAATACCAAATCAGATCAACCCTTCTCATCTAAACAAAAATCATATGAATGTAAACTTACTTGCACTTGCAAAGGCAAACGCTAGGCGCTACGGGATACTGCTTTGCTTTTTAATTTTAGGCACCGTTGGTGCCTTTGCTTTAGGCGATGCATATGTAGAGGCTGGCTTACCTGCTCCTACTGTAACTTCAGATAAGGATGATTATGTACCTGGTGAAATTGCTCACATTACTGGAACAGGTTGGACTTTGGACCAACAAGTACATGTTGAACTCAAGGAAGACCCAGACTATCCAGATTTTCACGTTTACGATATAAAAGTTAATAGTGATGGTACCTGGCAAATTGATTACCCAATAGAGCAAAGGCATTTAGGGGTAAGATTTACAGTTCTGGTTTCGGGTATTGCCACAGGCCACCAAGAACAAACAGTTTTTACCGATGCCTTGGGAATAAACAGTGTGACTCCAACTTCCTTCTGTCTTGGCAGTACAGTTACAGTTAACTATACTGCCAATAGTAGTGGTGGAACAACCGCACCTTATATTGTACAACTAAGCAGTTCTTCTGGAAGCTTTACATCTCCAACTATTCTTGGTTCTACTAATGCAAATAATGCAAACGGAAGTAAGATAGACTTTACCGTTTCGATACCCAATAATATACCTTCTGGTACAGGTTATAAAATCAGAATGGTTTCAAGTGAATCAACTCCTACTATAGCTTCATTCCCAACCTCCTTAACAATAAATACACTTCCCTCAACTCCTTCTATTTCAACTTCCACCCCAACATTTTTTTGTGAAGGTTCCAGTGTATTGCTAACTTCTACAATTGCCACTACTTACCAATGGAATAAGGATGGTGTTGCTATTTCTGGAGCTAATTCAAAAACTTATTCTGCCTCAGAGAGTGGAAGTTATACAGTTACTATAACAAATGCAGGAGGTTGCGCTGCTACATCAGCAGCTACGGTTGTAACGAAAAATGCAGCACCTACTGTAAGCATTTCAGGTACTTCGTCCATATGTGTTGGAAGTACTACAACGCTGACGGCAAATGCAACTGCTGGAATTGGCACTATTACCAATTATCAATGGTATAAAGATGGAAATGCTATTAACGGAGCCACCGCTACAAAGGCTACCTATGATGTTAGTTCTGCCGGAAGCTATACAGTTAAAGTAACAAATAGCAATGGTTGTATTACAACATCTCCTGCTACTATCATCACAGTAAATCCTTTACCTGCTACACCTACTGCTTCTAGCAATACTCCTGTCCAAGCTGGTGGTACTTTAATTTTAACAGCTTCTACAATCTCTGGTGCTACTTATAACTGGACAGGACCAAATGGTTTTACATCAACGTTACAAAATCCTTCCATTTTTAATGTTACCGGGGCTGCAAGTGGCACCTATTCTGTAACTGCCAAGGTTGGTCAATGTTCTAGTTCAGCGGGAACAGTTAACGTAACTATAAATACTATTAGTGCAACTAATCTTACTGTAGCATCTGCAACAGGAACATATGGTGGAGCAACGAACCTTTCAGCCACACTTAAAACAGGTACAACTAATTTAAGTGGTAAAATAGTGAATTTTACAATTAATGGTAAACCAGCTGGATCAGCGGTTACAGATGCTAATGGAGTAGCAACTAAAACAGATGTTTCAATAGCGGGGATTGATGCTTCAACAGCTGTATTAACAGGAGCTATTGGAGCTTCTTTTACTGCTGATGAAAGTTATGCAGCTAGTTCTGGAAGCGGAAGCCTGACTGTTAACAAAGCTAACCAGACTATCAGCTGGACTGCTCCGGCTGAGATCACCTATGGCACAGCCTTGTCGGCTACTCAACTGAATGCCACGGTGGCGGGTGTCGCGGGCGGCTCGGCTGCTGGTACGTTGACTTATTCTCCTGCTGACGCGATTATACTGGATGCTGGTACGCATACCTTAGCGGTAACTGCCGCTGCTACTACTAACTACAATGAGGCTACTGAAACTGTAAGCCTGACCGTGAACAAGGCCGAGCAGGTGATTACCTGGTCTAATCCGGCTAACATCGTTTACGGCACACCTTTGTCCGAAAGGCAACTCAATGCCACTGCTTTGGGTGGTGCTACCTTGACTTACTCGCCTGAGGCAGGCACGGTATTAGGAGCTGGCACTCGTACCTTAACCGTGAATGCTGCCGAAGCTGCAAACTACAAAGCGGGCAGCAAGTCAGTAGAAATTATTGTTGATAAAGCGACTGTGTCGCCCGTTTGGACAGCAGGAACTTTAGAGCAAACCTATGACAACAAGGTAAAAACAGTAGTAGCTACTACTACACCTTCAGGCTTAACGCTGAATTATGACTTTGGCTCAGCAACACCTAAGGCTGCTGGCAACTACCCTGTTATAGCAACCATTATTGATGACAATTACTCAGGAAGCTTAACAGGCACTCTAGAGATTGCTAAAGCAAATCAAACCATCACTTTTGCTGAAATTGGAGATAAGACCTATGGTGATGCTGCTTTTGCCATCAGCCCAAGTGCCTCTTCTAACCTACCAGTAAGCATCTCCACCACCGGGAACATCAACTACAATGAAAGTACTGGTAAAATTACTATTATCGGTGCTGGTCCTGCAAGTGTAACCGCTACACAGTTAGGAGACGACAACTACAATGCTGCTACCACTGTAACCCATAGCTTTACGGTAAATAAAGCCAATCAAACTATTACGGTAGTTACTTCTGCTCCGGACAAAGCTGTTTACAACAGCAGATTTACTGTAGCAGCTACTGCATCTTCTGGTCTGACAGTAAGCTACGGTAGTGCTGATAAACTTAGCAACGTTGGTGCGCAATTCACAATGAACTCAGGCACAGGAACAGGTACTGTAAGCTACAGTCAGGCTGGTGATGCTAACTACTACGCCGCTACTGTAATAACAGAAACTGTTGCAGCGGAGAAAGCGAACCAAACCATCACCGTAACAACTGCTTCTCCAATCAGTGCTATTTACAACACCACTTTCAAGGTAGCCGCTACTGCTTCTTCAGAACTGCCTGTTACTTATAGCAGCTCTGCTCCATTGAGCAACATCGGTGATACCTACACCATGAACTCAGGAACCGGAACAGGTATTGTGAAATACAACCAGGCTGGCGACGACAACTACCATGCAGCTCCTGAAGTTACGGTAAATGTAACCGCCCAGAAAGCTGCTGCCATCATCACTCTAAAAGAAGATGATCTGTCGCAGACCTACAATGGTTCCGCTAAGACGGTTGGTTACAGCATTAGCCCTGCCGATGTAACTGGCGTAAGCGTAACTTATAGCCAAAAGGGAGCAGCGGTTTCTTCCCCAACCCATGCAGGCTCTTACGAGGTTCTGGCTTCGTTAACGAATGACAACTACAGCGGCTCCGCAGAAGGAACCTTAGTCATTGCCAAAGCCTCCACCAAAACGGAAGTTATCGCCGGCAATGCTATCTATAACGGTTCTGCTCATGAAGGTTCTGCCACTGTGAAGGGCGACGGCGGTTTAAATCAAGCTGTCACCGTTTATTATGTCGGTGTAGCACCAACTGTTTATCCTTCTTCTACCAACGCCCCAGTTAACGCCGGTACGTATTCCGCAACAGCTTCCTATGCTGAATCGGCTAATTATCTTGGCTCATCTGCTGAAAAAGAATTCACCATAGGTAAAGCTTCCTCCATAACTGAGGTTACCGTCCCAGCTGGTCCTTTCACCTATACTGGAAAGGCACAAACGCCAGCAACGGTAAAAGTAACCGGAGCAGGTAACTTGGAACTGACACCAACTGCCACTTACGTTGAAAACATCAAAGCCGGTACTGCCACAGCAAGCTATACCTTTGCTGGTGACGATAACCACACAGGGTCTGAGGACAGCAAGACTTTCATAATAGAAAAGGCCCCCTCTGAAACCATTGTTACCATCATTGGCGGCCCGTTCACCTATACCGGCTCGTTCATCACCCCGGCCACAGTTGAGGTGACCGGAGCAGGTGGCCTGAGTTTAACACCTACGGCAGAGTATAGTAACAACATCAACGCTGGCACCGCCACCGCCTCCTTCTCTTTCTCTGGCGATGAAAACCACATTGGCTCAGAGGGCAGCAAGACCTTCATTATTGGTAAGAAAGCAGCTTCGGTAGTAGTAGCTCCAAAAACAAAGGTGTATGGTGCTGAAGATCCTGATTTCACTGGTACCCTGGCTGGTTTCATTGAGGCGGATAAGGTGGTAGCTACCTACAGCCGGGTAGCTGGTGAAACAGTTGCTGCTGGTCCATACCCTATCTCTGCAACATTATCTCCTGTTTCTGCATTGGACAACTACGATATCACCAACACTCCAGCTACGCTGACCATCAGTGCTCGCCCTATCACTGTGAAAGCAAATGATAAGCAGAAAACCTACGGAGACGCGGATCCTGAGTTGACATATGCCATTATCGCCGGCTCTTTGGTGAACAAGGATGCCTTTGAAGGTGTACTTTCCAGAGCCGAGGGCGAGAAGGTGGGCTCCTATGCTATTGACAATGGAACTCTTGCTTTGGGCGACAACTACGACCTGACCTTCCAAGGCGCCCAACTGGTTATTGGAAAGAAAGCCGCATCTGTGGTTGTGGCTGCCAAGTCGAAGGTGTACGGTGACAAAGACCCTGAACTGACCGGCACGCTCACAGGCTTCCTGTCCGCTGACAAAGTGGTCGCCACCTACAGCCGCGCTACTGGCGAGAATGTGGGCACTTACGACATCACAGCAGCGTTAACACCGCAGACTGTGCTAGATAACTACGAGATCACTAACACTTCTGCAACCTTAAACATTACGAAGAAGGCCGCTTCAGTTACTCCAATTGCTAACAGCAAGACCTACGGTAGCTCTGAACCAACCTTAACCGGAAATTTAGCAGGCTTCTTGACTAGTGACAACGTAACAGCTACTTATAGCCGTGCCACGGGCGAAACAGTAGTGGGAGGTCCATACCAAATCTCTGCTACTCTTGCTCCAGTTAGTGTCCTTGGCAACTACGACATCACCTACAACACGGCCAGCTTCACCATCGGCAAGAAGGCTGCTTCTGTAGTTGTAGCTGCTAAAACGAAGGAGTACGGCGCTGCAGACCCTGAGTTTTCAGGCACACTAACCGGATTCCTGGCCTCTGACAACGTGCAAGCTGCCTACAGTCGCGTTGCTGGTGAAACTGTTGCCGATGGTCCATATGCCATTTCTGCTACGTTGTCTCCCGCCACTGTGTTGAGCAATTACGAGATCTCCAATACTCCAGCTACCCTTACTATCACCAAGAAGGCACTTGTAGTAACTGCACAAAACACAAGCAAGTATTGCGGACAGGTTAACCCACTCTTTACCGCTACTTATGACGGATTTGTGAATAATGAAGGTTTAAGTGTATTGGGAGGAACATTATCCTACTCTACCACAGCAAATGTTAGCAGTGGACAAGCTACTTATGATGTAACTCCTAGTGGATTAACTTCTAGCAACTATGCTATTACCTTCAAAAAAGGCGTACTAACAGTAAATGGAGTAACAATAGATGCATCTGCAAGCGGCCACCCTGTCCCAGTAGGTACGGCAGCAAAACTCTCTGCAACTGTTTTCCCTAAAGTTTCTGACGTTCAAATCACATTCAAGCTGGATGGTGTTGTTAAAGGTTCTGCTTTAACGGATGCCAATGGGGTGGCAACACTTCAAGTCACAGGCCTGACCGTTAATGTTTACCAGGTAGAAGCATCTACAGGAAGCGGATGCGGTTTATCTACAGCCTACCTTCCTGTCTATGACCCAACTGGTGGGTTCGTAACTGGTGGTGGTTGGATTAACTCTCCGGCAGGAGCCTATGTAAAAGATCCAGCAGCAGTAGGTAAAGCTAACTTTGGCTTTGTATCTAGATACAAAAAAGGTTCCACTACTTTAGATGGCGAAACAGAGTTCCAGTTTCAGGCAGGTAACTTGAAATTCAATAGTACCTCCTATGAAGCAGCCACCCTCGTGATCAGCGGCGCGAAAGCAAGTTATAGAGGTGTTGGAACCATTAATGGTTCAGGTACTTATAAGTTCACGTTAAATGCTATAGATGGCCAGGCATCTAACGGCGGCGGCTCCGATAAAATACGTATGAAAATTACCGATGCAGCCGGATTGACAGTTTATGATAACATGATAGGCACAGCAGACAATGCGGATATGACTACTGTTACAACTACCATCTTAGGAGGAGGATCCATCGTCATCCATGAAGCTGCTAAAACTTCTACCAAAACCTCTAGTGCTGTGGCTGTAGCTGAGTTGCCAGTTAGCCAAGAAGTGAAATTCACCTCTTACCCTAACCCATTCACAGACGAGGCTTCGGTTGAGTTCAGTGTAGACCAGGATGAAGCGTACAGTTTGGATGTTTATGATATGAAAGGTGCGTTGGTAAAACAACTGCAGAAAGGCAAAGCAAAAACTGCTGAAACTATTACTGCCAAGTGGGATGCCAAATCCGCAAATGTCGGGGTATACATCATCCGGTTGACCAAGGGCAATGAGGTGAAAACCTTGCGGGTAGTTCGCCAATAAAACTTCCCTTGCCTTAACAAGAAAGCCCCTTGCTTTAATTAGCAAGGGGCTTTCTTGTTATTTGATTTGTAGTCTTTTTCCGGAGAAAAGCTAAAAAGAAAAGCCGCTAAGAAGCTTTTCAATCAGTTGTTGTTTCGTTTTTAAGGAGAATGTATGTTAAGCTCCTTCTGGGAAAGGCAATCCGGAGATGTAGGGTTCTATGACGTCCATGTAGGAAACAGTGTGGTGAAAGGTTCCTACTACCTCTACGCCGTGTTTCGCCCATACTTCTAAAAAGGTGTTCTCATACGGATGCAGGGTAATGGACCAGCCTTTGTGATGCCGCAGTGCCAGGGCCTCCCCCTTCTGCGCCAACAATTCAGCCTGAACCCAAGGGGGAAGCTTTCGGAAAAGCGAATGTTCTAACATGTCAGGTAATCTATCTGAGGTTCTTCCCTAAAAGGAAAATAGGATGCATTAAGTTTCATTCACCGGTGGCGTTTCCGGCACCAAATCAATCCTCAAAGGTACCCATTTTGCCGCTTTCAAAGTCTTCTATGGCCTGCACCAATTCTTGATTAGTGTTCATCACGAAAGGACCATAGGTGGCCAGGGGTTCTTCTATGGGTTCGCCAGCAAGTATTAGAAAAGTGGTATCCTCCTCAAAGATGAGTTCCATGCCTTCCGCGTCCCAGCCAAATACCACCAGTTGTTTTGTTTGGGCAGGCTTGTCATTGTGCAAACGAAGGCTTCCTTTTACCACGTACATTCCAACGTTATACCTCTCGGGTAAGGCAAGCCGCAATGTTGCCCCTTTCGGCTGAAAGACATCTAAAATGGTAATGGGTGAAAAAGTCTGGGCAGGTCCGGCTACCCCGTTGTACTCCCCAGAAATAACTCGAATGGTTCCCTTTCCTTCTCCAGGGGTAATCACGGGGATGGCATCCTTTCTAAGTTCCTGGTACCGGGCCGGAAACATCTTGTCCTTTTTGGGCACGTTTACCCATAACTGAATCAATTCCAGAATGCCTCCTTGCCTGGCAAACTCCCTTTCGTGGCGTTCTTCGTGCAGGAGCCCGGCCCCGGCTGTCATCCACTGTACATCACCCGGTCCTATTTTCCCGCTGTAACCCGCCGTATCCCGGTGCGCCAAGTATCCCTGGTACACGATGGTTACGGTTTCGAAACCCCGGTGCGGGTGCGGATCTGCCCCCAAAGGTTGTTCGGTGGGCTGCACCTGCATAGGACCGGTGTGGTCTATGAGCAAAAAAGGACTCAGTTGCCGGATACGGGAGCCAGGCATGGGGCTGGTTACCTCAAATCCCTCCCCCACTTTTTTCTGCACTCCGTCAATTACCTGGAATATTCTTCGGTTCATTCTTTCTATTGCTTTCAAAGGACACGAAAATAGATAGCCATTTTCCTCCTTCATCTTGACTTCTGCTTTACGCTTACTTTTACCAAAACACCTTCTAAACTCTGGCTTTGCATTTACCCATTGATATACACCGGATGGATCATGTTCTCAAAGGAATAAATCTCGTCCCATTTCTGCTGGGTGATCAGTTTGCGTTCCAGCACCACAATCTGTTGGATGGATTTACCAGTGGCTTGGGCTTCTTTGGCAATGGAGGCAGCGGTTTCGTAGCCCAACAACGGGTTGAGGGCCGTCACAATACCAATGCTGCGCATCACCCCCTCGCGACAGACATCCACGTTAGCCACAATACCATCCACGCATTTGGTACGCAGAGTGTTGATGGCGTTAATCATGTAGTTCATAGAAGTAAACAAACTGAAGGCAATCACCGGCTCCATCACATTCAACTGCAGTTGCCCCGCCTCAGCGGCCATGGAAATGGTGACATCGGCGCCCATCACATAGAACGCAGTTTGATTGACCACTTCCGGAATCACGGGGTTTACCTTACCGGGCATGATGGAAGAACCTGGCTGCATGGGTGGCAGTTTAATCTCGTTTAATCCGGCTCTAGGTCCGGAGGATAGCAACCGTAGATCGTTGCAGATTTTGGAGATCTTGAGGGCACTTCGTTTCAGCATGGCGGATACCAGCACGTAGGTGCCCATGTCAGAGGAAGCTTCAATCAAATCTGGAGCCAGGTGGATGGGCAGTTTGGTGATCTCCGCTAGGTACTTGGTACAGAGCTCTGGGTAGCCTTGCGGCGCGTTGATGCTGGTACCAATGGCGGTTCCGCCCATGTTGCACTCCGTGAGTTTGCGCTGGGCTTCGCGCAGATGCTTGATATCGTCGTTGATGGTAGTGGCGAAACTGTGGAATTCCTGACCAAGCGTCATAGGAACGGCATCCTGTAACTGGGTGCGGCCCATTTTCAGAACATCCTTGAACTCCTCGGCTTTGCGCAGAAAGGATTTCTTCAGATCGGCCAAGGCCTTCAGGTACACATCCACCTTCAGGTGCACCGCCATCATAATGGCCGTGGGGTAAGTATCGTTCGTGGATTGGGAACAGTTAACGTGGTTATTGGGGTGCAGAAATTCATACTGTCCTTTTTGGTGCCCCAGGTACTCCAGACCAATATTAGCGATTACTTCGTTGGTGTTCATGTTCACCGAGGTACCCGCCCCGCCCTGGATCAGATCCGTCACAAACTGGTCGCGGTACTTGCCAGCGATTAACTCATCACAGGCAAAGATGATGGCTTCGGCCAGTTTCTTGTCCAGGACCCCTAGGTCACGGTTAGCCATAGCGGCGGCCTTTTTCACATAGGCAAACGCTACAATGAACAAGGGTTCAGAGGCATTGGTGATGCCCGTGATATTGAAGTTTTCTAAAGCCCTGAGCGTTTGAACGCCATAGTAGGCGGTGTTGGGGATCTCTTTCTCGCCCAGGAAATCGTGCTCTATTCTGAAGGTCTGGTTCATGCAACGTGGCTTAGGTGACAGATGATGGGAATCATTTGTTTCCTTACCGTATTTGCCGAAACTTTGTTCTATATACGCCCAGATGGCAGCCACGCTATTCTCTTCGCAAGGCACTAAAGTGCGTTTACAGAAAGTTTTTTCAAAAAAAGGCGAAAACCAGCGTCATGAGGATTACACCTTTACAAACTTCACCTTGATGATGGTGGTGAGATAGTCATAAATCTCTGTTACCTCTTTGTCATAGAGAAACATGTTATAGAAATCTGCTTCCACTTTGCTCACCCTGCAACCGTTTTCTACCATCTGGAACACAACTTCCCTGATGCGGAGCGGATGGCCCGCCAGGTTAAGCATACAAGTGGCATCCTGGGCCTCTACCATCAGGAAGAGGTGGTGCAGAGCGTCGTCATCGTATTGGTTTTGGTCCGTCATTTTTGCAATTTTTGTATTTCCTTCAACGCCCGAGGCGCAAGCAAGGTGCCCTTTATACGGTACTTTTTGAGCTAACTGCTTAGTTCGTTTCTTTTTTTGGTTTGCTTACCAGGTATACTCCGCCGAAAATCATGGCGGCATATAGCGCTTTCTGCCACGTAAACAGGTCTTTCCCTAAGCTCACAGCAATGAGAATGGCAAAGACGGGCTGCAGGTAAATGTACACCCCCACCAGGGCCGGACTAGCATATTTCATAGCCCACACATTCAGAAGGTACGCCAGAATGGTCATGCAGATGATGACAAACGCGATGGCTCCCCAAATGGGAAGAGGGAAGGTTGTATACTTTGGTTGGATGACCTGGCTTATCCCGAAAGGAATCACCCCCACAGAGCCCGCTAGAAATACCCGGCTCACCACCGTAATAGGATTGTAGCGCTGCATCAGGGGTTTTACCAGCACCAGGAAAGCCCCGAAACAGGCTGCGTTCACTAGCATCAGGATATCGCCTAAGATGTTACCTTGCGCATTCCCGGCCTTTCCCGAGATCAGCATCATGGCCCCCAAACCAGCAAGCAAAATCCCCACCATCCGGAACACCTGGATCCGTTCCTTGAGCAGGTACGCAGACAGGAGCACGACCACAATAGGAGAAACCGTCTGGATGAGGGAGGCATTGATGGGCGACGTCAGGTTTAAGCCACTGAAAAAGGAAAGCTGGTTCAAGGTAATGCCAAACAACCCGCAGAGAATGATTCTGACCCAATCGTTTTTGCCCTGGATTTTCTCTTTCACCACAAAAACGGAAATAGCCCCAAACACCAACACCGCACTCACCACCCGTATTACAATCAACCCAAACGGCTGCACGTAGTCTGGCATGATCTCCTTGGCAATGCTATAATTAGCCCCATAGATTAGGGCCACCAGAAACAAGGCGCCATGCACCTGTACTTGTCTGTTCATGGCCGCAAAGGTAGGCAACGTGGGTTAGCCCCACCTAATTAGTTCTCCTGTTTAGGAGTTACTTTCTGGAAATCAAGGCATAAACCTTTTTGCATAAAAGCTTAAACCTCAGCACCTTTTGCATTATTAACAGGCCCTGTATCACAAAACTCAGGGTTTCTTCCAGGGTAGGTGCCTCTCCGTGTTTACTCCATCAAAAAAGGGATGTAGGCACACAGAAAATAGTTTTGAAGGTAGCAGGTTACGTATTTTTACTCTTACCTTTGCATGCCTTTTCGGCCGAGCTTTCTTGCTTGCCAACTGGGCAACCGGTAGCCATTGAACACGTGCTCCCGCCTTAAAACCTATTACCATGAGTGATGCGATAAAACATGAGTGCGGAATTGCCTTGGTCCGCCTCCGCAAACCCCTAGAATATTACGCAGAAAAATACGGCACTCCCATGTACGGCGTTCAGAAGATGTACCTGCTCATGGAGAAGCAACATAACCGCGGGCAAGACGGCGCCGGTTTTGCCAGCATCAAGATCAACGCTACCCCGGGCACCGAGTACATTGCCCGTTACAGGTCTGTGAAGACCAAAGCCATTGACGCTATTTTTGGGAAAATAAGCGAGAAATACGGCAAGCTGAAACGAAAGTACCCCGAGGATTCGAAGAACATTGAGTGGCTCAGACAGAATCTCCCCTTCATGGGCGATGTGTATCTGGGCCATTTGCGTTATGGAACCCACGGCGAGAACAGCGTGGACAACTGCCACCCCATGGTGCGCGAAAACAACTGGCGCAACAGAAGCCTGGCCGTGGCCGGTAACTTCAACATGACCAACGTAGACGAGCTCTTCAACGTGCTCACCGACCTCGGTCAGCACCCACGCCAGAAAATAGATACCGTAACGGTTCTGGAGAAAATCGGGCACTTCCTGGATGAGGAAAACCAACGCCTGTTTGACTACTTCAAACCAGACAACAACAACGAGCAGATCACGGCTCTGATTGAAGAGCACCTGGACCTGCAGCGCGTGCTGCGCCGGGCCTGTAAAGACTTTGACGGCGGTTACGCCATGGCGGGCCTTACCGGTTACGGAGCTTCTTTCGTCGTGCGGGATCCTTCGGGCATCCGGCCAGCTTATTATTACATGGATGACGAGGTAGTAGTAGTGGCTTCTGAAAAACCCGCCATCAAAACTGCCTTCGGGATTGAGTACAGCCAGATAAAGGAAGTCTCCCCAGGGCACGCCCTCATCGTAACCAAGAATGGCGAGGCTTCTGAGAAAGAGATTTTACCTGCATTGGAGAAGAAATCCTGCAGCTTTGAACGCATCTACTTCTCTCGCGGTAACGACCCGGAAATTTATCAAGAGCGCAAAATGCTGGGCAAGCTTTTGAGCCCACAGGTACTCAAAGCGGTTAACTATGATCTGGAGAACACCGTTTTCTCTTACATCCCCAACACTGCTGAATCTTCTTTCCTGGGCATGATGGAAGGTGTGGAAGATTACCTCCGCTCCTACCGCCGTACTGCCATTGCTGAAGCTGATGGGGACCTGGACAAATTGGAAAACATTCTGTCTTTCCGTCCGCGGGTGGAGAAATTGGTCATCAAAGACGCCAAACTCCGCACGTTCATTACCGACAATGACTCCCGCGATGATCTGGTGGCTCACGTGTATGACACCACCTACGAAGTAGTGAAGAAAGGCATTGACACCGTGGTCGTAATTGACGACTCCATTGTGCGCGGGACTACCCTAGAGAAAAGCATCATCAAAATGCTGGACCGCCTGGGACCTAAAAAGATCATCATCGTGTCTTGTGCCCCGCAGATTCGCTATCCCGATTGCTACGGCATTGACATGTCTAAGATGAAGGAGTTTGTGGCCTTCAGGGCGATGATGGGCTTGTTGAAAGACACCAAACAAGAGGCTCTTGCTACCGAGGTATACCAGAAGTGCCAACAAGCCTTGGTTTCTGGAGCAGCCAAAGAAAAGAACTTTGTTCAGGAGCTGTACGACCAGTTTACCCCCGAGGAAATCAGCGGCAAAGTAGCACAGATAGTGAAAGCCTCCAACGTGAAGGCCGAAGTGGACGTGATCTTCCAAACCGTGGAAAGCCTGCACGAAGCCTGCCCTAACCACCTTGGCGACTGGTATTTCACCGGCAACTTCCCTACGCCAGGCGGTATGAAAGTTGTGAACCGGGCTTTCGTGAACTTCATGGAAAACAAAGAAGGACGCGCGTATTAAATTCCCAGTTCTTAAAGGTGCCAAATGATAAAAGAAGAGGGCCGGTTCTGTTTGAACCGGCCCTCTTCTTTTTGGCTGTTTTCTAGAAAATAAACATAAAATGGTTTACAATTTCACAAACCGCTGCTGGACCAGTTGGTTTGCCGTCTGTACTCGCAGGATGTAATTGCCCGCTGGTAATTGCTGAACCGGTACTATGGAAGTAGCTCCGTTTACGACTGGCTTAATTTGCTCAACCCGTCTCCCTTGAGCATCAATAATCTCCACCAAAGAGGAAGCATCTAATGTAACGTTGCTTAAGTGCAGGTAATCACGGCTAGGGTTAGGATACAGGGTAACGTGGGCCAATGCCGCACTCCCAGCCTGAACACTTACTACCTTGCTGTACTCAAATCCTCCGTCCAGATCAATCTGTTTGATGCGGTAGTAGGTGGTGGCTGAAGGCGAAGTGGTGTGTACAAATTGGTAGCGCTGCTCTATGGCACTGTTACCTGATCCCTTCACTTTGCCTGCATACATGAAGTTCTTTCCATCCAACGAGTATTCAATTTCAAACCGGTCATTGTTGACCTCTGACGCAGTGGCCCACTGCAGTTGCACCCCTTGGTTTTTCCGTTCTGCCTTTACATCCAGCCAGGTAACCGGCAGAACAGTTTCCATATTCGCGATGGCCATTTGCCCGAATGCAGCCATAAAA
Organism: Rufibacter sp. JT20002; assembly: GCF_056491185.1. Lineage (NCBI taxonomy): Bacteria > Pseudomonadati > Bacteroidota > Cytophagia > Cytophagales > Hymenobacteraceae > Rufibacter > Rufibacter sp. JT20002. The sequence goes on along the minus strand of NZ_JBSZJY010000004.1, from coordinate 349,418 downwards.
TTTCGTTTGGCATACCCACCAGCCACGATGCGGCCCTCCTTATTGGGGGCATCCAAGGTGCCTCCTCCGGTGGTCCAATCTTTACCACTGACAGAGCCTAACGGCCGTACCAGCAAGGAAAACTTATTATCAGACAGGTTATTGAAGCCCAGCAAAGAAGCTTTGGCAGTGAATTTACCGGAGGCAGGTGTTACATTTGGCTCAACATACCATACGCCCTCCGTTTCTACGTGAGTGTAGTTGTAGCTATCTTCCACCAGGTACAAGTCACTATCCAGGTGATGGGTCAAAGGCTTAAAACTTACCACAATGCTCTGGAAGCCATTACCCGCCAACCCCAAAGAAACCAGCTCAAACTTCCGCTTACCAGAGGCATTCCCAACAGGGAAAGCATAGGTACCACTACTTCCTACCGCTCTTCTCAGGTTACCTTGGATGTAAAACGTGGAATCTGTTAGTTGCAAAGCGGAAGCTTCTTGGTTTAACAGGGACAACTCATGTACATCCGTTTTGAAGGTCCCGCTTTTATGCGTGAAGACATTCTGAACATTGACTGATTTAGACAAAGTTACCCCACCACCTATTTTAGCAACCGTCAGGTTGGCGACGGTACCTGGCAGAGCATCGCCGGTGACCATTTCAGAGTTTCCAATAAAACCATAATTAGCTTGAGGCGAGAAGGCTCTGGTTCCGCTAACCCGCACGTTTCCATCCATGGTACCTGTTCCGCTTTGCTTGATGCCTTGGGGTGAACCATATAGCAAGGTAGCTCCGGGTTCCAGGACAAAATTCCCGGTTCCGCCCACGGCCCTGTTACTTGCAATTTGCAGTACGGCTGGTGCTTTCACGGTAAGCGTACCCGCCACATCAAAATTTGCGCTGAACAAGTGGTTACCAACGTCATTCAGGGTATTGGCTTCTGTGGCAGTTAAAAGAAGGTGATGGTAGGTGATCTTTTGTGAACTTCCGTAAACACCTCTTATGGATTGATTTTGACCGTTAGTAGAACCATAGAATTCAATAGTGCCGCCCGTTAGATTGTAGGGTGAATTTCTACCGTTTAACTCTGGCAGTGTTCCACTGGTTTTACTTGTCCTAAACAAACCACCCGTCATGGTTAGCCCTCCATCTCCTTTCAAGGTTTTGTTACCAATGTCAAAAATAGCATTGGGTAGAATGGTTACGTTCTGGGTAACAGTAGTGGTTGTGGAAATGGATTTAGAAGAAACACCTACCTCATCTTTCCCACTAACCAGCACATTATAATATAGGTAGTTGTTGCCTCCTCTTAAGACCTGGTTTCCTGTTCCTGCCAACTCAATGGCACCTCCGGTTAGTTCGTACGCACCGGTAAGTTGGGGCACAATAGTGCCTAAGACACTCGTTTGGAAAATGCCCCCACTCATCACCAGTTTCCCAGATCCGGTCACATCACCGTTAGAAGAAGTAATCAAAGTGCCTTGCTTGATTTCCAATCTTCCCCCTTGGGCAGTTAGGCCTGTATGGCTGGAGATGCCAAAGGTGCTGGAAACCGTCACAGAGGTAGGATTGTCAATGATGATGACTTTTCCGCTGGCAGTGGCTAAAAAGGCATTACCAGTTTGTTGCGGGACTTTTCCGCTGTAAATGAAAGTAGCTAGTTGGTTGAAGGCCCGCCGGCTATCGGGGACCAGAACGTTTCCAGTGGCTCCCGTGCTATTGATTCCTTGGGCACTGGTAATGTACAGCGTTCCGCCCTGACTTAAGTTGAAGTAGCCCTGGCCTTGCACCTGAAAACCATTGTTGGAGGTATCTGTCCCAAAATCCAGGGTAGCACCATTCTCAACAGTTAAGGTACCTGCATACACTGAGTTGATGGGGTTGAGCCGCAGGTGTTGCCCCAACCGCACCATAGCCCCGGTTCTCACAACCAAAGAGACGTGGTTCACCGGTCCCCCTGCCTGAAGGGTTTGCCATGTAGTTCCTGAAAATCTGATTCCACTGGTGGAGGTACTGACCGTACTGCTATTGTTGATAGTGGAAGCAGCATCGGTGACCAAGTTGCCTTTTAAGTCAATGGTGGAGATGGCTGCTGAACTAGACGTTTGGTTTAAGGTGAGGGTAGCCCCTTGAAAGGTTAGGTGTCCTGTAATTTGAATAGAACCCGTGCCACTGCTTTGGTTTTGCAGAAAATATGTTCCTCCAGTCAAGTTTACATCTTGCCCAAAATGTAGAGACAAGTTAGAGCCTGCTAAAAGCAGAAGCGAGGAAGTTGCCGGAAGAGTAGCATTAAAGGTCTGGGCCGCCAAAGGAGCCGAAGAATCGGTGAGTTGCCAGTTGCTACCAGCAAGGGCCGGAGCAAGGGTTAGTCGGCCAAACCAGTAGCCATGAGCCTGGGCGGAAAGACGGGTACCGCTAAATAAAAGGGAATTAGCCGCCGCGGCTTCAATCCTAACCTCAGAGGTAACATCCAGGACCTCGGTCCCCGCCCAGATGAGGGAAGTGGCTTTATACGTTGGAGCCTTAATAATGAGTTTTGAATTTGCCTGTAGTTGCAACAAGCCTCGGTTGTCAATTTCACCTTCTTGCACCAGTTCCGCTGATGCGCCTACAGACAAGGTATTGGTAGTTAACAAGCTGTTACCTGCCAAAACAGTAAGGGATTTCTGGGCAGTGATTTGCACATGAGCAAGTTGGAGCGCTCCTGAAACCTGAAGAGCATGCTCCACGAAAAGTTTACCGGTAATGGGCAATGGGTAAGTGGCCGGCACCCAAGTGCCTTGGTTTGTGAACTGTTCCACTAAACTAGTTCCACCAGTTTGGCTTAAGGTTCCCGCGGAGGTGGTTCTATAGTCTCCGGGGGCGTAAGTGGTAGAACTTTGAGCAAATGCGGGAAGAATCCTGAAAAATGTGAAGGCCCACATCACCATCCATCCTCTGAAAACAAGAAAGCCTCTTCTGGTTTTGCCTGCTGCAACCATAGTGTAATATAATTAAATGTTTAAATTCATTATTTGATTATTACTATTATTGATAGAGCAAACCAGAATACATCTTCAGAAGTTCAACCAGCAATCTAGCTTTTAGTAGGTATAAGAAGTACTAACTGGTATTCACATTTGAAAAATCTAAATGAAGTGAAGCACAGAGACGATTTAACTGGTTTAAACCCTGTTTTCAGAAAAATAGGTCTTAAAATGTACAAAGAAAAAATATTTTAAAAATGATAACATTCTAAGAAGCACATTGCACATAAAGCTTCAAAGTGACTACAACTCTACAGCAACAACAGTTAATTATCATATTTAATAAATGAATGATGCTAAGTAAATGTAGGTTCTTATTTATCATTCGGTGCTTAATTCCTGAAAGCAGTCATAAACCTTCTTTCAATTGTAAGCCTCCATTTAGAACCAACCCATCTGTATAAACACGCAACGGCAGGAATACTAGGTTTTTGAAGTTCCCTTTTGTGTAGTACATTTAGCCCGTATTTTTGAAATTGACAGACCCATCTTCTACTGTTTTTTCGTAGGTCTGGCATTTGTTAGTAAACAGTGGAAGTTAATCTTTTGCTGTCCCCCTTTAGTTTACAAGTTGCCTAACGCAGTGCTACCCTATGGAGAAAAAACAAGCTCCCATTAGCTTTACCATTGAAAAGAACTATGATTCAGAGTTTTGTGGCAGTATTCCGCTGCACTTAGTAAACCTGATTCAACCCCATGGAGTGCTGCTTACCCTAAACACCCAGAACCTGGAGGTTGTACAGGTAAGCGAAAACGCGGAGCAGCTTTTGGGCATTCCGGCCTCACAAATTCTGGAGCAACCAATTTCCCGTTTTCTACCAGACCAGCAGTTTAAAGACATCAGGGAGAAGGTGCAGGGACTAAGCAGTCAGGTGAAAATACCGTTTAGCCTCACCTTTCTGGTGCTGGGGGCAGAGAAGACCTTTACCGCCCTGGTGCACCCCAAAGAAGAGTATGTCTTGATTGAGTTGGAAGACAACCAAGACTCCTCTACTAAAGACTCTTTTCTGGAATTATACCAGCAGATCAAATACCTGACCTCTCTCATTAAACAAGCCGAGAGCACCAAGGAAATAGCCCAGATCACGGTAGAAGAATTGAAAAAACTTTCGGGTTTTGACCGGGTGCTGGCCTACCAGTTTGACCCGCAATGGAACGGAATCGTTATTGGCCAGGCCAAGGAAGAAGACATGGATGATTACATGGATCTTCGGTTTCCGGCCTCAGACGTTCCCAAACAGTCAAGGGATCTGTACTTCAGCAATCCCTACCGGTTAATCCCCACCAGGGCGTATACCCCCGTGCGTTTAACCCCGCTCATCAACCCCATTTCGCAACGCTTTACAGACCTTTCTGACTGCAACTTGAGAAGTGTGGCTACTGTGCATTTAGAGTATCTGGCCAACCTGCAGGTCATGGCGTCCATGTCCCTGCCGCTAATCATTGACAACAAACTTTGGGGGCTTATTTCCTGCCATCACAAGAAACCCAAAAACCCCAGCTACGAGCTACGCTCGGCCATGGAGTTATTGTCTGGCATCGTTTCGGGGCAGTTAGCGGCAAAAGAGCGCGAAAAAACAATGGGCTTGCGGGCGCAATTACGGGGTATCCATGCGCAGTTGCTGGAGCAACTGTACACCACCCCCTCCTTCTCTGACGGTTTACTTTCTGGCGGTACCAGCATTCTGAAGCTTCTAAACCTTTCAGGCGCGGCTGTGTTGTTTGAGGGCGGTGTCTGGACAAGTGGCGACACCCCTGCTAACCAAGATTTGAAAGAATTGATTTTTTGGCTCCGCCGGAATAAAACGGACAGGCTTTATGCCACAGATACCCTTCCCCAGCAATACATGCGGGCACGGGACTACAAAGACGTGGCCAGCGGGCTTATTGCCTTGCCCATCAATGCCGAGCAGGGCGAATATATTTTGGGCTTCAGACCCGAAGTATTGCAGACGGTGAGTTGGGGAGGTGACCCTAACCGAGCCATCCAGATGGAGCCTGACGGTAAGACCTACCATCCCCGCAATTCATTTGCCACTTACCAGGAAACGGTGAAGCATACTTCCCTCCCCTGGCTGGAAGAAGAAGTGGAGGCGGCTGAAACATTAAGGAGCGCTGTCTTAGAAAAAATCATCAAGGAAAGATATTGAGGACACCGCTTTCCCAGTTATTTCTATTAGGACAGAATCAAAGAAAGAGTACGCATGGTAAATGTAAAGCAGGCTGAACATCTCCCTAAAACGGACCATTACCTTATCGGGATTGGGGCCTCAGCAGGTGGGTTGGAAGCCATTCATAAACTGTTTGACCATTTCCCAAATAATTCAAGCTATTCGTTTGTCATCATCCAGCACCTTTCGCCAGACCACAAAAGTCTGATGGCCGAACTGCTTTCCAAGCACACCCAAATGCGGGTGCAGGAAGCCGAGGATGACATGGTGACCCGCCCCAACTGCATTTACGTGCTGCCCAGCGGAAAGCAACTGACCGTGAAAAAAGGACGGTTGCGCCTTGTAGAACAGATCAGGAACCGTGAACCCAACTTTGCCATTGACGTCTTCTTTGAATCCCTGGCCAAAGACCGTGGCCGGTACGCCATTGGCATTGTGCTTTCGGGTACCGGTACAGACGGGACCAAAGGCGTTAAAATGATTAAAGCGGCCGGAGGCATGATCATGGTCCAGGACCCCGCCTCGGCCAAGTTTGACGGCATGCCCCGCAGTGCCATTGAAACAGGGGCCGTAGATTTTGTTTTTCCCCCAGAACGAATGCCCCAGGAAATATTGGAGTTCACCCGCCAAATCCCCTTGGTTCAGACCTTGATTGAGCGGAACAATGATGACATAGAGAACGATGAAGTCTTGCAGGAAATTCTGGACCTCATCTGTACCCATACCCAAACCAATTTTAAGAACTACAAGCAAGGCACTATCTACCGCCGCATCAAAAAGCGGATGGATATATTAAAGGTGTTGGACTTGCCCGGCTACTTAGCCTACATCCATGAAAACCCGGCAGAGATAAAGCACCTTTGCCAGGAATTCCTGATTGGCGTTACCCGCTTTTTCAGGGACCCAGAGGCGTTTGAGATCTTGGAACGGGAGGTGATTCCGCAGATTATCGTGGATGTCCCTGAAAATGAGACCGTGAAGGTGTGGGTGACGGCGTGTAGTACCGGGGAAGAGGTGTACTCTATTGCCATGCTGTTTCAGGAGGCTTTTCAGAAAATGGGCCGCGAACCGCAGGTAAAGTTGTTTGCCACTGATATTGACCAAAGGGCCATCCGGCAGGCCTCTCAAGGTGTTTATCCCGCCTCCATCAACAAAGACGTGTCTGAAGAACGGCTTCAGCAGTTTTTCCACTTCAAGAACAACCGCTACACGGTTAAAGAAGACATCCGTAGGTTAGTGGTTTTTGCCCAGCATGACCTGCAGAAGGACCCGCCCTTCAGCCGCATTGACCTGATCACCTGCCGGAACATGCTCATCTACCTGAACCCAGACTTGCAGAAAAAGGTAATGTCGGTGTTTCCGTATGCCTTGAAGCTGAACGGGTATCTCTTTCTAGGGCCTAGTGAGCACATCGGGGACCTGAAAACCTACTTCGCGGAGAAGAACCGTAAATGGAAGTTCTTCCAGAAAGTAAAAGATGGCAAGGGGCACCAGCAGACGTATGGCGTAAGTACCCATTCACCAGTCAATTCCCAAGACGGTCTCCCCTCTTACCGCAACGCCCAGGCTCTGCGGTACACAGACTTGTTCATGGATTCCGTGGCCGAGGACTTGAAACTGGCCGGGGTGTTCATTGACGATAATTACCAGCTGCTGCACGGTATTGGCGATTTCAACCGCTTTCTAAAACTACCTGAGAAGCGCCTGCAGCTGAACCTGCTTAAGATGGTACCCAAGGAATTGGCCGTCACCTTGAGCGTTGATATCAGAAAAGTGCTCAAAAACCACAAAACCGTGTCAAGGCAGGTAGTGGTGAACATTGACTCCAAAAGCCAGTTGGTGCAGTTGAAGGTGAAGCCCATCTCGGTGGAGAAAGACCTGCCCAAAGTGCTGTTGGTGTTGCTCCAAGAAATAGGAAAGGTAAACCCTTCGCTCAAGAACCTGAAACCGTCGTTGGTGTCAGAGGCAGACACTGAGTACTTCCACCAGCTTTCCGTTTTGGAGGCCGAATTGAAAGAAGCCCGCGAAAGCCTGCACCTGACCGTACAGGACCTGAGCACCTCTAACGAAGAACTGCAGTCTACCAACGAGGAGCTTATGTCTTCCAACGAGGAACTGCAAAGCTCCAACGAAGAGATGCAGTCTTTGAATGAGGAATTGCATACCGTCAACTCAGAGCACCAACTCAAGATCAAGGAACTGCAGGAACTCAACGAGGACCTGGACAATTACATCCGGAGCTCCAATATTGGGCAGCTTTTCCTGGACCATCACCTCATCATCCGAAAATTTACGCCTTCGGTAAAGGAGTTGATCAACATCATTGACATAGACCTGGGGCGGCCTATCCATCACCTCTCGCACAACTTGAAGTACTCTCGCTGGCTGGAAGACATCCAGAAAGTGAACAACACCTCCGCAGAAGTTGAGCAGGAAGTGGAGACCCTGGATGGCAAGTACTTTCTGATGCGCATCATCCCTTACCTTAAACATGACGGAAACAAAGATGGGGTGGTGCTCAGCTTTGTGGAGGTGACTACTTTGAAGACCCTCAGCAACGTGGTGCAAGGCGTCCTGAACAGTTCTTTGAACAACATCATGGCTTTTCAGGCGGTGCGCGACAAAGAAAACGAGGTCGTTGATTTCAACTGGAGTTTGCTCAACAAGCAAGCCGAGCAACTGATTGGCAAGCCTCAGGACCAGTTGCTACATACAAGTATCTTGCCTGATCTGCCTTTCCTTAAAAAGACGGGCTTGTTCAAGAAGTTTGTACAGATGGTGGAAACCGGTCAGCCTTTGCACATAGAGCAACACCTGGAGTTGCAAGGAAAGCGGGGCTGGTATGAGATTGCGGCCGCTAAAATGGGCGATGGCCTTACCCTCACCATGGCCGATGTCACCGAAAAACGCGAAAGCGAGGAAAAAATCCTGCTGGCGTACGAAGACATAAAACGCGCCGAGGAAGATTTGCTGAGACTCAACGCACAATTAGAGATAAGGGTTACTGACCGCACAAAAGAGCTTTCTGAGAGTCAGGAACGCTTCAAACTGGTTTCAAAAGCCACCAATGACGTGGTGTGGGATTGGAACCTGATCACCAATGAACTGTGGTGGAGTGACACCCTGAAACCTATTTTAGGGTATGAGCCTGAGGAAATGGGGCAAGGGATCAACGCCTGGTTCAATAAAATTCACCCTGATGACAAGCAACGGATAATCAAGGGGATTAACGAGGCCATCAACACAGGGCAAGATCAATGGGTGGAGGAGTTTAAACTTATGCGGTTTGACGGCACCTACGCCTCTATTTACAACCGCGCCTACATCTTGCACAATGAATACCACATCCCACACCGGGTGCTGGGTTCCTTTATTGACATCTCTGACCTTAAGGACACCCAACTCCGCCTGAAGGACACCAACTCGCACTTGCTGCGGGTGATAGACGATCTAGATAATTTCGTGTATACCGCCTCGCATGACCTGAAGGCCCCCATCCATAACATTGAGGCCCTGCTACGTGAGTTGCAGGTGGAACTTCCGCAGGATAGGTCAGGGCTGGTTGAAGTGGAGGAGATCATGGAAATGATGCAGGGCGCCATTGAACGGTTCAAGAAAACCATTGGCAACCTCACGGAGATCACGAAGCTCCAGAACGACCACCGCACCGAGGTGACCACAGTTGACTTAGCCACCCTGGTACAAGACGTGGTGCTTGACTTGGAACCCATGATGAAAGAAACGGAGGTGAAGCTGCAGGTAGAAGTCTCAAAATGCCCGGTTGTTTACTTTTCAGAGAAGAACCTCCGCAGCATTGTTTACAACCTGGTCTCCAATGCCATTAAATACCGGTCCCCTGATCGGACTCCGGAAGTCTCATTGCATTGTGAGCAGGAAGATGGGTTTGTAGTGCTTACCGTTCAGGATAACGGGTTAGGGCTTTCCCCAGAGCAACAGGAGCATCTTTTCTCCATGTTTCAGCGCTTCCATGACCACGTAGATGGCTCGGGTATTGGCCTTTACATGGTTAAAAAGATCCTGAACAATGCCGGCGGGAAAATCGAAGTGGATAGCCAACTGGATGTAGGCTCTACCTTTAGGGTCTACCTGAAAAAGTAAACATCTATAAGGCTGTAGGTGCCGGGTTTTAGCTTCTTTTCAAGAAAAGGAGGCTAAAATCCGGCGCTCCTTTTTGGCCCTTTCTACAGGTGAGTTAATCCCAGCGAGGACTTTTCTGAAGAAAAAGAAGCTGGTACTTCTGAGGGGTGGTACGGCAAAGTAAACGAGAAGCAAGTGCCTTTGCCGCGCTCACTTTCAACGCTCATCTGACCGCCATTCTTTTCCACAAACTCCTTGCACAACACCAAACCCAAACCAGACCCAGCTTCATTCTCCGTACCCAGGGATGACGTCTTCTTACTGATATCAAACAGGTGGGCAATGGTCTTTTCTGAGATGCCTACCCCATTATCCTGCACCGTAATTTTAAGGAACAAAGTTTGACCCTCCTGGAGGTCCTCTAATTCAGTTTTGATGATCACCGCACCTTCTTGCTTGGTGAACTTGATGGCGTTGGTGATAAGATTCCGGAAGACGGTGCTTAGCATCTCCTTGTCAGCCACCACAAATTGGTTTGGTTCAACCAGGTTTTCCAGAGCAATGTGCTTCCCTTGGGCCATGAACTGAAGGTACCCGATGCTTTCCTGCAACACCTGGTGCACTTCTAACGCCTCGGGCTGGAACGGAATCTGGTTGGTTTGGCTTCTGGCCCACAGCAGCAGGTTCTCCATCAGTTTAGAGGTGTTCTGCAAACTTTTATAAAGCAGCTGAGACAAATGCGTCCGCTTTTCCCCTGGTATTTCGGAGCTGTTTTCGGCTAACATCTTGGAAAGCTGCACCGTCGTTTGGATAGGACCGCGCAAGTCATGGGCGACAATGGCAAACAGCTTATCCTTGGCAGAGTTGGCTTCAGCCAGACTTTGCGAGGATTGGCGCAGCCTCTTGTTCTTCTGCTCCAATTCTGCTTTTTGGGCCTCAATCTGGCGATCTTGACGGTAGTTGAGCATGTTGCTGCGCCATAGAACCCAGGTAAGCCCCCACCCTATGGTGGCCGCAGAGATCCCGTTCACCCGCATAGTCAACAATAAGGAGTTATCTGGTTGGGTATATTCCAGCCCCAGGTAAAACACAGTATAAGCGACCAGAAACAATACCAACGTCCTCAAAGGGCGCACCTGCAGTACTAAGGCCGGAGCGATACAAGCCACCAGGAAGGCATTGATGGAAGCATTTACCATTTGATCAATGATGGCCAGAACCGCCCCAAAAACAGGCACGATCAGGAACATCACGGTTGTCAGAACTTGGGGAAGCCGTTTTTGAGACGGAGGGTTCTTTCGAATCCAATAGGTGATGGCGGCAATAACAGCATTGATGAGAAAAAAGGAGGAGTGGGCGTAGATAATCCCTTTTTTCCAGAGGTATTCGGTGGGGCTTCCGGTATGCAGCTGTAAGTAGAATAACAGCACGTGGGCAGCAGAAACCGGTAAAATCAGCAAGGAGGTAAAAGAAATACGCTGCAGGTTGGTTTCCTTTACTTCGGTCTGAAGGATTGATTTATCCGTCTGAGTAAGGAAGAACTTTTTACTGAGGTATTTCTTGAAATTCATTTGCCCTGCCACTTTCTCCTAGTCCTACCACATCAAATAGGGTAATTAGAAGAAATCTTTTGCAAGTTAGCAGCAGGAAAGCACTTCTCCAATGGTACTACTCAGACCTTTACACCGGGTAAGCAACTTGGATGCGTCCTTTTACTGATCACTTTTTTAAAACTGGCTTAAAAGAGCTACTTTCTCGTGTTCTTAGATTAGTGGAGGTTTCTATTTACCTCCGTTTCGATAGATTCTGACCGGAAAAAGGCGGTAATCATTCAGGTTGATGGCGTACAGAAATCCTTCCCAGTGGATAACAGGCACGATGCCGGTGGGGGTGATGCCGTTGTTGTTGGGGATGGTTACCAAGGCGTTGCCCACGTAAGAGATGTCTTTTAAGCCCAACCTTAGGGAAAGGTGGTCTATAAAGGCTTCTTTCTGGTCTTTGGAAGAAGTAAAGCCCACCTCTTTGGGTACCAGCCCGTCGCCTTTCCCCTCGGTGTAGTAGACCACTTTCTCTACCGTATTGATAGATACATCCGGCAGGTACAGGCGGGGAACCGTGGCTTTGGCTTCTCCGGCATGATAGAACTGGACGGTATTGGTAATAGGCTTTACCTGGTCAGGCAGGTTGGCCATTTTCTCCAGGCGCTTCAGGCGTTCGGCCTTGCTGTGTTGCAACTTAGCCTCCACCGTGGCCCCAGATTCAGGAGAACCGTACTGGAGCAGCTCGTGCTTCTGATGAACGTCCAAAATGGTGGTAAATGTGGTAATGAAATGGTCGGTGTTTTTGAGGTGGAACATTTCCAGTTCCTGCACTTTCTTTCTGGACACCAGGTAAGCGTGGATGTTACGGGTTTTCTCCAGAACGGCCTTCATCTTACCTGCATGCGGAGTTCCCTTGTATCGGGTATTCAACTCCTGTAATAAGGTAAGCCGGCGGTTAGATTCTTTGACGTACTCTAACTCCTGTATTCCATAATCAGCTGTATCCCCTACTACCGTCCTTTGGCCATTCACCTTCATTCCGAAAAGGGAGCGCACGAAATCCATCATTCAGAAAGTATTTTTTTAAGGTGGAGCGTCTCTATCTCAACCTGGATTTTTTCAGCATTTTTCTGATTCTCGAAGAAATTATCCAGGTTGTTTAAGTACAAATCTAAAAGGGCGTCCTGCTCTTGGGTCAGGACGCCGTTCAGAGATGTACCAGTTTTGGGTTCATCAGCCATTATTCAATCTCAATTCTTTTAGATTTGCCCAAGGTACCCAGAATTTTGCTGTTCAGTTCTTCCTGCACCTGCGCGAGTTCTTTTACGGCCTCGGCCCGCTTGCGGCTACCCTCCTCCGAGATCTTGATCACGGCATCTAAGGTTTCCACCATGTCTTTGTTTACCTTTTTAAGGGTATCCAGGTCCACAATGCCCCGCTCGTTTTCCTGCGCGGCAGTTACCACGTTGGTTTTCAGTAACTGCGAGTTTTTCAGCAGCATCTCGTTGGTGGTGTCGGTCACCTTCTTCTGAATCTCCAATGCTTTCCGCTGCTTCTCTAAGCCCAACGCAATGGCAACCTGCTGGCGCCAAACCGGAATCACCGTCACAATGGAGTTCTGGATCTTCTGGGCCAGCACATCATTGGTGGTTTGGATCATCCTGATCTGCGGCATAGACTGGGTGGCAATGGTGTGCGACAAAGTGAAATCATGCACTTTCTTCTCTAACCGCTCCTTGAAAGCTACCATATCGGCAAGCCGCTGCACGACTAGTTCATCCTGGCCACTGCTTTCCACCTCAGACTGCAAAGCTGGGATGAGTTCGTTTTCTATCTCCTCAATCTTTAACCGGCCAGCGGCAATAAGGGAGCGTACCTCATGGATATACTCCACCACCTGCTTGAACATTACTTCTAACCCCGTGGAGTCTTTCAAAACACTCTGCCGGGTCTTTTCCAACTTCACCACCACATCGTCCACGTTCTCGGCGACGGAATTGTATTGGCTGGCCAGTTGCTTGGTTTTGTCTTTGATCTTGCCCACAAACGGCAGGCGTGCGAAGAACCCGGGCTTTTCGGTCTCGTCTACCTTGATCATATTGATCTGGGCCAGCAGTTCATTGATGGCTTCCCCGGCATCACCAGAGTCTTTGGCCTTCACCTTAGACAGAAGTTCATTGGAGTAGTATCCCAGTTTGCGCTGGGTTTCCACTCCAAAGGAGCTGAGGCTCTCGGGCTTGGTGGGATCTATGGTTTTAGAGATTTCCAGGGCTTTCTGCTGGATCAGCTCTTTGTTTTCAGACAAGGTGATTTCTTTGCTTTCCATAGTATTTAGTTTCTACTGGTGGGTTGGTTCTGTAATGTATCTAACTCCTTGACAAACTCACGAATATTCTGGTGCTTTCCGTTGACCTCGTACCACTCAATCTCATGTTTCGGCAGGTACTCGCCCAGCAGTCCGTGTACTTCCTGCAAAAGGTCAGCCCCTTTGCGGGTCCTGAACACGGGGTTCTTGTAGAAGGCACTCAGGTACTGCACCTTCACCTGCCCGCCCTGGGTTACGGCCAACTCCTTTACTTCCACCACCAACTCAGACGACTTCTGGTTATCGGTGACAATGGTCTTGTACACCCCTTTCTTCTCGTCTTCCAGCACCTGGGCGCATTTCGCCTGAAGTTCCTGCAGCCTTCTCTGCAATAGTTGGTTCGGCCTGATGCGGTGCCCGTAGATGTACCCTAAAATACCACCTAGTAAAAATATGAATGCGAATGTGAATGCCATAGCTGTATGTTTTTAACCCAAAAACGCAGAAACTGCCACATTCTATACGCAGGCCTGGGTGAAAGTATCAAGGTATTCTAAACCAGGCGACAGAACGATCCTTTCAAAAAATCAATCTAAGGTTTTCTTCTCAGTAATATTTATGTTTTATAGGCTATTTGTCGATAACAATTCTTAAATATTACCATTTCGGATTAACTTTTAACGGTAAACTTAAAGAGGGGCACTACCTTCCATCAGCAACCACATTCACAAATTTGCCTTGGTGCTGTAAACTCCCATTAAATAGAATAAGTGTTTATTGATCTAAAAATTAGTAGAAGCCAAGCAAGGTGATAGACGCGGCAAGAAGCCTGCAAGAATAATAGCTACCTTTACACCTAAACCTAGAACCCATGCACCAACGAATACTGGACACCCTGAAGATTTCTAGCCTGAACGAGATGCAGGAAGCTACCCTGGCCGCGGCCCAGAAAAGCGATGTGATCCTGCTCTCTCCTACCGGCTCTGGCAAAACGTTGGGGTATTTACTATCGGTGTTGCCCCGCCTTAAGCCCGAGGTACAGGAGGTACAGGCCTTGATTTTGGCCCCTTCCCGTGAGTTGGCTCTCCAGATAGAACAGGTCTTTAGAAGCATGGCTACAGGGTTTAAAGTAGATTGCCTGTACGGCGGACACGCCACTAACCCTGAGAAACGTAGCCTGGCGCACCCACCCGCCCTGCTGATTGGCACTCCAGGCCGCATTGCCTATCACCTGCGCGAAGAGAACTTTGCCACTTCCTCTATCCAGACGTTGGTGTTGGATGAGTTTGACAAATCACTGGAGTACGGGTTCCAGGAGGACATGGCTTACATCATTGGCCAATTAAAAAAACTAAACAAACGGATCTTGGTTTCGGCAACCGACATGCCCCAGGTTCCTTCCTTTACCGGCCTCAAGAACCCAGTCACCGTTAACTTTTTACAGGAAGCTGGCAATGCCCCAGACTTGCAGGTGAAAACGGTGGAGGTGCAAAAGGGAAACAAAATGCAAGCTCTGCTGGAGGTGCTTTGTTTGGTGGGTACCGCTTCTAGCATCGTTTTCTGTAACCAGCGCGAAACAGTGGAAGCCGTAAGCGACTTCCTGCGCAGCAAAGGATTGCCCCACGGGATCTTCCATGGGGGCCTGGAGCAACCCGACCGGGAAAGAACTCTGATGAAATTCAGGAATGGTACCTACCGTACGCTGGTCAGCACTGATTTAGCCGCCCGTGGCTTGGACATCCCCGAAGTGGAATTTGTTATTCATTTCCAGGTGCCCGATCAGGAGAACTACACCCACCGCAACGGCCGTACTGCCCGCATGAACGCCAAAGGCACCAGCTATCTACTTCTGCAACCCGGGGAAAAACCATCTTACCTGACCAATATTCCGCCGGTTGAAAAACTACCCGCCAAAGTAGTGTTACCCCCTGCTTCTCCCTGGGAAACCATTTACATCAGCGCCGGCAAAAAAGACAAGGTGAATAAGGTAGACATTGTAGGCTGGATGCTGCAGAAAGGCGGCATGGAGAAAACCGACCTTGGCCGCATTGAACTGCAGGACAACGCAACTTTTGTGGCGGTTGCCAAGAATAAACTAGAAAAAGCCGTCAAGCTCCTACAGCAGGAAAAGTTAAAGGGCAAGAAAGTGAAGATTGAAAAGGCGGCTTAAAAGCTATCGTCTCTAAAATCATAAAATAAGATGGGGCTGAAGTCAAAGTTTGTTTCAGCCTGGTTTCTGCAAATGAGTTGCAAAACGGAAAAGCCTCAGGGATCAAAAAACCTGAGGCAATTACTGCAGACGTCCTTCCTCTTTAAGCCAATCAAAAATGATTTGGTCTACCGGAGAAACTTTCTCGCGGTCGGCATAGCTTAGCCAGGCAACCTCCTCTATTTCCTGGTCTGGCCTGATCGTTCCCTGGTAAGAACCGGTGTAGCAGGTCATCTTTACTTCAACGCCAGCGGGGTGGTTATCGGCCTGGGCCTGAAAGGTCCCGAAGTAGTTTACCGTCTTTTCGATCAGGTCCACCGAAAGCTCTTCCTTAATTTCCCGGGCCAGGGCAGTGAAATCGTTTTCCGCTGCTTCCCGTTTGCCGCCTGGTATATAATATTTGGTGCGTCCTTTGGTTCGCGTACTCAGGATAAAACCATCCCTGATTTCAATCCAAGCCAGCTTGTCTATCGTTTCCATCTGTTTTTTGGTTACGTGAAGCGTATGGATGAATATAGTCAAACATCTCTTTCCTGCTTCAACCCTTTCCCATTTTTTGATGGGAAAGGCAAGGTGAGCAAACCAACTTGGTTTAAGGCTTTGTTTTTAGAAATAGGCCACAAACTAAAGGATACTTATCCTCTGGCTTACTTCTTGGCTTTATGAAAGGTATTCTGATTCAAGTTCCTGATGTAAGCCTTAACGGATCTGCCTTAAATAATGGCGAGATCTGCCTGCCTTGAAACTTGAATCCAGATACTTCCTTTTAGATGGGGATTGTATTACTTAACTCCTGAGGAGATCAGGAGCCTACTTTTTTTCAGGTTTTTTCTCTGGAGGCGTAGAGGAGAAATTTCCGTTCTCGTCCACGTACATCAGCATATCCTCTAGGTTTCCACCGGTAGAGTTTTCCTGGCGCTCCTGTTTGCGCTCCTCTTTGTCTTTTCTCTTTTTAAGCTTTTTCTGCTCTAATTGCTTTTTCAGGAAACTGTTCTGTGATCTTGCCATAGTGAATGTTTTAAATGGATACTAGGTTTTCTACGCCCAACTTGCGTTTTCAGAAGAGAAAGTCAAAAAAACTTACCATTCATTAGTCAAACTTGCCATCTCAGATCCGTCTTATAAAGGCGTTTTCCTTGCAAATGGCAAGGTGTACCCAAGGCGCAACAAGAAAATACCTCTGGCACTTTCTTGTTTAGAGGAGAAATGGTGGAAGGTTGGGCGGAAAAACCTTTTCAACAGGTCTTCAAGGATTATCAGAAAACTTAGAGCCAACACCGAACTCGGCGGCGAAAGAGAGGAGATAATGATTGCTTTCCGATACAAAGGTACTCATTTCTAAGCTACCGACCTATTCACTTGATGAGCATAATTGAAGGTTTTTTAAATATAATTTTACTTTTCCTAGGTTACTTTGAACTAATGTCTACCTTTGAGGGTAGTAGATATATAATAACAACATCATGAATCAAGGAACAGTAAAATTCTTCAACGACTCTAAAGGGTTCGGTTTTATCAAAGACAACAATTCAAATCAGGAGTACTTCGTACACGTTTCTGGCTTGGTAGATGAAATCAGAGAAAACGACGAGGTAGTCTATGATCTTCAAGAAGGAAGAAAAGGACTAAACGCCATCAACGTAAAACGCGCTTAGTCTTTAGACATAAAGACATAGTACAAAAAAGCCTCTCCGGTTGGGAGAGGCTTTTTTGTATGTTCATATGTGAAGGCGTTTTAAGCCGTGTTTTAAAAAAGTTGGTTAGAAACGTTAACCTTAATTCAAGAAACACCAAACACGTACCTCTCCATAAACTCATTCCTGAACTTTCCTTCAGGATCATGCTGGAGAAGCAATCGCCTAAAATCATCCATCCGTTCATACTGCGCCTGTAACACCTTAGGCTCCATTGTAAACAGTTTTCCCCAGTGCGGCCGGGCATTAAAAGGGGCTAGTTTCTCCTCAATGAGGGGCAACAATTGCATAACCACTTCCTCGTCCTGCTTCCAGGTAAAGTGAAAGGCAACGGTGGTTTGTTTGTATTGCGGGCTCAGCCACAGCTCATCTGCTTTGATGGTCCTGATTTCAGAAACAAATAGATGCGGCGAAATCTTCTCGTGCAGTGACTCAATTGCCATGATGGCTTCATAGGCATGCTCAATGGCCACGAAGTACTCACTCTGCAATTCAGCCCCGGCGCTAGGTTTAAATCCCATTTTAAAGTGCGGTAAACGCTCGTACCACTCACCAATTTCTCCCAACTGCTCAGTAGTATTCTCCGCGGATTCACTCTCAATAGGGTGCAACTTTTGAGTAGCCAGTTTTGCTCCAAACATCTCAGGATCCATAATGGCCGGCACACCCTCCTCTACTTTACTCTTTACCCAAACCTGATTAATGTTTTGGTTTTCCCAATGGGTAAACAGGCTCACGCTGTACCCTTTGGACATGATTTCTACAAAATGATCTTGTAATGCGCGCATGGGTAGATTACGGTACACTACCTGCTTCATTTTAAAAGAAGGCACTAAGTCAAGAGTGATTTTAGTCACCACGCCTAAACTTCCGAGTGCCACTACTGCCCCGTTAAACTGTTCTCCATTATTCTGACGGGAGATATTTACCAACTCACCCGCTGCATTCATAAACTCAATAGAAGAAACAGAAGTAGCTAGATTACCATTTTGTAATCCTGAACCGTGGGTAGCTGTAGAGCAAGCGCCAACTACCGTAATATGTGGCAAGGAAGCCATGTTAGGCAAGGCGTAGCCGTTATCTTGAAGGAAGGAAGCCAACTCTCCGTAGCGCATGCCACCTTCTACAGTAACAGAATGTGCTTCTTTGTCAATAGCAACCACCGCAGCCATGTTCTGAAGTGATATGAGATTTTCGCAACTATCGGCTATTCTGTTAAAAGAGTGCTTTGAACCTAAAACCCTTATCTTATTTTTCTTAATTACAATGCAATGTATATCTTCAGTAGAAGGTGGATTATGACTTTCGATTGTACTATAAATTAGATTTCCTGCCCAATTTGTAATTCCACACTGTTTTAATTTTGTCAATCTTTTTCCCTCCTTGATAATAAATTATTATTGAGCATTTTACTACATCCAAATACTTACGCCAATGAGAATAAGGCTCTTTTCTAGTAAGAAAAGAGGACTCCTTAAGTTAGTCAAGGCTCTTTGATTCTTGCTTTATAAATATACTGAATGACTTCTAATAAATGGTACAAAATTTTTACTTATATTCAGAAGCATATCGCTCCTTAAAGAGTTAAACGATAAAAATGAAACGACTTATCTCGCTTTTTTTCTTCGTCTCGTTGCTAATCATCCTTATCTATCTTCTATTTGCCGACTTGGAAAATAAAATTCAAGCTTGTTTTCAATCAACTAATTCATTATGGACCTACTCAGTTGTTAGCTTCATATTACTGTCATTAGATGTGGTATTGCCTGTTCCTTCAAGCATTCTGATGATTCTCAATGGAAATAAGCTTGGTATTATTACAGGTTCCTGCCTATCATTAGGTGCTGGTATGACTACGTCGTCAATTGGGTTTTATATTGGTCGCAAAAGTACTCTATTTATAAATAAATTTTTTACCGAAAAAGAAATTGCAAATGGGAATAACTTCTTTAAACGTTTAGGAAACTTTTCTATTACCCTTTCCAAGTTCATTCCTATCTTATCAGAAACCATTTCTATTATCAGTGGGTGCACTGAGGTGTCATTTAGAACCTTTTTATCTTACTCATTTATTGGTCATCTGTTTGTTTCCTTAATTTATGCTTTTATAGGTCGTTTAACCCTTTCATATACTTCAAACATTGCTGCGGGCTTTATAATAGGCAGTATATTAATAATAACTTGGATATTTAGACTTGTAGAAATAGATGATATTAAAAACAAAGGATAATAGATGTACCATCAAATCTAAATACGCTAATATGAATGGCTTTTTTACCAAAAGCAATTCCACTTTCTAATTGCCTACACAATTTGATAAACTTTCCCTGACATGAAAGCTATAAGTATTACTTCTGCTGTTGTACTTTTAGAGTTCAAGACTTCCACAGCTGACTTATAGGCAAATAATTTTTTTATGAATATAAACTTGCTTTATTTGGTTCTTTTTGCTTAAAGTTTCCGGGAGCGTGATATAATCTATTTCATGATGTGTTTATAATGCTTTAGAAGCTTTGTTTTCTATTTCTTAAATGTAACTCCTCAAAATTCATTATTTTCTTTCCTGATCTTACACTGGTATATTCAAGCTACCGTTCATAAAACAACATAGCGCACCTGAATCAAAGAAGCCAAATTCATTTATGTCAGCAATTTGGAATAATTAGCTGCATTTGCAGCTATAATAGTAAAGCAATAGAATCAAAATAGTTCAATATCGAATTGCTCATGATGGTCGGCCTCAAAACTCAATGCAATATTGTTCATAGTAAAGCCTTACCAAGCTCGGAACCAAACAGACACTATACTCAGCTTCTTTAGCAAGAAGAATATACAATACAACGAGCATCGTATTGAATATCGATTTTGAATCAAAAAATATTTACTGAAGTCCACGCATTGGTGGCAGGACAATTTTTATTTCAGGGATTTTCTCCAACTGTTCTGAGACCGTTTCTATTTTTGCGTCATCTTTGATATAGGCGAAAGCCATGCGCCTAATTTTTGCGTCATCAGCATTAGGCATCAAAGGAACAGCTGCTTCAATTGAACTCCAGCTACTTATGTTCTCTAGAATGGCTATTTGCCGCTCGGGCTTTACATCAGGATTAAAGGTAATTTCTATTTGACGCATAAGTAAAGAAATCTTTCAATCTTTACCTTACTGCAAAAGTCGTAATAGGTTAAGTCTTCCTGCTCCAAAATCAGGATGATGATTAAGTCCACCCATTCCAACCACTTGATCAGCGGACTGCATTAACCTCGTACGAACGCTAGCGGGACTCATTTTTCCTTTATTAGCTAACAGTAATGCGGCTGCAGCCGCCACATGTGGCGATGCCATTGAGGTTCCATCCCACGCATGGTAATCCGTTTCACGTATTTGCGGAGCTCCAATTACCGGCTGACCGTTGGGGCCGATGACTGCTGAAAAACCAAATTGACCGGGATATGTGGGCAAAGTTGACCAAATGGCAACGCCGGGAGCCGCTATAGAGATGTGATTTCCGCGGTTTGAAAAATTAGCTACAGTATCATCCAGGTTTGTCGCTCCGACAGCAATCACCCCTGAAATCGCAGCCGGATACGAAACCGGATTGCCAAACTGTCGCTCATTACCCATTGAAGCAACTATAGTCGTTCCGTTTGCCAATAGCGTATTGAACAAAGTTCTCTCCTGCGGACTCGGGGCTCCGCCCCCGCCAATGCTTAAGTTGACGACATCTACTCTCTGTTGAATACACTCGGCGAGAGCACGGTGATACATCGCCGGATTAACATAATAGACAAATTCCTGTCGTTGAAAATCATAATCCGGCGTATCATCAAAAATTTTATATGCCTGAAGCTGACAATTGCAAATACCGTTAATACCGAAAGTATTACCGAAGAGGGCGGCAATGGTACCTGCCACATGTGTTCCATGCCCAATGATATCACGGTTTCCGGATGCGCTGGGAATTCCGGTGTAATTAAATAGGTAGCGGGTAACCCGCCCGTTCAAATCTGGATGCGTATGCTCGATTCCGGTGTCCAGAACAGCAACTTTGATGTTGTTGGCGTCTCTAAAATTGGGCAAAGCTCTTGCCTGTTGCCATAATATTTTCTGCAAATTCCACATTGTAGAAGCCGAAGGTGGAGTAGCCATAATTCCTGCACCTCCTCCTGAATCAGCAGCTTCAGTTAAATCCTTATCGACCTCAGTGTCTTTTATTGTTGTTCCTCTTTTACTGGCTGCGTGTAAATAACGTACGGGAACACGAGAGACAAATTCGATATTTGGATCTTGCGCTAGGGCAATTTGCAAATCAGAAACGTCACGGTCTCGTTGAAGTTCAATGATGCTAACTCCCTCGTTAGGATCATTTGCCTTAGGAGAAGATGACGTAGCAAGCATGGAAAGCGCACTACGGCTTTCGCCGAAAGCCATAGCTCCGGCTGACACATCTTCCGCTTCAGCTGGCGCAGATAATGGAATAATGCGCTTAATCAGACCTCCTCTTTCAAAAAATGAAAGCGCTGACATTCCCGAAGTGGCTAATGGACTGGCGGCAGTAGAATTTGCGGCTAGCATTCCAGCATGAGGCGCCATGTTGCGCATTTTTACAATGAGCTGGCCTTCATGGTATTCGGGAAGCTTTTCGCTACTAATAGCTTTTTTAATAACCATATAATCCTCTTTTTGTTTATTTATAATTGTACAAGTCTTTCCTTGAGGTTAAAAGCTCTTAAGTTTTTCTTCAAGGTTAATTAAATGGATTTAAGACGATAAGAAACCCATTTAAGAAATGCCATTGAGCAAAATACCTGAAGAACTTTTAACCAAAGCAAAATCTATCATTGTTGGAATTCCCTTCATTTACAAGTTTGTCAGTTTCAAGTGAATGATTTTTAACGCCAGCTTTCTTACCACGTATATGCAGATCAGGACGAGAATCGTACTAAAACACGATTTAAGTAACTCCATAATTGGCCCTAAATGCCTCAAAGGCATTGTTACCCATCTCAAGGACTAACTCATCGAAAGATAAGTTAGCATATTGGGCGCTAAGTTTTTTCTTAAAATCATCAGTTACTTTTTTGTCTTCTCTAAAGTTGGCTGATGTATAATCATTATATCTATATGGCCCTTGTTTATTAGGTTTATAAACATTCATGAAAATAACTTGAGATTTAACAAGCTTTGGCACAATATCTTTCCAGAAATCAACGTCAATTCCATTTTCAATTGCTACCAAGGCCCATTCTGCAAAAGAAAATTCGAAGGCGCTATCTGGCTCTCCATTCCTAATCCCTGATTCAATTAATCGCAGTTCCCCATTGGCAAATAAGTCAAACGAATTTCCTATTTCTTCAATATCCAAATGTTCATTTTTTACAAAAAATTTGTTATAAATCATCTTTTGTAAGTCTGAAAGATAAATAACCCATTCTTTTTGAACACTGGGCATTTTATTAATTGGAGGAATTTTAAAATTTATCGCAAACTGCCCCCTGATTAGCACCCTATTTGTTAAAACTCCAACTGTGCTCATAATAATTTGATTGCGTTTTTGCTTTTCTAAAGTTGGAATATCAGGATTTCTATCTACAAGTGGAGGTAGAGTTTGGTTATCATAAAAGGCGAAAAACTCATGAGCATTTTTTATAATTGGATCCTGTATTCCTTCTATAAATTTTGACCTTTTAATTTGGTTATTATAAACCTCATCTGAATCAAAACTTACAGGCGTTATTCTGTCTAATGTAAAAACCTCGGAATTAACTTTCTTTGTATCCTCCTGATAATCTACGTAATCTAATCTTGGTACTTCGCCTGTAAAATTGATAATAATTGTAGTTTCTTCATTAGGTTTTAATCCTGTTTCAAACTTTAAAACAAACCCAAAATCAGAAATCTTTTGAGCTGGTGTATTATTCCTTATTATATTAAATATTTCACTTCTGGTTGGCAATAGCTGGACATACCCCTTCTTTGTATTTTTATTCAAATTATTCCGAATTGCATAAGTTATTGATTCCATAATTGAATTTAATATAACATACAAGAGATTTAAAAATCAAACAACTGCGCTTACTTCAATAAGCTCATCTGATGGGTAAATTTGCACATGAGTGTACTTTTTACTAGTTTCTTCAACATAATGAACCTCTTCTGTAGTAATCACTTCGTTAACAGGCCCATTTGGTGGATAAACAATACGTTCCAAGAGGTAGATTAATGGGTTTATTCCTTGCGAAATCATTGGCCTTAATTCAACAGAATACCCATCTGTTCGGAATTCACAACTACCTTTTACATGGAGAGCGGGTACACTCCCGGGCATAAAGTTATGCCAGGCTGCCCATCCAGCGCATTTTCCTTCTGAATCTTGCTCATTGTTTTTATATTCATTCATACTTAAAAACTTATAAATAATACCAAACACTATGCGAAATTCTTATTCACAAAACAGATTCTTTAATTTACATTTACACTCTTCAGGACTCCTTCGATTACTCTATCCTTTGGAAGCATAGGTAAAGGCTTATCTTTAAGAGAGGGGAGTTTTTTCATTAAAGATGCATCTGCTGTATGAAGGTGCGGACCATGATGATGCCCACCCGCATCTGGCATAGGTGGTCCACTCCATCCGTCGGATAAATCAGCTTTTTTACCATTTGCTTTTTCCCATAGAGTAATTTGGTTATCAATCCACCCATGCAGTTTCCAGAAATGTTTATTAACATGACTAGACCATGGGATATACAGCCAATCGTTTGTAATATCCGTTGAATTTAAATCAGTTGGTGGCGGCCCGCTCCATCTTAGGTGCATCCAGGCATGAACGGAGAACTCTAAGGTGGTACCTAACTGATCAATTGTTTGCGTTTTTAACCAAACGGGATCAGATACCCTATTTACAATGGATTGCATCTGGTTTATCGCTTCTGTAGTTCTAGCCCATGCAGCTGGCGGCTCCGGATTATTCCAGTTGGGAACAGGCCATAAGGAATCATTATCTGTCCATGGTATAGGATCCCACCCTTCCACTTTCTCCCAGAACGGATCATTGGCATGACTTAAAATATCATCTACCATTTTAATCATTTCGCGATGCATCACCAAAAAATCAATTCCTGCCCCAAATTCATTTTCAAACCTAGGAGCTTGCCAATCAGCATCAATAAAAGATTGCTGAACTTCCTTTTCTAGTTCATTCCAAGCTTCTTTGTTTCTTACAAAGTGCCAATAATGGTGATGGGCTCTTACTCCTTCAGAAGCGAGTTGATTTTTTAATAAATTGGGTAAGTCAGGTGCAGCCATTGCTATAATATATAATAATTTAACTATTTAGTTAAGGTGGCATAAAGAAATTTTATTTTTCTTACTATTTCATATTTCAGGAACCCCAACTAACTAAACAAAAAAGAAGAAATATTCTTATTTTTGAACTTTAAACGCGATTAACCAGAAGTTTTGAGGTTTAAATTTAAACTCTCTAAAGCCTTCGACTGGATTGTCTCCATAAACATGGCTTCCTCCTATTATAAGTTTAACAGGTTTATATAGAATGAAGAAATCTAAGCTAGTTCTAATAAATGGATGCCATCTTTTATCAGTATAACTTTCTCCTATCAAATCATACCTCATTGTCGCATCGACATTAAAAAGCCATAACCCATTAGGCAGCACGGGATCATCTGGATCTGGTCTACTAGCACCAAACCCAAAAACCAGTTTACCAACTGTCCGACCCACAAATCCTTTATATTTTGTACTATCTGCATCAAAATTATGCTGCATCTCAATTCCCGCTTCTGGGCTAATGAAGGAATGGAATCTGCCTGATGGGCTAAACTTAGTCGAACTGATCCAGTTGCGATAGCCGGAACCTTGCCTAAAGTAAGTTAGCATAAAAGTAGAAGCTAGTCCACTTGAACCCTCAATCTTATCTCTTCGGTATTTAAAAGTAGTATTTAAAGTAGGTGTTGAATAATCATCAATTATTGGACCTGGTTTAGGCAAGCCAACTTTGGGAGCTTTAAATATCCATCTATGCTTATATCCAATCTGAAAATTATTAACTTCAGAATCAGTAAGATTAGTGCGATGTAATTCTGTAATTAAGTATCCAGTTTTTAATCCAGTTGGATCAATTCTTGGGAGGGTATAACCTAGTCCTAAATCAATTAAATAAGATGAACTCATATCTTTAGGTACAGTTAAGGTAAGTATGGCAGGGTTCTGCTTACTTTCATCATCGTTAAAAGATTGCCTGATTTTTAGGTTCTTGAGCCAAGGAACCTTTTCAGTCTTTTGTGTACCCTGACTCTTTACACTTAAAGTGTCTTGTGAAAATGTTAATAATGGAATTATTATACAGCATATTAAGAATATGTATCTCTTCATAATTTCAGTAGCTTTTATTCTATTTTACCTGTAACAAGTTCTACAAGATCGCCAACTGTTTCACAACCTTCTATTTCAGTTATATTAATTGTACCTCCAGGTTCAAAATGTTTAATTACTTCAACTAAATATGCTCTTAATAATACAAATTGCTCTGGTCGTATCAATAAATCTGTTAAGGTAGTGTCATCTTGAAGATCTTGTGGTTTATTAGTTCTTCCTGCAGACTTAAGAACTGAAAGCTTAACTAAATAAGGTATTGAATTAGGATCCTCTTCAAAATTGCTTGCTTTCTTTATCTGGGTGCTTAATTCTAATCCATCCTTATTGACTATTTCATTCCCTGTCTCTACATTTCTGATAGCTTTAATTATAAAGTTCACATCTTTAACGGTAATTTTTAAAGGTTTAAGTTTGTCCAAGACTTTCCTAATTTCTGCTTGAGCTTCTTCGATAGTTTTACCTTTCTTTTCTTTCTTTGCCATGATTTTATTTCGCTAAAACGTAATTATTTATATAAACTTTGTTGAACTTAAAAAGAATATAGGCTCATTCATTATTCTTCCTTTAGCTTCTTAAGCTCAGATTTTAATTTTAATATCTCCTTTTCTCTTTTAAGAGTTTCCAATTCTTTATCCTGTTCAGCTTTTAAGGCTGCTTTTTTTTCGTCTAATTCCTTTTTCCTCTCTTTTTCAAGAGAATCTGATTTAGTTTTTTTATTTTTATCAATATCTCCAATCAGAGTATTTATAGCCTTAACAGAAGTATTTGAACTTTCCAATGTTTCTTTCATTTTACTTTCATTTGTCAAACTAAACTTTTGAAGCCCACCTGTATTTTTATTAAAGTTCACTATATTACCTGTCTTGTTGAAGAAATTACCGGCAGTTAATTGGATATTTTTTAGTTCCCCAATCTGAGGAAGATAGATAAAATCATCTATTACTACCTGCTCTGCAATTGAACCATTATTTTTAATTGAAATTTTAACTCTACTTAATACAGGCTCCCTGTAAAATATTTTGTTTTTTGATGCATCTCTATCATTGACAGTGTGGTTTATCCTAAGCTTAGATGGTTCAACACTAAATTCTATTTGAGGTATTTTATTGGTGTTGAAGGTATCGTCTATTGTAGGCTTCTCTGGGTTAATTAAGTACTTAACTCCATCAAAGTTTTCTTCCTTGATAATGATGAGATATGTTTCATTAATAGTTCTTTCCCGTATTTCCACTTTTTCTACAGGATCGTTGGTTGATGGCGTTAAAAACATACCAGTACCAAGCCTTACCAAAGAGGAGGCAACATCAACAGCTCCAGATATAATGTCTTTAAGTACTGGAGTGCTTTCCATATTTAAGGATTGTAATATTCCTGCACTATTGTCATCAAACACAACCTCAAAATTTATTTGATGTATCCAAGATGTAAATTCGCTGTAATCTAATTCAAATTTTTGCTTATAGTCCGGAACTAACAATTGCTCCAAAACAACATCATCATTAATGTAGCAATCAACTGCTTTAACTCTGATTAATTCATTATCTGAATTATAAGTTAATTCCTGCTTAACTAAGTATTTAACCGTAAGCTTAAAAACTTTTTCTGGTAAGTAATATTCAATTATCTTGCTCATGGTAAAATATTTTTAGGTAGCACCTATTATCAATAAAAATTTGTTTAAAGGCAGCACTTGTAATCGCCAGAATGACATGAATCAAAGTTTTTCCACTTTATCATCAATAAGGAAGTAAGCTCCGCCACTCTCGCCACCTTGAAAAAAAATGTGAGCCTGAATAGAATCATTTACTTTTAAAATCTTCTTCAATCCTGGATGTATAAGTATTGTAATCTCTTTACCCTCCAAAGTCTTAGCCATATTTCTTAAACCAGCAACACTTTCAGACTTTTCTAATTTTATTACCCAAACGAATCCAATACCTTCCGGTCCTTTTTTAATCTCTGCTAGAAGTCCTTGAATAATGCTTTCATTTGGTGCAACAGGTACACCCTCTCTTTGGAATCCATTCAAGACTTTATTATTTTATTAAAAGTATGTAAATTAAGCAGTTACCGCAGAACCAATTTCGACATCAATCACCATGTTAGGGTCGCCTGGCTTTCCTTTAACGTCAATTGTAATTCCTGTCCATTGTCCATTTAAATTTAACGGAGGTTCTGTATTCTCTCCCAATAATCTATTTTCCTTTCCATTGATAACACTTGGATAAAGATCTTCACCATCTCCTCTGTTCCCTTGACCAAATATCTTTGCTAGGTCTCGCTGGTTATCTGCTTGTATAATTTCTACAGCCAAGAAATCTTCATCATTAACATTATCTATATTTTCATCAACTGTATAAATTGCTAAGCCTTCATCAGGCAGAAAGGTATCTTGCTTACTCCGACGTCGGTATTCCACAAAAACATACTGCCCTTCCATCATCAAAGCTTTATTTCTGATAATTACAATTCCGCCGCCTTCAGATGCAGGTTCCAAAACTATATTCTTTGTGCTTTTTGTTATTATTTTAGGGGCTATCCAGCCATGGAACATACGCAGTATTCCATTAGGCAAACATGGAGTAATACCGCTATTATTCCATGATCCAGAAGCCATAAGACAATAATTACCTAACCCATTTGATTTAAAATTCTGATTTCTGCCAGTATCATAAAAATCTGCCCAACGAGCCGCTAAGTGCCCCCATTCATGCGCACAAACTCCCATCTGGCAATCTTCAGGAACAGTTAGAAAAGTTTTTATGGATAATTTATTACTAATTTGAACATCTTTATTTAGTACCCATTTCAAGCTCCAGAAATCATCAGTACCACCTGACTCCTCTGCTCCTCTTCCAGAATGAATAATAAAAAGCGCCGTAACAAAGCCTTCGCCTAATGCATCATATCCATCGAAATCAATACCTTGTGCTAATGCTGCTTTTACAGCATCTTCTGCCATTCCTTGAGCATTATTAGGATATTCACCCATACCTGATGCATCTGCAGTATAGTAGTTACTTGTCTGTGGAAGTCTTATCCAACCGTGAACTTCACCTTGAATGTCAATTCCTGTGCTACCCCCACTAGTGTTATAATTACTAATCCGCCTATAGTATTCTGCCATACTACCTGTAGGAAAAACATCCAAATCACCAAAAAGCATTTCTTTAAAATAGGAAGCAGGTCTATTAGAACTATGTGGTCTATCTTCAAAATCTACCAGCAACACGATAGTTTTTATTACTCCTTCTAAAGGCTTTTTTGGGCGGTCTATTAATTGCAAGTCTTTACTTGGAGTACTTGATATTTTACCATCATCCAAACCACCAAAGTTTTGACTTCGTCTACTTGCGCTCCAGACATAGAAAAACTCGTCGAAGGTCAATTTTTTAGGCAATCGCCCCTCCTCTTTCAATCCTTTATACCTTACATATAGCTGTAACAGGAGCTTAGGAGATGGCGGAACCTTACAAAAAGATTTATAACAATGTAAAGTTTTGAAACTTGAAGCTTTAACTAACATGCCATCTTCATTTTAGTGAAACAAAAATTGATAGTTTAATTGAGCAAGTAAACCCATTTTGAGAGCGCTCATAAACTATCCTGAACATAGTTATCTTAATCCTTTAATTATTGCCCCATTAGCAGAATTAACTTGCAATTTCTCATAAATATGCTCCAAGTGTTTTCTAACAGTTTTATCAGCAATAAACAACTCCTCAGAAATTTGCTTTACCGCTAATCCTCTCTTTAAACATTCTAATACTTCTTTTTCTCTTTTGCTTAATACATCTAAGACTGCCGTCGATTGTTCAGGTGGTACTTTCTCTTTCCTTAAAAATCCTAATACCATATTCGCCAGTGAAGGAGAAAGTGGCAGACCACCTTCAATAACTTCGTAAATAGCGTTAAGTAACTGATGTGGTTTGACATCCTTTAGCAAATAGCCTGAAGCACCAGCTTTCAATGCCTCAAATAACTTTTGCTCATCGTCCATTATGGTAAGTATAACTATTTTTAAATCTGGGTAAAGCTTTTTCGTTTGCCAAGTAGCTTCTATACCATCTACTTCTGGCATATTTATATCCATAAGCAATACTCTAGGGATAGGACCAGAAGATAAATTTTGGAGTAAAATATTCCCATTACGAACCTCAAATAATACTTCTATTTCTTCGCTTAATGCTAGCTTATCACGGATGTCTTCACCCAGACGGGCATTATCTTCCACTATTCCAACTGTTATTTTTTTCATCAAAGTAGAAATAGGCTTTGCTTCATAATTGAAAGGTATAGCATAAAATGCAGCTTGTAAATACGGCAAATGACGTATTTTTATGCATTCAATGGGAGTACTACTTTAATGTAGGTACCTGAAGCAGATGATTCTAGAAAGAAAATTCCTCTAATTTCCTCGACTCGTTTACGCATGTTACTAATTCCAAAACCATTTGTAGAGGATACAGCAGGTAGTCCTTGTCCATTATCACTAATGGTGAGTGATGCATCAATTTGGGAGATCTCTAATGTTACACTTACCTGAGATGCATGTGCATATTTTAATGCATTGTTTGTGCCTTCCTGAGCGATGCGTAATAAGTGCATTGCAATTAAAGGCTGAACCTCAGATTTATCCTGTGAATCATGGAACAGCCATTTAAGGTTGGGCACTTCTCGATCTTCCCATACTTTCAGCAATAACCCATGTATACGCTCACCTAACGCTTCTCCGGTAATTTGTTCCTGGTCAAGTAGCCAGATAGTCTGCCGAAGTGTATGATTCATCTCACGGGTGAACTCACTTAAGCGGAGAAGTTGATCAGAATTATGACCCTTATGGTAGGCAAGCAATTCTAATCGAGAGATAAGGTGAGTAAGTTGAGAACCAAAACCATCATGTAAGTCCCGTCCTAACTTTTCACGTTGCACCTGCAATTCATTTTCTAATTGCACTGTTTTCAATTCGGCGTTATAACGTCTCTGTTCGGCTTCAATTAAAGATTGCAACAAGGAATTATAAGAAACCAGTACCTCTACTCTTTTTGTTAAGTACTGAATGTGATGATTGGTCCAACTGAGTATATTGCTCAGCATGTCAGCTACAATCATAAAATATTAAGTCAAATATTTTATTGATACTTTAAAATGTAAACAAGTAGTATGCAGAGCTTCTTAGACTAAGCTTCTGAAACGTGAAGAAGAAAAACTTGGGATAGGTTATTAGCCATATATGACTGTAAAAGAGTCGGGCGTTTATCCTTGAGGATTATTAAAGAGATACTATTTTATATCAAGTTTAACTGTTTAGAATGAATATATTGGAATAGTTTTTTTATACTTCCTTCGTTACTAAACTAAAATAACTATATTTCACCTTCAATACTTACTATTAAGTATTTATTCAGAGGTTTAGTCTATAAGCAAAAAAAGGCCTTTGTAGTTGTACTACGAAGGCCTTTTTTTATAATAAGAAATCAAAAGGAAGTAATTGTGAGTATAGAAGATCACTAGTACTTCCTTTAATAAAGGATCTACAATCTTGTTAGCTACAAACTTCCTGTTAATAAACGACAAGTATTAAGCACTAAGCTGCCAAACGCTGCAGAATCACCTTGCACGGCACTTCAGAAGTCACTTTTACCATATGCCGTTTGTGCAGGGGGATAGAGAAGAAATCACCAGCAGCTAAATGGTTGGGAGTGTCTTCTACTGTGATAGTGCAAGTGCCTTCCACAATTAAAAACATCTCTAATTCGTCATGGTGCATTTCTTCTGGAGCAACGTCCGTGAGCCAGGCAATGGCAGTGGTGGCACTAGGCGTATAGCCTATGATCTTGACAAAGATTTCATCTGCCTGGGGAGGGCGCTGCAGGTCTGCCCGATTTAGCCAGTCGGCATAGTCCTCTACTTTGGATTCTGGCGAAAGGTTGGGCGGGGAAGAGACTGGCTCGCCGTTCTGTAACCGAACCATATAATCTATGGTGGCCAACACCAGTGGCTTAACCGTGCTTTTGGGCTCAACAGCATGCGCAATCGCATATGCCTCAATGCTCCGGCGTATCTGTTCAATTTCTTGTTTGATCTCTGGGTGAGCAGCGGCCATCTGTTCTACCTCCTCTGTTTCCTGCGGGGAGGTAACGCCCATGACAAACAGCTCTAAAATCCCGGATTCTATGTAGTCAGTGATGGGGGTCATGCGGTTTTCTCGGCTGCTATGTGTTTGAAGGCCATTTTTAAACGGCTTTTAAGTTGCTCTTCAGATATACCTAAGGCTTGGGAGGCCTGTAAGCAACTGTACCCTTTGAGGTAAATCAGATCTAAGATGGCACGTTCCTGAGGCTCTAGTTGGCAAAATGCCTCCTTCGTTCGGGCATCCTTTAACAAGGTTTCCTTTGCCTCTTCGTCTTGAATAGTGGAATCAGGTTTACCCTTGGCGTTCAGTTGAAGGTATTTCGCATTTTTCTGGGCTTCCAAGGCAATCCCTCGGGCTAGCGCCAAGCTCCAGGTAAGAAACCGGTTTTGGGAAGGGTCAAAGATGTTAATTCGAGACCAGATGGTGAGAAACGTTTCTTTCAGCACCTCCTCGGCTAATTCTGTTTGAGGTACCATCCGGGAAATCATTCCCATCAACACGGGGGCGTAGGTATCATACAAAAGCCCAAAGGCTTCTTGTTTCCCCTTCCTGATGGCTTCAATCAGCTTCTCTTCTGCTACTCCACCAAACCTGCTTTCAACCATAAAGTCATTTTAAAATGGACTACCTAGACCTACACTCAAAGGTAGGCGCCTCTAAGATACACCAAGGCAGCCTATCCCGCAAGGGAGTACGTTGAGAATGGATTTGCTTCCCTCCTTTTGGTAATTTACAGATTTTCTAGGAACGTTGTTTGATCCTCCAGAAAGTGAAGCCCTTCTTTTACTTAGGCAACTCCAATACAAATTGTTTGCCGGGGGCAACGGTCAGCTTGAAACTCTTGATCCAGGGATTGTAGAGGCGCAAGGTTTTGTAATTGGTGCCCTGGTCTACAGCATATTGGGCCAGATCAGGAATGGTAGAAGTCACCGTTAAGGAACGGGTAGGAAGCGGATCATACCCCTGCTCTTTGGGCAGGTCAAAGCCATACTTCTGCGGATTGCCCAACACTTCTTTCAGCGCCAAGATGCGGAACATGTACCGGGAGGTTTCGTCGTTCAGGTACAAATCATAGTAGGAGCTTACCTTCTGCTGTTCCAAAGCCCGGTCTATCCCCCCTACTCCTCGGTTATAGGCGGCGGCGGCATTGGTCCAAGAGCCGAATTTCTTCTTGGCTGATTTCAAATACCTAACAGCAGCCAATGTAGATTTCTTTACATGGAAACGCTCGTCTACTTCGGCGTTCACCAGCAAGCCGTACCCACGGGCGGTATCGGGCATGAGTTGCCAGAACCCCGAGGCCCCGGCCGGTGACGTCACCTGGCTAAACAGACTCTCGGCTAAGGACAAGTACACAAAATCGGCGGGGATGTCATTTTCCTCCAGCAGGCGTTCAATCTCGGGCTGGTACCGTTGCATCCGTTTCAGGCCAATGAGGGTGGTCGCCTGCAAATAGGAGTTTACCAGCAATTCACGGTCTAATCGCTCGGCCACATCGGGCACGTCTAAGGGTACCGGTTCCCCGGCAAACGTCATAGAAGTAGGTAATGGAGGAGCTTTAATTACATTTCCTCTGGTAAAAGTGGTGCCAGTGCTACTTTCGGGGGCATTTCCATCTTGAAAGGATTGCTGACTGCAAAGATTTAAGGTGATGGCAATGAACCCTAATCCGCCCAGATATTTCCAAATGTTATGTGTCATACGCTTCTCCTTTCCGGCTGTTTCCTTGATTAGAATAACCTTCCTATGCACGTTTTTAGTTTAAGGTTCTTCTCCTTTAACTTCCATTCTACGTGCAATCTCCCTTGCAGAGTACAAGATACGTTCCAAAAAAGTGAGAAGAAACAGGTGTATTTATTGATTCTTAGTCTTTTATAAGTTTTTGTACTCTTTTCACAAAAAGAGCATCAAAAGCGAGCGAATAGTTCTCTAAACCTGGGTAATGACGAAGAAGCCAAGGGTGTAGAATAGCCATACAGCCCTTTAAGACTTGGTAACGTTGGTAGCTTCTAGACCTCTGACCAAATCCGAAAGTCTCCCACTGAAGAGTTTACTTCTTTCACTTCTTGAAAGTGCTTGTGGTTCAAGAAGTGCCCTCCGGCATTCGGTTAAAAGCTAAAATTTAACCCAGTAAAAACCCCTTAGTACTTAACCCAATCCAGACCTCCGCGTATAGACGGTATAATTACAAACCAACAGAACACATAAAACTATGGCTAAGTTAAAAACACTAGAAGACCTGTTTGAGCACCAACTCAAGGACCTATATAGCGCTGAGAAACAAGGTATTGCCGCGTTAACCAAAATGATTAAGGCAACCGAAGATCAGAAGCTGAAGCAGGCCCTTGAGACACACTTGGAAGAAACCAAAGCCCAGAAAGACCGTTTGGAGCAAGTGTGCGAACTGGTAGGCACCAGCCCTGGACGCATCAAATGCAAAGCCATGGAAGGCTTGGTAGAGGAAGGCGAGGAAACCATTGAGGAGGATGCCACTCCAGAAGTGAAAGATGCCGGCCTAATTGCTTCTGTGCAGCGCATGGAGCACTATGAAATTGCCGGTTACGGTACTGCCGCTCACTTTGCCGAGCGTTTAGGCCATGCAGAGGCCGCGAAACTTCTAAGACAAACCTTGGAAGAAGAGCAAAAAACCGATACCCTGTTGAACGACCTGGCCAAGAGCTACATCAACGAGAAAGCTGAATAGCTTACCTCTTGAGCATAACAGGAAAGCCTGTTCTTCTAGGAGAGCAGGCTTTCCTGTTATTAGGCCTTTCTGGTAAAACCAAGGTAAAAATATCTACCGGGCACAGGTGAGTTTAAAAGAGGAATCCCGAAATTTGGGAGAACATGTCACGTACCAATTCCCTCTCCTTTTTACCTGAGTTACCTGTCAAAGAAGCCCTGCCGCGGCTGCTTACCGCGCTGGAAGATAATTCTAGGGCTGTATTGGAAGCACCGCCGGGCGCCGGTAAAACTACCCTGGTTCCCTTAGCCTTATTAGACGCCACTTGGCGGAACGGCGGAAAAATCATCATGCTGGAGCCCCGGCGTTTGGCTGCCCGCGCCGCTGCCCAGCGCATGTCCGATTTACTGGGCGAAGAAGTAGGGCAAACCGTTGGGTACTGGGTGCGCATGGAGCACATTGTCTCTGACAAAACCCGAATTGAGGTAGTGACCGAAGGGATCTTAACGCGCCTGTTGCAGAGTGACCCGGCCCTGGAGGGAGTAGCCGCTATCATTTTTGATGAGTTTCACGAAAGAAGCTTGCAAGCCGATGTAGGCCTAGCTTTGGCGTTAGATGCCCAGACCGTGCTCCGGCCCGATCTTAGGATTTTGGTTATGAGTGCCACCTTGAATGCCACCTCCGTCGCCAACTGGTTAGAAGCCCCCGTGGTGAAAAGCGAAGGGCGGCAGTTCCAAGTGGAGACCCATTACCTTTCCCCCGCTGAGATGGCCTCCGCCGGCCAAAAACCCGCCGAGCGTTTAACGAACCTTTTACCGAAATCCATCAGAAAAGCCTTACAGGAAGAACCCGAGGGTGACGTGTTGGTTTTCCTACCTGGCATGGGAGAGATGCGGCGGGTAGCCCAAGCTTTAGAAGGCAAACTTGCTTCTAACATTGACCTGCACCTCCTCCATGGCGACCTAAACCTCACCCAGCAGTTGGCCGCGATCCGACCTGCCCCGGCAGGAAGGCGCAAGATTGTGCTGGCCACCAGCATTGCCGAGACCAGTTTGACTATTGAAGGCGTGAAAGTGGTCATTGACGGCGGCTTTGCCCGGGTTCCTAAGTTTATCCCCCGTATTGGGCTAACCACGCTGGCGACTATCCCAGTTTCCCGCGCGGCCGCAGACCAACGGCGGG
This sequence comes from Rufibacter sp. JT20002, assembly GCF_056491185.1. Lineage (NCBI taxonomy): Bacteria > Pseudomonadati > Bacteroidota > Cytophagia > Cytophagales > Hymenobacteraceae > Rufibacter > Rufibacter sp. JT20002. The sequence continues at coordinate 313,999 of NZ_JBSZJY010000004.1, read as the reverse complement.
GCCGGGCCGGGCGTTTGGGTCCGGGGGTGTGTTACCGGATGTGGTCTTCCGCCGATCAACTTCAGTTAGCCGACCGGCAGACTCCGGAGATTTGTGAGGCCGATTTAACCGGCTTGGCCTTAGAGCTTTCCATTTGGGGTGCTCAGGAGGTCTCTGATCTGAAGTGGCTTGATACCCCACCTGCTCCCGCCCTTTCCCTTGCCCGCGACCTTTTGATTCGTTTGGAGGCACTTGATAAAACAGGCAAAGCCACCGCACACGGGAAAGCCTTGGCGGCTCTGGGGTTGTCGCCGCGATTGGGCCATTTGGTGGTGCGCGGACATGCTTTGGGGTTAGGAGCCACCGCCTGCGAGATCGCTGCCCTTCTCTCTGACCGGGATATTCTGAAGCCGATGCAAATCTCTTGGGCTGATCCGCTCCCGGATTTAACCTTGCGGCTGGAACTACTAGACGGCCAATCACCTCCCACCCCTGGCTACGTGGTGGATGGCAACACCGTCCGGAAAATACGGGAACAAGCCCAAAACCTGAGGCAGCGCATCCGGGAGAAAAGAAGCCCCATCAATTTCGGCGCCACTGGTTTATTAACGGCCCTTGCCTACCCCGATCGCCTTGCCCAGCGGGAAACCTCCGGGCGGGTCCGGTTAATCTCTGGCCAGCGGGCGGCACTGCAAACCGAGCTCTTTGGCGAAGCGGAGTTCTACGCCATCGCCCACATGGAACTGGGCACCAAACCCCGGGTCTTGACGGCGGCGCCCGTCAGCAAGGTGGAGTTGCTCACCCATTTCGCCAACCAGATGGAACGGGTAGAGGAAGTACGTTGGGATTCTACCTCAGAAAAAGTCATTGCCCGCCAGATCACCCGAATGGGTGCCCTGACCTTGGAGGAAACTACCATCACCCAACCCAACCAGGAACTGGCCGCACAGGCATTGGTACAGGCTCTAAAAGAAAAAGGGATAGAACGCCTGCCATGGTCAGAGGAGGCCCAAAAGACCTTAAAGCGGCTTACCTTCCTGCACCAGCTAGACCCGGAGCAATGGCCTGATATCAACTTTACTGCTTTGGAAGGAACGATGGAGGACTGGCTTTTACCGCATCTGGTTGGCTTGAGAACGCTGGAACAGGTTGCCCGGCTAGACTTCAAAGAAATCTTGCTGGCTGATCTTACCTGGGAGCAGCGGCAGGAGATGGACCGGTTGGCTCCATCGCACCTGGAGGTGCCCAGTGGGTCCAGGATTGGTGTGGATTACACAGACCCTACAACGCCTGTGTTGGCAGTTCGGCTACAAGAAGTTTTCGGGATGTTGGATACTCCGCGCGTTGGGGGTGGTAGGGTACCCGTGCTCATGCACCTGCTTTCCCCGGCCTCACGACCCGTGCAAGTTACCCGCGACCTGCGAAGTTTCTGGAGCACCGGGTATTTTGACGTGCGTAAAGATTTGAGAGGCCGCTACCCCAAACACCATTGGCCCGATGATCCACTTTCTGCAGTACCCACCCGAGGAACCAAGAAAAGACCACAACCCTAATCCCGGAAGAGTTGCCTTACCTCTATCAAAGTCCTTGTCAACTAGGGTACAGATTCAGTCTTGTTTTGCCTAAAAAGCCTGAAAACAACAAAGGGGAAGCAGAAGCTTCCCCTTTGTTGTTTTAGAATAAAGCCAGATTATTTTCCAGCGTTTCTAACCTCGGCGTTAGCGCCTTCCGGACGCTCTGGTCCGTCTTTTTCGCCATCAGAGCCTTTCACTTTTACTAATTTGTTGTAAAGGCCTAATAACAAGAATGGAGCTGGCCACTGTCCTACAAACAGGGCTTCATCATCCTTTTTCATGATTTTCAAGGTAGCAGACACTGCCATGGAGCCAAGGGCGGCCCACAGGAAAAGGTCAGAAGGCAACTTGGCAGTATACTCTTCAATGCTACGAGCTACTGGTCCTTCTTTATGGTCTGGGTTGTAGTTATCAGCTGCTTCTTTGATGCTTGATACGTCCATAGTTTTAATAGATTATAATTTGTGGTACATGAGTATCAAAACGTAGGAAGCATTTATAGGGTTTGAAAATTTGAACAAGAAGTGAGGTGAATACCTTTTCCTTTCCCTGAACAAGCCCCAAAATAGGATAGCTTAAGTAGAGAAACAGATTGTTTTTACCCTTAAAAACAAAAGGGAAAGAGCGAAAAATGTGCTCGGTTTTATAAAGTAAATTTTCGGCTTATCCTTCAAAAATGGTCTTTTATATCTGGTATGATTGACGCTAAAAGCCTCTTGAAAAACAAGTCCTTCTAAAGCAAAGGGACAGCCTTATACAAGCAGGATAGAAAATCGTTTTGGTAGGCTTTCTAAGAAAAGCGCCTAAAATCAGCTTCTTTCAAAGCCCAATTTGCTTCTAAAACAATTCCAGGGTTAGCTGATCTTGATTTTTGACGGGCTTCCGTTTCAGCAATGGCGTAGGTAAAGCTGGGGAAAAAGGAGGTATTACCACTGGTTCGCCGGTAATGTGGTACACCGAGGTTTCTTCATACCTGGAGGCTACCACAACCTGGGTACCGGCTGCGTGGGAAGTGAATAGGTCTTTTACCAGGGTAGGGCAATTGTTGTCTTTAGAAAGGTGCCCCAGCAGCACGTGGCTCATGAAACTTGGCTTGTACCCGGTAAACAGATTTAGTGCTTGCCGGTTAGAAAGGTGCCCATGATTCCCCCTGATCCGGACTTTTAGGTGGTACGGATAATGGCCTTTGTCCAGCAATTCATCGTCGTAGTTTGTTTCCAGGAAAGCGGCATGGCACAGTTGGAATTGCCGAATCACGTGGTCACAGGGTGCTCCAATATCGGTGAAAACCCCAATATTTATTCCTTCTCCAGAGATGAGGAAGCTGTGCGGGTCTGCGGCATCATGAAATTTGGGGAACCCTAAAACAGAAAGCCCTCCTATTTGCACAGGTTCGTAGGCCAGAAAAGAATTTACCAGTTGGTGGTCCAACCCGAACCGCATGTTGTTGAGGGTGGCCGGGGTAATATAAACAGGAATTCTATACTTCTTGGCCAGTACGGGCAGCCCTTTGATATGGTCAGAGTGCTCGTGCGAGATGAAAATAGCTTTTACTTTGTCAATGGAAAGGCCCTGCCGTTTCATCCTGGTTTCGGTTTCCCGGCACGAAATCCCCACATCTACCAACACAGCCTCCTGCTCATTACCTATGTAATAGCAGTTCCCGTTACTCCCCGACGCCAACGATGCAATGATCAACCCCATAGAGGTACAAAAGTAAGGCAAGTTTCTCTGAATCTCTACTCCTGCTTAGAACAAGCTGTTATATAAACCTTCACCTTATTAACATATTAATTAAGGCAAAGACAAGCACCGCTCTTGAATTGGCATGCTCCTAATAAAGCCCTCTTCAGAGCTTACCTTGGCTGGGAAGATTTACGCGGAATCAGGATGGGGTCTAAGACAATGCGTTCTGGGGTAGTGCCGTAGAAATCTTTGTTCCCGATCAACTTCAGGAACAGGTGAGCGGTCTCCTCTCCCATCTTTATGGTTTGCTGGTCAACGGTAGAAAGCGAAGGTGTCACGAAGGCGCCAAAAGCTTCGTTGGCAAAGCCCATCACCCCCATCTCCTCGGGCACCTTGATTCCTCTCTCCAGTAAAACCTGCAGCGCCCCCATGGCAGTGTAATCCTCAGCGGCAAACACGGCATCCACTTCTTCTTTTCCCTCTAATACCTTCAGGATTGACTCTTTCCCGAAATCAAGGGATAGCCTGCCTTTGAAGATAAGCTTCTCCTGTACCGGAAGGTTGTTTTTCTCCAAGGCATCGCGGTAACCCCTAAAGCGCTCCTTGAAAATGGTCAGGTTACGGTCTGTGGTGAAGTGCGCGATGCTTTTGTAGCCCTGGTCAATCAAGTGCTGCGTGGCCACAAACCCGGCTTGGTAGTCATTGATGGTCACTGACGGTACCGGTAATTCATTGATGGCCCGGTCAAAGAACAACAGCGGCACCTGGCGTTTACTGATCTGCTCATAGAACTCCCGTCCCTCAATTTCCCCCGAAACAGAGGAGATGATCCCATCCACCCTGGACTGCAAAAACGTCTCAATCCCTTTCTGCTCCTGCGAGAGTGACTCACCGGTCTGGAATAGGAGCATGCTGTAACCGTTCTCGTTCATAACCCGCTCAATCCCATGCACCACCGAACTAAAGAAGCTGGTATCCAGGCTGGGCACGATGATCCCGATAACGTTGGTCCGTCCCGATCGCAGCGAAGAGGCCAGTTTGTTCTGCTGGTAATTTAGGCGTTTGGCCGTTTCCAGGACGGCTGCTTTGGTAGCCGCGCTGATGGCCGGATGGTCGTTGAGTGCCCGGGCCACCGTAGAGAAGGTCACGTCTAATTCCCGTGCAATATCATGTATGGTTGTCTTCTTCAAGGGATTTACTGCGTGCAAAAAGTACTTACCTGTTCATTTTTAAGTCCTTAAAGCTATTCAAAATACTTTGCTTTTAAAGCCCCTTTTCGCAGAAAGCGCCTCAAAGCAGAAAGACAATTTAGGCAATGACTTAAAAACAAAAACTGAGGTTTGTAGTAAAACCTTAACTATAAACTACTTAATTATTTACTTAAGATGAGCTTTTCACTAGGTTTACATCCTCTTTTTCTTAAAAACTGCCGGTTTTTAGCTCAAGGATTTCATAATCTGGAATTTTTACCTTAAACTTATGCCAACGTTGGCACAAACATCGGCAGCAGACCGGTCTATTCAGAAGTTTTGCTCTGGCCTACGTCTGACATTGGTTTGAAAATATAACGTAATATATGCTCCTATTAGGAATAGACGTAGGTACCTCCTCCATCAAAGCTTCAGTGGTAGACGCGGCCACGCAGAAAAGCCTGGCTTCGGCTCAGTTTCCAGAAACTGAGTCCAAAATCAATTCCTTGCAACCAGGTTGGGCCGAGCAGTCGCCTGAGATGTGGTGGGAGCATGCCCAAAAAGCCATCCAGAAAGTAAATGCCTCTGGTGCGTACAACCCTGCTGATATCGGTGCCATTGGGATCGCTTACCAGATGCACGGCTTGGTAATTGTGGACCAAAACCAGGAGGTGCTGCGGGAATCCATCATCTGGTGTGACAGCCGCGCAGTGCCGTATGGTCAAAAAGCGCTGGAGCACATTGGCCAGGAACAAAGCCTTTCGCGCTTGCTGAACTCACCGGGTAACTTCACCGCCGCCAAATTGGCCTGGGTAAAGGAAAACGAGCCTGAAACGTTCAGCAAAATTTACAAGATCATGCTGCCCGGCGACTACATCGCTATGAAACTCACCGGCGAGATCACTACCAGCGTATCGGCCTTGTCAGAAGGTATTTTCTGGGATTTCCAGAAAGACGAAGTGTCTGAGGATGTGATGAACTTCTTCGGTTTCAGTCAGGACATCATCCCTGAGGTACGGCCTTTATTCTCTTCGCACGGCGAAGTAAAGCCTGACATTGCCTCCTCTTTATCCCTGACGGCAGGTATCCCGGTTTCCTATAAATCAGGAGACCAACCCAACAATGCGCTTTCCTTGAACGTGCTTAATCCCGGCGAAGTAGCGGCCACGGCTGGCACCTCGGGGGTGATTTACGGGGTGAGTGACCAGTTGGTGTATGACCCGCAGTCGCGCGTGAACACCTTTGCGCACGTGAACTATGCCCCAGACTCCAAGCGCGTGGGCGTGCTCATGAACATCAACGGCACGGGCATCATGAACAGCTGGGTGAAGGAAAACATGGGGCAAGGCCTCTCCTACCCGCAGATGAACGAGGAAGCCCTGAAAACCCCGGTAGGTAGTAACGGTTTGCGCATTTTCCCATTCGGGAATGGGGCCGAGCGCGTGTTCAACAACCGCATCATCGGGGCGCAGTTCCATAACTTAAACTTTAACTTACATACCAAAGCCCATATTTTCAGGGCTGTGCAGGAAGGCATCGCCTTTACTTTCCGCTACGGGTTAGACATCATGCGGGAGAACGGCATGAACCCTCAGGTAATCAGGGCCGGAAACGCCAACATGTTCCTGAGCGACTTGTTTGCCCGAGCCTTTGTCAACGCCACCGGCGTACCCGTGGAACTGTACCAGAACGATGGAAGCGTAGGAGCCGCTTTAGGAGCGGGCATTGGAGCCAAAGCCTTTAGCTCTGCGCAGGAAGCCTTCAGCCGGTTTGAGCGCCTGAAAGTGATTGAGCCTACCCAGACCGAAGCCTACGAGGCGGAGTACCAGGAGTGGAACGCTTTATTAAAGAAACAATTAAGACTAATTTTAACACCATAAATACCAAACCATGGCAAATCTAACATTAGGAGACAAGGAGTACTTTAAAGGCATTGGCCAAATAAAATTTGAAGGGCTGGAGTCAGACAACCCGTTGGCGTACCGCTGGTACGACGAAAACCGTGTGGTAGCAGGCAAAACTTTGAAAGAACATTTCAAGTTCTCTGTGGCCTACTGGCACTCATTTAACGCCAACGGTTCTGATCCATTCGGAGGTCCTACCTTGAACTTCGCCTGGGATGAGAGCTCCGATGTGATTGAGCGCGCCAAAGCCAAAATGGACGCTGCGTTTGAGTTCATCACCAAAATGGGCATGCCGTACTATTGCTTCCATGATGTGGATGTGGTTGATTATGGCAATGACATTGTAGAAAACGAGCGTCGTTTGCAGACCATGGTAGAGTACGCGAAGCAGAAACAAGCCGAAAGCGGCGTGAAACTGCTTTGGGGTACTGCCAACGTGTTCTCGCACCAGCGTTACATGAACGGCGCCTCTACCAACCCAGATTTCCATGTATTGACGCACGCTGCCGCCCAGGTGAAAGCAGCCCTGGATGCGACGATTGCCTTAGGTGGTGAGAACTACGTGTTCTGGGGTGGTCGTGAAGGCTACATGACCCTGCTGAACACCAACATGAAACGCGAGCAAGAGCACCTGGCCCGCTTCCTGCACTCCGCGAAAGACTATGCCCGTGCCCAAGGATTCAAAGGTACCTTCTTCATTGAACCTAAGCCGATGGAGCCTACCAAGCACCAGTACGACTACGATTGCGCTACCGTGATCGGGTTCCTGCGTCAGCATAACTTATTGGATGATTTCAAAATCAACATCGAAGTAAACCACGCCACTCTGGCGGGCCACACCTTCCAACACGAACTTCAGGTGGCAGCTGACGCTGGTATGCTGGGTTCTGTAGATGCCAACCGCGGCGACTACCAGAATGGCTGGGATACTGACCAGTTCCCGAATAACCTGAACGAGTTGACCGAAGCCATGCTGATCTTCCTGGAGGCTGGTGGCTTGCAAGGCGGTGGCGTGAACTTTGACGCTAAAATCAGAAGAAACTCTACTGACCCAGCAGACTTGTTCTACGCTCACATTGGTGGTGCCGATACCTTCGCCCGTGCCCTGATCACCGCTGACAACATCCTGCAAAACTCTGATTACCTCAAAATCCGTCAGGAGCGTTACGCTTCTTTTGACAGCGGCAAAGGCCAGGAGTTTGAGCAAGGAAAACTGAAGCTGGAGGATCTACGCGCTTACGCGATTGAGCAAGGTGAGCCAACCCTGCAAAGCGGTCGTCAAGAGTACTTAGAGAATCTGATCAACCGGTTCATTTAGTCTCTTTTGCTTGGAGTTCTAACTTCCAGGTTAGACTTTAAACGGTGAAGCCTAGATTGAAAACGCCTCACCTTGAATAAACTATAAAGGAGGAACATGAGCTAGCCCCATGGTGCATGGATCTTGTTCTTCCCAAATAAGAGTTGTCTGTCAACACTCAATTTGTTTTTTCATGTACCTAAATAAAAAAGGCTGCTTCTATTGGAGGCAGCCTTTTTCTTATTCTAAATGTTACTTTTGGATAGAAACCTTTCTTTCAAACAGCCCTATTTTTAATCCTTACAAGCAGTTTTAGCCCTGATTTCTACAAACCTGGCCAAAAAGGACCTGCACAAAAAAAATCGGGCTTTTCAGGGCCCGATTCTATTTACCTTACGAAAACAAAGGTTCCATCCAGCACTAAGCTTGGTGCATGATCTCCTTCATTTTTTCAGCATCTGCCACGAATTTTGCTAATCCACTGGCGGTAAGTGGGTGTGTCAACAAGCCCAAAATCGGCTCTAGCGGACAGGTGCAGACATGCGCCCCGGCCTCAGCACATTTCACGATGTGCATGGAGCTACGGATAGAGGCCGCCAGGATTTGGGTAGAGTACCCTTGAATAGCGTAGATATTAGCAATCTGCTCAATCAACTGCACTCCATCCCAACCAATGTCATCCACGCGCCCCAAGAACGGAGACACATAGGTAGCACCGGCTTTGGCGGCCAAAATTGCCTGTCCTGCAGAGAACACCAGTGTACAGTTGGTTTTAATACCGTTATCGGTGAAGTACTTAATGGCTTTAAGGCCGTCTTTGATCATAGGTACTTTCACCACAATATTGGGGTGCAAAGCCGCCAGGATTTTGCCTTCCTCTACCATGGAATCGAAGTCAGTGGAAAGTACTTCGGCACTGATGTCACCGTCTACAATCTCACATATTGCCTTGTAGTGATCCAAAGTAGCCTGTTCTCCCTTGATACCTTCTTTGGCCATGAGAGACGGGTTGGTGGTTACGCCGTCCAGAATACCCAGATCATGGGCTTCTTTGATGTGGGCCAGGTTGGCCGTGTCAATGAAAAACTTCATAGTATGCTGTTTTTAGGTTTCTTTTTTCAATCTGATCTACCCAATCTTGTTCAGATCTGGAGTTCAATTTAAAGATAAGTTTTAAATAAATGTTATAATGACAATTATTTAAAATCTAGATTAAATCGTCTTGTTTCTTTACTCCTTTTTAGAACTAAAGGATACCAAATAGCAAGATCATCACCAATCTCGTTAAACATAAATATTCACCTAGAGACATCAATGTTGATTAAAGATTTTAGACCCCAAGCCGGAGCTTCCCTTTCTCCCAAAGCGTATTGGGCCTGATTATTTAAAAACAGGCCCAATACGCATTTACTTCGCTTGCTTTGCAGATAAGTTGGCACCCTCTGGTGGTCCCAGGTAGCTGGGTTTCAACCCACCGGCATCTACTACAATCTTCTGCAGCACCACACCAGAATCTACCATCCAGAACTTGAGCACGTGCTCGCCCGGTTTGGTTAACTGGTGTTTGGAGATGGTCAGGTTGATGTTGTTGGCCACGTTCTTGTTCCACTCGCGCTCAGACTTATCAGTGTGGATGTTGATGATCTGCGGCTTTTCATCGTCAAAGGAGATGGCATAGCGCAGCCCTTGGGTGTTATGGAAATTTAGGGTTGGAGCTAGCATCACCTGTACGTTTACCTCGCCGCCTTTCTGCAGGTACACTTTGTACTGCAGGTGCGGACTGTTTCCGCCGGGTGTCTGGCTAGGAGCAGTAACCGGTACAGTGGTCATAGCCGAAGCGGTGCGACCCAGATCCGGGATCAACTGCCATTGGATGTTGTCTCCGTTCACGGCACCGGTGAAGTGCTCTGCCTCTATGGAAACGTAGCCGTTGCTCTCCACAAAGCCCTCGGAGGGGTTGGCTGTGGTTAGCGCTGGTTCCACAGTAGCTTGTACCGTCACGCTTTTTCCTTTAGGACCCGTAATGGTCAGCGAGGCGCGCTGCGGACCGGCTGGTACGTTGGCCCAATCTACGCTCACCCACAGGCGCTGCTCTTTCGCTACGGTGCCTTTCTCCTGCGATACCTTAAGCCACGGAGCGCTGGCTTTGATGGTGTAATCAAACGGTTGCAGACCGCGGTTGAAGATTTCCAGGTAATGGCCTTGTTTCTGGTACGGCGAGAAAGCCGGCAGCAGAGCAGCTTCTTTCGCCTGCGGCCACCATTGTGCGGAGCCTTCCACGGCCACGCCCATATCTGCGGCGGTAGGAACAGAAAGTTGCTTCACTTCCGGCATCACGTCTTTTTCGGGCTGCTGCCAATAGGTGTAGCTGATGTGCGTTTGTGACATCATGTGGTTCCACTTACCGCCGGCAATGTTCTTGTGGAAATACTCCGTCAGTTCAGCGTCTTTCTCAAACAAGCGCTTCACTTTGGCAGCCATGTCATTGGTAGTGTTTCTGCCCTGGCTGGCGTAAAACCGGTTGAGCCCTGTGGTCACGTGCAGCTCGTTCAAATTCGCGCAGGCTTTGATGGGGAACAGCACCAATTGGTAGTACGCATCACGGTACTCGGCCGGCAGGGCGGCGTTGATGCGCTCCGCTTCCTGAGCCAAGCGGTTATAATCGGCTACTACCCTTTCGGCTTCCTGGTAGTTGGTGAGGCTGTAGGTGTTAGGAGACAGCAGCTCTGGCTTGCGGCGGCTGTTGTATTTAGTGTATTTAGAGAGCATCTGGGCAATAGCCGAAGCGTGCTCGGGTCCAAACTGGCGCTCGGCCCACAAGCGGGTGTATTCCTCTAGGCGCTCGGCGGGCCACTTTTCTGGGTTCCAGGCGTAATCCAGGAAGAACTCCGTGGGGAACTCCATGGGTTTGATGTCGCCCACGTTCACAATCCAGATGCGGTCGGCTTTGTGCTGGTAGGCCAGGTGCATCTGTTCCCAAATACGCGGAATGGGGTTCGTATTGAGCCATTTATAGTTTCTAGGGCCGCCCACGTAGTCAAAGTGGTAGTAGATGCCGTACCCACCGGAGTGCTGTTTTTCTCCTGGTTTTGGTAGTTTACGGATATTTCCCCAGTTGTCATCGGCCAGTAACAGAGTTACGTCATCAGGAACGCGCATGCCTTTGTCATAGTAGTCCTGCACTTCTTTGTACAAAGCCCACAGCTGCGGTATTTGCGAAGCGTCTTTGCCGGTGACCTCAGAGATGATCTTGCGCTGGTCGGCCACGATGCGCTCCAGCAACCCAATGTTGCTTTCTTCGCTCATGGGTTCGTCGCCGTCGCCGCGCATACCCACGGTCACGATGTTCTCGAAGCCGTTCATGCGTTTGATGCCGCCGGTCCAGAACTCGCGCAGTTTCTCGGCGTTGGTGTTGTAGTTCCAGGGACCGCCCCCGTTGCGGCGCCACTCGTCATGGGCGCGGGCCAGCGGCTCATGGTGCGAGGTGCCCATCACCACCCCGTACAAATCGGCGGTTTGCGGGTTGATCTTGTCATCGTCGCTGAAGGCGCTGCCCCACATGGCCGGCCACAGGTAATTGCCCTTCATGCGCAGAATCAGCTCAAATACCTTCTCGTAGAACTTGTGGTTGAACCCTCCAAACTGCTGCTTAGCCCAATTGGAAAGTGCCGGGGCTTCGTCGTTGATGAAAATTCCGCGGTATTTCACCTTTGGCTCCCCTTTGGAGTGGCGGCCTTCCTGCACATACAAGTTCTGCTGCTGCTTTACCGGCACATCGGCCCACCAGTACCACGGCGACACGCCAATTTGCTGAGACACGTCATAAATGCCATAGATGGTACCGCGTTTGTCGCTACCAACAATTACCAGGGCTTCGTCAACCCCTTTCATGGGTTTCTTCACAGTCTGCACCACAAAGGTTTCCCATTTGCCAGCCAAGTCTTTTACGTCCAGCTTTTTGCTTTTCACCAGTTGATCAATGAGCGGGCTTTTGCCCAGCGTCCCCACCAGCACCAGCGTCTTGGTTATAGGAGTTTTCTTCCCAACAGTTAGAGCAGGCTCTGTTTTGGTTACGCGCTGCACATCGGCCTGCAGGTCTTTCAGGGCCCTGATAACACCCGGAAAATCCGATTCATGGATGAAGAAAGAAGCTGTTTTACCAGACTCTGCCAACGGGAAGGCATTGCCCTTTTTCTGATTGGAGACATAGGAAACATCGTCCAGCGCGAAAGCGGCCGGAGCCACGAACAAAATAAGTAGCACCAGAATCAGCTTTCGCCAAGTGGCTTTAGGCCTGATCTGCGTTTCTGAGCTGTTTTGAGTAAAAGTGACGTACTTCATGCGGGGAAATCAATTAAGAGGGAAAGTAGTTTTTGGCGTTGTAGTAGCAGATGTCCTGCACCATTTTGCCCATCCAGGGCAGGTCCATAGGCAACAAACCGCGCTCCATCTCCTCCCCTAGCAGGTTGCACACCAACCGCCGGAAATACTCATGGCGGGAGTACGACAGGAAGCTGCGAGAATCTGTGAGCATGCCCACGAAACAGCTGATGAGCCCCATGCTGGACAAAGCATCTAGCTGCTGCTTCATGCCATCCAGGTTATCCAGGAACCACCACGCCGAACCGAACTGCATCTTGCCTTTAATGCCGCCTCCCTGGAAGTTCCCGATCATGGTGGCAAAAGCTGCGTTGTCAGCGGGGTTCAGGTTGTAGATGATGGTTTTGGTGAGGCAGTTTTCCTGTTCCAGTTGGTTGAAGAAATCGGCCATGGCGTGGATCTGCGGATAATCCCCGATGGAGTCATACCCCGTATCAGGACCGTTCACTTGCAGCATGCGGCGATTGTTGTTCCGGATGGCTCCTACGTGGAATTGCTGCACCCAGCCCTTCTGGTAATACATGCGGCCCAACTCCACCAGCAGAAAACGGGCGAAGGCATCGTGGTACTGAACCGCTTCCCGGTCATCGCCCTGCAGTACATCGGTAAACACCTTGTTCAATTGGTGCAGCGATACCTGTCCCAAGGGCAGGTTGGTCAGGCCATGGTCTGAGATGCGGCAGCCGTGCGCGTGGAAGTAGTTGACCCGGTTTTCCAAGGCTTCCAGCAGGCTGTCCAGGTTGAAGATCTCGGAGCCGGTAACGCTGGCCAGTAGCCGGATGTAGTCGCGAAACGCCTCTCCGCCGGAAAGATTCAGGACTTTATCGGGCCGGAAGGAAGGCAACACTTTGGTCTGGAAAGAAGACTCTACCAGCTGCTCATGGTACGCCAGATCATCAGTAGGGTCATCGGTGGTGCCCACCATTTCAACCCCAAAGTGCGTCAGGAGGCCTTGCGGGGTAAATTCTGGTTTCTGCAGCAGCCCGTTGCAGTGCTCGTACACCTCAAGGGCATTGAACTCAGTGAGCAACTCGTCTACCCCAAACGGGTTCTGCAGTTCCATGTGGGTCCAGTGGTACAAAGGATTGCGAACGGTATACGGCACCGCCGAGGCCCACTTCACAAACTTCTCTTCGTCTGTGGCCTTGCCGGTGATGTATTTTTCCTCCAGGCCCAGCGTGCGCAGCGCCCGCCACTTGTAATGGTCACCTGCCAGCCAGATCTGGGTCATGTTGGCGTAATTGACATTGGCCGCGATGGCCTCTGGCGACAGGTGACAATGGTAATCAATGATGGGCAGGCCTTTGGCATACCCATGGTACAGTTGCTTGCTGGTTTCGGTCTGCAAGAGGAAATCTTCATTCAGAAACGTGTTCAATGAAGGCTGCGGACTACGAGGAGCAACGGAAGACGGGAGAATGAAGCTCTCTTGCATAAGAAATTAGCTGTTACCGTAAATAGTTCTTTCAATACCCATCTCTAATCCGCGCAGCTCTGCCAGTCCTCTCAAACGACCAATGGCCGAGTAACCCGGGTTGGTGACTTTGTGCAGGTCATCCAGCATCTGGTGCCCGTGATCTGGCCGGAACGGAATGGGCTCCTGTCTCTCGCGGTTAATGGCCACCAGCTCACGCATCACGCCATACATGTCTACATCGCCGGCCAGGTGGTCAGACTCATAGAAGTTGCCCATGGCGTCTTTCTTCACGTTGCGCAGGTGCGCAAAGTACACGCGGTGCCCCACTGATTTCAGGATTTCTACCGGGTTGTTGTGCGGCCCGGCTCCCAGGGAACCCGTGCAGAAACAGATGCCGTTGGGTTCGCGGTCTACCCGCTTGATGATGAACTCCAGGTCTTCTTTGTTGGAAGCGATGCGCGGCAAGCCCAGAATTGGATAAGGCGGATCATCTGGGTGAATGGTCATTTTGAGGCCGTTTTCCTCACAAACGTCCATAATCGATTCCAGGAAGTAGGCCAGGTTCTCGCGCAAGCCCGCGTGGCCTATGTTCTTGTAGATCTCGATGCTCTGGGTTAGGTGCTCCAGCTCAATGTAGCCTTCCATGGGAACGCCCATCCGGATGATCTCGCTCAGTTCATCCAGTTGCTGCTGTGAGTATGTGTTGAATCTTTCCTTGGCCTGTTGCACCACTTCAGGCGCGTAGTCCTGCTCGGCTCCTTCTCTTTTCAGGATAAACAGGTCAAACACGGCCAGATCAGACCAGTCAAAGTAGAGGGCTTTGGCCCCGTTCCACATCTCCAGCGCCAGGTTGGTTCTGGTCCAGTCAAGCACGGGCATGAAGTTGTAGCAGATGGTCTTCAGGCCGCAGGCAGCCAGGTTGCGCAAGGATTGGCGGTAATTTTCTAAATACTGCTCATAATTGCCGGTGCGGGTTTTGATGGATTCATGTACCGGCACGCTTTCCACCACAGCCCAGGTAAGGCCGCTTTCCTCAATAATGCGTTTCCGCTCCTGGATTACCTCCAGGGGCCAAACGGCGCCGTGGGGAACATGGTGTAAGGCACTCACAATACCGGTAGCCCCGGCTTGTTTCACATCCTGCAGAGTCACTGGATCATTGGGTCCGTACCATCTCCAGCTTTGAAGTAATGACATAAAATGGTTCTTTAAATATGACTTGATCTTACCTGTTTGAGGTAAAACTGGGGTAATCTAGCACTTATTGGTTTGCCTGGGTTTTCAGGAAAATAGCCTAAAAGCACCCGCTTTCAGCTACTTTGCTTTTACCGATGCAGTGTTTTCGTAAATAGGGTCTTTGCCTTCGTAATGGAACCAGTCAAAGGTGGCTTTTCCGTTGGAGGGTTTTCCTTGGGAGGTGGCGTACATGCCCAGGGTTACACCCACAAACCCGCCAGCCGCACGCGTGCTCAGGAAGGTTCCGTCTACGTTGTCTTGCAGCAGCGTCCAGTCGCCTTCTTTGGTGCCATAGTAAAAGGCGTACTTACCGGCTTTGAAATCCACCTTCAAGTAAAGTGGCATGTTCAGGTCTTTTGGGTTTAAAGGAGCCTCGGCCAGCACGGTATTTTCCGGTGTGTTTGGCTTCGTCACGTCCTGCGACTTGCGCAGCTGCACTACTTCTTTGCCGTTTGCGATGGTTTTACCCAAGGCATAATAATGCGTCTCGCTCTGCAGGGCCACCAATCCGGCGAACTCATCGGAAGAAGCGGGCTTGAACTCCATTTTGGTGCTGGCATTGCCGTAAAGGTGCTGTTGCCTTCTGGCGATAAACGAAGGGTTATCAAGTCCGGATACCGTCTCGGGTCTTACATCCAGCGTCAGGCTTCCCGAGGGTTTGCTCAGGCTATACCACTGGGTACCTGGTGCCCGAAGCGTCAACCAGTACAAAGGCAGTTTGCTCTCCTTGAAATCTTCTCTAAACGTGAAGTTGCCATTCACCGGAAGCTTGGGTGCTTTGCCCAAGGGGAGCTTTGGCCGTTGGTAAGCGTACTGCACCTCCTCATGGCCGGGATTGATGATGGGCCAGCCATCTTTCCACTCCACAGGCGCCAGGAAAGTTTCGCGGCCGATGTTATAATGATCCTCGGTATCGTAAGGTCGGGTAGCCAGGAAAACGGCCCACCACTCGCCATTCTGCGTCTGCACCAGATCGGCGTGGCCGGTGGCTGAGACAGGATTCTTCCGATTGGCGGGCAGATGGCGCTGCGTCAGGATAGGGTTATTAGGGTTGGGAATGTACTCCCCGTTCACTTTTCTGCTTCTGAGAACTACTTCGGAGTGGTTCACGCTGGTACCGCCCTCGGCTGCCATGAGGTAGTAGTAGCCATCTTTTTTGTAGAGGTGCGGCCCCTCAATCCAGACCGGTTTTTTGGAGATGTCCACGCCCCCGTTTACCAAGATGATGGGCTCACTGGTGGTTTTAAGGTTCTTGTAGTCAAACTCCTGCATTTTGATGGTGCGGTGGCCCTCATAGAGCGGTTTGTTGTCTGGCGCATCGCTGTTGTAGATGATGTAGGCCTTGCCGTCGTCGTCAAAAAACAAGGAAGGGTCAATGCCATGCACATCTTTCAACCAGGCCGGGTTTGACCAAGGACCAGCCGGATTGGTGGCAGTCACCACAAAATTCCCACCCCTGTCAATAAGGGTGGTGACCATGTAATAGACGCCATTATGGTAAGAAATGGTTGGGGCGAAGATGCCTCGGGTGATCCGGTGCTTCTCCAGGTTAAGCTGCTCGGGCCGGTCCAGGATATTGCCGATCTGGTTCCAGTTCACCAGGTCTTTGCTGTGGAAAATGGGCACCCCGGGGAAATAAGCAAAAGTGGAAAGAATGAGGTAATAGTCTTCCCCTACCCGGCAAATGGCTGGGTCTGGGTAAAAACCTGCCAAGATAGGGTTCTTAAACTTTTGGTTGTCCTGCGCAAAGACGGCCTGGTTTAGAAGACCGAGGCAACAGGTAAAAATTAAAAACGCTCTTGTAAGAAGGCTTCTTTGTTTCATGGGTGTTTTTATAAAAATGACCACAAAGGGACTAGGGGTTTACTTTTGCAGAGGGTACTTTACTTTCATTACTTATCTGATTGGTGATATGGAAGTAATCAAAATCCACGTAACCGCCTGAGGTTTGGGTGGCGTAATTGAAAAGCCCAAACCTGTAGCCCATAAAGTGCGGGATGGTGTAGGCCATCTTTAAGGGTTGGCCAAGCTTAACCCAAGTCTTCCCATCCAAGCTATAGTAAAAATTGGCCACATCGCGGCGGTCATGGAAATCACATTCTGCTTTCAGGTACACCGTTTTCTGATGGAGAGGCACCCTTGCTTCCTCGGTTGGGCTCCCGGATTGGGCATTCACTTGCACTAGGTACTTAGCGCCCTTCTCCATTTTAACCCCAACCAACCCGTATTTCTGCTGCAGCAGGGCAAGGCCGGCGAAATCTCCTTCTTTCATCCGGGAGATATCCAGAGCGGTGGCGCCGGTGCTTTCTGGCCCAATGGTGCGTTGGGTGAGGGTGTTGCGGGCCAGCAAAAAGTCGTTGGTCACTGAGCCCGTTTTCAGCCTAAGATAGCCATTTCGCTCTGAAAAAGACCAAAGGGTATTATCTGGGTTGTGGTTCCATTGCCACACCAAGGGCAAGGCAGGTTCGTTTTTTCTACGGCTGAATTCATCAGAGGCCACAATACCGGGGATCAGGCCTTTGCTAGCGGGTAGGTTCAGTTCATCCTGCACTTTTCCATTAATGCCTAAGACGGGCCAGCCGTTTTCCCATTTTACGGGTACCAAATACGGAATACGGCCCACGGCACCATAATCCCGGAACAGGTAAGCAAACCATTCCCCGTTAGGAGTATCAATCAATCCACCCTGCGCTACGCCTTTGTCCTGCAGAACTACTTTCCCTTCATAAGGTCCGGTGATTTTATCAGCCCGATGCACTACCACGGTCCGCATGCCGTCTTTAGGCCAAGCGATGTTGAACAGGTAGTATTTTCCGTTCACTTTGAACAACTGAGATCCTTCAGAGGGAAGGCCAACGTTGGGTCCGGCCGGTGCACTCGCATTTTCAATCAATACCCGGTCAGTTTCTTCTTTGGCACCGGAAAGGTCCTCTTTGAGTTCCACTAATCTCAACTTGCCACCCCCATACACCAGATAAGTGCGTCCGTCATCATCAAAGAACAGTGTATGGTCATGGTAGGAAGGTTTAAACGAAGACACTTTCCAGGGTCCTTTTTCTATGTTTTGGGTGGTATAGATATAGGTTTTACCGGTTGTCTGGGCGAAGGTAGTGACGTAGTACGTACCCTTATGAAACCGCAGACTGCTGGCCCAGGAACCTCTTCCATAGGTGCTTTTCCCATTTTGTAGATTCAGTTCCTCCACATTGGCCAGCGTATCATAAGCATAATTGACCAACCGCCAGTTTACCAGGTCTTTTGACTTCATGATGGGCAAGCCCGGGCTCATGTGCATGGTGGTACTGCTCATGTAATAGGAATCGCCTACCCGTATCACCGCAATGTCGGGCACATCGGCAAACACAATGGGGTTTATTGCTTTTTGACCTTTGGAAGGCAAAGCCATGCTGAGGCAAAGCAGCATAAGAAAACCAATCTGTAGAAGTTGTTTTTTCATTCTTATGAATCGTTTTCTTAAAAACAGAGCTGTTTTTGAATTCACCTTTGTATGAAAGTTATTGGGTGGAGATGACTGGCAAGGTAATCATCCATGAGCAATTGGGTTTCACCACAAGTGAAAAGCCTTAGTAAAGAAAAGCAATCAATGGTACTGGCAAAGCAAAACCTTAAGGATTTCACCTACCACCCACTAAGTTTTACCTTGGTTCCAAAAAACACTACTAAAACAGAGTTTAAGAAGCTTATTAAAAAGATTGGCTGCTTCTTTAGGGCAGCCAATCTTTTTATAATGGTAATTTAAATTACATGTATTCAGGGTTTTGGTAAGCAGCCTTTTCAGCCGCGCTCATTTCCATCGCATCTAACTGCCCTTGTGGGATAGGGCGTAGATAATGGAATGGTTGGATGTTACGCGTTACTGTTATAGGCGTGTGCTCTCCGTAGTTGTTACCGCCAATCTGGTAAGTGGAGGCAAGTTCCTGCCATTTCTGGGTACGCACCAGGTCAAACCAACGGTAGCCTTCGCCATAGTACTCCCGCGAACGCTCTGCCAGGATGTAGTTAATGTCTATGGTGGTAGGTGTGGCAGCGATCATGGCAGCACTGTTGTCCTGCACCTGAGCTGTGTTTCCGTTGTTGTTCCAACGCCACTTTCCTGCCCTTGCCCGGATCACGTTGATCAGATCATAGGCACTTTTCCCTGGCTGGGTGGTAGCTCCCTTCACTGCGGCCTCTGCGGCTATAAAGTAGAACTCAGAGAACTTGGCGATGTTGAACGGACGGGTACTACCAGCGTTTGGCTGTCCTAACCCACTTCCATTATCGGTACGGTAGGTACCTAATTTCCATAGTTTTGGATAGACTATTCTGCTGATACCTCGTGGTCCAATCACGTAATCGGCTCTTCCGGGTAATTCCCCAGCCCCAATGTTGCTTTTACCTGCCCCAGTAGGATAGGCAATGGGAGTAGCTGGTTCTTCGTTCAGGAAAGTCAGGATTGGCTCACCCGGGCGAACCGGTAGATTGTTGGCATTGTACACTACCTGAGGAATGTTGTTTCCACCTCCTTTTGGCCAGTTTGCCCGGTAAACGGTAGTAAAGGTACCATCGTAGCGGGAGTCATTGGTTTTATCTGCGAAAGTGTTCTCAATCACGTTGATGGTAGGTGCCATACGCGTCCAGGGACGTCCCAAATCCTGAGAAGCTTCCCGCTGCACAGAACTGATAGGCGCGCTTCCGTCTGGATTGGTTCCACTTCTGATGTTAGTGTAGTTCCAGGTCATCATCCAGCCGGCGAAGTTATCAGGAGCCCCGCCACTTCCGAAGGTAAGGCTACCCCCGTTGTAGAACTCGCTTTTCTCAGTATGGTCAGCGTACAACAAAATTTCGCTGTTCCGGTCGTTTGATCCCAGGTTTACATCATAATAGGTATTCTGCAAACGGAACGGCCCCGGGTTGTCAATAGCGGTGGTGGCAAGGTCATAGGCCTGCTGGAAATACCACTGGGCATTATGTCCATCTGGGTCTACCCGCTGGGTGGCAGGATACGTTGGAATGTTGTTGGGGTTCTCCAACCACCAACCGTAGGTCAGGTACGCTTTTGCCAGATACAGGCGGGCAAGCGTTTTGGTAGCGCCGCCGGTTACCCGGCCTCTTTCAGGCAGATCGTTGATGGCTGTTAGTAGATCTGGGAAGATGGCTTTGGTATATACTTCGGGAACGGTATTGCGCACTGAGGTTCTTACCGGGTTTCTGTTGAACTTCAACTCCCCTGCCCCTAAATCCAGAGGCACTCCCCCGAAGGTTTGCACTAGTTGGAAATAATCAAAAGCGCGAAAGAATCTGGCTTCGGCAATGAGCGCTGGTGAAATGGTCCCTACCGCAGCCGCGTTTTCAATGATACCACTGGCGGTGTTGATGTTAGGGAAAGCAGCTCCCCAAAGAACATCGGCCCGGCTGTTGGTAGCGGTAATGTTGCCCTGGTTAGACAAGTCCATTACCCGGAAGTTTTCATCCGCATCTCTGGCATAGGTCACCTCATCGGTACCAGTGAGAGTGGCATTATAGTAGTACGCTTGTCCGTAGATGTAGCGCAGGTGTGCGTACATAGAGGTAAGCCCCCCGTAAACCCCTTTCTCTGTTTGGAAGAAACTTGGCTCGTAAATACTGCGTGGTTCTTCTTCCAGAATATCAGAGCACCCCACCGAAAACATCGAGATCACGGCCGCTCCTACAAATGCTTTTATATTAATTCGTCTCATTGAAGTCTAATTTAGAAAGTAACATTTAAACCAACCAGGTAGCTGCGCGTGGCAGGCGCGTTAGTACCCAACGTTAACAGACGTCTCTGGTAAGAGGTGGTCACTGCCGCATTCTCGTCGCCATACGAGTTGGTCTCAGGATCCATTCCGGACTCTTTGTGGTAAGGCGAGAACATCACGAATGGGTTCTGGGCAGTGGCGTACACGCGCAGTCTGTCAAAGCCAACCCCTTTCAACCAGGCATTGTTATCAAAGTTATACCCTAGTGAGATAGTGCGTATTTTCAGGTAAGAGGCGTCAAAGTACCCTAAGGTGCTGCCATATTTAGGGTTATCACCGCTCATGACACCACCTGGTTTTGGATATGTCGCATCAGTGTTCTCAGGAGTCCAGTAGTCTACTTTCACATTTCCGCGGCGTCCGCTCATCATGTTCAGGTAACCAGAAGAACCGTAAAGCGTGCTGATCAGGATACCACCGTTCTGGAAAGCACCTACCGCGCTCAGGTCAAATCCTTTGTAAGACACGCGGGTGTTGAAACCTCCCTGGAAGTTAGGATTCACGTCCATGATCTGACGGTCCTGCGGTCCGATTTGTCTTACTGGCGTACCATCTGGGTTGAAACCACCGGTGTATTTCACCTTGATCATACCCACGTTTCCGCCTGGCTCCAGAATGTTCCGGTACGGGTCTTCTTCTTGCCACAGGCCTATTTTCTCGTAGTCATAGATAACGTTAATAGGTTGGCCGACAAACCACCAGTTGGCTTCATCGCGCTCCTGGCCACCGGCAAGGGCTACCAGTTTGTTGCGGTTACCATACAAGTTCACCCCTGCTTCCCAGGTCCAGCCATTCAAGTTGTCCAGGATGACACCATTCAAGGAAAGCTCCAAGCCTTTGTTCTGGGTTTTACCAATGTTGGCCACGTAGCTGCCCACGCCGGAGGTTGGAGGCAGACCTACTCTCAGCAAGATATCGTTGGTGTTGGTAACATAATACTCCACGGTACCAGACAGTCGGTTGTTCAGGAGGGCGAAGTCTACCCCGTAGTTCCAGGTTTCAGAGAACTCCCATCCTAAGTTAGGATTAGGAAGCTCGGTTACGTACAAACCAGTTTCGTAATCATCTGGCCCGAAGTTGTAAGGTCTGGTGCTCAAACGACCAAGCGTCGCATACGGATCAATAGATTGGTTAGAAGTTTGACCATAACCGGCGCGCAGTTTCAACATGTTCACCAGTTTCACACCCTCCATGAATCTTTCTCTGGCAATGTTCCAGCCCACGGAAACAGCTGGGTAGGTGTGCCACTTATGACCGGGAGCCAATCTAGAAGATCCATCAGAACGTACCGTAGCGGTTAACATGTAACGGTCGTCGTAAGAGTACATCACCCGACCCATCCAGGACATTAAACCGCTTTTCCAGTATTGCTGGTCACCAGGGGCAACTGTGATTTCGCCGGCAGCTAACCCCAAGTTGTAGAACTGGAAAGCATCAGCAGGAATATCTCTGGCTGCTATGCGTGATCTGTTGAATTTGCTATCAGAGGCAGAGTACAAACCAACCACGTTCACGATGTGCTTTTCAGCAAAGGTGCGGTCATAGGTTAACAGGTTTTCGATGGTCCAGTCGGTAGTATGTGAGTTGCTTACCGAGGCAGTGGATGGGGTGGTAGCAGTGGCGCTGCCGATTCCCTCACCGGTATAAGCCCCGCCATTGCTCTGGCGGTAATTTAAGCCAAGGTTGGCACGATACTTCAAACCTTCCACTCCTGGGATTTGTACCTCGCCGTAAAGGGTGTTGTACGTACCAAAGGAACGAGTTTCGCTTAACCATCTATCACTTAAATCCTCCACGATGTCTCTTGAATACACCCACTGCTCGTCTAATGGCATCTTCACCGTTCTTTTCCAGGTGCCATCCGGGTTGTACGGGTTGGCAATAGGAGACATACTCAGGATACCATAAAGGCCCACGTTAGAACCCTGAGAAACGTTGTAGTTATTGTAGGTAGTGAAGCCAAAGCGAAGATTCTTGCCCACGCCTTGATCTAAAGCACCGCGCACAGAGTAACGGGTGTACTGCTGCGTTGGCACTACTCCTTTTTCATTGTAGTAACCGGCATTGAAGTTGTAGCTTCCTTTCTCAGTTCCGCCTGAAACGCCCAGGTCATGGCTGTTTACCATGCCTTTTTTGAAAAACAGGTCTTGCCAATCGGTGTTCACATCATCTGATTCATCCAAGGCATTGTTGTAGGTACCAGCCGCTTTCCGAAGAGCCACAAACTCAGGGCCGTTCATCATCGGGTATTTGGCAAACACATCTTTTATCCCGGCAAAGCTGTTGTAGCTTATTTTGGCCTCCTGGCCTTGTTTTCCCCTATTGGTAGTGATCAGAATAACCCCATTGGCCCCGCGCGAACCGTAAATAGCAGTAGCAGAGGCATCTTTCAAGATGTCAATGCTCACAATGTCATTGGGGTTGATGTCACTGATTGAACCGGCAAATGGAATGTTGTCCAATACCACCAGCGGGTCGTTGCTGGCATTCAGCGAGCGCGCACCCCGTACCCGGATTTGCATGGCGGCTCCTGGCTGGGAGGATGACTGCGAAAACTCCACACCTGGCAAACGGCCTTGTAAGGCCTGCGAAATGTTAGCTGCTGGCACCTCGCGCAACACATCTCCCTTAATGGAAGCCACTGAACCAGTTACTGCTTCCGCGCTCTGGGTTCCGTACCCCACTACAACCACCTCGTCAATGGTTTGTTGGTCGGTGGCCAAGGTCACATTGATAGAGGTTCTGTTGTTGATGGCTACCTCCTGGGTGATATACCCAATAAACGAGTACACCAACGTTCCGGTACCATTAGGTACCGAAATGGAGTAATTACCTTCTACGTCTGTAGGAGAAGCAGTAGTGGTACCTTTCAGGAGGACAGTCACCCCGGGCAAACCTGCGCCGGTGTTATCGGTTACTCTCCCTTTCACCGTCAGGTTCTGCGCCATGGCTTGCACACTTACCAGCAGAGAAACCACCAGCAGCAAGGCTAGCTTAGAGATTTCGGGCTTCCTCAGAAGCGAAATCGTTGATCTGGGATTTTGGGTAATATTACCTTTCATACATAAGTAGATTTGAAGTGTAGTGGTAGTAAGAGTAAAGTGATTGTATAATGTTGTTTACATGCTCGTTTGCCTTGATCTACTTTTTCCAGAGCGAGCACCTTCTTCTGTTTCGCTTACATTTAAAACCGATTGCATTCCTGCTGCGCAACCCTTGTCAACTATTCAACCATTAACAATTTCTCAAATAGGTTTTAGCAACTCCATCAGCAAACCCCTTCTAAAAACCACCTAAAAAGGCCTAAAAAAAGGCTATAAGTGGTACAAGCTGCGTTTTAAAGGTGTCTTCATTCCCCTAAACTCCCTTGTCACCCTACAAACATGAATATTATTTTCAAATATTACAACCGATTTCATAAACTTTTTCAAAAATATTGGCAATTGAAAACCCTATATTTTTGAATTATGTAAAACTTAGCTACTTTTAGATCAACAACATTGAAACAAAACCCTTGAGAACGGGCAGAAATCTAGTTTTCCTCTACTTACATAAGGGTCTCAGTTCTATTTCAAAAGCGTTTTTTATAAAATTGTTAAAAAACAAGGCAAGAGCAGCAGGCACGTACCAACAATTGGAGCTATATTAAAGATTAGACACAATGCAATTTTGAAACCGATTTCATACATTTGCTTTGAATGAGATTAGCAGCATGGAGAAGGACATCACTATTTATGATATAGCGCGGGAACTTGATTTGTCACCAACTACCATCAGTCGGGCACTGAATGACCACCCGGCGGTAAACAAGAAGACAAAGCAAAGGATCTCGGAGGCTGCGACTCAAATGGGGTATCGGTCAAATATGTTTGCCAGTAACCTGAGGAAACAGCGCACCAATACCATTGGCCTGATTGTGCCCAGACTGGACAGTCCATTTCATTCGGCGGTAATTGCCGGTATTGAGAAGATCGCCAACGAGGAGGGATATAACCTGATCATTAGCCAGTCCCTGGAAACCGTCCATAAGGAAATAGCCAATGCCAAGACTATGTTTGATAGCCGGGTAGATGGCTTGCTGGTCTCCTTGTCCTTTGAAACAGACACGCTGGATCACTTTGAGCAGTTCATCAACCGGGGGATTCCCGTGATCTTTTATGACCGGGTAGCCGATCATAAGAATTGCACCAGCATTATCATTGACAACTTACAGGCCGCTTACAAAGCTACCTCCCACCTGATAGAGCAGGGTTGCACCAACATTGTGCACATAACCGGTAACCTGAAGCGCAACGTGTACGCAGACCGCCTCAAAGGGTACAAGTACGCCCTTATTGATCACAACCTGCCCTTTAAAGAAAGCAACGTACTTACCGGCCAAATGACCGAGGAGGCCGGGAGGTTGGCGGCCAACCAAATTCTGGCCATGGACCCGTTGCCCGACGGAATCTTTGTCTCTAATGATACCTGCGCGGTTAGTTGCCTCAAAACCCTGAAACAGGCTGGAGTCTCTATCCCCAAGGACATGGCTATTATCGGGTTTAATAATGATTTGACCTCCAGGGTGGTAGAGCCAAATCTTACTACTATCAATTATCCTGGCCAGGAAATGGGAGAAGTAGCCGTGCGGGTGCTGCTCATGCAGATCAACGGCACCAGCGAAGGCATTCCCAGCAACACCATCAACCTGCGGTCAGATCTGGTAATCCGGGAGTCTTCTTTAAAGCGAAAAGTAAGTTCCAAGCAGAAGCTGCCCCTGGTTTAAGTTACTCCCTTTCCCGTTTAAGGACCGCTTTTTAGAAACGGACCTTCTTTCAAGATGTCTTTTCAAACCTTTTGCCTTATACCATGAGCAAGAACATAGTTACGCGTTTCGCTTTCCTGTTTCTTCTGATCTTCTGCCAGATCGCCGCGCAGGCAGAGGATGGATACCGTCTTTGGCAGCGGTATGATCTTATCCAGAACAAAGACCAACTAAAGCAATATCGGAAGACCCTGGCTTCAGTCACCGTGGAAGGCTCCTCTCCTACCCTCTCGGTAATAAAAGAGGAATTGGAGATGGGCTTGAGCGGCCTTTTAGGTTCTAAAGTTACCGTCTCCGGCAATGCCTCCACCAAAGGCGGGCTGGTGGCCGGAACCCCAGAAACGTCTTCGCTCATCAAGGACTTAGGCTTAACCCAGAAACTAACCCAAGTAGGGCAGGAAGGTTTTCTGCTCTTTTCGCAAAAACACAAAGGAAAAGCCTACACTGTTATTGCCGCTAATTCTGAAAAGGGCGTGTTATACGGCACTTTCCACCTGTTGCGGTTGCTGCAAACCCAGCAGAACATCAAAGACCTGAACGTCAGCAACAGCCCCAAGACCAAACTGCGCATCTTGAATCACTGGGATAACCTGGACCGCACCGTAGAGCGCGGGTACGCCGGCTTCTCCATCTGGGACTGGCACAAACTGCCCGATTACATTGACCAGCGCTACATTGACTACGCCCGCGCCAATGCCTCTATCGGGATCAATGGGACAGTTTTGACCAACGTGAACGCCAACTCCCTGGTGCTTACTCCCGAGTATCTGAAAAAGGTAAAAGCCCTTGCCGATGTGTTTCGCCCGTACGGCATCAAAGTGTATTTGACAGCCCGCTTCAGCTCGCCCATTGAGATTGGAAAATTGAAGACCGCTGATCCGTTGAACCCCGAGGTAAAAGCCTGGTGGAAAAACAAGGTGAACGAGGTTTACACCTACATTCCTGATTTTGGCGGTTTTACGGTGAAAGCGAACTCAGAAGGACAGCCTGGCCCTCAGAACTACAACCGTTCCCACGCCGATGGCGCGAACATGCTGGCCGAAGTTTTGGTTCCTAAAGGCGGTATCGTGATGTGGCGCGCCTTCGTGTATGACAACAATGTGCCCGATGACCGCCACAAGCAAGCGTACACCGAGTTCAAACCTTTGGATGGTACGTTCCAGGGCAATGTGATGGTACAAGTGAAAAACGGCGCCATTGATTTCCAGCCACGGGAGCCGTTCCACCCGCTGTTTGGCGCTATGCCTAAAACGCCTTTGATGATGGAGTTCCAGATTACGCAGGAATACCTGGGTCAAGGCACGCACCTGGCCTACCTGGCCCCTATGTTCAAAGAAACCCTGATGTCTGACACCTACGCCAAAGGCAAAGGCTCTACCGTGGCCAAAGTAGTGGACGGCACCCTGGACAACCACGCCATCTCGGGCATGGCCGGCGTGGCCAACATCGGGAACGACATCAACTGGACCAGCCATCCGTTTGGACAGGCCAACTGGTACGCCTTTGGCCGTCTGGCTTGGGACCATGCCTTAACTTCGGAAGACATCGCGGATGAGTGGATTAAAATGACCTTCTCCAACTCCCCTGCCCAGATAGCTCCCATCAAACAAATGATGATGGGTTCCCGGGAGGCGGTGGTGAACTACATGACGCCTATGGGCTTGCACCACCTTATGGGCTGGAGTCATCACTATGGTCCGGGTCCCTGGATCAAAGACAAACCCCGCGCCGATTGGACCTCCGTGTACTACCACCGCGCAGATGAAAAAGGTATTGGCTTTGACCGTACTAAAACCGGCAGCAACGCCCTTTCACAGTACGCCCCGGAAGTACAAGCCCAATGGGGCAACCCTACCAATTGCCCCGAGGAAGTGTTGCTATGGTTCCACCACGTGGCCTGGGATGCCAAAACCAAATCGGGCAGAACCTTGTGGGATGAACTGTGCTACCGCTACTCAGGCGGTGTGGACTCGGTAAGAGCCATGCAGAAAACCTGGGATGCTTTGCAAGGGCAGGTAGACAAGGAAAGATTTCAGCAGGTAAAACAGTACCTTGCCATTCAGGAGAAAGATGCCCGTTGGTGGCGCGATGCCTGTCTGCTGTATTTCCAGACCTTTTCCAAAAGACCTATTCCGCAAGGACTTGAGCAACCCCAGGGCACTTTGGAGGAGTATATGAAAATAGAGCCCAAATTCGCCCCTGGCATTTAATATTGCATAAAAACAAATAACATGACCCAACCCACCACTCCCGCTACCAAAACAGCTATTGTTACTGGTGGCGCTTCAGGAATAGGCCTGGCCATTGTAGAGAAGTTTATCCAGCAAAATATCAAAACCATTGTCATTGGACGGGATGAGCAAAAGCTTCAGAATGCCAAAGAGACGTTTGGCGAGCTATGCATCACCATTTCTTATGATTTAAGTGATTTAACCGGCATTCCGGCGCTGGTAGAGCGTATCACCCAGGAGCATGGCAAAATAGATATCCTGGTGAACAACGCGGGCATCAACCAGAAAAAACCTTTTGTGGAGGTAACCGATGAAGAGTTCCAGCGCATCAACACCACCAATGTAACGGCCGTGTTCGCTTTGAGCCGCGAGGTGGTGAAAGCGATGCTGCCGCACCGCGAGGGTTCCATCATCAACATCAGCTCTATGGCATCTCAGTACGGCATCCCGAAGGTAATTTCCTACACCGCTTCCAAATCGGCAATTGAGGGCATGACCCGCGCCATGGCCACCGAACTCTCCCCTATGGGCATCCGGACTAACTGCGTGGCACCGGGTTTTATCAGAACTGCTATGTCAGCTACAGCTATGAATAGTGACCCGGAGCGGATGAACAGGGCCTTGAGCCGTACTCCAATGGGTGATTTCGGTTCCCCGGCCGATGTGGCCGAAGCGGTGTATTTCTTCGCCTCAGACGGAGCCAAATACGTGACCGGCACCGTGTTGCCCGTGGATGGCGGAAACTCTATCGGGTTCTAAGCCTTTCATTTTAAATACTTTACAAATCTCACCTATTTCAGCCTTGTTTCACTAAATCAAGGCAGAAATGGGTGAGATTTGTCTTTTTCTTCAAATTTTCTGCTTCTTTATTTGTTTATGCCAACGTTGGCATTTATTATTACAGAATACATCAGCTGATTGATTACGAAGCCCATGAAAAAGAACAGATTCATAGTAGCGGCCGGAGTCGCGTTTGCGGCCTTGGGTTGCGTGGCCACTACGGTCAACCAAGGAGAGCCTTCCCTGAAACAGGTGTTCAAGGATGACTTCTACGTGGGTGCGGCCCTGAACTACCAGCAGGCCAGTGGCAAAGATCCTAAAGCCGAAGCCATCATCGCGAAGCACTTCAGCACCATCACCCCCGAAAACCTCTTAAAGTGGGGAAACGTGCATCCGCAACCTGATACCTACAACTTTAAACCCGCCGATGATTACGTGGCCTTAGGCAAGAAGTACAAGCAGTTCATTGTGGGCCATACCCTCACCTGGCACCAACAAACTCCAGACTGGGTGTTTGAATCGGAGCCCGGAAAGCCGGCTACCAAAGAGCAGCTCCTGAAACGCCAGACGGAGCACATCATGACCGTGGCCGGAAGGTACAAAGGGCAGATCAACGGCTGGGATGTGGTGAACGAGGCTCTCAACGATGATGGTACCATGCGTCAAAGCAAGTGGTACAAGATCGCCGGGGAGGAGTTTCTTTCCAACGCTTTTGCCACCGCCCGTAAAGCAGACCCTAAAGCCGAACTGTATTACAATGACTACAACCTATGGAAGCCTGCCAAAGCCGATGGTGCCGTTAAACTGGTGAAAAGCCTGCAGGCGAAAGGTCTGAAGGTAGATGGCATAGGCATGCAGGGCCACTATGGCCTGGAGCATCCTTCCATCCAGCAGATTGAGGAAAGCATCATCAAGTTTTCCAAAGTGGGCAAGGTGATGTTCACCGAAGTGGATATTGACGTGCTTCCTAACCCCAGCAATCGCCAGGGCGCAGACATTGACGCCACTTTTGAATTCGATCAGAAATACAACCTGTACACCAAGGGCCTGCCTGAGGAGGTACAGCAGAAACTGGCCAAACGGTATGCCGAGCTTTTCGCCCTCTTCCACAAGCACAGAGACAAAATCACCCGGGTAACGTTCTGGGGCGTAACTGACGCGGACTCCTGGTTGAACGACTGGCCCATCAAAGGCCGCACCAGCTACCCGCTCATATTTGATCGGAACTACCAGCCTAAGCCAGCTTTACAAGCTATTGTGCAGGCAGTCAGCAAAAAGTAAAGCTGACTTAAAGTAGAACGCTTTACCGCTAATGACAAAGAAGCCTTCCGTTTGAAGGTCGTTTTTTTGAAAAACGGCCTTCAAACGGAAGGCTTCTGCTTTGGAAGTACTTTAGTAGAAAGATTTTAGAAGCCCCTTGTTCATTAGAGCAATAGAAGGGCAACCACAAGGGATTGCCCCTACTCTATTCTACCAAACTCAATGAAGTAAGCTTCAGTAAGCTACCGTTTTGAAAATTATATTTCCTGTTGCGCCTCTTCCAATCGAATCAAGTCCTGAAGCAAGTCAAAAGACACTTCCCCCGGCTTTCCATTTCCAACCGGTTTGCCGTCTACTTCCACAATGGGCAGAATGCGTTTGGTGGTGCTGGTCATAAAGGCTTCGCTGGCTTGGGCAACATCCTCCAGGGTCACAGCTCCTTCCACCACGTTGTACTTTTTGCGGGCCAGGTCCAACACGTTTTTACGGGTGACTCCTTTTAGGATTTCCTGAGCCGGAGTTACCAGCGTGTGGTCGTCTTTGACTAGAAAGAAATTACTTCTGGGGAATTCTGAAACTACGCCTTTTTGGTGATACAAAACGTCGTCGGCGCCCTTGGCTTTCACCTCCTGAATTAACCTGATGCCCATGGTGTAGTTGATGGTTTTGGCTTCGGCCAGTTCCCGTACGTACTCATGGGTAATCACCTTGATGCCAGAGGTTAACTGAACTTGAGTGGGCAACGTGAGGGGCTGTTCAATCATCAGCAGGTTGGGCGGACCCGGATTATAGCCGTTTTCTGAATACCCGCCGGTCAAAATCATTTTCACCCCTGACTGGGAAAGGCCGTTCATCTGGATCAACCGGGTAATGGTGGCCTTCAGCTCTTCGTCCGGAAGCGGCACTTCCAACCCCATCAACTTTGCTGATTGGTGAAACCGCTGAAGGTAATCGTCCAGGAAGAGGGGCTGGCCGTTCTGCGTTTTGAAGAAGTCAAAAATGCCGTAGCCACGCTGGATGGCCAGGTCACTCACGTGCAGGTAGGCACTCTCTAAAGGCAGAATCTCCTCGTGCAGGTAGGCGTACAATTTATGGTCTGATGACATGGTGTTTCTTTAGTATTTCAAGGGTTTTATCAAGGGGTAACGCCTCCACTCTGTTCTTGTCGCGGCCGATGGTGGTGTCGGCTTTGAACAGGGAGTTGAGAATGGCTTCTTCGGTGGCTTCAATGGTGGCCATAAACAGAGGAGACATTTCATCGTTGCGCAGCAGCGTCACGGTTTGTGTTTTCTCCCGGGTTTCGTAGGGCACCCGTAATCCGGGGTTGGCTGAGAAGGCGATGACGTAATCCCCGCTGCCGTTAGAGGCGATGCCACCTGTCTTTCCCAGCCCCAGCATGGCGCGCTTGGCAATCCGCTCCAGGTTACGGGAGTCTACCGGCGCATCGGTAGCCACGATGATCATGCAGGAGCCATCTGCTTTCTCCAGAATCTGCTGCCGAAAAGAGAATCGACCCAACTCCTCTCCCACCGGGGCCCCGGCCACCTGCAGCACCCCACCAAAGTTGGTTTGCACCAGCACCCCCACGGTATAGCCGCCCATACTGGCGGGCAACTTACGGGAGGAGGTGCCTATACCACCTTTAAAGCCGAAGCAGATGGTGCCAGTCCCAGCGCCTACATTCCCCTCTTCTACCACGCCACCTTTTGCTTTCTGGATGGCTTCCAACACGTTTTTTTCGGTGACATGCCGGCCTCTAATGTCGTTCAGGCCGCTGTCGTTGGTTTCACCCACCACCGCGTTCACCGACTGCACCTTCTCGTTGCCGGGCTGTTGCAAGGTATGGGTAATGACCGCGTTCATGGCGGTGGCCACACTGAGAGTATTGGTCAACAAGATGGGGGTTTCCAGATTGCCCAGTTCCTGCACCTGGGTGGTTCCGGCCAGTTTCCCGAACCCATTGCCCACGAACACCGCCGCCGGCACCTTCTCCTGAAACAGGTTGCCTGAGTGCGGCAGAATTGCGGTAACGCCGGTTCTGATGTCGGCGCTTTTGCTCAAGGTCACCTGCCCTACTTGCACCCCGGCCACATCGGTAATGGCATTTTCCTTGCCGGTAGGCAGCACGCCAATTTTGATTCCGTATTCCCGCACCCGCTTCCGTTCCTGGGCCTGGGTAGAACTAGTTACTACTATCATCAGAAGGAAAAACAAAACAGGTTTCATTCGCAGAAGAGAGTTGCCAGGGTAAATCTATTGGTTCTGCCGGAATTATATCTGCCGAAGCTTTAAATCCATACTACTTTAAGGACAGATTTCGGGAAACTCCCCTCAAAGAAGCTTTTCATTTTTAACCCGGAAGAAGTATCTTTCTACAAAATCCAAACTGATGAACAGACGAAATTTCTTAAGAACCGGTTCTTTGGCCGGGATCACCTTATCGGCTTTAGGGTTGGGCGCCTGCGCGGCTACCCCTTCGGCCACCGCTACTGCTGATACAGGCACCAGCACCCCAACAAATGACACAAAGGCCGAAGCCACTACGGCTAGTACTGATCCTACTAATTTCCCGCTGAACGAGGTGACCATCCAGGAACTGCAACGGAAAATGCAGTCCGGTGAAATGACCTCCAAAGCCATCACCCAGTTGTACCTGGACCGCATCCAAGCCGTAGACAAAAGCGGACCTAAAATCAACTCGGTCATTGAAGTGAACCCAGACGCTCTGCAAATTGCCGAGGCCATGGACCAGGAGCGCAAAGCAGGGAAAGTACGCGGACCGCTGCACGGGATTCCGGTGATGGTGAAAGACAACGTAGATACTCACGATAAAATGTCCACCTCGGCCGGAGCATTAGCCTTAGCCGAAAACAAAGCAGCCAAAGACGCTTTCATCGTAGCCCAGCTAAGGGCCGCCGGAGCCGTTATTATTGGCAAAACCAACCTGAGTGAGTGGGCCAACTTCCGGTCTACCAACTCCTCTAGCGGATGGAGTGGCCGGGGCGGACAAACCAAGAATGCCTACGTATTAGACCGTACCCCCTGTGGCTCCAGTTCTGGTTCTGGGGTGGCTGTGGCCGCTAACTTATGCGCCGTGGCCGTAGGTACCGAAACCAACGGGTCCATTGTTTGCCCGGCCGCGGTGAGTGGCGTGGTGGGCTTTAAACCCACGGTTGGTTTGGTGAGCCGCTCAGGCATCATTCCTATCTCCCACACCCAAGACACCGCCGGACCTATCGCCCGGACCGTCACCGATGCAGCCATTCTCATGAGCGTACTTGCCAGCGTAGACCCGAATGATGCTGTCACCAAAGAAAGCACCGGAAGAGCGAAACCTGATTACACCCAGTTCCTGGATGCCAACGCCCTGCAAGGCAAACGTATTGGCGTGGAGAAGTCCTTCCTGGAAGGGCACGTAGCCATAGATGCCATGCTTAAGCAAGCGCTGGACCAACTGAAAAGCAAGGGCGCTACCATTGTGGAGGTGGAAGTGATGAAAAGCATCAGAGATGCTTCAAAAGACAGCTTTAAGATTCTGCAGTACGAGTTCAAAGACGGCGTGAACAAATACCTCTCCACCGCCAACGTAAAGGTGAAGACCCTCAAGGACGTGATCGAGTTCAACAAGCAGAACGAAGCGACCTCCATGCCTTTTTTTAAGCAGGAGATTCTGGAAATGTCTGATAAACTGGGCGACCTGAACACGAAGGAATACAAAGACGCGGTTAAGAAACAGGTTTCCGGCTCCCGGGCTGCCATTGACAAGATCATGAAGGACAACAACCTGGATGCCATCACCGGCCCAACCTATGGCCCATCCTGGTGCATTGACCTGGTGAACGGTGACTCTTTTACAGGTTATGGCATGTCTACACCAGCGGCAATTTCAGGCTACCCGCACGTGACGGTGCCATTGGGCCAGGTACAGGGACTACCGGTGGGTATCTCTTTCTTTGGGGCTGCCTACTCTGAGCCAAAGCTTTTCGGGATGGCATATGCCTACGAGCAACTCTCCAAGCACCGCAAAGCTCCTCAGTTCCTGAAAACCACCAATCCTTCATAGGTATCTGGTTTTTGGCTTGTTTTCTGAAAGGAGGACTGAAACTAAATATGCCGAATGCTTTAAAAACAGAAAGGCCTGCATCGTTGCAGGCCTTTCTGTTTTGATGGTTTAAATGTGTTTTAAATTCCTGAGTTACCTCTATTTAAGAGTCATTTTGATCAAATGGGTCAAAAATCGAAAATAAGCTAAGCTCTGGTAGCCACTGGTCTGCCGGTAGCTACTTGTTTCTTGTTTTTCTTCTTCAGTTTGTTCCACCAGATAAGGGTACCGGTAATCGGCAAGCTGGTGGCAATCAGACAGCAAAGAAAGTAGATGATCTTGGAGAACGTACCGAAGATCTCACCAAGGTGCAACCCTCTAACCGAAGCCGCGATTTTCTCATTAAACTTCTTGTCTGCGAACTTCTCCACTTTCAGCGGCTTACCGGTGTACTGGTCTAACTGCACTTTATCAGATGCTGACAAGGCAAAGAACCCACTTTTTGATTTATTCAGTACCACGGCGCCAGATGAGTCTGCCGGTAAGGAGATGCGGTAATTTCCTTCGTAGGGCAAGATCCCGTCGGTGATTTTAATGTAATCTGCCAAGGCAGGCTTTTGGGTGGTAAACCCGGGAAGGTCAGAGGAAAGAGGCTTTTCGGAGCGTTGTTTAAAGATCTGGTCACCCAAAACGGCACTGGCTCCTTCGCGGTACCAGTCAAATGACCAGCAAAGTCCGGTTAACGCCATAATCAAAAGAAGGAAGGAGGAATAGAATCCCAAGGAGTTATGCAGGTCGTGGTTGATGCGCTTCCAGTTGCCGCTGGTTTTCACCTTCAAGCCTTGTTTCCAGTTCTTCAGTTTTTTAGGGAACCAGATCACCAAACCGGTAAGGATGATGAAGACAAAGATGATGGTAGACGCTCCCACAATGATTTTACCCGGATTCAGGGCGCCAGGCTCGCCTTTCACCAATAGCGAGCGGTGCAGGCGTTCAACCGTTTCAAAGAACTCGTGGGCCGGACCTTCGGTCGTGCCTTTGATCTCCCCCGTGTATTGGTTTACCAGGTACGTTTTACCGCGGCCTCCGCCAGGGCCTCCCCCACCGGGGCCACCCTTCCCGCCTTTACCGGCGGCAGGCCCCCCCGCCATGGCTTGGGGCGCACCTTCTCTTTTGGCCTTTTCCCCCTCGGGTTTGCCACCTTTGCCGCTTTCCTCCTTTTTAAGAGTCAGGCGGTACGGTTTAGTAGGGTCTTGCGGAATCTGAAGCGCCGTTACTTTTCCTTTATGGGCAGCCTGCAGTTTCAGGATCAATTCATCTGGCGAAAGAGTGGTCGCAGTGGCGGGTACCTCTACCTTGTATTTGGCAGGCTCCAGCATCTCCTCAATCTCGGTGTGGAAGGTAAAGATGGTACCGCTAAGACAAACCAGGAACAACACTAATCCGCTGGCCAAGCCTAACCAAAGGTGGATGTCGTTGAACAATTTTCGCCAGGTGAACTCCTTTTTCATGAATGATATAACTTTATAGATAGTGTGATGATGCGATTGCTACCAGGTTTCCTTTTCACACCAAAAAGGCAAAAACTGGTGTAAAAGAGATGCTTAGACAAGGTTGGCTTAAAGCCTCACCTGTATAGGTTAGCAAACTAACCATCTATTTAGATTAAATCCAAATAATGCACACCATTAAATAACAGCATTTCACCATATTCTTTAAGTACTCATCTCTCTCTGCAGAAATATCCTGCTTTATCTTTTTTAATTAGCAGAAAGGGGCGTCAAGAGGCATTTCCCTTCTTTTATATCAAGCTTGCACTCCGTAACTTACTGCGCATTTCTATCAATCTATGCTTAAGAAACTCTTCTATTCCGGAGCTTTGCTAGCCACCTCTTTGGGGGCGGCACAGGCCCAGAACGCACCTTCCTGGTTGCGTTATTCCTCTATTTCGCCAGACGGGCAAACCATTGTCTTCACGTACAAGGGGGACCTGTACCGGGTTCCTGCCAGCGGCGGCACCGCCCTGCCACTCACCGTACATGAAGCCCACGATTTCATGCCAGTTTGGAGCAAAGACGGCAAAACCATTGTGTTCGCCTCTGACCGTTACGGCAACTTTGACTTGTTCCAGATGCCGGCCACAGGCGGTGAGGCGCAGCGCATGACGTTCCACTCGGCCAATGAGTATCCCTATGAGTTCAGCCCAGACGGTAAGACGGTTTACTTCGGGTCTACGCGCATGGATCAGGCGGCCAACCGGCAGTTCCCCACGTTTGCCTCCCCTGAGCTCTACAAAGTAGCGCTAGGCGGTGGTCGCGTGCAGCAGGTGCTGACTACGCCCGCCGAAGAAGTGAAACTGAGCAAAGACGGCCAGATCATGCTCTACCAGGACAAGAAAGGCGGCGAGAACCAGTGGCGCAAGCACCACGTCTCTTCCGTGGCCCGTGACCTGTGGAGCTTCGACACTAAAACCGGCAAACACACCAAACTTACTTCCTATGCCGGCGAAGACCGTACCCCGGTGTTCACGGATAATGACAAGACCATCTATTACCTGAGTGAGGAAAGCGGCACCTTCAACGTGCACCGCATGGCCGCCGATAAGCCCGGCACCTCCACCAAGGTGACCAACTTCGCCAAACATCCGGTACGTTTCCTCACGGCCTCCAACAACGGAGTGCTGTGCTTCGGGTTTGACGGAGACCTGTACACCCTGCAGGGCAACGGCACTCCCCAGAAAGTGAACGTGATCATCGCCACAGATGCCAAATCCAACAATGAGCGCATTGTGCCCGTATCGGGCAACGGTGTGCAGGATCTGGCTGTGTCGCCTAACGGCAAAGAAGTAGCCTTTATTTACCGGGGCGAGGTTTTCGTCTCGGCGGTGGAAGGAAACGCCACCAAGCGGATCACCAACACCCCAGAGCAGGAGCGCCACGTGAGTTTCTCGCCAGACGGCAAAACCCTGATCTACGCCACCGAGCGCGGCAAAGGCTGGAAAATCTACCAGACGCAGATCACCCGTAAAGAGGAGCCTTATTTCTATGCCTCTACCCTGCTCAACGAGACCCCGGTCATCAACAACGACAAGGAAAACTACGAGCCCCAGTTCTCACCAGACGGCAAAGAGATCGCGTTTGTGGAAGACCGCATGACCCTGAAAGTCTACAACATCAAAGACAAACAGGTCCGTACGCTGCTCACCACCAACGAGCTGTTCTCCATGCGCGACAACGACCAGTACTTCACCTGGAGCCCAGACAGCAAGTGGATTGCCTTTGACTTCTCCGAGCCGGGTTTCGCCAACGGCGAGGTAGGCCTGATCTCCGCAGACGGCAAAAGCAAAAAGATCAACCTCACCGAGAGCGGCTACCAGGATGATTCTCCTCAGTGGATGGCCGGCGGCAACATGCTCATCTGGAACAGCACCCGCGAGGGCATGCGCGCCCAAGCCAACAGTGGCGGGGCCCAGTCAGACATTTTCGCGATGTTCATGACCCAGGCAGCGTATGACAAATTCCGGTTAAGTAAGGAAGATTACGCCTTGGTGAAGGAAGCCGATGAAAAAGCCGCTAAGGAAAACGAAAAAGATAAAAAGAAGAAAAAGGACGAGGAACTGACCATTGACTGGGAAGGCCTGAAAACCCGCAAAGCCCGCCTGACCCTGCATTCCTCGCAACTAGGCGATGCCTTAGTGTCTAAAGACGGCGAGACGCTGTATTACCTGGCCCGCTTTGAGAGAGGCTATAACCTTTGGAGCACCAACCTGCGCACGAAGGAAACCAAAATGGCCGTGACCCTGAATGCCAACCGCGCCAGCATGGACTGGGACAAAGACTTCAAGAACCTGTTCCTATTGGCCGATGGCCGGGTGATCAAACTGGACCCTACCGCGAACAAGCAGGAAAACGTGGCCATCAGTGGCGACATGAACCTGAACGTGGCTGCCGAGCGTGCCTTCATGTTTGAGCATGTGTGGCGTCGCACCAACAAGACCTTCTACACCGCCGGATTCCACGGTGCCAACTGGAATGCTCTTAAAACCGATTACGAGAAGTACCTGCCGCACATCAGCAACAACTACGAGTTCTCCGAGATGCTCAGCGAATTGCTGGGCGAGCTGAACGTGTCGCACTCAGGCTCCAGTTTCTCCAACGTGCCGGTGAACGCCGATGCCACTGCCTCTTTGGGGGTATTCTATGACCCTGCTTTTACTGGAAACGGCCTCAAAATAGACGAAGTCATTCTGGAAGGTCCGCTGCAAAGAGCTGGTTTCGATGTGAAGCCTGGTATGGTGATTGAGAAAATCGATGGGGAGACTTTATCTTCAGACAAAGACTACGCCCAGTTCCTGAACCGCAAAGCGGGCAAGAACACCTTGCTGACCATCTTTGATCCGGCTACTAAAAAACGCAGAGACATTACCGTGAAGCCTATTTCACAAGGGGAGGAAAGCAGCCTGCTTTACAAGCGTTGGGTGCGCCGCAACGCCGAAGAAGTGGACCGCCTGAGCAACGGGCAGTTGGGCTACGTGCACATCCCGGGCATGAACGACCCAAGCTACCGAACCGTGTACGAAGAAGTGATGGGGAAATACGCTAACCGCAAAGGCATGGTGGTAGACACCCGCAACAACGGCGGAGGTGACCTGGTAGCCGACCTAGCCATGTTCCTGAGCGGCAAGATGTTCCTGAACTACACCACCGACAACCGTTCTACCGGTATTGAACCATCTTTCCGCTGGAACAAGCCTAGCATTGCGCTGGCCAACGAAGCCAACTATTCAGACGGCCATTGCTTCGCTTTCAGCTACCAAGACTTGAAACTAGGCAAACTGGTGGGCATGCCGGTACCGGGTACCTGTACCTTCGCTGGTTGGGAATCTCTGCAGGACAACAGCGTGCGCTGGGGCGTTCCACCACTGGGCGTGAAAGACGTGCAGGGCCGCTACCTGGAGAACCTGCAGACCGAACCAGACGTGAAGGTGATGAACGAGTACGAACTGGTGAGCAAAGGCAAAGACCAACAGTTGGAAGTAGCCGTACAGGAACTCCTGAAAGAAGTGAAGTAAACAACATACTCTTAAAGAAAAGCCCGGTTCAGCCGGGCTTTTCTGTTTTCAGCCTTTTAGCAAGTCAATCCAAAAACCTTTCTTTGTATAGTTTAGGGTTCCTTTACCAAAATAGTCCGTAAAACGGAAGGCTTCCTCCCTTTACCTAAGGTACCATGAAAGACCGAGACATCAGCAAATTTCTGAGTTTAATATTGCGACATAAACCAGAAGTACTAGGTATTGCCCTAGATACAGAAGGCTGGGCCAACGTAGACCACCTCTTGCAAAGAATGAAAGAGACTGGGCGGCAGCTATCTCAGGAAAAACTGGAGGAAATTGTCTCTACCAATGACAAGCAGCGCTTCGCTTTTAACCAGGCACGTACCCACATCAGAGCCAGCCAGGGACATTCCTTGGCCGTGGATTTAAAGTTTAAACCGGTTCCCCCACCACCGGTCCTCTACCATGGCACGGCAGAAAACCACGTGTCCGCTATTGAAAAGGAAGGGTTACAGCCGCAAACCAGGCAGTATGTGCATCTTTCTGCGGATGTAGAGACCGCCAGAAAAGTAGGTTCAAGACACGGAAAACCAGTGATCTTTTTGGTATCTAGCGGGCAAATGCAAGAAGATGGAATACCGTTTTACCTGTCAGAAAACAAGGTCTGGCTCACAGACCTTGTTGCACCAAAATATCTGGAAAAGTACAAAGGCGGATAAACGCGACGAAGGAGGTTTAAGTCTTCCTGTTTAGGGGCAGTTTTCACAAAAAGGGAGGTAACGCTGGTACCTACAATTAAAACAGGTACGTTCCATTACATTTATCCTTAGCTCTCGTTTCCAAATATAGGAAATAGACTGTATTTTAGTGAGCAGGCACTTTGGGATAACTTTCACAAACCGCTACAAATTATCCAAAAAGTCCAACACTATTGCGACACTTACTGCGTATTAGATTTAGCAAGCCTTGAAATAGAGGTGGCATAAGCCATTTTCCAGGTTGCAAACGGCCCGCCTTCTATTTATGGGCCGATCATCCCAACAAGTCATCTTTTAACTTCGGAAAGAAACGAACTGGACATGCAGGTTACTGAGAAACTAAAGACATACTACCATTACTACCAGGACTTAAAAGAGAAAGGCGGCCCCGAGGAGAATACGGAACTGTTTGAAGCCGTCATTGAACTGGAAGAAGAGATTATGGCGGCGTATGGACTTCCGCCCTCGCATACCCATCTTCAAATCTTATGGCAGTTAACGGAGATGACTCCCCTCTCTGAGGAAGTGCTGGCAGAAACGCAGGAAAGGTTAAAAATAGCCGCCACCGAGCACCTCATGGCCCCGGTAAAAACCAACTTGGAAGTACTGCAGGAAGCCAAATCCGGGAAGATGAGTGCCTTCAATGTGTTGCCTGAGATTGGCCAACCCACGCACGACTACCCTATTTTCTTGTTTGAGGAAATGTTGCTGAAGGAAAAAGCCACCCCTGAGGCAGTTTTGCAGGAAATGGAATTGGTGAAGGAACTGGACTGTTACGGCGAAGTCGCGACGTTGCTCTACTATCACAGTAAAACCTACCGGAGAACCAAAATCTACAAATCCCTGAAGCCCCACCTTCAGTTCCTGGACACGTACCTGCAGCAACTGAAGACCTTAGGGGAAAGCGAGGAGCATAGCGTCTTTGTATCCAGTCTCATCCAGAAAGATGCTGGCGAGGAGACCTCCACCGCATCGCCCATTTATCCAGAAGATGAGTTGCTGCCCCTTATTGGTATAGATCCGGCCTCCTACGCACCTGAGTCTATCCTCCTCACCGATGTTTTTGAGATGGAGGAGATAGTATATGATATCGACACAGCCGTGACGGTGAACGGAAAACTTTCAAACGGATCAGAACCCAAGGCTGTCTCCCTGGGGTTTGACTTGAAGGAACTTGCCCAAATGTTTGCTAACTACTCGGGCCAAGGAGAACAGATCCTGGAGTTTTTCGCCAATGCCCCGGAAAACTCCATCCCAGATTCACCCATCGTCATTAACCTGAAAGACAGTACCGGCAGCACTTTCCTTGCTGACCAGCATTATTTCAAAGTCTACAAGCCCTTGGTCTTGGGAGAAGACGGCAGCCACCAAGTGATGCAGGAAGAGTTTTACCTGGTAGAAGAAGTACTGGAGAGAACTTCTTATGATGAAGCGCAACTTAAAATTTCAAAGGAGTCTTTGAAGGACCTGTTTCAGCACCTCCGAGACTGCTACCAACAATATACAGTCCAGCTGAAAGAAGGAAAGGAAGATAAAAAGGCCCGCAAAGACCTAGGTCTGGAGAACCCTATCACCTTTGAACTGGCCCGGCACCTGTACACCCTTGAAAACCACGGAGGCAAAATAGATTTTGAATGATTCAGGTGCTATACCATGAGGTTTTGTCGATTTCTGTATCGCAAATACGCATCCGCAAACCTGGTTTTGAGTTCTTTCACGTTAAATGAGCTTAAAACCAGCAGAAGCCGTTAAAATTTTTAAAATATTTTCCTCCTCAAATTCAACCACTTAAAAGCCTAACCTAGTAAAAAAGGGTAAATTCCTAACTTTTTTTTCTCAAGAGGTTTTGCAGATCAAAATCATCCCTCTATATTTGCACCATCAAAACCGAAAGATGGTCCGTTCGTCTAGGGGTTAGGACACCAGATTTTCATTCTGGTAACAGGGGTTCGATTCCCCTACGGACTACAGAGTAACAATTCAAAAGCCAGAAGTAGAAATACTTTCTGGCTTTTTTGCTTTCCTGTCCGTACGAATTTGCGTACAAATTCCATTTTCTAAGCTTAATAATAAAAGCCTGTGTGAGTTGGGGCACCCTTTTCCTTCCGATCTAAACATCATCCTTAACAAAGGTTTTATTTCAGCCACTGCATATTAAAGAAAGAGTGCAATGGAAAGAGGATAAGGTCCCCAACTTAAGTTCACACGTCCTCGGAACTGAAAAGCAGGTTTACCAATGTTTTTCTCCTGATTCTGGATTAAGCTTCTACCAACTCGGCTTGATCTTCCAGTTTGAACAGCATCGCAAGTCCGTCTAACAAAGCGTCAGACTCACCCCGCCGGCACGCCGCCTTCAGTTCTAACACCGGCAATTTCATGATTTTGTTCAAGATGTTTTTAGTGACGCTTTCCAGCAGTTCCTGTTCCTGGCCGCTTGCTTTCTTTAGCGCCCGAGCCACTTCCTGCTTCCTAATTTCCTCCAGTTTATTTTTGAATTGCTGAATAACTGGGGAAAGCTCCATTTCCTTTTCCCAGGCATTGAACTCGGCCATAGACTCAGAGATGATATCCTGGACGTCCGGCACCGAAGCCAATCTTCTGGTCACCGCTTCAGTTGCCCTGTTTTTGATAGTGTCCACGTTGTACACTCTAACGCCTGGTAGAGAGACCAGATCGTCTTGAATACTGCGGGGCATGGAAAGGTCCAGGAAGAATTTGGGCTTTTGGAAAGCCTGGTCCTGGAATCTTTCCTTGCCCAAGGAGAAGCAATCGCCGGGGACCGAGGAAATCACCACGTCTGCTTGCTGTAACTCTTGGTTGAGGTCTTCCCAGTACACCGCCTGGGCATTGGCTCTTCTGGCTAAATCTGCTGCTTTTTGGTGCGTACGGTTCACCACCACAACGTTTTTGAGGCTGGTTTTTTGAAAGTTCAGGCAAACGGTGCTGCCCATCTCCCCTACCCCAATCATCAATATTCTTGGGTTATCTAACCCCTTCGTCACTTCCTCCACCAGTTCAACGGTAGCATAGGCCACCGAGGCAGCCCCGTCTCTGAAAGCGGTTTCATTGCTGACTCGTTTGTTTGTGGCAAAAATGGTGTGTAGTAACCTATGCAGAAAAGGCCCTACTGCCCCTGCCTCTGCCGCCCAAGTGTAGGCTTTCTTTACCTGGTTCAAAATCTGGAAATCACCCACCACCTGCGACTCCAACCCGATGGCCACGTTAAACAAATGCCGCACCGCCTCCTGGTGGTTCAGGATGGGCAGGAAATAGGGTGCAACGGAACTGGTGGCTAAAAAGCCCTTTTCTATGGCGATGAGTTTGACGATTTCTTTGGACAAGTCTTTATCCGCGCTGTAATACACCTCGGTACGGTTACAGGTAGAGAGTACCAACACCTCTTGGGCAGAAGTGAATTCTTTTACCTTGTCCAATAAATTCTTACACCCAATCTCGTTCAGAGAAATCATCTCGCGGATGCCGATGGGTGCATTCTTGTAAGATAAAGAAAGGGCTTTGAATTGTGGCTGCATGGTTTCCTGATTACCCTACAAATTTCGGGGTACAACCGCTGACAGAATATGACCTTTGTCATCCTTTTAGAGGACTTATATCAAGTAAACTGCTTCTTATTTAAAGAACATTAAATCTCAGTTTAGGGGCTGTTTTCGGAAAATAGGCCTGAAACATTTTTACTGTAAAACTGGGAAGTATAATCAAATACCCACTTTTGTGTTGGTTATTCACCCCATTGATAAGTAAGGAGATGATTACTCGTGCAGTTCATGGCATTCTCGAAATGTAGGGGCAATCCCTTGTGGTTGCCCTTGTCCTGTAGCATGGGAGAAGGTCCTTTAAACAACTTGGTCATCCCCCTACCCCCTTCAAAGGGGGACGGAATGCATGAGGTTTTAAGATCTTAACTAATGTATCCTGCGCTTTGTACGGAGCACCTTAGTTGCGCATTTTAATGAGCTTTTCCAGGTTGAGGATGGTGATTTTGCCGCCTTTGATGCTGATGAGCTTTTCGTCTTTGAAATCTGAAAGGGTTCTGATCACCGTCTCTTTTGAAGCCCCCACAATGTTGGCAAGGTCCTCACGGGAGATGTTCACCTGCGTGTTTTTACCTTCGTCTTGCTGGTACTGTTTCTCTACCAGCAACAAGGCTTCGGCTACCCGTTTGCGTACTGAGTTGTAGGCCAACTTCAGGAGGCGTTCTTCCCTGTCTGCCAGGTTGCCAGAAAGGATTTTGATGAATTTGTTGGCGACGTCGCGGTTCTGGTAGAGCAGCGAGTTAAAATCGTCTTTGTTGATGATACAGACCTCAGAGTCTTCCAACGCTTCCGCTGATTCACGGTAGGTTTGGTCTTCTACCAGGTCCAGGTAGCCAATGAATTCCCCTTCTTTATACAAATTCGTGATGTATTCGCGGCCTTCCTCGTTTGTTTTGTAGGTTTTGATTTTGCCTTTATTCAGGAAGAACAGAGAATGCGGGTACTGACCTTCGGCGAAGAGCTGCTGCTTTTTCTTGAAGACCGATATCTTGCGTTCATTGGAGATGAGGTTGTTGAGTTCCTGCATCCCTTTGGCCTCTTGCAAGAAATCGCTCAGCCCCTGGGCGTTCTTCTGGAAATCGGCCCGCAAGATCTCGTTTTTCTTTAGGCGCATCTCCACCGCATCCAGTAGTTCCAGGTCGTCAAAGGGCTTGATGAGGTAATCATCCGCGCCCAAGTTCATGCCCTTTCTGAAATCTTCTTTCTCTGATTTGGCCGTCAGGAAAATGAACGGAATGCCCGAGGTAGCCGGGTTCTTGCTCAACATATGCAAAACGCCATAGCCATCTAACTGCGGCATCATGATGTCACAGATGATCAGGTCTGGCTTTTCATTCTTGGCAACCTCTACTCCGGCTTTGCCATGTTCCGCCTCCAGCACTTCATAGTTAGCCAAGGACAATATCTCGGCTATGTTTTCCCGTATCTCGTGGTTGTCTTCTATGAGCAGAATCTTTTTCATACGCTGGGGTTATAAGAGAATTGAACTGTAAAAGTGGTGCCTACATTTTGCTGGCTGGTGTAGGAGAGCGCTCCGTTCATGATGTCTACGTACCGCTTCACAATGTTGAGCCCTAAACCCGTCCCTTCATAATTGGCTGCATTCTGGG
Source organism: Rufibacter sp. JT20002 (assembly GCF_056491185.1). Classification (NCBI taxonomy): domain Bacteria; kingdom Pseudomonadati; phylum Bacteroidota; class Cytophagia; order Cytophagales; family Hymenobacteraceae; genus Rufibacter; species Rufibacter sp. JT20002. The sequence continues at coordinate 269,464 of NZ_JBSZJY010000004.1, read as the reverse complement.
CCCGGAAAAATGGCGTGAACAAATGGTTCTGGTCCGCTTCCGGAATCCCGATTCCTTGGTCCTGGACTTCAATTTTCACCTTATCTGCCTCCACCACCGTGGTTAAGTGGATTTCTTTCCCCTCGGCGGAATACTTGCTGGCGTTGGAGAGCAGGTTGAGCACAATGTTCTTGATGAGTTGCTTGTCTAAGGTAACGGTAGCTGGCGTTCCTTTGTGGTCATACCGGATGACCTGGCCCATTTTGATATATCCTTGCATCTCATCTATGATCTCCTCCATGAAGGCTTTGAGGTCAAAATCGGTGGGAACATTATAGATCTTTCCTTCTTCAATCCGGCTCAAGGATAGAAAGTCGTTTAAAATACCCGTAAGGTTATTCACCGCCGATTTGATGCGGGTCACATGTTTCTGCCGTTTGTCATCGTCTTCGGTGAGTTTGTATTTCCCTATCAAAGAGGCCGATGACAAAACGGTGCTTAACGGGGTTCTGAACTCATGCGAGGCAATGGTGACAAACCTGGACTTCAACTCATTCAAGTCTTTCTCCTTTTGCAGGGCTTTCTTTATTTCCTGCTGGGCCTCAAACAGGCTTTTGTTTGTTTCTTTCAGCTGACTGATAGTCTGAGCCAACTCCTGGGTCCGGACCGCTACTCGTTGCTCCAGCTCCGCGTTGAGCGTCTGGATTTCTGCCAAGTTTTTGGCGTGCTCCATGCTGTAGCGGATAGAACGCTCTAAATCAAAGGAAGTAAGCCGCCCTTTGATCAGGAAATCAGAAGCACCCAAACGCATGGCTTTCTCGTCTGTTTCTCGGTCAGATTGCCCAGTCAATAGAATAAAGGGAGCAACGGCGCCGTTTTGGAGGGCCTGGGTAATCAGTTCCAGCCCATCATGCGCGCCCAACCGGTAATCTACCAGATAAACGTCATGCTGTTTCAGGGCTATTTTCTTTAAAGCACCTTCAAAAGAAGGCTCCCATTCCAAGGAATACACCCGTGCCGGAATATCATGGATGATATCACTGGTGATAATAAAATCATCCTCATCATCGTCTACCAGCAACACCTTGATAGGTTCAGGATCTGTCTCTGCCATGTGCATGGGTTAGATTAGAGCTTCGGGTTTTTAGGCAGTTCTACCAAATCAAACCAATAATCGGCTAAGGTTTTGATCATTTCCACCAGGGAGGCAAACGTCACCGGTTTGGTGATAAAGGAACTTACCCCTAAATCATAGGTCTTTAAGATGTCTTCCTCGGCCTTGGAGGTAGTGAGCACCACCACCGGTATATGCTTCAGGTTCACGTCTTCTTTGATTTCCTTCAGCGCCTCGCGCCCATCTTTCTTGGGCATGTTCAGGTCCAAAAGAATGAGGCCGGGTAAAGGGTAGCCTTCCTTGTCTGCATAGTTGCCTCGGTGGCACAGGAAATCCATCAACTCTTCGCCGTTCTCTACAAAGAAGAGTTCGTTTGGTAAGTGATTTTCCTCCATGGCCTCCCTTAGGAGCATGCGGTCTTCGGCATCGTCATCGGCAATGAGAATAGCTATGCTTTTACTTTGGGTCATAGTTCTTGGTCTTGAGGTTGTTTCAACGCCAATGTGATGAGGAAGGTGGTGCCTACCCCGGGCTGACTCTGGGCGGTGATATCGCCTCCGTGCCGCACGGCAATCTTGCGGCAGATAGCCAGGCCAATGCCAGAGCCTTCGTATTTCTGCCCCTCCAGACGCTGAAAAATATTGAAGATACGGTCCAGGTATTTCTCCTGAAATCCTATTCCGTTGTCCTGAATGGAAATCTGTACTACTTCATCACCGGGGGTAGCGGTTAAGTGCGCCTTGTGTTGCACAATCTTGGCGGAGATAGAGATCACCGGCTTTTCACCTTCTTTCCTGAACTTGATGGCGTTGCTGATGAGGTTCTGAAAAAGCTGCCGCATCTGGGTGGGCTCCGCCTCTATTGATGGCAGCGGCGACCGGATGATCTGCGTGCCTGTCTGCTCAATGGTCACCTCTAAATCTGACAACACCCCGCTTAGAATGGCGTCTAAACTCACTTTCACAAACGGATTGGCTTTGCTGGTTACCCTGGAGAAAGAAAGCAGGTCATTGATGAGGTTCTGCATGCGCGAAGCCGCGTTGAGCATCCGGTCTACATAGTCTTTTCCCTGATCACTTAGGTTAGCATACTCTTTGGTCTTGAGCCGGTCCCCGAAGGCCTGAATCTTGCGCAGGGGTTCCTGCAGGTCATGGGAAGAAACGTAGGCAAAATCCTGCAACTCCAGGTTACTGCGCTCCAACTCGGCGGCATAGCGTCTCAGCTTTTCCTCGTTTAGTTTCTGTTGGGTAATGTCATGAATAAAGCCGGTGTACACTTTACGGTCGGCTAGTTCTACCTCACTTATGCTTAAATAGAAAGGAAACGTAGACCCATCTTTGCGTAGGCCGGTCACCTCACGGCCAATCCCGATGATTTTTCTGTGGCCCGTTTCATGATAGTTATCCATGTACCTGTCATGCTGGCTATGATCAGGCTCAGGCATCAGTACATTAATGCTGCGGCCCAATAACTCCCCCGCCTCGTACCCGAAAAGCTTCGCCGCCGAGGGGTTCACCATTTCAATGACGCCGCGGGTATCAATGGTGATAATGCCGTCTACCGCTGCCTGGATAATGGAGTTGATTTTATTTTCACTTTCCCGCAGGGCCGCTTCGGCTTTCTTCAGGTTGGTGATATCATGAATAATCCCGGTGAAAATCTTTTTATTCTGCAGGTTTACCTCACTAATACTTAATAGAAACGGAAAAACCGAACCGTCTTTGCGCCTGCCCAACACCTCGCGGCCTTTGCCAATGATCTGGCCTACACCGGTGCGCTGGTAATTCTCAATGTACTGGTCATGCTGGCTGCGGTCAGGCTCCGGCATGAGCAACTTAATGTTCTGGCCAATGACTTCCTCGGGAAGGTACCCAAAAATGCGGGCCGCTGCCGGGTTCACGCTTTCCACAATCCCCCGCTCATCAATGGTGATGATACCATCAATGGCCGTATCTATAATGGCTTTCAGCCTATTTTTATCATCTATGCTTTGTTGCCATGAGTTGGCAAACCCTTCAAGGTCTTCAGTCATGCACGTCTGGTTTTCTCTCCTCTGGTACTCTTTCCCAAATTCAAAGTTAGCCTTTCTGCTGACATGAAAATGATGACCAATGTCATCCTAGCGGCTGTACAAGGTCATTTCTTACCAACTTGGTCTAGGATAACTTGTCTTATCAATCAATTGTGAACTCCTATAAATCAATAAAGCCCATGAAAACGATCTTAGTCCCTACTGATTTTTCTGCCATCGCGTCCAATGCCTTGGATTACGCCCTGTCGGTAGCCACTGTTTCCCAGTCCAGGATTTTGTTGGTTCATGTGGTGGATCGGGCTACTAAATTCTATGACTTTACCACAGAAATTGAGCCAATCGCTACCCAGCTTTTTGTTGATGCTGAACAAGAACTTAAAGCATTGGCAGAGAAAATCCGCGTCTCTGCACCTTTAGAAATGGAGGCCGTTTGTAAAGCAGGGAATCTAGTGGCTGAGATTAATAGCTTGGCTACGCAAAATGCCGTTGATTTTGTGGTCATGGGTACCCACGGCCAAAGCGGTTTTCTAGACAAGATTTTTGGCACCAACGCACTGGCCTTTATGAACCATGCCCAATGCCCTGTGCTATTGGTTCCGCAAAATGCAACGTTCAAGGGTATTCATCAAATTGCATTCGCTTACGACTTGGATAGTGAGGTGACGTCAGTTTTACAGCAACTCTTCCAATGGGCAAGTCCTTTCAAAGCTCAGGTGTCTATCATCAATTGTTTGTCTGAGCGGCAACTGAACCTTGTTCCAGATTTTTCTTTGCTCCAATCTATCATCAAAACTTATCCAGTAGAAAACTACAGTCTTATTCAACGGAAGGAGGATGACGTGGTCAAAGGCATTTTTGATTTTGTGCAGGAGAATCAAACAGAGATATTGGCCATTGCTACGCATGAGAAGGTTTTCCTGGAAGAACTGCTGCACAGAAGCATTTCAAAAAGGCTGCTGTTCCAAACGCAGGTTCCCTTGCTGGCCTTTCAGGAAACCAGGAACTATCCAAAAAAGCTAAACCTACATGAGCAATTAAGCCAGGAAACGTATTCCTGAAATAACTCCTCTTTTTCAACTGCTCACTTCCTTAACTACTGAAGCATGCGCATCACGGTTTATAGTGCTCATCCGTTTGAGCAAGATTTTTTAGCCAAGGCCAATAAACAGAAACACCAGCTAAAATTTGTAAACAAAACGCTAACCATAGAAACAGCACCGGAAGCCATCGGTAGCCAGGCAATTGCGCTTTTTACTTCTGATGATGCGTCCGCCGAAGTATTAGAGTACCTGCACAACCTGGGAGTGCGGTATGTAGCCCTGCGGTCGGCGGGTTATGACTATGTAGACTTACAGAAAGCAAAAGAACTGGGCATTCTGGTTGCCCGGGTACCTGCTTACTCGCCCTACGCCATTGCAGAACACACGGCGGCTCTCCTTTTGGCCCTTAACCGCCACCTGATCCCGGCCCACCAAAGGATTGAACAGAATAATTTCTGCTTAGACAATCTCATTGGGTTTGACCTGAACGGAAAAACCGTTGGCATCATAGGACTAGGGAAAATTGGGGCTGTGTTTGCCAGAATCATGCACGGTTTTGGCTGCCGGATTTTACTGTATGATATTGCTGAGCCTGCGCCACAGGGCTTTCCAATAGAATCTGTCTCCTTTGATACCCTCCTGCGCGAATCAGATATCATTTCCCTGCATGCTCCGCTTAATGCTGCTACCCGTTACATGATCAAAGCTGAAACGCTGGCTAAAACCAAAAAAGGAGTACTCCTTCTGAATACCAGTCGGGGTGGCTTAGTCAATACCGCTGACCTTATCCAAGCGCTGCAAAACGGACAAGTAAGCGCCGCCGGCCTGGACGTCTACGAAAATGAAAGGCATCTTTTCTTTCAGGATTTATCAAACCAGCCCGTAACAGACAAATTATTCGCCCAACTGAAAGCATTACCCAACGTTCTGATTACAGGCCACCAGGCATTCCTCACCCAAACGGCGCTCAGTAACATTGCTGATACCACTCTGTATAATCTAAACTGTTTTGAAACCGGAGCAGCGTGTGAAAACGTGCTGTCTGTAGGATAGTTCTAAAGCAAGCTGAGGCAATTATAAAACAGAACCCCCTTTTCGCTTTAAGCCTGTTTTCCTGAAAACGGGCCAAAAGCGCAAAGGGGGTTTTACGCGCTTACTCTGGCTTACTTTAGATGGCTTTGCTGAAAGTAGAGGAGAATTCCTGCTCGGCTTGTTTCACCTTTTGATCAAAGAGCATGCAGATGTTCCGGAGAAAAGCTTGGCCCAAAGAAGAAATGCGTATCATCCTATCCTCCATGGAAAGCAATCCTTCTTTCTCCATCTGCCACAGATTTGCCATGGTAGGCTCATCTAACATGAACAGGTTTTCTGAAGTAAGTTGCAACTGCCCTTTACAGGCCAAATCTAAGATAGCTTCCTTCCGAATTAAGTCTTCTTGGGTAAGCAAATGACCTTTCAGAATAGCCAGATTGCCGTTGGCAATGCCCGCTTTGTATTCTTCTACTTTCTTCAGGTTCTGCAGGTAGCCGTACTTAGCATCACTGATAGACGAGGCACCCAGCCCAATCAGCAGATCGGTATGGCAGGTTGTGTAGCCCATGAAGTTACGGTGCAGCGTTCCTTTCTGCTGGGCCAGATACAAGGCATCCTGTGGCAAAGCGAAATGATCCATGCCAATGTCATGGTAGCCCAGGTCTCTGAATAGTTGCAGCCCAAGTTCATACAAAGCTCTTTTAGCGGGTCCAGCGGGCAGATCCTTCTCTGAGTACCCTCTCTGGCTTGGTTTCACCCATGGCACGTGGGCATAGCTATAGAAAGCAATCCGGTCTGGTCTGAGCAGGGCCACCTGGTGAATGGTATCCTTCACGCTGGCGGGGGTCTGGTGCGGCAACCCGTAAATCAAATCAAAGTTCACCGACTCATATCCAATGCGGCGGGCTTCTTCTGTAGCCACTTTCACCTTCTCAAACGGCTGGATGCGGTGGATGGTCAGTTGCACCAAGGGGTCAAAGTCCTGAATTCCATAACTTACCCTTCTGAAGCCCAGATCATACAGCGTTTGCAAATGCTCTGTAGTGGTGTTATTGGGGTGCCCTTCAAAGCTGAACTCCCCTTCTGGGTGAATCTCCGCCGAGGCGTAGATACCTTCCAGCAAAATCCTCAGGTTCTCTGGGCTAAAGAAGGTAGGAGTTCCCCCACCCAGGTGCAGTTCCCGTATAATAGGCTTTTCAGAAAAATGGCTTACATACTGCTGCCACTCCGCCAACAGGGTTTCTATGTAACCCAACTCTACTCCATGATTTTTGGTGATGCGGGTATTGCAGCCACAGTACGTGCAAAGCGACTCGCAAAACGGAAGGTGCAGGTACAGACTAATGCCTTTGGTAGCATTGGACTCGTTAAAAGCCTTCTCCACCACCTGGAACCATTGCTCGGCGGCAGGTGCCTCCTGGTCCCAGAACGGAACTGTAGGGTAGCTGGTATACCTGGGCGCGGAGACATTGTATTTCTGGATAAGCTTTTCTAAGGATTGTTCCTGAAGGGGGTTCTCTAAAACGTTCATCTTGCCTTCTCAACTGTAAAGTACAAGACAAAGGTAGAGCGGTGGCCTGTCGGGGGGAATGACAAGGGCAACCTGAAAAAATGAGATTCATCATCTTTTCAGGTTGCCCTACAATTCTAAGGCACTGATCCGTTTATAAAGCCATTTTCTGAAAACAGCCTGAAAAGGCCGGCTCTTCTAGAGCTGATGGCTTAAAGAAGCCTCTGATGGTGCATGATAGGCTTGGCAATGGGTGCAAGTTCTGGCGCAAGGGTTATTCTTGGCCTGATACAGATTAAGCAGCGGAATACTGTTCTGGCAGGCATCCGTTTTCCGGTACACCTGGTGCAGATACTGGTGCGTTACATGGGTATCGCGGGTTGCGATCAGGAACAAATCTACCGGGTACTTTTCTGTATATTCTTCCAGGCCTTCAATGATATCTTCCTCCTCCAGCATATGGCAGGCTCCTTGACTACCTAGTACCCAACTCAGTTCAGCCCCTTGCTTCTTGATTTCGGCCAGATTTCCTCTTTCTGCTGGTGAGTAGAAATGCACAGAAGATACTTCCGCTTCAAAAGCTTGTGCGTACCTCTTGACCAAGTCAATTACCTCGGGGTCCTGATCTAAGAAATCGGTTACAAACACCAAGTGCTTCAGCGGCTGGTACAAGGCTTTCTCCGGAATCCAGAGCACAGGGCTACCGGCTATTTCCTGTAGATTCAGTTGTTGGCCTCCGCACTCCATCACCTCCAGTAAACCTGATCCTGCCACTATCAGATCTGGGTTATGAACCGAGGCCATGGTAGGCAGCAAACTCACCCAGGTGTCTCCGCTGATCAAGCACTCCGTGTGGTTCGGGTTTTGCTGCCGGCGCGAATCACAGGCGTAACGCTTGGCAAAGCTGTGCAACTGTTGGGAGTATTGCAGCTGGTTGGTGAGCGACAAGGGGGTTCCGTTGGTACTGAAAAGCAGAAGAATCTCGGCTTTTAGCTGGCAGGCCATCTTCACGGCATAGCCATAAGCATTAATGCTGTTTTGGGAAAAATCAGTGAGGACGAGTATTTTTTTCATTTTAAAAGAGAAAATCTGAGTTAGGGATTCACAGTAGCAGAATGACAAGTAGCCATGGACGAATCGGCCAGGCTTGAAGTAGGGGTAGCGGGGCTCACGTAAGGAATCCCCAGGTTCAGGCCACGCAGGATAAACAGAATAGCCAGACAGGCGGCGGCATACGGAATCACTTTGGTAAAGAATCGGCGCAGGCCCAATTGAATGTATCTTCCTGAGAGGGATAGCAAGAACATCAGCGGGAACGTGCCTGCCCCAAATAACAGCATGTACAGCATAGAATCTGCCACGGAGGGCATGCTCACAGCGCCGGCCAGCGCGAAGTAGACAAACCCACAGGGCAGCAAGCCGTTCAGCAGGCCCACCGCACCCAACGCCCACACGCCTTTCTTCTGGAAGAAAAAGCCCATAGACACCTTCACCCTCTGAAGCATGCTCTCCAATCCGGTCGCCTTCCTGAATTTGGCAGAGGTGGTGGCAGGCACTACTACAAGCAACAAAATCAACACCCCAGATACAATGGAGAGTGTTTGTTGCAGACCCGCCAGTTGCAGGCTTTTGCCCAATAACCCCGCCCCTGCCCCTAGAAGACTGTAGGTGACCAACCTGCCAAGATTATATAGGAACCGCCCGGTTACAAAGGACCAGCCGCTCCCCTTACCCACCGGCAAAGACAAGGCAATGGCGCCGCACATGCCTACGCAGTGAAAACTGCCCAGAATGCCCAGTATAAACCCCGTCCAGATCATGTTATTCTATGGTGAAATCTTTTTGTAGGTAATAGGCTTTGCCCGCCTGTTTCCAGTTCAGTTGAATGCGCCATAACCCTTTTGCTAGTTCAGCGGTTCTGATGTGCTGCTGCCCGTCTTCGTTCAGGTTCAGGGCCAAGGTAAAGTCTAGTTTCGCATCTGATGGCCGGAAAAAGTTGATCTGCCCTTCCACCTCTGCGGCCTTCACCCCCGCCGGAAACACAATGCTGAGCTGTTCAGCGGCCTGCACGTGGGTGAGCAATACCTGTGATTCCAGGGTATGGGTGGCTTTTACCTGCTCCATGTGCTGCTGAAAGGCCAGTTCTTTCTGGTAGTAATCCTGGCTTACCAGGTTCACATCAGATTTCATCGCCTGCCGTACCATGTTCCCGATGAACAGGGCAAAGAAGACAAAGGCGGCAATGATCAGCTTAGGCCACCAGGAGGCTTTTTGGGGAAGTGCTTTTGTGTTCATGATTTAGAGTTCTGAGTCCTGAGTTGTGGTTGATTAGTGGCTTGGCCCCAGGAACTTGGTTTTCTCGGTGGCAATGAGTTTGTCTCCGCTGAAAACGCCAATCTCAATTTTAGAAGAAGCCGATTTAAGACTGTTTTTGGGAATCTCCGCGAAAAACACACCTTCCACCAAGCCTTGCTTTGGCAGCACCAATTCGTTGCGCACCACCTTGATAGAACCTTCTGAGGAAAGCAGTTTCAAGGTGATGGGCAGCTCTTCGTCGGTTTTGTTGATGAGCGTGATGTTGTAGAGGTTTGTGACGGTGCCTTTGTCGGTTTGCTGGTAGAGCATGCCCGGCGTGCGGAGAATGGTAGCGTCTATGTTGCTGCGGGTAATGAGCAGCGTAGCGAAAGCGCCTATCAGCAACACCAGCACCGCCGTATACGCTTTCATGCGGCCAGTAAATGTCCAGGTCTTCTTCTCAGAGATGCTTTCTTCCGAGGCCACCCGAATCAGCCCGTGCGGCTTATTCACCAGATCCATGATGGAGTTACAGATGTCAATGCAGGCCGTGCAGTTGATGCATTCCATCTGCTGCGCCCCGTTCCGAATATCGATTCCTGTAGGACAAACTTGCACGCATTGGTGACAGTCAATACAATCTCCCTCGGTGCGCACCTGGTTTTTACGAAGTTTGCCCCTGGGTTCACCACGCTCGTAGTCATAAGCTACGGTCAGGGATTTCTTATCCAGCATCACACCCTGCAACCTTCCGTAAGGGCACACAATGGTACACACCTGCTCCCGGAACTTCGCAAACACGAAGTAGAAAACGCCGGTAAACAGCACCAGGGAAAACAAGCCACCCGCGTGGGCAGCAGGACCTTCACTCACAATTTTCTGCAGTTCTTCTACGCCAATGATGTAGGCCAGAAAGGTATGGGCAATGAAGAAGGACACCAGCACGAACAAGGTATGCTTGGCCGTTTTCTTCCAGATTTTTTCCGTAGTCCAGGGCGCTTTGTCCAGGGCTTTCTGCTTGGGCGCATCGCCTTCAATCCAGTACTCTATGCGGCGGAACACCATCTCCATGAAGATCGTCTGCGGGCACACCCAACCGCACCACACCCGTCCGTACACCACCGTGAACAGGATGATGAACAGGATAAAGGCCATGAACCCTACTAAAAGGATAAAGAAATCTTGTGGCCAGAAAATCATCCCAAACAAGATGAACTTGCGGGCCGGAATGTTAAACAACAGCAACGGCAGCCCATTTACTTTCATAAACGGTCCCGTAAACAGAAGCGTCAGAAGCGCATAGCTCACGTATTTGCGGTACTGGTACAGTTTGCCGCTCGGCTTCTTAGGGTACAGCCACACCCTTTTCCCGTCTTTATCTACCGTGGAGATGGAGTCTCGGTAGGTCTCTGGATCTGTTACTAGTGTGCTCATGGCCTTTTACCGGTTGAGCGCCCGGCAGCGAGAAGGGGATTAACTTTCAACGTGCTTTGTTTGTGGGTTTTTACCCTTCGAAGCACATTGTAAAATTACCTGTACCTGCTGCCGTATGCCACCTCGTACATCATTGGCTTAAATGATCTTGGTCATCTTTTGCCAGACTGGTGGTGTTTTGGAGGTGTTTTGAGGAAACAAGGTTTGAAGTTAGGTTTGCGCAGGGCAGGATACACTTTAAAGAGGACAAGCAAATTTCTGGAAACGCGTAGTCTGTTTGTGCTGGAGGAGGACCGCCGATTGCGTTAGCTCATGAGCTTTATTGTTCCATAGCGGGGCTCCGTGCGCTCACGGCCGCGAGGCCCCGCCTTCCGGCCTCGCGCTGCGCCAGCTTCCTTTGCTCCCTTCGGTCGCAATGCCTCGCGGCACCGGAACCTGACAAGGCGCTCAACCGAAAGGCTGGAAACGGGAATGCGTGGGAAGGAACGCCCCACACCTCACAGATTTTGAAAACCAATTAGGTCTACTATAAATGGCATAGTTCAAGTCTGTGACTTGGACCCACGATGATGGCAGTTTGTAACTGCCGACTTTCGATTCCTTCGCATTCTTTCGCTGGCGCGAGCTTGCAGCTCGTGTCCGCACGCATACCTGATCTGTTTCATTTGTTCCTGAAGAAGTAAGGAACGTGAAGGCACGAGCTGCAAGCTCGCGCCAGCGGATCAGCAATCGTAGCTTTGATATTAGCGCCTCACGGCAGTTACAAACTGCCGGTCATTTTGGGTCCAAGTCACAGACTTGAACCATGGAAACAGGAGAGGAGACGTTAAGACCGGCAGATGTAAACACCCCTCTTCGGAGCTTCGCTCGCTGCCTCAAACTCTCGTTTGGGCAATCCTCAAGGCGAGAATCTCTGCTTAGTTGGCGCATTCCCAATTCCAGCCTTTCGGTTGAGCGCCTTTGTTTTAGACCTGGTGCCGCAGGCAGGCCTACTGGCCAAGGCTAAAACAGCAGCGCGAGGCCGGAAGGCGGGGCCTCGCGGCCGCGAGCGCACGGAGCCCAGCGATGCAACAACCACGCTCATGCACCTACGCAAACTGCGGCGCTCCGCCAGCACAAGCGGACTACGTGCACAGAAAAGCTTATAGTACGGCACTCCTCCGCCAGCACATACACACCACGCACACAACCATCCATAAAAACAAACTCATTTAAAACGCAAAAGCCTCTACCATATGGTAGAGGCTCCGCTGAAACTAAGCTAATAAAGGGTGTAATGTACTTTACTTCTTAGGCACGTATTTCTCGCCTTGCGGGGCTTTGGCGTTGGCGGGTTTGCTGCCCTGGATACTTAGGATATAGCTGGACACTTCCAGGATCTGGTCATCGCTGAGCTTTTTCTGCCAGGCCACCATGCCTTTGCTGGTCACGCCGTATTTGATGGTTTTGTAGATGTCGTTCACGTCTCCACCGTGGAGCCAGAACTCATCCGTTAGGTTAGGACCAACTACCCCTTGTCCTTCCTGACCATGACAAGCGGCGCAGTTCTGAATAAAGGCGGCTTTTCCGGCTTCCAGTTTAGGGGCCTCGGTGAGCGGTTTGAAGTGGGTGACTTCGTTTACGTTGCCTTCGCTGCTGCCGGCGGGGTTCAGGAGAGAAGCTTGTTGTACTTCGGCTTGGTACTCGGCGATCTGGAGGTTACCGCTCTGGAACACGTGGTAGTGCAGCAGGTAGGCCACGCCAAACACGATGGTCGCGTAGAACATGTACTTCCACCAAGGCGGCAGGTCGTTGTCAAACTCAAAGATACCGTCATAGGTATGGTCTTCCATGAGAATGTCTTTGTGTTTGCCCGTGATGGTAGAGGTATCTCCACGCAGTAAAGCTACAAAGCGGGCCATCGGTGTGTTCCGGAGGGCGGGCTTGTCATACAACTGACTTAGCAAAGGCAGTGCCTGGATGAACGTAAAGACCATCCCCACCAGCACTAACACCAGCAGAAAACCTACGAGTACCACCAATACCTGCGTAGTAGGCGGCAGGGCTTTAAAACTGAAGCGGGCTTCAGCGGGTGCAGCGCCATCTACTTTACCGTGATCAGCAGGGGCGGTTTCCTCTACTTTGGCCTGGGCAGGTTTTTCGCTTTCTTCTTTGACATAGGCAATCACGTCCTTAATGTCACCATCAGAGAGGGTGCCTTCAAAGCTGGTCATCTGCACTTTCCCGAACTTCTCAAACACCTCTACCGCTTGCTTGTCACCACTGCTGATGACTTTGGTGGAGTTCTTGATGAAGTTGGTGATCCATTTCTCGTCGCGGCGTTTGTGCACGTCTTTGAGGGCGGGACCTACCACCTGCTCCTGCACGGCGTGGCAGGCGGCGCAGTTGGCATCAAAAACGGCTTTGCCTTTTACGGCGTCCTGCGCGACGGCTGGCTGGCTGGCAATGCCGGCCAGTACCAGCGCGGATGCCAAATAGGGTATCAATCGTTTCATGACCGTAGGTCTAGTGGGTGGTCAAATCCGTTTTCGTTCTGCAGGGGCATTGCTTTCATGCTCTGGATATGTTCCTTCTTCACCACCACCACGTAGGCCAGCAAGCCAAGGAAGAAGGCGAAAAATATGACGAAGGAGATAATTGGGTAGATCTCAATGCCGTCAATGGATTGTAAAACGCTTTTGTACATGGCTCTTTTCTTTTGGGACGCTGGATGTTAGATACTAGATATTAGATTGCGGCAATTTGATTTTAGATATATGACTTAGAAAAGGGTGATACTATTCTGCTTTATATTGACTTATCTATCTTTCTATATCTATTGTCTAGCATCTAACATCCAGCGTCTTAAAACCTATTTTTCTTCTTTCACTTTAATGTCGGTACCCAGGCGTTGCAGGTAGGCAATAAGGGCCACAATCTCTTTCTCGGGTTTCACCTCAATGTTTTCCTTTTTGAGCTCGGCGGTGATTTCGCGGGCCTGGCGCAGGAGGTCTTCGTTGGCTCTTTCGGCGTAGCCGGGGGCATACGGAGCTCCTAAGCTGGCCAACGTCTCTATCTTAGCCTGGGTGTCTGAGGTGTCCAGGTCTTTCTCCAATAACCATGGGTAAGCCGGCATGATAGAACCCGGAGACATGGAGGTGGGGTCCAGCATGTGGTGGTAGTGCCAGCTGTGCGGGTACTTCCCTCCTACCCGGTGCAAATCTGGACCGGTACGTTTAGAGCCCCAGAGGAACGGACGGTCATACACAAACTCGCCGGCCTTTGAGTACTCGCCGTAGCGCTCGGTTTCTGAGCGGAACGGCCGCACCATTTGGGAGTGACAGTTCACGCAACCCTCTTTGATGTAGACATCGCGGCCCTGCAACTCAAGGGAGGTGTATGGCTTCACAGAGTCAATGGTAGGCACGTTAGATTCTACCAGGAACGTTGGGATCATCTCCACCAGTCCGCCAATCAGGATGGCTACGGTGGCGAACACGGCCATTTGAACCGGACGGCGCTCAATTAATCTGTGCCAGTGGCCTCCGGTGTGTTCGCCGGCATTGATTTTGGTGGCGGGCATCAAGGGTGCGGCCTGAGCTTCTTCGTTGGCTAAGAGAGAACCGGTTTTCACGGTTTTCACCACGTTGTAGATCATCAGGAACACGCCACCCAGGTAGAGCACCCCGCCAATACCGCGCAGGTAGTACATAGGTACAATCTGCAGCACGGTTTCCAGGAAGTTAGGGTACTGGAGCAGGCCTTCGTTGTTGAACTGTTTCCACATTAAACCTTGGGTGAACCCGGCCCAGTACATAGGTACGGCGTAGAACAGGATGCCCAGCGTGCCTAACCAGAAGTGCCAGTTGGCCAGTTTAGTAGAGTACAGTTTGGTTCTGAAGATGCGCGGCAGCAACCAGTACAGAATCCCGAAGGTCAGGAAACCATTCCAGCCCAGGGCGCCTACGTGTACGTGGGCCACTATCCAGTCTGTGTAGTGGGCAATGGCGTTCACGTTTTTCAGGGACATAAGCGGCCCTTCAAAGGTGGCCATGCCGTAGGCGGTGATCGCGACTACCATGAACTTCAGCACCGGCTCTTCGCGCACTTTGTCCCAGGCCCCACGCAGGGTTAAGAGACCGTTGATCATCCCGCCCCAGCTGGGCGCCAGCAACATCACAGAGAACACGACGCCTAATGACTGTGCCCAGTCTGGCAAGGCAGTGTACAGCAAGTGGTGAGGTCCGGCCCAGATGTAAATGAAGATCAAAGACCAGAAGTGAATGATAGACAAGCGGTAAGAGTACACGGGGCGGTTCGCGGCCTTGGGCAGGAAGTAGTACATCATGCCCAGGTACGGCGTGGTTAAAAAGAACGCAACCGCGTTGTGGCCATACCACCACTGCACCAGCGCATCCTGCACCCCGGCGTAACCAGAGTAGCTTTTCATGAACGTCACCGGAATCTCATAAGAGTTCACAATGTGCAGCACGGCTACGGTTAAGAACGTGGCAATGTAGAACCAGATTCCCACGTACATGTGGCGCTCGCGGCGTTTGATGATGGTCCCGAACATGTTCCAGCCGAACACCACCCACACCAGCGTAATGGCAATGTCAATGGGCCACTCCAGTTCAGCGTACTCTTTAGAAGTAGTGTAGCCCAACGGAAGCGTGATCACGGCAGAGACAATGATCATCTGCCAAGCCCAGAAATGAATCTTGCTGAGCACGTCTGAGTACATGCGGGCTTTGCACAAACGCTGCAAAGAGTAGTACACTCCCATGAAAATACCGTTGCCCACAAACGCGAAAATCACGGCATTGGTGTGCAAAGGCCGTACCCGCCCGAAGGTGGTGTACTCGGTGCCCATGTTGAGTTCGGGGCGCGCCAACTGGAACGCGATGATCACCCCAATGAGCATTCCGGCCACACCCCAGAACAGGGTGGCATAGGCGAAATCGCGGACAATCTTGTTGTCATAATAGAATGTTTCAACGGTCCGGACGCGGTCTTTGAGCGCTTCGGCCGGTGATTTTAGAACCTCAGCTAACATGTGCAATGTCCTCCATAGGTTTAGTAGAAATTGAAGTAATAGGCTGTCTTTTAGTTAATTCGTTGTCAAAGAGAATGCGCACCGAGGGCGTGTAGTCGTCCTCGTACTGGCCGGAACGCACCGCCCACAGGAATGCCCACAGAAACAGAATAGCCACCAGTAGACTGATGCAGATAAGAAGGAAAATGATGTTCATGGCACTGCCGGTTTGTCTCTCCTGAAACAGGCGGCAGCGGTAGAGAAGTGAATGTATCCGCTTCGGCGCTTACCTGGCCCTTTCAGTTGTTACAAAGGTCAGCGATAGGTTGCGCGGAAAAGATGACGTGCGTCAGTTTAGGGGGTGATTGATGTCAAAGTGGGTTAAAGGAAATTGAAGGTAGGTTACCTGTCAATTTGGACAATAAACCGTATGTTTAGCAATAGATATATTGTAGATAAACGGAGTAACTCCATTTATACAGTAGTTACTTGCAAATAATAATTTATGAATTCAGATACAAATTGGATAAAGGAATTGATAAGCATTTGCGAGGGGAGTACATTAGCAAAAACCATCGATTGGTTAGGTCAGGTCTATGAAACTGATTTTAATCACAAAAACGAGCCGAAATATTTTCTCATGCCCAATAATCCTCGGATAGACAGGATAATTGTAAATGAAGAGAAAGGTCAATTAAGTAGAATTAGAATAGAAGGGAAAGAATTTTCACTTTCATTTTCATTCGTTAGCGGACTAGCAGAGGGCTATAAGAGAACTTTTAATACCTATGACCCAATTGATGAGGAACAGTTCATGTTCTACCCAGCTAAAAAAGAATACCCCTTTGTAGCTATCGACAGTTGGATTCCAAAAACAGAGCAGAATAAGACTCTGGATAATATAGAGTTCAAGAAGGTTAGCCTCTATTTTGGCCAAGACAAAGTTCCAAACCATCATAGAAACGGGTGGGTTTTGGAGAATCGGCAAGCAAAGTAAAATTTATAGCAAGCAACAACACCTAAAGGTCAGCATCGGCCGACGGCCTTCGCCGCCGTTTAGCCAAGCTTTTAGGCTTAATAATGCATTAGCTAAACCCAAGTAAACCAAAACCATGACAGCAATTGAGGATAATCACCTGTATTTTCTTTTCAGAAGAGGTAAGCCGGAGCATATCAGAGCTCTTTATGAAGAAGGAGAGGTTTACCTTAACTCTATTGATTTTATCCGAAGATGCGATGACAACGAAGAACGAACTGATAAAGATGATGGCATTTACAGTCGAAAGTTCATTGGAGATGCTAAAATTACCATTTGTGAAGTAGGTAAAGATCTTGATAAGGATGGTTTAACTTTAGATTCTTTTAATGTTATATTTAGAAAAGACTACAAAGAAAAAGGTAACATATATTGCCTAACCGGGATATTCTCTGATCATCTTTCTGGAGAACGGAAAGACATCACCTTTGAAACAAAATCGTTTGGAGAATCAATTATCCTTATTCATAATCCAAAAGCATTTCTTGAACGACTACAGACAGCTCTAAAAGAAAATGGTTTTCCAGATGTAGAATATGGAAAGGTTTCCTATTATAATCATGAATACACAGGTGGTATAGGATTTTTCAAAAAACATGAAAAATTCAAGCATCAAAGTGAATATCGAATTTTTGTGCCTAATGAAATAGATTCACCAATCAAAATCAAAATTGGGCCACTGAATGACATTGCTAGCCTTAACACTGGAATAATGAAACTAGCTTATTCAGACAGGAAAGTTCAACTTATCAGATTATGAACATACGCCTAATATGGTGTTTATGAAATAGCGGCCTGACTGCATAATTGAAATTAGGAACAAGGTTGAGGCTGAAGAAAGGCCAATTCTGCTACTTCATTAATCCCCGTTCCGTTGGAAACAATTCTCTCTATGTCGCGGAAGTTACTTCCGTGACTTTCAACATTGCAGAAGTAACCTCATCTTATTTAAAAGCCAATTTTCCAAAACCAGGCTTAAAACCTTTATTGTTGTTTCAAGAGTCACGGAAGTAACTTCCGCGCCATAGTAAATGAAGTACTTTTCAAAAGCTTAAAGACAAATCAAATACTTCATCGTATTCTTTTCTGATGAGTGAGAAATACAAGGTTAAGGACCAGGAGAAGGTTTACTTTATCACGTTTGCCGTTGTGCAGTGGGTGGATGTTTTTACCCGTCGAGAATACAAAGACTTACTAGTAGAAAGCCTGAACTTCTGCCAACGGGAAAAGGGATTGGAAGTATATGCATGGTGTATTATGACCAACCACCTCCACCTAGCTGTAGGAACAGAAGGCCGCTTCCCATTACAAGATATTATCCGAGATTTCAAGAAATTTACTTCTGTCGCATTGGTGCGGGCTATTGCCCAGAACCCTCAGGAAAGCCGAAAAGACTGGATGCTGGAGTTATTTAAACAGGCAGCGGAAGACAGCAACAAACACCAGAAATACCGCTTTTGGCAAAATCAATACCATCCGGTAGAACTTTCCGAAAATGAAAAACAGCAACGTTGCCTGGACTATATCCACCATAATCCGGTAGAAGCAGGTCTTGTTGGTGAAGCAGCACATTACGTCTATAGCAGCGCTATAGATTATGCTGGAGGGAAAGGGTTAGTTGAAATTAAGTTTATACAATGATGTCTAAAGGCAAGGAAGTAACTTCCGCGCCATAGTATTGTTTAGGGACTGCAGTACCAGCGGCTCTATGACAGCTGGATCTAGGGCATCTTTCTAGTATTGGAGTATTTTAGGAAGACTAGCTTTGAGGCTGTTTCTAGAAAACAAGAATCAAAAAGCTCTTCTGAACTTAGCTTAGTTTAAAAAAACTAGTTAGAAATTAATTAGCTAGTCATTGTGTTTCCAGCCTATTTTACAGAAACTAAGCCGAAAACTCCAAAGCCTATGTGGACCTGCCCCACCTGCACCCAATCGTTCCTGCGCACCAACCAGACCCACTCCTGCCTGGAGAAAACCGAGGCTGATTTTCTGCGCGGCAAGTCTAACGTGACCGTATCGTTGTACCATCATTTTCTAGAACAGTACCGTAGCATTGGGGATTTCAGAATTCACCCATCCAAATCTATGCTCTCCTTGGCCAAGAACACCCGTTTCTGCATGATTTATAAACTGGGTAGAAACTTCATAGACATTTATATTCCGCTGAATTGGATTTATGCTGATACGCTGTGCTTCCATAAAATTGGCCATATAGGCGAAAAGCTAACCAACCACTGGTTAAGGCTTTATGACAAAGAAGACATCAATGAGGAAGTGCTCCACTACATGCGGCTGGCGTATGAGTTGGATGCGGAGAAGGGAAAGTAAGCCGCACCACCTTGTTTAAACAAAAAACATTTAGGGTCTGTTTTCCCAAAAACAGGCCCTAAATGCATCATACTAATTCACTTACTTCTCCCCTTTTGCCTTCATCAATCCCATTCGCAAGGCCACCCACCGCACGCCCAGCACAGAGCAGAGAATCACGCTCAGGGAACTGATGGGCATGAGAATGGCCGATACCACAGGGGTGAACTGTCCGCTTACCGCCATGGAAAGCCCGATGATGTTGTAGAAGAAAGACACCATAAACGAGCCCAGTATGACGTTGAGGCTGCGGCGGGAGAACCGCAGGAATAGGGCCAGTTTGGTAAAGGAACCCGCATCCAGAATGGCATCGCAGCCGGGCGAGAAACCGTTCACCGAGTTAGTCACCGAGATGCCCGCGTCACTCATCTGCAAGGCCCCGGCATCGTTCAGCCCATCGCCCACCATGATCACCTTGTTGCCTTCCTTTTTCAACTGTTCAATAAACGCCAGCTTATCGGCGGGTGACTGGTTAAACCGTAGCTCGGCTTCCGTCCCGAAGATGCGTTGCAGGTTTTCGAGTTCGGCATCATTGTCACCGGAGAGCACGGCCAGCTTTTTGCCCTGCCGTTGCAGTTCCTGCACCAATTGCGGCAACCCTTCGCGGTAGTGATTGGAGAACGTGAAGACGCCGCTCCGCTCCTCCCCTAGCTGCACGTACACCCGGGTGGCCAACCCAGCAGATTCGGTGGCGTTCTGCTTGCCGCCCGCAAAACTGCGGGAACCCACTTTTACCAGCACGCCGGCCACCACGCCCTGCACGCCTTCACCGGAAATCTCCTGGTACTGCGCTACGGGTTGCACCTGGGCCGTCAGGAACTGGTACAAGCCCTGGCTCAACGGGTGCGTGGAATGCTGCAACACCGAGCGTAAAAGACTTTCCTCCTGAGCGCTGAGGGTATCTCCCACATAGGCGATATCGGTTTGGGCACTCTCGGTTAAGGTACCGGTTTTATCAAAGACCAGGGTGTCTGCTTTGGCCAGCGTTTCGGCTACATCGCCGTTTTTGAGGTAGAATTTCTGTTTGCCAAAAATGCGCAGGGCATTGGACAAGGTGAACGGCGCACTCAAAGACAAGGCACAGGGGCAGGCAATCACCAGCACCGAGGTAAAGGCTTTGATGGCCATATTGGTATCACGCGGCACCCAGTACACCAAAGCGCCCAGGGCAATGAGCAAAGTCACCGTGATGAAGTAACCGCCCACCTTATCGGCGTAGGTGCCCACGCCAAAGTAGCTTTTCTCTTTCTTGAACACATCGTTGTTCCAGAGCTGCGTAAGATAACTCTGCGATACGTCTTTGATCACCTCCAGCTCAATGCTTTCGCCCACCTGGCGGCCGCCCGCGTAAATGATCTCCCCGGCCACTTTCGGCATCGGCGCCGATTCACCGGACACAAAGCTGTAGTCAATGAACGCCGAGCCGCGAAGCAGAATGGCATCAGCGGGCACCAGTTCCTGGTTTCTAATACGGATGCGCTTGCCCGGCGTGAGTTCTTTTACCGCCATTACGTTTTCGGCCCCTTTTTCCAGAACCGTCACCGAAATAGGAAAGTAGGCTTTGTAGTCGCGGTCAAAGGCCAGGGCGTCATAGGTCGTTTTTTGCACGTATTTGCCAATCAGCATGAAAAACACCAGTCCGGTGAAAGAGTCCAGGTAGCCCGGTCCGCTTTGCATCAAGATATCGTACACGCTCACGCTGAAAAGCGAGGCCAGTCCCAAACTGATGGGCGTGTCCAGGTTAATGTGCCGCTGCTTCAAAGACTGCCACGCCGATTCAAAGAAGCCCCTTGCGCTGTACAGCAACACCGGCAACGACAGCGCAATGCTCACCAACCCGAAGAAAGCCCCGAACTGATGCTTCACCTCCTCGCCAAATGCGAAATACTCCGGGAAACTCAACAGCATGGTATTCCCGAAACAGAAGCCAGCCAGCCCCAGCTTCAGGTTCACCCCGATGTCTCGCTTCTGCTTCTCCCCAGACAAATTCGATAAGTTCAGCGTGGGTCCGTACCCAATTTTGTACAACAGCGTGACAATGTTGCTGAGCTTGGTTTTCTGCGGATGGTAGGAAATAGAGACCTCTTTGCGCGGAAAATTCACCCGGCTCTCCACCACGCCCTGGTCCAGCTTGAACAGGTTCTCCAAAAGCCAGATGCAGGAACTGCAGTGCATGTTGGGAATCTGGAACAGCACTTTGCACAAAGTGTCGCTCTGGAAAGTGAGCAGTTGGTTAAACGTGGCGGGTTCATCCAGGTACACGAACTGGTTTGCCTGCACGTCCTCGGTGCTGACCGTTACGCCCGGCTTCTCGCCTTCTTCCAGGTTATAGTAGGTGCACAGATTGTTGGCGTACAGCAGTTCATACACCGCCTGGCAACCCGAACAGCAGAAAGCCTTATCATCGGTATAGATGGGTTCACTGGTGCACTCGTCACCGCAGTGGTAACAGTGTTCTTTTTCTTCAACAAGTATGGTGGCAGATTCCCTCATGGCCTTACAGTACTTTTATCACCTACAAAAGTACCTAGGCACTCTGGCCAGAAGGATGATGGTGGTCATTTCCGCACATGATGCATCTCATTGAAGAATCAGTCCGTGCAACAGACATTTGCATCATTCCTGCCGCCTTTAAAGCGGTTTGTTTCTCTTAAAGACCCAGCGTATGAGATCTACATTTTTAACCCAGGTCATTCTTTTCTCCCTGCTCTTATGGGCGGGCATGGTGTTGGGCATCTCCTTTCTGGAAGCCCCGGTAAAGTTCACGGCCCCGCAGGTCACGCTCGCCATTGGGTTGGGGATTGGCCGGTTGGTCTTCGGGTTTCTGAACAAGTTTGAATTGGTGTTCTGCAGCGTGGTGCTGCTCGGGCTTTTTTACAACCAGGCTTCTTTCAAGATATTCTTTCCGGCTCTTCTGCTGGCCTTGGTGATGGCTTTGCAAACCCTTTGGCTCTTACCCGCGCTGGATGCCAGGGCGCTGCAGATCATTGCGGGGCAGGTGCCCACTCCCTCTAACCTGCACCATGTCTATGTAGGCCTGGAGGTCTTCAAACTTGGCATGTTACTGGGCACGGCCTCGGCGGTTTTCCGGCTGCGCACCGCTATAGATTCTATTCAAGCCACCACCGTTCATTCTTAATCCTCTAAACCGATGGCACACCCAATACAAGCTCCTGAACAGGTACGGTTAGAGAACCTGGCGGCCAAACTGGAGTATCAGGCTACCAGATTTGCCCACCAGATTTTGTTAGACCAGGAACACCAGAAAACGCATTTGTTCGCCTTCGCCAAAGGACAGGGCCTGAAAACGCATACCACTACCACCCCGGCCCTACTTATCATGCTGGAGGGTACCTGTTCCTTCCACATCCACGGCTCCTCGCAATTGCTCCAGCCGGGTGCTATCATCATGATTCCGGCTACAGTTCCGCACTCCCTCATCGCAGAAACTGATTTCAAGATGGTTTTGGTAAAGTAGTGCTTAACTGAAAACAGAATAAGCTTTTCCGGTTTTTGGGTCAGATACCCCGCCCGCGGATCGTTTTCTCCACTTCCTGCCGGTAGTTGCGGCCAATAGGAAGTTCTTTTCCCATGACTTCTACATGGAATGGGGAGAACGAATCTATTTTGTCTAAGGCCACAATATAGGATCGGTGGATCCGGGCGAAGCTCTCCTCGGGCAGCATCTCTTCCAGGGAGGAAATGGTCTGTTTGGGGACGATCTGCTTGGAGGTGGTCACAATGCGCACGTAGTCCTTCAGACTTTCAATGTACAGGATCTCAGATACCATCACCTTCACCATCTTGCGGTCTACCCTGAAATACAGGAACCTGTCGCTGGAGGCATGTTGGGTTTGCGGAAAGGCCGGAGCAGTGGACAGTTCTGGTTGCTGAATTTTCTGTATGGCCCGCAGGAATCGCTCAAAGGAGATAGGTTTCAGTAAGTAATCCACCACATCCAAGTCAAACGCTTCCAGGGCATACTCTGGGTACGCGGTGGTGAAGATCACTTTGGGCGGGTGGCGCAGGGTTCTCAGGAAATGGGTTCCCAGCAGCTGCGGCATTTTAATATCCAGAAACATGAGGTCTACGTGTTGCCGCTGAAGCTCTTCCAACGCCGAGACGGCATTATGGCACTGCCCCACCACCTGCAGCATGGGCAAGGAGGCGATATGGGCCTGCAGCACCGCCTGGGCGGGCGGCTCGTCGTCAACCAAGAGGCATTTTATTTTCATAGCGAGGAGTGGTAAAGCGGTTCTTCTGCGGTTGGCCTGACCGTCTTCTTTGTCTCGGCAAGCTCGTTTTCGTGTTCTTCTACTTCCAGCGTGAGGGTCACCAGAAAGGTTTCTGACTCCTGCCGTATGCTCAGTTCATGGGCCCCGGGGTACAGCAACTCCAGCCTTTTCCGGACATTCGCCAGCCCGATGCCCTGCGTTGCCGGGTGCCCCTCTGGCAGGTGCGTCTCCGGCACGGCGTTCATGATCTTAAACTTCACCGTGTGACCCCGCACCAGAATATCAAGGCTTACCCAAGCCTGGTCCAGTTGCTCGCTTGCCCCGTGTTTGAAGCTGTTTTCCAGAAAAGGCAGCAGAAGCAAGGGCGCGATCCGCTTTCCTTCCAAGTTCCCTTCAATGTTCACCGACAAATCCAGCCGATGCCCGTACCGTAGCCTTTCCAGGGCCAGGTAGTCCTGCAGCATCCCAATTTCTTTGGCCAGCGGCACTTTGGCCACGTTGCATTCATAAAGCATGTAGCGCAGCAATCCAGACAGTTTTAGCACCACCTCGGGGGCTTGCGCCGATTGCACCAAAGTAAGGGAATACAGGTTATTGAGCGTGTTAAACAGAAAATGCGGATGCACCTGTGCTTTCAGCAACTGTAGCTCTGCTCTCAGCTTCTCTCCTTCCAGTCGAATAGAAAGCTGGTTTTTGTTGTACCAATGTTTCGCCAGTTTGAGGGCCCCCGCAAACCCCGCAATACTCAAGCCGCCCCGTAACCCCGCCATCAGCCCATAATAAAAACTGCTGGTTGGTTTCGCTACTTGGAAATAGTCCCTGAAAAAGATGACCAGGGTATCTGAGATCAGGTAGGAAAGCGAGGAGGCGATAAAAATGGTGGCCGCTAACCCCAGCAGGAATTCTGCATAACGGGCCTTGAACAGAAACCGGGGAATGAGCAGGTACATGAAGGTATAGCTCAGCAGCATGTGCGTGGGTAAAAACGCCAGCCCTTCTAAAAAAGAAAGTTTATACACCTTCGTCAGGAAGAAGGGCGAGGGCGGGGTACTGCCCACGGGTTTGCTCCCATAGACAAGGGTAAAAAAGACCACGCAAGCCGACCAGAAAACCACGTGCCTGGCTACCCGGTACTTGGGTTCCTCCGCGAAAATAAACTTTGTCCCAAAGTCTGACATAACAAGCTCCCTTTTTCACCTTAAGATACAAGAAGGCACCTCAAAAATCTACTGGTAAATGACTTTGTAGACAAACGGATGGGTTCTGTCGCTGAACGGCGAAAAAGGCCTTCTTTTTGCAAACATCCTTTAAAACAGGTTGAGTATCGATGGGCCGTTTACGCCCGGCGAATAGCTCAGCAAAGTGTTTTTCAGCTGTTTACCTTTCTTTCATCAATCAAGGCAATAAACACTAAACCTTACTACGATGAAGAACACCATCCTGAAAATCGTCCTGGCAGTTGGGCTTTTCTCGTTCCTGCCCAGCCTCAACCTATCCGCCCAAGCCCCGACACCCGCCAGCTCCTGGTACTGGGTAGTAGAATCTAATACCCGGCAGAAAAGCACCAGCATCGTGCGTTTCTACAACCCTGAGCACCAGTTGGTCTACGAGGAAAGGGTTACCGGCCGAAAACTGGACATCAGAAAGCCTAAAAATAAAAAGCTGCTGGACAATGCCCTTCAGCAGGTGATGGTCACCCCTCCCACCTACGCCATTCTGGGCAGCAAGAAAACCCAGAAAACCGGGTTGGGAGTGACGGATTAAGGTTTGCTTTTTCTCACCCTTAACACCTATTTGAGGTTTATTGCGTGGATAGAGCTGTAGCACAAAGTAAAGCGGTTTAGGATCTGTTTCAGAAAAACAGGCCCTAAACCGCTTTACTGTATAATAACAGGTAATGCGTTTACTGTTTGGTATCAAAAACCTTTGCCTACACTACAGGTGCCAGCAACCTACCAAGGCACACTTGGGAAATGTATGTAATACAATTTCCAGAAAGGTCTTACTTGCTTTCTAAGACTTGCAATTGCTTCATAGCACCAACGTTCTTCGGGTTTAAAGCCAGGGCTCGCTTGTAATTCTGAATGGCTAATTCTTTTTGTCCGTTTTCCAGCAGGGCTTCGGCGTAACTGTCATAGGTGTTGCCGCTGTTGGGGTAAAGAGCAATGTTGAGCTTGAACACGGCAAGGGCGTTTTGCAATTGGCCCTGTTTCCAGAGCAGATAGCCCCATGCGTTTAGATCGTCCTCTGACACTTGGTAATTCTTGTCTTTCCGCTTTAACTCCCGCACAACCTCTGGGGCATGCTGGAAGCCTCTTTTGTACAATGCTTTGTGCAGCACCAACACCTCCGGTGGCAGCCCAAACCCGGTGGAGGGTTTCATGGCCGGAACATAGAAGCCCGCCAGTTCATCTATAAAACTCTCTGGCGCGCACCCCAGGCGATTGGTCAGCACAACAATGGTGAGGCTATCCTTAGGGTAAATGAAAACCGCGGACCTACCGCCCCCAATGCCGCCTACCGCAGGATGCTCGGGTCTGCTCATGACCGGCCAGCCCAACGCATACCCGTTCAGCAGCTTGGAGAACCCTCCTATTTTGTGGTTGTTTAAAGGAACAGGGCTCCAAAGCGTGTTTAGGCTGCCGGCGTTTTTCAAGAGTTTTCCGGCTTGCAGGGCGATGGTCCACTGGGCTACCTCTTGGGCGGTGCTGTACATACCGGCGGCGGTTCTACCGGCTACTGGAAACGTTTCGGCCACATTCTGGTGCTTCCGGTTGGGGACGGAATAGGGTTTGGCCAGGTTGGGTACGACATCGTTGAAATCACCGAAACCAGTTTTACCCATACCGACAACCTTCAATTGACGCTCCGTTATATATTCAAGGAAGGGTTTGCCGGCCAATTTGTTTATGAGAAGGCCCAACAGTACGTAGCCCGTTTGGTTGTAACGAAACTTTTCGCCGGCGGCAAACTCATGGGACATGGTTAGGGTTTTCGCCCAACCAGCGTCACCTAGGCTCTGGAAAGTCCATTCGCCGGTTTCGGGTCCAATTACATCGGGCAGGCCCGAGGTATGGGAAGCCAGTTGCTTCACAGTGAGTTGCCTCCAGGTTTGGGGCAAGTCTTGTAAGTACGTGGAGATAGGCGCGTTTACATCCAGCTTCCCTTCTTCTAACAGTTGCATCAATGCCACCCCCGTAAAGGATTTGGTGATGGAGTTAAGCGAAAAAACCGTCTGATTGGTCACCGGCACTTCGTATTCCAAACTAGCTACCCCATACGCCCCCAATTTGATGATCTGACCATGGCGCACCACCGCTACTTGCATGCCTGGGATAGCGCGTTCCTGCATGATCTTTTTCAGGAATACATCCACGCTATCAGTTTGCGCCCACGCAGGCAGGCTGTGCAGCCCTATGGTTATTACTGAAAAGCAGAAAAAAAGCCACAAAACGGTAGAGGTAGATCTCTGTGGTTGCATAAAGGGGTTAGGGGTTTAGGTTCGTAAGCGGTAGCGGTTGTCGCTGGCCTTTCACTTTTTAGATGCGGGCTTTTGAAAACAGGTTGCCTGAAGGAAGCAGCTTGTTTTGCAACTACGGTCAGGAGAACTCATTCAGAACCACAGGCCAATGATTGGGTACCCCACCAATGTAGTTCCTGTGTTTTCTCGGACTATAAAATGACCACTTACAAGCGCATAACCCCTATCAGGTTCACTCCCCTTTAACGGGGAAGAAACACCTAACGCGCTAATGCCTAGTAACAAGTACTACAAATCAAATGTATCTGATTGGCCATCTACAAAAAGGCCCCTCGGTGTTTACCGAAGGGCCTTTAATGCTAAACTAAAAGAACTAACTTCTTACTTATCGGTTCGGAAAGGAGAAGCGGGTAATTTTTCCTTGTTGTAGAGGTTGGCTTCGTCGGGGTTATCAGCCCAGGCATAGCGCACGAACTTCGGTTCCGGTACTTCGTCGCTCCAGACCACCACTTTGTCGCCCTCAATTTTAGCGTTGGCCCAGACAAACTTTTTATCTGCTCCGGCAATGGCAAACTGGCTGAGCTCTTCATCGTCAATGGAGATCAGGCCGCTTCCCACGTTCGTGAAACTCAAGATGATCTTATTCCCCTCAATCTTGGAAGACTGGTACAGCGGACCGGAGGAAACAATCTTTTTATCGCCGTAAATCAGCTTCATGGCAGCCAGAGCCAACCGCTCGCCCACGTCTTTTTTGTTGTCCGGGTGGATGTCGTTCCACTCACCCAGTTCAATGGTGACTGCCATGGCCGTGTTAGGTACTGAAAGGGTTTGCAGCGCCGCTTCCCGCATCATGGCCCAGTTGCTTTCAGTGGGCAGATAATTCCTTTCCATGAAGTTGGGAAGTTGCACAAACAGGAACGGAAGATTGCCTTGTCCCCACTTGGCGCGCCAGTCTGAAATCAAAGCCGGTAACAGCTTCTTGTACTCGGTAGGGTTGCCGGAATTGCTTTCGCCCTGGTACCACAAGATTCCTTTGAGGGTGTAATTGATGGCCGGGGCCACCATGGCGTTGTACAAAGCCGTGGGTTGGTTTTGAGCGCTGATGCCACCTTCAAATGGACCAGTAGCAGGACGGTACACATCGCCCACCTTGTATTGCCAGGTGCCTTTCAGGTCAAGGGTTTGGCCATTTTCAGATTCAATGTAGTAAGGCTTGTCTGGCACAAAGCCGCCTTTGCCGCCTTGGTTCAACACGCGTACCACAAAGAGGTTTTTTCCGGCTTTCAACGTACCGGCCGGTATGCTGTATCTTCTCTGTGGATACTGGTACCCAGTGCTTCCCACCTGTTTCCCGTTGATGTACAGGAAATCAGCATCCACTATGCGGCCCAGGAACACCTTGGCCGGCACGCCCACCAGGGAGGCCGGAACCTCAATCTCGCGGCGGTACCAAACGGCTCCGTTCAGGTCCCTGATGCCCTGGTCTTCCCAATAGCCGGGAATGTTGATGTTGCGCCACCCTTTGGGTACGTATGCCGGGTCAAACCATTTCACTGCTCCCGTAAGGCCTTTGTCCAGCTCGGGTTTCTGCCGGTTAGCTGCTGCTACGGCGGCCGCCCGGCGCTGAATGGGGTTCACGTAGCTGGTGTCGCGGTTCTTGTTAATGGTGGTCATGAGAGCCGGAAATTCTTTCAGGCCTTCTTCGCTGGTCCAGGCTTCAATGGGCGTACCGCCTACGCTGGCGTTGATCAACCCGATGGGAATTTTGTATCGGTCGTACAGTTTCCTAGCGAAGAAATAGGCCACGGCGGAGAAGTTGTTCACGTCCTGCGGGTTCGCCCACTTCCAGGCCGCAGCCGCAGGTAAATCCTGCACAGGACCTTCCATGTTGGCCGTGGTGGGAATCCAGAAATGCCTGATCTGGGGATAATTGGCGTTTATGATATCGTTGGCATAAGTGATGTTATGCAGCGACATCTGGTGTACCATGTTAGACTGACCGGAGCAGAAATACACATCGCCAAACAGGATGTCTTTCACCGTGATCTGGTTACTGCCCTTGATGTCCATGGTGTAAGGACCGCCCGCCTTCATAGGCGATAGGGCTACCTCCCATTTCCCGCTGGGGTTGGTGGTGGCTTTGTAGTTTTTCCCCCGGAAGGTAACGGTCACTTTTTCGCCGGGAGCGGCCCAGCCCCAGATATTGGTTTTGGCATCGCGCTGCAGCACCATTCCGTCGCTTACCAGTTTGGGCAGTCTTACCTGGCTGAAGGCCTCGGCCTGAAATAGGCACAGAAGGGCAACAATTAACTTTACTTTCCCGCGGAACATGTTTCTTCTACTCATTCTTAAATTAGGGTGGAAAATCAGATGAGCAATCTACAATTAAATAGTTTTGTTAAAAAGGCCCGTTTGTTTTGAGAATGTTTTACCAAAACATTCTCAAAACAAACGGGCCCTTGAGTACTAATCCCAAAGAATGACCTAAAAGCACATCCAAAAGGGATTACTTCAAGCTTATTGCTTATGCCCTTTGATGTCTAAGGAGATATCCACTTTGGGGAGAATATGGTGTTCGCCTAAAGCAGGGTCTGCGGCGTACATCATGCCCCATTTGGTTCTGTCTAATTGGAAATCCGCTTTCATCTCAATTTTGCTTCCTTCCATCGTGATCCTTGCCGGAAAGGTGATAGCATGCGTCTGGCCTAACATCGTAAAATCTCCGGTAATGGTATAGTTGGCGTTTGCTGCTCCCTCACCGGTGGATGAAGCCAACGGCTGAACATTCGTGATTTTGAACGATGCATTGGGGTGCAGGACCATGTTGAAGAAATCAGGGCTTTTGAGATGCTCCAGCAAGGCGGGCTTCACGTGGTCAGGTAAATCAAAGTTCTGGATGGAGGCAATGGGAATGGTAAACGTCCCGGATTTCACTTTACCGTCTACCACCTCCACACCCGTACTGGCTACTTTAAAGGAGCCGTCGTGGTATAAGGTGGGACTGAAGCCTTTCCATTTTACGGTAGAATTTTCTTCTTCTATGGCGTAAGGTGTTTTGGTAATCTCTTCTGTCTCTTCGCAGCTGGTCAGGTTCAGGGCGAAAGAAAATGCAAGCAGGGATAAAAGTACTTTTTTCATGGCGTTTATAGACGTATTGTTTTGGGGTTGATTTTAAATTTTCAGGCAAGAAATAGCCGGTCACTTCCTGAGGAGAAGTTGCAGCGGGTTTGTAATAAAAAGGATTGTTGATGTGAAGGGGATTACTCCCGAAGACGTTCTCCTTGCGGAGGCACTTGGTTAAGCATTCTGGTATTCGGCAGGCAGGGTGGCCCAATCATGAAGGCAGCCCATTTGCTGGATGAGGTACGTGACATCTGGGTACTCAACCAGGCTACTTCCTCTGTTTTGCAGGCTTGTTTCCAGATGTACTGCTACCTGTTCCAGTTGGCTACTCAAGAGGTGCTTTGACCGGTGGGTAGCCGTGAAGTAAGATCTCAGGATTCTCAGGTAACCCACCAGCACCTCGGTAGCAGCGGCATCCAGCGGAATGGTCACCCTTAATGTGGTGAGTACTGCCTTTGCCGGTGAAGCAGTCCCGTCCCCCAGCCCCGCCCTTTCGTGCACGGTTACCTGAGGCGATTTGAAAAGGACGGCTTGCTTCATTCTGACTATTCTAATTTCTGGTGAGAAAGGTGCGCTTACACAAACAGCACCCCATATTTTCCTATTAACTGCGAGGTCATGTGCATGATCACTTCGGCGGGTGGCGGCCCCTGCGGCGGTACAATTTTCAATTCTTCGGCGGCCGGAAAACTGAATTCCAGAAAGTAGTTCAGGAACTGGCCCGGCGTGATCAAGGTCAGGAAGCGCGCGCTTTCAGACTCAATACTGAAGAGGTGCGGAATCTGACGAGGGGCGAAGATGGCATCGCCGTCTACCGCCTTGATGGTCTTGTCTCCTATTTTAAAGGTCATTTCGCCAGAAAGCAGGTAAAACGTTTCGTCTTCCCGGCTGTGCACGTGTACGGGTGGTTCAGCGCCCTTGGGTAGGGTCATGTCTACCAAGGCCATGCTTTCGCCGGTTTGCTCTGGCGAAAGAAGCACTTTGAAGAATCCTCCCTGGTAGTTTCTGTAGGCCTGGGTGGTGGTTACCGTGGCTAATTTTTGTAATGTTTCCATGTCTTTATTGGTTATGATTAACATTACAAAGATGGGACACCGCTCAACTTGAAACTTGTACAAAAACGACCTACAACCTTCATACCTATCTATTTACAATTACCTTATTATTAATAAAAACAGAACACCCCTTCTTCACCTGTGTGGTATCTAAAGGAATATTCTGCAATAGAATAAGTAGAGTTAAACAGTGATCTTAGTGCCAGCCTGTTTCATAAAGCACTGTCCGTGCGTCACGAAAAGTTCTTTGGAGCTTTCGGCTAGTAGTTTGGTAGGACTTACCCCCGCAATGCTTTTAAAATCGCGGGAGAAATGCGATTGGTCATAGTAACCGGCATCTACCGACAAGGAAGTCATGGAGATGGCCGGTTCGGCTTCCAGGCAGGAGAAAGCATTGTTCAACCGAATCAGTTTCGCCATTTCCTTGGGCGATAAGCCAATCTTGTACCGGAACACTCTTTCCAGTTGCCGGGTACTGATTCCCAGTTTTTGTTCCAGACCTTTGATGGGCACGTTGCCGTTGGTCATTTTCATCTGCTGGATGGTGTAGTCCACGTAATCCACCAAGTCTTGCTGGGGCAGAAGGCGTTTTTCCAGGAAGCTGTTCAACCGGCTAATGCGTTCGGCGTCTGAGCCAGCCTCCTCCATCTGTTCTAATAAGAAGTGGATGGAACCTCCCCAGACCGCCTCCAGATCCAGGCTGGGTACGTTCTTGAATTCCTCCATGTTGATAGGCAGAAACTTCTGAGCACCGGAAGACTTAAACTGAATTTTAATCAGGCGCGTGTGGCCGGTGAACTTCAGCCAGATGGGTTGCGTGAGTTGCCCCACCAGAAAAGCCTGTCGGGTGCGCTGCATGGTGTCTGCAGAACCGTTAAGGCTGTATTCATGGGGTTCGCCGTATAAAAACAACATAGACACCTTGCCATACGGAATCAACCGCCAAACGGTAGAGACGGACTCAGTGTTCCTCCAGTCAATATCCACCAGCATGTAATTGTCAATGTACTTGCTCAGGGCGGGACTTGGTTTGTAGAGTTCTGCTTTCATAGGTTTACCGGCAATTCTATCTAAATGACAAGTAAAAGTACATGTGCTGTTACCTACAGACTTGTACAAAAGCGACATCCCCTACCCTGACACCATTTATAATTCCTTCTAAAGCAGCTTTGACACGCTCCTCTGGTTAGTAACTCATTGACAATCTAGTACATCAAGATAGAAAACTACCTACGCAGATGCAAGCCAAGTTGCTTATCATCATAAGAATCAATCTTAGAGCAAACACTACTCTAGGCCAAGTACTACCCCCAAGCATACCACTTCTCGTCTCCCCGGAAACGATTAAATCCTTTTCATTCCCGTATTCTCAGA
The DNA here is from genome assembly GCF_056491185.1 of Rufibacter sp. JT20002. NCBI lineage: Bacteria > Pseudomonadati > Bacteroidota > Cytophagia > Cytophagales > Hymenobacteraceae > Rufibacter > Rufibacter sp. JT20002. The sequence continues at coordinate 237,343 of NZ_JBSZJY010000004.1, read as the reverse complement.
GGTAGTTAAGGACACTAACCAGAAAACCTAAGAGAATATGAGTATCAAGAGAACAGCGCTGGTGGCCGGCGCCAACGGGATCATTGGCAGAAACCTCACCGAATACCTCACCCAAACGAGGAACTGGGACGTGATTGCAACTTCCCGCACGCCGCTGAACTTTGAAACCACGGCCAGGTTTGTGGCGCTGGATTTACTGGATGCTAATGCCGTGCAATCCAAAGCCGAGGATTTATTCCCCGTTACGCACGTATTCTTCACCTCATACATTGAAAACAAGACTCTGACGGAGCAAACCAGCGTGAACCTGGCCTTGCTAGAGAACCTCATCAACGGCCTTGAGCAGGTAGCCCCCAATCTGGAACACGTCACCTTCATCCAAGGCGGTAAGGCCTACGGGGCGCACCTGGGCATCTATAAAACGCCCGCCAAAGAAACCGATCTGCGCACGTTCCCGCCTAACTTCTATTACAGCCAGGAAGATTTCTTAAGCAAAGCCTCTCAAGGCAAAAAGTGGAACTGGACGGCATTGCGGCCGGATATTGTGATCGGGTTTACCATTGGCAACCCGATGAACTTGTCTAACCTCATTGCGGTGTACGCCAGCATGTGCAAAGAACTAGGTGTAGCCTTCCGTTTTCCGGGTACGCCAAAAGCTTACAAGGTGATTGTGAACGTGACGGGCGTAGAGGTGCTCTCCAAAAGCATGGAATGGGCGGCCTTGAACGAGCACGCCCGCGAGGAGATCTTCAACATTACCAATGGCGATGTGTTTCGGTGGGAACAGGCCTGGAAGAAATTCGGGGAGTTCTTTGGAGTAGAGATTGACGAGCCGCAAACGTTCTCCCTGCAAGAATACATGGCCGATAAAGGCGCGCTGTGGGACGAGATGGTTCAGAAATACGGGTTAGAGCCTATCCCCCTGAACAAGCTGGTGCAGTTTGGCTTCGGGGAATTTATCTTCAACACCAAGTACGACGCGTTCATGGACGTGAACAAAGCCCGGCGGTTCGGTTTCCATGAAATGCACATTGACAGCATTGACTACATGTTAGGGACCTTCCAGATGCTCCGAGACAAGAAAATCATTCCATAAGCAAACCTCTCTTTTTAATTCATCTAAAATGATTTCAAGACGAGATTTCATCACCAGAACGGCCCTGGCAACTACGGCCATGGCCTTTGCCCCCCTGATGCCCTCGGCGTTTGGGACGGAAAACGTAACTACAAACCTGAATACTATGTCTGAAGTAGAATTTGAGCAACTGAAGGCCGGTTTCCGGCTACCCAATAAATCAGGCTTTGGCGGCGTAGCAGCCGGCAATGCCTTTCACGTGAATACCAATGAGCAGATACACGATGCCTTGGAGGCAGCCTGGAACGCCGGGGTACGCTATTTAGACACCTCGCCTTTCTACGGCTATGGGTTGAGCGAGCGCCGGTTCGGGCATTTCCTGTTCAACAAAAACCGGAATGACTTTGTGCTTTCCACCAAGGTAGGCCGCGTGTTTGAACCGGATACCAAGTTCAAGGAGAACCCCAACGATATCTGGAAAGGCAAGCTAAATTTCAAGTTCAAGTATGATTACTCGGCGGCCGGGGTGCGCAAATCGGTTGAGGACAGTCTGCTGAGGCTAGGCTTATCCAGCATCGATATAGTGTTCATCCATGACCTCTCCCCAGACAACGGCGACATGGGCGACAAATGGACCGAGTATTTTCAGGTGGCCCAGAAAGGCGCTATGCCGGAACTGACCAAAATGCGCGAGGAAGGCATTATCAAAGCCTGGGGCATGGGCGTGAACCGCATTGAACCCATCCTGAAAACGCTGGAAGTAGCCGAGCCCAACATCATGCTGTCGGCCACGCAATACTCCCTCATGTACCACCAGGATGCCCTTACCCGCCTGTTCCCGGCCTGCGAGGAAAAGGATGTTTCCATTGTGGTGGGGGCTCCGCTCAACGCTGGTTTCCTAGCCGGCAAAGATCGGTACAACTACGGGCCTACTATCCCTCAGGAGTATTTGCAGAAGCGCAGCAAGATGGAAGCCATTGCCAAAAACCATAAAGTAGACCTGCGTACCGCAGCCCTGCAGTTCTCGGCGGCCCCGGGAATTGTTACCTCGGTGATACCAGGTGCCAGTAACCCCAAACAGTCCGCTGACAACGCGGCCTCTTTCAAAACCAAAATTCCTGCGGCTTTCTGGAAAGAACTGAAAAGCGAAAAACTGATCTCAGCCAGCGCACCCGAGCCGAAGGTGAGTTAAATTCTTCTAGAGACGTACACAAGGTTCCCCGTTTTAGAGAGCATATTTTGAAAGCCGCCTCTAAACGGGGAACCCTGTTTTTAATTGGTAGCTGATTTTAAAACTCTTAAGTAAGTTTTACTACAACCCTTACCAAAAACTTGAGTAACTAAGTATCAATTGGTTTAACCACAACTTACTTTACATCAGGCTGAATGGGCAAGAAAATAGCCATCACAACGCTGGGCACGCTGGGTGACATAAACCCGATGGTGGCACTGGCTTTGGAGTTAAAGAAACGGGGCCACCAGGTAAGCTTCTCCACCTCTAAGTACTTTCAGCCTTACCTCCAGAAACAGGGGCTTTTTTTTCAAGAGGTGTACCCCAACCTTGACCCCAACGACCAGAAGATGATCCAAACCGTTCTGGACCCCAAAAACGGTCCCGAGCGGTTTCACCGGGAAATCATCTTCCCCCGGGTGGCAGATAGCTACTATTCGTTTTTAGAAACCGCCAAAGACGCGGATCTGATCATCAGTGGCATCCTTTCCTACTTTGCCCCGCTTTGCTCCAAAAAGCTCAAGAAACCCTGGGCATCGGTGATGCTGTCTCCTATGACGTTCTGGTCTATCTATGATCCGCCGGTAATCCCCACCATGGAGTTCATGAAGCACACCTACCGTTTCGGGCCAGAGTTTAACCGTTTCCTGTTCCGGGAGATCTTCAGAGTATCCAATGAATGGACTAAACCGGTGCAGGAACTCAGGGCGCAGGAAGGAGTTTTGGATGACTCGAACCCGCTCACCAACGGTGCTACGTCAGAATACCTGAATCTGGGGATGTATTCCCGTTTACTGGGAGACGTTCAGCCCGACTTTCCGGCCAATTCGGTGCTTACAGGCTTTGTCTTGTTTGACCAGAACCTCACGCACCAGGTTCTTTCCCCGGGGCTTCAGAACTTTCTGGCCAGCGGCCCGCCGCCTGTGGTGTTTACCTTAGGTTCTAACAGCGTCATGAAGCACCGCGGGCTTTTTGACCTGTTTTATGAAGTTGCCCAGAAACTGAATCACCGGTCTGTCATCTTAACCGGGGCTGCTAACTTTTCCAAGTACCAAGGTAAGAGCAACGATAAGATCTTCTTTGATGACTATGCCCCCTACTCCCAGTTGTTCCCCCATGCTTCCTGTATTGTGCACCAAGGCGGGATTGGAACCACCGGACAGGCCATGTACAGCGGCACCCCCATGATCATCCTCCCAGAATGTAACGATCAGCACGACAACCTGGAACGCGTCCAACGACTTGGCATTGCGAAGGGAATTCCTATGAAAGAAGTAAGTGCCCGCAAACTACGGAGAGCCATTAAAGCACTACTTTCAAATGTTGCCTTTACCTCCAACGCAGCTCAGGTGGTTCAGGAACTGAAAAAGGAAAACGGCCTTAAAACAGCAGCAGATGAAGTTGAAAAGCTGCTCTATAAAACTGCACATCCTTCTTTTCCCCAACCGTCCAGCACCCTTCACCACCAACAGATTTTGAATCAACCCTATGACACTCCACGAGTAAGAATGTGAAATTGTTTACCATGTCGGAATTAAAAACTTAAACTACTACAAGCCAAATTCCTGTGAAGTTATTGCTTTATTGGTATTTCAAACCACCTGGTCATTACCCTCGATCATCTTCTTACCAGAGGCGTTGGCCAGCATGTCATCAGATTGGTGCTTCAAGTCCACCAGGGTGGCCCTAAGCTCTTTGTACTTCTGCCAATCAAACTTGAGCAGGAAATTGGCGGCTCCTTTTACCCCTATCTCAAACAGGCGCAGCTTTTCCTGGTCGGCCATTCTAAAGTCGATCCACTTAAAATCCTCCGTTTCCAGGAAGGCCACCAGATGCCGGTAATCGGGGTTTCGGGCCACAAAGTCATAGTCATGCACATGGCGGGCCGAGTCAAAGATGGCTTCCACCAGATGCTTGACCTTTTTAATTTGCCGTGGCTTGTCACGCTCAACGCCCAGTTTCACGCCGAAGGTGGGTACTTTGGGCACCCGGTTGTGCACATGAAAGAGGTCAATGGGGAAGTTGGAATTGATGCCGCCGTCCACAAAGAACACTTCCTGGGGCACGTTTCCGGTGTAGCCCACGTCTCTCCACTTTCGCAGGACTGCCTCTCCTTCCGGAAGGTTCTTGAGCCGGAAAGGGTGAAAAAAGAACGGGATAGACATGGAAGCCCGCACAAAATCGGCGGGGTTTACCTGGTCGGGGTTAGCCCAGTACAGGTCGGCCATAGCGGGGAAATCCACCTTGGTCTGGGTGGTGACATCGGCGGCCACCAAGGCGATTTGGCGGCCTTTTTCAGGAACGTAGGGAGAACCATCTCGCAGCTGAAGCAACCCGGGGGCTGGTTTTCTAAGTTCCCGCAGTTTGCCCCAGGTGTCCGCCTGTTTTTCATGTAAAAGCCTGGTCAGCCATTCATGGAAATGCCTGCCCGGGTTCAGCCCTAAATCGTTTTTGAGGTTGTCTACCACCTGAGCCCCTTTCCAAGTCAGTTTCACCAAGTTGCTATTTTTGGTTAAGGCTTCCACAAAGTCTCTGGCGTCTTCGTCCCCGTCTACAAAATCATAGAAGTTTTTATTGGCTAAGATCTGCAGTAACCAGCTACTGGCCTCTTGCTGCATGGGTCCGGCAGCGGCCATCAACACCGCATTGACAGAACCGGCCGAGGTGCCCCCCAGCCTCCGAAATCGCAAGCCCATCATCTCCAGCACGTAAGCATACCCCACCAGGGCAATGCCCATCATGCCCCCTCCTTCCATGACCAGATCCACGTACTGGTGCCCCTCCGCATCAATGACGTCCGAAAATGCTTTTCCCTGCACCCTCTCCCTAAGCTCGGCCAAAGTAGCCTGCACATTTCCGTTCTCGGTGGTAAACTGTTCAATTCTCATAGCTCACTTTGTTTGATGCGTCACTCAGGACTCGTTGGGGGAAGGATTTTCTACTTCAGAGATGTTCTTCAGGTTTGTGGTTATTATAGAAACAAGGTCTTTGTTCGATTAAAAAAACGTTATAAAAACACAGGCAGAAATCCTCCTTTGCTCACCTAATATAAAGACTTACTTAGACTTATAAAGTCCAGGAAAACAAAAAGCCTCTGCGCGCAGGTGGCAAACAGAGGCTTTTCGTCTACTTTAGGCGATTTGGTTAGAAAATGTACCGGATGTCACACCAGGGAATCACTTCTTGTTGCAGCTTCTTGAATTCATTGATCCAACCGGCTTTCAACTGGTACTGGTACCGGACGTTAATCCCGCCAAACTGGCTCTTTTTGGTCTCCTGAATGGCCGGGGCCCAAATCATATCTTCAGCCTTGGGGTTGATGGAGAGGTTGATCTCGTGCTGCCATTGGTTATGTGTCAGGAAGATCACCTCACAACTCATGGTCTCCTTCAGTTTAGGAGGCACAACCTGGTTCAACTGTTCAAATAGCTCGCGGTAATCCTCCAGCCAGCCTTCGTACACAATCACCGGGGAGAAGTTCACGTGCACGTCATAACCGGCCTGGTAGAAGTCGTTGATGGCGGCTAAGCGCTTGGCCAAGCTATCGGTACGTACATCTACCAGTTTGCTTACTTTCTGGGGCAGGAGGCTAAACCGAATGCGGGTCTTGCCCTGCGGATCATAGGTCAACATTTCGGGGTTCACGAACTTGGTAGCAAAGGTGGCAAACGCTTTAGGGTGCTCCCGGAAGAAATGCACTGCTTGTTGTACCCCATCCGAAATAGAGGCATCCACCGACACATCAGAGTTACACCCAATGTCATAGGTGTAGAACTGGGCATGCGTTTGGTTGGGAACTTTAGGCCAGGGCTGCTTCTGGACGTGTTTGTTTACCGCAGCCAAAATTTCCTCGGTGTTGGTGAACAGGGTGATGGGGTTGACGGCCTTGTTGCGGTCTACGTAGCAGTAGGCACAAGCCCCCATACAGCCGTTGGCCAGGCTGGGCGAAATAAAATCTGAACTTCGGCCGCTTTCCCGGCACACCAAGGTTTTCAGCCTCCCTAACACCAGAACATCTGATTTCACCTGGTAGTGGTTTCCCTCCAGAACGGGTAGCCGGTTGTGCTGCACAATCTCCTGATGCACCGCATCCGGATAGGTGATCAAGGCCTTCATACCACGCTCGTTCAGGGCATCAGGGGTGTAAAGAATGGTAGTTGGATTGAATTTCTGCATACGTATTTACAACAGCTACCCAGCCTGTTAGGTTCAGGTAAATATTTATTTAACATCTTGATAACCAGCTATTTATAAACTATTTTCAAGCTTAAAAACTGAATCAAATAGCGGATGCTTCTGTTTACCTAATAGCGCCAGACAGGCCATTTCAGGGCTTGGTGAACGGCTTGATACACTCTAAATAAGCAGAAGAAAATAGATGGAAGCACTTCAGGAGATAAAGAACCCCAAATCAGAAATCCGCTCTAAAATATGGATGCCCAAACAGGTTCTGATCACCCCGGCTGCCTTGGAAGAACCTTGGGGTCAGCAGATGTACGAGCGGGTGAAGGCCCTGGGTTTACCTGTGCAGGAGTTGAAGAGCAACCGCTTGGTGGGCTTGCGCGGCGAAGACGAGCGTGAAACGTACCGAAAAGCCAAAAGCACACTGGCCATTGTAACCGCACCGCCTAGTGCGCTTAAGTTGCAGCCCATCCCTCCTTCCGCAGACTATCAGTTCCACCTGGCCGAAGGGTGCCCCGCGCACTGCCAGTATTGCTATCTGGCTGGTAGCTTGCAAGGGCCGCCTGTGATCAGAGCCTTTGCCAATCTGCCTACTATCCTGAACAATCTGCTGAACTACCGCAAACCTAATGAGGTGACCACCTTTGAAGCCAGCTGTTACACAGATCCGTTGGGGATTGAGCACGTGACCGGCAGCTTGTCAGAAACCATCCGCTTTTTTGGCGAGCATGAAGGCATGAACCTGCGTTGGGTTTCCAAGTTTGACCAGGTAGATGGCCTGCTGGACGTTCAGCACAACGGTCACACGCAACCGCGCATCAGCATCAACTCAGACTTTATCACCCGCCGCATGGAAGGCGGTACCGCTTCTTTAGAGGCCCGATTGGCTGCCATCCGCAAACTAGCTTTACCTAAATCTGAAGGCGGCGGTGGGTACAAAGTAGGTCTGGTGATTGCCCCTATCATGCCGGTACCAGATTGGGAAGAGCAATACACCTATCTGCTGGACCGACTGGAGCAGACCCTGGATTTCCCTTGCGACCTGACCTTTGAGTTGATCAGCCACCGCTTCACGCCGGGTTCAAAGGCCCTGCTGCAGGAGTGGTATCCTAACACCATGATTGACTTTGACGAGAGCAACCGATCTCTCAAGTACAATAAGTTTGGCGGCAAGAAGTACGTCTACAATGCGGCTACCATGCACCAACTGCGCAGCTTCTTCTACAGCGAACTGAAAAAACGCTTTCCAGAGGCTCCCATCCTATACTGGACCTAAGAAACTCATAACTTCCAAAAGCAAAGGCCGGTAAGAACTTTCTTACCGGCCTTTGCTTTTATTTTATACTCTCCCAATTGTCAGCAAACAGCTCCAATTACTTTGTCAGATTTGGGGCTACTTTAAGCAAATCGGCTTCAAAGCATAAATCTTAAAGTTGGAAGGACGGCATCCGTCTCCTACTTCAGGGTAGCAGTTAGGCTTTGGCGGAAGGCTTCGCTCAGGGGGATGGTCTTGCGGTTGATGGTCACCTGGTGCCTTTCCACTTTATCAATTTTGTTGACGGCCACCACATACGAACGATGCACCCGCACGAACTTGTCTTGCGGCAGAAGGTTGATGGCTTCCATAAAGGTGCTACGCGAGAGAATGTTTTTGTCTTTGGTAGCAAAGGTGACGTAGTTGCCCGTGGCTTCCAGGTACAAGATGTCATCGTACATCACCTTAATCTGCTCATACCCGGTTTTGATGTACAGGTGATCGGTCGTTTCAAAGGCGTTTCTGAAATTATACAGTTCAAACGCCTTGTTGCAGCCTTTGATAAACCTGGACAATGAAAAAGGCTTTAACAGGTAGTCTACCGCATCCATCTCAAAACTAGTGACCGCGTGCTCTGAGTAAGCCGTGGTGAAAATGAGCAGCGGCTTTTTGCTCAAAGAGTTAAAGAAATCAATGCCCGAGATATCGGGCATCTTGATGTCCAGGAAAAGCAAATCAATGCTTTCTTTTTGCAGGTACTCCAGGGCTTCAAAGGCATCGGTAAACTCAGCTTTCAAATCCAGGAACGGGACCTTGGAAGCGTGCGACCGGATGATGTCAAGGGCAATAGGTTCGTCGTCTATGGCAATGGCTTTCATACAACTTTAGGACTTTCTACGTACCGGCACTAGGCTAGCTGCAAGGTAAGGTGCACAAAGAACTCTTTTCCGGTTTCCCTTATAATTAGTTCGTGCTTTTGTGGGTATAGAAGCTGGAGGCGCTGTTTCACGTTGCTCAGGCCAATGCCGCTTTTGTCTTTCTCGGGGTCGGTTCCCTGCTTTAGGTGCTTGCTGTTATGAACATCAAAATACAGCTTGTTTTCCTTCACCTCCAGAGTAATGTTGATGTGCGAGGGCTCCCGCAGGCTGATGCCGTGTTTAAAGGCATTTTCCACAAAAGGGATCAATAACATGGGCGATATCTGAACCGGCGTGGCCGGATGCTCAATCTCCTCCTTGATCTTCACGTTGGGGCTAGAATCGGTCCGGAGCCGCTGCAAGGTGATGTAATTTTCCAGGTATTCAATCTCGCGGGCCAGGGAAATCCGTTCCTGCATGTTTTCCTGGAGCATGAAGCGCATCATGTTTCCCAGGCGCTCAATTCCCTCGCTGGTGCGCTCGGCGTTTTCCTGGATTGCGGTGCCGTAAATGGTGTTCAGGGCATTGAACAGGAAGTGCGGGTTGATCTGGGACCGGAGAAAGTCAAAGTTGGCCGTTGACTGCCCCAGTTCCTTCTTCAGCACGTGAATCTCGGCGTTACCCTGCATCTGTCTTTTGTAAAGCACCCAGGACAGCGGGACCGTGATCAGCAGCTGGAAGACCGCGTTGAACAGACTGATGGAAAAACCTACTTCGGCATCATGGGCAAACAAAAACGTCAGAAAAGCAACGGGTACAATGGAGACAATCAAGACTAGGGCTGCCCGAAGCAAATAGGCCCTGAAGGGTTTCTTTTTGGTGAAGGAAATCGGAATTAAGGTGTAAAAAGAATAGCAGTAAAACAGGATGCTGCAAGGCCCCACTATTCCCCAACCCAAGATCAACTCCCCTTCGGCATCCACCACCAGCAACAAAAACATACTGATCATCCAGAAGACAAAAGCCGACACCCCGTCGCGGGTGATAATCCGGTATTTTGATTGGATGGCCTCTGTGCTGGACAACAGGTAAATGGCGACATACTTGATGAAAGAGTAGAAGCCGAACAAAATCAGTAGCCGGAAGGCATTGAAGAAGCTGCTCTTGAAAATGGCGTCAAAGGTTTCTTCCTCACTGTTATACCGGGTAAACAAGTAGTTTTTGGCGTAGGTATCGGTGATGCCGAACGCTATCCCAATCACTAGAAACGGAATCAGAATCATACTTAGGTGCAGCACCAGCTTTTCCCGGGCCATCAGTTTAGGCACCACTTTCAGATTCAGGAACAGAAACGCCAGGTACAGCAGGATATAGCGGATTAACTGAGGGAAATAGTAGTCCTGGAAGTAATCAAAAGGGACCCTGGCTTCTTCAAACAATCTCCTTTCAGGAACATTTGCGTTGGAGTTCAGGAAAAACACCGCAAACACGAAGATGGTGGTAGCCGCCCAGAATTCCACCTTTCTGAAGTAAGAAGGGTTTGAAATCAGATCATTCATTGTATGTTCATTTTGGAACAATGATATAGGAAACATAGGAGTATAAATAAAATTTGTGATGAACGCCTTGGAAAATGTGATGAAGGACAGGGTTTACCTGAACGTTTGGCAGAATGGAGTTTGAGTTTCCCCGGCCGGAAGGGTTTATGCAAGGGAAGGAGGATGCAACGCTCTCTGGTAAGTCCCCCCAGAAGTAGGTTCTTATCTTTTCAGCCTGAATTAATTAGGGAAGTGCCCATGCTCGTTTGTGCTTTTGGTAAACTTTCTAAACTAATGATGGGCAAGAGTAAAGAGCTTTTCTAAAGGCAGAAACTAAATGTGATGAAAGGCCGCTAAAAAGGGATAGAAACAAAAACAGCCATCATAAGATGGCTGCTGTGTTTTGGATTAGAGAGAGAATACTCCCCTAAACCATACCTGTTTGAGACCCAAGAAGGCCTATGAATCCTGTTTCTTTTCTTTAAGTGCAGAGTAAAGGACTGGGCTGAAGTACCGCAGGTTCTCCAGCAAGCACGTCATGGTGTAAAATTTTTCCAGGTCCACATCCGGGCTTTCGGCCATGGTCTCCAGGAAAGTATCCAAAGTCTCCACCAGTCTTTCATCAAACTCTTCTTCTGTCATTTTCATTAGATGGTTCCTTTTCTTTACTTCTGGTTCCTGTTTAGGTGGTAACACCTCTAGGGCACAGGTAATTCATTCCCGCAGTATTTTATCGCTATTGAATTCCCTTTCAGCTGGGCTTCCTTACCAATATAATTTGCAAGAGACCAACTTCATTTTAGGCTTGTTTCAACAAAAACCTCATTAAAACGCAGCTCTGCTGTTACTGGCTCAAACGTTACATTACCAGTTGCTGGTACAAACGGGCAAGGGTATCCTGCGGATCAGTGCACAGGCCAGGGTGTACGGGTGAGGTCTGCACAATAGTGCTCCGGGTAGCCGTTAACCAGCGGAAGCGCGAGGCAATGGGCAAGCGGCCGATAGTACCCCCGGTTTTGCCCCCGGTACAGATCTGCTCAAAGGCTTTCAGGCGTTCATGTAGTTCGGCCACGTCAACCGGGCCGGCAAACGCCTGCAGGCGGGCTTCATTCAGGTGAAATTGCGTCTGCAGAAATCCCTTAGACGAGCAATAGAGAATGACACCAACATTGAGAAATTCCTCGCGTTCTACGCACGGAACCACCCTTAAAACGGCATACTCAAATAAGTGCTTTTCTTGCATGTTGGGCTTCCTTGACAAAGATTTCTGTATGGGCCAGGCGGGTCTCTAAAAACTGGGCGTACGCCTGACGGTGTTCATCTGGAGAGGCAAACGGCGCATCGCCGGTAAGCCAGTCTTCAGGGATCAAAGATACAATGGATTGAATTCTTTCTGGCGTAAGAATGGCTTTGTACGCCGCATCTACGGCCTCTAGTTCGGTGGCCTGCGGAAGCAGCACATGGTCTTTCACCTGCACAAAGGGGCGCTTGGCTTGCTCCTGCCAGTTTTGCCAGGAGTGATGGAAGTAAAAGGCCGCTCCATGGTCAATGAGCCACAGTTCTTTGTGCCACATAAGCATGTTGGTATTGCGGGCCGTACGGTCTACGTTGGTGATGAGGCAATCAAGCCAGACAATCTGGGAAGCTAACTGTGGGTCAACGGTGGTGACCAGGGCATCAAACGTGATGGCTTTTGAGAGGTAATGCAACCCCAGGTTCAGGCCCTCGCTGAAGCGGAGCAAATCCTGGATTTCCTCGTCTGGCTCGGTGCGCCCGAAACTTTCGTCTAGATGGGCAAACACCAGCTCGGGGATCCGTAACCCTAAGGCACGGGCAATCTCGCCGGCCACCAGTTCGGCAATGAGGGCTTTCACCCCCTGCCCTGCCCCTCTGAATTTTAAGACATAGAGAAACTCATCATCGGCTTCTACAATGGCCGGCAGAGAACCGCCTTCACGCAGCGGGGTCACGTACCGCACCACATTCACCGATCTAAGGTCTGGTTTTGTATCGTTCATAAATGGAAAATTCCTTTAATAACCGCTGGCTCTTGCCCTTAACGGTTTACTATTCTGGGGGTACTCCAGCGTTGTTACTGGTTTCCTGCCTGTGAGTTTTTGTACGCCCTCCGCTGAATTGCTAGTTTTCTAACAGCCATTCAAAAGCGGCTTCCTGCGCGAAATGCACTTTGATGTTTCCAGCCAAAGGTACCTCTTTTTCGGTAACGGGCTTTTCATACACTTTGTGCGGATTGGTCATGACAAAGCATTCGGGTGCCATCACAATGGCAAACTTCTTTAGTTGGGAGGAAGCGAAGAGAGGTGCCATCTTTTGCTTTAACCAGCTTTGGTTCTCGGGCAGCATGGCTTTGATTTTCTGGGCATCGGTTAGCCATAGCCTTACTCCTTTTGCCCCAGCCCGATCAAACGCCAGTTCATACCGGCTCCTGAATTGCTCCAGGCTGGGCTGTTGCAGAAAGGTTAACTGGAGCATGGCGTTCTCCTTGTCTAGCTGGATCTGGACAACCTCATCCTCGTAAAGAATTTCCAGTTTAAGGGTAACCATTTTATAGTTCCTGATGTGCCTGTAGACCAGCGTTTGCTTATAAAATCGCCTATTTAGGTTATTTTACTCTCTGCGCACACAAAAGTTATAACAGTTTGCAAGCCAAAGTCCTATAAAGCCATTTGTGCTCTTGTTTTGCAGCACCTAATTAGCCTTTGCTTACTTCCCTTTCTTTCTGCCTTTCCAGTTTTTCTGGGATTTCTCTTTCTCCTTCTCGGTTTTGAACTGCGTGAACTCCTCATTAGACAAGGTCACGTAATAAGAGGCAGCAGACAGAATGGTTAGGTTCTCGTCAAAGTCATACAACACAGTCAGGTACAGTTGCTTGTTAGGGTTCAGGACATACTCGTCCCCTACCTTGTCATAGACCCTAAACTCATATTCGCCATCCTCGGCCTTCTTTGAACTCACCCGGGCCAGGCAATCGCCGGTTATCACCAAAGGGGTTTCCAGTTCATCCAGGTACTCGAAATCCTGGTAATACCGGCCGTCTTTCTTGCTGGTCAGGTATTCAATGGAATCCAGGTACACCTCTATGTTTTGATGTTTGCTGTCTCGTTGGGTACTGATGTCTAAGATGTTGCCTATTACTTTCATAGTCTTCTGCAAGTCAATTCCTATGCTACGGTATTTTGCAGCACAGGGCTTTGGAAACAATAAAGGTAAGGCTTAATTAAAACAACCCACGGCCAGGACCAAAATCAGTTCAGAAACAACCACTAGCTTGTAAAGCGGCCTTATTGATTTGAGGGCATTTTAGTGAAACTAGCTTTAAATTAGTAGAAGCCCAGCTGGATCCCGCTCAACAAAGTTGGGGAAAGGCTTAACCCTAGTTGTACCTTCCTCTGCGCTGTGGGTCTTGCAGGAAAAGTTGCAGGAAGATTTTCTGATCAGTGATAACAGCTCGTTGGGTGGGGTAAGCCTCCAGACGACGGTTGGTGGTATAGCCAAAGTGTTCGTAACCCAAACTCAGGTTCTTATATACCTGCACCGTAACCCGCGGTCTGATAATGCCGATAGAGTTGCTGCCTTCCAACCCCTCAAACGTTTTAAGCCAATAGTGATAGTACACAAAGGCAGCAGTGGCGTAACGACCTAAACTCAGAGTACTTTCTATTTTTCCGTGCAAACCGGTGGTATAGACGTAATCCCGCAGGCCGTTTTCATCGGGGGCGAAACGGGTACTGTTCCCGGCCAAGGGAATAACGCCCAGGTGGGCATTGGTGTACAGGTTCAACTGGTTTGTGAGCGGAAGCCTAGTGAACACGCCTCCCCCAAACCCAAGGGCCCCTAAATCAAAGTTACGCGTGTTCCAATAGTCATAATACTGGAAAACCCCGGTGAGTAGGTCCAATTTTCCTAATTGGCTGTTCCGGCCCACCAATATCCCATAGCCTGTGATGTTGTTGATGGTTCCAGCAAGGGTGTCACTTCCGCCCTTGCTGAATTCGGCCCGAAGACGAAATAAATCAAAAGGTTTGCGTTTTTGGAGTTCAAAGGGATTGCCGTAATCCAGTTGCACGTTAAGCATTCCCTTGTTCTCGGCCGGACCGAAGACGTCATCCTGTTGTTGGTTCTGCCGGTGCACCCCCGCAAAGAGGGTAATGTTGATGGGTTCTTTTTCGTACACCTCTTTGTTGGTGACCTGAAACGTTTTCCCCTGCAGCAACCGGTTCAAGCCCCTGACCGGATTCACCACCCCGGCCGCAATCTCCCGGATCACCCTTTCCCGTCCTCGGGTACGGTCATCCAGGATGTTGGAACTTAATCGGTACAAAATCTCGCCCAAGGCCGCCCCGTTCAAAGGCGTATAAATCATGTCATTATAGGATGGAAGCGTGTTTTCGCCCAGGTACTCCCAGGTCAGGCTTCCGCCCACGGCAAAGGGCAACGACTGCCAGTAGTTGTACCCTTGGGATCGGGCGGCGTTGAAGTACAGCGTGCCTTGATACGGGTGGCCGATGAAGTTAATGCCAAATTCATCGGTGTCCCACTCCGGTTTAGACTTGAAATTGGTTTTCCAGGTACTGGGGCTCACGTAGCCGTATTCCGCTTTGGCCACGTAGCGGTTGAATCCCATGAACAAGGCATTGACACCCAAAACCTGGGCTGTTGGCTTCCAAAGGGGCTGGCGTTTGTTGTACACCGGGTCATCGTTGAGCAGGTCTCCGTACTTATTGAAAAGCGTAGTGTCTAGCAAGAACGCGTTGGCGGGCTCGGTGCCGCCTTGGGCATCGGTGAAGAGCGTCTTTTTTCGTTCCTTGATTTGCAGAAGCTGTTCTTCCCGGTTGCCCCGGTTGGGTTTGATGGAGTCTGGGGCAGAGATCAACTGGGCTTGCAGCCCCGATACAAGAAGACAGAAAAGAATAGTAAGGCTATATTTCATGGGCAGTGGTAACGTTCAGCAGGTATGTGTTTTAAGCACAGTTTCGTGGAAACGTCCTATAAGCTACATTCCTGTACCTACACGCGTCATACGGCAAAACCCTGAAAAGGTCGTATTTCTACTAAAGTTGGGAGCTAGCAGGGGATTTAAACAAAGCCTTAAATGGCTGCTTTCCTCCTGATTTTAAGAAACTATGCTTTAAATGGAAAGACACGACTTAGCTGGCAACTGACCAGAAGTGAAGTTTCGGCCAAAACATTTAGGCCCTGAGCATAAGAAAAGAAATATTAATAAGACACATCATTATACCTATTTGAATTCTTGCACTTTTCCAAACACCCGCAACGCTAATAAAGAGGAACCTCCCTAAGATTCCCCGTGTTCTGCAAAACCAAAGCCTTTTAAAAAACCAGTATGATCCAGTGGGGTGACGTTATCAAATATGCCAAGTACAGCAACCCTGAACCGTACCACCGGGTGGAGAAAACGGAACAGGAATGGCAGCAGCAACTCACTCCGGCCCAGTTCAGAATCCTGCGCCAGAAAGAAACCGAATCGCCGTACCGGAACGCTTTCTGCCGCTCGTATGAGCCCGGAGTGTATGCCTGTGCCGGCTGCGGCAGTCCTTTGTTTAACTCCACTGAGAAGTATTACGCCATCTCGGGTTGGCCCAGTTTTACGCAACCTTTGACCAAAGGAGCCATCAAATACCTCTTTGATGATAGCCACCACATGCAACGGATAGAGGTGCAATGCAACGTTTGCGATGGCCACCTAGGTCACATTTTCCATGACGGTCCTCAACCCTATGGACTGCGTTATTGCATCAACTCTGAAAGCCTAATGAGATTAGAGCCTATTTCTGGAAAAGAAGCGTAAAACTCCTGAGAAGAAATTTGATCAAAAGGAAATACCCCCATGCGCCACCAGGTAAACAGGAGCACATGGGGGTATTTTCTTTAGAGGTAGTACGGCTACTTCTTACTTGTCTTCTGGACCGGAACCGGGAAGCCCCGGTCACGCATAAGGGCATCTATCTTGGCATCCCGGCCACGGAACAAGCGATAAGCCTCGGCAGGGTCCATGGAATTGCGCGGGGCAAACAGGTATTTCACCAGGCGGGCCGCTACTTCCTTGTCGTAGAAACCGCCGGGAGCCTTCTCAAAGGCCTCGGAAGCATCGGAGGTCAGTACATCGGCCCACAGGTAACCGTAGTACCCGGTGGCGTACCCTTCTCCAGAGAATACGTGCGTGAAGTGCGGCGAACGGTGGCGCATCACAATCTCCTTAGGCATGTTCAAGGCCGCTAAAGTCTCCCTTTCAAATTTATCGGGGTCCAGGCCGATAGGATCAGGAATGGTATGGAATTTCATGTCCATCAACGCCGAAGCCAGAAATTCTGTGGTTTCAAATCCTTGGTTGAACGTGGCCGCCTTCTTGATTTTGGCCACCAATTGGGCCGGCATCACCTGTCCGGTTTTGTGGTGCTTCAGGAACTGGTTGATCACCTTATCAGTAGACAACCACCGCTCCAGCAATTGGGAATGGAACTCGGTGTAGTCGCGCACGCCGCTGTTCAGGGTTGGGTATTTCACGTTGGAAGCCAGGAAGTGCAGCGCGTGGCCAAACTCATGGAAAAACGTGGTGGCATCATCCCAGGAAACCAAAACTGGCTCACCCGGAGCGGGTTTGATGAAGTTGGAGTTGTTAGAAGCCAGCACCGTTTTCTTCCCGTTGAAGGTGGTATGGCTGCGGTACGGCGAGGCCCAAGCCCCAGAGCGTTTTCCTTGGCGGGCAAACGGATCAAGGTACCACAAGCCAATGTGCTCCCCGGTGGTCTTGTCGGTAACTTCCCACACCTTCACGTCTTCGTGGAAGACCGGCACCGATCCGGCGGGTACAGGCTTGAAGGCGAAGTTGAACAACTCACCGGCCGTGAAGAAGATGGCTTGGGTAAGGTTGCCCAGTTCAAGGTACTGCTTCACCTCGTCAGAATCTAGGTCGTATTTCTTTTTCCGCACTTTTTCGGCGTAGTAGCGGTAATCCCAGGGAGCAATAGTGATCTTGGCTCCGCTGGCGTTGGCAACGGCCTGCATGTCTTTCACCTCTTGTTTCACCCGGGCCAGGGCGGCGGGCCAAACGGCATTCATGAGGTTCATGGCGTTCTGCGGGTTCTTGGCCATGCGGTTCTGCAGGCGCCAGTCAGCGTAGGTGTCATAGCCCAGCAGCTTCACCCGCTCGTCGCGCAATTCCAGAATGCGGGTGATGTTTTTGTTGTTGTCGTTGGCATCGCCGTTGTCCCCGCGGGAATAGTAGGTGTTCCAGACTTTCTCGCGCAGGGCCCGGTTATCGGAATAAGTCAGGAACTGGTCCATGGAGGAACGGGTGTTGGTCACAGCGTACTTGCCGGGCTGTCCGTGGTCCTCGGCGGCTTTGGCGGCTGCTTTCACAAAAGACTCGGGTAAACCGCTCAGTTGGTCTTTGGTGAAATAGGTCACATACTTCTCCTCGTCGGCTAAGACATTGTTGCCATAGGAGGTGTACAGCGACGACAGTTCTTTGTTGATGGCGGCGTAGCGTTGTTTGGCTTCGGGGCTCAGGCCCGCTCCTTCCATGGCGAAGTCTTCATAAATCAACTGCACCACCCGCTGCTGGTCATCGGCCAACGCAGTTTTGCGGGAGTTGTCATAGACGGCCTTGATACGTTCAAAAAGCTTGGTGTTCTGCGAGATCTTAGATCGGAAATCAGAAATCTTGGGTGCCAGCTCGCCCTGGATTTTCCGGAACTCGGGCGAGGACATATTGCTGCCCCAGATGCCGTAGTAGATGAAAGCCCGGTTCAAAGCCTCGCCGGCTTTCTCGTAAGGCACAATGGTGTTTTCAAACGTTGGGGCCTGCGGGTTGTTCACGATGGCTTCAATGTCTTCCAGGTGCAAGGCCATGCCTTGTTCCATCGCCGGTACAATGTCGGCCAGGTTCATCTTGTCAAAGGCCGGTACCCCACCGTAAGGTCCGGTCCACTCCGCTAACAGCGGGTTGGCGGGGGCTTGTTTGGTTTCAGTGGGAGTAGGGGCAGCTGGGGTAGAGGCGGTGGGTGCCTGCGGCTGGGTGGAGGTACAGCCCACCAAGGCCAACAGCACTAAAAAGCCGGGTTTCTTTCCTGCCCACATCAATGGTTTATGCATAGTCTTCTTAAAAGCAGAAGCCTGTGTGAAGCTTCTTTGGGTGTATTTTCCTTAAAGTTACTAAAAAACGCAGAACCCGAGGGGACATTGCCTTCTTCCTTAACTGAGGGCTTAAAGCTCAGAAGGACGCTCTCCTTCCCGCCTAATTGCGTAACTTCACCCCTTAGACATACAGGGCGAAATGGCAGACAACGTACCGGCACAGAAAGTAGAGCGCATCCCTCCCACCGATTATCTAATACCCAACATTTCTGTTTCAGAGTTGACCTACGCCACCATTGCACGGCACTCCTCGGCGGAGGCCATGGCGGGCGGTACCCTGGGCTTTGACTTGCATCCCCTGCACATAGAAATCAATGCCGCCTCCATTTCGGGCACTTCTCCGTTTGGCCGTTTCCCTACAGTGGCGGTGGTGCAGAACCAGAGCGGTTTGTTGCTTTCCTGCGGATGCCCGGCTCCCAAGAACTCCCTGTGTGCCCATCAATCGCAAGTGCTGCAGGTATTACTCACCAAACAAGACCTGCAGGTTTTCTTTAACGAGAGACTGCGCCACGAAAAGATAAAGCCAGTTGCCGCCGCGTATGGGCTGCACCACGAAAAAAACCTGGATCAGTATTTCGCCCTGGAGTACGCAAATAAAGCCCTTCAAATCAAACCCAGATTGCCGGAGCTTTTACCTATAACAGAGGAATCACAGGCTTTTTTGAAGGAGAAGCTGGTACCTAAGCCAGGACTGCCTTTTCTCCCGGCCCAGGTCAGCAGGAAAGACAGTGCGCACCATATCTTAGTGTTGGGGGAACATAAATATTACAAGCACCTGAACGTGGAATTGGTGGAGGCGGCCATGACCCAGACTGGCAAAGTAAAGAACCCGCTCAAAGCCCTCAGCCCCCTAGATTTTGTCTGGAAAACGAACGAGCCCGAGGAGCTCAAGTTTTACACCGCCCTCTCCCGTTTCCAGAATAACTACAACACAGAACCCACAGAAGCGGACCTGGAAGCTTTGAAGGCGCTGGTGCAAAACCCCTTAGGCCTGGAGGTGTACCAGCATAACCCAGAAGTGTCCTCCAACATTACGGCGAGCTCGGTCTCTCTGGTAGAACTAAAGAAAGCCCCTTTGGATCTGGTGCTGGAGGTGCAGGCCAAAGACAGCTTCTATTCCATTACCGCTCAGCTGCACATTGAAGACCAGCCGTACCCTTTGAAGAACCTGCAATTGAAGTACGGACACTTTCTACAGATCCAAAACCGCCTATATCTGCTGCACAATCCCGACCTGCGCCGGGTACTTGATTTCTTTCAGAAGCGGGGCTACTACTTGCTGGTGCATGCCTCCAAATTTGAGGAGTTCCGGCAGAACGTTCTTTCCAACCTGGAAGCTCGGATCAAGGTTTCGTACTCGTTCCTGAAACCGGCCACTCCCCAGCAGTTAGAAGAACAAGGCTTTGACGAGGGTCAGGAACGGATCATTTACTTATCTGAGTCAGAGGATTTCGTGCTGATTACGCCGGTGATGCGGTATGGCCACGTGGAGATACCGGTGCTCTCCAAAAAACAGATTTACGGCACCGATGTGCTAGGCAACTCCTTTACCGTGGTTCGGGACCAGGAAGCCGAGGTTCAGTTTACGTCCGTTATCCTGAAACAGCACCCTTTTTTCAGGGAGCAACTTCATCTGGACTGCTTTTACCTGCACAAAGACCGCTTTCTGGATCACGAGTGGTTTCTGGACGCGTTTGAGGCTTGGCGAAACCACAACATCACCATCCTAGGCTTTAAGGAACTGAAAGACAACCGGTTCAACCCGCAAAAGGTTAAGGTGAACATTCTGGTTACCAGTGGCATTAACTGGTTTGACACCGCCTTAGACGTGCAGTTTGGCAAACAGAAAGCCTCCCTCAAGAACCTGCATAAATCCCTCCGCAGCAAAAGCCGCTTTGTGCAGCTGGATGACGGTACCCAAGGCATCTTGCCGCAGGCCTGGATAGAGAAACTGAAATCCTTCTTTGAAGCCGGAGAGGTAGTGGGTGAACGCCTCCGCACCCCCAAGATGAACTTCGCCAGCATTGAAGAACTCTACGAGACTGAGGTCCTGAGCCAGGAAGTGCGGGAAGAGCTTTCCGTGTACCGGAAAAAACTGGCAAACTTCAAGGCCATACCGGAGGTGAAAGTCCCCAAAGAACTAAAGGCCTCCCTTCGTCCTTACCAGAAGCAGGGCCTGAACTGGCTTAGCTTCCTGGACCAGTTCAACTTCGGAGGCTGCCTCGCCGATGACATGGGGCTGGGAAAAACCGTACAGGTGCTGGCGTTTTTGCTTTCGCAGCGGGGAAAGGTAGCCCAAAACACCAATTTGGTGGTGGTGCCCACCTCGCTACTGTTCAACTGGCAAGACGAGGCCGCCAAGTTTGCGCCATCGCTCAAGATCATGACACTTTACGGCAGCAACCGGGCAGACTCCCTGCAAGATCTGGATGCGTACGAGATCGTTCTGACCACCTATGGCACCTTGTTGTCTGATGTCGCCCCGCTCAAGGAATACCGGTTCAACTACGTCATCCTGGACGAGTCACAGAACATCAAGAACCCCGAGTCGCAACGATACCGGGCGGTGCGTCTGCTGCAAGCCCGCAACCGGCTAATTCTCACCGGTACGCCCCTGGAAAACAACACCTACGACTTGTACGGTCAGTTTTCCTTTGCCTGCCCCGGGCTTCTGGGAAACAAGCGGTACTTCCGCGACCACTACTCCAAACCCATTGACCAGTTCAAAAGCTATAAACGCGCTGAGGAACTGCAACGAAGAATCAGTCCGTTTCTGCTCAGGAGAACGAAGGAACAGGTAGCCAAGGAACTGCCCGAGAAAACCGAGATGGTGCTTTACTGCGAGATGGGCACCAACCAGCGCCAGGTGTACGCCGCCTATGAGCGCGAGATCAGGGAGTTTATCTCGGCCCAGGCCGAGGAAGAAATCCAGAAGAACCCCATGCACGTGCTGCGCGGCCTCACCAAACTCCGCCAAATCTGTAACTCCCCCGCCCTGCTGCCCGAGGAAGCCTCTTCCGGGGAAACCTCCGCGAAGCTTACCGTTCTGCTGGAGCAGATAGAAAGCAAGGCCCCACATCACAAGATTCTGGTGTTCTCGCAGTTTGTGTCCATGCTGGAGTTGATTCAGAAAGAACTTCGTGCCAGAAGCATCAAATTCGTGACCCTTACCGGGCAGTCCAAAGACCGGCAGGGTGCAGTAAAGGCGTTCCAGGAGCAGGAAGACGTACGGGTGTTCCTCATCAGCCTGAAAGCGGGCGGAACCGGCCTTAACCTCACCCGCGCCGATTACGTGTACCTGGTAGACCCTTGGTGGAACCCCGCCGTAGAAAACCAGGCCATAGACCGCACCTACCGCATTGGACAAGAGAAGAACGTAGTGGCCGTCCGCCTCATCTGCCCTAACACCGTGGAAGAAAAAATCATGAAACTGCAGGCCACCAAAAAAGAGCTGGTGCAGGACCTGATCAAAACCGATGGCGGCATGCTGAAATCCATTTCCAAACAAGGGTTATTGGCCTTGCTGAGGTAAGAAGGCCTGCTTTGTTGAAGGCTTGTTTAGGGTCTGTTTTCCTGAAATCAACCAGAAAATAAGCTAGTTCTTCAAAATTCCACCATAAAACCCAGGGCCTGCTTTGTGCCTGTTCTTTGAAAACTAAGCACAAAGCAGGCCTTGGGTGGGTTCTTTCTATTTTATCAGAACAGCACCGAATGCTTCTTCTATTGTTTCTGGGTGAGGTCTAACAAGGAAATAGTGTACTCCTTGGTGTTGGCGTTATAAGAATAACTGTACCGGTGCGGATACAAGCCAGGCTTTTGGTAAGCTGTGGGTTGCGGAATGGCCATGGTCTGGGTTCCAATGGTTGGTAAGGTATTCAAAAAAGCCAGGGTGAACATGGGTTCGTGGAAAATGAATTCTCCATCTATTGACCCGTAGATAAAGGTTTTGGCGAAATTTCCGGGCGAGTTATTGATATCGGTGATATCCACCCAGTGGGCTCCCATGCTGGGCACCACGCCTGGCGTAAGCATGTAATTCTGCGGCCTGAACTGCTCTGCCGGCATTTCGTCCATTTCGATTTGGGCCTCAATGCCTGCCACCTCTACGGGTGGGATCATGTAAAAATGCAGATCAAAGTGAGGAAGTCCGTAAAGGGGTGCAGGATCATGCCCCTGCGGGTTCCAGTCCAGCATGACATGATCATACAGGGTCTTATCCGCTTGCTGCGGCAGGTTAAGTGTGTACATTCTCATAGCATTTCCCAAGCCACTGGCATTCACTGCCTGCTCTGAGAAAGTAACCCCAATGGAGATTGGGTCGCCTTCCGCATCTGTGGTAACCCAGGTTCTGGCATTTCCCTGCCCCACTACTACGGGCTGTCCATAAAAGGTGCCCGCCAGTTCTTCTTCGTCATCGTCTGAACATGTGGTAAAGAGTGCCAGACAAGCCAAGGCACCGCACCAGGTCATCACTTTCGTAAAGGACGGATTAAAATGAATATTTCTTAACATAATTATTGAGATAAAGAAAATGAACACAAAATGCCTTAGATAGAGGATGCAGCAGATCTCGCTGACAGGAGCGCGGGAAGGCAAAGAAGGACTTCGAAAAAAACAGGCAGAGAGCCAGGTGTAGGGCAGTAAGCTCCTCTCAGGGAGAGTTAGGTAAGGATAATCAAGGTTCCGCTCTTGGGGGTGACGCGGGAGAGGTCAATTTACAGCCTGTTTTCTAAAAACAAGCTCTTTTCAGAAACAACCCATGTGGAGTTGTTCCATTTTTGTGGCTCCTTTTTCTAAAAAGGGCCTTTATAAATACTACGTAGCAGGCAAGTGCTTAATGAAGGTAGCAACTACTTTGTTAAAACCAAATTTATACTGGATTTATCTAAATACCCTAATAGTAATTAAGGCTTAAATCAAGTTGAGAGAACGTGTCTTGGTTCAAGGTCCTGTTTAGGACTATTCTGAAATAAAGTAAACCTCGGCGGCGGCAATCAGGTAAAGACTAACATTCTTTTGTTTTTCAATCAACCAGCAACGCGTGTTCTTCCGGAAAATCAGCTTCCTTTTCCTTTTTGTTAGCCTGACGGGCTGTACCCATCAGAGCCTACAGAAGCCAGGTTTGATTACCCACAAAGCCATGGTGGTTTCTGCGCATCCGCTGGCCTCCGAGGTGGGGGCCCAGGTGCTCAAGCGCGGAGGCAATGCCGTAGATGCTGCGGTAGCTGTTCAGTTTGCCTTGGCTGTGGTGTACCCTGATGCGGGAAATATTGGCGGAGGCGGTTTCCTGGTTTTGCGGCAGCAAGACGGCACCCTCAACACTTTGGACTACCGCGAAAAAGCCCCTGGCGCGGCCCACCGCGATATGTATTTGAACGGCCAGGGAGAAGTCATTGAAAACCTAAGCTACAAAGGCCACCTGGCTCCTGGGGTGCCCGGCACCGTAGACGGGATGGTGCAGGCGCACGAGAAGTATGGTCGACTGCCGTGGGCCGAACTTGTGCAGCCTGCCGTGCTGTTAGCCGCCAAAGGCTTTCCCCTGACCAAAAAGGAAGCCAAAAAGCTGAACGAGCAACGGGAGGATTTCCTAAACTACAACACCCAAAAACCTACCTTCATCCTGAAAGATTACTGGCGCGAAGGAGACACTTTACGCCTCCAAGACCTGGCCAAAACCTTGGAGCGGATAAGGGACAAAGGTCGGGCAGGTTTCTACGAAGGTCCTACCGCCGACCTGATTGTGGCCGAAATGAAACGAGGCACCGGCATCATCTCCAAAGCGGATCTTGCAAATTACCGGGCCGTTTGGCGCCAACCCATCACCGGGCAGGTAGGCGATTACCGCATCATCTCCATGCCTCCCCCTTCCAGCGGCGGCATCGCCCTCATTCAACTGCTCACCATCACCAAAGATTATCCCTTGAAAAGCTGGGGTTGGAACTCCGTGAAAACGGCTCACCTTATGACCGAAGCCGAACGACGGGTGTACGCTGACAGGGCCCGGCATTTTGGTGACGCTGATTTCTACGAGGTTCCGGTAAAAGGGCTCCTAAACCCAGTTTACATCAAAAGCCGCATGCAAGGGTACACTCCTAAAAAAGCCACTCCCAGTGAGAAAGTCTCGGCCGGGGTCCCGCCCCTGCCCGAAGGCCCTAATACCACCCACTACTCCATTGTAGACGCCGAAGGGAATGCCGTCTCGGTGACCACCACGCTAAACAGCAGTTTCGGGTCAAAGGTGTTTGTAGGCGGGGCCGGTTTCCTGTTGAACAATGAGATGGATGATTTCAGCATCAAGCCAGGTTATCCGAACAGCTACGGGTTGGTGGGCGAAGAAGCCAATGCCATTGCCCCCGGCAAGCGGATGCTCAGTTCCATGACCCCTACCATTTTGGAGAAAGACGGGAAACTGTTCATGGTCATCGGGGCCATGGGCGGTTCCACCATCATTACCACCGTTTTCCAGATCATCCAGAATGTCACCGTCCATGGGCATACCATGCAGGGTGCCGTATCGGCCGGCCGATTCCATCACCAATGGAAACCTAATTGGATCCTCTCTGAATGGGGTGCCCTGGGCTTTGGCACCGGAGCCGGACTCTGGATTAAAGGCCACAAAATCGCTCCAAAATACGGAGGTATTGGCCGGGCCGCCGGTATCTTGGTTTTGCCCGATGGCCGCTTAGAAGGTGGTGCTGACCCCAGAGGTGATGACGCCGCGGCCGGGTTTTAAAGGAAGTTGACTCTAAGGGAGAGTAGTCCTTTGCGGTAAAAAACAATAAGGGCAACCACCAGGGTTGCCCTTATTAATTCATAGCCTTTTTTAGCAAAATGCCCTCAAATCAGGCTACTTCCTTGGCTCCCACTTCATACGCCCCGGCGGTGGCCAACTCCATTTTGAAGAACAACCGCGCAATGGGGATGAGCATAAGGCCCGCCAATGCAAAGGCAATAAAGGAAACTTTCAGGTTGAAGGCATGGGCCAGGTACCCAATCATGGGCGGGCCTATGAGCATGCCCACAATCCCGAAGGTGGCAATGAGGGAAATAACAATGCCCGGGGAATACGTTTTGGAGGTTCCGGCCAGGGTATACGTCATAGGAATGACGGATGCCGTGCCAAACCCAACCATGGAAAAGCCGATCATGGCGGGCCAGAAACTCGGGAAAAGTATGGCCAAACTGATGCCGGAAAAGATGAACAACCCGCTAAGCATGTACGTGGTGGCCATACCAATGCGGTCAATAATAATATCAGACACAAACCTGGACAAGGCCATAAACGACATAAACGTGAGGTAGCCTACCGTGAACACATCCTCCTTCACCACCTGCTGGAAGTAGATGCCGCTCCAGTCAAACATCCCGCCTTCGCAAACGGCGGCAAAGAAAACCAGCAGCCCTAAGTACAAAATGAACGGATCTGGTTTCTTGAAGGTGAGCTTGTTGCCCGAGGTAGCCTGGTCGTTCTGGATTAAAAATCCAAATGAAACGAGGGTGGCCAGAATGCTGACGATAGATACCGTGATCAGGTGCGGCACCATGGGCACATCCAAGGAGATGAGTGAGGTAGTGAAGCCCACGCCAATGATGCCGCCGGTACTCCAGAGCCCGTGAAAAGAGCCGTTGATTTTCTTCTCAAATTGCTTCTGAACGGTAATGGCCTGGGTGTTCACTGAGATGTTGAAGATGCGCATGCTCAACGAGAACAGAAACAGCACCATAGACAAAGCCACTGGCGTAGAAGCCAACCCGATAAAGGATAGGGCGATGGAGTTCAGCAGAAAGCCCACGGCCAATGGTATCCTGGTTTCAAATTTAGAGACCAGCCACCCAGACAACGGCACTCCAATCAAAGAGGAAATGGGCATGGTGAGCAGGATGGTGCCCAACTCGGCCTCGTTCAGGTGTAAGGCTTGCTTGATGGTAGGAATCCGGGATGCCCAACTGGCAAAATTGAACCCAGATAGAAAAAAGAAGACGCTCAGCGCGACCCGCTGCTTTTGTATTAACTGCATTTCAAAAATATATCGGCGCAAAGATGCGCTATTTTATCCGGCTACGGATATAAAACCAGGCTTTATACCTGGTCAGGTTAAACAAGGAATTTAAAATAAAGATATGCCTAGGTACCAGATGGGTAAAGATCAGGGGGCTCGTTTCTGACCGTGATGGACTGGATCGGGCGCAGCGCCCGGGTACTGTCCAGGTAGATAAAGGCATCGTACCGCTTAGGCATGACAGAAGGCACATAGTTGCCTAGATGCTCCAGTTTAGGGTTATACACCACTCCTATCGCCCGGTGCCCTACCGGTCTGTTCAGCACCTTGTTTTCCCGGATATCTTTTGAAAAGATAATCTTATCTGTGGGGCTTAACTGGTGTAGTATCTGCTCCCAACTGCCCTGGGTGGCGGGTGGCACCTGAATGGTTTTCATGGGCGCTCCCCAACTACCAGCCGCAATGACGGTACCCCGGTGAGAGCCAAAACCCACAATGAACACATTCTGCTCGCCGTACTCCTTGCGCACCAGTTGCCCCACGTTTACCTCGCCGCTGCTGGCCATATCGGTGTAGCGGGCGTCGCCTACGTGGGTGTTATGCTCCCAGACAATGGCTTTGGAATCGGGCCCGTGGAAACTGAGCAGACGGCTTAAGGTTTGGGCCATGTGGTTATCCCGGATGTTCCAGGACTCGGTGTTGCTGCTCACGGCCGCCCGGTAATAGCGTTCGCCGTTCAAGGCTACTAAAGCGTTTTGCTCTGCCACAAACTGGGCTTCGGTGGGCCGGGTGCCTTCAGCGGGAGCCAGCTTCTGGATTTCCTTCCAGAGGCGGCTGGTTTCTGCGCGGCAATTGGCTGAGGCGTTGGCGACCGCCTGGGCATACTGCATGGCATCGGCGCTGTACGGTTGGAAACACTGGTGTACTCCCTTGGCAGCCTTGGTGAGGTCTGGGTTGTTTTTCACGTAGGGCATGAGCTCCGTCATAGATTCCCAGAGGCAATACACATCCAGGCCATAAAACCCCACTTTCTCGGGGGCGGGTTTGCCCTGGTTATAGCCGTTCAGCCAGGTTACCAATGAGGCTACCTCGTAGTTTCCCCACATCCAGGTGGGCCATCGGTTGTATTGTTCCAGCAAAGCCACGGCAGCGGTGCTGTCTTTCCGGGGACCTTTGATGAATTGGTTTACCCGGTAAGAATCGGCCCACTCGCCTTCCACCGCCACAAAGTCAAAGCCTTTCTCTTGCATCAAGCGACGGGTAATAGCTGCTCGCCAGGTATAGTATTCTGACGTCCCGTGCGAGGCCTCCCCTAGTAAGACAATCCGGGCATCGCCAATCTGCTGCAGCAGAATGTCCAGGTCCTGCTCGTTCCTGAGCGGGTAATTGGGGATGGTCAACGTGACGGACTTGTCTTTCTTCTGGGCAGTCTGCTGCCCCACCGCTGCCCTGTTGGTTTGGCCTGCCTGTTGCGGAGGGGCTTGTTTACACCCTAAAACCAGAAAACAGATTAAAAACAGGAGCCCGCTTTGCCGGGCAATACACTTTCCCTTTTTCATACAGCACTTCCCTTCTTACTTACTTAAAATTACTGCTGGTGAAAAGTCATTAACACCCGCCGAGCCTTTCACTTAAAGCCCTGGCGGGTGCTACACTAACTGTATCTCAAATTGCTTTGGTGCTACACTCCTCCCTGACCCACACCTCCGGTTCCGTAGATGTCAGGGGTTCCTCCCAGTCCACCAGTAGGGTTGTTTTGGTGGCTTGTATCAGAGCGCTTGTCAATGATGATGCTTCCTTCATCCTGATCTGGAACACTCCCGAAACCCTCAGTAACCGCCAGATCCGCCGCGGCGCTGCTGGGCGAGGTAATACTATGGTCAGAGGGAACAGGTGTAGTGGTAGTGTAATCTGCCGCCACAGGGTAAGTTGCGGGCCGGGCAGTGACGGCACCATACCCACTATCAGACTCGTGGGCCGTGTTTTTCCGTTGTTTAGTTAAATAAACCCCCAAAGCACCCAATAAGGCCACTCCGGCCAGCACCGAAATGGTTTTCATCTTGCCTTTGCCTGAGTCTTCGGGCAGCCACCCACCATTTACTTTATTCCAGTTCGTGAGCGGTTCATACAGATTGCCCTGGAACACCCTTGAAGGTTTCCGTTTGAAATGGTTATGGGCAATCATTTTCTGCATGTACTTGTCAAACAGCAAAGGCGGCGACACCATCCGCTGGAGCCGCATCATGCGGGACATGTTGCCCACTTGCACCTGCTCCTGCGGCTTTTTGGTAAGTTGGTAAATCGCTTTGGCTACCCGTTTGGCCGGAATCACCGGATTAGGGGCTTTAATCGCTTGGCCCATGTAATTACCGGCGTGCTGAAAAATGGGCGTGTCAATGACCGCCGGCAGCACACAGCACACATGAATGTCTTCTTCATCGGCTAGTTCCTGGGCCAGGCTGATGCTCATGCCTCGGACGGCAAACTTACTGGTGGTATAAGGAATCGAAAACGGCTGGCCCACCAGAGCCACCATGGAAGACACGTTGATGAGCATGCCATAGCCTTGTGACCTAAACTGCCGCACCGCCGCGCGGGCCCCGTAGATGTACCCAAAAAGGTTGATGTCCATTAACCGCCGGATGTCTTCGGTGGGGATTTCCTCAAAATGGCCAAAAAGCCCCACAGCAGCGTTGTTCACCCAGACATCAAACCCGCCAAAAGATTCCCGGGCCCGGTCGGCCAGGGCGTTCACGTCTTCTTCCCTAGACACGTCGGTGGGCACGGCAATGGCCTGCCCGCCCAACTCATTGCACTCCTGGGCCACTTCTTCCAAACCAGCCCCAAAACGGGCGGCCAGTACCAAATCATAGCCTTTGCGGGCAAACTCAAGGGCCGTAGCCCTACCAATTCCACTGGATGCTCCTGTGATAACTGCTATCATATCTCTAAATTTTTTAAGCCGATGTAGGTAATGAGGTACGCCCCTTAGTGGCTTAAGTTTATAGCGATAAGTGATTTAGGTATTTTCCGCAGGTGATAATGCGCCCTTTCCGCAAATCCGAAATCAGCTTGAGGTGCCTTCACCTTTCTACCTGGTCATCAAACCTTCAGTAAAAAGAAAGCTCCCGTTTAGGGCTTGATTTGAAAAATCAGGGCTTAAACGGGAGCGAATGCGGTAAGTGAGCCAACGATTAAAATTTTTTCTTTTTGTACTGAACGTCGCCGCTTAGGAGTTCATGCCGGAAAATGTTGTCATGGATAACGCGCGCCTGTTTCCCGGCTTCCTCGGCTTTCTGGAGAAAAAGCTTGGCTACCTCTTGTTGCTTCGTTTCCTGGAAATGGTCGGCCAGGTGCTCCAGGAGCATCTTGGTTTCTTCCAGGCCCCGCATGCCCTGGTAGAGCATACTTTCCACCGATTCGGTGACCTCGGCTAACAAGCTACTGATGGTGTAGGCGTGGCCAGTGTGGCATCTGAACCGAATCAGGTCTCCCTCAATCAGCTTGGTTAAGGCCCCGTGGCAATCTGGGCAGGTGAACGCCGTAAGGCTCCCCTTGTCTATGATGCCCATCTCAAAGGCGTTGTCTTGCCGAGCGATGGTGATCTCTATTTTGATTTTCTCCAGGTCATTCTTGGAAACCTTGGGAGCGGCCGGGGCATCTTCTGAGGTCAGCCGAACGAGCAACGCCGAAAGCTCTGCCAGGGGCACTACATGGTCTGCTTCCACAAACTCCAGGGCATTGGCGGGCATATCGGGGAAGGGAGCGTCTTTGGGGTCCTGCACAATGGTGAGACCTCCCAGCCGCTGCACAGTCCACAAACCCGAGGTCCCATCGTCTAAGTAGCCGGTGAGTACCACGCCAATCACGCGGGGACCCAGCACGTAGGCCGCGGAACGGAACAACGCGTCTACCGATGGGCGGAACTTGTTTTCTTTGGGGCCTTTGGTCACCAGTACTTTGTCTCCCTCAATCAGGAGATGGTGGTCTGGGGGAGCCAGGTAAATGTACCCCGGCTTGTATTTTTCGCCCTGTTTGGGATACTTGGCTTTTAAAGGGCAGACCCTGGAAATAAGGTCAGGCAAGATGCTGTGGGTGTACGGGGCCACGTGCTGCACCACAAATATAGGAGCAGGGAAATCACTTGGTAAGGTTTTCGCCAGCTCCAGCAGGGCCGTTACGCCCCCCGCCGAGGACCCAATGACCACAATATCCCGTTTAGAGGCTTTTTTCAGCGTTTTAGCATAGTTTGGCATGGGCAGTTGGTTATGGTTGAACAGTATGGACCCGTGCCCTCCATTTCCTTCTTCGCAAGTCCATAGGTGTCGCTTGGGTCTACTCTAATACCGAGCTACAGGTTGTGGGCGGGCCTCCCGTACTTAGGCCTTTTCCCCCGAGGTCCACCCTTCCCGTGCGTCCGGGTCCTGGTCAGGACCTTCCAGAAGGGCATCGGCCACCATGCCGGTGGTAAACGCGTAAATGGCCTTGTGCAGCAAGTCAATGGCCTGTTCGTCTTTGGGCCAGGTCCAGGGAAGAGCCCCTACCCCGGTAGCGTTCTCCTGGGTCTGATCTGCCAGTAATCGCAGGTTCAGGAACAGGAATGAGCCTACCGGACCTCTAAAGCCTTTGGTAGCCATGATGCCCCGCACCACGCCCATTAAAATGCCCTGCCCCCAGTGCATGGTCCAGTTAAGGCCCAGCCTTTCAGAATCAGGTTTATAGGTGAGCCCCAGGAGCCGCTCCAGGGTGTGGGCGGGCACATACGAGTTGGGACGCTTGGTAAACTGCTGCTCTATTTTCTCGGCCAGGGTCATGGCGGCTGCTCCGGCGGCCCCTGCCACCAACCCGTAAAGAATTGCTTTTCCTGTCATAACTCTTTTCTATAAGTGGTTATTTCTGTACGCTCCCGAATGAATAGAAAGGAGCGTATTGTTTCTGCATTCGTACTCCAAGGAGAGCTTCGTTTCCTTGTTCTACGTCTGATACCAAAAGATTGATGTTGAACAATGTTGGGTTGCCCTCTCCAGGTCTTTCCACCAAGTTTGTGCCCAAGCCAAAATCAGATTTCGTAATGCGTTTTCAACACCTCCACAAACGCCTTCTGGTTGTGTGACCACGGAATGTGTCCGCTGTCAGGAATAATGTAAGTAGAAGCCGTTGGATACCGCTGCAGCACATATTGCCTGCTCTCCCCCATGATGTCCTGATCGCCGTAGACAATGCTGATCTTGAACTCTGGCTGCGGCATCTCAGAAAGCAACGGACTGGAGATAATCTCTTTCACCGTCTGGTTAATGGCTTTGGCTTTGACGCAGTCCAGGGCAAATGCTTCCGGGTGTGATTCTTTGAAACCCCGGCTGAAGTTCTCCAGGGCCTGGCTGTAAAACTTCCGGTAGCCGCTGTCACTGCCTACCCCACCTGCCGCAGAATGGAGCAACATGGCCATCCACTCGGTGAAACTGCACTTGGCTTTGTTGTATTTGGCAATCTCATAAGACATTTCCACCCACTGCTTTCCCGTACCTGAGGCTGGGCTTCCCAAAAACAAACTTTTTAACCGGTCTGGGTTTTGCTGGGCATACACCTGGGCATACAAGCCACCCCAGGAATGCCCTAACAAATGAAACTTCTCCAGTTGGAACAGCTCCGCGATGCGGTTGATGTCTGAGTTGTACGCTTCCAGAGTATAGTCATTGGACGGGTTGGGAGACTTAAGCGTGCCTCTCTGGTGGAAAGAGATCACCTGAAAGTACCGGGCCAGATACTGAACCAGGAACGTCAGGCCGTTAGGCACCCCCGGCCCTCCGTGCAGCAGAATCAGGGTTTCTTTGTCCCGGTTAGGGAAAGCCGAGGTAAACAGTTGGGTATCCTGGTTCCGGATGAGCATTTCCATAGTCGCAGCTTTTGGGGGTTCTGGTGTGGTAAATGCCGCCTTTAGACCGGCACAAGTCTTTCCTACTCCTAAACCGCCCAGAAGTTTACGTTACCCCGCAGGAAATCACCTGCTACTCGTGCTTTAAAACCGCTTTTACCGCGGCAGCCATTTCGTGCAGAACCTGCTGCCAAACCTCAGGATCGCCGTTCAGGAAGAATTTCTGGTTTATCTCCAGTTCAAACCCGGCGTATTGGTCATCTCTGAATTTTGTGCGCAAGTAGGTTGGCAGGCCGTCATCTACCCCGGGGTACGGTGAGTTGTCTAAAACTTTGCGGTCTGGGTTCTGATTCAGCAGCTCGGCTTTCAGTTTGGCCGCGATTTCGGTTTCCCAATGTCGGGCGGGGTCAAACAGAATCCCTATTTCGGCTTCGCGCACCTCGCCCTCCTTCACCGGCGTAAACGTGTGCACCGCCAGGTGCAGCACCTTGTTCCCGGCTTCCACCTCTTCCCTTACTTTCTCCTCTACCTCCTCCCGGTGCGGGGCATAGTACTTCTCCAGAATGGTGTTCTTCTCTTCCTCCGAAAGGTTTTTGGTGTACTCAGAAAACAGTTCCTCGCTGTCTAAGGACCGGTTGTGTTCTACCAGCAGCCGCGAGATGGAAGTGGAATACAAAGGCAGGTAACACGCGGTAGCCAGGTGCCGGGCTAGCCGCAACGCGCCAAAATCAATGGCTTTATGCGAGTACAGCACTTCCTCTTTGCCCTTGAACACATGCTCAAACTCTGAGGGAAGGTCATTGCCCGCGTGTTCGCAGGTGAGAATACAAGTGATGGACATAACGATGGCAATAAATGTTTCATCTTGTTTTACAGCAGTTTCCCGAAATCAGAAGGAAAGCCTAGTTTTCCCGCCGGCTTTCCTGAACCAAGCTCTACACATTAAAGCGGATGGCTGCGCCCTTCTCAGAGACCTCCAGGTGCACCAGCGTCCCGAAGATCATGGCTTTGTTTACTTTCCCGTGGCCGGCCTGAAACCCGAAACAAACCGGGAAGTCAAATTCTTTAACCGCATCCAACACAATCTCCTCAGGCGTTTTCCCAAAAGGAGGTTCGTCTTCTTCTATCTCCACCAGGTCGCCCACCAGTAACCCGCGCACGTAATCAAACTTGCCTGCCTTCTTCAAAGAGGTGAGGTAACTGTCTAACCGAAATTTGTGCTCGCCCACTTCCTCCAGAAACAGGATCTTCCCGTTTGAATTCACCTCAGAAATAGTGCCTTTGGCATTGCACAGCACGCTGGCGGTACCGCCCACCAACATCCCTTCGGCGGTACCAGCCCGGTTTAAAGGGTGCGGTTTGACATGGTATTCCAGCTTCTCGCCAAACAACGCTTTGCGCAGCGATTCCCAGGACTGGGTCTGAAACCCGGCTTCCAGATCGGCGGCCATGGTACCGTGGATGGTAGCGGTACTGAGCATGCCCTGCACGTGGCTGTGCAGAAAAGTGGTGTCGCTGTAGCCCACCAGCCACTTGGGGTTGTACTTGAAGGTACTGAAATCAATTTGGTCAATGATCCGGATGATGCCGTAACCGCCGGTGGTCTGCAACACAGCCTTGATCTGAAGATTGTCCAGCATCTTCTGCAAGTCCTTTCGCCGGAGATCGTCTGACCCCGCAAAGCTACCGTGCCGTGCCCCAATGGTTTTACCCAGAACGGGCTCCAATTTCCATTCTCTCAGAATCTCTACCAATTGGTCTATGTACGCTTGCTCGGTGTAGCTACTGGTACTCAAAACGCCAACTTTGTCACCTGCTTTCAGGAAAGGGGGAATTATCATGGGCTATCCTTTTTCTTTCGGAACGAGAGATACCGTTTCTGAGTTGAGCTGCCCTGTCAAACTTGTAGTTCTCCTGAAAAGGTGCCGTATTATTTCGGATTGCCATTAAAAAAAGGGACTTTGTTTATCGTCCTTTACAGAAAAACGCCTTTTAAACGCTTAAACCTTTGTCTAAGCTGATCTTTTCTACTACAAAGCCTACGGTAGAATGTGTAGTTTTGCGGCCAGTTAACCAAGAGGCAAGCAGCATTGACGGAGGCAGAAGAAAAGAAAGCGGGCAAGGCAGAAAGAAACGGCATCAACATCCAGAATGAACGATCGCTGCACATTGGGTTGAAGCAGTGGTATGCGCAGCCAGAGGATCGGTTTGAGGTGCCTGTAGGCGGATTCGTGATTGACCTGGTGCGTGGAAACCAATTGGTGGAAATCCAGACCCGTAACTTCACGGCTATCCGGCCTAAGCTAAAGGCCTTGCTCCAGGAGCATCCGGTGCATCTAGTGCACCCCATCACCTATGAGAAATGGGTGGTACAGGTAGACGGCATAGGAGCCTCAGTACTTTCACGGCGCAAATCTTCTTACCGGGGAGCGTTAACCGATATCTTTGAGGAATTGGTGCGCCTGCCGGAGTTGGTTTTGCACGAAGGATTTACCCTGGAGTTTCCCTTCATCAGAGAAGAGGAAGTCAGGTGCCGCGACGGCAAAGGCAGTAAGCACCGCAAAAAGGTCAGCATCAAAGACCGAAAGCTCCTGGAGGTCATCAGCACCCACCGCTTCACCACCGCCCAGGATTTTTTGCAGTTCCTCCCCTCTACCCTTTCGCAGCCCTTCTCCAACAAAGACCTGGAGAAAGCCCTGCGGTTGCCGTTGTACCGGTGCCGCCAAATCACCTACTGCCTGCGCAAGATGGAAGCCATTGCCGTGGTGGGCAAAAACCGAAATGAACTGCTCTTTTGTGTAGCCTCTTCCCCAGCGCAGGACAGCCTGGAAATACTGCCCGCTTCCTTACCCAAGTAACCAGCAGGCGCTTCAGGGCTATTTCCTGAAAAAGCGCTCCTAAACACCCTCTGCATAAAAGGCAACCGTATACCAGAACTGTCTTTGGTTTCTGGCGCAGCCCTTATGCCTTCATATCCTTTTTTTTTCTGCGGTTCGCGGGCGATTGGTGCATAACTGTCTGGCTTTTTGCCGTATGCATCATTTTGTCTAACTGCAAAGGAGGAAGTCAGATGAAGCCCATCAGAGATAGTTACAGCACCGGACGCCTGACCGTCCGCCCCGCGGCTCCTACCGCTGAGAAAGAGATTCAAACCGGTCTGCTTTCTTTAGGCCTGGATTCGGTCAAAGATGGGCTGCTGTACGTTCCTCAGAAGTATACCCCCAGTAAGCCAGCGGCCTTGGCGGTGATGCTGCACGGCTCGGGCGGCAACCCCGAACAAGGGATGTGGCTCCTCCGGCAGTACGCTGATGCCCACAACCTGATCCTGGTGGCACCCCCTTCCCGCAAGTACACCTGGGATGTCATAGTGAGTGATTCCTTCGGCCCCGATGCCATTTACATAGACCAGGCCTTGAAGCTGGTTTTTGAAAACTATGCCGTAAATCCTGAGAAAGTAGCCGTTGGGGGCTTTTCAGACGGAGCCTCTTACGCCCTGTGCATGGGCTTGACCAACGGCGACTTGTTTTCCCACATCATCGCCTTCTCGCCGGGATTTGGCTTTACCCGCGAGAAAAATGGCTCACCCCAGGTATTCATCTCGCATGGCGTGCACGATGGAGTTTTGCCTATTGATCCCTGTGGGAGGTCCGTAAATCGTGATTTAAAGCGGCAGGGCATGCAGGTAAACTACCTGGAGTTTGACGGCGAGCACGAGATCCCGGCTAACATTTCCCAGGCAGCCATTGATTGGTTTCTGAAATAAGTTCTGCCCTCCTTTCCTGCGCTGTACCTTGAGAGGTGCCTTTTTCTTATCCCCTAAAAACACACTGGGTCTCTTGGCAGGTGCCTAAACCATGCGCACTACCTCTCGTTAAAAACGAGGTAGTGTTTTGTTCACCTTAATCTGCGAACCATGAATAGAGACAACAGAGATTGGAATGACCACGGCCATGACCAACACCATAACAGACACCACTTCCATCAGAACGATTGGCCCGGCCGTGACATGAGCCACGACTACCAGCACCTGCACCAATACCGCCATAACCAGCAGCACCAGCATGCCCCATATGGGCAGCGCCACGACCAACACCACGGAGCAGCCAACCAGTACCGGCAGCACGACCAACACCAGGATCGGCATTATGGCTCCGCTAACCAATACCGGAACGACCAGAACGGACACCATCCGTACCAGGGTAACTACAGCCATGACCAGGATCGGTTTGGGCAGAACTACCAGGACAATTTCCGGCACGACCCTACCCTGCCCCGAGGCGGGGAAGACGAGGACTTGATGGGTAACATCCGGCAGGGCTACGGCATCTCCAGCTATGACGGCACCTCAGACCGCTTCAACACCTTGAACAGCGAACACCGGTACGGCTCCCGGCAAGATGAACAGGCCTACTACTCAGGTGACCGCGATGGCTACAACCGCTCCCAGTTTGGCGGTGGTTTAGGTGAGTCTGGCCTCCATTCCGATAGAGGCATCCCGAACTACGGCATCCGGTCTTACTCTGACCGGTACGGCTCCGGCATGGGCAGTTCTTACGGTGGCACCAACTACGGCGGCGGACAGGGCTACACTGGCGGTCACCAAGGCGGTACCTGGGGAAACAACTCCTACGGCACTACCTCGGGCAACATGACGGGCTATGGACCAGGAGGCGAAAGCACCTACGGCGGCGGCATGGGCAGCACCGGCGACACCTCTTCTTCCCAGAACTCCAGCCGCGGCAGTAATGAGCTCGGAGGTTTTTAGAAGGGTCTAAGCTTTGTAATATAAAACCAGGTGGAAATACCGTATACCAAATAGAAAGGCGGCGGAATGGGTATAGTACCCATTCCGCCGCCTTTCTATTTTAAATGCTGTAAATGAAACCTACTCCACTTACTCGCAGACATAGGCGTAGGTGGTACTGGTGCCATCTGCCCCCATGCGGGTTAAAGGCCAGTTCTGGTCTGAATAGGTGTGCGTAAAGGTGCGCGAGTAGTTGAAAGGCCTCATATCAGAGGTCCCCGGTCCTTTCTGGGTACCTTCCGTGGAAGTGGAAGAAACCACCGTCACCGAGTTATTCTTAGACAAGGTAAACGCCATGGAAGCAGGATACGTGTACAGCAGGTAAGGCACCCTGTAGTGCGGGTTGACCTTGTCATCATGCGTGTACTGCATAGTAATCACCACATCGGCCAAGACCTCGGCTCCCCTGAACGAAAGAATCCGGTACTCCCGACTACTGATCATATTTCCTTTCGCATCATAGGTGTAGGTGATGTCATTGGTGAGGAGGGGCGCCTGCCCTAACAAAAAGTAATTTTTGGAGGTGATGATCTGTTTCTGGGCATTATACCCCAACTCCATAGAGGAATTCAGGCCCAGCGTACCGTTCCGTTCGGTGAACAAGTTGATCTTCCGCAGCGGGTTCTGGTTGTCGTATTCAAACGTTTGGAACTGTGTTTCCCGGCCATTTTGCAAAGTAACTGTTCTGGATACTCTCCCCTGGGCATCATACTCGGCTACCAAGTTGAGTGTAGTGGCCGTGGGCAGGTTGGTGGTTTCATTGATCACCTCCAGGCGGTCATTGCCATAGACAAACTCACGGGTCCGGGTCTGCCCAGAGTTCGGGTTGGTAAACACCTCCCGGGTGAAGAAGCAGGAACCCTCCTCTACCACAGGATCTGGGTCTTCTTCCTCTGAACCACAGTTCACAGTCAGGAAAGCAAGGGCAGACACAACGGCGTAAAGGCGTAAAGTTTTTAGCATAAAATGCGTTTTAAGATTGAGAAATCAAGATGGGCGGGGGCATCCAAATTAGCAAATTGTGCTTGTAAGTAGCGGCTACTTTACATAAAAAATTTACATTTCTGCTGCCTCATTGCCGTTTCATTACCTTCAATGCCGCAAGTTTGAACGCAGTGGTAACTTGTGGCTCCCGTTAGTTGCCAGTTTGCAACTGGCGCCAGTTGCAAACTGGCCATTGTTTCTCCTCCAAGTTACCGCTGCGCTCAAACTTGAAGTATTGAACCTCAAACCTGAATTAATGAATTCGTATAGATGGAAACAAAACACACCTCCTTCACATGAGCCGCCACTACCGCATCCATGATCAGGAAAAGCTTCATTTTGTCTCCTTCTCCACGGTGAACTGGGTTGATGTGTTTGTTCGTCCTGTGTACAAAGACATTCTGGTAGATAGCTTTAACTACTGCATCCAGCACAAGGGTCTGGAAGTGTATGCGTGGTGCATCATGACCAGCCACGTACATGCCATACTGGGTACTAGCGGACAAAACCGGTTAGAGGAAATCTTGCGTGACTTTAAAAAGCACACGGCAAAAACCATTCTAAAAGCCATTGCCGATAACCCACAGGAAAGTAGAAAAGAATGGCTGTTACAGATGTTCGAAACGGCAGGCCGCAGCAACAGCAACAATCAGCAGTACCAATTCTGGCAGCAGCACAACCATCCCATCGAACTCAACACCAATTTTCTGTTAGAGCAGAAGCTAAACTACATTCATCAAAACCCAGTAGAAGCGGGCTTTGTGCGTGAGCCGCAGGAGTATTTGTATTGCAGTGCTATTGATTATGCTGGTGGTAAGGGAATGGTAAAGCTTACCTTGTTGGATTGATTAAACTTTGACATTAGTTGAACCGATAATTTGCGGCAGGCTGGCATGTAAGAGGAAGCTTAGAGGCTTGCCCCTCTTTATAGGCCATTTCGTGAAAACAGTCTTAAAAGAACCCATACTTCAAGTTTGAGCGAAGCGGTAACTTGGAGGGGAAACAATTGCCAGTTTGCAACTGGCGCCAGTTGCAAACTGGCAATTAAAGCAAGCCACAAGTTACCACTTCGTTCAAACTTGCGGCATAGCTTTAGGGCATAGTTTAGGCCAATTACAAGTGACATGCTTTAAGCCCATTTTCCCGAAACCAACTCTAAAACCCAACTCACCCCTCCAACGCCCTACTCAGAAACGGAGCTGTCTTACTCCCCTCCACCCCTGCTACTTCCTCCGGGGTACCGGCGGCGACAATTTGACCGCCTGACTCCCCTGCTCCCGGTCCAATATCCATGACCCAATCTGAAGCGGCGGCGACGCGCATGGTGTGTTCTACCACGATGACGGTGTTGCCCGCGTCTACTAACCTTTCCAGCTGGGTCATGAGTTTCTCTACGTCTGCGGGGTGCAGGCCGGTGGTGGGTTCGTCTAGGACATACAGGGTGTTGCCGCGGGACAGGCGTTGGAGTTCGGTGGCGAGTTTGATGCGCTGGGCTTCGCCGCCGGAGAGCTCGGTGGCGGGTTGACCGAGGCGCAGGTAGCCCAGGCCTACTTCCCGCAACACAGTGAGGGCGCGGTGGATGGCAGGTTCTTCGTGGAAGAACTCATGGGCAGCGTCTACGGTGAGGTTCAGGACCTGGGCGATGTTGAGATCGCGGTAGGTGACTTCCAGGGTGGGCGCGTTGTAGCGGGCGCCGTGGCAGACGGGGCAGGGCGCGTACACGCTGGGCAAAAAGAGCAGTTCCACCATCACGAAGCCTTCGCCTTGGCAGTTCTCGCAGCGGCCTTTGGCGACGTTGAACGAGAAGCGGCCTGCGTCATAGCGGCGCTGTTTGGCCAGCGGTGTGGCAGCGAAGAGTTTGCGCACGTGGTCAAAGAGGCCGGTGTAGGTGGCCATGTTGGAGCGGGGCGTGCGGCCGATGGCTTTCTGGTCTACCCGCACCAGCCGCTTGATATACTCCAGGCCGCTCACAATTCTGCCGCCGGTGGTTTGTGGGGCGGGGCGTTCCAGGGCATCGGCTTCTTCTTCCTCGGGTGAAATTTCCTGGCCCAGGGCTTCGGCAACCAGTTCTATCAGCACCTGGCTCACCAGGCTACTCTTGCCTGAACCCGATACGCCGGTGACGGTGGTGAACACGCCCAGCGGAAAGGCGGCAGACAGGTTATGCAGGTTGTTGCGGGTGACGCCGCTTAGTTTGAGCCAGCCGGTGGGCGTGCGGCGCGGCCGGGTTTGCACCGGGGCGGCACCGAACAGGTAGGCGGCGGTTTGGGAGTTGTTGATGTGTTGCAGGCCTTCGGGTGGACCGCTGTAGAGGATTTCGCCGCCTTTCTCCCCTGCCGCCGGGCCAACGTCCACGAGCCAATCGGCTTGCCGAATCACGTCCAGGTTATGCTCTACCACAAACAGCGAGTTGCCCGCTTTCTTCAGGTTCTCCAGGGCGGTGAGCAGGGCCACGGTGTCACTGGGGTGCAGGCCGGCCGAGGGTTCGTCCAGCACGTACACCACGCCAAACAAGTGCGAGTACAGTTGCGTGGCCAGCCTCAGGCGCTGCAATTCGCCGGGCGACAAGGTAGGGGTGCTTCGTTCCAGGGACAGGTACCCAAGGCCTAAATCCAGCAGCACTTGTATGCGGGCGGTCAAATCCTGGGCGATGCGCTGCTTCACCAGCTGTTGCTCGGGGTGGGCTTCGTCTGGGAAGGGGTGGCCGGGGGCAGCGGGTTGGGCAAACGGGTACAGCAAATCCCTTACGCGTTGGAGAGGCAGGCGCGAGAACTCGGTGATGTCATACCCCGCGAAGTGGACGGAGAGCGAAGCGGGGTTCAGGCGTTTGCCGTGGCAGGTGGGGCAGTCTGTGTGGAGCATGTACTGCAGCACCCGCTTTTTCATCTGGGGGCTGTTGGTGCTGGCGAAGGTATGGAACACGTGCCGCCGGGCGCTGGTAAAGGTGCCCATGTAGTTGGGTTCTTCTTGGCGTTGCAGGGCACGCCGGGTTTGCGCTGGGGTATAGCCGGGGTACACGGGCACCACGGGTTGCTCCTGGGTGAACAGAATCCAGTCGCGGTCTTTCTGGGGCAGCTCGCGCCAGGGGGTGTCTACGTCATAGCCCAGGGTCACCAGAATGTCGCGCTGGTTCTGGCCACCCCAGGCGGTAGGCCAGGCGGCAATGGCCCGCTCCCGAATGGTGAGCGAGGGGTCTGGCACCATGCTTTCTTCGGTGACGTCATAGATGCGGCCCAGGCCGTGGCAGGTGGGGCAGGCGCCCTCGGGGGTGTTGGGCGAGAACGCCTCGGCGTAGATGATGGATTGCCCCGGCGGGTAGTCTCCGGCGCGCGAGTACAGCATGCGCACCAGGTTGGAGAGCGTGGTCACGCTGCCCACGCTGGAGCGCGTGGTGGGCGTGCCGCGTTGCTGCTGCAGAGCCACGGCCGGGGGCAGGCCCTCAATGGCGTCTACCTCGGGCACGGCCATCTGGTGGAACAGCCGCCGCGCGTACGGACTCACACTCTCCAGGTAGCGGCGCTGGGCCTCGGCGTACAGCGTCCCGAACGCCAGCGACGACTTCCCCGACCCCGACACGCCCGTGAACACCACCAGCGCATCTCGGGGAATGGTGAGGTCTACGTTCTTCAGGTTATGTTCGCGTGCCCCACGAACGGTGACGAAGCCGGTGAAATCTTTCTCGCTGCTCTTGGTAAGTTCTTTTGCCATTTGGCGAAAATAATGGAAGGAGCTTGGCTAAACAGAATAATCACTAGAACATCCTATAAATTTCAACTTGTAAGAACAACTATTTTATCTTTACTCTAATAATGATATTTCAGGAATACAAACAGATGAGCCAACATTACTCTTTTATTAACTACTTTATTCTCTTTATCTTTTTTCACTTTTTTAATCTCACCTATAAAACTCAAGCGCAAAGCAAGAGAGCCAATAACTGGTACTTCTCACATAATGCTGGAATTGATTTTAACCAAACTCCACCTGCTCCTGCATTTGGAGGACAAGTAGAATCTACTTTTGCTGGATCTGCCACCATTAGTGATGAAAATGGCAATCTGCTTTTTTATACCGATGGTAATTCAGTCTGGAACAAAAACCATGTTCAAATGCCAAATGGGTTTGGATTGACAAAAGGGATAATAGGCAGTTTCAAACAAACACCTTTAATTGTACCCAAGCCTGGCTCCCCCAATATTTACTTTATTTTTACTACAAACCAATCTAGCGCCAATGTAGAACATGGGCTTTTCTATGCTGTAGTGGATCTTTCCTTACAAAATGGCCAAGGAGATGTTACACAGAAAAACATCTTTCTACAACAACACATGAACCTGGGCTTAACTGCAGTACAACATGCAAATGGAAATGATTATTGGGTAATTGGACACGAATGGGAATCATTCAATTACTTGAGTTATAAAGTAACGAGTGATGGTGTTAACCCAGAACCTGTTGTAAGCAAAGGAACAGTAAATCAAACTTGGTGGGGAGGATGGACAGGCGGGCAACTAAAAACCTCCCCAGATGGGGCTTGGCTTGCCTCAGTTGTTGAGAACGGAATTGAGTTTGCAAAGTTCTCCACTCATTCTGGGAAACTGCAGGACCCTTTCATTATCAAAGACCCCGAAGTGTTTTACAATCCCTTCAGAGGAGTAGAATTTTCTCCTAACTCAAATGTACTATATGCAGCAACTCTGTATGAAGGCTTCCTTCAATTTGATTTAACTAAACAAACTCAAAACGAAATTATCGGGTCATTTAAAAGAATTATAGATCCTCAAAGAAACATTAGCGAAGATTTACAATTAGCACCTGACGGAAAGATTTATGTGGCTAAAGGAGGCGGACAATGGGACGGAGCACTTACCATAGGTATTATCAATAATCCCAATTCATTAGATACAAATAACAAGTACAACCAAGATGCTATGCACATGCAGGGGTTAAGAATTGATCAAAGGTTACCAACTTTTATCACTTCCTATTTGGCTACTCCAGCAGCTATAAGTTATTCGAATGTTTGTTTAGGTGAACCAACTATCTTCTCAGCAGCTGGCATAGGAAGCCGCGACTCTCTTAGATGGTTCTTTTCAGATCCTGCTTCAGGCAACTCTAACACATCAACTACCTTAAACTCTGTTTATACATTTACTGTGCCTGGTTCCTACAACGTAACGCTGCGGGTCTATTTAGGTGGTTCTTACAAACAGTTGGAACAGCAGGTAACCATTATTGAAAAGCCAATAGTTAATCTTGGTTCAGATGTGAGGGCTTGTTCTAATGAAACTATAACGCTAGATGCAGGAGAAGGCACTACTTATCTATGGTCTACTGGAGCAACTACCAGAAAAATAAATGTAACCGTCTCAGATGAGTATTGGGTAGAGGTAAGCAATGGGTTTTGTTCATCCAAAGACAATATCAAAGTAGAAATCACCCAACTTCCAGTTTTAGCCTTAGGACCTGATCAGCAACTCTGCTCAACTTCTCCTATTACCTTGTCTGTGGGCACCACAAACCAACACTATAAGGTTAGGTGGTCTACAGGA
This sequence comes from Rufibacter sp. JT20002, assembly GCF_056491185.1. Classification (NCBI taxonomy): domain Bacteria; kingdom Pseudomonadati; phylum Bacteroidota; class Cytophagia; order Cytophagales; family Hymenobacteraceae; genus Rufibacter; species Rufibacter sp. JT20002. The sequence goes on along the minus strand of NZ_JBSZJY010000004.1, from coordinate 193,815 downwards.
GAAACTACCCCTTCTATCCAGGTAAAGGAAAGTGGCCTTTATTGGGCCGAAGTAACCAAAGAAGTATGCATGGTAAGAGATGAAATTCAAATCAGTTACAATGGCTTAACTAACCTTGCAATCAAAGCATCTACTACTTCCCCCAAGTATGACGAAATGATATCCTTAGAAGCTACTGGTGATCGCCTGACCTCTTTCAGATGGGATTTAGGTGATGGCACTTCATCAGATGCAACAACCCCTTTTCATACGTATGAATTTGCTGGCACCTACCCAATTACGCTTACAGCTTATAATGCTTTTGGCTGTACGGCAGAAGCTTCAACCCAAGTGGTCGTAGCACCTTACATCTTCATCCCTAATATTTTCACACCCAACGGTGATGGAAAAAATGAGGCTTTCCAAATCACGTACAACGGCAGAGGCCCTTTTGACATAAAAATCTTCAACAGATGGGGTAAACAGGTGTACCAAGCCCAAAACAAAGACTTCCAATGGGATGGAAAAGGATTTAGTGATGGGGTTTACTTTTATATGATTAATTCAGAAACCGGCCCCTACAAGGGGTATGTAGAAATAGTTCGCTAGAGCGTCCCGAACGCCAGCGACGACTTCCCCGACCCCGACACGCCCGTGAACACCACCAGCGCATCTCTGGGGATGGTGAGGTCTACGTTCTTCAGGTTATGCTCACGCGCCCCGCGAACGGTGACAAAGCCGGTGAATGGAATATCTGATGGGAAATTGGAGTCCTTGGTCATAAAAATAAGTGGTAGATTCCTCCCCCTAAATCTTAACGGGTAGGAAAATCAATACTTAAAGAAGGTACCTATTTGCTACCTTTATTGTTTCTGAATACATTTTACCGCTTCTAAAGCCCTATGAACAAATCTGCTTTGGCTGTTTCTAATCCTATGTATTGGGTAGGCACCTTACTGATTATTTTTATGGGGTTGTATATGGTGTTCAAAGGCAAAAAGGAGTTGTCTAAATTTGAAAAGGTTACAGGGCCAATCACAGGTATCTTAGAAAAGCATCCAGATTTTCCAAGGAGAGCGGGCCCTAAAGACCGGTACATTCAGGTGGCAGGGTTTGAAAAAGCCTTTGAGGTCTATTTAGGGGGCGAATCAGGAGATTTTCTTCCTGATTTCCAATCCATCACCAAACTAAGACCAGGTGATACGGTGACGGTGTACTATGATGAAGCGCCGTTTTTTGCTCAATCAAATGGAGAAGCAGACAAAATTATCTTTTTCACCCAACAGATTGAAAAAGAAGGGAAGGCACATTACATTAGGGGAGACTTCGATCTTTTCTTGGGCAATTTCATGATGATTGCCGGGGGCCTCATTGCAGGTTTTCTTTTTATATACAGAAACCAATGACAGAGTTAAAGCAACGCGCGCAGTTTACTAAGAAGGAATTTTACCTGGAAAAGGCTGGGGTGAAAGTGGTTTCTAAAACCTTGCAGGAAAACCTGGAATACATTATTAAGTACGAAGAACTTGGTTTTGACCAGGTAAAGAAACAAGAGAAAGGTGCAATGATTGGGGTCATATTTTTTGGCCTTCTGCTACTGCTTGATCTATACCTGCTCTTGGATGCCCTAATCACGGGAGAACGTTTGGTGGAGGTTCTCATATGGGCGGCCAGTGCTGTTTTCTTTGGGTTCTTAACTGTATTTGCGGCGCAGAGCATCAATAAAGAGGTGGTGTATTTGACAGGTGGCACCAAGGTGCTAGAATTGTTTCGGTCCTCTCCTTCTAAGGCAGAAGTAGATGCCTTTATCCAAGCGGTACATGCACGAGTGCGGGAGTATTATAAAAAGAAATTTGCTGTTGTGGACCCCAACCTCCCCCAAGAAGTGCTACTTGCCCGATTCAACTGGTTACTGGAAATTGGGGTTATTGACCAGGAAGAACTGGAAGACTTGTACATGCAGATCCAAATCAAAAATTTACTTTCCTAACCTTCTGGTTTGGCTTCAAAAAGCAAAGGCTTTGGTTGTGTATCGTTTAAAAAAAACTGCACACAACCAGGGCCCTTGCTTTTATACGTTGCTCAGGAGATTTCTTCTATGGCCTTTACCAGGGCACCCAAGGCCTCTTCCAAGCCTTCATAACTTCCTCCGGCTTTCAAAACTTTCTGAAGACGAAAGAGACCTTCCCGCTCTACATGTAAGAACATTTTGGTGTCTTCTTCTGGCTTGCCGGTGAAGCAGTTGACATAGCAGGAAACAGGCTCATTTGGCTTAATGTTGACATTTAAGGCTCCTGAAAACTGACGAAGGCAATCCAGGTAGCCGTCTACCAGGTGATCCAAAACCTGGCAATAAAAGCTTTTGTATTCTTCTTGCCAGGTCTCAACTTCTGTATGAAGGGAATGACAGTACTGCATGGTCTCCCTGCTTATAGCAATACCCCTCCAGAGGGCAGACCACAGAAAATTGCTGGAGAGTCCGTTGGCATAGGATTCTCGTGAACAGATGAAGTACATACGTTTGGTGAGGACCAAAGAATGGGCGTACCCCAAGTAATTTAGCTGGTTGAATTCTTGGAGAGAGGATGCATTTGGGCTTGCCCAGGAGTACGAAAGCATGTCATGCCGAACCAACCGGTTCTCTGCTCCTACGAGTTCATGGGCAAGTAACTGCATCAGGATCTCAGCATCCTGGGCTAACCGGAGAGAGACATAGGTTTCTGCTTGCTGATCGGTTACTAGGGCCAGGGACTCTATTCCGTCCAATATTGCCTCAGCATACGTCCACCAACCTTCTGGGTCATCCCTTTCTAATTTGTAAAGCGTGCGCTTAAAGAGATCAAACGTTTCCCCGTCTACTCCCCCATCTAGTTCATTTCCTTCAGGGTAGAACCCTTGCACAAAGGAAAGCAAATTTCTTTCGGATGCTGAAAGCTGAGCAATACGGTTTAATAAACGATTTTTAGTGATGGCTGCTTTGTTGAACAAGCCCACCAGTCCACCCCAGTAGCTATGGTGTTCCCGGCGGCTGATCGCTGCTAAAATTTGGGCCATCTCGTTTTCTGGCGCAAGGGTTTCTACGCTCTGTATCCATTGGGTCACATCCATCTTTGCCAGGGCCAGCACCAGCGTGGTCAAGAGAAGCTCCTGGCCTGTTGCAGGCTGGGCATTCAAGGGTGAAACCTCACTGAATGTTAGTTTACTTTGGTTTGTAACCTGTACGGTAAGTTTATACGTTGCCAGCACCTTCTCTACATCCAGGCGCTGCTCACGGGCCTTGGTAACGGAGAGAATGGGGCCGCTTACAAGGTGTTTTAGAAAAGTATCTGTAAAACCAGGATACGTAGGATCTAATAACTGGTAGGCTCTCCGGACATACCCACCCAATAAGCCTACTATCACGTCTTTGCCGGGCCCACGTAAAGCGTCCCGAAATTGCCAGCTTGCTACCTCGGGGTCTACTTCGGTTTTATGCAGATTTCCGTGCTTATAAATCATCCATCGTCCCCTTCTACCATCAAAGATGAGGTTACGGGGAAAGTCTGGGTAGTAGAAAACGCCACCCCAATTAAAATCTGCCAACACCTCTCCTGTTAAGTAAAACGCATCTCCTGCCCTATTCAACTGCATCTCACTTAAGTGCACAGGGCCTTCTAGTACCGGAAGAGACATGGCAACCGTAATTAAGGTTTTAAAAAAAGAAGTAGAATTAAGCAACTAGGCGCTAAGTAGCTGGCTTTTAGGGAAGTTACATAAAATATCCTGTTACTTCCAAAGCTTAGTCTATACTCTGTTGTATAGGTTCTAAAGAAAATAGGCTCTAAACAGAAAAAGGGGAGATAATTAAAAGAATTCCTGTTGCAGCGTCCTGAACTCCAGCGACGATTTTCCCGACCCCGACACGCCCGTGAACACCACCAGCGCATCTCGGGGAATGGTGAGGTCAACGTTCTTCAAGTTATGCTCGCGTGCCCCACGAACAGTGACGAAGCCGGTGAAATCTTGGTTGGAATTCTTTTGCTGCGGTAATTTGTTTGCCATGGCCGAAATTAGAGAAACTACCCCTTTTACGGGAAACTCGGCCTAAGTTCACGCAGACGGCTTTTGCCTCTATGATCACTGTTATGGCTTGTTTTTCAGAAATGAGACCAAAAACGGAATTTTTGTTGCACTCTTGCCAATTGGTTTGAAGGAGTTCTGTATTTTAGCCGACCATCATCCAAAAGAACGGCAAAGACCCCCTCCTCGCCAAAGCCATTGGCCAAGACCTGAAAGGCAAACTCTCTCCGCTCTTGTACCTGACCGGCATAACCCTCTCCTTCTGGAGCCCCTAGGCAGCGAACGGTGACTATGTGCTGGTAGCGTTGATGTGGTTGATACCTAATAAGAGAATTGAACGGGTTTATTAGACTTAAATCTTAAATTCACTTTTAATCAATTTTAAATTTAACATTTTTTTAAAACTTAAATAGTTGTTGTTTTTCATTTTTGAAACACATAAATAATGAATAAAAAATTTACAATTCTTCATATTTCAGATTTACATAGAAGTAAAGGAAATGAAATTTCTAATTATGCTTTACTTTCATCTTTACTAAATGATAAGGACAGATACTCTAAAGTAGAAACACCTATAATAAAAGTTCCTGATATAATAATTGTTAGTGGAGACATCATAAGAGGCTCAAACAGGCTTGATGATTTTAATGAAGAAATAGAAATTCAATATAAAGAAGGATTATCTTTTTTAAACGATTTAACTAAAGATTTCCTAGAAGGTGACAAATCAAGAATTATTATAATTCCTGGAAACCATGATATCAGTTTCAAACATTCAATAGATAGCATGGAAAAAATTGAATTTTCAGATTCAGACCCTAATAAAAAAAGTCTTATAATAGAAAGTGTAAAGAACTCAACAAATCAAAATTCAGCCATTAGATGGTCTTGGAAAGACTTATCTTTTTACAAAATAAAGGACCAAGTTAAGTACAATAAACGCTTAGAAGCTTATAGCAACTTTTATTCTGAATTCTATGAAGGGAAAAGAGAATTTAAATTAAGTCCAGAAGACCAATTTGACATATTTGACTTTCCATTATTCAATACAACCATTGTAGCGTTTAATAGTTGCTTTAATAATGACCATTTAAGATTTGCTGGGGATATAAATCCCGACTGCATAGCTAAAGCAAACCTAGCCTTAAGAATTTTCAAAGAGCAGGGCCGTTTGATTTTAGGCACTTGGCATCATAATACGAAAGGCCTACCTTATGAATCAAACTATATGGATAGTAGCCGCCTTAAAAACTTTATTGAGTCTGGAATTGTACTTGGTTTTCATGGACATCAACATAAAACTGAATTAATTCATGAATATAGTGATGTTGTGGAGAAGAAGAACATTATTATATTTAGTGCAGGCACCCTATGTGGAGGACCTAAAGAATTGCCAACAGGAAGTAACAGACAATATAATTTGGTTGAAATTGATGATAATATTGAGGAGGAAAACATACAAGTTACACTACATGTAAGGGAAAAAACCGAATCTTCTTCATTTGAAAACCCTATTTGGACCCCTGGGAGGATAGACTCTAAAAATATTAGCCATTATTCAATCAGACTTGACAGACCAAAGGTAGATTATACAGTTGCATTAATTAAGATTGAAGAACTAATGCAAAACAAAAATTATAAAGAAGCAAAAGAGGCCTTATTACTATTAAGTCCTCATGATACTTTTGTGAGAAGGTTTTTAGCAGAATGCATAGTTCAAACAGAAGATTTTCCACTAGCAATTGATTTTTTTTCTAAACCTAAATCAATAGAGGAAGCTGTAGCTGTATTAAACGCAGGAATACAACTAAGAGATAAAATTACATTGGCCAAACTTCTTAACGAAATAACAGAACCAATGTCATTAAACCCTATTATAAAAGATTTACTAAACAAAGCTGAAGCAATCTTAAAATGAGCAATATAGGCAAATTATCATTTCAAATAGAAATAAGGAGAGTATTAGAAATATTATCAAATGACATCTATGACTCTCCTTATGCATTGCTTCGGGAAAACATTCAGAATGGCTATGACGCTATTCTAATGAGAAATCAAATAACTAATTCAGGTGCTTATCAGCCAAGAATAGTTGTAAACATAGATCCCAAATACATCACGATAGAGGACAATGGAATTGGGATGGATAGAGAAGTTGTTAGTAACAATTTTTGGAAAGCTGGTTCTAGCGGCAAAAATAATGAAATCGCTCAAAAAGCTGGAGTTGTAGGCACATTTGGTATTGGAGCAATGGCAAATTTTGGTGTTTGTAAATCCATAAAAGTGATAACACATTATGCGCAAGGAAATGAAACAATTGAAACCTTCGCTAATAGAGAATCTTTATCAATAACCGAAGAATGTATTGAAATCAAAACTTATGCAGATGTTAGAGAACCAGGAACTTTAGTAATAGCGGAACTTGACGATTCACTAAACCTAACTGTACAAGGAGCAATCCAATATCTTACTCCCTACCTTAAATTTTTACCTATACCCATTTTAATAAATAACCAAAACATTAGTCTTTATGATTATTCAATATACCATACTGTAAAGCAAGACAGTATTTACCATACAGAATTCCATGAAATATTAACTAATAATAATTCAGGATGCAAAGCCTTAATTACTATAACCAACCAAAATATTGTCAAGGTACACTGTATTGATATACACAGAGATTCAAAAATTTTAAAAGGAGAATTTTCTCTTTCACAAGGTGTAGGGGGAATTTATGGTTTGAGGAATTATTTTGGTTTAGCTCCTATACCTATTTCTAGCTATTTTAACTTAGGTGGAATTGTAAACCTTTCGAGCTTACATCCTACTGCTGGAAGAGAAGCTTTAAACAGAGATAGCATTGAATTTGTATCACAAATAATCAGAGCAGTAGAGACTAAAATCGCAGAAGTTTTTTCAAATTTAGAAATTTCAGATACTAATACTGGATTTCTAAATTACATTTCTTCATATAATAGAATAGATTTAGCGAAGAATTTGAAAATAGTAGTTCAACCTAACGATGAGAGGTGGCCATTATCTAAAATTTCTCAAAGTTATAATGAAAAGAAAATTTACTATTACTCTGGGCGCGACCAATCTACTATACTTCAATTCGGCAATGAGAATTCTTATTTATTATTATTAAGTCAAGATAATCCAAGAAGAAAGATACAACAAGAGTACATAAAGCGATTAGGTATAGAAGAAGTACCAGACAAAGCAAGAGTATTATCGGTATACGACAATAAAGACCTTCCCTTTCCAGAAGTTTCTCTTCTTCTACGTGTTACAAATATAATTTCAGAAGATTACTTAATAGCTGATTCTAAAGTTTACATAGCAGAAATTAGCCATCAAGTACCGAGTTTAGTTGGGTATAAAGACAACATTTTGTATATCTATATTTCGAGAAATTCAAGTGCTGTTCAACAGGTATTACAAATTTACTCTACTGATTGGTCATTATTCGGAAGTTTTGTTAAAGATTTTGTCAGAAATCATTTATATCAAAAATTTTCACAGTATGTTCCTTCTTCTACAAGACAAGGCGCAGATGCCTTGCAAAAAATCTTAATGAAGAACCGTGAATTGTATAAATATGAATTTTCAGATTTAGGCGCTTTGGAATCTTTATTGACTGAATATGCATCTGGCGAGATAGATTTTCCTGAGGTTTTAAAAAAGTCTACTACTATTACCAAAACGCATTCTCAATTTGTAAGAAGAAGTCAAGTCGGAACAGTTGAACAAGAAATTCCTAGTATTTTAGAAAATAACACGGCTGATAAGGCATCTTTTGATGAATATGGCGCTGTACCTCCTATTCTTAGACAAGAAACAAAAACTGATAAAAAAATATTAAAAACTGACAAGCCATATCCTCATTTAAACAGCTTTTCTTTATTCTTAAGTTTATCTGACAAAATTTTTAAAAGTCAGTCTGAATTCTTTTTAGAACCTCATACAACAAAAGTGATTTGGAGCATGCATAAAGTAGTTTACATCTTTACACATGCATCTAAAAACTTATCTCTTTATTATGACATTGAATTGAAAGAGAAGTTATCAGATGATTCAACTGGAGGTACTGCTATACCTACTACAACAGTTATTACGGAAAATAGAATCTTTATTCCTATAATTCCTGAACTCAATAATTATTTTGATATCAATGAAGGAACTAAAGAATTTTATGTACGGTATGATTTAATAACTGATTTTAGTTCAAATTAAAACATTCATAAATCAGGTATTTTCCAATAAAGTACTTTTAATGAATCAATTAGAATTAATTTCTTACTTTCTCTGAACTTTGGGTAAAATGTGCTTAATCATTTTTATCAATATGACCGAGCACATTTTACCCAAAGTCTATTTCCTATTGACTTTAAACCCATTTACCTTAGACCTGCCCGTTCGGGAAAGAATTATAGGTATTTTGGAATACCTTGCCAAGAAGAACACTTACTCACCAATTTAACCGCCTATGCTCCGCACTGAAGCTTCTACTCCGCTGGGGCAAGCCCGCCAAACCCGGGTTTCCTCCATTGATGTGGTGAGGGGCTTGGCCATTGTGCTCATGGCGCTGGACCACGTGCGCGATCTGTGGCACACCACCTCGCTGGCGCAAGACCCGCTGTCGTTTGACACCACTACCCCGGCCCTGTTCCTGACGCGCTGGGTCACACATTTCTGCGCACCCACCTTTGTGTTCCTGGCGGGCACCTCGGCGTACCTGTCGCTGCACCGCGATGGAGACTTCGGGCGCGCCCAGCGGTTCCTGCTATCCCGAGGGGTCTGGCTTATGGTGCTGGAGGTCACGGTCATCAGCTTCGGGATCTGGTTTGACATCCTCTTCCGGACCACTATGTTCCAGGTGATTTTTGCCATTGGGTTCGGGTTTGTGGTGCTGGCGGCGTTGCTGCGGTTGCCTGCCCGGGTATTAGGTGGCATTGGTCTGGCCATTATCCTGCTGCACAACCTGCTGCCGCAAGTAGGCCCTGCGGAGGGAATGGCGGGTAAATTCGCCTATTCCCTCTTGTTCCGCCAGGGGTTCTTCCAGGCCACCGAGCATTTTGCCTTTCTGGTGGCGTACCCCGTGATTCCGTGGTTGGGCATTCTGCTGCTGGGCTTCGGATTTGGGCCTGTTTTCAGGAAAACAGCTCCAGAACGCCGGAAGCTGCTTTGGCTCAGTGCGGCAGTGGCATTGGGGGTATTTGCCGTGCTGCGGTTGGTGCAGGTGTACGGTGACCCCAACCCCTGGAAGGTGCAGGCCACGCCGGTGTTCACGTTACTGTCGTTCCTCAACGTGACCAAGTACCCGCCTTCGCTTCTGTACGCGGCCTTGTTTCTGGGGGGTATGTTTTTAGCGCTGTTTTTGCTGGAACGGGCCCAAAACGGCTTTGCGCGCTTCCTCACTATCTACGGCCGAGTGCCGCTGTTCTTTTACCTGGCACACTGGTTTCTCATTCACACGGGCATGCTGCTGCTCATGTTCTGGCAAGGCCTCACCTGGCAGCAGCTCCCCTTCGGGACCCTGGAGTTTGGCCGGCCCAAAGTAGGTGTGGGCGTTGAGCTGCCTTATGTGTATCTGGTCTGGATCACGGTGGTGCTGGTGCTCTACCCTGCCTGCCGCTGGTACAGCCGCTACAAAGCCGCCCACCCAGAGAAGAAGTGGTTGAGTTATCTTTAGAAATCTATACTTCAAGTTTGAGCGCAGCGGTAACTTGGAGTAGCCATTTTGCCAGTTTGCAACTGGCTTTTTACACATCATCTGATCATGGAGTACGCCAGTTACAAACTGGCAATCATGGTAAGCCACAAGTTACCGCTTCGCTCAAACTTGCGGCATGAGAAGGCTTACCGGCAGAAGTGGTGCCTGCGGGTTCCTTCCTGAAGGACCTCCGGAGATAAGGATCTGACGCGTGCCGCACCTGACCTCTCCTTCCCATTAACTTCTTCTATTATCTTTCTGCCCGCAATTACCCCACCCTATTTTTTGAGTGACACCGCCCCATTATGAACAAAGGAAGATTAGAAGCATTTAGTGACGGCGTTTTAGCCATCATCATTACCATTATGGTGCTGGAAATAAAAGTGCCGCACGGTACCGACTGGGAGGCCCTACGCCCGCTCTTGCCTGTGTTCCTGAGCTATGTGCTTAGTTTTATCTACATAGGCATTTACTGGAACAACCACCACCACATGCTGCACAGCACGGGCAAAGTGAACGGCGCCATCCTGTGGGCCAACCTGCACCTGCTCTTCTGGATATCCTTGATTCCCTTTACCACCGGTTGGATGGGCGAGAACAGTTTCGCGCCGGCGGCTACGGCCCTCTACGGGCTGGTGCTGCTGTTCTGCTCCATTGCCTATTGGATTTTGGAGCAGATGATCGTTCGGAAAAACGGGAAAGATTCTTTGCTGTCCAAAGCCATCGGCAAAGACCTGAAAGGAAAGATTTCTCCCCTGTTGTACCTGGTGGGTATTGCCTTGTCTTTCTGGAGTTCACTGGCGGCAAATGCGGTGTACGTACTAGTGGCTTTCCTGTGGCTTATCCCAGACCGGCGCATTGAAAAAGCCTATGAACAGGCACAGTAGAAACGCTGTTTCTTTGGTTCTATCCACGTGAAATAATTAGAACCATTGTCCACCACGGCTTCCCCACACTGCACGTTATCACTGTCTTACTGGACCACCTTGCGGTTCAATACCTTGCTCTATGTAACCCATGGTTTAGAGGCTACTATCTCAAACAAGCCCAAAGTAAGTATCCCATACTTCAAGTTTGAGCGCAGCGGTAACTTGGAGTAGAGATAATGGCCAGTTTGCAACTGGCGCCAGTTGCAAACTGGCAAATTGGAAAGCCACAAGTTACCACTTCGTTCAAACTTGCGGCATGTAAACTCAAACTTGTTACATGTAAATTATAAAGCGTTTCGGAGCTGATTTTTACCAATCAACCCCGAAACGCTTTATCATAGAATTACATTTACCTCTAAGCCCTGCTGGCGCGAGCCTTAACTCCTAACACAAAAAGCTTTATTCTTTCTCTTTATAAGGAATGGTGTTGCGCAGGCTTTCAATGCGTTCTGGGCTAAACCGGGGAAGCGGCAAATCATCGGCGTTGCGCCATTGGTTTACTTTTTCCTGCGCGGCCTGGGTTTTCTCTTCAGACAAGCCGGTGTCGCGGCCCAGGTAGATGGTTTGCGACGGGAACGCGAAACTGGTGCCGCTGGCTTCGATCACGTCCATCATGCGTAGCAGCAGGTCTTCCTGAATCTCCAGGAACTCATTGTAGTCGCTGGTCATCACGTAGGAGAACACCTCCAGGTTGTACGACGAGGCTCCCACGCCCACAAACCGCACCCGGGCAGATTCTGGATCAATTTTAGGATGGGCGTACAAAATGGTTCTGAGTTCTACCAGCAGGTACCGGATCTGGTCGGGGCTGGTGTCACAACGCACCCCAAAGGTGGGGTGAAACCACACGCGGTCACGGTGCGCGAAGTTCTCAATACGCTGCGACGAAAAATCACCGTTGGGGATAGTCACCACCGTGCGGTCGTTCGTCCGGATGCGGGTAGAGCGCATACCTATCTGCTCCACGGTGCCCACCGTCTCGCCCACCTTGCAGAAATCTCCTACCCTGATGGGCTGATCGGCAATGAGCGTCACGCTGCCCACAAAGTTCTCTACGGTCTTCTGCGCCCCCAGCGCCAACGCGATACCACCAATCCCCAAGGCAGCCAATCCGGTGGTTACATCAAAGCCTAAGGTGCCCAGAAACGCAATCACCCCAAACACCACAATCGCGATCTTGGCTCCCCGGCGCAGAAACAGCACCGCCGAGAGTGCCGCCTGGTTCCGCCTGCGGGTCAGACGCCGCTCCAGGTACTGTGACAGTACTTCAATAAGCCGCCACAGCAAAAGCAAAAACACCATGAGGCCAATCAGCACCGTCAACTGACTGAACTGCTGGCGCACAATGATGGAGATACCCACCCGCTGGGTGGTGGCAATGAACAGCCACAAGGCCAGGTACAGTTGAATGGGCAAACTAAACGCGTGGATGATGCCGGCAATGTGCTCTTCACGGGCCCGCCGCCAGGTGCGCATCAAGACAAACACCACCAGTTTTATAATCACCCAGGAACTTGCGTAGGCCAGACCGGCAATCATAAGCAGGAACAACCATTGCCCCACAGGTACGCCGTTCCATTTGGTGTCCACGGCAAATTCGGGCATGACCTTATCGGCGAGGGGTTTGTCAGCTTCCTCTATGATGGGAGGAATGCGCTGCACCGTTTGCGAGGAGAAAAGCCAGATAGGGCCGCCCTCCGCGTCTTCCAGTTTCTCCAGGAACAAGTCAAATTCCTCGCCGTTGACGGTGGCCTCCCCTACCCGGTCCAGGTTGGGACCCAGGTTGTCATCTTCGCGACCGTCATAGGTGTCACTTAACAAGGAATAAGGTACAATGTCGCCGCTCTGGTCCAGGAGGCGTTGCAGGGCATGCGCCAGTTTGGCCCCGTTCTGTTTTTGGTCCAGGGTGCTGTCCAGGTTCAGGTACAGGGCGGCCCGTTCATAGTTCTCATCGGCAATGGACTTGATAAACCCCTGCACCGCCCCACGGGGCGTGCGCCGGCCCAGGGTGTCAATGGGCCAATCGGGTTCCACCGCCTCAGCCGCCGTGGTGTCTTTGGCTGGCTCCTGCGCCTGCCCCGGCAGAGCCAACAAGGTCATACCCAGCAGTAAAAGAAAGAATACGTCTCCCCTGGCTTGTACCAGGTTTCTATGAAGGAAAAGAAGAAAAGTTGAATGCATTGAAAAGGTCATGAAAGGCATCTGTGGTTAGATAAGAACAGAAGCGTTGGGGCAAACACCCAAGAGCATATGGGCGCGCAGGTCAACACGCTACCCCCGCCTCTGGAGAAACCCGGCCCTTATAAAACGAACCCACGGCAGTGAGGTTATACCTCGGGCAAAAGCCGCTCCCTCAGAACCTATTTCTACCTATAGTAAAGTGCACTACTTCTCCTCCCAATCAAACCTGGCAATGAAAACTAGAACCACAAAGGATTTTCTACCCTTTTAAAGTAGGGTTCTTTCCGTTTCTCTGCGGCAAATACGAGGCTCTATTTTGATAAATACTGATTTTCATCCATACTCCTTCTTTATGCCGTATAGCGGCGAACAAAGGCCTATCCTTTTTCCGTAAGGGGCAGTTTAAAAGGGAACAGGGCAAGCGATTTTACCTCCTGTTATTTGACTTTTACGCAAGGTATTCCGGCTGAACGAAGCAGGACAAACACGGTGAAGAAAGCAGAGATGCGGAAGTACACGTCGGGGCTTTGCCCCTCTTTTCATGAAAACACGCGCAAAGCAGGATGGTAGACCATTCCCGCCTTGCTAAGCAGAAGGATTACCACTTAAAACATTAACGTTTTTAGACCTACAGATATGGATGCAGCTGTGCGCCAGAACCAGACAAGTGAAGTATTCTCGAATTATCAGATCCCGCCAAATTTCTTAGATGAAGTGTTCCGGACCCCCGGCGAAGTTCATCCGCATTACCAGGCGGTATACCAGCAATTCCTGGAGTTTTCTAAAGAAGAATTCAAGGCCCTGAATGAACACGCCAAGATGTCTTTCTTTAACCAGGGCATTACCTTCTCTGTGTATTCAGACAAGGCCAAAGGCGTTGAGCGTATATTCCCGTTTGACCTGTTCCCCCGCATTATTCCGGCCGCGGAGTGGGCCAAAGTGGAGAAAGGCATCTTGCAGCGCTGCGTGGCCATGAACCTGTTCATTCAGGACATCTACTCAGACCAGCACATTCTAAAAGACAAAGTAGTACCCGCAGACCTGATCTTCTCTTCCAAGAACTACCTCAAGGCTATGATTGGGGTGAAGCCCGTAGGTGGCATTTACAACCACATCTCGGGCACTGATTTGATCAAGCACAGCGATGGCGAATACTATGTGCTGGAAGACAACCTGCGCTGCCCGTCTGGTATCAGCTACGTGCTTTCTAACCGGGTAGCCATGAAACGTACCCTGTTCCAGATGTTCAGGCAGTTCAATGTGCAAACCGTGGGCGAATATCCACAGGAGCTGTTAGCCACTATGCAGTCAGTGGCGCCTAAAGGCATTGATGCCCCTACGTGCGTGGTGTTGACCCCGGGTGTGTACAACTCAGCGTACTTTGAGCATGCGTTCCTGGCCCTTACTATGGGCGTGCCGCTGGTAGAAGGCCGCGACCTGTACGTAGAAAAGAACTTTGTGTACATGAAGACCATCAACGGCCCTAAGCGGGTAGACGTGGTGTACCGCCGCCTGGATGATGACTTCCTGGACCCCATGGAATTCAAGCCAGACTCCATGCTGGGCGTGCCAGGTATTATGGCCGCTTACAAAAAAGGAAACGTCAACCTGCTCAATGCCCCTGGTACCGGCTTCGCCGATGACAAAGCCGTGTACACCTACGTGCCAGACATTATCAAGTACTACCTGCAGGAAGAACCCATCCTGAACAACGTCCACACCTACCGCTGTGAGAAAGACGATGACTTCAAATATGTTTTGGAGAACATGGACAAGCTGGTGATTAAGCCGGTAGATGAAAGCGGCGGGTACGGCATTTTGATTGGTAGCAAAGCTTCCAAAGAAGAACTGAGCGAGTTCAAGAACTTGGTAACCGAAAACCGTCGCAAATACATCGCGCAGCCTATTATGAACTTGTCTATGCACGCCACCTTCATTGAGGGCGAAGACCAGTTTGAACCTCGTCACGTAGATTTAAGGTCGTTCTGTCTTTTGGGCAAAGACCGCCAGTTTGTTTTAAAAGGAGGATTGTCTCGCGTAGCCCTTAAAAAAGGTAGCCTGATTGTAAACTCCTCTCAAGGCGGTGGTTCCAAAGACACCTGGGTCATGGCTGAAGACGGTGCCGGCATGTCTATGCAACAAAACGGTTCCATTGAACAAAGCATGACCATGGACGGCCAAACCATGACCATGGGCCCGCAAGGCATGTCAATTGGTACTCAAGGCACCATGTCCATGGGCAAGCCTGGCGTGGAGTAGAAATGCAGGGGAATGATCAGCAAAAGAGGGTCATCCCCCTACCCCCTTCAAAGGGGGACTTACCTGCTAATGTTTTAAGAACACTCAAAAGAACTCGGGAAAGAAGATAGTCCCCCTTTGAAGGGGGTAGGGGGATGAAAAAGCAGCACGAATGAGCGAAAAGCAGCAACTATGAAATATATGAGCTCCATAACCTAAGAACTGCATGCCTTCAAACCACCACTATAACAAGAACTTAAAACAGTTTGCCAGAGCAAATCGGTTAGATTCTACCAAGGCAGAAATTAGGTTATGGTGTGAGGTGTTAAGCAAAGGCAAATTGGGATACACCTTTTTGAGGCAGCGCCCGACAGACAGCTACATCGCTGATTTCATGTGCCAAGAATTGAGTTTGATTATTGAAGTAGATGGGTACACCCACAATTTTAAAACCGAGGAAGATCAGAAGAAAGACAAAGCGTTAGCAGAGTTAGGCTTCACAGTCTTGCGGTTCACAGATGAAGAAGTGATGAAAGACTTGTCAAATGTGCAACGGACGCTTGAGCACTGGATTGAGGAAAACAAGCCTCAAACGCAAAGTTTTAAAATAATGAAAGTGCCTGGGGAAGATGATAAGCAGAAGAGGATCATCCCCCTACCCCCTTCAAAGGGGGACAATCTGATAGAGTAAGATAAAAACAATAAATACCTCTGAGGAAGAACTCAGGGATTCAAACATAACACGAACACAAACGAACGACTATACATGCTTTCACGAATTGGAAACAGCTTGTTTTGGATGGGGCGCTACATTGAGCGGGCCGAACATATTGCCCGTTACGCCAGGGTACAGTATGTGTCTTCAGTAGATGCGCCACTGGGTCAGAACCGCGAATTGATTCTGGAGTCAATCCTGGACATGGCGGGCAGCAAAGACGCGTATTTTGGAGTACATGAAAAGTTGGAAGACGACAAGGTCATTGATTTTATCTCCATCTCTGAGTCAAACCAGTTTTCTATCCTCAGCTACATCGGGCGAATCCGCGAGAATGCCCGTGGTTCCCGAGATAGCATTTCTATTGAATTATGGGAGGCCATCAACCGGTTTTATCACAAGGCCAACGAAATGATGACCTCAGAAATGGCCGCCGAAGAGATTGAGTTCTTTGCGCGCCGTATTGAGGAGAACAGCTACATCACCAAGGGCTACATTGAAAACACGCTGCTCCACAATGACGTTTGGATGCTGATCTCCCTGGGCATGCACCTGGAGAGGGCCATTCAGGTGATCCGGATTCTGCAAACCAAGTTGGAAGACATTGAGAAGTTTGAAGACTTAAAGCAGGGAGGCGCCCTTGAAAACTACCAGTGGAGCACCACGCTCAAGAGCACCGAGGCCTTTGACATGTTTATGCGCTGCCATAAAACCAGCCCTACCCGGTCACATGTCATAGATTTTTTACTTTTTGATACCCAATTTCCTAAGTCTGTTGCGTATAGCATGGAGTGGATCAAGAAGTGTATTGAGGGAATCTCTTTTTACCAGGAAGAAACCCGCAAAGAAACGCTGGAGTTTATGGCCGGTAAATTGGCCTGCCGCTTCCAGTACTTGACCATTGAAGAAGTAGAAGACCGGGCTCCTCAGTTCCTGCAAAGAACCTTGAATAACATTTATGAGATTGCCGGTTTACTAGATGTTAAATATTTAAAATACCATTAATGCCAGTTTTGGCCTTTCATCTATGAAAACAGAATACGAGGTGGTGTACAAAACCCACAACACGTATGAAGAAAATGTTAGGGAGGCCTTCTTTTCTTTCTTGATTCTTCCCTGCCAGAACGAAAATCAGGTAGTGCGGAACGTTACGTTCAGCAACTCCCTTGATGCTGAGACTTTTCAGCACACCAATCCTTTTGGATTTGAGGTGATCAACCTGCATACAGTTGAGCCCTTCAACGCATTTGAATTCCAGATGCGGGCCATTGTGGAAAAGGAAATGACCGATTTTCCGCTGGAAGGTATTTTTACCGTGGAAGAAGAGCAACAGCAACTACAGGACCACCTATTCTATCTGGAAAACCATCAGTTTTTAGGTTTTGGCCATTATACCCACATTAAGGAGATGTACCACAGCAAGCTGCTGATGCGGGCACCAGATCAAGGAGTGTATGACTACCTGCAGAACCTGAACGCCTTTATCAATGATCTGTTGGAGTTTGACCCCAAGCCAACTACGGTCTGTACCTCGGCGAACGAGGTGCTGAAGATAGGCCGCGGGGTGTGCCAGGACTATACCCATTTGTTCATCGGCATTGCCCGCATGAACAAGATTCCGTGCCGGTATGTGTCTGGGTACCTGAACCAGGGACTGGAACTGGAAGGTTCGGCGGTGATGCACGCCTGGGCCGAGGCCTATATTCCGGGTTTTGGGTGGCAAGGCTTTGACCCTACCAACAACCTGCTGGCTGATGTGCACTACATCAAAGCATCGCATGGGTCAGACTACTCAGACTGCAGTCCTTTGAAAGGCACTCTCAAAACCAACGGAAAGCAAAAAACAAGTTACGGCGTAAGTGTTCATCCCCTTCAGGAGGCAGAACCTGTACAGCAGGAGCAAATGCAAACGCAATCTAATTTTTAGGCGTAAGCGATGGTAGCTCTCAAGGTAAAAGTGGCTGGCGTAAGCTAGTCACTACTTAACATATAAAACAAAATGAAAACATTTCACTGCACTTGCGGCAACAAGTTATTCTTTGAGAATTCTTTCTGTGTGTCTTGCAACAGAGAAGTTGGCTGGTGCCCGGTATGTAAAGGCATGCACGCCATGGAATTGGATGGGAAAGGTGGATATGTTTGTACCAATCCAAAATGCCAGTCACACGTGGTAAAATGCTTCAACTATTCGGCGCATAATGTGTGTAACCGCATGGTTGAATCACCGCAAGACTATGCCCGGAACTTCCAGCAACTGTGCAGCTATTGTCAACTTACGGAGACCATTCCGGATCTTTCTGTAGAAGGCAATGCCCAGAAATGGTACGACCTGGAAGTAGCCAAACGCCGGCTCCTTTACCTGTTAGATGAACTGGGCCTGCCCTACGGCTCTAAATCCTCTAACTTCGAGTTGCCCCTCTCCTTTGACTTCAAAGAAGACGTAGAAGCCTCTTCTGTTTTGGGATGGATAGGGCTTGAAAAAGGCGAAAAAGTGTTTACCGGCCACGCCGATGGTAAAATCACTATCAACTTAAGCGAAGCCGACCCGGTAGAACGCGAAAAGCTGCGCGTATCTTTCGGGGAGACACACCGCACCCTGATTGGCCATTTCCGGCATGAGGTGGGTCACTATTATTGGCAGTTATTAGTACAGGGCAAAGACGAGGAAGCCTACAAAGCTGTCTTCGGCGACCATGAAAACCCCACCTATTCTGAGGCCATGGACCACTATTACAAAAATGGTCCTAAAGCTAACTGGCGGAACAGTTACATCAGCGCTTACGCCACCATGCACTCCTGGGAAGACTTCGCCGAAACCTGGGGTACTTACCTGGACATGATGGCCGTCCTGGACACCGCCGATAACCATGACCTATTAGATCTTCCCAGCGAAGACCTGGTAGATACCCAACTGGAGGAAATGTTGCTCCGCTACGCAGACCTAAGCCTAAAAGTGAACGAGGTAAACCGCTCTCTTGGCCTCCCAGACCTGCTCCCCGAAACGTTCTCAGCCCCGGTCGTAGAAAAACTCACCTACATTCACCGCCTGATCCAACGTAACCGGGTGCAGAAATAAGGCTTTTTAAGTTAAGTTGTTCTGCAACTATTCAACTGCAGTAACATGGAAAACCCATTTAGAGGCTGATTTGGTTAAAACAGCCTCTAAATGGGTTTTCCATGTTTGACTTTTATTTCTACTATGCCCCATTATGCCGCAAGTTTGCAACTTGTGGCTTTTTTATGGCCAGTTTGCAACTGGCGCCAGTTGCAAACTGGCCATAACTCCTACTCCAAGTTACCGTTTCACTCAAACTTGAAGTATTCCTTGCGCCAGCGTTCGAAAACGTTTAGGCCCTGTTTTCTTCAAAACAGGGCCTAAACGTGCTTTTTAATTTAGAATGTACTAGAAATCAGTAAGCTTCTAAGACCTTCTTTTACTTACAAAAGCTTCTTAAAAAAAGGCTCTAGCTCTGCAGCCATAATTCCATGCTCTGCCACGCTCGGGTGACCGGTACAGCCGCTGGCCTCCATGGGCTTGAAGAAGTGCACGGCTACAGGTTTATCTGAAGCATATGCCTTGTCTATTTGGGTCTTCACCGCAGTAAGGCAGTTCTCCAGCTTTTGCTTTCGGGCACCATTCATCATGGGGCTACTTAATAAAGCAATTTGCGCTTTAGGGTACTTAGATTTCACGTTCTTCACGAAACTGATGTACTTACTTACGAAAGCAGCGCTGTCAAAGGGCAACCTAGGCGTTTTGCCGTCTCCATCACTGAAGTCGTTGGTGCCTAAAGCAATGCTCACTATTTCTGGGATGAATTTATTGAAGCCCCAGCGCTGGGTGGTCTTGTCTTGGAAATCCACTTTCTCGTAGACCTCGGGCAGAGTGGGTCCGTTGCTGTTCCAGTTTCGGTAGGCGCCATAACCGCTCACGCTGCTTAAGACAAAGTTGGCGTTTACTGCGCGGGCTACTCTGGGTCCGTAAGCCATGTAGGCGTTGTGCTGATCATGGTATTCGCCAGTGCCGCACGGGACCTCAGACGGATCTGCCGCTGCACCACAAGTAATACTGTTCCCGATAAACTCTATTAAAGGTGCCGCGGGTCTCTTTAGGGACGTCACTTTAGAAGCGACTACCTTCTGAATCACTAAGGGGCCGGTATGAGCTTCGGTGGTTTTGTACACCCAAACAGTGTGTTTACCCGCCGAGGGTGCGGTGATCACCAGGGTGTCTTGCAAGCCTTCAATTCTTACTCTTCTCTGGTAGACCCCGTCCAACTCGTACTGGAGATAGCTGTGCGCACCCGCATAGCCAGCAGCTGCCACTACCCTTGCCTCTCTCCCTTCAAAACTAAACCCGAAATGCGCCGCAGAGGAAATCAACTCTAGGTTCCGGGCATTGTTTACCTGGTATCTTCCCAAGGGCTGCAACGCGGTGGCAGGCAGTTCCTGGTGATTACCGCCAGTATCTTTGAGGGTGGTACAGCCAACATAAAAGGCGCATATCGCGCCCGCAAGAATAGCAAATCGAATATTCATAGATGAAGGGTCTGAATGGATTCTACAAGAATACAGATATTCCGGTTTGTTTCCATACGGCTGTAACCAGGTACGTCTAGGCGCCTCTCCTGTTTTCCCCTTCAATTTCAAAATATGTGCTATAAATGCATCGGAGGC
The DNA here is from genome assembly GCF_056491185.1 of Rufibacter sp. JT20002. NCBI lineage: Bacteria > Pseudomonadati > Bacteroidota > Cytophagia > Cytophagales > Hymenobacteraceae > Rufibacter > Rufibacter sp. JT20002. Next base: position 173,318 of record NZ_JBSZJY010000004.1, on the reverse strand, counting down.
TTCAAACAAAACGCCCTTTCTAGGCCAAGCTAGTAAGGGCGTTAAGAGAGTAGTTAAACTACTTAGCTAATATCAATCAATATCAATCATCGCAATGACCGGGGCCAATTTTACCTTCATTGTAAGCACCTAGAATACCAGCCCAGGTGATGAGCGTATTTCTGTTTACGGTGGTGTAAGGAGACGAAATGGTGTTCCGGTAATTACCACCCGACTTAGCACTAAAGTAGGCGGTGGCACTGTTGAACGCCGCCATTACCTCAGGAGTAGCAGAAGCTTGCATCATGTTCAGTTTAGCAGCAATATACTGGTGTGCCAGGATGATGTAAGCATTGCCTCCTTTTGGCGGGGTGTTCATCAAATTCAGGTAAGTGGTTCCGCTGCCGTAGAAAATATCATCATGCAGGCTTCCCCAGGTGTTGTCTCTTTTCTTGCCCACCGCATGGTTTTTCCAGTAGCCTTGGGTGTAGGTACAGCCATACACTTTAGGTGGGCAGTTGAAGACAATGTTATCCACGGCACCTGAACCGGTAAGGGCACTTCCGGGTCCCAGGAACACCACCATTTTAGCCACTCCCATGGTTCCTCCCAGGTCAACAATCTGCTTGCCGTTATCGCCGCTTACTTGCAGCATCACGGTTTTAAGCACCTGGCCCGAGGTACCGTACAACACCACTTTGCCGCCCGCTTCATAAGAGTCTACGTCCATGACGGTGATGGAAGTAAGCGAAACAGTTCCGTAGGAAGAGAAGTCAAACACCATCTTACCGCCAGTGTTGGAGTCGTAAGCCTGAGACGGATCATCGGTTCGGTTAATGATCATCATCTCGCCCAGCGGCACATTGTTCACGTAAGGCCCGGCTGCGCCACCTTCCCCTACGCCCCCGCCACCAAAGTTTTCGTGCGGAGTTAGAATATCATCAATCTGGTTCACATCCGGAATTGGTCTTGGCTGACCAGAGTTGAAGATGTTGGCCACATCAGAAGTGCTGTAAGTGTTAGGAGCGGTTCTTCTGTAAGCACTCACGTAGATAGGAGTATTGGACTGGTCGCTGGTGACATAGCTCAGGAACCCATCAGCTCCTCTTACATACCGGTTGAAAGTAACAGTTTCGCATTCAGATTTAGGTAAACAGTTGAAAACGATATTGTCTACTGCACCAGAACCGGTTAAGGCACCACCTGGCCCCAGGTACACTTCCATTCTAACCACGCCAGCGGTATTGCCCAGGTCTACTACCTGCTTTCCATTGTCGCCGCTTACTTTCAGCATTACGGTTTTAAGCACGTTTCCTGTAATGCCGTACAAAACCACTTTTCCCCCGGCTTCATAGTTGTCCACGTCCATTACGGTGATGGAATTCATGGTCACAGTTCCGTAGCCAGAGAAGTTAAAAACCATTTTACCACCGGTATTGCTGTCATAGGCATTGGCCGGATTGGTGGAACGGTTAATGATGAAAAGGTTACCCAGAGGTTTGTCGTTGGCAAATAGGCTGCCAGCAGCCCCACCTGCTCCCATGCCACCGCCACCAAAATCTTTGTGCGGGGTAAGAATGTCATCTATCTCATTCACATCCGGAATGGGGGTTGGTTGGGAAGAATCAAAGACGTTTGCGACATCAATGGGATCATAGGTGTTAGGCGCCGTTCTCCGGTAGGCACTAACATAGATAGGGGTAGCTGCTTTGTCACTCATCACCGCATTCACAAAGCCGTCTGCACCTCTGGTATACTTGTCAAAGGTCACAGTTTCGCAGCTTTCAGTAGTCCCTGCATTTTTGCTGACGCTTCCAGATAAACTTGGTTGGGCCAACTCTTCTTCCTCTGGGTTACACCCAAATACCACAGTAGCCGCAGCAATCAACATGCTGAATTTGAATAAATTTGCTTTCATAATAGCTTACTGTTTTAGGTTGATAATGAAATTAAGAATAGATGATTTAATATAATACTTCTTCTAGATCAAAGGCAAGATTTAACATAATTATTAACTCCAACTATTTAAAATTCCGTATTTTATACATGATTTAGGTTTACTTATTTCAAAATTTACTTTAATTATCCAATATTTATTGCATTCTTTTCACGGACTACTTAGAAGTAAGTAGTCTAAAAACAAGCCCTAATTACTCTAAACAAATAAGCTATATTTCTACATTTAGTGTAGCTAAATTACTTGTAAGCACAAGAATTAATGCAGGTTATTACTCCTGTCTTTTAGACACGAATAAATAAATAGGTATGCCCCTTTTGCGGGAAGTAGAGTACTAACATCCAGGCTTGAGTAAAAAAGAAACGCCGCCGTCAGAGATCCTGACGGCGGCGTTTCTTTCAAATACTATCCTTTAGGATAGGGTAAGCTTTACATAGTAGGCACGCAGTTGAACATGATGTTATCAATTGCACCAGAACCGCTCAGGCCACCATTTGGAGAAATTCCATTTGGCCCTAAGATGATCTCCATTCTGGCTACTCCCATGGTGTTGCCAAGATCCACCAGTTGCTTGCCGTTGTTGCCACTTACTTTCATCATCACCTCTTTGATCACCTGTGAGTTGGCACCATACAATACTACCTTAGTTCCGGCTTCGTAATCATCTATATCCAATACGGTAATGGAACTCAAGCTAACGGTTCCATAAGAAGAGAAGTCAAAGACCAGTTTACCGCCCAGGTTGTTGTCAAAGGCTTTCATTGGGTCTGTGGTTCTATTCACGATGAGCATGTTACCCAATGGAGTATTGTTTACAAAAGGTCCGGCTGCGCCACCGTCCCCTACACCTCCACCACCAAAGTTCTGGTGCGGGGTAAGGATGTCGGTCACTTGGTTCCCGATTGAGGTAGGCTGGGCAGAGTTAAAGATATTGGCCGCGTTTACTTTACTGTAGACGTTGGTAGCCGTTCTTCTGAATGCACTTACTTTGATTGGCATGGAAGACTGGTCACTAGTCACTGAGTTCACAAAGCCATCCTGTCCTTTGGTAAACCGGGTGAAGGTGATGGTTTCGCACGGAGGCTTTGGACCACAGTTAAACATGATATCATCAATGGCTCCAGAACCCACTAATCTGTTGTTTACCCCTAAAGTCACTACCATTTTAACTACTCCGGGGGTGTTACCCAGGTTCACGATCTGTTTCCCGTTATTACCCGATACCGCCATAGGAACGGTCTTAATCACTTTACCGGTGAGGTCTAACAGTTCTACTTTGCTCCCAGACTCATAAGAGTCTACATCTAGCACAGTGATTGCATTCATGGTAACACTGCCGTACCCAGAAAAGTCAAAGGACAGTTTTCCGCCATTGTTTGAATCATAGGCAGGTGTTGGGCTATCCGTACGGTTGATGATCAAGAGGTTGCCTAGGGCCGTGTTGTTGGCATAAGTTTTCCCTTTGCGTCCGCCATCTCCTACACCAGAACCGCCAAAGTCTTTGTGGGGGGTGAGAATGTCATCCACATCATTCCCTAAGGGTCCCATCTGCCCTGAGTCAAAGATGTTAGCTGAGTTGTTGGGGCTATAAGTATTAGAAGCGGTTCTTCTGCTTGCCGTCACCATAATGGGGGTAGATGATTTGTCGCTCATAACTGCCGTTACAAAACCGTTCCCTCCTCTAATTACCTTATCAAAGGTGATGGTTTCACAACTTTCGGTTTGGTTTTGTATGCCCTCGCCAAGAACATCTGGTTGAATTGATTCCTCTGAGTCGGGGTTACACCCAAAGGCAATTGCTGCAGCTGCCAGCAACATGCCGGATTTCAGTAATTTTACTTTCATGATACATTAAAGAATTTAAAATGAACAAAATGTTAGAATCACTATATATTTAATTTTGTTAGTGCAATTTAAGACTAATATTATATAATTCTTAAAATTAAAGTTATTAATTTTTTAAGTTTTAGGGTAGTATTCATAAAAACCCCTCTCATTTGCAATTACAGCTGGTTTTCAATACTTTACAGGATTTTACCTAAGTAGCTCAAATTGAAACTAGCTAAGTTCAGGACCTTAGCAATAGCACATACGCCGCCCTGCCTCCAAATTTGTAGAAGCTGAGTAACAAGGAGGTATAACAACCTGGCAGCAAACTATCAGGTAGACCTCTTAGCAACATTACCGATGGTGGAGGGAAGCAGGGTTTGTTCTTCCTCTCTTAGGGTAGGGAAAAGTTTGGGGGACTATCTTCTCTTCAATAGGCAGGCTTTATTTAAGTGATATAATTTCTTAAACAGATACAAATACGGACACTAAAGGGCTTCGGTTTCTTCCCCGCTGGATTTCCTGTAACTTTGCGGGCAGGCCTAGGAGTATAAAAGCCTGTTTGCCACCTTCAAAACCACACCACCCTTGCCGTTTAACCCATTTACCATAGATTTACCTGTACGCGAGATTATCCCTGCCGTGCGGGAAAACCTTGCTGCTCAGAATACCCTCATTGTGAACGCACCTCCGGGAGCGGGAAAGAGTACCTTGCTGCCCCTCGCCTTACTTGACGAAACCTGGCTCCAGGGTAAGAAAGTCATCATGCTGGAACCCCGCCGCTTGGCGGCCCGAACCATTGCCGAACGATTGGCCGAACTGCTGGGAGAAGAAGTGGGCCAGACTGTAGGCTACCGGATCCGGTTTGAGAACCGCATCTCAGAAAAAACCCGGCTGGAAGTGGTCACCGAGGGCATTCTCACCCGCATGCTGCATTCAAACAACTCCCTGGCAGGGGTTGGACTGGTAATTTTTGACGAATTTCACGAGCGCAGCATCCACGCCGACGTAGCCATGGCCCTCAGCCGTGAGGCTCAGGCCACTAACCGCCCCGACCTGCGCATCCTAGTCATGAGTGCCACCCTCAACATGCCCCAACTCACGCGTTTGCTCAACGCCCCTGCCGTGCAGAGCGAAGGAAGGCAATACCCCATTGACGTGCAGTACGCAGGCGAAACCGACGCTCAACTGTTGCATGAAATGACCGACCGCGCCATTCGCAAAGCCCTTCAGGAAAAGAAAGGGGATGTGCTGGTATTTCTGCCCGGCGAGCAGGACATCAGAAAGGTAGAAGCCCTGCTCCGGCGCGGTTTGCGGGATATTGCCATCCACCCGCTGTATGGCATGCTGCCTTCCGGTAAGCAGTACGCCGCCATTATGCCCAACCGAAGCGGCAAGCGCAAAGTGGTACTGGCCACCTCCATTGCTGAGACCAGCTTGACCATTGAAGGCGTCACCGTTGTTATAGATACCGGCTTTGCGAAAACCCAGCGCTTTGACCCCGGTACCGGGCTTAGCCGTTTAGAGACGGTGCGTATCTCCAAAGACGCTGCCGACCAACGCGCCGGACGGGCGGGGCGTTTGGGCCCAGGTACCTGTTACCGCCTCTGGACCGAAACCCTGCACGCCCGCCTGGCGCCGCACCGTACCCCTGAGATACAGGAAGCCGACCTGGCCCCGCTAGTTCTGGACATGGCAGCTTGGGGCGTAACTGACATTAGGGCGCTCACCTGGCTTACGCCTCCGCCTAAAGCCGCCTTGTTGCAAGCCCAGGAAACCCTGCACCAGCTCAACGCCCTGGAAAATGGCCGTATTACGGAGCATGGTCGCAAGATGCACGCCCTGCCCACCCATCCGCGCCTAGCCCACATGCTGCTGGCTGCCCAAGAAAGTGATCAAGTGGCTTTGGCTACTGACATTGCCGCTTTGCTGGAAGAGCGCGACCCGCTGCCCCGAGAAGCTGGGATAGACCTGAACCTACGCATTGAAGCCCTGCGACGCTACCGCAACGAGCAGATGCACAACAAACGCTTCTCCAAGATTGACAAGATTGCCGCCTCGTACCGCCGCATGTTCCAGATTGAGCCGGAGAACACCGCTGTGGACCCGTATGAGACGGGCGTGCTGCTGGCCAACTGCTACCCCGAACGGATTGCTTACGCCCGCCCGGGCAACAATGCCCAATTTCAACTAGCGAACGGCAAATACGCCAGTGCGGGGCACCGCGATAATTTGGCCCATGATCCTTGGTTAGCCATTGCGCACCTGCACGCCGGCGGTGATGGACCGGGGCGCATTTTCCTGGCTTCGCCGCTCAACCCCAAAGACCTGGCCCCACTGGTGAAGCAGAAAGATGTCGTTACCTGGGAACCGGAAGAAGGCGAGCTGACCGCTTCCCGCGATATGCGCATTGGCTCCATCGTGCTCCAGAGCAAACCTCTGCCAGAACCAGATGAACGTTTCTTGATTCCTGCCATCTGCGAAACCATTAAACGCGAAGGCGAGCAATGGCTTAATTTCTCAGAGGAAGTGCGGCAGTTTCAAAACCGGGTCCTTTGTTTGCGTAAATGGCACCCCACCGAGGGCTTCCCAGATCTCAGCACCCCTACTCTGCTTATGACCTGCAACGAGTGGCTCGCCTACCATTTAGAAGATGTGGAAATTGGTCAGGATCTGTTTGACATTGACCTGCTGCAGCTGTTGCAAGGCATGCTGAACCGAGAACAACGCCAGCGCTTAGAGGAACTGGCCCCGGGGATGTTGACGCTGCCTGACGGCCATCAAATGGAACTGGTTTATCCTGGCAACGCCAAGCCGCCGCTGCTGGAAATCAGGTTGCAGGATGTGCTGGACTGGGAAAACAACCCTACGGTAGATGCCGGAGATGTAGGCGTCGCCTTGCACCTGCTCACTCCAGACCTAAAGCCTTTGAAAGTAGTCAACAGCTTGCATTACTTCTGGCAAGAGGAATACCCCACCTTAAAGCCCAGGTTGATGCAGAAGTTCCCAAGGGTGAAGTGGCGGTAACTACTTTCATCTTTTGAGAGCCTTCTGGCACTAGAAGAGTTTAACCCATTTCAAAAGGAAACCAACAGGTAAGGCGCTCTTGTGTATTTCCAGCTTTAGAAAAGGTGCATAAGGACTTTCTGCACCTTTTCTAATTTGATTCACTTCTTTACCTCTTGGGTTTGATTTTTGGCTTGTTTTCGAAAACTACCTCATAAAACCTCACACCTTTTCTTATCAGGTAGAATTCGCACTTAGATACTTCTGTGAAGGTAGAAAGGTGCATTATCCTTCCAACCTCTCTTAAGTAAAACTATATCCCCACTTTAGGATTGGAACAGCTAGAGGCTTACTTCTATTTTAAGCCTTGTTTGCAGAAATTAACTTTAAAAAGGAATTAGGCTTTCTATAAATATGAGTCAAAGGCTTTTCTTTAATGCGCTACATTATTTTAAGGAGAAGGGGGCATCGGTCTTACAAACTATTTACTATTTTGCTTCTTCATTCCACTTGTAAACTACGTGGCGTACCCCGTCTTAAGTAGCTTTAACTTATGCTTCAGTCTTGCCGAGTTTTCATTTCCATTTTACTTCTTGTAATCCCCCTTTCTCTTCAAGTACAAGCACAAGAAAGTACCTCCTCTGGTAAAGAACCCTGGTCATTTGGGGCAAACGGGTACTATGGCGCCTTTTTCCGCTATCGGGCAAGTCTTTCGCTGCTTAACTATTCGGGACTTCATGGGGTGGAGCTTTATGCGAATCGGCAGACGCTGGGCAAACGGTTCTGGGAACGGAAATACAAGTTACCGGCCATTGGGTTTGCCCTCTCCTACTTTAATTATGGCATGCCTGAGGAATTAGGAAAATCTGTTTCGGTGACCTCTTATCTGGATGGACCCATCACCAAGATTGGCCGAGGAAGCCTTCGATACAACTTGGGCACCGGACTCGTTTACTCTACCCGCCATTATAACTCAACCACCAACGAGAACAACAAAGCCATCGGGAGCCCTGTCACTTTCTCGCTGCGGGGAAACCTTCGGTATGAGTACCCCATGGCGGACCGTTGGTTTTTAAACCTCATCTTTGCGTTCAGGCATTTCTCCAACGGAAGCCTGAATCAGTCTAACAATGGCATGAACATGCCCCTGGTGGGGCTTGGGCTTCGGTACCAGCCTAGGGTCACCCCAAGTATTCCGCAGCAGGATACCCTTGCCCCTGCCTTAGACAAACGGTTACAGGTAAATGTCAGAGTTGCCGCCGGGGTTAAGGAGGTCTTGCGCGATGATTTTAAGCACCCGGTGTACATGATGTCTTTTTACGCCAGTAAGCGGCTTACCCACACCAACTCGCTGCTGGTTGGGGTGGATGCTATCCATGACACGGCTATCGGCGAGGAGTACTTAAACAAGGCCATGAACATCCCAGAAGGATATCTGGACAAACGATCGGCTGGAATCCATGTGGGGCACGAACTGCATTTGAGCAAACTATCAATGGTTTTCCACTTTGGCCGCTACCTCTACCAGCCGCACCAGTTGTTCCCTGATTTCTACCAGCGGTATGGCCTGAAGTACATGATCCATAAAAACCTTTCGGCTAGCGCATTGCTCATGGCCCATGATGGGCACGCGAATGTTATAGAATGGGGCTTGGGCTTTCATCTGTAAAGCTAGCGTTTCAGGCAGCTTTTCTGTAAAACGAGCCTCAAACGCTGCTTACCTAAATTTCTCATTAGAGCCCTTGCCTCAATAACCTGGATTGGTCCGCTAAGGCTACTGCCCTTCAACTGGGATTACCTATATTTACGCCCGCAACCAAAAATAGAAAGAATGTACACAGGATTACAACACGCGCACTCTGGCTTGGCATATCTGGTGCTTTTAGGCGTAGCCATTGCGCTGATCACCGCCTTGGCCGGACTTTTCTCCGGGAAAACGTTTACTGACAAAAATAGAAAATTGGGCTTGCTAGGGTTGATCCCTACTCACCTGCAGTGGGTAATTGGCTTGATCCTGTACTTTGTGTCTCCTCTGGGTATTAACAATGCTTCTGGAGCTGCCATGAAAGACGCCACCTCCCGTCTTTACTTTCTGGAGCACCCGTTGACCATGGTCATTGCCGTGGTGCTTATTACCATTGGTTATTCAAAAGCGAAACGCCAGGTTGGCACCACTCAAGGGTTCAGAACCATGGCTATTTTTTATGGCTTAGGCTTGCTGCTGATCTTGAGCCGCATTCCCTGGAACGCCTGGTTGGGTAACTAATCAGAAATCTACCTATTAAAAGAAAAGCCGGTCCTCCTCTGAGAAGACCGGCTTTTCTTTTATGCTTTTGGTAAACACTTACTTCACCGAGGCCAGTACCTGCGGAGTTCCTTCTACTTTGCGTAATACCCACTCGCCTACCTGTAAGCCTTGTTTGCGCCCATTATCTATGGCATCCATGAAGTGGATGCCTCCATAGAACCGGGAAAGACCGGCTTCAATGGCCGCTTCCTGGAATGAGTTGAATGTGCGGGCAGGCAATCCGAACCGCTCTTCCACGGTATCGGTGTAGTTAAACTGGTCCCCAAAGTAGTGACTGAGAATGACAGCCGAAGCCGCCGAAATAGTAGAGTGTCCGCTTAAATATTCAGGAAAGGGCGGTGTCTGCAGGAGGGGTTTGAACGAAGGGTCAATGTACTTGCGGATAGCCGTCTCCGGACGGATGCGGTTACTGCGGAATTTCTCATCCCAGCAGGAGATGAACCCGTCCATGAGTGCCACCGAGACCAAGGTGTGCACCTTCATGGCTTTGGCAAAATCAACCTTCGCTTTTTTACAGGCAATGCCCGTGATGCCCAACCAGTGCGCGCCCGGAGATATTTTCTTCAGCCCCGCCTGTAAGTGGCCGTTGTCTTGCAGCGCAAACGGGTTGCAATCCCAGAAAGAGGCAATCTCCTGCTGTTCTTGGGACAGATTGGTGCTCACGGCATAGTTCTGCTGCATCAGTTTATAGAAACCAGACCCTTTTTCTTTGGAGAAAGAGATCGGAGGGGCGGGCTTGAACTGGGTGCACGTGTCCAAAGTGAATGACCTAACGGTGCTGAAATAAGGCTCAACGGGTGCAAAGTAGGCCGGCGGCGTAGGATACCAGTTTCCCTCGCCCTCTATTGGGGTGTACCTTGGGAAGTTACTTATGCGGTTGTACTTATCGGCTTTAGCATACGCCAAAATTCCCTTACTCACGGCTTTGGCGTATTTTAAGGAAGATGTGATGACTTCCTCTGCCAACCCTTCGCGCCGGCAGGAATCCAGGAACTTCACCTCAAGGCTGTCCAAAAGCTTACCCGAGGGCTGCATCTTTTTAGCGGTTTCCATCATGGCCAGCACAGCGCTAAGCTCAGTGGAGTATCCATCAATGCTATCGGGTTTGGGGATCTGCGGATACTTTTTCAGGATACCGTGCATGCTCTGGTAGCTGCTGTCGTTTTGGGAGACCACCTCGTAGCCAGCCAGTGTGGCGTAGGAAAAAAACCGAGAGGCGAGGGGCGGGTTGGTGACGTCGTTCACCATGATATCCGTCATCTTATCAATCACCAGGCTAATCTGCGCGGTGCTGAACTCCAGGCTTTGTTTTTGCTCCTGCCCCGGGGTTGCACATCCCCAAAGGGCCACCAAGAACATGAGTACCGGTAAAAACTTCTTCATTATTGTAAACTGTAAGCTTTTATAGGCATCTGATTCACCCCAAACAAAACGGTATTTTTGAGGGGCATAATACTGCGAACATCACCCGTCAGCCGGAAGCCAGATTTACTCTGGGGCACATAGCTGAAGTTACCTTTTCCGTCATTCTGCAACAACAGACCATAGTTTGCATCGGCTTTGCCGAAACGCAGACGGGCTTTGTTCAAGTTGCCTCCAATCAGCAGGTCAGGCGCACCGTCTTGGTTGTAATCAATAGGGGCCAAAGCAAACACCGGGGAAAACTGGGTCTCTAAAGGCAACTTCATTTCTTTAAACTTTCCGTTTGCACTTCCCTGAAAATAAGCTGTTTGCAAGTAATTGCAAGACAAACGGCCGGCTCCTTTAAGTTCCTCAGGGGTGAAGATGTTCCCCAGGGTGGCCTCGGCAAAGCTGGCGTAATCCTGGAACCGGGTTCGCATCATGCTTACTTGGTCCAGCAACTCGTCACGGGTCACGTACGGGTAACTCTTCCCTTGCATGTAGAAGCAAAGGATGGGGTCCACGGCACCGTTGTCGTCAAAGTCTTTAAACACCATCTCGGCGGGTTCCTTGTCTGAGGCCTTGCACTGGGTGTTCATGCCTTGGTTCCCGATCAGCAGGTCTGGGCGGTTATCCCGGTTAAAGTCCCCGATGAGCAGTTTATTCCACCAACCGCTGTACTTTTTGGCGAAGAAGGCGCTGGTGTTTTCAGTGAGGTTTCCATTGTTGTTGCTGAAAACGGTGATCGGCATCCACTCCCCTACTACTACCAGTTCTGGTTTACGGTCGCCGTTCAGGTCATGCCAGGCGGCATCGGTGACCATCCCTATGTTCTGGAGCTTTGGGGCTAATTTGGTGGTTTGATCACTAAACTGGCCTTTGCCGTTGTTGAGGAGCACGTAGCTTCTGGGTGCCTCTGGGTAGCGGCCCGGTATTACCCGGCCTCCAACAAACAGGTCCTGGAAACCGTCGCCGTTGATGTCGGTTGCCCGGGCGCAGCTTTTACTTGTCCGCATGACAGGCAAGGCATTGGGGCTCTTGGTGAAGTTGCCTTTGCCATCGTTCAGGTACAGTCGGTCTTGCAGGGCGGCATCATCGGGCAAGAAGTTATGGTACCCGCCACTCACCACATACAGATCCAGGGCCTTGTCATTGTTGGCGTCAAAGAAGAGCGCATCGGTGTCTTCGCTGGCTTTATCTACCGCAAAGGCCGAGGAGGGCTTCAAGGTGAACTTGCCATTCTTAGATTGAAGGTAGATAGCCCCGGTTTGTCCAGCCGCTCCGCCCGCGAACAGATCCTCTAACCCATCTCCGTTCACATCGCCTTTCACCAAGCACGGCCCTGAGAAAGACATAGGGTTGATCATGAGTGGTTGGCGCTTGAAGTCGTTTACGTTGGCTTTCTGGTGGGCAAACGTGACAGGGGAAGCCGTTTCTGAAAACAGTGGCTTTGTGTTTCTAGGGGAACTATAAGTGGAGCTTGCGTTTATCTCTTCCAGGGTAATCACCTGGTTGGTTTTCACGTTCTGCAGCACCTGCTGTTTACCACCCAACCAAACCACCCGAACCGAGTCAACGGTGGAGTTTGTACCCAACCCGAAATGAAGCACCGGTGAAACACTGGATTGGAAGCCGCGGGAAGTCATCTGTTCCTGGTACTGCTGTTTGCCTTGGTGGTACAGAATCACCTTAGCACCCAAACCATCAGTGTTTTTACCAGCTCCGGCCAATTTCACCTGTAGGTACTGGTGCTTTAATTGTTTATCGGCCTGGTTCTGGTACACAAAGGCGGGTTGGTTCACATTGTTGGTGACCAAGTCTACATCACCATCATTGTCCAGATCGGCGTAGGAAGCACCGTTGCTGTTAGAAGGTTGATCAAAGCCCCAGTTTTTGCCCATGTTGCTGAACTGCAGGTTGCCGGTATTCTTGAACATGTAGTTGTTCACGTTGGAAGCCGGCATTTTGGAAAGCAGGTTCATCACGCTCTCGGGTGTTACCTTTCCCCTGAGGTATTGGAAGTAGGCACTCCTGAACTTAATGAAGTCCATGTTGGTAAAATCTTTCAGGAAGCCGTTGCTCACGAAAAGATCCTTCCAGCCATCATTGTCATAATCGGCTAACAACGGAGCCCAGCTCCAGTCGGTGTTGGAGACGCCGCTTAACTGGCCTACCTCGCTGAAGGTACCGTTGCCGTTATTTACCTGCAGCATGTTGCGCATGTACTGGTGGTTGAACCCAGCCCGTACCAACATGTCAAAATACTCGTAGTTGTCTGGCCCGAAGAGCAGTTTCTGTCGTTTGTTATCCTCGGGGAGCATGTCCAAGGTCATGATATCGGGGGCTCCATCATTGTTGATGTCCCCAATGTCGTTGCCCATGGAATAGATTGACGTATGCTGGATGCTAGCCTTGGCCTGATCGGTGAAGGAGCCGTTTTTGTTGTTAATCAAAAGAAAATCAGGGGCAGAGTAGTCATTTGACACATAGATATCAGGCCAGCCGTCCTGATTGATGTCTGCGATGCCCGCTCCCAGGCCATAGGAAAACGCTGAGGCATGAAGCCCCGCTTTGTCTGACACATCCTTAAAGGAGCCTTTGTTGTTCTGGAACAACTTTGCCTGCATGTTTCGGGCAGGCTTTTTCTTGATTTCCTGAATAGTGACCTCGTCCAGGTTGTTGAACTGCATGGGGTTGTGGTTCAGCAGGAACATGTCCAAGTCCTGGTCACGGTCATAGTCAAAGAAGGCGGCGTGGGTACTGTAAGAAGAATCAGCCAGGCCCATTTCTTTGGCCTGGTCCAGGAAGGTAGGAACGCCATTCTTCCCTGGGCCCTGGTTGATGAACAGTTGGTTGACCCGGGCAGCGCCGGGCAAGTTACCCGAGTAGCATTGGTAGATATCGGGCAGGCCATCTCCGTTAACGTCGGCAATGGTGGTTCCGGTTTTCCAGGTGTTGGGCCTGCCACCCACGCCGGCAGCGGCGGTGATTTCTTCAAACCGCATCTGGCCTTTGTTCAGGTACAGCTTGTTTGGCACAAGGTTTCCAGAAAAATAGATATCCTGTAAACCGTCTTCGTTTACATCACCTATGGCTACCCCTCCACCGTTGTAGAAGTATTGATAAGCCATGATGTTGGCGAAAGGGGTTTCTTTTAGGGCGTTGTTAAACCCTACATTGGTTTTTTCTGGGGCAAGTAACGTGAATAGAGTAGGCTGAGCGGGGGTGTCGGCTTCCTGTATTGTTTCCGTTTCTGAGCTTTTGTCTTTACAACCAAAAGCTACAAGCATGGTAAAGGTTACCCCTATCAGGGAGGTACGTTTAAACAAATACATGATGAAGTAGTAAAAAAGCCTATAATAATACAGAAACTAATCTGATTCATCACAGCCTACCCTTCAAAATAAATTATTAAAGTTATAACAAAACAGTACCTAGTAGCTTTCTAAAGGCTTATAATTCTCTTATGATGTGACACTGTTTATGAAACTTACAAGCGTTCTGTTCTTATGTAAACCTATGGGTTTGCTGGATGGGCTTTGAAGTTGTTTTGTCAGAATGGTCTTAAAAACTGCTGTACGATCTGCAGGATATTGGCTATTAATCTGGCCTTCTATCAAATAGAATTATTGTTAACTTTTGTCTATGCCCTGGATTATCTCTGTTGAATTTGCCTTCTGTTTATAGCCTAGTTTTCTGGAAAAGGCCTTAAACAAACTGGTTGGCGCTGCTAGAATGTTTATTTAGCTCTTGTAGGAATCTTTCAAACAGATTAGCCGTACCTAAAACCTCATAAACCTTTATAACTATGGAAGATAATAATCAAGAAACCAAAGCCCTTACCGACCTCATCCAAAACCCGCAGGAAATCTCTAATATCATTAACAACCCAGCTGATTCTGGAGTGAAGTTTTACCAACAACTTCGCAACAAAGACAAGCAGTATGTAGCTTTCGCAGCCGGGTTAGGATTGATTGCCTATGGCTTTTTCCTGGGCAGAGGAAGCAAGAAGTCAACCACTGGACAATTTGGTGGCGGAAAGAAAGGAAAAAATAAGGGTGGTCAATCTCAAGCAGCTAGCGCTAGCTTAGACCAAGGCACTGCCACTGGATCAGGCGCAGGCTACGGTGGCGACTACACAGGCACCCAACATGACGGTGACTTCCAAGGTGGCGGGAACCAGAGCTACTAAGCGTTGGTATTCCTTCAATTGAACCATTACCTCTTCAAAGGGTGCGAGAGTAAATCTCGCACCCTTTTTGTTCGCCCTTGCCTCAATAAACTTCACCAAGTACATAGGCCTAGGTTTTCACCCCTTCACGTTTAAAGGCTCTTTTTTGCAAATACCATTGAAAGCTGCAAAAAAGAGCCTGTTCAACTCTGCTTTTAGTACTAAAAACTTTATAACAGGTACTTCTAATAGTATCTGACAAACCCATTACATTAGTTACTTTTGTACCAAGCTATTTATACAGAACTGCAAAAGGGCTTTGCCAGAATAACTTTATTTTTTTGTTATCCTAACCCTATATATACAAAATCCTATCTAAGTTGCTTTTATACTCAACAGAGATGATCCTCAATCTTCAAGACCTGAATAAAAAAGAAAAAGGCTTTTTCGTACTCGTTCTTCTTTTTTTTGTTACTCTCTATTTTGCTAAACTAAGCGGCGTGAACTCTGTAGTAACTGGGTTGCTGGTGATCTATAGTTTTTCCATGAGTACCCTTCAGGAGAAAAGAGAGGTCTTAAAGCAACGGCCCTATATACTGGGAATGCTCGTGTTTTTCCTGGCACTGGTGGTCAGTACGCTTCTATCTGAAGATGTTGCAAGGGGTTTGCACCATTTGAAAATACGGCTTCCGCTTTTACTTTTCCCCGCCAGCATTGGGCTGCTTCAACTCAAGAAAAGCTTGAAAGAAAGAATACTTTTATTTTTTGCCTTCATCACCACATTGTTAGCGGTGTTGTGTTTGATTACCAGCATTCATACCTCTGGCTACTTAGAGCGACCTGAGTTCCTTTACAATGACTCCCTTACGGCCTTTACGAGGCAACAGTCCATATATGTAGCTTTAGCTGTGAACCTAGCCACCTTCATATTGGGGAGGGCTATTTTCTTTGGCAACAGCATGTGCAAATGGCTCATGCTCTTAGCGGTCATATTCCTATTTGCTTTCAGCTACTTACTAGCAAGCCGAATCATGTTCGCCGTGTTGCTATTGGCTACCTTAGGGTTTAGCTTTTTCTACATCATTCAGGAAAGAAAAGTAGTTATTGGAATTTCCTTGATTTTAGCCTTGCTGGCGGGCACTTTGGTTATCCATAAGTTCATGCCTTCTACCTTCAACCGCTACAGAGAGCTTACTTACAGAAGCTTTGACTTTGAGAGCCGCGGGAAAGAAAGCCATTACAACATGGAAGTAACCCCTGATCAATGGAATGGGGCAAACTTCAGGCTGGCAGCCTGGACCTGCGGTTTAGAGGTTTTTCTAACTAGCCCGATAACGGGAGTTAACCTTGGGGATAAGGATGCCGTGCTCATAGAGAAGTACAAGGAAAAGAAATTTTTTATGGCCATTGAAACAGACAAAAACGTCCATAGCAACCACTTAGACATTTTGTTTAGCTTGGGCGTGATAGGTTTCTTGATTTACCTCTTTGGTTGGTTACTACTTCCCTTTACTTACGCCATCAAACACAAAGATGGGATAGCAATTCTGGTCATCCTTACCTTTGCTGCCGCCTGGACAACAGAAGTATATTTTGGGAAGAACTTTGGTACTATGTTGGTTGGGTTTTTCATTCCTTTTATACTTACATCAAGCAAAACAGGGAAAGAAACCAGCATAAAAAACCCCTAAGAACCTGGTAAAAAGTAGGTGCTTAGGGGTCTCATTAATTTTCATTAGTGCTCTGCCTCCATTTAAGCAAGACCGGTGAAGAAAGAAAGTAATTCCAAGGTGTTTCTAACCATTACATCAGCAAACTGACTTTCCTTTGAAGAAATAAAAACAGTCTTCAACCCTAGCTCTTTAGCAGGAATCAAATCAGTTTCTGAGTCGCCAACCATCCAAGAGGAAGAAAAATCAATATTATAAGTTTCAGCAGCTTCTAAGAAAAGGCCTTTTTTTGGTTTTCTGCAATTACAGGCATCTTCCTCCAAATGAGGGCAGAAAAAAAACTGTGAAATTTTATTCGCTGTTAGGTTATTTATTTCTGAATTAATTTTTTTCAGCTCCTCCTTAGAAATAATCTGCCTCCCTACGCAACGCTGGTTAGTTACGACAACAATTCTGTTGAATTTAAGATGAGCTGTAGCCAAAAACTCCGGAATACCCGGTAAAATTTCTATTTCTGAGAGCTTGGTTACATACCCGTTTTCTATTTTGAGGTTTAAAACGCCATCTCTATCCAAAAACAAAGTGTCAAGCTTTTTACTGGATAACATCTTTTAGAAGAGTTTGGGCTAATTGATAATCTTCCGGAACCCCAATGTCTATGAAGGTCCCGTCAAAAACCCTTCCGAAAGCATTTAGCTTTACAGGGTCTTTTTGCAGGAAATCTGTTTCAAAAGAAAACTTGAGGGGCATTGAAGAAGCCTCTATCATACCTTTGTTCATATAATAGATACCTCCGTTTATCAGAAGATCTTCCTTTACACCTGGTTGTTTTTCTTTGAATGAAATGATCTTGTGGTCTTCAGAACAAATGACACTTCCATACCTATCAGAGTGAGGCATCTTTTTCAAGGCGATAGCCAAGTCAGCAGTTGTCCCCCTTGCAAAAGATTGGAGTTCAGCTAAATCCACTTCAAAAAAAGTATCTCCATTGAGAATGAAGAAATTGTCACTAAGTACCTGCTTGGCCGCTTGGAAAATGGCCCCTCCAGTTCCTAGGAGTTCTTCTTCAATACTAAAACTGATCTCAATGCCAAAACTGTCACTCTTGCTCTTGTAATAGTCTTGTATTACTTCATGCTTATGCCCAACCGCAAAAACTACTCTTCCGATTTTATTCTTTTTCAAGGAATAAAGAATAAAATCAAGAAAAGGCCTGCCGGCAACTTCTGCCATTGGCTTAGGAACATCTTGAACAACAGATCTTAACCGGGTGCCTAAACCTCCGGCCAAGACAATGGCTTCTTTAGTCATTTCTTTCTACAAAAAGCTCCTTTTCCACAATCTCACATATAATGTGCCCTATTAAAATGTGAGCTTCTTGAATACGAGGGGTATCATTGGAGGGAACGTTAATAAGGAAATCCACCTCCTCTTTCATAAGTCCTCCTGATTCGCCGGTCAAGGCAATGGTAAGAACTTTATTCTTTCTGGCTACCCTAAACGCATTGATGATGTTCTTTGAGTTGCCCGAGGTTGAAATGCCCACCAATACATCGCCTTCTCTTCCTTTTGCTTTGATCAATCTTGAATACACTTCATCATATGAGTAATCATTTGCGACAGCAGTTAAATAGGACGTATTCACATGCAAGGCTTCTGCAAACAAGGGGTCCCGGTCTATATAAAACCTTCCTGAAAACTCTGCGGCTAAATGCTGTGCATCGGCTGCGCTTCCTCCGTTTCCACAGAAGAATACCTTTTTGTCAGATTTAAAAGCAGAAGCTATAGCCTCTGATACTTTCTCGACTATGGTTAATAAGGATTGATTATCAAGTATTTTAGATTTAACATCTATACTTTCTTGAATTTTAGAAGAGATAAAGCTTTGCATATTACATGTATTTCGTTTTCCAGGTGATGGCACCTTGGTTATAGAAGTTGACTCTTTCAACTAAGCCCCCAAATTGGTTAAGCTTATTAATGACTTGATAGAGGGAGCTATTACGCACATAGAACATCATGTATCCACCACCGCCAGCACCAGAAATTTTCCCTCCAATTGCTCCGTGTTTGATGGCAGTTTCATAAATCTCATCCACCACCGGGTTGGTAATTTCATCGGCCATGTTCTTCTTCGAAACCCAGCTTTCATGGAGCAAGTCCCCAATCTCATCTAATTTCCCTCTTAATAAGGCTTCCTTCATGTTAAATGCAAGCGCTTTAAGAGAATGCATGGCTTCAATAGATTTAGAAGACTTATTGTGCACGTTTTTCACTTGGGCATCAATGATCTTTGAAGACAATCTTGAAGTACCGGTATAGTATTGGATCAAGGAAAACTCAAGCTCATGAATGTATTCTTCCTTGATCCGAAGGGGGTTCACCACTACTCTATCGGCATGGAATTCCATGAAGTTGAAGCCTCCAAAGGTGGCGGCATATTGGTCCTGTTTTCCGCCTGATAATCCCAAATCTTCCCGCTCAATGCTATATGCCAGATGGGCAATGTCATACTCACCTAGGGGAAGCCCCAACCATTCGGCAAATGCCGCAACAATAGCAACCACCAACGTGGAAGATGACCCAAGCCCAGAACCAGGAGGAGCGTCTACAAACGTTTCAAGTTGGTAATGAAGAGGGGTTTGAATGTTGAATTCAGATTTGATTCTGTTATGGATTCCCTTTAATAATCTAAAAGAATCATTTTCTACCGGGAAATAATTTACGTCTTCAAAGACCGCACTTTGGTCAATGTCAAAGCATTTGAAAATAACCTGAGAAGAGGTAAGCGGGACTAAGGTAGCGTAGGCAAATTTATTGATAGTGGCATTTAGAATAGCCCCTCCATAGGTATCACTATATGGGCTTACATCAGTGCCTCCTCCTGCTAAACCTAGTCGTAAAGGAGCCTTTGAACGGATTAACATTTAATTGGGTAAAATGTGCTATAAACGGGTTTTAACTAAGTTTAATGGTTGTCTTCCATATACATTTCAATGGCTGTTTCAGTATCTCCAACATACTTCAATTCGCCATTTTTCATAAAGACTGCTCTATTACAATACTGTTTAATGACATCCATGCTATGGCTTACCAAAATAACGGTTCTGCCTTTAATCCAAGAACTCTCAAAGACCTTGATAGCTTTTTCTTGAAACTTCACGTCCCCTACTGCAAAAATCTCATCCAGAAACATGATATCAGCACCTGCATTCACCGCTATGGAAAAGCCCAATCTAGCCACCATCCCAGATGAGAAGAACTTGATTTTAGTGTCTACAAACCCTTCCAACTCGGCGAATTCAACTATCTGATGGAAGATGGCATCTATCTCTTTTATCTTCAACCCTAAAACCGAACCAGACACATAGATATTTTCGCGGGCAGTTAGCTCGTGACTCATGCCTACCCCAAGGTTCATGAGCATGGTAGTGCCTTGAATGTTCACGTATCCGCTATCAGTAGGATAAACACCTGCCAGCAACTTTATCAGGGTTGACTTCCCAGATCCATTCCTACCTAGCAAACCAATGCACTCTCCTTGCATAATCTCCAAGGATAGATTTTTGAGGGCAGGAACATACTTGGTTTTTGGAGGATTGAAAAGGTTGAATAACCGATGCTTTACTGTGTTATGGCTATCCTCTGAAATTTTGAATGTCTTGCTTATGTTTTTAGCTTCAATTGCTATTGACTTCTTCACCAATGTTTTTTCCATACCATGTCAATTTTAAAGCTTTTCAGCCGCCTTTGAACCAATCTTATTCAGCAGAATCAATCCTAATAATAAAAATACAAGGGCGTATCCGTAGTCAAATAACATTAAGTTAAAATCAGGTTGCAGCCCCTGCATCATTACTCTCCGGGCATTGATAATGATCCCAGCGATTGGATTAGCATAGTCAAAGGAGGGCAACGCTTCTTTGAAGCTGGTAAGCTTGTAGAAGATGGGAGATGTAAATAACAACAGCGTCGCAATAACTTGCCAAATCTGAGTTATGTCCTTCGCGTAAATAAAAATGTTTGAAAGGATCAAAGAGATACCTAATGCCATCAAAAAGATATTGAGGAATATAGGAACGATCCACAGGTTCTGAACTGATAAACCTATTGACTCAGCTTCTAACAAATTGTAGAAAATCATAAACATGATGAGGTTAAAAGAGAAGCCTATCACGTTACTCATCAAGGTGGAGATGTAAATCTCAAGTTTGTTCATGTTGCTATACTCATACAGGTATTTCTTTGTATGAAGCAAGCTAATGGTACCGGTGGTACTCTCAATAAAAAAGTTGTAGAGGATTAAGCCAATAAATAAGTAAGAGGCAAAAGCTGGAATGTCTTGCTTTAAAACCACTTGAAATACCAAATAATAGATGCCTATATCTAAAATAGGTTTTAAAAGAGCCCAAAAGAGGCCGAGCCTATTTTCGTAATAACGTAGCTTAAACTCAATTTTGGCTAGAAGCCAAAGCCTTTCCAGTTTATTGTTTTTCCTAAACCAAGCAGTTGTACTTTGTGATAACATTATTTCTTTAAAAATGAACTATATACTTTGTAAGCTATGGTTCTAGCGAGTTTATTTCTCTTTATGAAAGAGATGGCTTTCTCAGAGTATTGCGCCCCAAATGGCAGCTTACTTAATAGATTATAATCTTTTGACGGATTATCTATGGCAGTTACTGGTTTATTTGCAATAGAAAGATTGAAAACATCTGCTGCAAACGCTCCATATAAGGCAGGATACTTCCGGGTCATATATTCATACAACAATTGTTTTTTGTTTTGGGAGATACTTCTGATCATGGAGTTCTTTCTTACCCGATAGTAAAACAAAGGCTCTGGCAGCACTACTCCTCTAAAGCCATTATTCACTAAGGACAAGACACTGTCATAGTCCTCTAACCCCTGAAAAGGCATCTTCCCGTCATTCAGTCCTCCTGTTAAGTAAGATTTCCTTTTATAAACTAGCGAACTGGAGTTTATGGTATTATGAAATAAAATAACAGGTGGTTCTGGCACAAAGGTAGGCCAAATAGCTTTAGCCTCATCAAAATATTGGGTCCAGGCACCTACAAAATGAACATTGGGGTAGCTTTCTAAGACTTTCACAGCTTTGGAAAAGTAGTCTGAAGCCACTTTATCATCTGCATCAAGAAACGCCATGAATTGTCCTTTTGCAGAAGCAGCACCAGTGTTCCGGGCAGCAGCAAGACCTTGATTTGGGGTATCAATAACTACAAAATTTGGTAAACCTCGATAGGAGTCCAATTTAGATAAGCTTACCGGGTCAGTACTGCCATCATTAACGATGATAATTTCCTTCCTAGTGTAATCAGATGCCAGAATAGAAGTAACCGTTTCCTCGAGAAAAAGGCCAAGGTTAAAATATGGGATAATGACAGAAAGCAAACCCTCCACTTCCTTTTCATTCCCTGTTGGTAATAAAGAGGTTAGTGGTTGCCCCTTTCTTATAAAAGGGAAATCACTTTTAGATTTATTCTGAGAAATAACATTTTCTAGTGCAGCCTTCTTTTTTGAGTAGATTGCCTTTAAGCTATAGTTTTCCTTTACTTTTCTGATTGCCTTCCCAGAAACAGCAACTCTCTCCTCTTTAGTTAAAGCAAGAATTTTCTTCAACTGGATAGCAAAGGTCTCAGGCTTAAAATGATCAAAAATGAAGCCGTCTACCCCATCTTCAATTACTTCAAAGTGCCCGCCCTGCTTGGAAGCAAGTACTACCTTACCCAAACTCATCATTTCGAAGACTACATACGGCAGGTTGTCATTCAAACTAGGAACGATTACAACCTTGGCAGCGGCTAAACGATGCTTGATGTCAGAAGGGCTTATCCGGTCCTCTAGCTTAAGAAGGCCTTTGTCAATATAAGTTTTGTACTCCTTCCTAACAAGATCACCCATAGTCCTCCCTTCTGGATGGTAGACAATATCCTGCCCCCCCACCAGAAACAAAGTCTCTCTAAAACCACTATCCCATAAATCTTTGAAGTATTTAAGGAGCTTAGATGCTCCTTTCTGGAAGGTTAACTTCCCGAAGAAAACGATTTCAGAGGGGTCATTACTCTTTAATTCAGGTTCTTCAGAGTCTTGGTTTTCGTAAGGATTAGGAATGATCTCCAACTTATCATTATTAAGCTGAAATCGTTCCGCTAACTCTCTTACCATGAATTGGCTTGGAGATATAATAAAATCTGCCGCTTGCAGGCAAAATCGTTCCATCTCACAAATCCAGTAATTGGGGTATTTGTACTGTTGCACATGATTATACTCCATATAGAGAAATGATGGAGAATGCATGGTAATAACAACAGGTACATTCTTGCACCAATCATATTGTAGGTGCTTAAATTGAAGTAGATAATAGGCAATCCCTAAATATTCCTGTGCTTCAATAACATCAGGGATTCCCTCCCTCTCAATAAAGGTCTTAACTATAAAAGCAAACTCATAACTTATATTAGTCACATGCCCCAAGTGGGAAGAAGAACCTGTTTGGATAGGGTTAAAACGAACTAGTCTTACTCCTTCTCTTTCTTCTGTAACAATGTTATGAACAGAAGTATCATTGACAAATACAGTAACCCTATGCTCGTTACTAACCAGCATTTTTGCTGTATGGTAACAATAGGTACTTATTCCGCCGCCAAAGAAAGGGGGGTACTCTGTTGTAAGGAGCCAGTAATTCAAAATATTGAAATATATAAACTAGAGGTGCAACCTCCTATTACCTGTTATAATCTTAATTATATGACCTAAACGCTTAAACCAAGTAGGAAGTACCTCATACTCATGGTCATAATACTCTTGTAGAAGTTTCGCTTGGTGGTTTTCCTTTAGAAGTCCGTTGTAAGTCTTTTCATTATTCAATCTTTCTGATAAATTCTGAACTTTACTTTGAAGATTTAAAACTTCCTTCTGTAGTTTCCTATTAGAAACCAACAAGGAGAAGAACTGAGGATTGCTCTCATATAACTCCTCTTCGTATTTTTTTACCCAATAGATAAAATCGTATATATCGTCATTTGAAGTGACAGAAGCTCCCACTAAGAATTCTTGTCCATCCAGCCAATTTTGCCCGAAAATCATATTTCTAAAAGCATCAACTTTTTCCTCATGAGGAATCTCACCCTTACTATAATCAAAGTGGTTATACAAAGTTAACTTATTAGCGATTAACCCGCCAAACCCTTGCCTAGTAGATATGTTTATCAAAAGATCAACAACCGATTCAGAGCTTTCATTCTGAAAAGGCAGGAGATTTACAACCGGGTTACCATTCAACAACTTATAGTTTGGTAGGAAAAAAAAAGCTGCAATGTCAAAAGGAGAAATAATTTGAGGATCTAAGGAACTAAGATTAAAAGTCAGGGAGACTCTTATCTCACTGTCTTTATTATTTACATACTTATAAATTTTAGAAATATCCTTAAGATTGGTTTGGTCAATTAGAAAAGAGTAGTGTACATCTGGATAACGAAGAGTTAAATCCTTTTCAAATAAGCCTATATCAGTTTTAAATATGATGCAGATGTCCTCAATTAATTTCATAACTCTTTAATGTAGTACCCCTGCGAGGTAGCTATCCAAGATAAGAGGCGCTCCCACGAATGAGTAACAGTACCTGCTTCATTATCCAATACATTCCCCTTTTCCAAACTCTCTCTAATTTCAAGGGGATTATAACGAATGAAGAATTCGGTTAGGAGTTCAGCTCTAACCCAAAACATGGTTCCCGCCACATAAGCAGGATCTTTGGGGTAAATGTCATATTTCCTTTGTAGCTCAGAAAGTAATTGACCATTGTTGCTTTCAAAACACCCAACTGAACTACTTTCTTGCATAACGGAACCCTTAGAAGCAATAATGCCAATCTGTTGGTCATTCAAAAAAAATTTAAGGATAGTTTCAACAAGGGAAGGTTCTATTATTCTGACAAGGTTATTGAACCATTTCTTTCCATCAGCTAAGTGGGGACTCTTCTTATCATGTATGAAAACCAAGTACTTAGTCTTTAAACCTATACGAAGGTAGGTGTCTAACAAAACTAGCTTTCCGCCTATATCTTTCCCAACATTGGTTGACCTTCTAGAAATGAAGTTTCCATTAAAGAGCTTGCCTAAATAATCATGAGAAACTTCTTCATCAATGGAAGATTGAATTGTGTTGTTAAAGAAGAGTAGATAAGGAAATGAATTATATAAAGATAGAAGCTTATCTAGAAAATTCTCTTCTAATCCATAATAACAATGAAACATTAAAGAAAAAAGAGGGGATTCTTTCATGACATAAAAAGATGCCCCATATAAGGCATCTATGCTTTCTTATTTTAGATGTAGGCTCTTGTGGTATCTAGCCCAAGAACGTACATAAGATTTCCGGTAAGCTTATCAGATAATATATCTTTATTAGCTGGGAGTGCACTCCATATTCTATCAGTTATAGGCTGTTCTAAGTTGTCGTCAGACATGAACTCAGCAATAAAAGCCCAAGTTTTTCCTGGAATAGAAATTATTTTAAAACCAAGTGGTTCTGCTAAAATTTGAATTGCTTTCAAAGACCACCCCATCACATGTCCCCTAATGATAGGATCTAAATAACCTGGATCCTCGTTTTTAATGTAATCTACTAATCCGGTATTAAAAATATAGATAGAGTTTGGCTTTGACTTTTTTGACAGGCTCTGAAAAAGAGACTCTACCATTTTCGGTGTCAAGTGCTCAATCACTTCAATACAACATCCGGCATCAAAATGGAAATCAAGATCTAAGATATCTCCCTTATGATAGTTGGGACTTTTAGTGCAATACTCTTCGGCAGGCGGGAAAAGCTCCGCTCCATAAAATACTTCTTTTGAAGATGGTAATTGGTAACTTATTGCATCCAGAAAATAGCCAGGACCTGAACCAACATCAATGTATTTAGTTATGGGCAGTTTTGCGTATAGGAATACTTCGGCGGTTCTAGCCAATGCGGTTCCCCATGACCTCTCCCTAGCGGCTTCTAATTCTTCTTGCCAATAATTATTGTTATAATTTATCAGAAACGTTCCATTGTCCATTTTCTCCAACACATCTAGGGAAATAAATAGTACTTCACAATGCTGGCATTGAAAATAATTGTACTGTTTTACTTCTTTAAACAGTTCTCCTGAAACATTCTTACAAACAGGGCAATGACTTAACTCCATCATTTATTTTGTTTAAGCCTTAATACTACTATTGTTCACAAGGCTCTTAAAAAATCAGTTATTAATTTAAGAAAAGAAGAACTTCTTCAACTATTATCAATTCAACCTTCAGGCTTTAGAACTATCAGGATTTAGTTTACGACTTTATCGATTATAAATAAAGGCCTTTGTCTAACCTGATTATAAGTTCTGTAAACATACTCACCAATCAAGCCTAAGGAAATAAGCTGAACCCCGCTGAAAAAAGTAATAGCAAAGATTAAAGTAAAATATCCTTGTGGAAGGTAAGAACCTGTAATCTTTTGCCAGCCAAGATATAAAAGATAAATCACAGCAATGATAACACTGGAAAACCCTAGAGTGTATATAAATTTGATTGGAAACTGAGTAAAGTTAAAGATCCCATTAAAAGCCAATTCTAGGAGTTTCTTCAAGTTGTATTTAGACTCACCTGCCTGTCTTTCTCCCCTATCATACTCAAACCCATATTGTTTGAAGCCTACCCAAGACCGGATACCTCTAAGATACCTGCTGTTTTCTGGCATAGAAACCATTACATCATTAACCCTTTTTGTAATCATGCAGAAGTCGCCACTATCCAGAGGAATATTATAATTACTAACCATGCTTTGAACACGGTAGTAAAGCCAATACGAAGCCTTCATCAATAAACTGGCTTTTCTAGTCTTTCTGATGGCATAAACTACATCATACCCTTCTTTTATCTTTGAGTAGAAATCTGAAATTAGCTCTGGGGGGTCTTGTAGATCACCATCAATAATCATTACTGCTTCTTCGGCATCCGCATAACTCATTCCAGCAGAAACAGCAATTTGATGCCCATAATTCCTTGACAAAAAGACGGATTTGAAGCGGGTATCTCTATCTGACAAATGTTGCATTAAATAAGGGGTATTGTCTTTACTCCCATCATTTACTAGTACTACCTGAATCTTCATATTCAAAGAGTCCAGAAGCGCCAAAATCCTTTCAACAAGTATATTAAATGATTTCTCCTCATTATAAAGAGGAATCACTATTGAAATCTGAGGAGATTGCATGTATTTAGTTAAGCTGTGCTCTTAAGTTACACTAAATGAATTTTAATTATAAAAGGTTAAAGAATGAAAAATCAACCCAAGAGTTCTGTTATCCTGGGAATCCTTTTGCAGTTCCTGAGGCTTGAAACTCCTATTATTAATTTCAACCTTGTATATCACCTTCTGTTCTTGAAATGCAAATGAGAACAAATATCCATCATTTTGTTTTTCCATTTGGTAGGGTAAAAACCTATCATTCAAAATAACACTAGGTGTATCAACAAGTGGTACATAACACTTAAGCTTTACTTCAATGGAATCACCTGAAGTATATAGATTAGGCAACTCAACCACTCCCTTTCCATTTGTCCACCTGTAAGCACCACTTTCACTTTGTTCTAAATCATAAAAGCCTGAAATCCCCTTAAATGAATTTTGATCAACATTGAAATTATTTAACTTCGTTTTGGGCTTAAAAACATTTAACTTATTTCTTATCATCATTTCCCTAGCTTTACCAGAAATGACATCATTATACCCCATTAGGCTCTCCAAATTCTTATTAGCCTTTAAGTTTTGCTCCATTTTTAAATAGGCTTCCTTTCTGTAAGGAGCAATTTGCCATTGGTTTTTATAAGTGATTACCGTGCAACAAATAATAAATAATAAGGGAACAACATAGGAGTACTTTAGAATACTACTTTTCTCCTTAAGGTCATTCAGCATAATCATAAAAAATGTAGCCAATCCTAAAACGCCCGTAAAGGTTGCTGCTGAATAGCGCGAGGAGGCTCCATAATAAACATCATTGAAATGCAACCGGCCCATTAAAACAGTACCGTAGAATATAATTGTGCAAAGGATTAGATTAATGGCAACAGTTCCTTCTATTTTCCTATTTTTAACAAACGAGTAAATAGCATATGCATAAAACAAAAGAACCAACAACCCTGCAAAAGGCATTACATTGTGTCCAAAGGAGTTAATACTGTATGAATCTTTGTCTATCAAATTACCCGCATTCGCAATTAAGAAGAATTTCACAACAAACATGGGTTCTTTCGTCAGCTTCTCTACCGCGGCTCCAATGTTATTTGAAAGATTTACTTTGCCATATACTTCATAAGGATGCTGTATTGAATATAATTCTGCCATATAATTGACTAAAAATGAAAAAGCAAGCAACCCTATAGTCACACCAAACGCGATTACAAATCTTTTAACATCTACCTTTTCTTTAAATAAAAAGTAATTAACCAACATTAACAAAAGCAACGAAAGTTGGAAGGGCAAAAAGTATGCTGTGGCCTCCAAAATGGAGATACAAGACAAAACAATGTAAAGAACTAAGGAATTCTGGCTTCTATAACTTCCGCCTTCTTGAACAATGTAAAACCTATGGGTTATGTTCAAACAAACAAAACCAAAGGCAACCACCATGTAATGGCTGAATCCACCACCCCACAAAGACATTTCCCATTTGGTAAGACTAAAAACAATTAGTCCCACCAGAACTGAAAAACAAAACCTCGCCTTCTTAGCAAAATATAGGTTGTTAAATTTTAAAAAATGAAACCCAATAAACAACAACAGGGAGCCACTAATGATGTTTTCATAAAAGGAATTATATGCAAAAAGCTTGCAATTAACATAAGTAATGATGGTAGAAATTAGAAACAGAAAGGGAGGCCGGTAATAGTAGTCTTGTAATGAAGCGTCACCGTTATATATATTGTTTATATTACCCGCTAAAATTTGAATAGTATCCAAATAGGCAACATCATGGTAGGCTCTAAAAAGCCACAACAAATAAATTCCAAAGAAAAAAACAATAGGAACAAAAAGGATGTACTTCTTATATATATTACTCATAAACAATTTGGGGACATTGAATAGAACTCAAAACAAACCATTGTCTTGATCTATATTTTTTGTCACCCCACTTAAAACCTGATAATAAAAATTTAACAGAGTTGATTAGTATTTTAAATACTAATCCCACCTCCTTGGACTTGATACACTTTGATTACATAAAATCATTGTCTATTACTCTAGACTATTCATTCTTTCTTTAGATATGCTTCTAAAGTTGTAGACTATTAAGCCCGTCATTCAGTTGCTAATACATCCACCAACACTTTTTCTACTGCCTTTTTATAAAAATACTCCTTGACATAATTGATCTCTGCCTTACTCAATTGCTTTAGCTCTTCTTCTGATTGATAATACCTCAAAATACGCTTAGAAAGCTGTTCAGCCTCATTTTCCGGTTTGATAAAGGACACATCACCAGGCAAACCATCAATCCCTTCAGTAGTCGTCGCTAAAGGAACACCGAAATGCATTGCTTCCACTAATTTCCCTTTTACTCCGGCCCCATACCGCAGAGGAACAACTACCATTCTTGCTTCTTTATAGGCACGTTCCAACTCCCCATCACTCACAAAGCCTTTTACAAGGATGTCAGTGGTGTTCAGTTCCTTTACTTGCTCTGGAGGATTAGAACCAATAATGATGAATTTCGCCTCAGGTATTTCCTTCTTTATACTAGGCCAAACCTCTTTGGCAAACCACAAGACGCCATCAACATTGGGCTTGTGTCCAAAGCCGCCCACAAAAAGCAGGTCCTTCCTTTTTGAGAAATCTACCACAGGCTCATTTAGGCTATTGTAAATAAAGGGCCTTATCACCTGTACATTGTAATTAGAATTCAACGCACCAATTATCTTTTTTTCTTCCTCACTTGGTGTTAGAATGATATCACTGCGATCAAACAGGAACGTTTCTGTTTCTTTCCATTTCTTGGCTTCTTTAAGAATAGCAGGATCTTTCTCTATCTCATACCTCCTCTGCTCCCTTAAATAGTGTAAATCGTGGCCATAATACAATACCCGGGCATTTGAATTCTGTTTGATGAATTCTATGTACTTAATGGATATATGGGGCCTGTTTAAATAGATATAATCAAATTTGTCACTGTTATCAATAAACCATTGCTGCCAATTTTCATGGTACCAAAGGCCGTAAAGTACTTCAACTCCCATTTGCTGGAGCACGGAGGTGTAGGGCTCATGTTTGTAGAAATTATCGCCCAGGAACTTGACATTGTACCCAAGGTTCACCAGAAGTTCTAAGTAACCAAAGGTGGTTCTTGATCCGGCATCTTTATCAAACTGCGGCACATAATGGTCAATCATGAGCATTGTTTTCTTATGCTGGCTTCTTTCACGGGCCCAGAAAACGTTTTCTGCATTAGGAAATTGGTCTCTCTGCAGAACCGTCTTCCATTTTTCAAAGAACTTTTGGTTGTTGACCTTTTGGTATTCCTTTATAGAACTGATGGCACTTTGCTCTCTGTCATTGCCATGAGAATAGCCTTCGTAGTGAATCACTTCTGACAAAGGTTGATATACTACCTTATAACCTTTCTCTCTTATAGCAAAGGCTATATCTGAATCCTCGCAGTAAGCAGGGGTGTAGCGTTCATCAAATCCTCCCAGTTCGTTCCAAAGGCTTTTTCTAATAATAATGCTAGCCCCCGAGACGTAATCTACCTCTTTAACATAGTTAAACTGTGGCAAATCAGGATCTTGTCTGTAACCGAAGTTCCAGCCAGAAGCATCATTCCAAATGATGCCGCCTGCTTCTTGTAAACGTCCGTCAGGATACACCAATTTAGACCCGGCCATACCTATGGTTGCATCCTTTTCCATTAAGTCTACCAAAGAAACTAACCAACCCGGCGTTACTTCTGTATCGTTATTCAGGAACAGAACATATTTCCCCTTTGCAAAGGAAGCTGCATGGTTACAATTAAGAAGAAAACCTAAGTTCCGCTCATTTCTAACGGCGTTGATGTTCTTAATGTAATCTCCAATATTCTTTGTTTCGTCTGAGGAACAATCATCAGCAAGAATTACCTCATAACTTACTCCCTGTGTATTTTCTTTGATAGATTTAATACAGGTATAATTCATCTCCCAGGCGTTGTAAGCAGGGATTATGATGGAAACCTCAGGAAGCTCATAGCTGGGTAATTCAAAAGGCAGGAAGCTTATTTGTTTCTGGACCTCAGATTGCTGCACTACTTTTTTGTTATCTGGTAACGCAATGCTGATTGGGTAGTCTTCCTTTTTCCCGCGCAAGGTATTTACCGCTTTTTTAAGGGTTTGGTACCTTCTAGAGTTTTCAGGCAAAGCTTTTCCTTTGAAGTTGTAGTATATGCTCAGAAGCTTCCAACCTTCTGAAACATATATTTCTTCTAACCTGCCCCTTAAAGCATCGATTTCCTGGTAAAGTTGATGGGTCTTTTGCTTCAGCCCCTGAATTATATCTTTGCTGTCAACTAGTTCTTTTTGAAGCTTTTCAATAAATTGATTTTGCTTTTGAGCGTTCTCTTCTAGACTTGAGATTAAATCAATCCTCTCGTCTAATTCTCTCTCCAGTTCTTTCTGCTTTTTGCTTAGTTCCTGAAGTAAAAGGGCTTGGTGCTGGTTTTCTGTTTCCAACTTTGTCTGGTTCAGCACAACTTGCCCTAATTGTTCGGTTTGACTTGAAACCTCTTGTTGGTATCTCTTAATTATATCGTTTTTATCAAAAATTTCTTGGTCTAATGATTTCCCCCAAGACCCAAGTTCCACAATATGAGCTTCCTTCTCAACCATTCTATCAGAGAGCTCAAAGTAGCTTTTATTTACATTGAAAACGACCGAAGCCAAGTTTAAAGACTCACTTGTTTTGACATCACTGCAAACGGCTATTAGATATTTTGTATCGTTAGAAGGAGAGCCTTGATTCCAGTCTGTAACTTTTATACTGGATAGGTTTCTTGTATTGGGCTTGGTAATGGCACTGATAATTTCAAATCTTTGATGAAATGTCTCAACGTTTGTAAAATATGCAGTCAGGAATTTAGAAAACTCACTTGAACTAAACTCCTTCACGTGGAATTCGTTCTTATAAGAATATCTTTCAGAATAGTTTATTCTATCTGGAGTAGAAATGATTAGCTTCCCTCCTTCTTTCAGGACCCGTTTAACTTCTTTTAGGAAGGCGTTTTGCGTTGCTTCATCAACGTGCTCAATTGTTTCAAAGGAGACAACAACATCTACTGATTGATTTGGAAGTGGAATACTAGCAACAGAACCTTGGGTGAAATTTAGGTTTGAAATCCTTCCTCCGTAAGCCTCTTGTGCATATTTAATACTGGAAGCATCGATATCCACCCCGTAAACTGTTTGGGAGTACTTTGCCAAGATGGCTGAACCATAACCTTCTCCGCAAGCTATATCTAAGACAACTTTGTCTTTAACTATTTCTACGATTGTATGATACCTATGAAGATGCTCAATCCCGATCTCTTCATTTAACAATTCACTATTTGGAACAAACCTTTCTCCTGTAAACTCCACTCTATAAACTATTACTTTAAAACAAAAAAAATTAAAATAATGCGTTAGCATTACGCCTTTCCATTCTATAAATAAGAATATTGAATCAACTCTTTCCGGAACCTTCAGAAGCTTTTTTAAATTAAAACAGCTTTTTAAACAATTTTTGTTTTATGGTTCCTAAAAAGCTCCTTTGTTCATAAGTTCTTTTATACCACTCTAAATCCTGCTGCTTTCTTACTATTTCATTTATCAGTTTCTTATTCATTTGTTTGTTCCCTTCATTATTTCTTTCCAACAAAGCAACTCTTGCTTTCAATTCTTCAACCTCCCGGTCTTTGCTGTTTAAGGAAATTTTCAAAGCGTTGATTTCTTCTTCTTTTGATCTAAGAAGCCCCTGCTTGAAATTAAGTTCTTCAACAAAATGGTTTTGAATAAATCTTAAAGACTTACTTATATCTTCTAGCGGTTCTGAATCGGAAATAAAATCTTGTATTGATAATAAATTTCTCATATTTAATCAGTAAAAATCTTTAACAATCTGCCGTACTGCCCTTCTACACTTGTTTTACCAAAGGTGCTAGACCCTGATAAGCATTTTTGTATTCTTTGAAATTGATGTTAACGTCAAAATTTGCGGTGCAAATGTCAAAGGAGTAATCCCCCATTACTTCCAGCATTTCCTGGTTATTGAAATAATCAAGAATCTTAACAATGGCATCAGTTTCATTTTTAAATACATCCCCGTTCAAACCCGTTTTAATAATATCTGCGTTGCCAACACAGTCACTCAGGAGAACAGGTTTCTTCAAGGCCAATGCTTCCAGTACACTAAAGGAAAGTCCCTCAAATAAAGAGGTGGAGATAAACACGTCGGCTTGGGCTACCATTTCTTTGACAACTTGAGGGTCTTGCCAACCTGTAACGGTTATGTTTTTAGAAATCAAGGAAGGGCGTTCTTTTCCATCACCTGCCCATATAAATTCAATTTGGTCAAAATCTTCAAAGAAGGCAGCTATGCTGTTAAACAGAAGGGGGTTCTTCTGTTCCTCAATTCTTCCGGTGGTTATCACCTGAAACTTCTCTTTCTTTAGGTGAGCCGTGAATTGCAAGGCAGTATCTTTCAGAGACACCCCATTGTTGATATATGAAGCGTTGATTCCCAGTTTTTGATATTCGGCAAGTTCAGACGCGGAGCAGCAAACAACTTTTCCGCCCACTCCATTCCCAAACTTTTCAATCTGTTTGAAGAGAAAGTTCAAGACGGGGTTCCCTCCTGAAAGAAAAGGAGCGCCATTTGGAGTGTACACAACGTTCTGGATCCCGGCAAACCGACAGGCTAGTCTTCCTAACAGACCACTTTTGGAGGAATGCAAATGCACCGCATCCACAAAGCCTCTTCTGTTTAGCCTTTTAAGGATGTTGTGTAGTTCCGAGAGGGCTAATAAGTCTTTAAAGGGATGAATAGACCGCTGCACAGATTTCCACCGGATGAAGCGTACGTTTTGTTTAGGGAAGGTTCGCTTAACGTCTTTTGCAGACATTACCTGCTTCCGCTCGCCATGAATGATGATGTGGAGGTCATCTGGCATTGTTTCGGTAAGCGACTTCACGAATACGGCAACCCCAGAAGCAAAAGGTTCTATTACGTGTACTATCTTCATTAGCCTGGGGGATTCAGCACTAAAAACTTCTATTGGTACTTCTATCTTTAATAAACCAAAGATAGCTATAATTCTTCAAGACCTATGAAATGAACGGTATTTATACCAAATCTATATAGATAAGACCCCGTTCGCTGCATACACCCCTATTTAGATCGTAGAAAAACTTCATTCTTGAATTATATAAACAATAAAAAACTTCTGCTCAACTGCTTCATCACGAAAATTCAATATTCATGAAATCAAATGAATCAAGCCTATCATTAGTAGCTACAATTTCATTTTATTACAGGAGGAGAATAAATTTTGATTAAAAAAGATTCCTACCCTTTTCGTTGGCTGCTTTTGTTTTTCAAATACAAGATCAATTTATAGGGCAACAACTTTAAAACCAGCAACTTGCCTTTCCCCAATTTTTTACCTAAGAACGTAAAGCCAAACTCGGTGACTACTCTTTCACGACCTTGTAATTGGGCACGGCGGTTTGCAATGGAAATCCCTTGGGCATTTATCTCACATATTACCAGGTATTGATCTAAGATAGCCCCTTTGGTTTTGTGCAACATTTTGAAAAACAGGGCATAATCTTCTACATGTGAATAATTTTTAGGATAATTTCCTACGGCTTTCACCAAATAGGCCCTGAACATCACAGTGGGATGAATGAATACGTTCCTGAAGTGCATTTCTGATAGTATGGCGGAATGCTCTGTAGGAGTGGTATAGGTGTAACTAAAACCCGAGTTGTGGTTCTTGAAAACACACCAACTTCCCAGTAACCCTACCTCGGGGTTCTGGTCTAAAAAGGCAGCTTGCTTGTAAAATCGGTCTTGATGGCATAGGTCCCCGCAGTCTAAACGCGCTATATACCGGACGTCAAGATTAGCCTCTATCCATTGAAGGCCGGTGTTCAATGCATGGGTAATTCCCTGATTTTGCTTTAAACTGACAACGTAGGTGCGGAATCCGGTCTTCTCATGCTCAAGCAAATCCGACTCTTTAACCGGAACCAGGCTTCCGTCATCTACCACTACAACACAAAGTTTATCAGGAAAGTAGGTGATGCTTTGGAGCGACTTGACAAGACCATTCAGGTTATTATAGCACGGGATGAGTACGCAAATATCAAACGTAGTTTTTTCTACGGTTTCAAAAACTTCCAATGTAAAGTATTAAATAGGATTATTTATAAAAATATTAGAAAGGAATTGTTTAGTAGCCTTCTTCTTTTACTTTACCAAATCTACAGCCGGCTAAAGTCAAATACAATGAATTTTCCAATTACTTGCATTTAGACCCAGCTACTTGATGGCTCAAATTTCTTTTTACCCAAGCTATAAAAATCCTGCCTTTTAGTAAAAGGAATCAGAAAACGCCAGTCTTCGTACCTCTGCTTAGCAAGGCAACCACTTAGCGACAAAAGGATTAACGTACCAACCTAAAGAGTGATTCATGGAGTGTTTTGTTAAGGAAGAATCAGTAGTGCGGGAAATCTGGGGTAAAGGAGATACGGTGCTCTTCATTTTCGCGGGATCTTCTGCTGAGTTCGCCTTGAACAAAGCGGTAGACTGGCTTTACTTTACCGGGCGGCTACCGGCAGATCCTCTAGGAAGGCTTTTCTCTACCGTGGCCTACGCCCGCCAGATTGTTTTCTCCTCTTTGGAAGGGGCCAACAAAACCATAGACAGAATGGCTAGCATCCATGCGGGAGTTGAGGCCAAACGAGGTGCCTCCATCCCCGATTGGGCTTACCGTGATGTACTGTTCATGCTGATTGACTACTCCATCAGGTCTTTTGAAGTGCTGGAACGGGAACTCTCTGAGCCAGAGAAAGCAGAAGTCTTTGATGTCTTCTATCGGGTAGGTGATCGGATGGGGTTGAAAGGGCTTCCGGTCACCTTTCAAGAATGGCTAACCATGCGGGAGGAGCACCTGCAGCAAGACCTTGATATGAGCCATTACACCAAAGATCTGTTTCTACAGTACCGGAAGCATCTGGGCAGCCTTAGGTACAGATTGCTTTTGGAAGCCCAGATTCTGGTGGTGCCAGACAGGGTGAAAGAATTGTTAGGCTTCCGGAAGATTTCACTCATTACCCCGCTTTTACAGGGGTATAAAGTCAGCAAGGTTTTAAAACTGGACTGGTTTCTAAAATCCATCATTCTTCCTTCTGCTTACAAAAAGGAAATAAGAGACCTAGACCAAGCCCCCACGAAGAGCTA
The DNA here is from genome assembly GCF_056491185.1 of Rufibacter sp. JT20002. Lineage (NCBI taxonomy): Bacteria > Pseudomonadati > Bacteroidota > Cytophagia > Cytophagales > Hymenobacteraceae > Rufibacter > Rufibacter sp. JT20002. Next base: position 137,475 of record NZ_JBSZJY010000004.1, on the reverse strand, counting down.
ACGCCTTCTTTGAAAAGGAATTTCGGAGGTTCCTTATTCCTTAAGTCTTTTTTAGTCTAGTTTCTGAAAACAAAGGGTAAAACACTCTTAACCTTCACCTGAAAACTGGAGAACCACTCACATGCTTCCGCGTACATCCCTGAGGAGTTTCAAACCCTTAAGCCAGACCTAGCATGAATACTAAAAGCTTCTCCTTTGGATATCATTGTTCGCACGAGCAGTTCAAGCCAAGCCATTTGTTGTCCTTGGTGCAGAAAGCGGAGCAAGCAGGGTTTGGCAATGCCCTTTCCTCTGACCATTTCTACCCCTGGAGCGAGAACCAAGGCGAAAGTGGCTACGCCTGGAGTTGGCTTGGGGCAGCCATGCAAGCTACCTCGTTACCATTTGGGGTGGTTTCGGCCCCGGGGCAACGGTACCACCCGGCCATTGCGGCTCAAAAAGTGGCTACCTTGTGCGAGATGTTTCCCCATCGGTTCTTTATTGCGGCGGGCAGCGGGCAGTTTCTTAATGAGCGCATCACCGGTCAGAAGTGGCCCAACAAACAAGAGCGAAACGAGCGTCTGAAGTTGTGTGTAGACATCATGCGAGCCCTTTGGCAGGGTGAAACCGTTACCCACAAGGGCTTGGTGGAGGTAGAAAACGCCAAACTCTACACCTTGCCAGATTACATCCCTCCTGTTTTCGGGGCGGCTATCACTCCCGAAACCGCCGAATGGGTTGGTAGCTGGGCCGATGGATTGATCACCATTTCCAATTCGCCGGATAAGCTGAAAGAAGTGGTGGAGGCCTTCCACCGGGGCGGCGGCGAAGGCAAGCCCATGCACTTAAAGGTGCAGCTGTCTTATGACACCTCCAAAGAGAAAGCCAGGCAAGGGGCCCACGAGCAGTGGAAAAACAACGTCTTCCCTTCTGCCCTGCTTTCAGACATACCCACCGTAAAAGGATTTGACGCCGCAGGCAGCATGGTGAAACCCGATGAACTGGAACCGGCAGTACGCATCTCAGACAGTGCCCAGGAGCATCTTGATTGGCTGGCCAAAGACATGGAGCTCGGTTTCACGCGTTTCCACCTGCACAATGTAAATCTGGAGCAGGAACAATATATTGAGTTCTTCGGGGAAAGGGTCTTGCCTGAACTTAAAACTATGGCTGAGCGAGTTTAAGTCATCCATTAGATTTAGGCACCTTTTCTGAAAAAGACATTAAAAACGATGGATGTTAAATTACAGGCGGAAGTTGGGTCATTGCCATACATCCAACCGTAGGTTTAGCATCAAACCTATTCAGCAAAGCTCTTATCATCCCGAACGCTAAAAGCTAAACTTTGCTTTTGGCCTCTTTCCCAAAGGACACCGCTAAAATTGCCTGGGGCAAATGACAGTTTCTCTAGCGTGCTTTTGCAGAAAGGTTAACAACACTTTTTCAACTTTAGAAAAGAGATAATTCCCCTGGTTTCTTTCCAGAGACAATGAGACGGAAAAAGGGCGTGCCTCACTTGGACTGGGAGCCTTTCAGAATCTTTAAACTCTGTTACCTTTGCGACCTTCTTACCAATAATTTTAAAGGCTAACAAACTCTTTCTTAACCTCCATCAGGGTACAACCCTTTCTTATCAATGAGATTTTACAAACCACTTGCCCTCCTCCTCTTTTCCATTGCATTGCTATCCTGCCAGCGGCAAAGCGCCTCTAAAACAGCCAAGCAGGAATTTAAAGTTGACTATGAGAAATTCACCTTGGACAATGGGTTAACCGTGGTCTTCCACGTGGATAAATCTGACCCGGTGGTTGCGGTGGCCCTTACCAGCCACGTGGGTTCTGCCCGCGAGAAGGAAGGCCGCACGGGCTTTGCCCACCTGTTTGAGCACCTCTTATTCCTGGAATCGGAGAACTTGGGCAAAGGTGGCCTGGACAAAATGAGTGCCCGTATTGGAGGCTCAGGGGCCAATGGTTCCACCAGCCGAGACCGCACCAACTACTACCAAACCGTGCCAAACGATGCCCTAGAGAAAATGATCTGGGCCGAGGCCGACAAACTGGGCTTTTTCATCAACACCGTAACGGAGCAGGTCCTCTCCAAGGAAAAACAGGTGGTGAAAAATGAGAAGCGCCAAAGCTATGACAATGCGCCTTACGGCCATACGTCCTATGTCATTGACCAAAATCTCTACCCAAAAGACCATCCCTACCATTGGCAGGTCATTGGGTCGCTGGAAGATTTGCAGAACGCTACCTTAGAAGATGTGAAGGAATTCTACCGTAGATGGTACGTTCCCAATAACGTGACGCTGGTGGTTTCTGGTGACTTTGAGCCGGGACAGGCAAAAGCCTGGGTTCAAAAGTATTTTGGCGAAATAAAGAAAGGCGAGAAAATCCCCGCTTTAGAGAAAAAGCCGGTAGTGTTATCCCAAACCAAGAAGCTGTACCACGAGGACAATTTCGCACGCCTGCCTGAGTTGACCATGGCTTGGCCTAGCGTGTACACCTACCACAAAGACTCCTATGCGCTCAGAACCCTGGCCACCCTGTTGGCGGACGGCAAGAAAGCCCCGTTCAACAAACTGATTGTGGACGAGAAACAACTGGCCGGCCGCGTGAATATGTACCAGAACAGCGCCGAGTTGGCCGGGCAATTCATGCTCAGCATCAGAGGGTACGAGAAGGTGGATCTTAACCAGGTCCATGCCGCAGTGGAAAAGGCTTTCCAAAGGTTTGAGAAAGAAGGCTTCACCGATGCCGACCTAAACCGCATCAAGACCTCCCAGGAAGTTAGCTTTTACAACGGCTTGGCCAGCGTGCAGGGCAAAGGCTTCCAGTTGGCGCAGTACCAGATTTTCACCGGTGACCCTGGGTTCATCAGCAAAGACATCCAGAACATGCTGGCCGTCACCCGCGAAGATGTGATGCGCGTGTACCAGCAATACCTCAAGGGCAAGCCTTACGTGGTGACCAGCTTTGTGCCCAAGGGACAAGTAAACCTGGCGCTGAAAGGCTCGCAGAAGGCCAATGTGGTAGAAGAGAAAATTGTGGAAGGCGCCGAGGAGAAGTTTGACGCTTCGGCCAAAGCCGACTATCCCCGCACTCCATCCAGCTTTGACCGTACGGTGGAGCCGGCCTATGGCAAGTCGCCGGAGACCAAGGTACCTAACGTTTGGGAAAGCAAACTGGAAAACGGCCTTAAAACGCTGGGCATCACCGACCGCGAAGTACCCCTGGTTCAGTTTAACCTGCGCCTGAACGGCGGCCTTTTGCTGGAAGACTCCACAAAAGTTGGCGTTTCTAACCTTCTTTCTGAATTGTTGCTCAAGGGCACTCGTACCAAAACGCCAGAGCAGTTAGAAGAAGCAATAGAAGCCTTGGGCGCCTCCATCAGCATCAATGCGGGCGAGGAAAGCTTCACCATCAGCGGACGCACCCTGGCCCGTAATTACATTCCTACCATTGCCTTGGTGCAGGAGATTCTTCTGGAGCCGCGTTGGGATGCGCAGGAATTTAAACTGACCAAGCAGCAGGTTGAAAGCCAGATCAAGCAGCAGAAAGCCAATCCCAACTCCATTGCCGACAATACCTTCCGTAAACTACTATACGGCAAGAACCACATCCTCTCCCGTAACATCTTAGGTACTGAGGCCTCTTTGCAGGCAATTACCTTGCAAGACCTTCAAAATTACTACGCGGCCAACCTCTCTCCGTCAGTAGCCACGTTCCAGGTGGTAGGCGCCGTAGACCAACAGGAGGTCCTGAATTCATTGGCCGGTCTGAACCAGAACTGGAAAGCGAAAGCCGTACAGATGCCACAATTCCCTGCCCCACAGGCTCCGGCGGCTTCCAAAATCTATTTTTATGATGTACCCGGGGCCAAGCAGTCTGTTTTGCGGTTTGGATATTTGGCGTTGCCTGCCACACACCCAGACTTCTACCCGGCGCAGGTGATGAACTACATTCTGGGCGGCGGAGGTTTCGCTTCCCAACTGACCCAGCAGTTAAGGGAAGGAAAAGGTTATACCTACGGCATCAGTTCTTCTTTCTCTGGCTCGGTACTGCCAGGTCCGTTTGTGATCCAGAGTGGGGTTCGCTCTAACGTTACCTTTGAGTCCACGGATCTTGTCAAGCAGCTCCTGCAGAACTACGGACCAACGTACACCGCCAAAGACCTGGAAGTCACCAAAGGCTACCTGATCAAGAGCAACGCCCGGGCCTTTGAAACCATGGGCGCGAAACTGAATATGCTCAACAACATCAGCACCTTCGGATTGCCTTACAACTATGCCAAGCAGCGGGAAACTCTGGTTCAGGAAATGACCTTGGACAAAATTAAAACCTTGGCCCAGCAGTACGTCAACCCCAACAAGATGTATTACCTGATTGTAGGCGATGCCACTACCCAACTCAAAAAGCTGGAACAGGTAGGCTTCGGGAAACCGGTTCTGTTGAACTAACTGCCTTACATTTCATTAAAGAAGAAGCCCCTTTCAGATAAATCCGGAAGGGGTTTCTTCTTTGATGCTGTTTTAAGCAAATCAGCTTTAATTCAGCAAATGGTTTAGGAAGATGCCTTGCCTTAAGCTAAATACTTGAGTCATAGGGTTGAAGTTTAATACAGAATTTACTATGTTTGATTAAAACGAAGTCTCTTCCTTAGCTCTGGTGTCTATGCTACTTTACAAAGACAGTATACTGCTACTTGAGTATGATCCGGCCACGGACATAGCGGAAATGACTTGGCCCGATTTAGCCCCAGAGGCACTGCCTGAGGCAAAGCAAGCCTTTCAGGTGGTGGTGGAAACCATCCGGGATTATGACGTGAAAAAGATGTTGGTAGACAGCAGCAAAGCCTCCATCACCATTCCGGATGAAGAAAACACGTCCCTAATGCTCAAAATTGCGCAAGATTTCAACGCCACTCGCATCCAGAAAATAGCCCGGGTAGAGTCTACCGATTTAAAAACGGAAACAATGGCAGCCGAAAACATTTCCAAGATACAACATGATTTGAGGGTCCATTTTCAAATGCTTAACTTCTCTGACCGTCCCTCTGCGTTAGCCTGGCTCAATTCTCCCTCCTAACCTTATCGCAACCTTTACAAACGGACGCTGTTAACGGAGCCTCACCTTTTTGAAGAAAAAACCTCTGGCGAGAACTGACAAAAGGTTATGTAACATCTAAGCTCACCAGGCATGTTTTAGGTGTCTTTTCTGAAAACCCGCCTGAAACATTCCGAAGACCTAGGAACCAAACTGATCATATGAAATGCAAAAAGGCCTTGGTAGTAGTACCTAGGCCTTTTGTTTGGGCTATAAAACTACAGGTTAGATTGAGTCTGTGACCACCAAAAGGGCGTAAATTACTCCTGGTATGAAGAACAGCAGGGTAAGCAGCAGGCTTATCCAGAATCTGCTACCAATTCCCTCATGCAGGAACACGGCCAAAGGCGGGAGCAGAATAGCCAAGATGACTTTCACTACGGTTCCTACCTCATTTGTATCTCTCAGTACATTCCTGATCTCTTTCTTGAATTCCTTTTTCTCGGCTTTGGTCATGCTGGCCAACCGGTTTTTGGCAGATTCCAGGACTTTGTTCTCCTCGGCATTTAGAACGGGGTTGGCTACCGGAACTGTCTTGTTTACCGCAACTGCTTTTTGAGTCTCAAACAAAACAGGTTTGGCTGGTTTGGCAGAGGCTTCCAGCACCGGTTCGGTTTTCTTCACCAAAGCGGTTGGTTCCTCTTTAGTAGGTGCAGTTTCGGGGGAGGTAGTTTGAGTGCTTTCCTGAACAGTGATTACGGGTTCAGTCTTGGCTACCGATTTATGGTAGGTCTCTGGTTTGGCAGAAGAGAACCGGTAATACTCGGTGGAGCTACAGGCAAAAAGAAACTGACCTACCAATGCCACCAGAACATACTGTAGTAAACTTTTAAATTTCATAGTACTAAAGGTTAAGTGAATAAAACATGCTCTAAAAGCACCTTCCTTTGTACTATGCTTATCTACTATTTGTTCTAATTCTAATTGAATTCTAATATGCAGAGGCTAACAGGTACAGAATTTAGAACCCGGTAGGTCCTCGACTTGGCATATCTAAATCTAAGAGCCTACCGGGTTCTATTATGATTTAGTGGATACTTCGCCGGGAATGTAAATAGCCACTTGGGTTCCTTCATTCAGTTTACTTTTCATCTCTATGGTGCCGCCCATACTCTCTACATGGGTTTTCACTAAGAAAAGCCCCATTCCTCTCCCCTTTTTGTTTAGGTGGAAACGCTTGTAAAGCTTGAAAATATTGTCGCCGGCTTTTTCCATGTCAAACCCAGACCCGTTGTCTGAGAAGTCAATGCGCAACCCGCCTTCAGGGGAAGCCTTGCACTTAATTTTCACCTGTAGCGCTCTGCCTTCTGCCTTGTACTTGATGGCGTTGGAAAGCAAGTTGTAGAAAATGCTATAGAGATAAGCCCGGTTAGTGTTCAATTTGATATCCGGGTCAATGTCTAGAATCAGTTCGCATTTATGATGGGTCAAAGACTCCATAAAGTACTGCCGTACCTGGTCAAAGACCTCTGCTAAGCCTACCATTTCCCTTTCCAGAATGTCTTGCTGATCTCTAAGGGAAAGAATCATGTTCAAATCGCGCAGCACGGTATCCAACTTGAAGACGCTAGTCTTAAGGTGCGCCAGGGAAGTGTCATACATGGCTGAATTCTTATCCAGCTTTGTAAGGAAATCGGCCAGTCCCATGGCGTTGGCCACCGGCGCCCGCAGGTTATGCGACACAATGTACGTGAATTGCTGAAGGTCGCGGTTTTGCCGGAACAAGTCACGGGTCATCTCCATCTGGCGTTCTTCGGCCTCTTTCCGGAAAGTAATGTCTTTCTGGATGACAATATGCTGCGTGATGGCGCCGTCTTCATTAAAGATAGGCGTGAAGTCCATAGAGAGCCACACGTTATTGCCATTCTTCTTTTGATGAAGGCCCATCAGGTTGAACGGAAGCCCGCGCTTTAGTTTCAACCCGAGTTCCTTGCCTGCATCCTCCTTCGCCAATGGTCCTGCCAGCAAGGCCCTGAGGTGCCGACCTTGGGCTTCCTCAAACAGGTAGCCGGTATTGCGGGTAAAAGCGCTGTTTACCCATTCAATTGTACCTTTGGCATCGGTAATGATGACCCCGTTTGAGATTTTGCTGGCCACCAGAGAAAGTTTCTCCCGCTCCTGCTTGGCGAACACCCGCTCAGTGATATCAGAGAAATACACCGAGAGCCCTTCTTCAGACGGATACGCTTTCACTTCTAACCAGATTTTAGATACCTCCAGGTAAGATTCAAATCTGATGGATTGGCCGGTAAAGATGGCTTTCTTGTAATAGTGGTAGAAGTTTCCGTTGATCAGTTCCGGAAAAACCTCCCAAATGGTTTTCCCGATACACTCTTCCCGGGTTAGCCCTAACACCCGCTCAAATTCTGTATTTACGAGTTTAAAACGCCAGTTTTTGCCCAACATGAAGAAAGCATCGGTGATACTCTCAAATATGGTGGTAAGGGTATCGGTCTGTTTCTTAATGGTGAGTTGGGCGGCATTTACCTCTGTCACGTCTTTGGCAATAGAATGCACTCCTACCACTTCACCGTTCACCACCAAGGGGATCTTGGTGATTTGGTAATTCGTTACCAAATTCTCATTCAACGGTAACTCTAAGTCAAAGGTAGAGATATTGCCCTGAAAGGCTTGATCATGGTAGTGTTGGCATATTTCAACTGCCCCAGGCGGCAGGAATTCAAATATCTTTCGGCCAAGTACCTGCTCTTTGGGGAGCCCCAAATAGGAAAGGTATTGGGGGTTAGCATCCAGAATGGTACCATCATGGTCCTCAAAAAGGACAAGGTCTGGATTGTTATCGAACAGCGACCTGAACCGCCGTTCACTTTCTTCCAGTTGCAAGGCGATTAGCTTCCTTTCTGTGATATCGCGGGAACTTACCACTAAGGCGTTAACAGCCGGGTTGTGCAGCTGATTACTGACAACAGCATCAATCCATCGCCATTCTCCATTGGCAGACCTAAACCTAAAATCAGGTACCTGCACAACATCCTGCTGTAGTATTTGCTGTAGTGTCTCACTTGCCATGGGAACATCATCCGGATGGATGAAGTCAAATACATTGCAGCCAATCAACTGCCCGGGCTCATAGTTCAACAACCTTGAAACGGCGCCCCCTACATAGATGTATTCGCCCGCTTCATTGAGCAAACCCAACATATCTGAGCCATGCCGAAGTAAGGTGCTGTTTAACTCGTCCTTATGGGCTAGCTTTTGCTGCGCCAGCATTTGGTCCCTGGCATCTCTCCCTATACAGTAGATAAGCTGTTCTTCCTCTCTCCAAACCGCAGACCAGGATAGTGGAACCTCTGCACCGTTTTTATGCAGATACCGGTTAAAGTAATTGCGGGTAGGAGTTCCACCCATGACCCGCCCTAAAGACTCCAGCGTCTCAGCTTTATCATGGAATGAAACATAATCTATGAAATTTTGATGCAGTAATTCTGCAGGTGTATAGCCTAGTACTTCTTCACTTGTAGCACTTATATGGACAAACTTCCCATCTTCATCAATTACACACAAAAGGTCAGTTGAGACTCCAATCACATTCTCAATGATTAACTTATCCCATTGCACTTTAGATACCTCCACCTTATTCAGCTCCACGGGTTCCGTTCAGAATTTATCTTTGATGCAAGTTACATCATTTCATGCCATTAAATAGCATTATTGCTATAATACCCTTTACAATCAAAAATAATCATTTTAAAATCTTACTTGTACCAAAACCCCTCAGAACCCTTTTTGCCTTTACTTAATTATATTATCTAATTCTTTTCTTAAACAAAACGCATTGTAATTATCATGTATGTACATCAAGTAATAAGCTGCAAAACGTACGGAGATTAACCCCTGGAATATACAAAAACAACCTTTTGCCTAAAAAGCTAAATAATGACTATTTTAAGAAGGGAAGTAGGGAATTTTCCTAATAACATGGGATGCACCCTAACCTATGTCTAGGAAGCTAGAACTGGGATCAAATACCGGAAAGAACTATAAAAGGGTCAAGGCATTCTAATAAAGAAGCCTAACCGGAGACTTCCTTGCAGATAAACAGCATACTACTTTTATGCTTGTAGTAGGAATTCTTTCCAGAAAGGAATTTCACTAGTGAATGGAGGTAATCACCTAAGTGCCTTCAAAAAAGTAGTACTAAGGGGAACCGAGGTTCTGGTGAATGATAAGTCTGAAAAGGAGGGTTAAAGTTCTGCGACAACCTTTCTGAAATCGTGCTCATTTAGCGGCTTCTGAAGGCAAGTGGTGATGCCCAAAGACCGCATCTGGTTCATATCTGACGCATTGGAAGAAGTAGACAGAACCACAATTTTAGTGGGTACACTTTCAATCAAAGGCAATTGGTGATACTCCTCTAGAAAGGAGAAGCCATCTAACACGGGCATGTTGATGTCTAACAGAATCAAGGAAGGGAAGTCTTCAGGACGTTGCAAGCTTTGCAGGTACGCCAAGCCTTCTAAGCCATTCAACGCTACGATAATTTCCTCGGCAATACCGGTTTCTTCAATTACCGTTTGGTTAAGGAAATTAGTTATCTCATCGTCCTCAATAAGCAAAATTGACTTAACTCTCTTCACTTGCAGTATTGTTCTTAAAATAGGGCTATGTCCTTTGTAACGTAAATAAACGTCAAACTCACCAATAAATACGTATTGGCCTTACAAGTTTTTAAATAAAATCAGAAAAACATAGTAATCTATCTTTCTTTTTCTTTCCACCAAGAATGAACAGACCTGCTTTGCCGCAAATGGAATTTAGAGTATAAAACGGAATGAAATCTTTGGCTAGGCGCTTTGGACTGAATGCTGCAGAAAAGAAGTTTCTTTTTAACACCGTTCTCACCCACAGGCTTGTCCCATTGAACCTGCTTATATAAAAATAGTCATCGGTGCAGATGGTTTAGGGAAAACAAGTATCTTGAATTCACTTTACAACCAGCTAAATTTCTGCTAATTATGGAAACAGGATCTGTATTACCAGTATCTTTTCTGCAGCAACTTCCCTTTCCTTTACAGTCGGAGCTCTTAAACCTTCCACCAAACTTTCAGAGTGACTTCTTCACTCTATATGTGCAGCGGAAAAAGTCAACCGGGTTTGCGTATCTGCTTTGGGTCCTATTTGGGCTGCATTACGCCTATGTTAACCGGTGGGGAATTCAGGTCCTTTTCTGGATAACCGCCGGCGGTTTAGGTGTCTGGTGGTTTATTGACCTTTTCAGAATACCGGGTATTGTGCGGTGCTACAACCAAACACAGGCCCTGCAATGCCTGGCAACCCTGAAGATGATGCACAGCAGGCAACATCCTTCGTTTTAACCATTGTTTCTGGAAAACAGCCTTAAAGAGTTTAAGGTTTTCTGTTTTCCTGGTGCATCAGCAATTTAAGAAGCACTCCGTTGGTCCAGCCAAATCCGTCCTGGTTGGGGTACTCCCCTCCACCCCCTTCGGCGCCGGGTTTTTCCACGTTGTATTTCTCGGTCAACTTTCTGGTTTGTCTAAATACCCCAACATTCTGTTTAATCCAGTTAGTGGCAATGGTGTTGGCCAGTTCATGCTGCTGGTAAGCGCGAAGCCCTTGGATGCTCATCCATTGCAAAGGAGCCCACCCGTTAGGCGCATCCCACTGCTGGCCTGAGTGGGTTAAGGTAGCCGGCAGCCCTCCCTGCTTTAGGAAATCACGCTCAAGTTTTACGGCCACCCCTTTGGCCTGGGCTTTAGAAGCGATACAGAAGAACAGCGGCGTTACCCCCGCCAAGGTGGGGATGTTGGTGGTTTGCTGCTTGGTGAAATCATAATCATAGAAGAACTGCTCTTTGGGATTCCAGCAATAAGTTAGCAGCGCCTTTTTCCGGGCTGCGGCTTTCTGCCGGTAAAGCCTTTCCTGAGGTTTGTCTTTTTGGAGTTTGGCCATGTCTGCCAGCGTCACCTCCATATGGTATAACAAGGCATTCAGGTCCACCGGAATCAACTGCGTCGTTCTGATGGTTTGGAGGGACTTCTGATCCAAAAACCACCTGCTGCTGAAATCCCAGCCAGATTCTGCCGCGGCCCTAATGTCCCGGTAAACTTCCTCCGGATTTCGGCCAGAGGCGTGGGCGACCTCCACATCTTCCTTGTATGCCTCGGGTCTCGGCGTCGGATCATCATCCCAGTACCGGTTCAGGATACTACCGTCGGGCATTTTGACCACTCTTCTATGGGCAGATTGAGAGGCGGTAAGGCTTTCCTGGCCTTGCATCCAAAAGTTGTATTCCTTCTGCAGGGCGGGCGCGTACTTTCTCAACACCTCAGGGCCTTTTTCCTGGGCCAGCACCCGCACCATCAGCGCGTAGAAAGGAGGCTGCGACCTGCTCATGTAGTAGCTCCTGTTGCCGTTGGGAATGTGCCCAATGGTGTTGATGAGATACGTAAAATTGTCTACCATGCTCTGAATGAGCTCGGTTTGATGGCTCTCCTGCAATCCTAGCATAGTGAAATAGCTGTCCCAGTAATAGATTTCCCGAAATCTTCCGCCCGGCACCACATAGGCGTGCGGTAAGGGAATGAGGGAGCTTTGTTCAGGCTTGGGTTGACGCGTTAGAATGGGCCAAAGTTGGGAGATGTGCTGCTCCACGGTCAAATTTTCGTTTGATTGGAATTGACCTGCAGGTGCCACTGGAAGTTCAAAGTGACGCAGCACAAAAGCCTTCAACTCAAACCCGGGCTTGCCTTTTTCCTGCTCATACGCCCTCAGGATTTGGTAAGGGGAAGTTAGAGGCCGGCAATCTGGGAAAGTTTTGGAGTCTGGGAAAACCGCTGCCATCTGCACATCCTTAAACAAACTGCCCAGTTCTTCATGCGGCTTGAATTGCGCCTGCACGTGGGCTGCCAATCCCCAGAAAAGAAAGACAAGCAGGAAAAGGTTTTTGTAAATTAATCGGGAGGCAAACGGAGATGGGTACTTCATTAGTTTGGTGATTGCTCGAAAACCCTTTTTACGTAGAAGCTACCTTAAACGGACAGGAACCCATTCTAAGCAACCTTTCGAAACACCCTCTGAACTGCCTTTCAGCCTGTTTTCCTAAAAAGAGGCTGAAAGGCAGATGGCAACACAAGAACCCAGCAAATGAGCTTCTACCGCATGTGCAGCAAACGGTCAATATCCTGAATCTTTCCGAAGACCACCAGTATATCACCAGCCTCAAACACAGTTTCGGCCTTTACCACGCCTAGTACGGTAGGTTTCTGGTACACTTTCCCGAAAAGGTTCTTAGACTCGCGGTACCGCAGAATAGTAAGCACGTTTACCTGGTACTTCGCCCTGAAATCAGATTCAGCAATAGTTTTGCCCACGTACCTGTCTGGCACGGTGGCCTCAATGATGTTATAATCCTCGGTTAAGTCAAATGAATCAATCACGCCGCGCATCTCCAGCTTTTTGGCGAGTCTTTCGGCGCTTTCCTGTTCGGGCCTTATAATCTGGTCAACCCCAATTGCCTCCAGAACCGTTTGGTGCAGCGGTGAGATGGCCCGGCTCATGAGTCGTTTCACGCCCAATTGTTTGAAAACGGCTGTGGCCATGACCGAGGCTCCAAAGTCTTCTCCTATCCCCACTACTACTACATCTGTCTCGGCGGTAGGCAGGGTGGCAATGGCCTGCGCATCGCTGGCATCCAGGCAAATAGTATGGGTCACCGTGTCTTTGTAGGTTTCCACCTTTTGCATGTTCTTATCCACCGCAATGACCTCATGCCCCATCTCGGTCAACTTCATGGATAGCGACGAGCCAAAATAACCTAACCCAATAACGATGTAGCGCATTTTAAACGTTGTTTATGTAATGATGATAGTTTCTTTAGGATAACGGTACCGTAAGGTAGACACCTTGCGCAGTAGCCCAATGATCAGCGTCAAAGTTCCTACTCGGCCTAAGAACATGGTGGTAATAAGCACCACTTTGCTGGGGGTGCTCAACAATCCCGTGATGCCCACAGTCAACCCCACCGTAGCGAAACCAGAGAAACACTCAAAGGCCACGGCGGCCAACTCCAGTTGCGGATCGAAGATAGTCACCAAAAATACCGCTAGCCCAATTACCAGCAACGAAAGAATGATGATGGCAAAGGCTTTATCAACCGACTCATTGCCTATTTCCCGCTTGAACACCTCCACCCTGTCCTTCCCCCGGGCCAAGCTGATGATATTCAGGATAGCGACGGCAAACGTAGTCGTTTTGATCCCACCTCCTACCGAAGCCGGCGAGGCCCCGATCCACATCAACAGCAGATAAAGCAGCACGGTAGGGGCCGTAAGCGCAGCCATGTTCACGGTGTTAAAGCCAGCAGTGCGAGGGGTAACCGACCCAAAGAAAGCGCCAACAATTTTCCCTGTAAGGCCGTGCTCTGCCAGAGTATTGTGGTACTCCAGCAAGAAATACAGGATCATTCCCACCACCAATAAGATGGAGGAAGTAAGGGTCACAAGCAGGGTATTCACATTCAAGAGACGGGGAGTATGTTTGATGGGCTTATTGGGGGTAAGCCGGTCAATCCAGTCCAGGACCTTATACCGGGTGTAGCGGAAGAGATTGAACACAATCGGAAACCCTAATCCACCTACAATAATCAGAACTGCTACAATGATCTGCAGCGGATAATTAAAACGAACAATAGGATCATATAACCCCAAGGTCAAAGTAGAGAAACCGGCATTACAGAACGCGGAAACGGAATGGAAAAGCGAGAAGCTAAATTTATCGGGCAAAGCTGCCTCGGGAATATCGGTTAGGGCAATGTACATCAACAGCGCACCAAACATTTCAAAGCCCAAGGTAAAGCTGACAATTTTGAAGAGTGTGCTGGTAATCTGGCCCAGGTTATCTTCACTCAGCCAGTCTTTCATGAAAAGCGCCCCCTTCCAGGAGGAACCCTGGAAAAAGATCCCAAAGAAACTGGCGAACGTCATAATGCCCAACCCGCCCACCTGGATTAAGAGCAAGATGATTACTTTACCAGTGGGTGTGAAGACCGTAGCCACGTCAAGTGTCACCAAACCCGTAACGCACACAGCGCTAGTAGCCGTGAAAAGGGCATCAATAAACGTGATGCCTTGGTAGGTAGCTTGTGGCAACAAGAGCAGAAACGTTCCTATTGAGATCAGAAACAGAAAGCTTAGCACAAACATCCTGGCCGGATGCACCGAACTGCGGTAAAAGAGCAGGGTCTTCTTAGAAACTTCTATAAAGAAGATATAGAAGATGATGACGTAGATGGGTTGCTCACTGTCAAAGAACCGTAACAGGGTGCTGGCGCTGGTAAGGCTGTTTAAAAGCAGGAATCTTGAAACCAGCCCCAAAGACATAAAGAAAAGCAACAGCCCTTCAAATATCAGCGAGGGTCTTCTTACTTTTTCCCGTAACAGCACCAAGATCCGCAGTCCTACACAGCCATATACCACCAGGAAAAACAGGTGGTAAAAGTAGTGCAGGAGTTTTGGTTCGTATTCAGAATGTTCAAACCCGATATCATATAGAAAGACCATCAGTCCCAGCCCTCCCAGGTACAGCAGAAAAGTGTCCAGCAAAGAAACCAACCAAGGGGTATTCTGGAAAGCTGCCTGAAGAAGTGGTGTTACAGGAAAAGGATTATTCTTTTTGTCCATTGGAGACGAAAATACCGGATTACGCAAGGCCTTCGCGGCCCATGGCAGGCCCCTTTTACGGGACAATTCCCTTCATGGTGGAACATTTTCTGCTCACCAAAGTACTTAAAAAGCAAAAGGAAACTACTAACCCAGACAAATATGGATACCTATAATCTTAAACCGGAGAACATGCGTGCCCCCGAGCACCTGAATGAGAACGAGATACGCAAGAGTTTAAATGAATTGGATGCCAAGATAAAGGTGTTGCAAGGGCGGGCCCACGCCACCACCGCCGATTCGCAGAACACCTACCACGAGCACATAGCGGCCTTGGAGGCCAAACGAGCCCTCATCGCGCAAAAGCTTGACAACTCTTCCTCTGCTACCGACAGCACCTGGAATGAAATCAAACGCAGTTTAGACGACCTCACAGACGGAATCAAGAAACTGTTCTAGATTTCACCTGTTAAAGAGGTGGTTTTTGCTAAAGCCATAGGTTCCTCTATTTTTCAATAAAAGGGTAGTAACAGCCCTTTGATTGAACGTTAGAAAAAGGCCTGTTTTTAGGAAAACTGTTATGAAAAAGTCGTTTCGGGGCTGCTTTAATCAAAGCAGCCCCGAAACGACTTTTCTATTGTAGAACAAGCAGACACAAAGCTTTCTGAAACCTCTTACTGGCTTTAAGAAACTTTGATTTCTAGATGGCAGAATACTGTTCTGAGATAATATGAAGGATCTCAGTGGTCAAAGGCTTTGAGAAGAAGTCGTTCACCTCCGAGAGATTCCGGGCATGGGTGATGTCGTTTTTGTCCACCGCAGATGACAGTACAAAAAGCAGGCACTTCTCGGTTAATTCAAGCGGAAACTTGCGGTACTCTTCAATGAACTCCCACCCATCCATGCCGGGCATGTTAATGTCCAGGAAGATGATCTCGGGGAATTCCTGCGGGGCGTTGTTCACCAAACCACGCAAGGCATCCAAAGCTTCTTCGGCCCACAAAAAGCTGTTCACGTTTTCAGCAAACTGCTGACTTTTAATCACACTTTCGCAAAGGAAATTGTGGATTTCATCATCATCAATCAAGAATACTTTTTGGTATTTCGTCATTTTATGGTGCTACTTGAAAATAAACTTTAAACGTGGATCCCTGCCCTACCGCACTTTCCAGTTCTACCCAGCCCCCCATGGACTCTGCCTGGGTTTTAATCATGTGCAAACCTACACCTTTGCCTTCAATATGCGGGTGAAAACGGCGGTAAAGGCCAAAAACTTTTGCGCCTTGTTTAACCAAATCAATGCCTAAACCATTATCCTGTATTTGGAGACACAAATACCCCTTTGAAAATAGGGTTTTAATATGGATTTCCAAACGGCGGGAAGGCGCCTTGTACTTAAGGGCATTGGAAAGCAAGTTGAAAAAAATACTGTGCACGTAGCCTTTTACCCCCAGCACGTATTGCCCTGCGGTAAAGTCAAGGGTGAGGGCTGCCATCTCTTTGGCCAGTTGCACCGCCATACTATCATTTACCTCTTTGAAAACCTGCTTCAGATCTACCTTTTCCAAAGCCTGATCAGCCTTACCCCTAATTGTAAGAATATCGTTCAGGTCCCGGATGGTAGAATCTAAAAGTTGAGTGGTCCGCTCCAGTTTTGAGAGAAGCACCCCATTGAAGGGGTCTGCCAGATTTTGCCGGTTGTACAGGCTGGTGAGCCCCACAATGTTAGCCACGGGAGCCCGTAGGTTATGCGACACAATGTAGGCAAACTGCCGCAGGTGTTCGTTTTGGCGGGCCATTTCCTCAGTGAGCCTAGCTTTTTCGGCCTCGGCCTGTTTTCTTTCGGCAATCTGCCGGATGGAGGTAAAGCTGAACGTTTCGTGCTCGAAATTGAAATAGTTAAGGTGAACCTCTACCGGATGCAGTTGCCCGTCTTTGGCCCTGAACTCCGTTTCCAAGGTCAAGCTTTTAAGCCCTTCCAGTTCAGCCCAACGTGTCCGCCACACCTCCTCCGTAAACTCTGGAGCAACATCAATGAACCGAATCTGCAACAGTTCTGCCTCAGTGTAGCCCAGAAGCGCACAAGCGGCCCGATTTGCCCGTAGAATTTGGGCGTCTGAACGGCTCCAGAGGAAGGCATCAGAAGCGCGCTCAATAGAGAAGTCAGCGAAGCGCAGTTTTTCCTGCATTCGCTTGCGGCGGGTAATGTCATTGGCGCTACCGTCAATCCTGAACATTCTACCCTGGTCATCAATCTGGGCCGTGCACCGGGTAATCAACCATTTTTCTTCCCCAGAAGCCGCCTTGATTCGGTACTCCAAAAGGAACTGCTCCCTGGAAAGCTTTATTTTAGGCAGGGATTCCTCAAACAAAGCTCTATCCGCGGGATGCACCAGGTTAAACCACAAATACTTGTCCGCAAAGAACTGTTCAGGGGAATAGCCCAATATTTGTTGGCATTGAGGGCTGATGTAGGTCATCTCCATCTTTTCATTAAAGGAGAAAACCACCTCCACAATGTTGTTCAGGATAGATTGGGCATATTGCTCCGCCTCAGACAGTTGTTTCTCTGCTAATTTCCGGGCCGTAATATCGTGCACCACCACCAGGCGCCTTCCGGAGGTTCCTTCGATGGGGGCTAGTTCATGCGAGACAATCTCTACTTGCAGTTCTGTTCCGTCTTTCTTTAGGTGTACCCACTCCCCGGCATGGTGAAGCACCTCTCTGGATTGGCCCACCAGCTTAAGAATCTGGGGGTGATGATAGTCGGGTCGAATGTCTTTGATGGTCATCTGCAGGAATTCTTCCCTTGAGAACCCATACAGCCTCACCGCCGCCGCATTCACCATCAAAAACCGGAGGCTGTCTGTATCAAAAACCCACATAGGCAATGGGTTATGATCAAACAACAAGCGGTAGTCATCCCCTTGCTCAGGAACTGAAATGCTATCCAAAGAATCTCTTTTCATTTGCGCATCAGGTTCTCTCCCCCTGCAGCAGGTAAACTCTACACAAAACTAGGATATAAGCTGGTTTTCTTTCTAGAATACAACCCTGCTTGTAAGCGCTCGCTTTAAATCCCTGTCTTGAACGGTGGTTTTTAAATATTTTTTAAAATTAAGTCGATAAATATTATCCTCCAAAAAAATATAACTCTGCCTTTATCACTAGCTTTGCAAAAACTTTGAGAAATGAAGTAAAAGCTAGGCATATTCTTCAATATCTGAACAAAAATTACCAAAACTTAAAGCAACTATAATTAACAATTTATAACAAAAACAATATGAAACTTACTTCCCAAATATTCCCCAAAGAAACCAAACTTTTAAAACCATATTTTTAATTGAAATTTTTATATAGATTAGGAATATCTTAATAAAAGTCTATTATCTTTCTAACAATCGTCTAAAAACACCAAAATAGGATATACTTGACCTCCCCCTGTTGCGTATGGATGTAAGAACCCCACAACACGAGTATCTACCAAGTGATTAGTTAATTAGAACAAAAATTTAAAGTTGCCTTTGATACTACTTATACTTTAGAATAAATGAACTACCGCCCTTACCTACTTTCCCTTATCCTGCTTTTATGCTGGGGAAGCCCGAATACAGCTGCTTGGGCACAAAACGTACCTAAGACAGAACCCAATACCCTTGTCTTCAAACTAAAGCCTACCGCATCTACTGCCTTGAACAGGGCTGCGGGCCCGTCTGCCATTCAACAGGTGGTACAACGCGTCGCCTCCGGAAAGGTAGAGCAGAAGTTTCCTAAAGCCTCTCCTGCGTTGGCTAAGACCGCAAAGAAAAACGCGGTAGATCTTTCGCTGGTGTATGAGATGCGCTACAACAGTGGGCAATCCTTTATGCAGATCAAAAAGCAACTGCTAGGCACAGGGTTGGTGGAGTACGTTGAGCCTTTGTATTTGCATGAGCCTTTACACTTGCCCAATGACCCAAGGGCAGACTCTGTCTCTGGTGCCCAGGATTATCTAAAGAGAATCAAAGCCTACCAGGGTTGGGATGTAAGCAAAGGCGATACCTCTGTCGTAATTGGCATCTTGGATACGGGTGTGCGATTAACGCACGAAGACCTTAAGAACAACTTGAAATACAACTATGCTGACCCAATGGACGGCATAGACAATGATGGCGATGGGTTTGTAGATAATTTCAGAGGATGGGACATGGCCGATGGAGACAATAACCCGACGGCAGATGCCAATGGCCATGGCACCATTGTAACGGGGATTGCGTCGGCCCAGGCAAATAACGGATTAGGGATCACCGGTTTGGGGTACAATGCCAAGTTCCTTCCTGTAAAGGTGTTCGCTTCAACTTCAAGTGGTTCGTTCAGAGGGTATGAAGCCATTGTGTATGCCGCCGACCATGGATGCAAAGTAATCAACCTATCTTGGGGCGGGGCGAGCTTTGCGTCTTCTTTTGAACAAGACGTGATAAATTACGCCGCCATCAACCGGGACGTGGTTATCATAGCCGCTGCCGGCAACACCAACGACGAGCTTGATTTTTACCCTGCTTCTTACCAAAACGTGGTTTCGGTTGCAGCTCTGGACGCTAATGACGTGAAAGGCGCCCAGCACACCTATAGCCACAACATAGACATGGGTGCCCTTGGGGTAGGAGTATATTCCACTGGCAATGGAAGTGACGCCCACTACGGACATGGCACCGGATCTTCGTATGCTTCGCCTATGGTAGCAGGGGCAGCAGCTCTATTACGCAGCCATTTTCCTTCGCTTAACGCTTTACAGATAGCAGAACGTCTACGGGTGACCTCTGATGACATATATGCCATCGCCGGAAATGCCAATTATAATGAGAAATTAGGCAAAGGCCGATTGAATGTATACCGCGCTTTAACGGAGCCCTCTCCTATCTCGGTGAGATTGACCACCTGGAACCTGAACAGCGATGCTGGCTTAGAACCCGGAAGCGAGGTAAACCTTATCGGTAGTTTCACGAACTACCTGGCTCCTGTTTCTGGGTTAACGGCCAACATCACCTCTACCAGCCCTTACGTGCAGATTCTACAAGGAGGCTTTTCTATACCCAACTTGGGAACTCTGGAAAGCATTGGAAACGGATCAGCTCCCTTTAGTTTTAAGATCAAACCCAACACCCCCGCCAATACACAGGTAACCTTCCGCGTAGGGTTCTCCAACGGCTCTTACTCAGACTTCCAATACATCACTTTGATCCTCAACCCCGACTTCTTAACCACGGATGTCAATAATCTGAATGCGTCTGTGATGAGTACCGGTAACGTAGGGTACAACGGCTTAAATTACAGCCAAGGCAAGGGAGTGGTTTACCGGGGAAGCGCTCCGCTGTTAGCAGAGGGAGGCTTACTGATCGGGTATTCTGAGACGCATGTGTCTGACAATATCAGAAATGAAAAAGGCACCACAGACCGTGACTTCTACGCCGTGACCAACCTGCAGCGCAAACGCAATGTACCGCAAGCAGACTTCTTTGGGTCCAATGTCATGGAAGACTCCCTGACTTCCATCAAAAAGAAGAGCCTAAGAATTCAACAGAATGTCTATGCCTGGTCAGATGCGCCCAACCGTGATTTTGTAGTATTAGAGTACATTCTGACGAACCGCTCATCCGATTCCATCTCTGCCGCGCACGCAGGCATGTTCGCCGACTGGGATATTATCTCGGCCTCCAAAAACGTAGTCGAATGGGATAATGAATTGAAGATGGGCATCATCCGGCACAAGACCGATACCAGTCTCTGGACGGGCATCCAACTCCTGACCACCGGTGCTCCCAGCTTCTACGCCCTTGACAACACCACCGGAACCGGAAACATTAACATGGCCGATGGGTTCTCCACCCAAGAGAAATACTTGGCACTTTCTAGCGGCATCCAGCGGGAAAAGGCCGGGTTTGAGGAAGGCAAAGACGTGTATTACATCATCTCTTCCGCCATCAAAACCTTAGCACCCACTGAGAAAGATACCGTTGCTTTTGCGTTGGTGGCAGGGCAAACAAGAGCGGAATTAAGAAAGAACGCTAAAGCCGCCCTACTTAAATATGATCGCATTCAGGGTTCCGGAACGGTTACTTCTACTCCGGGCCTGATCGCCGATAAAGCGGTCACGCTGTTCCCTAACCCATCCCAAGGAAAAGTGACTGTTTCTTTTACCTCACCCATGCAGCAGTCAGGCGTTTCTTTACAGCTGGTAGATAGCCGGGGCCAAGTAACTCCACTAGGCACCTTCCAGAGAAAAGAAAAAGTTGACTTTGACTTCTCTCACCTAACTTCAGGAATGTACTACCTCCGGTTTGTCTCCGCTGCAGGAACAACCACTCAAAAACTGGTGCTCACCCGATGAAAACTTGCTTCTAGCCTGTTTTTCTAAAAGGTGGCTAAAAACAAAATGCATTATAAAACAGAAGAGGCGGCCAAATGGCCGCCTCTTCTGTTTTATAATGCATAAGCTACTTAAGCTTGTTGCTGTTG
Source organism: Rufibacter sp. JT20002 (assembly GCF_056491185.1). Lineage (NCBI taxonomy): Bacteria > Pseudomonadati > Bacteroidota > Cytophagia > Cytophagales > Hymenobacteraceae > Rufibacter > Rufibacter sp. JT20002. The sequence continues at coordinate 116,258 of NZ_JBSZJY010000004.1, read as the reverse complement.
CTGTAAGCGAATCAAATTCAACGCAGCTCCAGCCTTGAACCACTCAATTTGTCCTTGGTTGTAGGTGTGGTTCACCTCAAAGGTATGGGTAGTACCATCTTGGTGCGTTAATCTCACCTGCAACGGAACACCAGGAGTAAAGGAAGTCAACCCGATTACGTCAATCAGGTCATGCTCCTGCACGTGGTCGTAGTCTTCCTTGTTCGCGAAAGTCAACGCCAACATTCCTTGCTTTTTCAGGTTGGTTTCGTGGATACGGGCGAAAGACTTCACCAACACCACTTTCACACCCAAGTGACGCGGCTCCATGGCAGCGTGCTCACGCGAAGAACCTTCGCCGTAGTTCTCGTCTCCAACTACTACGGTACCAATACCAGCAGCTTTGTAAGTACGGGCCACTTTAGGCACTTCGTCATGTCCTTCTCCAACTACCAACAGGTTTCTCACTTTGTTGGCTTCGCCGTTGAACGCGTTGATGGCACCAATTAGCATGTTGTTGGAGATGTTATCCAGGTGACCACGGTATTTCAACCAAGGTCCTGCCATAGAGATATGGTCGGTGGTACATTTCCCTTGGGCTTTGATCAACAATCTCAAACCCGTCAGGTCTTGTCCGTTCCAAGGCTCAAACGGCTCCAGCAACTGAAGACGGTCTGAAGTTGGGTTCACCACTACACTTACTTGGCTTGGATCAATGGCCGGAGCCACGTAACCAGCGTCTTCAACGGCAAAACCGTTTACTGGGAACTGGATACCGGTTGGCTCATCCAGTTTCACCTGCTCACCGTTTTTGTTAGTAAGGGTGTCAGTTAATGGGTTGAAGGTTAAGTCACCGGCAATTGCGAACGCCGTCACGATCTCAGGCGAAGCCACAAACGCGTGGGTGTTCGGGTTACCGTCGTTCCGTTTCGCGAAGTTACGGTTAAACGAAGTGATGATAGAGTTTTTGCGTTTAGGATCATCGGTGTGACGAGCCCACTGCCCGATGCACGGACCACAGGCATTCGCCAATACCACGCCACCAATTTCAGAGAAAGTACCTAAGATACCATCGCGCTCTGCGGTGTAACGCACTACCTCAGATCCTGGGGTAATGGTGTATTCTGCGTTTACCACCAAACCTTTTTCAACGGCTTGTTTAGCCAAAGAAGCCGCACGGGTTAAGTCTTCGTAAGAAGAGTTGGTACAAGACCCGATCAAACCTACTTCCAGTTTAGCTGGCCAGTTGTGCTCACGCACAGCCGCTGCAAACTGAGAGATTGGCCAGGCCGCATCTGGCGTAAACGGTCCGTTCACGTGTGGCTCCAACTCGCTCAGGTTAATTTCAATCAGTTGATCGTAGAACGCTTCTGGGTTGGCGTATACCTCCTCGTCGGCACGCAGGTGCTCTGCCACCTGGCTAGCCAAGTCAGCGATTTCACCACGCTCAGTATGTCTCAGGTAATCGGCCATAGTCTCATCATAGGCGAAAACAGAGGTAGTAGCCCCAATCTCGGCACCCATGTTACAGATGGTAGATTTACCAGAGCAAGAGATGTTTGCGGCACCCTCACCAAAGTATTCTACAATGGCACCGGTACCACCTTTTACGGTCAAGATACCTGCCACTTTCAGGATAATGTCTTTTGGTGCAGCCCAACCGCTTAATCTACCGGTTAGTTTTACCCCAATGATTCTTGGGAATTTCAATTCCCAAGCCATACCGGCCATTACGTCAACGGCATCGGCACCACCCACACCAATCGCGATCATACCCAAACCACCCGCGTTAGGCGTGTGAGAGTCGGTACCGATCATCATTCCGCCCGGGAAGGCATAGTTCTCAAATACCACGGTGTGGATAATACCCGCACCTGGTTTCCAGAACCCAATACCATATTTATTGGATACAGAGGCTAGGAAATCATACACCTCTTTGTTTTCTGTATAAGCCTCGGCCAAATCCTGGTCAGCACCCACACGGGCCTGGATCAAGTGGTCGCAGTGTACTGATGAAGGTACCGCTACAGTTGGACGACCAGCTTGCATGAACTGAAGCAAAGCCATCTGAGCGGTTGCATCCTGCATGGCAACGCGGTCTGGCGCGAAGTCAACGTAGGACTTACCCCGCTCATACGCCTCCGTAGCGGAACCATTATATAAGTGGGCGTAAAGAATTTTCTCAGTTTGTGTTAAAGGCCGGCCAACTGCCGTACGTGCTGCCGCAATCCGGTCACCCAGATTCGCATACACCGCCTTGATCATGTCTACATCAAATGCCATAGATCTGCTTTGTATTTTTTAAGTTCAGTGCTACTAACGTCGCGCACAAATGTCGCAAACAGAACACTTTTACACAAGTGTTTAAAACACCCTATCTGCAAAGGTTCTTAGTTGCCTGTTGCAAATTCAAGGGTGTACCGTACTTTTACAGGATGAACAAGATTTCCCTTTCCAGATTCTCCTTTTTTGCCCTTTTCACGGCATCTCTGGGTTTTCAGGCCTGCTCCTCTTCTTCGTCAGATGAGTTAAGCAGTGGTTCCTGGCGTGGTATCATTAAGGTAAGTGGCCAGGAAATGCCGTTCAACTTCACCGTTTCTGAACAGGACGGGAAACAAGTTGCCCATCTCATTAACGGAGATGAGAAAATTTTGATCAATGAAATTTCACATCAGCAGGACAGTGTACGCCTTCAGATGCACATTTTTGATGCTGCCCTCATTGCCAAACTGGAGGGAAGCCAATTGAAAGGGCGTTGGGAACGGAAAGACCAAGCCCAGCCTTACAGCCTTCCTTTCACCGCCGAGCACGGGAAAACAACCCGTTTTTCTGAAAACCCTGCCAAACCAGCCATAGACGTGTCTGGTAAGTGGGAAGTGGCTTTCACTGAGGAAGGCGGCAAGACCTACCCGGCCATTGGGGAGTTTGTACAGAAAGGCAATGCCCTGACCGGTACCTTCTTGACAACCACCGGTGATTACCGGTACCTACAAGGCGAAGTGGACGGAGACAAACTGAAACTGTCAGCTTTTGACGGAGCACACGCGTTCCTTTTCACCGCCACAGGCAACCAAGACGGCACCTTAAAAGGTGATTTTTACGCCGGCCAATCAGGCCATGAGGCATGGGTTGCCAAACGGAACGCTGACTTCAAACTGGCTTCCGCTGATACCCTCACCTACCTGAAACCCGGTTATGACCGCCTGGACTTCAGCTTCCCTGACTTGAATGGCAAGAAAGTCTCCCTTTCCGATCCGCAGTTCAAAGGTAAGGTGGTGGTCGCTCAGATTTTCGGGTCCTGGTGCCCCAACTGCATGGACGAGACCAAGTTCCTGGCTCCCTGGTATGAGAAGAATAAAAGCCGCGGGGTTGAGGTCGTAGGCCTGGGTTACGAGGTAAGCCCTGAGTTTGACAAAGCCAAAGCACGCGTGGAGAAGATGCGCGATCGCCTGAACGTGCCTTATACTCTATTGATTGGCGGCACCAAAGACAAAGAACTGGTAGCCAAATCGCTTCCGGCCCTTAACCATGTACTCTCCTTCCCTACCACTATCTTCATTGACAAACAAGGTAAGGTACGGAAGATCCACACGGGCTTTTCCGGCCCCGGGACCGGCAAATACTATGATGAGTTTGTGCAGGAGTTCAACAAGACCATTGATGAACTATTAGCGGAGAAATAAACCACATATAGGTTTTAAAACAGAAGCGGCGCCGATTTCTAAATCGGCGCCGCTTCTGTTTTAAAGGTGTTTTGGGGAAATAGGCAAAAAACGGAAAAGCCCTACTTCTCCCGCTCAATAGTATAGCGGATGAGTTGTTCCAGCGAGTCGCGTGATGGGGAGGCCGGAAAGGTGTGCAGAATCTGGAGGGCATCGGCGTGCAAGCTATTCATGCACTGGATGGAGTACTCCAACCCACCTGATTTTTTGACGAAGTCAATAACGGCGTTGATTTTATCGGCTTTGCCGTTGTTGTTTTTGACGTTGTAGATGACCCGGCGTTTGGTGAGCCAATCGGCTTGCTGCAGGGCATAGATCAGCGGCAATGTCATCTTCTTTTCCTTGATGTCGATGCCCACCGGCTTCCCAATCTCGGCGGTGCCATAGTCAAACAAATCGTCTTTGATTTGGAAAGCCAACCCTACTTTCTCCCCAAACAGGCGGGCGCGTTCCACCGTTTCCGCATCAGCCCCTACGGAGGCCACACCTACGGCGCAGCAAGAAGCAATAAGCGACGCGGTTTTCTGCCGGATGATGTCAAAGTACACATCTTCGGTGATGTCCAGGCGGCGGGCTTTCTCCATCTGCAGCAACTCTCCTTCGCTCATTTCGCGCACGGCGTTGCTCACGATCTTCAGCAAGCCAAAATCATCGTTATTCAGGGAAAGCAGCAGTCCTTTGGAGAGCAGGTAATCGCCCACCAGCACGGCAATCTTGTTTTTCCAGAGAGCGTTGACCGAGAAAAAGCCCCGGCGGTAGTTGGAGTCGTCTACCACGTCATCGTGCACTAGGGTGGCAGTGTGTAGCAGTTCAATCAGGGCGGCACCCCGGTAAGTGGCATCGGGGATCTGTTCCTGAATGAGCTTGGCCATAAAGAAAACGAACATGGGGCGCATCTGCTTTCCCTTGCGTTTCACAATGTAGCCCATGATCTTATCCAGGAGCAAAACGTTTGATTGCATAGACTGGCGGAATTTCTTTTCGAACTCCTGCATCTCAATTGCAATCGGGGCCTGTATCTGGTTTAAGGGGCTGCTCATCTTGGACCGCAATATTACGAGGCGCTGCCCTCAGAAGCAAACGCCGGGTTTGGATTTGCCGTTATTCGGGTGTTACTTCGTCGCCTTTTTCAGATATTCTTTTCCATGATACAGCGCGCAGACTTTCTTCTCTCCTCTCCGCACGGCCGGGACTTTGCCGTTGACGCCCGATGGCTCCAGGATAGTAACCCAAAACCGGTGATAGTGTTTGTGCACGGTTTCAAGGGATTCAAAGATTGGGGGCATTTCAACCTGCTCGCCGACTACTTTGCCCGGCACGGCTTTGTATTTGTGAAGCTCAACCTTTCGCACAACGGCGTAGAACCAGACGGCGCTGATCTGACCAACATGGAAGCCTTCGGGAACAACAATTTCTGCATTGAGCTAGACGATGTGGGCACGCTGCTGGAGCACCTGAAAGACAACCCTGCCCAGATTCCTGCCGAGGAAATGAACCCCGATTTCATCTTTCTGATTGGCCACAGCCGCGGGGGCGGATTGGTGCTTTTGAAAGCCACCGAGGCCGCGCATGTTACCGGGGTGGCCACTTGGTCTGCCATCAGTGACATAGACCAACGATGGTCACCGGAGGTCATGGATCGCTGGAAAAATGACGGGGTGCAGTACATCCACAACGTCCGGACGGGGCAGCAAATGCCTTTGTACTACCAACTGGTGGAGAACTTCCATGCCAACCGGAACCGGTTGAATATTCCAAAAGCAGTGGAGAAATTGAGCATGCCCTTACTCATCCTGCACGGTGAACAAGACGAGACCTTACCAGTGCAGATGGCGCATGACCTGCATGCCTTGAACCCTTTTGCCGAGCTGTACTTGCTGCCCAATGGGGATCACTCCTTTGGAGGACGTCACCCGTATGCGCAACCAGAGCTCCCTGCCCTTGCCAAAGCCGCCGCCGATAAAACCATCACGTTCTTCCAGGAAGCCCTAAACCGCCTATAATGACTTCTTTGTACTTGTTATTGGGCAGCAACTTGGGCGACCGCGTGTTTTACCTTACAGAAGCCACCACCCGTTTAGAAGCCCTTTTCGGGAAAGCAGCGCAAAAATCAAAGTTCTATGAAACTGCGGCCTGGGGCCTCACTGATCAGCCCTCGTTTTTAAACCAGGTGTTGGTTTTCAGGACGGGGTTCTCTCCCAGAGTGGTGCTGGCTCTCACCCAACGGACAGAACAGGAACTAGGTAGAATTAGGAAGGAACGCTGGGGTGCCCGGGTCATTGACATAGACCTTCTTTTTTACGGGCAAGCGGTTATGGAAACGGCGGAACTCCACCTGCCCCACCCCCAACTTCACCTCCGCCGGTTCACGTTAACTCCCTTAGCAGAAGTTTGCCCAGACTTTATGCACCCCGTTCTTCAAAAGACAATCACTGAGTTACTGAAAGAGTGCCCAGATCAGTTAGAAGTAAAACCTATTACTTGATGTGTTAATGATGGGATGATTGGAAGTAAGGAGTTCTATTAGAAACCCCAGAAGATTAGGTAAAATCCTTAAATAGAACTTTTGGGTTTACTTTCCGGAAAACAGGAAAAAAAGGAAGAAGAGGTTTGCTTTACCAGCTAATGGCTCATTAGCAAATTACCTTCTGGTATCAAACTTCTGGTAAACGGAGTTCTGGCTCACGTATTCAGGAACCATCTCCTTCATCTTCTTGATGACCGCTACATTGTTTTGAGAGGTAAACAAATCAATGAGTACCTGAATCTCCTGGATAACTTTCTCGCTGTGCGGAGCAGGAAGGTTAGCCAGACTAATTTTAGGATGATCGGTGGCTTGAACGGATTCATTTTCGTGGAAGAGTTCTTCCTCCAGCTTCTCCCCAGGACGAAGGCCTGTATAAACTAATTGGATGTCCTTCCCCAAGGTAAGCCCAGAGAGTTTGATCATCTTTTTGGCCAAGTCTACAATCTTGATGGAATCACCCATATCAAAAATGTAGATCTCTCCTCCTTTGCCCATTGCCGCCGCCTCCAACACCAACTGGCAGGCTTCCCTGATAGACATAAAAAATCTAGAGATATCGGGGTGGGTTACTGTTACGGGGCCTCCCTCTTCAATCTGCTTCCGGAACCGGGGAATTACGGAACCCGTGCTGCCTAATACGTTCCCAAAGCGAGTGGTGATGAAGCGGGTTTGCTTGTTACCAGAATCGCGGAGATAATGGTCCATGGCCTGCACATACATCTCGCAGAGCCGTTTTGAGGCGCCCATCACACTGGTTGGGTTTACGGCTTTATCGGTGGAGAGAAGCACGAATTTCTGTACCTGGTACTTCACCGCCAAATCGGCCAGCACCTTCGTTCCTAGAATATTGGTATTAAGAGACTCAGTAGGGTTTTCCTCAATGACAGGAACGTGCTTGTACGCGGCGCAATGAAAGACAATCTCCGGCCTGAAACTCCGGAACATCGCTTCCATACGGGCTTTGTTGCAGATATCGCCTAAGACCACCTCAAAGTTCAGCTTCACGTACAGCTCGGTCAGCTCCAGTTCCAAATCATACAGGGCAGATTCTGCCTGGTCTAAGAGGATGAGTTGCTTTGGTTTAAACTTGATCAGTTGCCGCACCAGTTCGCTCCCAATGGAGCCCGCTGCCCCGGTCACCAGAATGGTGCGGTTCTGTAATTCATTATGCAGAAGGGGCGAATCGATCTCAATGGTAGGGCGTCCCAGTACATCCTCAATACGTACCTCCCTTATTTGCTTGAAACTGAGTTCCCCGTTGATCCATTTATACACGGGAGGCACCACCAACACCTGAACGCCCGCATTCAAACAAGCCTCCACTAATTGCCTTCTTCGGGCAATAGGCAGTTGCTGAACCGCTACTATAAGCAAGTCAATCTGCAGGGAGGAAAGCTGATGCGCCAAATCCTGGGCTGGGCTCTGAATCGGAACCCCGTTTATGATCAGGCTTTGCTTTTGGGCATCATCATCCAGGAAAGAAACAAAATGGTAGTAGGTGCCCATGTCCTGTTGCAGGGTCCTCAAGGTGATGGTTCCTACTTCGCCTGCGCCAAAAATGGCAACATTTACCTTATGGGTATTGGCATGGGTCCACTCATAATGCACAATCTTGGCCCATCCCCTGAACAACGACAACGCCAGAATGCAGCCTAAATAGTCAATCAGGAGAACCGAGATGGGAATGAAATTCTGGTATCCCAGAACCTTGTTGTAAACCAATTGGGCAACCACCAACAGAAAGGAACTGGTGGTTAACGAAAGGAATAGCTTACGTAGGTCATCCAAGCTGGTGTAGCGAAGAATACCCGCAAACGTTTTGCCATAGTAAAATGCCACCGCCCGTACCGCCAGTACAATGGGCAGCATCTGGGCAACGGAGAGCTCGGTGTACTTCTTTAAATCAAAGTTAAACCGCAGCAGGTAGGCTATGAAAAAAGAGAGGGCACACAAACAGATATCAATTCCAAAGACGAGCTGTTTTGGTAATTTCTGCTTGAAAATCTGCTGCATGTGCCCCATCTGATTACGTGTGCCTAAAACCGAAGAAGAAAAGGATAAGTTTAGCTTACCTGCCCTACTTCTGCGTTCTTATCAATCTTCTTAACCAACCCTTGCAATACCTTACCAGGTCCGCACTCAATGAACTGGGTAGCCCCATCAGCAATCATTTGCTGCACCGACTGGGTCCAGCGAACCGGAGCGGTCAATTGCTTGATTAGGTTCTGCTGGATCTCCTGTGGGTCTTGGTGTGGTTTAGCATCTACGTTTTGATACACTGGGCAGATTCCTTGGTTGAATTGAGTCTGCATAATAGCTTGCTCTAGTTCCGCCTCGGCAGATTTCATTAACGGAGAGTGGAAGGCCCCTCCTACCGGAAGAATCAACGCACGCTTAGCACCGGCGGCTTTCATGCGCTCGCAAGCTTCTTCTACCCCGGCAATGGTACCAGAGATTACCAACTGGCCTGGGCAGTTATAGTTAGCAGCTACGACCACATCGTTCACCTCTGCGCAGATTTGCTCTACTTTTTCATCTTCCAGGCCTAAAATGGCCGCCATGGTAGAAGGCTGCTCCTCGCAGGCCGCCTGCATAGCCAAGGCTCTTTTAGAAACCAACCGCAACGCATCTTCAAAGGCCAGTACTTTATTGGCTACCAAGGCAGAAAACTCACCCAGAGAGTGACCAGCCACCATCTCAGGGGCGAAATCCTGGGCCACCGCAGCCTGAATTACTGAATGCAGGAAAATGGCTGGCTGGGTTACTTTCGTTTCTTTCAGTTCTTCCTCGGTGCCGGAGAACATGATATCGGTGATCCGGAAACCCAGGATCTCGTTGGCTCTTTCAAAAAGGTCCTTGGCGGCTTGGTGTTGCTCATACAAGTCTTTTCCCATTCCTACAAACTGAGCACCCTGGCCCGGAAAAACATATGCTTTCATGCGTTGCGTGTTAGAGTTGTTTTTAGGTTCCTTTCGCTTAAAAGGCTTAAAAACGGATGGTTTAGATTTTTGGTAATCGCAAAGATATAAAAATGGTGCCCATTGTAAGACAACAGGCACCATTGCTAATTTTCAATTAAGAATTACGGTTTTCTACCGGACTATCTCTACCCACCCTTTATAGGTTCTCACATCTGGTGTTCTTCCATAGAACTCCACTTCCACTTGGTAGAAATAGGTGGCATCTGAAAGGGCTTTGCCGCTGTTGTCCACCCCGCGCCAGTTCAAGCCTGGATCTCCGCTACCTTCAAAAACTTTGTTACCCCAACGGTTAAACACCCGCAGCGTAGCTCTTCTGATGAAGGTTGCTCCTTGTTTAGGGGTAAAGGTATCGTTTCTACCGTCTCCGTTTGGCGTGAAGATGTTAGGCAGCGAGAAGACAATACAGTTGTCTTTGCAAACTATGTTGCTTTGCTCTCCTTCCAAACCGTTCATATCAGTGGCTGTCACTACGTAACAACCCGCGTAAGAAAGCAAGTTTTGGTGAATGAACTGGTAAACCGCTGACCCGGTATTATCCACGGTGGCAATTTTCACAAACTGACCCTCGTCGGTCTCTCGGTAGTACAGCGTGTAGAAATCAATGGCTGTGGCATCGCAGCCCGGTGGCAACCTCCAGGTAAGTGTATTGGAGAATGGAGGTCCGTTTGGCACAAAGTTCTCATCACACACCAGTGGGTCAATCTCCAGCACCGGAACACATAACCTGGTCAGACACAAAATCTGGCTGTTGTTCAGGATAGGGTCTGGCAAGAAGGGATTATCGAAAGTACCCTTGGTTTGCACATAGGCGCAATACTGCCGACCCGGCAGCAAAGGAATTTCCTTGGTGTAGGTACCCGAGGTAGCGGTTGCCTGCACGCTATCATATTTCACAAAATTCCCGTTCCCTTGTGTATCCAGGTAGATGACATGGTATAGCGCTCGCGCAGGGGTGCTGGCGTTGTTCCAAGGCACATTATAGGTCCAGGTGAGTTCCATGGTGGGTCCGTTGGCTCGTCCACTCAGTCGAACGCTGGATGCCGATGAAGAATCCACTAAAACCGTAGGGCTACCGGTGGTACCAGAATGGTAGAACTCCACCCGATACGTGTATGAGGTATCTTCTGTATTCAGGTTATTATCGGTGAATACCGTGTCATTCAGGCTAGTAAAATTGTACCCAGGTACCGGCGTAAAAGCAGCGGTGGCACTCCGGTTCTGGCCTTGCACCCGCAACAAACGGTAAGAGAAAGGCGCCGTAAGTTGGGCAACATTCGCCGGCCGGGGCTTGCTCCATTCTACCCGTATTTTACCAGTGGTGGTGCTGGTTTCCGTAACGCTTACTTTGGTGATGGAGATAGACTCCAGCGTGGCGCACACCTCGTTAGAAGCAAGGCTTTCCCCTCCGGCAGGTTCCGGGAATCCGGCGTAAATACGGTAGCAATAAGTTTTATTACGCTCCAGCCCTTGACCATTGTTATTGTCCAGGAAGGTAACTACACCGGCGCTCACCTGCCCTACTAAGGTATAACCCGCCGATGCCGGGATACCAGTGGTACAGGTATCGGGCCTGAAGTCTGAGGGTCCCTCCCTCCGGTAGATGTACATGATGGTGGCATTCGGACAGACGTAGTTATTCCAGTTAAGCCGGATACTACTGCTAGACTGTGGCACCGCCGATACCAAGACCGGCGGCGGCCCGACAATGGTGATGCGCCACGGCTGCAGGTCTACCAGGGAGATTTTACAGGTGGTGGGCCTATCCTCTGCCCTGAACACTACCTGATAAGGCTCCCTACGCACATCCTGGCAGCTGGTCTGCCAGTTGAACACATGGGTGGTATCATTAAGCTTGGGAAAAGACGCCATGTTAGAAGCGGGAGGAAGCATACTCCCGATGGCAGAGATCACCACTGGGTCCTTGTCCGGATCTCTGGCCCGTATGGTGTCACGCAGGAAGGATCCAGCCACTATACAGGTGTCCTTAGGAATAAGAAGCCGGGGCGGTTGGTTTGTATCTTCCCGCACAAAAATTTGCATATCCCTGATTACTTGTCCAATCAATCGGCCATTACGCCACTCCTCTACCGCAAACGCAATGTTGAATTCCCCAAGTACGCTGGGGGTGTTCCAAGTCAACTGGCCTGTCCGGTTATTGAAACTGAAACCCGCCGGCGGACGAGTGTCATCCACTCGGCCCAAAAAATTGTCTAATCCCCGATATCCTGGAGCAGTTCTGCCTACAGGATTACCGCAAGCATCGGTACCATTGGAGATTCGGGGCTCCAACATTCTATAAGCGACACTATCCCCGTCAGGGTCATAGGCGCCTGGGTTATGCACGAAAACCTGGTTCCGGCCAGCCACATCAATTGGAATGGTTTGCAGAATAGGAGAACGGTTTATCCCTAAGAACGGGTCAACGGTGAGGGTACTCTGTAAGAAGAAGGTTTGCTGAACAGAAGAAGAGAGGTTTACAATACCCCCATTCCGGTTCTCCCCAACAAAAGTCGCCGTAAAGGTACCAGGGCCAGAGTAAATGTGCTCAAACCGGTAAATGTTCACAAAGGTGTTGTTCTGGCTAGGGCAACCCGGAGGAGAAATCAAGGTTCTGGACTCACGGGGCACGCGCTGGCTGGTGCAATCCCCAAAGTACAAGGTGGCTTCCAGATCCTCAAAAGGGGGCGGGGCCACACTGTACGTTATCAAGGTAAAAAAGAACCTGAGCGGGTTCCGGGCGGCAGTTGTATCACTTTTGATGTAAATGTTACCTGCGCGTAAGTGGGTGGCCTGTGCCTTGGGCGAGGCAACTATGGAGAAAAGGAACAGCCCAAACAGCACAAACAGGAAGGCTCTCAATTTGGGTAAAATTAGAGGCATATGGTAGCGTTTTGCATGCAGAAACAAAGATAGAAGAATCTCTAGACTGACCATGGACGATTACAACAAATTCATTGTACCATGGTTATATATGTACAGGTTTATGGCTATAACGAAAACTTGGTTCTACTGTTGTAATTCATATAATCAAATCCTGTTTTTAGGTTTTTTTTCCAAAAACAGTTCTAAAACAGGTACTACCCGTATGAAAGGCAATCCCTAGTAGCAAATAATTTAGATTCATTTAAAATAGAAGGTACAATTGCTTGAGAAAGCCGCGGCATGTACCTTTGAAAAGATTTAACCAATCCTTTACACACCTTATTTATCAACCTTAACACAACAAAATGAGTTGGTTTTCTAAAACGTTTTCCAGTAGCATTGGCCGCAAACTCTTGGTAGCCGTCACTGGTCTGTTTCTCTGCTCTTTTTTGGTGGTGCACCTGGTGGGCAACCTGCAATTGTTCAAAGGTGATGGAGGAGCTTCCTTCAACATCTACTCCCATTTCATGGCCACAAACCCCATCATCCGGACCATGGAGATTGTGCTGGTATTAGGCTTCGTGTTTCACATCTATGAGGCATTAGTGCTTACCCGCCGCAACAAGAGTGTAAGACCTGTGCAGTATGCCTACAACAGACCTCAGGACAACAGCAACTGGTCTTCCCGCAATATGGGTTTACTGGGTACCGTTATTCTCGTTTTCCTGATCATTCACTTGTACAACTTTTTCTGGCGCGCCCGCTTTGGCGAGCCTAACATGATTCCAATTGAGGGCACTGATTATGATGACTTGTACTCAGTGGTAGTGCAATCGTTTCATATCTGGTGGTATGTGTTAATCTATGTGCTAGGACAGATCGCTTTGGGATACCACTTGTATCATGGTTTCTCCAGTTCTTTCCACACCCTGGGATTAAACCACAAGAAGTACACGCCAGCTATCCAAAAGTTTGGTACTTTCTTTTCAATTGTGGTTCCGGCTGGTTTTGCCGCCATGCCACTTTACTTTTTCATCAAAGACGTTGTTTTGAGTTAAGTAGATCATTATGATTTTAGATTCAAAGATTCCTGACGGTCCATTGGCCGAGAAATGGGAAAAGCATAAATTCAATGTAAAGCTGGTAAACCCGGCTAACAAACGTAAATACGATGTGATTGTGGTAGGAACCGGTCTAGCCGGAGCTTCTGCCGCAGCCACCCTCGCTGAGTTAGGCTACAACGTAAAGGCATTCTGCTATCAGGATAGCCCACGTCGTGCGCACTCTATCGCTGCCCAGGGTGGTATCAACGCCGCTAAAAACTACCAGAATGACGGTGACAGTGTGTACCGTCTGTTCTATGACACCATCAAAGGAGGTGACTACCGCGCCCGCGAAGCCAACGTGTACCGCCTGGCGCAGGTAAGCGTGAACATTATTGACCAGTGTGTGGCGCAAGGGGTTCCTTTCGCGCGTGAGTACGGCGGGTTGCTGGCGAACCGATCCTTCGGGGGTGCGCAGGTAAGCCGGACCTTCTATGCCCGGGGCCAAACCGGACAGCAGTTATTATTGGGTGCCTATTCTGCCCTGAACCGTCAGATTGCTTACGGTAAAGTGAAGATGTACCCACGTACCGAGATGCTGGACCTGGTGATGGTAGACGGCAAAGCCCGTGGTATCGTGACCCGTCACCTGATCACAGGTAAAATTGAATCGCACAGCGCTCATGCCGTGATTCTGGCTACTGGTGGTTACGGAAACGTGTTCTTCCTTTCCACCAATGCCATGGGTTCTAATACCACGGCTATCTGGAGAGCCCATAAAAAAGGTGCTTTGTTCGCCAATCCTTGCTTCACCCAGATTCACCCAACCTGTATCCCGGTATCGGGCGGGTACCAGTCTAAGCTGACGCTGATGTCTGAGTCCCTCCGGAACGACGGTCGTGTTTGGGTACCTAAAGCAGTAGGTGATAACCGCCCGGCAGACCAAATACCGGAAGACGAGCGTGACTACTTCTTAGAGCGTAAATACCCATCTTTCGGTAACCTGGTACCACGTGACGTGGCTTCCCGTAACGCCAAACTGGCCTGCGACGAAGGACGTGGCGTAGGAACCACCAAACTGGCCGTTTACCTTGATTTCGCGGATGCCATCAAACGCGATGGATTGAACGCCATCAGCCAAAAGTATGGTAACCTCTTCGAGATGTATGCTAAAATCACTGGTGAGAACCCGTATGAGCAACCAATGCGCATTTACCCGGCGGTGCACTACACCATGGGTGGCCTTTGGGTAGACTACAACTTGATGACTACCATCCCTGGTTTGTATGCGACTGGTGAGTGTAACTTCTCTGACCACGGTGCGAACCGCTTAGGAGCTTCGGCCCTGATGCAAGGCCTGGCCGATGGTTACTTCGTGATCCCTTACACTATTGGTGACTACCTGGCGCAAAACCCAACCACTCGTATTGAAACAAGCCACCCGGCGTTCAAAGAAGCAGAGGCGAAAGTACAGTCAGATGTGAACCGCCTTTTAAGCATCAACGGAACCAGAACGGTAGATGATTTCCACAAAGCCTTAGGTCTTCTGATGTGGGATTACTGCGGTATGGCCCGTAATGCCGAAGGTCTTCAGTATGCCAAGCAGGAAATCAGAAAACTCCGTGATGAGTTCTGGAGAGATGTGAAAATCCTGGGTGTAAACGAAGAACTGAACATCACCTTAGAGAAAGCTGGCCGTGTGGCTGACTTCTTAGAACTTGGTGAACTGATGGTGGATGATGCCTTGAACCGCAATGAGTCTTGTGGTGGTCACTTCCGTGAGGAGTACCAGACTCCGGAAAACGAGGCCCTTCGTGACGATGAGAACTACACCTACGTAGCTGCGTGGGAGTACACCGGTCCTAACCAACCGTCTGTGCTACACAAAGAGGAGCTGAAGTTCGAGAACGTGAAATTGACACAGCGTAGCTACAAATAATGGATAATTAAGGATTAGGAATAAGAATTAAGAGGCGACAACCTTTGTTCTATACATAAGAACTCCTCTTCTTCTGATTCCTAATTCAACATTCTTAATTCTTAATTAGAAAGAAATGGCTGGTAATAATCCAAACAGCAAACCAATGAACCTGACGCTGAAAGTTTGGAGACAAAAGAACTTTCAATCAGCGGGTAAGCTGGAAACATATCAAATTAAAGATATCTCCCCAGAAATGTCTTTCCTGGAGATGATGGACGTACTGAACGAGGACTTGCTCCTGAAGGGCATTGATCCGGTTGCCTTTGACCATGACTGCCGCGAAGGTATCTGCGGGATGTGCAGCTTGTACATCAACGGTCGGGCGCACGGTCCTGAGCGTGGCACTACCACGTGTCAGTTGCACATGCGCAAGTTCTCTGACGGTGACACCATCACCATTGAGCCTTGGAGAGCAGGTCCGTTCCCAGTATTGAAAGACCTTTGCACCGACCGTTCTGCCCTTGATAGAATTCAGCAGGCGGGTGGATACATTTCTGTGAACACAGGTGGTGTGCCAGATGCAAACGAAATTCCGATTCCAAAATCAATTGCCGACAAAGCATTTGATGCGGCAACCTGTATCCAGTGCGGTGCGTGTGTAGCCGCCTGTAAGAACGGTTCTGCCATGCTCTTTACTTCAGCCAAGGTATCTCAGTTGGCGTTATTGCCACAAGGTAAGGTAGAGCGTAAAACACGCGTGGAGAACATGGTAGCCCAAATGGATAAGGAAGGCTTCGGAGCTTGTACCAACATTGGTTCTTGCGCGGCTGAGTGTCCAGTAGGTATCTCTTTAGAGAACATTGCCATGCTGAACCGCGAGTACATCAACGCTTCTTTCACGTCTGAGAACGTTTAAGAGCAACTGATTCAATAAACAAAGGCGAAGCTTCGATAAAGGAGCTTCGCCTTTTCTTTTTGGCCTTGTTCCTGAAAATTGGCCTAAAATCACAGCCAGATGGTTCCTCATCTGGCGGAGAAGCGACCAAAAGCAAAAAGCAGTAACTTTAGCCCTGCATATGCTGTTATCTAAGCTAAACCTATATCTTAATGATACTAATTATATCCGGCACCAACCGGCCTAATTCCATCACCCTGAAGGTTGCCAAATTGTACCAGGAGCTCCTCTCGACGAGAGGGCAAGTTTCGGAGATACTTGATTTGCAAGACCTACCGCTTGATTTTGCCTCCCCTACCTTATACAAAAGCGAATTATACTCTCAGGAATTTATCACCCTGAGAGAGCGCGTGGCCGCGGTTCAGAAGATCGTATTCATTGTGCCGGAATACAATTGCTCATACCCAGGGGTTTTAAAAGCGTTTATTGATGGCTTGGAATACCCAGATGCATTGCGCTGGAAGAAAGGAGCATTGGTAGGCTTATCTACCGGTAGCCAGGGCGGAAACATTGCCCTCAGTCACCTCACAGATGTGTTGCATTACTGCGGATTGCATGTTCTGGCCCAGAAACCCCGGTTCCCTTATATCCATAAACACATGCAGGAAGGCCAATTTACCAACGCTTTATACCGTCAGCTTCTAGAAGAGCAGATTGAAGAATTCCTTTCCTTCTGAGGCGGAGTTTTTTCCTTTCTAAGGGGAAATGAGGTTTAGTCTGTGATTAGACAGCCTTCAACAACTAACACCGTTTGCCGAAATAAAGAAAACGAACCATAAAAAAGAAGCCCTGAAACGCAATCCGTTTCAGGGCTTCTTTTTTGAAAACAGGGCTAAAGGCCTAGTCTACATTATCGTGTAGGAAACGGTTGTCTCCTAAAAGCTCATTGTCATCATTCAGGTTGAAGCGAGAGATTTTCTGCTCAGCCGAAGGAATTACATTTTCCAATTGCACATTTCTGCGCAGGTAAGCAGGCACCTCCAGTTTTTCTTTGATAGAAGCATCTGAATAAGCATCAGCGCTCAATCTACGAAGACGCTCACGGCGCTCATCCATTCTGTTCTGCTGCGGATCTCTTATCTCCTGAACCGGCTCTGGCGTGATGATGGTTTCCTCTTCATACGAAGGAGAGATCATGCCGCTGTCAGAATCCAGGTCAAAAACGATCCGGTTGGTGTTCTCTGCTACGGGGGCTGGTTTACGCACCGGCTCATTGGCTACCAACTGGGTAGCAGAAGCTGGAGGGGTTACCGAATACGTGGCAGAAACCACAGGAGCTACTGGCTCTACAACTTCCTCAGTTAAGGCCTGAGGCGCAGTTGCTCCGGTTGGTGCTGCTGCCTCAATAGACTTTTTTGGGGCTGGCAGGCTTTCGATTTCGCGTGCAAAACCTGTAGCAATTACCGTTACCCGGATGCTGGTACCCAAAGAAGAATCAATACCATGACCGAAAATCACTTCAGAGTCATCGCCTGCTTTCTCCTGGATGTAATCCGTAATCTCGGTTAATTCATCCATTTCCAATTCAGCCTGGTCACCAGACATGATGGAAAGAAGAATTTTCTGGGCCCCGTGGATATCTGTGTTGTTAAGCAACGGAGAAGACAATGATTCTTCGGCAGCACGTAAGGCTCTGTTTTCGCCTTCTGTAATGGCAGAACCCATTACCGCGGCACCAGAATCTTTCATGACCGTTTTCACGTCTTCAAAGTCTACGTTCACCTCAGAAGTCACCGTGATGATCTCGGCAATACTTTTGGCGGCAGTAGTTAAGACGTTATCTGCTTTAGCAAACGCCGCCCTGATAGGCAGGTTCCCAAACATTTCACGTAATTTATCATTAAGGATAACCAGAACGGTGTCACAGTTCTCACTGAGTTCTTTTATCCCGTTATCGGCAGCGGTGCGTTTTTTACGCCCTTCAAAAGCGAAAGGAGCAGTTACAATACCCACTGTCAGGATGTCCATCTCCTTCGCCACTTTGGCAATCACCGGAGCGGCACCAGTACCTGTTCCACCACCCATACCCGCGGTAATGAAAACCATTTTGGTATGGGCCCCCAACAACTCTCTGATCTCTTCTTTGCTTTCTAAGGCAGCTTGCTTGCCACGCTCCGGGTTAGCCCCGGCTCCCAGACCTTCGGTAAGAGTGGTACCAATCTGGAGTTTGTTAGGCACACTGCTGCTTTTTAACGCCTGTTCATCGGTATTGCACACCACAAACTCCACGTCCTTAATGCCTTGGTTGAACATGTGGTTCACGGCATTGCTTCCTCCCCCGCCAACACCAATTACCTTGATGATGGATTTGGAGTGTGATGGCACATCAAACTTATACGATGAAAAACTCATGTTATCTCTCCTGAAATTACGCGTTAATAGTTCTGTTGCTTATCGTCAAAATCATCGATCAGCATGCTTTTGGTACGCTCCACAATTTTACTGAAGAAACCTACCCCACCTCCACTGTTGCTAGACTTCTGAACTGGTTTTACTTCATTTGTGCTCCGGACAACCGGAGTGTTAGCCATCTCTGTGTAGCGGTTCACCCGCTCATCCAGTGCCTGGTAACCTGCCAAAACTAAACCAACGGTAGTTGCAAACATGGGGCTTTTAACAGAGTCTATCTTGCTCTTTCCCAAATGCTCATTCGGATAACCGATACGGGCATCAAGGCCTGTCAAGTACTCTACTAACTGCACCAGGTTCTGCAGTTGTGCACCGCCTCCGGTAATCACAACACCTGCCGCTAATTGGTTGGCATACCCGCTTCTAACAATTTCTGAGTAAACGAGTTCAACAATTTCCTCCATTCTTGCTTCAATAATGAAAGCAAGGTTTTTCAAGGAGATTTCTTTTGGTGTCCGGTCACGCAAGCCAGGGATGGAAACGATCTCATTATCAGAGGCTTCGTCAGCAATCGCTTTCCCAAAACGCACCTTCAACTGCTCTGCCTGGTTTTGCATGACCATGCATCCCTGCTTAATATCAGAGGTGATGATATTGCCTCCGAAAGGAAGAACTGCCGTATGGCGAATAATATTGTCTTTGAAAATAGCCAGGTCTGTGGTACCACCTCCAATGTCAATCAGAGCCACACCGGCTTCGCGCTCTTCTTCGCTCAGCACAGACATGCAAGAGGCCAAGGGCTCCAGGATCAATTGGTCAATCTCCAATCCGGCACGGGTAATGCACTTGGTGATGTTATTCACCGCGTTAGACTGAGCCGTGATGATGTGGAAATTGCCCTCCAGACGCACGCCAGACATACCCACTGGGTCCATGATGCCATCTTCGTAATCCACTTTGTAGTCTTGTGGCATTACGTGAATGATCTCACTTCCGGGAGGAGTTACCAAACGGTACATGTCATTGGTAAGACGGTTCACGTCCTCAACGGTGATCTCGCTGTCTAAAGACGTGCGGGTGATGCTCCCATTGTGTTGCAAGCTCTTGATATGCTGCCCGGCAATACCCACATTCACTACCTTGATGTCAATGCCAGATTGCTCCTCTGCCTGTCTTATCGCTTTCCGGATGGCTTCAACAGTTTTGTCAATGTTGCTCACCATGCCCCGCACTACCCCCTCAGATACTGCTTTGCCCAAGCCAAGGATCTCTAGCTTCCCATACTCATTCTTTCTACCTACCAGCGCGCAAATTTTGGTTGTTCCAATGTCTAAGCCTACAACTATTTTGTCGTTCTGCGTCATGTTGTTATCTATTCACAAATAATCTGATCCTTGTATTCTACATTCAAGCGGCTGTACTTGTCCCAGCCCACCACTGGCATCACTTCCTTATAGAAGATGAAAAGCTTTTTAAACTTCTCCTGCACATGAACCGGTTTCCCAAATTCTATGCGCTGATCTCCCACTTGCGTCAGGAAGCTCACTTTGCCTTTCTGGTCAATGTCCATATGGGCTAGTTGGGCGTTCCAAAACGGGTCATTTTCAATGTACCGTAGCAGAGACAAATATGCGATGCCCACAGAGTCCTGAAAAAAAGAACTAGCCTTAGATGTCTCCACTGAAGCTGTCACAGGAATGACATGGGCTGTGTACAGGGAAGACAAAGGCAGTTGATTTCCTTCTTCGTCCAGATACACGTCCTTTTCAGTGCTTAGCAACCTGGCAATAGGCCGGTTTTGCTGTATGGAGACATTTATATTTCCCTCCAGATCACGAGAGACCTCCGCCTGCCTCACAAATTTATGCGATTTAATTCGCATTTCCAGTCGCTTGAGGTCAATCTCCTCTTTTTTCATTCCCGTGAGCGGCTGACTTCCATTTCGGGTCAGCAGCGCCATTACTTCCGATTCACTAAGAAAGTAATTGTTATACTCATTATCAATTTTAATATTAACTTTTTTACATATTTTTCCCTCCTGTCTTGCCTTAGAAAAACCTGCTAAAAAAACAAATCCCCCCATGCAAAATACCGCAAATAGAAGCGCTTTTACCTTTCTATTCCAATACATGGTCCATTTCCTCCAGTAAACTTTTTATCTCTGGCACCAAGGTGTCAATATCGCCTGCCCCTACAGTAGCCAACACATTATAATCCAAGTTTTTAGCCAATAACTTCAGAACCTCTTTTTTGGTCAAAAGAAGCCTGTCTGTTGTTAATTGGTCAAGCAGCAGAGCCGATGTTATACCGGGAATAGGCAATTCCCGGGCGGGATAAATGTCCAAGAGCCATACCTCATCCGCGAGGCTAAGGCTTCGGGCAAATCCATCTAAAAAATCGCGGGTGCGAGTAAATAAGTGCGGTTGAAAAATTACTCTCAGCCTCTGCCCCGGATACAGCGCCCTTACCGATTGAAGGAACGCCTCTATCTCTCTGGGGTGGTGAGCATAATCGTCTAAATATACTCTTTTTTCAGACGAAAATACTTTTTCAAACCTTCTTTTTACACCGGTATATCTAGAAATTCCCTCCTGTATTTTTTCAGTGGGAACCCCCAACAAAGAGACCGCCTGAGCGGCCGCTAAAGCGTTCTCCACGTTATGAAAACCGGGCACCTGCAAAGCAGTCTGAGGCAGCAGTAAGTTCCATCCCTTCGCTGAAAATTTCATGGCTCCCTCGGCAATTTCCACATCCAGGGCAGCTAACTCCTCATTTTCAAGCCCATAGCGAATTACCGTCACTGATGCATCCACCGCCTCTGCCAGACTTTGGTCAGCGGTATGGTTGAGCAACAAATAGCCATTTGGTTTTATCTGCCGCACAAACTGCCGGAAAGACTCCACCAGGGCTTCTTTCTCCCCATAGATGTCCAGGTGATCTGGGTCAGTGGAGGTAACAATGGCAATGTCGGGGTGCAAGGTCAGGAACGAACGGTCGTACTCATCGGCCTCTACCACCGCCAGTGCACGCTCTTCCTGGGCATGAGGCAACAACAAGTTTGAGCCTAGATCGGTGGAAATGCCCCCTAAAAAGGCAGACGTGGAAACCTGGGCGTGATGCAACAGATGGGCCACCATGGACGAGGTGGTAGTTTTGCCGTGCGTGCCCGCCACAGCTACCAGGTATTGGTCCTGGGTTAAAAGGCCGAGCACCTGAGAGCGCTTCATAATGGTAAAGTTTTCCTGCTCCAGGTACTGACGCTCTGTATGGTTTTTGGGAACCGCTGGGGTCAAAATCACCAGCGTTTCTGCCTTGTTTTCGCGAAAGGAAGTTGGAATCAGTTCCACCTCATCCTCAAAATGGATGGTTGCTCCCTCCTCTCCCAGTTTTTGGGTCAACGGAGTGGGGGTTTTATCATACCCTGCCACAGCAAACCCTTTGGCCAGAAACCACCGGGCCAGGGCACTCATGCCAATGCCCCCGATTCCAAGGAAATAGATATGGCGGTATTGGTGCAGGTTCATCAGATTAGTTTCAAAAGTTCTTGAACAATGGCCTCCGTCGCGTGGGGCTTTCCTAACTGAGCAATATTCTGCCGCAAGGTTTGCTGCCTGGCGGTATCTTTTGCCAGGTCAAAGGCGGTGTTCCACAGGTTCTGCGAAGCTTCAACGTCTCTCACCAATACTGCGGCATCTTTCTGCACCAGGGCCATGGCATTTTTGGTCTGATGGTCTTCGGCTACGTTAGGCGAAGGCACCAGAATGGATGGCTTTTTGGCAAGGCACAACTCAGAAATGGAAAGCGCCCCGGCGCGGGAGATTACCACATCGGCGGCGGCATACGCCAAATCCATCCGCTTGATGAAATCAGAAGCCTTGATCTGATCGGCGGGAAAGTCCCTGACCGAGGTCTCAGCAGTTGGGAAGTAGGTTTTGCCGGTTTGCCAAAGGAGGTTATACCCCGCTTGCTGAATCTTCTGCAGGGCTTGCTCGGTGCTTTGGTTTAGGGTACGCGCCCCCAAACTGCCGCCAATCACCAAGAAAGTCAACCGCTCTGGGTTGAGCCCGAAGAACTGCATGGCTTCGGTCCGCTTGCCTTCCAACTCGGTGATGTCGCGCCGTACCGGATTGCCCGTCAGCACGATTTTAGCGCTGGGGAAATACTTGTACATGCTGTCATAGGCCACACAGACTTTGTCTACCTTGTTGGCCAACAGCTTATTGGTGATGCCCGCGTGGGAATTCTGTTCCTGAATAAGAGATGGAATCCCCATTTTGGTAGCCGCGTACAGCAAAGGGCCACTGGCGTAACCGCCTACCCCCACCACTGCATCTGGCTTGAAGTCTTTTATAATTTTGTTCGATTTGCGAACGCTGGAAATCACCTTCAGCGGGAACGACAGGTTATCTACCGTCAGGCGGCGCTGCAACCCACTGATCCAGAGACCAATAATCTTATAACCCGCTTCCGGCACCCGCGTCATTTCCATGCGGCCTTTCGCGCCCACAAACAGGATCTCCGCCGTGGGGTGAAGACGTTTGATCTCGTTGGCAATAGCCACTGCCGGATAAATGTGCCCGCCCGTGCCCCCGCCGCTGATGATGAATCTATACTGTCTTTCAGGCATGAGTCAACACATTAACAGGTTTGTTCGCGGAGGGCGTGGCGGCAATCTTCGCTTCGTGCTCGCTGCGGCTCACACTCAGGATAATACCAATGGAGATACCAGTGAAGATCAGTGAGGTTCCTCCCATACTCAGCAGCGGTAAGGGCAAACCGGTAATCGGGCCAAGACCAACGGCCACGCCCATGTTCACCATGGCCTGGATCACCAGACTGAAACTGATGCCGGCGGAAAGCAATCCGCCGAAGGCTCCCAAGCTGTTGGTCACCGCCATCATGCCCCGGTATAGGAAAGCCAGGTATAGGAAGAGAATGACCGCGCCGCCCACCATGCCGTATTCCTCAATGATGATGGCGTAAATAAAGTCAGAGTACGGGTGGGGCAGCACGTTACGCTGGTCTGAGTTTCCAGGGCCTTTCCCCAGAACCCCTCCCGTAGCAATGGCTATGTAGGACTGCTCTAACTGGAAGACGGTCTGGTCTTCGTCCATGAAGTTTTCAATCCGGCTGATGGCAGTCTGCGCCCGTTGCCCCAGGGCCAAAGCGATGGTTCCGAACAAAGCTCCCACGGCAATCATGATCATGATGGACTTCATAGGAATTCGGCCGATGAACATCAGTAGAAGGCAAGTCAGGAATAAAAGCAAACCGGTAGAGATGTTACTCATGGCAATGAGCCCGCAAATCAAACCGCTCCACAAGAACAGCGGAATCAAAGTCTGCTTAGATTCAATGTTCATCTGCCGCTTGCTCAGGATACTGGCCAGATAAGAGATCAAGGCCAGTTTGGCCAAATCTGAAGGCTGAAACGTTTGGTTGATGACCGGAATGGTCAACCAACGAGAGGCCTCGTTGATGTTGGAGCCCTTCAGGTAGGTATAAATCAGCAAGGGCACGGAGAAAATCAGGGCCAGCAAGCTCAGTTTGGCATAGTAGCGGTAGTTGATTTTATGGGCCAACCACACAAACGCCAACCCGATAAAGATCAAGCTGGAATGTTTGAAGAGGTAGTACTCAGTGTTACCTCCCATTTTTTTGTACGCCAGGGTACCCGTAGCCGAGTACACCACGGCAATACTGATGAGCCCGAAAGACAAGACAATTCCCCACAAAATAGGGTCGCCTTTTAAGTTATCGCGAAGCCAGTTTTTGATAGGTGTCATGCTACAGTAGAAT
Source organism: Rufibacter sp. JT20002 (assembly GCF_056491185.1). Taxonomy (NCBI): domain Bacteria; kingdom Pseudomonadati; phylum Bacteroidota; class Cytophagia; order Cytophagales; family Hymenobacteraceae; genus Rufibacter; species Rufibacter sp. JT20002. The sequence goes on along the minus strand of NZ_JBSZJY010000004.1, from coordinate 92,120 downwards.
TAAGGGTGGCAACTGCGGCGGCAAATGCACGGCCCCGGTGTTCGTAATTGTTGAAAAGGTCAAAGCTGGCGCAAGCAGGGGAAAGCAATACCACATCACCAGCTTCCGCAAAATCTTTGGCCAATTGCACCGCTTCCTGCACATCTCTGGTCTCCACTATTTTGGAGCCAAATTGAGAGAAAGAGGTTAAAAGCTTGCTGTTATCCACGCCCAAGCACACAATAGCTTTCACTTTTTCCTGCACCAAAGGCTGCAAAGTGGAATAATCGTTGCCTTTGTCGGTGCCGCCCACCACCCACACAATAGGCTGCTGAATACCGTCCAGCGCATACCAAACGGCTTCCACGTTCGTAGCTTTGGAATCATTGATGAACCGGACGCCGTCTACCTCGCCTACTGGCTGTAAGCGGTGCTCGGCATTCTGGAACGTGCCCAAAGCTTCTTCAATCTGTTCTGGCGCAATCCCTACCAGCAATGCTGCCCCTATGGCCGCCATGGTATTGTATTGATTGTGCTGCCCTATCAAAGGCGATTTAAAAGTGTCTACTTTTGCGCTGATTTGGGCAAAAGAGGCTTGAATTGCCTGACCTTGGTATTGAATGGCTAAACCTTCTCCCTCTTTCAAGCCGAAAGGCACTTGCGTACCCGGCACCTCATGCGCAGCGCGGTATTTCCGGATTTCGGCATCGTCTTGGTTGAAGAGGAAGTACTCTGTCGAGGTCATGTTCTGCGCGATCCGGAACTTGGCGGCCGCGTAGTTCTCCATTTTGTACCCGTAGCGGTCCAAGTGGTCTGGGGTAATGTTGAGCAGAATGCCAATGTCAGCTTTAAAGCTGTACATATTATCTAATTGAAAACTGCTCAGTTCCACCACGTAGTAATCGTATCCACCCTCCAGCACTTTTCCAGCCAGGCTTTCACCCACGTTACCAGCCAAGGCCACTTTCAACCCAGCGCTTTTCAGCAAATGGTAAGTCAGCAGCGTGGTAGTGGTTTTGCCGTTGGTACCCGTGATGCAGATGAACTTTCCGGAAGCATAGCGCCCGGCAAACTCAATCTCCGAGATCACCGGAATGTTTTTTTCGGCTGCACCTTGAATCACAGGAGCCGTGTCTGGAATGCCTGGGCTTTTGATGATTTCAACGGACGCGTAGATCTGCTCCAGCGTGTGCGTTCCTTCCTCAAAAGGAATCTGCGCCTGGGTCAGTTGCATCCGGTACTTTTCTGCAATGGAACCTTTATCTGAGACGAACACGTCAAAGCCTTTGGCTTGCGCCAACAAGGCTGCTCCTACGCCGCTCTCCCCTGCTCCTAGTATGGCTATTTTTGGCATTCGTTTATTTTATTAAATCGTGTTTTGCGCCTGTTTTCTAAATATGAGCCTTAAACCAGCTTATCTTAACTTCAAGGTCACCAAGGTCAAAATGGCCAGCATGATACCCACCGTCCAGAAGCGTGACACGATCTTGGACTCATGATATCCTAGCTTTTGGTAGTGGTGGTGCAGCGGCGACATCTTAAAAATGCGTCGGCCCTCGCCGTACTTTTTCTTGGTGTATTTGAAATAGCTCACCTGCAGCATCACCGAAAGGTTCTCCACCAGGAAGATGCCGCACAGGATAGGAATTAAGAGCTCTTTTCTTAGAATCAGGGCCAAAACGGCGATAATGCCGCCAATGGAAAGGGAACCGGTATCACCCATGAACACCTGGGCCGGATAGGAGTTGTACCACAGGAATCCCACGCAGGCCCCCACAAACGCGGTACAGAAAATCACTAACTCACCCGTGTTAGGAATGTACATGATGTCAAAGTAATCGGCGAAAACGGAGTTACCCGATACCCAGGCAAACACCGCCAAGGTGGTCCCAATGATGGCCGAAGTACCCGCTGCCAGCCCATCAATGCCGTCGGTGATATTAGCGCCGTTTGACACGGCCGTAATGATGATGATTACCAGAGGCACATACAGGAAACGCGCATACGAACCCAAAACCGGACTCGCGAAGCTGAAGAATTGATGGTAATCCAACTCATTGTTTTTGGTAAATGGCACGGTGGTGATCATTTTCCGGACATCGGAGAACGTACCAGACACATCAATGGCCGAAAGCCCCTTTGAAGTCAGATATTGGCGCACTACTACATCCTCGGAGAAAAACAGGGTCAACCCCACTATTAATCCTAAACCAATCTGACCAAGAATCTTGAAACGGCCCGCTAAGCCTTCTTTGTTCTTGCGGAACACTTTGATGTAGTCGTCCAGGAACCCGATGGCGCCCAACCACACGGTGGACACCAGCATCAGGAGAATGTACACGTTGTCCAGACGGGCAAAAAGCAGAGTGGGTAATAGAATGGCCAGTATGATGATGAGGCCACCCATGGTAGGCGTGCCTCTCTTCTCCAATTGTCCCTCCAGACCCAGATCACGGATAGACTCCCCCACTTGCTTGCGATGCAGCAACCGAATGAGGCGTCCCCCAAAAATCATGGCAATCAGAAGTGAGACAAGCGCAGCCAATCCGGCCCTGAACGAGATGTAACGCATTACACCCGCCCCGTAGAAGTCAAATTGCCTGTCTAAAAAATCAAAAAGGTAATAAAGCATCCGTTTCGTATTATCAAAAGAAGAAGGTTTCCCGGTCTTCTTTGGTCATTGTCTTGTTTTTTGCGCGGTTATTTCTGCAGCAAGGCAAACGATTCCTGCAGCACTTGCTTGTCATCAAAAGGAGAGCGCACGCCCTTCACCTCTTGATAAGTTTCGTGCCCTTTACCCGCCACCAGAATGATGTCCTGGGCTTCGGCTAGCAGCACCGCGGTTTTGATGGCTTCCCGGCGGTCAATCACCGACAAGGCTTTTCTCAGATCTGTCGCTTTCACGCCCGCCTGCATCTGGTTCAAAATTTCCTGCGGATCTTCGTCACGTGGGTTATCAGAGGTCAAGATCACGCGGTCACTCATCTTGGCAGCGATATCAGCCATGACCGGACGCTTGGTAGCATCCCGGTTTCCGCCACAGCCCACAATGGTGATCACCTTCTGCTCCGGCTTCCGGATCTGCTGAATCGTTTGCAGCACGTTTTCCAGCGCATCCGGGGTATGGGCGTAATCCACAATGCCGGTGATCTGGCCGGGAGACACCACGTAGTCAAACCGGCCAGCGGCCGAGGTCAGGCTGGAGAGACTAGCCAGTACTTCCTGCTTATCTTCGCCTAGCAAAATGGCAGCACCGAACACGGCCAGCAGATTATAGGCATTGAAGGTGCCAATCAACCGGAACCACACCTCCTGTCCTTCCAACTCCAGTTGCAAACCCTGAATGGAATTATCCAGCAAACGGGCCTTGAAATCAGCTTCTTTGCGGAGGGCGTAAGTGTACTTGGTGGCTTTGGTATTCTGCAGCATCACCATAGCCCGCTTGTCGTCAGAGTTCACCAGGGCGAACGCTTTCTTATTCAGGTTGTCAAAAAACAGTTTCTTAGCCCGGATGTACTCGTCAAAGGTGCCGTGATAGTCCAGGTGGTCATGGGTGATGTTGGTGAACACGGCTCCGGTGAACTGTACACCGGTCACGCGGTGCTGCACCAGGGCATGAGAACTCACTTCCATGAAGGCGTGGGTGCAGCCGGCTTTCACCATTTGCGCGAGCAACGCTTGCAGCGTAATAGCGTCTGGAGTAGTATGCGAAGCGGGAATGACTGTCTCGTTGATCTGGTTCTGTACCGTTGAGAGTAACCCGGCATTATAGCCCAAGTCACGGTACAGCTTATGGAGCAAGGTTACGCAGGTGGTTTTACCGTTAGTGCCGGTTACCCCTACCAATTTCAGTTTCTTAGACGGGTTGCCGTAAAACTCGGCGGCCACGTAGCCCATGGCTTCTGCGGCATTTGGCACCTGCACAAAGGTCACGTGCTCTGGGGTGCTTTGCGGCAGTTCTTCGCAAAACACGGCAGAAACACCCTGCGCCACGGCAGCATCTATGAAATCATGGCCATCGCGGAGCGTACCCCGGATAGCAAAGAAGGCCACGCCTGGTCCTGCCTGGCGAGAATCCATTGTTAACGCAGAAAGCTCGGGGTTAGTAGGCCCGAGCAATTGCGGTGACAGGAGTACCTGTAGCAGGTTTTCTAGTTGCGCCATGTGTAGTTAGTGTAATGGTAATCGTTGTTCCTTTCGCCACGGGTTGCCCGGGCGGAATGCTTTGGCTCTCTACCCGCCCTAAACCAATAGCCCGTACTTTGATGCCGTGGTTTCCGAGCAGGTACAAGGCATCTTTTAGAGTCATGTCGGTGACATCGGGCACCTGGCCCATTTTCACCGGTACCGGTTTCAAGGCGACAGAATGTTTCTGGGTATCTACCCGTACCCAATCTTCCTCGGGGCTCAGCGGGTGGGCACTCACCCCTAGTTTGTTGCAGAGAATAGTCAGTTCTTCCTGATTCCCGGCGTGGAGCACCGGAAGTTTCGGTTGCACATTGGCTGGGCGCCGCACCATAGGCGCATGAATGGCTAGGTCCTGCGCGTAGGCTTTATCAGCGAGTTCCCGGAATACCGGTGCGGCAACGTCACCACCGTACTGGGCGCCTTTCTGCGGACTGTCAATAATGACAATACAGCTGTACTTTGGTCTATCGGCCGGGAAATACCCCACAAAAGAGGTAGAATACTTTCTGGTGTATTGACCGTTTATTACTTTCCGGGCGGTACCAGTTTTACCGGCTACTTTGTAGTCTTTGCTTTTCAGGTTTTTGGCTGTTCCGTTTTCTACTACGCCTTCCATCATCTGCCGCAACTGCATCAGCGTCTGGTCAGAGCAGATCTTCGGATTCAGAACCTTGGTTTCAAAAGACTCCAAGATATGATCGGCGCGCTTGATGCTTTTCACAATCATAGGCTGCACTTTCACCCCGTTGTTGGCGACGGCATTGTAAAACGCCAGCGTCTGCAAAGGAGAGATTTTCAGCTCATACCCAATAGCCATGGTAGAAAGCGAAGGGCGGCTCCAGCTACGGTCTTTTGGTGACTTGATGTAGGGAATTGCCTCGCCGTTCATCTGGAAGCCCAATGGCTGGTGCAATCCAAATTTGTGCAGGTAATCCACATATTTCTGCGGATTGCTCTCAAAGGTCTGCTGAATCAACTTGGCTACCCCGATATTGGACGATTTCTCGAAAACCTGCTGTAAACTGATTCTCCCGTTCCCGTGGGTATCAGTTTTCACGGCCCCGCCAATGCGCTCGGAGCCGTTGCCGGTATCCACGGTATCATTCAGGCTCATGCCAGTTTCCTCGAGCAATGCCATCATGGAAGCCAACTTGAAGGTAGACCCTGGTTCCGTGCGGCCTTGGTTACCCACCGCGTAATTGTAATCCTCAGCGTACACACCTTCGCTTTGGCGCCCCAGGTTGGCAATGGCTTTGATGTGCCCGGTACCTACTTCCATCAGAATCACGCACCCGTGGGCAGCGTCATTCAGGGTCAAGGCGCGGTATAAGGCGCTTTCGGCTACGTCTTGCAAGTTAATGTCAATGGTGGTCTGGATGTCAAAGCCAGGCATCGGCTTCACCTCAGTTCCATCGTTGATAGGCTTGTTACCGCCAGCCATGCGTTCATACAACGCCTCCCCGTCTTTTCCGGCCAGGTGACGGTTAAACGAGAACTCCAATCCAGCTCCGTTGCGGTCTTCGTTGATGAACCCAATGGTCCGTTTCGCCAAAGAACCGAAAGGCAGGAAACGGCGGTCCAGTTTCTCGAAGATTACCCCTCCTTTGTTTTTTCCAGCCCTAAAGATCGGCCACTTGGCCATCATTTTCTTGTCCTGATAATTAATCAGACGGCCGTTCAGGCGCACGTATTTACGACCGGCGCTGCGGGCATTCTTGATCTTTTGTTTGTAATAAGAGGGAGAGCGGTCTCCGTAGAAGCGGGACAGCTGAATAGCCAGTGAGTCAATGCCCTTAGAGAATACATCGCTAGGGGAAATGGTTGGATCAAAGGCTACCCGGTAAAACGGCAAAGAGGTTGCCATAATGCGGTCATCATTGGAGTAGATGTTGCCGCGGGTGGCGTACACCGGTTGGTAATGGAACCGCTTCTCATTGGCAATCTCGCGCCAACGGTCCCCATCCTTGAACTGGATGTACCCAACTTTGTAAATAATCGCGAACGCGAAAAGACAGATAGCCAAAAAGGCCAGCCGCACTCGCGTGACGATGGACCTCTTAATATTCATCTTTCTTCAGAACTACTTGAATAGGTGGGGTAGAACTTTCCATCAAGCCTAAGGGCTCCACGTTGCGGGCCACCTCAGACTGCTTGCTCGCCTCCATGTACTCTGATTTGAGCGTGGTATAATCGGCGCGAAGGTCTTCCGTTTCGGCTTTGGTTTTATCAATCCGGCGGAGGGTGCGATCAGCGTAGTGGGTGTTGCCAATGTAAAACAAGGTTACCGCCATCAGGAACAACACCTTGGGCAAGTACCTTACGGGCAGGCCTTCGGCGAAGAACCAATCTACCTTGGTGTAACGGTCTAACAGTTCAAACAAACTGGTGCCCTTCTGGCGCGGGGGGCGGGCCGGACGTGGCTTCTCTGCCTTAGGCACTTCCCGCAGGGTGTTTGCCTTAGGCCGATTCACTTGTGGACGTACGGTGTTGACTGCCATAATTAAATCGTAAAACGTGTTGCTTTCCCTTCCTTCTTCCTATTTCTTTGACGATTCAGGTGTCTCTCTTTTCACCGCCACCCGTAGCTTGGCGCTTCGGGAACGGTTATTTTCCTGCAATTCCTGCGCTCCCGGCACAATGGGCTTGCGGGTAACAGAATCTAATGGTTTGATCTCATTCCCGAAGAAATCTTTCTCCACCTCCCCGAAGAACTTGCCCTTGGCGATGTAGTTCTTGACCAAGCGGTCTTCAAGGGAATGGTAGGAAATCACCGACAGTCTTCCGCCGGGCTTCAGCACCTCCACGGCTTGCTCCAGCATTTCCTCCAAGGCCTTAAGTTCATCGTTCACTTCTATGCGAAGTGCCTGAAAAACCTGCGCCAGGTACTTGTTCTCCTTCCCTCTAGGCGTGATGCCGGAGATGGCCTTTTTGAAATCGGCGATGGTTTCAATGGGCTGCACGTTCCTGGCCGAGACCAGTTCACGGGCTAAGGTTTTGGCGTTCTTCACCTCACCGTAAAGCCCGAAAATTTTATGCAGTTGCTCTTCTTCATAGGTATTCACCACCTCCCGCGCTGTTAAAGGACTTTCTTTGTCCATGCGCATGTCAAGAGGGCCGTCAAAACGGGTGGAGAAGCCGCGCTCGGCGGTATTGAACTGATGGGAAGAAACGCCTAAGTCAGCCAAAATACCGTCTACCTGCCGTACCCCGTAAAGGCGCAGGTATTTCTTAAGGTAACGGAAGTTGGCTTTGACAAACGTGAAGGTATCAGAGATCAGTCTTTCGGCTTGTTTTTCGGCATCGGTGTCCTGGTCAAAGGAGTAGAGTTGCCCACCCTGCATCTTCTCCAGGATTTGCGCCGAGTGGCCGCCACCGCCAAAGGTGACGTCTACGTAAATGCCGCCGGGTTTAATGGCCAACGCATCTACCGATTCCTGCAACAAAACGGGCTGGTGGTACTGCATAGGCGTTTATTCAGTTGGGGGTAAGCTCGGTTGGTCACCGAGGAACTTCTGCGCCAATTGCGAGAAGTTCTGCTGGTCTTTAATTAAAAATGCGTCGTACTTGTCTGGGTTCCAGATTTCCACCCGGTTCCCTAGGCCTACCACAATGGCGTCTTTCTCAATCTCGGCGTACCGTACCATGGTGCGCGGCAAGATGAAACGCCCGGCGGTATCCAGTTCAATCTCGGTATTCCCCCGGAAGAAATTCCGTTGGAAATGCCGGTACTCTTCGTTGAACTCGTTCAGCCCCGCCACCTTGTCATAGATCGTTTTCCACTCGGTTTTGGGGTACAACACCAAGCATGGCTCAAACCCGCGGGTCAACACCACCTGGTTTCCGCACTCGTCGGGCAGGTTGGATTTGATTTTAGCAGGCAGCACCAATCTTCCCTTCGGGTCTAGCTTACATTCGTATTCGCCGGAGAGGAAGTTCATGGCAGTTGTGGCAGTGACGACAGTCTTTGGTACAAAACAAAAGTACTAAAGGGGGAGGCAAAGTCAACCACGGTCTCCCACTTTTTCCCACTTTGTGGATAAATCATGGTTATCCACCCCACTTATGCACATTATCCACATTTTTCCCCGCCACTTTGGGATAAGTTATGGATAACGTTTTCAATATATTTGCTAAATAACACGTGAACACTTATGTAACGCATTGATTAATAAATACTTACTCCTTTTTCACCCCTCCAGTGACTTGCAAACAGTACTTGTGAAAGGAAGGTGGAGGAAAGTGGAGCAAAATTCCATATCTTTGCAGTATGAGAAGGAAACTCAGACCAATTGTGCTCTTAATGCTGGCTTTTAGCCTCCTGACAGGTTCTGTTGGGGTGGCGGCTACACAGCGTTTTTGTGCAATGTTGGGCATGGCTCCTTCACAAAATGCGGCTCAGAAAATGGAGGAGATGGGCTGCTGCGCCACCAAGAAGAAATCGGCTTGCCCCGAAGGCACCACTCAGGTAGACAAGACCCCTTGTTGCTCCGTTTCCACCACTCACCACAAGCTGGACATTCCTTCCACGCTGAAATTCAGCAAGGTGGAATTTGTGTCCCTTCTGCCGGCGGTAACTTCAGTTTTTCTTCTCCCGCCAGTAGCCACTGCTACCGTGGAAGGTTCCTGGCCGTATTATTCTGACACCTCCCCGCCCCTTTCGGGCCGAGACCTGCTGCATCGTCTGCACATCCTGAACATTTAGGGTTTACATCTCTTCGCTTAGCCGAAGCCGGTTTTGCTGTGCTTCTGCCCCAGAACAGATGTTATACTTAAATGAAACCAACTAATGTTATTTTCAAAACGTCAGGCTGTATTCGCCTTGACTTTTCTAGGGCTCCTGCTCCCCTTCCTGGGAACAGCCCAATCGCTTGCTGGCCGTGTGATAGATGCGGCTAACTCTACCCCGCTTATTGGTGCCTCCGTTATTTGGTTAGGTACCGACAAAGCCACCAGTACTGATACCAACGGCCATTTCACGCTTGCTGCGGCCCCTAATGGAGAAACCGCGGTGCTTATCTCCTACATTGGTTACAAACCTGATACCGTGCAAGTGCAAGGTCGCCCTCATATAGTAGTGCAACTGCGGTCCATTACGTCTATTCAGGAAGTAACCATTACCGGAAAACAAGACCGCTATTCGGCCCTGACCCCGACTAACTCTCAGGTCATCACCGCCAAAGACTTGACTAAGTCTGCTTGCTGTAACCTAGCGGAGAGCTTTGAAACGAACGCTTCGGTGGAGGTTTCTACCTCAGATGCAGTATCAGGAGCCAAGCAGATCCAGATGCTGGGCTTAGATGGCGCCTACACCTTAATGACTACGGATAACGTGCCCGCCCTGCGTGGCTTGGCAACGCCTTACCGCCTGAACTACTTGTCTGGTACCTATATTGACGCGATTGACATCATCAAAGGCACCGGTTCGGTTTTGAATGGCTATGAGTCCATCTCGGGCCAGGTGAATGTGCGGCTGAAAGACCCGGAGAAATCGGATAGGCTATTTGTGAACCTATATGGCAACAGTTTGGCCAAGTGGGATGCTAATGTGAATACCTCTTTCACCCTCACGCCCAAACTGAGCACCGTGCTCATGCTCCACACCGATCAGCTCAGCAACCGCGTAGACAACAACAATGATGGCTTTCTGGACCTTCCGTTGGGCAAGCACTACAACGTGTTTAACAAATGGAAGTATAATACCGGCAAGCAGTGGGTAGCTGAGATTGGCATCCAGGCATTGCACGAAACCAGAACTGGGGGTCAGGTGGGATACCGCTCTGGCATGCCGCAGGTAGAAGGAAACTTCTACGGCATCGAGTCGGAGACGGACCGGTTCAGTGGCTTTTCCAAGACATCGTACACGTTCAAGAACAAGCCGTACCAAAGCATCGGGTTGATTTTATCTGGTGCCCGGCACGACTTTGACTCCCATTACGGCGCAAGGACCTACAAAGGGTTTCAAAACAGCGGTTTGGCGAACCTGATTTTCCAGTCGGCGTTTGGGAACACGGCCCACACCTATAAAACCGGATTGAGCTACCAGTACGAAGACTTCCAGGAGAATCTTGCTGGGCAGCGCCTAAAGCGTCAGGAGCGGGTACCTGGAGCGTTTTTCGAGTACATTTACCAAAACAGCACCAATCTGACCTTGGTAGGTGGCGTGCGGGCCGACCATCATAACCTGTACGGCTGGGTGTACACGCCGCGCTTCAACGTGAAATACGACTTCAACCCGAACTCTATTCTGCGTTTAGCGGCCGGCAAAGGCTTTAGGGTAGCCAACCCAATTGCTGAAAACGTGGCCTCGCTCATCAGCAACCGGGCGTTCTTTTTCCAGAACAACCTTCAACCGGAGAAAGCCTGGAACCTGGGCGGAAGTTTTACCCAGTACTTTGAGGTGGGTGAGCGCAAAGGCGCCTTCATTACTGATTACTACTACACCACTTTCCAGAACCAGATTGTGCCGGACATGTACAGCAACCCGTACCAGGTGGCGTTTACCAACCTGAACGGAAGGTCGTTCTCCAAGAGCTTCCAGGCCGAACTTCAGTATGAACTCACGTCTATGCTGGATGTGAAGGCGGCGTACAAATACTTTGACGTGCGCACCACCTATAACGGCGAGTTGTTGCAGCGGCCGTTCATCCCCAACCACCGGGCCTTCCTGAACCTGGGCTTCGCGACTCCTTTTGACAAATGGCGTGCTGATTTGACAGCTCAGTGGTTCGGGAACCGATTGGTTCCGGTCATGGAGCATGACATGAACCACCACGAGGGCCCCATCAAGACGAGAACTGTTCACCCGTACGCGGTGTTTAATGGTCAGATCACCCGGGCTTTTAAGCGGTGGGAAGTGTACCTTGGCGGCGAGAACCTGCTGGATTACAAACAAAAGAACCCCATTATCTCTGCTGACCGTCCGTTCAGTCAGGATTTTGACGCCAGCATGGTGTGGGCTCCGGTGATTGGCCGCGTGATTTACGCGGGTATGCGCTTTACGTTGAAATAGGGAATTACTTAGTTTGTTTGTCTAAAAGGATAGGCTTTCATTTTTGGCCTGATTTTGGCAAAACAACTGGTAATGGCTAAAACAGAAATTTGCTTTTAACTCATATCTTTAACTCTTAACTATCCACCATGAAAACCCTTAAAATCTGGCTGTTTTCTTTAGTACTTACCGGTTTGGCAACTGTTGGCTTCGCGCAAGGCGGTAAGAAAGGCGAAGAAGTGAAAATCAAAACCTCGGCGGTGTGCGGCATGTGCAAGGCCACGCTAGAGAAAGGCTTGGCCTATGAGAAAGGCGTGAACAAAGCCACGCTGGACGTAGACTCCAAAATCTTGACCGTGTCTTACAACGGCGAGAAAACGTCACTGGACAAGATCAAGAAAGCAGTAAACGAGTTAGGCTATGACGCCGATAACTCTCCGGCTACTCCCCGCGCCTACGACCGCCTGGATGCCTGCTGCAAAAAAGACGCAGTGCACTAAGAGCCTATATATTTCTGTAAAACAGGAAAGCCTGCCCATGTGAGCAGGCTTTTCTGTTTTATAGCCTTTGCTTTTTAGCTTGTTTTCCGAAAACCAGCCCTAACCCGAAGATGAGCAGGTTGATTCTCCTTCCTTTTCTAAAGCCGGGTTCTTTTCCATCTCTCTGAAAAACACCTTACCTTTAGCCACCACCAGCTTGAGGCTGGCACACCATACGCCATAATCCAACAACCACATGAAACCGGCGAAATACCTTCTTTCCCTCGCGTTATCTGTCACCTGCTCGCTTGCCTTTGCGCAACACCAACTGCCCATGCCCCGCAACATCGCGGCAGCCTACCAGAAAGGTACCCGCAGCCTGGACGGCTCGCCTGGTAAAAGCTACTGGCAAAACACCGCTGATTATACCATCAAGATTGATTTTGACCCTTTTTCCAGAAAACTGGCTGGAACCGTAGACATTGACTACACCAACAACAGCCCTGACACCCTGAAGCAGATCGTCTTTAAGCTGTACCCCAACTATTACCAGAAAGGAGCCCCGCGTGCCAACACCATTGCTCCCGAAGATGTAAGCGAAGGCGTGAAGATTGAGCGCTTCAGCGTGAACCAGGAAGTGCAGGACGTGCGGAAACTCCGTATTGATGCCACCAACATGACTCTCCGCGTCAAACCTATTCCGCCCAAGCAAAAGGCAAAGTTCTCCATAGCGTACAACTACATTTTGAACGCCGGCTCGCACATGCGCACCGGGCAGGTAGACTCGTTGGGCGCGGCGTTTGTGGCCTACTTCTTCCCCCGCATTGCTGTATATGACGATGTGGACGGCTGGAACCGCATTCCGTACCTTGGCCCGGCCGAGTTTTACAATGATTTCTGCTCTTTCAACACCGAGATCACCGTCCCAAAGAACTTTGTGGTGTGGGCCACCGGTGATTTGAAAAACGCCTCTGAAGTACTCTCCAGGAAACACGCCAAGCGCCTAGAAGACGCCGAGAAGAAGGACGCCATTATTGCCATCATAGACAAAAACGACCTGAAGCGCCAGGATATCACCGCCCAAAATGCTCGCAATACATGGAAGTTCTCGGCTGAGAACGTGGTGGATTTTGCCTTCGCCACTTCAGACCATTACCTATGGAACTCCTCCAGTTTGGTAGTGGACCCGAAAACCAAACGCCGCACCCGGGTAGATGTGGCCTATAACCCCGAGCACCACGATTTTGAGGAGGTGATTCACTTCTCACGCAAAACCGTGGAAGCCATGAGCAACACCTTCCCCAAATGGCCTTTCCCCTACTCCCACGAGACTGTGTTTGACGGGTTGGACCAGATGGAATATCCCATGATGGTGAACGACAACCCGGTGCAAACCCGCGAAGACGCCATCACCCTCACCGACCACGAGATCTTTCACACCATGTTCCCGTTCTACATGGGCACCAACGAGACAAAGTACGGCTGGATGGACGAAGGCTGGGCCACCATAGGTGAATGGATTATTTCATCCATTATTGAGCCTAAACTGGTAGATGACTACGGGGTGACACCCTATGCCCAAATGGCCGCCACGGAGGCTGATATGCCCATCATGACCTTAACCACTCAGCAGAATGGTGCGCCTTTCTTCCTAAACTCTTATCCTAAGCCGGCGCTGGGCTACCTGTATGTGAAACAGATGCTAGGTGACGAACTGTTCACCAAAGCCTTGCACCACTACATTGCGCAATGGAACGGCAAACACCCGCTACCTTGGGACTTCTTTAATGCCATGAATACGGGCGCAGGCCGCAACCTCAACTGGTTCTGGAAACGCTGGTTCTTTGACGAAGGATACCCAGACCTAACCATCGCAAACGTGCAGCAACAAGCCGGGCAGTACCAGGTCACCGTACAGGCCAAAGGCACCAAACCTGTTCCAGTGGAACTGGTAGTCACTTATGCGGATAACAGCACTTCCAAAATCACGCGCAACGTGTCTGTCTGGGAAACCGGAAACACTACCGTTCAAGTAGATTTTAAACCTACAAAAGCCGTGAAGAAGCTGGAACTGAAAGGCACTTATGTACCTGATTCTAAACCCAGTGACAATGTGTATCTGGTGAAGTGATCCATAGATGCTAGAAAAGAAGAAGGCTGGAAAAGAGGATTGATGTTCTCTTTTCCAGCCTTCTTCTTTTAAATGTTAGTTCCCTAAACTAAGCCTTAATCCATTACTGACCTTTCACCAATCTATCTTTCTCTTGATAGAGTTTCCACCAAGGCAGGTAGGGTTTGTCATGGTGCTCGTAGTGGTAGCCAAAGAAATAGCAACTAATAAAAGCCCAAAGGTGATTGCGTGACTGGGTAGAGGATTTATGCTTATTGTCGTGGTCGTGTTCTCCACGGTGCGGCAAGTACGTCCCGAAGTAGAATAGCTGAAAAGTGGCGAGCACAGACGGGACCATCCAGAACAGAATTACGTTTTCAATAGGAAACCAGAGTTGCAATAGGTGGTAGGTTCCGGCCATCAGCAACACCTGTACAACCGTAATGTACTGACTGGCAAAGCTGAGGAACCATAGGAAGAAATTGCCCCCATAGTAATCGGGGTCCTGGTCAGTGGCTACGTGCCGGTGGTGCAGGTGGTGTTTAGGGTACAGGCGGCCGTAGTAGTTGTAGGCAAACAGGCCAGCAGAGAGAGTACCAATAATGGTATTCAGCTTTTTGTTGCCGGGGGCCACCACCCCGTGCATGGCATCATGAGCCGTGATGAACAGCCCCGTATAGAGGTGCATCATCACCAGCACCGCCAGATAGGTCAAAGGCGAACGGAAAGAGACTTGCCAATGCAGCAAAAACCACAGTGCGGTGCCCCACGCCAGCAGGATGGTACACGCGATCAGTATTCCGGCATGTTTCTGGAAAATCAGCTTCAAAACAGGTAAAGGCTTAATACATCAAGTAAGAAGGTAACAGTAGCTCTTCTAGAAAGGTGCAGTTAGTGGTACCTTAAACCAACTCCCCGGGGTAAAGCTAACTGATTTAGAACCATTTTGGGAGAAACAGGCTAAAATCTGGGACTGCCCTGCTGGTCAGGCTGCATTCTACAAACTTACCAACACATCCCGAACTTCTTCCATCAGCCACATAGGCGTGGAAGTGGCCCCGCACACCCCAATGGTATCGCCGGGTTCAAACCATTCGGGGTTCAGTTCTTCTACCTTGGAGACAAAGAAGGTATTGGGGTTAGTGTCTTTGCAGACCTGATATAATACCCGCCCGTTAGATGATTTAGTACCAGACACAAAAATCACCTTATCGTATTGCTGGGCAAAGCGGCGCAACTCCTTGTCACGGTTAGATACCTGTCGACAGATGGTGTCATTCGCGTCCACCGAATAGCCCCGGGTCTCCAATTCGTTCTTGATACGGTAAAAATTGTCGGTGCTTTTGGTGGTTTGACTGTAAAGGGTGATGTTCTGGGGCAACTCATGCCGAAGCAGTTCGTCCAGGTTCTCAAACACCACGGCTTCGTTGTTGGTCTGGCCCAGCAAACCTAGAACTTCGGCGTGGCCGTGCTTCCCGTAGATAAAAATGCGGTCCTTTTTGTCAAAGGAGGTCTTAATCCGGTTCTGAAGTTTCAAGACCACCGGACAGGAAGCATCAATGAGGGTAAGGTTGTTTTGCAAAGCCATCTGGTAGGTAGAAGGTGGCTCGCCATGAGCTCTGATGAGTACGCTTTCATTGCGCAAATCACGGAGGGTATCGTAATTGATGATCCGGAGGCCTTTCTGCTGCAGACGCTCCACTTCTACATCATTGTGCACGATGTCACCCAGGCAGTAGAGGTAACCCTGTTCTTCCAGAAGATCCTCGGCCATTTGAATGGCATAGATCACCCCAAAGCAAAAGCCTGAATTTGAATCAATATGTACCTGTAGCTGACGCATATACCCTAAACAAACTCTAATACCAGATTGTTTGCACGCACTCCTGCTTTTTCCTATAAAATGAGAGTAGTATTCGTCTAAAATCCTCTAAAGGAGGTGGTAGAGCTAAGTACAAAAGCTATGTGGATAGTCGCTAGTTAGCCACCTCATGCAAGACTCTCCTTTTCTAAAGAATACTAGTTTTATGCCGCTTATAAAGAACGAAGATGGTTTAACTCTCTATGAAATATGGGAAACCAATTATCACGAAAACCAAATGAATACTTAAGACTCCAAAGAATCCCCACCATCACAACCCCCTCAGGCAAATTCCTATTTTGCTTGAAATTGGCTGATTCTCACTAATTTAGGAGGCCTTTATTACCCATACGTATTTAAACCCAAGTAGATATAGGCTGGAGTAAATATTGAATCCTGATTACAAGTGATGCTGCTTTTTACGGTAGGCAAAAACAGGTCTTTTTAATGAAAAGGCACAGAAAACCTACAGCAAATTACAGATCCAATTTGGCTACTTGCTGCTGTTCCTGGTCGGTCAGGAGGTCTTTGCGCAAAAGGAAATCGCGCATGATTTTCACGGTCTCTGAAGAAATACCGGAGCGCGGATGCCGCAAAATGGCCGCCATAAAGACTCTTTTATCGTCTTCCAGGTGGCTGCTCATGTTCAGGTACCGGGGAATGTAGTTCTCAATGGAAAAACGCAGAAACCGCACCTCGGGGTCTTGCTTATCCAAGGCGACCGCCTCTTCAAATATTTGGGAGGATTGGCGCAAGTACTTAAGCTTGGCATAGGGACTCCAGACATGTTTGGCCATGATGGCGTGCGATACGGCTTTGTACCCTAGTTTCAGCGGATCTTTCCCCTGGTATTTATCCATCAGGGAAATAAACTTCTCGGCAATCTCCTCGCTTTTGGTGGCCGTCTGGTAATAGTTTAACAGAGTGGCATGTGAATACGGGTCAGCTTTCTGCGGAAGCATGACCAGAAAAGAGCAAAGGTAAATAAGAGAAGCGAGTAGCTGCATTAGATTGTGTTAAACTGGTATCTAATATACGAACCAAGCAGCAAGGCGAACTTCGTATTATCAGGCACTCTTACGCGTTTTTCAAGAATTTGGGCAGCAGGAAGCTGTTTAATTTTTTTAAAAAGCTTCAAATAATAGATATATGCCAGGTAAACGCCTAATTGCGCTCCTTTGGGCAGCCCTAAAATGCCCTGATAGGCTTTGTCAAAGTCTTGCTGAATATCCTGTTCTATTTCCTCTTTGTCTTTGTTACAAAACGACCGAAAATCCACCTCCGGGAAATACACGCGACCCCGGTCCTGGTAATCACTGCGGATGTCTCTGAGGAAATTTACTTTCTGGAACGCTGCCCCCAAGGCACAGGCGCCTTCTTTCAAGCGGTCAAACAGGGCCTCGTCTCCTTCGCAGAAAACACGGAGGCACATAAGCCCTACCACCTCAGCCGAGCCATAGATATATTCATCGTAAAGGTCGCAGTTGTATTTCTGGTCCAGCAAGTCCATCTCCATGCTATGGAGAAAAGCATCGATAAACTCCTGGTCTATGCGGTACCGGTTCACCACCATCTGGAAGGCGTGCAGCACTGGATTCAGGCTGATTTTCTCTTCCAGAGCTTGGTATGTCTCCTGCTTAAACCGTTCTAACAACCCGGCCCGGTCATGGGTGTGGAAGGTATCCACAATCTCATCGGCGAACCGCACAAACCCGTAGATGGCATAGATGGGATCATGAAACCGCGGATGAAGTGTTTTGATCCCCAGCGTGAAAGAAGTACTGTAGCGCTGCGTAATGAGCTTGCTGCACTCCAACGTAGTATTGTCAAATAGAGTCTTGTGCGCTGGGATCATAGTCATAGCGTTAGGGTTGTTTCTTTTAAGGCAAATTCCTTCATGACCTCAGCGGCTACTACCTGCCCCGAGATCAGGGAAGGCGGCACTCCTGGCCCAGGAACGGTCAACTGCCCGGTATAAAACAGATTGCGTACTTTCTTGCTTTTGAGGCTGGGCTTCAACACCGCCGTTTGCAGCAGCGTATTAGCCAACCCGTAGGCATTGCCTTTGAACGCATGGTAATCCTTTATAAAGTCTTTGTGCGCGTAACTGCGCTTATATATCACATGACTCCGGATTTCCTGCCCTGTTATCTGCTCTAACCTATCCAGCACCATGTGGTAATACCGCTCCCGCACCTCCTCTGTGTCTTGCAGGTCTGGCGCCACTGGGATAAGCAGAAACAGGTTCTCCTTGCCTTGGGGTGCCACCGTAGGATCTGTCTTAGAAGGAACCGACACGTAAAACAGCGGTTTCTTAGGCCAGGCAGGTTGGGTGTAGATCTCATGGGCGTGCGGCCCAAAGTCCTCGTCAAAAAACAGATTGTGGTGCCGCAGGTTCTGTAGCTTTTTATCTACGCCCAAAAAGAAAATAAGCGAAGAAGGCGCCATGACCCGGGTATCCCAGTACTTGTCAGTATAACTACGAGATTCCTCGGGAAGCAGTTTAGTTTCCAGGTGGTGGTAATCTGAGCCTCCTATGACTACATCGGACTCGTACTGCCCCTTAGAAGTAAAAACCTTGGTGATGTTGCCGTTCTGCAGCTCCAGCTTTTCCACCTCCTCGCCCAGCCTGATCTCCACTCCCTGTTCTTTCGCCAAGGCAACCATGCCTTCCACAATTTTGTGCATACCGCCCATGGGGTACCAGGTCCCCAAAGACATATCGGCATAGTTCATAAGGCTGTACAGGGCGGGGGTATTTTGGGGCAAAGCACCCAAGAACAGGATGGGGAACTCCATTAACTGGACTAACCTGGGATGCTTGAAGTATTTACGCACGTGCTTGTGCATGGACTGGAAAACATCCAGCCGCAGCACATCCACCAAAAGCTTTACATCTAAAAACTCAGAGAAAGACCGGCTGGGCTTATACACTAGGTTGTTGATGCCTACCTCGTACTTGTAAGCCGCCTGCTTTAGAAAGGCACGGAGTCTCTCGGCTGAGCCGGGCTCCAAAGACTCAAACAAAGCCTCCAACTCAGGCATGCCCGCCGGAAGCTCCATCGCATCCCCTTTCCCGTACAGTACCTGGTAAGAAGGGTCCAGGCGTTCCAGATGGTAGTAGTCTGCGGTGGTTTTGCCGAACTTCTTGAAAAACTGCTCAAAAACATCGGGCATCCAATACCAGCTGGGCCCCATGTCAAAGGTAAATCCCTCAGCCTGAAAGACCCGGGCACGCCCTCCGGCAACTTCGTTTTTCTCCAGCAAGGTCACCTCATACCCGGCCTGCGCCATACTTGCGGCCGCAGCCAAGCCGGCAAAGCCGGCCCCAATGACAATTACTTTCTTACGGGGGAGATCACGCATGTTACTAATCTAAAAGGCAATAGGAAGGCCTTATGGGTACTTATACTGGAAAAGTTGAAATATTGCTGTAACAAGATACATTCTTTTTTAGGCAAAATCTACTTCAGCCTCCTATCATGAGAAAGCTGGGGCGAAAAACCGGGAACTCTCCTCGCCTCAGTCGGCGTAGGCGTACCCTTTCAGCTCTTGCTTTAACTCTTTGCGGGCCAAGTGAATTCGGTTCTTTACCGTCCCGATGGGGAGTTTCAGTTGATCAGCTATCTCCAGGTATTTGTAGCCCACATAGTACATCATGAAAGGCGTGCGCAATTCTTCGGGCAGGTTGTCAATGGCGGCATAGATGTCATTGAGGGCAAACTCACCCGAGGCCCCATTCACGGAGATCATGCGGTCATCGGCGGGATGGGTTTGGATATAGTCTGTGGTGTCAACGGAGCTGGAGCGTTTAGTTACCTTGTTGTAATGGTTGATGAAGGTGTTGCGCATAATGGTATACAGCCAGGCTTTCAGGTTGGTGCCGGCTTTAAACCTATCTCTATTCACAAAGGCCTTCAGGAGGGTTTCCTGCACTAGATCCTTCGCATCATCACTATCACGGGTCAGGTTATACGCAGCTGGACGGAGGGTGGGCGCCATGCGCTCTACAACGGAAGTAAATTCTAGTGCTGTCATTTTGTTTAATCTTTTATACTCAAAACTTAAACAATAATACGCAATTAAAAATCTTTAGTCCAGGTCTTGTTTAAGTTTTTTAAATTAATTTTTAACAAAATCAAATTCCCTAGGATGGCGAGGTTGTTAGAATCAGGTTTTTTCTGCTTAAAGATGGACTAATGGCCTTAACCAAAGCCATTTAACCAAGTAGGCAGATGGAAGCTTTGCATCCTGGATGCAATACATACTAGAAAGGCAGTTGTACTGGATTTTGACTCCTTGAAAAAAATCGAAAAAAGTTGAAGCAGCAGGAAATAATAAGAAGGTACGTTCTCCTTGGTTTCATCACAACGAGCGAGTAAACGCAAGGGGCACTGCCCCGGTCAGTAAAGCCGGCGGTCCAGATAAGTAAAACCCACGAGGTTGAAAAAGACAAGATCCGGTACCTGCCTATTCTTATTAAATAGACCAGAAACGGACCCAAGAGGCAATAAGAACCTTTAAGAAGGGGCTTACCAATCTTTAGGAAAAATGATAGAGAAGTAAAAAGAAGGTGCCGACAGGCAGATCATCAGGCATGCACCGTTTTAACAAGGGATAACCATTCTTCAAAAGCTTCCATCGTCGCAAAATACTTGACCTGCTTGGGTAGGCTGTGTTGCAGAGGTTGTAAAATGTAACCACTCAGTAATAGCTGCACCTCTGGTAATTGCTCCAGCAGGTGCTTCAGATAAGCCTCCACGTCTTCCCGGGTGGGCGAAGTGGTAAAAGCCGAGCAGATATAATCTGGTTTATATTGCTTAGAGGCAGTAATAAGGTCTTCTAACGGTAGATGCTGCCCCAGGTACAACGTCCTGAACCCCATGGCCCGGAACTGGAAATGGCTATACAGAAGCGATAACTCATGCAACTCACCCTCCGGTAGGTAAAGTAGCACCTTGGGAGCATCAGCAGCCCGCGTCAGGCGCTGCCCGTCAATGGCCACCAGCATTTTCTGCCGGATCAGTTGACTGATAAAGTGCTCATGGGCAGGCGTGATATTGCCGGTTTGCCACAACAACCCAATTTTAGAGAGGAAAGGATACACGATTTGCTGCACCGAGGCCGGAAATCCCAATTGCAAAACTGCCCGGCTCAAGACCCGCTCAAACAGGCTCTCGTCCAGTTCCACCATGGCAATGATCAGTTGGCTCATGAATTGGTCCTGCCCAAGGTCAGCTTGGGTGACTTTCAGGACCTCATCGGCTACTTTGTCGGGGGGGAGTTTCGCAATTTTGGAGATCTTATACCCTTCCTGGTAAAGCACCGCTACGTTGAGCAGGTTTTTGAGGTCTGCGTCATCATAGTACCTTATGTTGGTAGAGGTACGCTTAGGGGCCAGCAGTTGGTACCGCTGCTCCCAAATACGAAGCGTGTGGGCCTTGATACCCGACAAATGCTCTAACTCTTTAATAGAGTAATGCGCCACAGGAGAGAGTTTAGAAACGAAACGTAAAGTTAACGCTTCCGGGCAATACGAAAGAACTTAGGGTGTACCCAAAGCATGCCAAACGACTCTGAGCCGTCTCTGCCTTTGGTTTTGTGATGGACTTTGTGCGCTATGTCCAAGGCTCTGAGGTAGGTGTTTCTTGTTTTGCCAAACAGCTTGAGCCGTCTATGGATAAACAAATCATGCACCAGGAAGTAGGCCGCGCCATACAGCGAAATGCCTACGCCAACCCAGAACCGGTAGTCCAGCGTCTCTGTCCCGTAAATGAAACACAAGGCAGCAATTACCCCATAAAAGGCAAACGAAACGTCGTTCAACTCAAAGGGGTGGTTGTGCCTGGTGTGGTGTGACTTGTGGATGTTCCACAAAAAGCCGTGCAACACATACTTGTGCACCGCCCACGCCACCAATTCCATTACAACAAAAGTTCCTAATACTATCGCCGCGTTCGTCAGCATACTCTCTCAACCAGCAGTCTGGGCAATTGTTTTAAAATATGGTTAACTAAACTCAACTACTTTTAGGGTAATATCAGAAAAGAATACGCTAAATGTAAACAACTGATCAAACTTAACCGCTTTTTCCTTCCTGTACCTCTTAAATCCGCTGCTACAATTAACAAGAAAAGCGTTACCAGATCATGGATTGCTTGTCCAGAAAGGCCTGAATCCCCAGTTGGCAATCATCGGTGGCACGGGCCAGGGCGTTTCGTTCCGCGGCGTACTCCAAAGCATCTCGCAAGGGAAGTTCCTGCACCCGGGCAATCATCTCTTTGGTGACCTCCATGGATTGGCTTGAGTTCTGCACGCACAAACGCTCGGCTAAGTTCTGCACGAACTGGTCTAATTGGTCTTCGGGTACTACGTCATTCAGCAGCCCGAAAGCTTTGGCTTTCTCGGCGGAGATCAGGTCACCGGTTAACAGCAATTCTTTGGAGCGAGCCTCCCCTATCTTGCGCAACAGGAACACTTTCACAATGGCGGGCAGAAACCCGATCTTCACCTCGGTGTACCCAAATTTGGCAGATGGCACGGTATAAGCAAAGTCACAGACGGTCACCAGCCCGCAGCCGCCGGCAATGGCAGGTCCGTTTACCTGCGCAATCACTACTTTCTTTAAAGTATAGATCAGGTAGAAAAGCTGCATGAGGTGGGTAGAGTCCTCTAGGTTCTCAGTATAGGTGTTGTCCTTTAACTGCCGCAGGTATTCCAGATCAGCCCCGGCGCAAAAAACAGAACCTGCCGCTTTTAGAATAACGATCTTACATTCATCATCATTCTCGGCGGCATCAAAGGCATGTTTCAACTCAGAGACCATCTGGTAATTGAGCGCGTTCCGCTTTTCGGGCCGGTTCAGGGTGATGGAAGCCACCCGGTCTGCGCAGTGGTAGATGATGTACTGGTAAGCAAGTGCTGCCGAGGCGGAGGTAGGCGTTTGTCTCATTTCTCTTTTTACGAGCCTCTTTCTTTAAAGATGGAAAAAAGTGACAGACCCGGCGTTCCATCTCCTTCGCTTACGATTAAAAACATTGGCCTCTAAAAACGCCTGCACTCTCTTGATGAAAAGGTAACCACAAAAAAATCCCGGCTTCTCAAGAAGCCGGGATTCTCGTATTCTCCAAAGCAGAAACCTAAAGGTTCCGCATTCCTTCCATCCAAGGAATAAGGTCTTTTATCATGGGCTCTAAACTACTGCCATGGCCACCACCCGGAATAGAAATAAACTTCAGGTTGGGTGCGTTAGCCGCTTTCATGGCATTGTAGGTCACCACGGTGTTCTCATAAGGCACCATAATGTCGGCGGTACCGTGGTACAGTCTGGTGGGGCTTTTAGGAACCCAGCTACTTAGGCTGTTTCTTTTCAAAGCTTCTTTCAAGGGCTGTTCTCCGTTACCCCGCAAGGCTGCCAGGAAGGTAGGGTTAAACAACTTGGCCGGATCTTTGGCTAGTGCGCTGTTGATGGAGCTGCTGGTACGGGTTCCGTCAATCAACTCCTGAATACGGGTAGCGTACGGCTGCTGGAAGAAGTCGGTCAGAGGACGGTTCCAGTTGTAGGTTTTGTTGTACGCCTGCAGAATAAAGGCCAGGTTAGCCGGATACTCATAAGGTTTTCCGCTTAACACCATAGCCAGCATTTGCTCCAGGTCGTATCCGCCGGCACCAGCACCAGAGGCAGTCACCGTTAACCCGTGCTCTGGGTTTTCTTCAATCTCCTTCTGGGTGGCCAGCGTCACGTAGCCGCCTTCTGAGTACCCAGCCAGAAACAGCTGATCAGTGGTTTTGAGGTTATTCTTCTTGAAGAAGGATTTTCCGGCTTTGATCATGTCTACCACGGCCGTGCCAGAATGCTTGGCGTCATAATACGGATGCAAAATCTGTTTAGAAACGCCGTAGCCAATGAAGTCAGGCACCAAGGTCAGGTAACCGGCCGCGCCAAACGGCTCAAAGCCCGTCAATGAGGTCACCTGGAAATTACTGGGCGCATATTTTTGGTCAAAGGTGGTTCCGTGGTGCGCGCTCAGGATTGGGGCCGGAGAGGTCATATTCAATGGGACTACCATCAGTCCTGAGGCCTGAATCTCCTGCCCGTTGTACTGGGTCAGGTAAATTAAGCGGTACACGTCCACATCGTATTTGATGAGAGTGGCTAACTCTGAGCGACCATTGGAAACCGCAATCTCCTTCAAGCCCGCCGCGGGAATAGTGGTTAATTTCTCAGCTGAGACCAGAAGGTCTTTTTCGGTTTGTTGCACCGGGGCTTGCTCCAGCACCTCAGATTCCTTGCAAGAGGAAAACCAAGAGGAAATAGCCAACAGCACAGATATAAATATCGTTTTCAAGTCTTTCAAGATTAAGGTTGGGAGTATAACTTACAAAGGATAAGGACCTACCTAAAGTTCCTCTAAGGGCACCGTTTGGAGTCTTATTTCGTAAAAACAGAGGCAAAACCAATTTTGTTTATACGACAACCCCGCTTATCTGAAATTGTCTTTTTCCGTATAAACACCTGTAACTTCAAAAGAAAAAACCATGCCTAAAAAATCGTTTCAGGAAATAATTAATAGTCCGGGCATGCCGGTGCTGGTAGACTTTTACGCTGATTGGTGCGGACCCTGCAAAACCATGGCTCCAATCCTGCAGCAAGTGGCGCGGCAGTATGAAGGTAAATTGAAGGTGATTAAGATTGATGTGGACAAAAACCCCGCCGTAGCCCAACAGTACCGGGTGCAGGGGATTCCCACGCTCTTGTTGTTCCACCAGGGAAAGCAGCTTTGGCGACAGGCCGGAGTAGTACCCGCCCATCAGCTAAGCCAGGTGGTGCAGCAGCATTTAAAGTAGGCAATTGGGGTGTTTCAAGTCCTTCTTCCAAAAATCAGGCTTGAAACACCTCTGTTATTTAAAACTAAACCAAGATATGCGTGGTACTCCCAACACCTTCAATTCAGGTGGGGCTTTACTTGAAACTTACTCTACCAACGGCAAGGTCAGGTGGAAAGTGGTTTGCACGTGGGGGATGGAGGTAGCATGCAGCACACCACCATGCTGCCGTACAATCTGGCGGGAAAGGCTCAACCCGATGCCGGAACCTTCTGGTTTTGTGGTGTAGAACGGGATGAAGATCTGTTCCTGAGATTCGGCCTCAATACCCGGTCCATTATCAATGACCTCTATCCTGACCATGTGCGGCTGTTTGTGATCCAGTGCGGCACGCAAGGTTACCGTGGGGAAGTCTACCACCTCTGAGGCTTCCATGGCGTTTTTAAGAAGATTGAGCAGCACTTGCTCCATTTGCTCGGTATCGGCATGCAGCCAAAGCTGTTCCTCGGGCAATTGCACATGGTACTGGATGTTCCGGCTTTTCATCTGCGGTTCTACCAATCTACTCACGTGCCCGCAGAGCGCCTGCAGCGACAACTCCTCTAAATGTGGAGGAGGCACCCGCGTCAACCGGCGGTAATTCTCCACGAAGTTCTGCATGCCACGCGTCCGTTTTTCAATGGTGCGCAGTCCCAGTTGCAGGTCTTCCATGGTGTCTTCCTCTAGGTACCCGGCCTCGGTTACAGGTGCCAGTTCAGACCTCACCAGATCACTAATAGAAGACGTAAGCGAAATGATGGGGGTCACCGAGTTCATGATCTCGTGGGTGAGCACACTGATCAGTTTCTTCCAGGATTCCAGCTCCTGCGCTTCCATCTCTGAGCGGATGTTCTGGAAAGACATGATTCTTATTTCCTGGTTCTGCAACCGCAGTTCCGTGACGTGCACTGTCAGAAGCACTTCCTCGGTGAGTTGGCGTAACCTGATCAGGCGAGCTTCAGTGCGGGTTTCAGTGAAGGCCACCTCGGCCAGGGCGGGGTAAATGCGCTCAATGGAATGGATGTTCTGCAGGAAAGGCAAGTCTAACAGCCGGTGAGCCGCCTTGTTCATGAGCTGCACGTGCCCCTCTGCATCAAAGGTAATCAGGCCGATGCGCAGGTGCTCCACCACGCCCTGCAAGTATTGGTGGTGTACTTCTTTCTCGGCTTTGATCCGCCCGAAGGCGCCTGTAATGTCATTGAACATGCGGTGCAACTCGCGGTACTGAGGCGGGGCGCCTTCCACCGCAAAGCGTTGGGTGAAATCTGAGTGCCGGATGGCCAACAGGAATTTGATCAAATCGCGGTTGGTGCGCTGCACGAATTCAGTGAGTTCCAGCACCTGCCCCACTGCCAACACCAGCAGACAGAACAAGGAGATGTACCACGCGTGCACAGACCCTACATACACTGCAGACAGCAAGGTAAGCGCCAGCAGCACAACCCGCACCACCACGCGCACCGTGAAATAGTTGTAGTTATAGACCATGCTTTTCTATGCGACGGTACAAAGCGGTGCGGGTGATGCCTAACTCCTTAGACGCGTGCGTAATGTTGCCGTTGTGCTTCATGAGAGCCTGCTGCACCAGGGTTTTCTCCACGTTACCCAAAGTAGCCTCCGTTTCAAGGGCTACCGAGGTGTGCGCCGAAGGCTCTGCCAGGTAAAAGTCAGAGGGGTGCAGATGCCCGGGTTCGCTCATGATCACGGCCCTTTCCACGGTATGCTCCAGTTCCCGGATATTGCCGGGCCAGGAGTAGCCCAGCAGTTTCTGCAACACTTGTTTTTCCAGGCGCAGGTTGGGTTTCTGGTACTTTTTGGCAAAAGTGGCCAGGAAATGCTCGGCCAAAGGTTGAATATCTTCTTTTCGCTCGCGCAGGGGCGGCAGTTTAATCTCTACGGTATTGATGCGGTACAACAAATCCTGCCGGAAACGGCCTAGTTTTACCATCTCATACAAAGGCATGTTGGTGGCGCTCACCAGCCGGATGTTCACCGCCCGTGGTTTGTTAGAGCCCACCGGGGTTACCATGCGGCTTTGCAAGGCTGTGAGCAGTTTGGCCTGCAAGGGCAACCCCAGGTTCCCGATCTCATCCAGGAAAAGCGTTCCGCCGGAGGCTACTTCAAAACGACCCGCCCGGTCTTCCTTAGCATCGGTGAAAGAGCCTTTCACGTGCCCAAACAGTTCGCTTTCAAACAAGGTTTCGGTGACGGCCCCCAGGTCTACGGGGATGAATACTTCCTTAGCACGGTGCGAGAGACGGTGCAGCAAGCGGGCTGCTACTTCCTTGCCGGTCCCGTTTTCGCCTAAAATGAGCACATTGGCATCAGTAGCGGCAACTTTCTCCAGGGTCTGGTACACCCGCTGCATGGCCGGTGAGGAACCCACCAACTCTACTCCAGGCTGGCTCAGGGCCTGGCTCAGGTGCTGCTGTTTCGTGCGCAGGTGCTGCACCTCTGAGGTAGACTGCCGCAGTTTGCACGCCGAAATCATAGTAGCCAGCAGTTTCTCATTATGCCAGGGCTTCACCACAAAATCAGTGGCGCCTAGCTTCAGGGCCTGCACGGCTAAGTCTATATCACCGTAGGCGGTCATCATCACCACTACCGCCTGTGGGTCTTCTTCTAGAATTCGCTGGAGCAAATCAAGTCCCTCTCGGCTAGAGGTGGCCCCGGCGGTGTAGTTCATGTCCAGTAGAATGACATCAAAGGGTTCTTTCTGGAGCAGTTCTGGAAGTCGTTGCGGGTTTATCTCGGTGCGCACCAGCGAGAAGTGCTGTTTCAGGAAGATGCGTCCGGCGGTGAGGATGTCTTCCTGATCATCCACAATCAAGATGCGGCAGGGTATTTTGCTCATGGCAAGGGATAATCAAAGGTGAAAGCTAGCTTTTTACAAGTAAAATGCCACTCTGGTCAGGTTAGATGATTTCTAAAGCTTATCTTCTGTTTTACAGGCATTTGCAAATACCAGAAAGCTGCTTCTCGCGGAGGGGGTGTACGCTTACAGACGAATAAATGTACGAAACCGTGCACTTTCAGGCAAGCCTTGCAGCAACAACCAACACAAACCCTTCATTTACTGCACCTTACCTACTTTGGCATTGCATTTGGACAATCAGAAAAGGTACCGAGTTCCTGCACAAAAAACCTTAAATTACTGTTTATAAAGGCTTTTCAGGAAATCGGCTTTAAAACGAACCCAAACTAAACCTATAGGCTCCAAAAACCAGAACTATGCTGAAAACTGTCAACCTCCTGAAGAAATACACCACCGATGAAGTGGAGACCACCGCCCTCAACGGCATCTCTTTTGAAATCAAGCCCGGCGAGTTTGTGGCCATGATGGGACCTTCAGGCTGCGGAAAATCCACGTTGCTCAACATCATTGGCTTGCTGGACAACCCCAACAGCGGCGAGTTCTGGTTTATGGGAAAAGAAGTCTCTAAAAGCACCGAGCGCCAGAGGGCGAACCTACGCAAAGAGCACATCGGGTTTGTGTTCCAAAGCTTTAACCTGATTGATGAGCTCACGGTGGAGGAAAACATTGAACTGCCTCTGATCTACCAGAAACTTTCCACCACCGAGATTAAAGAACGGGTAAACGAGGCCATGGAGCAGATGCAGATTGCACACCGCCGCAACCACTTTCCGCAGCAGCTCTCGGGTGGTCAGCAGCAGCGGGTGGCCATCGCCAGGGCCGTGGTTGGCAAACCAGACCTGCTCCTCGCGGATGAGCCTACCGGTAACCTGGACTCGGCTCACGGACGCGAGGTCATGGAACTGCTCAGCTCCCTGAACGAGGCAGGCACCACGGTGGTGATGGTCACCCACTCCCCTTCCGATGCCGATTACGCCCACCGCATCATCCGCCTTCTGGACGGCCAGATTGTGACCGAAAGCATGACTGAGCGGCACGCGGCTAGAGTTCTGAGTCCGGAGTTCTGAGTCTAGAGTGAATCCGCCAGCGAGGGAGGCCTTCCGTTTAGGGCTCCTTTTTAGAAACTCAAGCATAAAATGACTTCAAGCTTTTCCTGACTCAGAACTCAAGATTCAGAACACCTATTCCGACCCGTGCTTTCCCCTACTCAAGACTCAGAACTCTCTTATTATGTTCAAGAACTATCTTAAAATAGCTTGGCGCAACATCACCCGCCAGAAGATCTACTCCAGCATCAACATAGCGGGGCTTACCATTGGTATCACGGCCTGCATCCTGATTTCGCTGTACGTGATGGACGAGCTCAGCTATGACCGCTACCACGCCAACGCTGACCGCATTTACCGCGTGACCCGTGATTTCAAGGCGCAGGACGGCAGCGTGAGTTTGGCGCTGGGGCACGTGGCTCCGCCTTTCGGGCCTTTGATTCAGCAAGACTTCCCCGATATTGAGCAAGTGGCGCGCGTGCTACAGACCGAGGTGCTGGTGGAGGACAAGCAACAACAGAAAGCGTTTAACGAGGAACGGGTGTACTTTGCTGAGCCCGCCTTGCTGGACATTTTCACCATTCCAGTCGTTAAAGGTGACGGCAAGAAAGCCCTGGCTGAGCCGTACACCATGCTCCTGAGCGATGCCATGGCCCAGAAGTATTATCCAGGGGCTGACCCGGTGGGCAAAGTGCTGCAGGTGTACAACCAATTCCCAGTGAAAGTGGCGGGCGTGTATGAATCCTTTCCGGCCAACTCCCACTTTCATCCTGATTTCCTGTTGTCTTTTAAAACCTTAGCCGATACCGCCATCTATGGGGCAGAACAACTGGCTACTAACTTCGGGAACAACTCCTTTGGCACGTACCTGTTGCTGCCTAAGAACTACCCCGCCGATAAGCTACAGGCTCAGTTCCCGGCTTTCCTGAACAGGCACCTGGGCGGCACGAACCATGCCCGCGACCGCAAACCCTCTGAGTTCACCACCTTGTACCTGCAGAAAGTCACGGACATCCACCTACGCTCCCACCTGGACTCAGAGGAAGAACCCAACGGTGACATCACCACCGTCATGATTTTAGGGGCGGTGGCCTTGTTCATTCTGCTCATTGCCTGCATCAACTACATTAATCTCTGTACCGCCCGTTCTACCAGCCGGGCCAAGGAAATAGGCATCAGGAAAGTGGTAGGCGCGCATCAGCAGACCTTGGTAGGCCAGTTTTTGATGGAGTCTATTCTGGTGGCCACCTTGTCTACCCTGCTGGCGTTGGGTTTGGCCGAGGTGCTGCTGCCCTGGCTCAACAATTTCACCGGCAAAACACTGGACCTGAACCTGTTTGAGCGGCCTTACTTGCTGGGGCTGATATTTCTGTTGCCTTTGCTCATTGGCGGTTTGGCCGGTTTATACCCTGCGCTGTACCTCTCCAAATTCCGGCCGGTGCTGGTTTTGAAAGGTTCTCTGAGCAGCGGGGCCCGCAATCCGTTCCTGCGCAAAACGCTGGTGGTAGCGCAGTTTTCCATCTCTATTGTGCTCATCATTGCTACCGGCGTTATTTCTCAGCAGCTGACGTACATGCAAACCAAGTCGCTGGGCTTTGACAAAGAGCGCCTGGTGGTGCTGGATTATAACAATGACCTGGCAGATACCTACGACGCTTTCAAGAATGAACTGCTAGCTTCTTCCAATATCCAGAAAGTGGGGCGTTCCCTGCTGGTGCCGTCTGACCGGCTGCTCAACTCCATGGGGGCGGCCGTGCAGAAAGGTGATTCCATGGAACAGACCAGTTTGCCCATTCGCTTCATCAACGTAGACCATGACCTGTTCCAGACCTACGGCGTGTCTCTGGCGGCGGGTCGAAATTTCCTGAAAGACCATCCTACTGATACCGCCTCCTACATCATCAATGAATCCTCGGCCCGCATGATTGGCTGGAAGAGTCCGCAGGAAGCCGTGGGGCAGCCCTTCAGTTACGGTGGTAAAAAAGGCCGCATCATAGGCGTGGTGAAAGACTTCCATTTTGAGTCTATGCACGAGGCCATTTCGCCCATGGTGTACCTCTTGCCCTCGTCGCAGGAAAACTACAGCAACATTAGTGTGAAGTTCACCGGAGATCCACAGGAAGCACTGGCGCACCTGCAGGCCACCTGGAAGAAGTTTATGCCCAGCACCCCGTTTGAGTACCAGTTCATGGATGACCTCTTTGGCAAGCTCTACGAGGCCGAGGTGCTGAAACAGCAGATCTTCACCATTTTCGCCGCCATCGCCATCTTCATTGCCTGCCTGGGGCTGTTTGGCTTGGCTTCCTACACCGCCGAGCAACGCACGAAAGAAATCGGTATCCGGAAGGTGTTGGGCTCATCGGTCAAAGAGATCATTCTGCTGCTGTCCAAAGACTTTGCCTGGCTCGTGATTATTGCCATTGTGCTGGCTTCGCCGATTGCCTGGTACGGCATGAACAAGTGGCTGGAGGACTTCGCCTACCGCGTGCCGTTGAACTGGAGCACCTTTATTTTCACAGGCCTCATTGCCATGACCATTGCCATGCTCACCGTTAGCTTCCATGCCGCTAAGGCCGCCTTCCTCAACCCAGTAAAAGCCTTACGCACCGAATAACTTACCATCGTTTGAAGGCTGTTTTTTAGAAAATAGCCTTCAAACGATGATCTCAGAAGTGAACTCCCAAACCCATAACAAGGCCATTCCATAATTCCATGATCAAAAATTACCTTAAAATAGCTTGGCGGAATCTGCTGCGGCAGAAAGCGTACTCGGCCATCAACATCATCGGGCTGGCCACGGGCATATCGGCGTGCCTGCTCATCTTTCTGTTTGTGCAGCACGAGTTGAGCTACGAGGACCATTTCTCCAAAGCTGACCGAACCTACCGCGTGGTAAATGACCTGATTGTGGATGGGGAGATTGAGAAAGCGTCTCTGACCACCGGCGGCCTGGCCCCAGCCCTGAAAGCCGATTACCCCGAGGTAGAAGCCGCCGTGAGGTTAGTGAACGCCGACAAGCAAGCTGTGAG
The DNA here is from genome assembly GCF_056491185.1 of Rufibacter sp. JT20002. NCBI lineage: Bacteria > Pseudomonadati > Bacteroidota > Cytophagia > Cytophagales > Hymenobacteraceae > Rufibacter > Rufibacter sp. JT20002. Next base: position 60,700 of record NZ_JBSZJY010000004.1, on the reverse strand, counting down.
CGTCAACGATGACAAGGTATTCTACCTCAAGAACTCCTACTTTGTAGACAGCACCTTCTTTAAGGTCTTTGATTACGAATTGCAATCCGGAGACCGGGCCACTGCGCTGGCTGCTCCTTTTTCCATCGTGCTTACCCATGCCTCTGCGGAGAAGCTTTTTGGCAGTGCCGCCGCGGCCCAAGGGCAACTGGTCAAGATCCAGGGCGGGTCGTTCAAGGTAACGGGTGTGCTGGTACCTTCAGGTCCTTCGCATCTCACCCCTGATTTCTACGCCTCCATGAGTTCTTTGGGCAATGACTTCATGCAGGAGATGGAGCAGGAATGGGGCAACACCAATACCTACACGTATGTGGTGCTGCACAACGCCGGGCAAAAAGATGCTTTGCAAGCGAAAATGGGCGAGTTTTTCCAAAGAAGGGTGAAACCAGCCTACGCGCAGATGCAGAGTACCGGCAGCGTGGAATACGTAATTCAACCCCTCTCAGACGTGCACCTCACCAATGACTGGTTATATGAATTGTCGCCTTCGGGAAACAAATCCTACATCTACATTTTCTCGGTGGTAGCCATATTCGTGCTTTTGATTGCCTCCATCAATTACATGAACCTGGCTACTGCCCGCTCGGCGAAACGCGCGAAGGAAGTGGGCTTGCGCAAGGTAGTGGGTGCGCACCGGTCGCAATTGATTGGCCAGCTCCTGGGTGAGTCGCTTGTGATTACTTTGCTGGCGGTGTTGTTTGCGCTGGCTTTGGTGGAGTTGCTGTTACCTACTTTCAACGGCCTCACCGACAAAGACATCTCTTCTACCTATCTGCTCAACCCGATCTTCGGCCTGATCCTGCTGGGCATCATCCTGCTGATTGGCTTGGCGGCGGGCAGTTACCCGGCGTTCTTCCTTTCGGGCTTTAAACCGGTAGACGTGCTCAAATCAGACAAAGCGCCCCGGGGCAGTGGCGCTACGTTGCGCAAAGGCCTGGTGATTCTGCAGTTCACCATCTCGCTGGTTTTGATCATTGGCACCGTGGTGGTGTACAGCCAGATGGACTTCCTGAAGAAAGCCGATTTGGGCTTTAACAAAGAGCAGGTGGCCGTGATTGACATCCCCAGCGGAGACACCACGCTCACCAGCAAGCTGCCGCTCATCAAAAACGAAATGCTGGCCAACCCTCACGTGACGCAGGTCTCGGCCTCGGCCCAAATCCCGGGTCAGGGGGCGGGCGTGCTTATTTTCATGGTGGAGCGCAACAACGCCATGGTGCAGAAAACCATGAACATGATGACCGTAGATTATGACTTTCTGGATTTGATGGGCATCGAGCTGAAAGCCGGACGTAACTTCTCCCAGGACATGGCCTCTGACGAACGTTTTGGGTTCATTTTGAACGAAGCCGCCGCCAACCTACTGGGCTGGCAGGAGGCGGTGGGCAAGCGCATCGGGTTTACTGACACCACCAGCGGAAAAGTGATTGGCGTGGTCAAAGATTTCAACTACACCTCCCTGCACGACAAGATTGCGCCGGTGGTGCTGCGCGTGCGCCCCAGAACCTCGGGCTACTTGCTGGCGCGCCTCTCCGGAAACAACTTTGACGAGGCCTTGTCCCATATCAAAACCACCTGGGCCCGCTTTGACCCCAACCGACCCATTGACCTCACCTTTCTGGACCAGAGCTTCAACGAGCAATATCAAGCCGAGGAACGGATGCTGAAAATCTTTGGCTACTTCTCTATCCTGACAATAATCATCGCCTGCATGGGTTTGTTTGGGCTGACGTCGTTCATGGCCGAGCAGCGCACAAAGGAAATCGGGATCAGGAAGGTACTGGGCTCCTCGGTGCTGGGCATTGTGATGCTGCTGACCAAAGACTTTGCGGTGCTGGTGGTGGTTTCCATCTTACTCGCCTCTCCGCTAGCTTGGTACGGCATGCAAAAGTGGCTGCAGGAATTTGCGTACCGGGTACCGTTGAGTCCGTGGCTGTTTGTAGGGGCGGGCTTGGTGGCCTTGGCCATTGCCGTGGCTACGGTGAGTGTGCAGGCCGCCAAAGCAGCCTTGCTCAACCCCATCAAAGCCTTAAGAAGCGAATAACCTTTTTGGGCCTGTTTTAGAAATGCAGGCTTAAAAAGGCAAGTATAGATTTGGCTCCTTTGCTGGGGTAGCTTATTTTTCAAGCGAATGCTCAAGAATTACCTAAAGATTGCCTGGCGCAACTTGCAACGCCAGAAAGCTTACACGGCTATCAACATCATCGGGCTGGCTACCGGCATCTCGGCGTGCCTGCTCATTTTCCTGTACGTAGGCCATGAACTGACCTATGACCAGGGCTTCCAGAATGCCGATCACATTTACCGGGTGGTGAGCCGCGTCAACTTTCATGGCACCGATGACAACTTTTCCCTTTCGCCCAAGCCTCTGGCTGATCACATCAGAAGAGAGATACCGGAAGTGAAAAAGGTAGCCCGTCTGGCGGCTTCCGGGAAACAGACCATCTGGAAAGAGCAGCAGTCTTTTGTAGAAGAACACCTGTTCTTCGCCGACAGCACTTTCTTTCAGGTGGTTCCCTTTACCTTTCTGGCAGGTGATCCGGTCACGGCGTTGAAGGCTCCTAAAACCATTGTCATCTCTGATGAACTGGCTCAAAAATACTTCGGAGGGGTTCAGCAAGCGTTTGGAAAGCCCCTGCAATTCAGCAAAAATCAGTATTTGGTCACGGGCGTGTTCAAAGCCGAAAAGCACACGCACTTGGAGGCGAATGCCTTCTTTTCCATGGTCACCCGTGAGGAGACCGAACGGGCGGGCTTGGATTCTGCTACCGCTACCGCAAGGGAAAACGAGTGGATTTTATTTGGCTATTACACGTATTTCACGCTTCACCACCCTGCCGCTTTGCCCACTTTTGAGCGGAAGTTAGACGAATTGGTCCTCCGGTGGGCCGTGCCTTGGATGAAGGAAAACCAGATTTCCGCTAGCATGAACCTGAGCGTGCAGCCCATCACCCAGATCCACCTCAGCAATGACTTTCAAACCGAGATCAGCCCGTCCGGAAGTCGCTCCTACGTGTACATTTTCTCCGTGGTGGCGGTGTTCATCCTGCTCATTGCCTGCATTAACTACATGAACCTAGCTACGGCCCGCTCGGCCAAACGCGCCCGGGAAGTTGGCCTACGCAAGGTAGTGGGCGCGCACCGCAGCCAGATCATGGGGCAATTTCTGGGCGAGTCGGTTTTGATTACGCTTTTGGCTTTGATTCTGGCACTGGCCATGGTAGAGCTGTCTCTGCCCCTCTTCAACCAACTCACCGGAAAGGAATTTGCCCTCTCCTCTTTCCTAACCCCCAACTTCACCTTGCTGGTGCTAGTGATTCTGCTTTTTGTGGGAGTAGTGGCCGGCAGCTACCCCGCTTTTTTTCTGTCTGGCTTTAAACCGGTGGAGGTCCTGAAATCTGACAAGAACCCCAAGAGCAGCAATGCCTGGCTTAGGCGTTCTTTGGTAGTGGTGCAGTTCACGATTTCTCTGGTGTTGATCATCGGCACCGCCGTTGTGTATAGCCAGTTACAGTTCCTGAAAAACAAGAACCTGGGGTTCAACAAAGAGCAGGTGGTGGCCATTGATCTGCCCAAGGCAGATTCTACCCTTCTAAGCCGGCTACCCGTGGTGATGCAGGAGTTGAAGCAGCACCCCAGCTTTCTGGAAGTGGCCACCTCTTACAACCTACCGGGCGAAAAGCTGTCAAGGCTGCTACATCTGGTGGAAGAAGAAAACGGGACAGAAAAAGACCAGACCCTGAATGTCATGTTTGTGAGCTACAACTTTATAGAACTCATGGGGATTGACTTATTGGAAGGCCGCACCTTTCAGAAAAGCATTCCCACAGATGTGAAGGGAGCCGTCATGGTGAACGAAGCAGGTGCTAAATGGCTGGGCTGGCAAAACCCGTTGGGCAAACGCGTTCAGGTGATGGACTATGATGCCAAGGTGATTGGGGTAGTTAAAAACTTCAACTACACGTCGTTGCACAACCCCATTGAGCCGCTCATGATTGTGCCGGTGCCGGAGAACGCGGGATATCTTCTGGCCAAAGTGCGCCCTGAGAACTTGGAACAAACCCTGGCCTTTCTGGAGCAAAAGTGGAAAGCCTTTGCCCCCAGGCACCCCATGCATCATTTTTTCCTGGAAGATCACTTTAACAAGCAGTACCAGGCCGAGGAAAAGATGCTGACCATTTTTGGGTACTTCGCGGCGCTCACTATTCTCATTGCCTGCTTGGGTTTGTTTGGCCTAGCCTCGTTCACCGCTGAGCAACGCACCAAAGAAATCGGGATCAGGAAGGTGCTGGGTTCTACGGTGGTGGAGATTGTGCTGCTGCTGTCCAAAGACTTTGCCTTGCTAGTATTGCTGGCCATTCTCATTGCCTCGCCGGTGGCGTGGTACGGCATGAAAAATTGGCTCCAGGATTTTGCCTACCAGGTGAATTTAAGCCCTTGGCTGTTCCTGTTGGCAGGCTTCGCGTCTTTAGCCATTGCCGTAGTCACTGTCAGCCTTCAAGCAGCCAAAGCGGCTTTACTGGACCCGGTAAAATCACTGCGCAGCGAATAGTCCGTTTCAAACCTCCTTTTACAAATACAGCCCTGAAACATCCGCTGCACGGCAGGATGGCTTTTTTAAATCTGCAACCATACACATACACCAGATAAAATAACTCAAACAAAGCGGCACACTCCTGCGTAATTTACACCATTAATTCATTTTTATTGAAAATTTTAATTGCTTTATCAAATATTCTTACAATATTTGATAATCATCATCCATTTAAATTCAAGTATTGTGTGTGGAATTGTTTGTGCTTTCGATTTAAAAGAGTCATCTGAGGCGTTACGTCCTCAATTATTGGAAATGGCGAAATGCATCCGGCACCGTGGTCCGGATTGGAGTGGGGTATTCAGCAATGAGAAAGCCATTTTAGCGCATGAGCGCCTGGCGATTGTAGACCCAACCTCGGGCAAGCAGCCTTTGTTTAGCGAAGACGGCCAGTTGGTGCTAGCTGCCAACGGCGAGATTTACAACCACTTAGAACTGCGTAATCAGCTTACCATTGACTATAATTTCCAGACCAAATCTGACTGCGAGGTCATTTTGGCCCTTTATAAAGAAAAAGGCACCAAATTCCTAGACGACCTGAACGGCATCTTCGGGTTTGCGATCTATGACGTAGAGAACGACGCGTATTTGATTGCCCGCGACCACATGGGTATTATTCCGCTGTACATTGGCTGGGACCAGAACGGCACCTTCTACGTGGCCTCTGAGTTGAAAGCCTTGGAAGGCAAGTGCTCTAAAATACAGCTTTTCCCGCCGGGACATTACCTCTCCAGCCAAGAAGACGGTTTCCAGAAATGGTATGACCGTGATTGGATGGAATACAAAAGCGTAGCCGAAAACCAGACCAGCATCCAGGAACTGAGAGAAGCCCTGGAAGCCGCAGTGCACCGCCAACTCATGAGCGATGTGCCTTACGGCGTGTTGCTTTCCGGCGGATTGGACTCTTCCATCACCTCGGCGGTAGCTAAGAAATACGCCGAGAGACGCATTGAAACCAATGACAAGGAAGCTGCCTGGTGGCCACAACTGCACTCCTTTGCCATCGGGTTGGAAGGCTCCCCAGATCTGGCTGCCGCCCAGAAAGTAGCCGACCACTTGGGCACAGTGCACCACGAAATCAAATTCACCATTCAGGAAGGCATAGACGCCATCAAAGACGTGATTTATCACTTGGAAACATATGACGTGACCACCGTGCGCGCCTCTACGCCTATGTATTTGATGGCTCGGGCTATCAAGTCCATGGGTATTAAGATGGTGCTTTCCGGCGAGGGTGCGGATGAAATCTTCGGCGGGTACCTGTACTTCCACAAAGCGCCTAACGCCAAAGAGTTTCATGAGGAAAACGTGCGCAAACTAGACAAGCTGCATATGTACGACTGTCTGCGCGCAAACAAATCATTGGCGGCCTGGGGCATTGAAGGACGCGTGCCGTTCCTGGACAAGGAGTTCATGGATGTGGCCATGCGCATCAACCCGCAGGACAAGATGATCAACGGTGAGCGCATGGAAAAATGGGTGCTGCGCAAGGCCTTTGAAGATTACCTGCCGGCGAGCGTGGCCTGGCGTCAGAAAGAGCAGTTTTCAGACGGCGTAGGTTACAACTGGATTGACACCTTGAAGGAAATGGTAGCCAAGAAAGTGAGCGACGAGCTACTAGCCAACGCCAGCGAGTACTTTCCTATTCAGCCACCGTCCAGCAAAGAGGAGTTCTATTATCGCTCCATCTTCGCAAAGCACTTCCCGAGTGACGCGGCGGCGCTGTCGGTACCATCGGTTCCTTCCGTGGCCTGTAGTTCACCGGTGGCGTTGGCTTGGGATGAGTCTTTCCGCAACCTGAACGATCCATCGGGCAGAGCGGTGGCTAATGTGCACGCCGATGCTTATCAAAAAGAGGAAAAGGCAGAGGTAGCGTTATAGCCCTCATCTAAAGTAAATAAAAGGGAACCCCCAAGTGCTTGAGTGCACTTGGGGGTTCCCTTTTGTACACCACCTGTTTTTGTAAGTTTTTCCTTGAAACCCCGACTAAACAGTAAGAGGAAACAAGCTGTTTTCAGGAAGCGAACGCAGGAATATTCAAGCGAAAGCACCTAAACCCGATAACTTTCGTTTTCTTAGCAATTTCAGTTATTAAAGATACATATGTTCAAAAAATCACTGGCGGCCCTGGCGTTTGCCGCCCTCCTGCACTCCCCTTTGCTGGCGCAAAATAACGCCACCCCCACCTACCGTTTCTCCGTGGACCTGGCCCAAGTGAAAGACGATAAATTGCAGGTAACCCTGATCACCCCTGAATTCAAAGAAGACGAAGTCCTGTACCACATGCCTAAAATGGTGCCGGGCACCTATGCCGTCTATGATTTCGGGAAGTTTGTTTCTGATTTCAATGCGTTTGACAAAAAAGGCAAGAAACTGAGCGTGGAACGCCTTGACCAGAACACCTGGAAAATAAAAAAAGCCAAGAAGCTGGCCCGCTTAACCTACCTGGTAGACGATACCTGGGATACGCCCAAGAAAGAGGACATTGTATTTGAGCCCGCCGCTACTGATATCGAAGAAGGCAAGGTGTTCCTGATCAACACGCACGGTTTCTTCGGGTACTTCGCCAATATGACGAAGGCGCCTTACCAGATCACGGTGAACAAACCGCAGGACTTCTACGGTGCCACGCCATTGCGCGCCACCAGCTCTACCCCCACCTCAGATACGTATCTGCTCCAGAACTACAATGACCTGGTAGATGCGCCTATGCTGTACAGCCGCCCAGACACGGCCATGCTGAAAGTTGGCAACGCCGATGTGCTGATTTCTACCTATGCCGCCGGTGGCGGAGCCCGTTCCAAGGACCTGGCCGAGCACATCAAACCCATTCTGGAAGCACAGAGAACGTATTTGGGCGGCACCTTGCCCGTAGACAAATATGCTTTCCTGATCTACATTGACAACAAACCCAACCGCACCGGAGCGTACGGCGCGTTGGAGCACTCGTACTCCTCGGTGTATTACTTCCCGGAAATGCCGCCGGCCATGCTGGCCGAACAGGTACAAAACATCTCGGCCCACGAGTTCTTCCACATCGTGACGCCGCTTAACATCCACTCAGAAGAAATCGGGAACTTTGATTTCAGCAACCCGAAGATGTCGAAGCACCTTTGGATGTACGAAGGAGTGACTGAATACTTCGCGCACCACGTGCAGGTAAACCAAAAGCTAACGGAGCTGCCTGATTTCCTGTCGGAGATGCGGAACAAGATCATTGCCTCGCAGCAGGAATACAATGATGCCCTGGCCTTCACCGAACTCAGCTTAGGCGCGCTGGACAAGCATGAGAAAGAATACGGCAACGTGTACCAGAAAGGGGCTCTTATTGGCATGGCGTTGGACATCAAGCTACGCGAGCTTTCCGGCGGCAAATACGGCATCCGGAACATGATGAAAGACCTGAGCCAGACCTACGGCAAAGACAAATCTTTCAAAGACGAAGAGTTATTTGACAAGATCACCGCACTCACGTTCCCGGAAGTGCGGGATTTCTTCCGCCGTCACGTAGAGGGCAATGAACCGCTTCCGTATTCTGAAATATTCAGAAAAGTAGGCATCACGTACCAGCCTTCCGGTACCATGAAGCGCATTTCCCTGGGCCGACCAACCATCGGGTATGACCAGGCATCCGGTCACCTCATGGTAGCCAGCATTGAGAACCTGAACGCCTTCGGGAAACAATTAGGGTACCAGGCCGGTGACCAGATCTGGCAAATCAACGGCGAAGACCTGAACCTGCGCAACGCCACAGACCTCATCAACAAGCACGTGATGAACGGCAAGGAAGGCAGTCCGTTGACGGTAACCGTTGGACGGAAAGATGCGAACGGAACGGTAAAACCGGTGGTGCTGAAAGCCAACTTAGTAGCCGCTGAGGAAACTGTTTCTCACCTGCTTACCCCAGACCCCAATGCTACCCCGGCGCAATTAGCCTTGAGACAAGCCTGGTTGTACTCTAACTTGTAAGGATGAACCAACCTGCAATGCCCGTTTTGGAGTTGTTTTAAGAGAAACTTCCTCAAAACGGGCATTACTATGTTTATCTGACTCCTTAAAGAAGAAAGCTTCAGAACTCAAGGCACTTACGTCAAGCAGCTCTGTTGATTTTTATGTAGTATCTTTAAGGAAGCGTAGCCACAAACCTTTGAAAACATATCAGGGGTTTGGGCGTTATGTTTTAAATCTGACCACATTCAGCGTGCATCACCTCTACAGACATATTCCTTTTCAGGGTCCTGAAATCAAACGGTTCCTTTTCCTCTTTTCGCTTCTGCTTTTCCTGCCTTTGTGGTTCATACAGGCGCAGGACCGGGTAACCTTGGGGGGTACCCTTCGGTCGGCTGCTTCCGGTGAAGTCCTGATCGGGGCAACTGTGGCGGTGGCGGGTACTACCAATGGGGTGGAAACCAATACCAATGGAGTGTACACCTTACGGTTGGCTCCCGGCACCTACCAGATTCAGTTCACTTACATTGGGTTTCAGACGGTTACCAGGGAAGTAACCCTGAGCAGAAACACCCGCCTGGACGTAGAACTGCAGGAGAACTCAAACGAACTGGGCGAAGTGGTGGTAGAATCTGAACGCAATACCTTCCAGGAGCGCCTGACCTCACCCCAAATGAGCATGGAAACGCTCTCGTCCCGTGAGGCGAAGCTACTGCCGGCCCTTTTTGGCGAGGTAGACATTATCAAAACCCTGCAGTTGAAACCCGGTATCCAGAGCGGCGGCGAGGGTAGCAGCGGGTTGTTTGTGCGAGGCGGTAGCAATGACCAGAACCTGGTGCTGCTGGATGATGCCCTGGTATACAACCCCAGCCACTTGTTTGGCTTTTTCAGTGTGTTCAACCCAGATGCCGTTCGGGGTGTGGAACTGTACAAAGGAGGGTTCCCGGCGCAGTTTGGCGGAAGGCTTTCCAGCGTGCTGGATGTGAAATTGAGGGAAGGTAACCGCAAAGAAAACGACGTTTCCGGAGGGATTGGCCTGATTGCCTCCCGTCTAACTGTGGAAGGCCCAATCCAGAAAGACAAATCCTCTTTCCTGATCTCGGGGCGGCGCACCTACGTGGACGTGTTCACCCGCATGATCAACAAAACCCAGGAAAACGACCCAGACTGGAGCCCCATCCCCGATTATTACTTCTATGATTTCAACGCGAAAGCCAGCTTTGAACTAGGGCCCAACGACCGCCTTTTCATCAGTGGGTACTACGGCCGCGATTTCTTCAAATTCAACGACGAGGATTTCAACTTCAATTTCAATTGGGGCAACCGGGTGGCTTCGGCCAGATGGGTGCACCAGTACTCCCCGCGCTTTTTCGTGAACACCACGTTTTCGGCATCTAATTACGAATACGAGATCAAAAACCAGCTGGACATTTACTCCTTCAGCCTGACCTCCAACATCACCGACCTCACCCTGAAGTCAGACTTTGAGTACATCTCTTCAGAAAAGCACCACCTCCGTTTTGGCGGATCGGTGACGAACCACCGCTTTGTGGTAGGCCGCCTGGAGGCGAACAGCCAGGACGGATCAGTGAACGTGGGGGCCGGCAACCTGTACCGAGGGCAGGAATACGGAATTTACGCCTCTGACGACTGGACCTTTAGCCCGACGTTTACGGTTAGTTACGGACTTCGCCTATCGGGTTTCCTGAACAACGGCAAGAACTTTTTGGGCCTGGAACCTAGGGCGGCAGCCAGCTATCGCTTCTCGGAGACGCTCACCTTAAAGGCCAACTACACCCGCATGTTCCAGTACGTGCACCTGATCTCCAACTCGGGTGCCTCCCTCCCCACCGACATCTGGTATCCGTCAACCCCAGGGGTGCGTCCTCAGCGCTCTGACCAGTACACCATTGGCTTGACTAAACTGCACAAAGGCAAATACCTGTTCAGCACTGAGGCTTATTACAAGAAAATGGCTCGGCAGCTGGACCTGCGCGACGGCGCGGAGATCTTCGCGAACACCGAGCTGGAGCAGGAGTTTGTCTTTGGTACCGGCGAAAGCTACGGCCAGGAGTTCTACGTGGAGAAAAAAGAAGGCAAGACCACCGGCTGGATTGGCTACACCCTATCCTGGACTAACCGTACCTTCCCTGATATCAACAACGGCAAGACCTTTCCTACCCGCTTTGACCGTCGTCATGATCTGTCAATAGTGGGCATTCAGGAGGTGAGCAAACGTATCAGTGCCACGGCCACGTTTGTGTACGGCACCGGTAATGCCTACTCTTTACCGGTACAACGGTTTATTTTCCAGGATGTGCCCGGCGAAGACTATACCGTGATCCCGGTGTACCCAGAGCGCAACTCGTTTAGGTTAGCGGCCTACCATCGCTTGGACTTGGGATTGGTCTACAAACTACGCCCTAAACGCGGCTCCTCAGATCTCACCTTCAGTGTGTACAACGCCTACAACCGGCGCAACCCGTACTTTGTCTATTTTGAAACCATTAAAGACGAAGAGAATAATCAAATCACAGGCTTTGTCGCCAAACAGGTCTCTCTGTTCCCAGTTATTCCTTCGGTCACCTATAACTTTAAATTCTAATGGGTACTCCCGCTTTCATACGATCTGTTTTGTTCCTGTGCCTACTGGCAGGCCTAGTGACCTCTTGTGACATGGAGCAGGAAATTGAGGTAAAATTACCAGATATTCCGCCCCAAATGGTCGTGGAGTGCTACCTGGAGGATGGGCAACCCATGCGCCTGGCTTTGTCAGAATCATCCAGCTATTTTGCCGGTCCTGAAGCGCTTTTGGTGGAAGGCGCTACCGTCACCATCACCAAGAACAACGGGGAGCCCATAGTCCTGAAAGACACTCTCATTGTGGATGAGGCTATGGAAAAAGTGTACACGCACTTCAACCCTACCCTAGTTACCAGTGTGCCCGGCGATGTCTTCAACTTAGTGGTTACTGACCCTAAGGGACGCAGGGTGACCGGCACTACCACCGTTCTGGCGAGCGTTCCTATTGACAGTGCCGGCTACAAATTCAACAGCAAACCCGAGGAAAGCCAGGAAGCCTACCTAATGGTGCGCTGGCAAGACGATGCCGCCATAAAGAACTTTTACCGGCTTCTGGCTCATAAGAAAGATAGTGTAGGCACTGGTCTGGACAGCCAGTTAGATGCCGAGGTCAATGACCGTTTGCGCAACGGCGAGAAGATCACCTACACCACCACTTACCGCTTTGACCGCGGCGATACTCTTACCCTTAAGCTATTCCACTTAGATGAAACGTACTACAATTTTGTAAGCAGCGTGGAAGATGCCCGAAGGGCTAACGGAAACCCATTTGCCCAGCCGGTGAGTATCAAATCTACCGTGGCCGGTGGCTTTGGCGTATTCACCCATTTGAATTACCAAACCAAGGAACTGATCATCAAGTAAAGGCGATTTGGCTGCAAAGGGTAGGCATAACTTTAAAGGTGTTTTGAAGAAATCAGCCCTAAATCAGGAATCTTAGAAACAGATCTAATTTGGTATAAAAGAGAAGCGGCTCTGGAATGTATCCAGAGCCGCTTCTCTTTTAATCTAGGTTATAATGAAGCCTTACACCTCTGCTTAATCCTGGCGTTTGATCAACTCTTTGATAAGCAAAGTCATGTTGGGTTCGGCTTTGGCAGCGGCTTCCAAAATATCCTGGAGTACTACCTTCTTGATTTTACCAGGCACGCAGAGGTCTGTGATCACGGACACGGCAAACACCGGCATGCCCATGTGTACGGCGGCAATGACCTCGGGTACGGTGCTCATGCCCACGGCATCGGCGCCTACGGTTCTGATGTAGTGGTATTCGGCTTTGGTTTCCAGCATGGGGCCCGGCACACTCGCATACACCCCGGTACGCACGTTCAGGTTATGAGTCTTTGAAATCTCCAGGGCCTGTTGCACCATGTGTTCACTGTAGGGCTCGCTCATGTCTGGGAAGCGCGGCCCCAACTCGTCCATGTTTTCCCCGATAAGCGGATTAGTAGGCAAAAGGCTGATATGGTCGGTAATCACCATCAGGTCTGAGGTGTTGAACTCGGGATCAAGCCCCCCGGCGGCATTACTGACAAACAGTTTCTTTACGCCGAGCAACTTCATCACCCTGATAGGGAACACCACCTGCTCCATGCTGTACCCCTCGTAGTAATGGAACCGACCTTGCATCACCATTACGTTTCGGCCACCTAATTCCCCAAAGATCAGTTTACCAGAGTGGCTCTCTACCGTTGAAACAGGAAAATGCGGAATGTCGGAATAGTCCAGGCTGAAGGCAATCTGAATGTCTTGCACCAGAGCACCTAATCCGGTACCCAATACAATCCCGAAATCAGGCTGGAATTGATTTGTCTTCTGACGAATAAAGTGGGAGGCTTCTTGCAGGGTTGTGATCATAGTTCTTTAAGTAAATGGTTTAAGGCCTGTTTCAAGCGAAACAGCCCCTAAACGGGTTCATGTAGGGAGCGGCAAGGTCGTAAAAAATCGCTAAAACAGATCGCCAAAACAGCCTCAAAAACAAAAAAGGCTGCCCTGAGGCAGCCTTTTAGGAGGAGCAGTAGTTTCCTTCTGCTTAGTTTATGTCTATCTCGTAGGGCAGACGGGCCTGGATGCCCTGCATCTGCATCACACGTTTGTACTGCTGGTAGTAAGGCAGCATATCGCCCAGTTCTTTTTGCAGGGAGTAGGTTCTCATCTGAGATTCGGTGTCAGACATGAGGTTGTCCATGAAGGATTTCTGGGCCGGCAAAGAACGCAACCTGTAATCGCCTTCCTTCAGTTTGGCTTTCTTGGCGGCAATAGCCACGGCTTGCTCCAAGCCACCCAGCACATCTACCAGACCGCGTTGCTTGGCTTCAATGCCAGACCATACCCGGCCGGAGGCTACTTTCCGGAGATCGGCTACCGGCATGTTCCGTGATTTAGCAGCTTTGGTGGTGAAGTCGTCGTAGATACGCTCCACCTCACGCTGAATGTGCATTTTCTCGTACGGCGTCATGGCTCTGGTCACCGAAGGCACGTCAGAGAACTTACCGGTTTTCACGCGATCGGTGGTAATGCCAAGTTTGTTTTTCAGGAAGTTCTCTGAGTTGACCATCATGCCAAACACGCCAATGCTACCCGTGATGGTGGTAGGGTGCGCCACAATGGTATCGCAGGCCATGGCAATGTAATACCCACCCGAGGCCGCCACATCAGACATGGAGGCAATAATAGGCTTCACTTTCTTGGTGAGCATCACCTCGCGCCAGATCACATCTGAAGCCAGTGAGCTTCCGCCCGGCGAGTTGATACGCAATACCACGGCTTTCACATTTTTGTCCAACCGCGCCTTGCGGATGGCTTCAGACATGCCTTGTCCGCCAATGGTTTCGTCATCGCCTTTGCCGCCCACAATATCGCCGGAGGCGTAGATCACGGCAATTTTGTTTGACGAGGAACCCGACTTCTTCTCGGGGTCAGCTACCTTTTTGTAGGTTCCAAGGTTCACCAGTTTCAACTCTTTGTCTTTCTTGGTGCCGGTTTTGCTTTTCATGAAGTCGGTGGCCTCATCATAGTACCCCAGGTGCGTCACTAAACCCAGGCGGTAGGCATCTTGAGCGTTGTGCACCAGCATGGAGTCTGACACGTTCTTAAGGTAGGCAAAGTCTTTTTTGCGGGCCACAGCAATGTTCCGCAGCATGAAATCATTCAAAGAGTTCAGGAAAGAAGCGGTCTGCTCACGGCTAGGCTCGCTCATCTTGTCCAGAATGAACGGCTCCACAGCGCTCTTGTACTCCCCTACTTTGAAGATGTACGGCTGCAGGTCCAGTTTCTCTAGGGTGCCCTTGAAGAACATCACCTCTGAACTTAACCCGTTCAACTCCATGGTACCTTGCGGGTTCAGGTAAAATCTATCTGCTACTGAGGCCAGGTAATAGGCTTTCTCGGTGGAGAACTCGCTATAGGCTACCACAAACTTCTTCGATTTCTTGAAGTCCAGAAGCGAATTACGGATCTCTTCTACCGAGGCCATGCCGGCCTGCAGCAGATCCAGGTTCAGGAAAATGCCTTTGATGTTGTTATCGGTTTTGGCCTTCTTAATGGAAGCTTTGATTTCGTCCAGGCCAATTCCCTCCTGCCCAAACACTTCCTCCAAACCTAGCTCAGCGAAAGGACTACGAGGTGCCCTCTCCACAACGGGCTGGCCTAACTTGAGCTCCAGCACAGATCCTTCGGCAATGCTTACTTCGTCACCAGATGATGCCGCGGCCGCAATGCCCAGCAGGATGAGGAAGCTCACTACCATGAATAAAAGTAAGCCAACAAACGTGGCCAGTACAAACTTGAGAAATTGTCGCATAAATAAGTAAACCTCTAAGACAGCCACAGGCAAGCGCCTATGATGTTGCTACATTTGTCGTAAAATAGGCAGAAAACTTACAAGATCAGCACCTTTTATCGTCATTTAGGCACCTTTTGCGCCGGGCCTGACAGGAAACGCCAACATGTTAGATAAAGCAGAAGCCTAATGCCTTTACAGCCAGTTGGTTTCTAAACGGACCTATATCCCTTTCAGTAGAAGGAGGCGTGTAAAAAGTGGCTTGGGTTAAAACTTAGGGAAAGTCTTCCTCCATAAACAGTAGTTCTACCCATGATCAGTACTGTCTCTTTGTAAACCCCAAGGTATTCTTTGGGGGTACCTTTTACCCGTTTTACGCGTAAGTTTAGCTAAAACCTACATCTGCCGTATATTTGGATTACATGACTAGATGGATAGTTCTTGCATTCCTCCTGTTGGGGTCCTTTGCGGGGCAGGCGCAGTACAAGCGAAACCTTAACTTCAAGTACTTTGGCATTACCCTGCACCCTAAAGGGGATGACAACGCCGAGCTGATGCCCCTGAACCCCGACGGAAAAGGGTACCTGGTGTTTAACATTGGGGCCAGTGTTGCCTATGAGCAATACTTTGTGCAAGACAAATTCTCGGTGAAAGCCATCCAAGCCTTCTACGCCGATTGTGCCATGCGTTTTGCCGGTTTCACCCACCTGGGGGTGAGAGCAGTGGTTTTTCAGGTTGGCCGGCACTCTTTAAATGGAGGCATCGGCCCCACGCTGGTGTACCGCCGCAATTGGTCTGAGTTGGAGGGCTACAACGTGTCTACTTCTTTTTTCGGGGGTGACCCCGATGATAAATGGCAGTACAAAATGGTTTGGTACGCCGGCGAGTTTGAATACAACTACCGCATCTCAGACCGGGCCGATTTCTCCACTTCTTTTGTACCCGGCTACCCCGATATCATGAGCCTTTCTTTTGGCATCAGGTATTGGCTAAAGGAAAAAGAAAAAGAATAATCTGGCCTTAGGCGTTTCAGACCTGTTTTCATAAAATCCTGTTTTAAACCGTTACAACTGTGCCTGCAGCAGTAAGTATTCGGTAAAAAAAGGAACACCCCTCCTGCTACAGAAGAGGTGTTCCTAAACCAACACATCAACAATCAAAAAACAACGAGAAAACAAATCTATTGCGTAGCCTGGCTTGGCGCCTAAGCGTTAACGGCAATTCTGTTGGCCCACTTCATCCGGTTGGCGTAGCGGTTCAGGGCATCGTCCAGGGCCGGTAGTATCTGGCCGCGTTCACTGCTTAAAGCACTGTACCTTGGCCGTGGAGCCTGTTGGCCTTGCAATTCATTGGCAGAGAACCCCTGGATTAACCCGGGGTCCAGACCGGCAATCTCGGCGGCTTTGCGGGCCAGGTCTGCCCAGGACAACTCGCCTTCATTGGTGAGGTGCCAGATGCCTGCTTCTTCGTCTACCAACAAGTCAAGACAGGCATTTACCAGATCGGGCACGTAGGTAGGCGAGATAATGATGTCTTCCGGGGCGAGGAACGTATTTCCTTTGGCCAGTTGGTTGATCATGAGAGTCAGAAAATTGGATTCATCCCAAGGCCCGAAAAACGAACTGGTGCGCACGATTAACGCTTCGGGGTTCATATCCAAGACGTATTTCTCGGCTTGCGCTTTGCTTTTGCCATACACGTTCAAGGGGTTCATGGCATCGCTCTCTACGTATGGTTGTTGCTTTAAGCCGTCAAACACCAGATCGGACGAGAAGGTCAGGTACTGGATTTCACGTTTCTGGCACGTAGCAGCCAGCAGCATGGCGCCGTGCGAGTTCACCAGATGACAGGCTTCGGCGTCTTCTTCGGCTTCATCAATTTTCACGTACCCGGCCGCGTTAATCACCGCCCAAGGGTTGTAGTAGTTCATGGCCCGCTCAATGGAAAACGGATCAGCGATGTTCAGTTGCTTGCGACCCACCAACCGGTACGGAATGTGGCGGTCTTCGCAGAGGCGGGCAAAGGCGCTGCCCAGCGTACCGGTGGCACCCGTGATGAGGATGGGCCGGGTGGTGTCTTCCAAGTGGCGCACCTCTTTTTCCGTGAGGCCATCACCGTCCGGAATGGTTTCGGTTTCATAGATGGGGTTCCAGTTGTTGCGCCACACTGACTTAGTGCCCCGACCAAAACGGTTTTCTTCGCGGTTGAGGAACAACTCGGCGTGTTTCGCTTCTTCCGTGAAGGGGTAGAAATAACGGTCCGGTCGTTGCCACCAGCCGGGCAGATGGAACAAGGGGTGCTCGTAGTCTTCTCCTTTGGCCAGTTTGGTCAACATTTTGGCCAGGGCGGTAGGTCTTGGAACTGGTCCGCGTACGTCAAACACACCGGGTTCATAGAAGCCATCGGCGCGGGTCACCAGGTTCACCCAGTCAAAGGTGCCCAGCAAAGACCAGGCGGCCACGCCCACCACGTTTACGCCGTCTTTTTTCAAATTGGTGCAGGAATCCCAGACGTGCTTAAACCACTGCACCTGCTCCTCGCGGGCGCCGCAGATGTGCACTTCGGTCACTGAGATGGGCAAGCCGTAACGTTCCCAAGCTTCGCGCAGTAAGACCTTGTGGCCCGAATAGAACCCGGCCGGATCTTCAGTCTTCACCCGCAAAGCTTCTACATCGGCGTATTCATGGATACCGTTTCCGCCGTGCGTCCACTCCGGGAAACCAGCCAGGTTCTCATCTAAGTACCGTTCGCTGGTAGGATAATGGTTGATACCGATGATATCTGGCGGGCACGGGTTGTCTCTGAACCACTGCAGGTCTTCCTCTGGAATGCCGTTGTTCACGAAGTACTGCCACATGGAGTGCTCTTGGGTAAGGGTACCGGTAAGTAGGTCCAGGCTGGTCCAGCGACGGTCATTGTCTAGTTTGGCCTGGTAGGCCAGCAGCGGGGTGCTGTAGGTTTTGCCCAAGTCCTCGGTTTGCACCAGCTTGGCGTTGGGGTTTACTTCCCTGATGGCGCGCATGGCCAGCACCGTGGCTTTGCATTGGTGCAGCAAGGTTAACCCGAAGGTCTTGCCGTCTCTGCCGTGCGGGTACCAGTGGCCGTACAGTCCGCTGAAGCGGGCCGTGGTGAGCGGTTCATTCACGGGGGTGAAGTACTCCACCCATGGGTAGCGTTCTGCCACAGCGCGGGCGTATTCGGCTACTCCCTCGGGGAAGGACGGATCTGCCAGGTTGGTGTGAATGGGGCCACTGCCGTGGTGCACAAGTCCAAGAATAGGCGTAATGTTATGTTCCTGCAGCAACTGCATGCGGCGGTCGCCCCAGGTCCAGTCAGCGGTGGCGGGTCCGTTAGGGGCGGTTAATTCCCACAGCAGCGGATAGCGCATCTTTTTCACCCCGATGGAGCCAAACAAAGCAATGTCTTCTTCGCGCAAGGCATGGCCGTTCAATTGCATCTGGTCCAGGTATTCATCTCCTACCCGGTTTACGGTACACTCTAAACCAGCCCAAACTTCTGGGAAACAAGGGTTCAGATTTTCGCTTTTCTCCATTAGTATTAACTTTTGAACCAGAGCAAAGCAATGCCTTATCTATCATGCAATTAGACACATTCATGATAGCAAAACAGGTAATCTAATCTTAAGTAGAGTACTAAAGATTAAGTGCCAATGCTCAAAAAGCTCAGTGATGTTTAAGAAAACTGTTCTGGTAATTGTTATAAATAATTTACCAGTTTTGGAAAAATACGCGAGCCTGAAAGGGAGAGTTGAAGAACAGGTGAAATATAGGGGTATGCACTTAAAAAACCGTATTTACTGCAAATTAGCTTCGTAATTACGCTATATACAAGGTGTTTTTCGCCTGGTCTCGGATAAACATCTTAAAAACCAACTGCTTAGCAGCAGAAACAACCTATTGAAATAGTTAAAAATAGAAAGCTTTATAAATAAGCTATAATAGCTTTCACTGTAGGCATTTAACTGAAACTAGAGGATAATTGCAGAATGTTTTTTAGTGTCTCTGCTGTGTACATTTGAAGCAATTGGAATGGTTAATAACAGGTAAAATCCCTGATAAAGAGGTAAATCTTCTAGATGCTTTTAGAACTATTAGCTAATGCATGAAAACTGGGTTTAAGCAGTCAACCTCGAAATAGTATTAGCCAACAACGAGGCGAGTCAGGCTTTAAGCTTACTTTTCAGAAAGTACCTTGAAAGCAGGAATCAGGATTTTGGAAGGGAGATGTAGAAGGTGGTGCCTTTGCCTTCTGAGCTCTCAAATGAGATTTGTCCTCGGTGCCATTCTACAATGGTTTTGATAATGGACATGCCCAGCCCTACAGAAGGCTCCCCTTTAAGGCCCGGACGGCGGGCGTTGGTAAACTCCTCAAACAGATTGGCGTGGTACTGCTCGGGAATTCCCACTCCGGAATCAGCTACTGTTACCGAAATATGGTCTTCTTTCTCCTCCAAGCCAACGGTAATCCGCCCCCCGTCTGGCGTGAACTTGATAGCGTTGGAGATAAGATTATTGATGGCTTGCATAAATTTATTGTCATCTACCTGGGCGTAGATTTCGTCTTGGGCAGGTATAAATTCAAACTGCACAGGCAACACTTTTCCTTCAACTCGCTGGTACTCCACCAACGTTTCCCTGAACTTCTCTACCAGGTTCACCCGCCGGGTGATGACCTCTGTATTGGTTGATTCCAGAAACTCCTTTTTGATAAACTCCTGAATCAGGCGGGTGCCGTTCTGACTGCTCTTGTCAATCAGATGAATGATCTCCAAGGCTTCTTCATCTACTTTATCTCCCAATTGCTCTATCAGTATTTCAGAAAGGCTATGAATCATGCCCATGGGCCCGGCCAGGTCATGGGAAAGAATGTTAAGGACGGAGTTCTTCTTATTAGAATACTTCTTGAGGTAGTCGTTGTACTGGCGTTGGATAGAGGTATCTTCTGCGTGCCCAATAATGAGGCGCTCACCGGTGCTTTGCTCCAGTACGGTAGGCCGAAGGCATACCCACTGCTCTTCCTGCCCTGTTAATTGAATGCGGAACTCAATTTCGGGGCAAATGCCTGGATCGCGGGCTTCGGTTAGCTTTTCCAGGACGTGCTTTTGGTCATCTGAGTGCACCTGCTGCAAAAGAGCAGTAATGTCTGACTGGCCTTCTTGTAATTTGAATATATCTCTGAAGGTGGGGCTTAGGTATACGAAATGGTTGGAGCCAGTGTCATAGGCAAACAAACTCAATCCGGTTTGCTCTAGCAATGCTTTGCAAAATTCGTGGGAGTTAATCATAACAACGTTATTGAAACGCTGTTATCCTAAATGGCCGTCTCGATTACTTAAAGATACAATAAAAGAGCAGCAATAGTTTGATAGCCGGCATTTATTATAAAAATCCTGCTGTTTCTACTGATACACAAAGGCACTCAAACCTTTGATTCTTCTTTTAGTAAAAGAATTAATACTGTGTTTTTACTTGTGTATAAAACCTATGGCCCCTATCTATTCCGCAGACAGCATTAACTCCTTTTTTGTAAACCAGATAAAGAACTATGCCATCTTCGCCACCGATACCAACGGGATTATCACGACCTGGAACAAGGGTGCGGAGCGCCTGAAAGGCTACACCGAAGAAGAGATAGTAGGCCAGTTTTACGGAATTCTGCACCCAGATGAGTATCAGCAGGCCGGTTACCCAGAAAAAGAATTGCGCAAGGCCCTGGAAAACGGCTCCTTTGAAAACGAAGACTGGCGCAAAAAGAAGGATGGGTCCCTATTCTGGGCCTCCGTCACCCTTACGCCTATTTATGATGAAGCCGGCCAGCACATTGGTTTTACCAAAATCACGGGAGACCTTACCAAACAGAAAGAACTGCAAGACAAACTAGCCGGGCGGCAGCAAGATGCCCTGGAGCGAAAAAACAATGAACTCCAGAGAACGAACAATGACCTGGACAACTTCATCTACACGGCCTCGCATGACCTAAAGTCCCCTATCACCAACATAGAGGCGTTGGCGCAGTATCTGGAAGAAAAGCTACAGGAGTCAAACTCCCTCACTGAAGAAACGCAGGAGATCCTGGATAGGATTGTAGAATCTATCCATCGGTTTAAGCAAACCATTGAAGACCTGTCAGAGATCAGCAAACTCCAGAAAACCTCGGCCGAGGAGGAAATAGACGGCGTGGTCACTAACATCAAAGAGGTGTATGAAGACATCATGGCAGACCTGGAGTACCCCTCCAAACAGAAAACCTGCTTTATCCATACCGATTTTGAGGTGTCGCAACTCAACTTCTCCAAGAAGAACTTCAGAAGCATCTTGTATAACCTCCTGAGCAACGCCATTAAATATCAGGCCCCAAACCGGGATTGTATCATCCGGGTAACTACCCGTTTAGAAGAACCTTATGTGGTATTACGGGTAAAAGATAATGGCTTGGGGATAAACGCCAAACAACAGGAGCAGTTGTACGGCATGTTCCGGCGCTTTCATGACCACGTAGAGGGCACTGGCATTGGCCTTTTCATGGTGAAACGAATAGTAGACAATGCAGACGGCAAGATTGAGGTAGAAAGCAAAGAAGGGGAAGGCACCGAGTTCAAGGTGTACCTTCAGGCAGCCATGTAGTTTCTCCTATTTAACAGATTCACTTTATTCAATACCCAACAGCAATGCAGGTGCAGCACGCAACAGACGCAAACCCAGAAAATGGACAGAAGGTACCTTCTGTGATGATAGTAGACGATGATGAAAACTGGATTTTCGTGACAAAACTTCTCCTGAAAAGAATGGGAATAGTAAACGGCATTCTTACCGCCAAAAACGGGCTGGAGGCCATTACTAAGCTTCGGGAATCAAGTGCCACCGGAGATAATAAAGTACCGGACCTGATCTTGCTGGACATCCGCATGCCCGTGATGGATGGCTTTGAGTTTCTGGAAAAGGCCACCAAAACAGATCCAATTGACCTGAGCCAGACCAAGGTGTATATCTGCAGCAGTTCCCTTAGTTCAAGAGACAAGGAGAGAGCCACCCTTTACCCCATTGCTGGTTTCCTTACCAAACCCCTTACCAAAGAGGTCTTACAAGAGATTCTGGGCTAAGCCCAAAAATCAGCGTTTTGAACTTGCGGCATCGTTGCTATTGAATTGTTCGTACCCTTCTTCTGGAAAGAGTAGGCGCTTAACCGCTTCATTCTCCCAGAAGAATAGGAAAGCAAACTAAATAGCTCGTCATTACTGCAGTATATGCCCCACCAAGATTCAAATCCCCAGCAAGAAAACGCAATAGACTTTAAGGCGACTTTTGAGGCTCTTCCGGGTAGCTTCCTGGTGGCACAACCTAATCCTCCCCATTTCACCATTCTGGAGGTGAGTGATGAATTTCTCCAAACCGCGGGCAAAGAAAGACACCAAGTAGTAGGCAGAAGCATTTTTGAGGCATTTCCTGAAAACCCCCAGGCTGAGACCGCCAAAGGACCTTTGGCGCTGAAAGAATCCCTCCACAAAGCCCTTTCCTTAAAGAAGCCAGACTATATGCCCATTGTACGCTATGACCTACCCCTCATAGACGGCCAATTTGAAGAGCGGTACTGGTCTGCCTGCAACAAGCCGGTTCTAAACAAAGAAGGAGAAGTACGTTACCTGATTCACTCCACCTCTGACGTCACCGAACAGGTCCTTACCAGTCATAAAATAGCGGAAAGTGAATCAAGGTTCCGGCACATGGTAGAACAGGCCCCGGTGGCCTTTACGTTAACCCGGGGCTCAGATGTGATCATTGAAAGTATCAATGCCCCCATGTTGCTTCTTATGGGCAAAGAGAAAACAGGAGAGGTGCTTGGCAAGAAAATGATAGAAGTCTTGCCCGAGGTGGAAGACCAACCTATTTTAGCCATTGCTAAACGCGTGGTTGAGACTGGTGAATCTTTCAAAGGCAATGAAGTGCCAATCAATCTCCTGGATGGGGGTAAACTGAACAAGCATTACATAAATGTCTCTTACACTCCCCTCATTGAAGGCGGGAAAGTAACCGGGGTAATCCATGTGGCGCAGGACGTAACGGAGCAGGTATTGGCCCGCCAGAAAGTAGAAGCCAGCCAGGAGGAGTTAAGGCGGTTCAAGTTCATCGTAGACCAGGCCCAGGATTCTTTTGCGTTGATGCGCGAAGACGGCTCATTTGCCTACCTGAACAAAAAAGCACTGGAAACCTGGGGCTACTCAGAAGAAGAAGTTCTCGGCTTACGGGTGGCAGAGGTAGAACCTATGTACCAGGAGGAAACGTTCAAGCAGCTTTTTGCCAAAGCACAGCAAGAAACCATTCCGCAGTTTGAAACCCTGCACAAAAGAAAAGATGGCCACATTTTTCCGGTAGAGACAAGGGTAGTGGGTTTACTGCTGAACGATGAACCCCATCTGTTGGCCATCACCAGAGACATCACGGCCCGCAAAGAAATGGAAGCGGCGGTAAAGGAAAGCGAAGAACGGTTCCGGATTATGGCAGACGCCGCCCCCAACATGGTGTGGGCCATTAGTCCAGAGGCCGAACTCACGTATGTTAATACCTACTACCTTTCTTTCTTAGGTATTGGCTATGAGACCGCTCTCCGGGACAACTGGATTCCCTACGTGCACCCAGATGACGTAGACCTGGCCATCCAAAACTTGGGTGGGGCTATCCAGAACCAAGGCATTTTCACCATAGAACACCGCATGCGGCGGCATGACGGCGTGTACCGGTGGCTGCTTTCGCAGGGTGCGCCCAGTTATCTGCCTAATGGTGACCTATACAGCTACATTGGCTCTTCCATTGACATCACTGACCTGAAACAGGCCGAAGAAGCCCTGGCCCAGAAGAATGCCCAGCTGGTCAGGACCAACACCGACCTGGATAACTTTGTTTATACCGCTTCGCATGACCTGCGTTCCCCCATCACCACCATTGAAGCCCTGATAGGCTTCCTGAAAGAAGAACTAACGGAGACTGATTGCTTTGATGCCGACACAGAAGACATTTTGAACCGGATCATCACCTCGGTGAGCCGCCTGCAACGCACCATCCAGGACCTCACCAACATCAGCAAACTACAGAACACCAATCCAGAGAACCTGCTGGAAGAATCCATAGAAGTGCAGGAAGTGTACGAAGACATCAAGGCAGACCTGGTTTCTTCGTATCACATCCAGACGTGCCACATCCACACTGATTTTGAGGTGCCGCAGCTCCGATTTTCTAAAAAGTACTTTAGAAGTATCTTGTACAACCTGCTCAGCAATGCTCTTAAATATCAGTCCCCGAACCGGGAATGCAGCATCCAGATCCAGACGAGGTTAGAAGATCAGCATGTTGTTCTACGAGTGAAAGACAACGGCCTGGGCTTGAGCACGGACCAGCAGGACCAGTTGTTCACTATGTTCCGGCGTTTCCATGACCACGTAGAGGGCACCGGCGTAGGGCTGTTCATGGTGAAACGAATAGTTGAAAACAATAATGGCAGGATTGAGGTTGATAGCAAAGAAGGACAAGGCACCGAGTTCAGGGTGTACCTGCAGGTGGCTGACTAAAAACCTGTTAACTTTGTTGAACAAGTAGTCTATCATTATCCCCTAAAAGATGGAGGAACAGAAAGCACCGGACGCAACCCCGGAAAAATTACAACAAATTGAAAGCGTCATGGTGGTGGATGACGACGACAACTGGATCTTTATCTCCAAGATAAACCTGAAGAAAGCCGGCATAGGAAAAGAGATCATCACCGCCCGCAACGGCCGCGAAGCCATAGACAAACTAGAGGAACTCGCTGCCAGCGGCGAGAAGAAGCTACCCGCCTTGATCTTTGTGGACATTAGAATGCCTGTGATGAACGGTTTTGAGTTTCTGGAGCAAATTACCCAAGAAAACAAAATTGATTTGGGCCAAAGCAAGGTGTACATGTGCAGCAGCTCGCTTAACCCCGCCGACAAAGAGCGGTCAGCCCAGTATCCTATAGCGGGTTTCCTGACAAAACCGGTCACCAAAGAAGTTCTACTCAATCTTTTGGCTTAGTTTTTCAGAAACAGCTCTAAAACAAAAGCGGGCAATCCTTAGGGTTTCCCGCTTCTGTTTTAAAAGGGATTGCCCCTACTAATATCTATACCACTCACCCCACTGGTTGCGCAGGTTTTTGCGCATCTCGTTCTCGCGGGCGTTGTTGCCGGGGTTGAAGAAAATGGTGCCTTTGAGTTCATCCGGCAGGAAATCTTGCGGCACAAAGTTGCCTTCGTAATCGTGGGCGTACTTGTATTCGTTTCCGTAGCCAATTTCCTTCATAAGCTTGGTAGGCGCATTGCGCAGATGCAAGGGCACCGGCGGACTTCCCTGCTCCCGCACCATGGCCCGGGCGCTTCTGATGGCCTTGTACGCCGCATTGCTCTTGGGCGAGGTAGCCAGGTAAATGGCGCACTGCGACAGGATAATGTCACACTCGGGGTACCCGATCACGTTCACCGCCTGGAAACACTCGTTGGCCATGATCATAGCCGTAGGGTTGGCGTTGCCTATGTCCTCCGAGGCCATGATCAACATCCGTCTCGCGATAAACTTGGGGTCCTCACCCCCTTCAATCATGCGCGCGAGCCAGTAAATGGTGGCATTGGGATCTGAACCGCGCATGGATTTGATAAACGCCGAGATGATGTCATAGTGCGCCTCACCGCCTTTGTCATACAAGGCCAGGTTCTGCTGGGCAATCTGCTTCACCATGTCATTGGTGATGACAAGTTTTTCCTGCACCCCACTGCCGTCAATCACAATCTCCAGCAGGTTGAGCAACTTGCGGGCATCGCCGCCCGAAATGGTGAGCAGCGCCTCGTATTCCTGCACCTCAATGTTTTGCTTCTTCAGAATCTCGTCCTCGGTCAAGGCTTTCTGCACCAGCTCCACCAGCTCCTCTTTCTCTAGTGATTTCAGAATGTACACCTGGCACCGGGAAAGCAAGGCGGGAATTACCTCAAACGAAGGGTTCTCGGTGGTAGCGCCAATCAAGGTTACGGTTCCTTTTTCCACCGCCCCCAACAGGGCATCTTGCTGTGATTTGTTAAACCGGTGAATCTCGTCAATGAACAAGACCGTGCCTTGCCGTTTGCGCGCTTGGTCAATCACATCTCTTATGTCTTTCACCCCGGCATTGATGGCGCTCATGGCCACAAACGGCACTTTTAGTTGCCCGGCAATGATCCCGGCCAAGGTAGTTTTGCCCACGCCCGGCGGTCCCCAGAAAATCATGGACGGCACCATGCCCGCCTCTATATACCGCCGCAGCACGCCCTTAGGGCCTACTAAGTGTTTTTGACCGGCGTACTGATCCAGGTTGTGCGGGCGCATGCGCTCCGGCAAGGGGGCTTTGGTAGTTTGGAACATGGGAAGCAGATTTCAGGTACTAACGTCTCGTGGGTTCACTCGCATCGCGAAACAAAAGGCAATTTACTTTCTTTCCGGCACTGTTTCCCGGCCCATTTTGAGAAATCAGCCTAAAAGCAGTTTGCCCGGTGGTAACCTGCCGGATAGCGGGGCATTGCCCAGCCAGGTTCGTAAGTCCGTCCAAGACAGATACGCGGAACCACCTGCTGTTGGCTTCGTATCCCTGAAAGGCATACGCTCTGCCCCTAATTCTTTAAAACATGAATACAACTGTCGCCGGACGCACCCTCCTGAAAGCCGTGGCCGCCTTTACCACAGTAGGTGGTTTCCTGATGGACTGGAACAAAACCCACCTCTTCAACGACAATTGGACGCCGCACGCCAAGTTCCATGATGCCATGACCATTCTCACCGGAACCTTGTTAGGATCCAGCAGTCTGTACCTGCTCCAGAAAAATGACGGTGACCAAAACATGAATCTGAAAGCCGGCGCCCTCCTACCTGCCATCTTCTACCTTGCCCAGGCGGGTAGCTTCATTTTTCCAGGGGCAAGAGGCATGGACGCCGAGTTCCCTGAGAAAATCCCCTCCGTAGGAAGACTCCGCCTCAACGAAGGTCCGTTTTCCCTGGTGATGCTGGCTGCTTTGGGTGCAGGGTATCTGTTGGCGAAACAGAAATCAGAATAGCTGTTTTTGGCTTGATTTTGAGAATCCTGCCCGAAAGCAGAATGGCTCTGGGACTTTAAAACATATTGCAGAGGTGATGTAGGGGCAATCCCTTGTGGTTGCCCTTGTAGGTATCAACCATTCTTTATCTGATCGTCCCCCTTTGAAGGGGGTTGGGGGATGACAAAGCCGTACCAATCAAACAAACAGCACTTGCTTCAAGGTAAACAGGTTTAACTTAAATTAAAAAGGGCAACCACAAGGGATTCCCCTACAAAATCTTTGAACGTGATGATCTGCACGAGCAATCATCCCCCTCCCCCCTTCAAAGGGGGACGACCAGATATCTTAACTAATTAGTGAGATTCTTACCCCAAAGTTGAAGGACACACAAAAGCTGTTCTAGGAACATCCGTTTCAGCAATGGCTTTGAAGCCGCCCGCCACGTCTACCAGGTTGTTGAAGCCACGGGCTTTCAAGATAGACGCCGCCACCATAGACCGGTAACCACCCGCGCAGTGCACGTACACCGACTCTTCTTTCGGGATTTCTGCCAGGTAATCATTGAGGGAGCTTAGCGGCATGCTCAAGGCACCTTCCACGTGTTCTGCGCTAAACTCACTAGGCTTCCGCACGTCTATCACCACAGGATTTCCGGTCTTCAAACGTTGGGCAAATTCCTGGGCCGAGATAGACGCCAGCGTTTCTGTTTCTTTACCAGCTGTAACCCAGCTAGCGATACCACCCTGTAAAAAGCCAAGGGTTTGGTCATAACCTACGCGGGCTAAACGTGTCACTACTTCTTCCTCGCGGCCGGCATCTGCCACGAACACAATAGGCTGCTGGATATCTGGGATAAGTTCTCCTACCCATGGAGCAAAGCTGCCGTCCAGCCCAATGTTGATGGAATTGGGGATATGACCCCGCGCGAAATCAGCGGCTTTACGGGTATCCAGCACCAAAGCGCCAGTCTCGTTGACCACAGCTTCAAACGCTTCGGGTGAAAGGGCCTGCAAGCCTTGCGTAAGCACGTTTTCAATGTTGGCGTAACCTTGTTTGTTTAGCTGGACGTTCAACGGGAAATAGCTCGGCGGCGGAAGCAATCCATCGGTTACTTCTTTCACGAACTCCTCTTTGGTCATATCAGCCCGCAGGGCGTAGTTGGTTTTTTTCTGGTTGCCCAAGGTGTCAAACGTTTCCTTGCTCATGTTCTTGCCGCAGGCACTGCCTGCTCCATGAGCGGGGTACACCAGCACATCATCGGCTAGAGGCATAATCTTGGTGCGGAGCGAATCATATAAGATGCCGGCCAGCTCCTCCTGCGTCAGGTCAGATTTGGCGGCCAAATCAGGCCGGCCTACATCACCAATGAACAAAGTATCACCGGTGAAAATGGCGTAGTCTTTACCTGATTCATCTTTCAAGAGGTAAGTGACAGATTCCAGCGTGTGTCCGGGCGTGTGCAGTACTTGAATGGTTATCTCACCCACGGTGAGTACTTCCCCATCCTGGGCCAGGTACGCTTCAAAGGAAGGCTGGGCCGCCGCTCCGTACACAATCTGGGCACCGGCGGCTTTAGCCAAATCCACGTGCCCTGACACGAAATCAGCGTGAAAGTGGGTTTCCAGCACGTACTTGATGGTGGCCTGGTCCTTCTCAGCTTTTTGCAGGTAAGGCTTAATCTCGCGCAACGGGTCAATGATTACCGCCTCACCTTTGCTTTCAATGTAATAAGCGCCCTGGGCCAGACAGCCGGTATATATCTGTTCTACTTTCATGTTCTTTCCCTTTCCGGAATACTAAGATTCAACTTACTATAAAAAACTGCCTGGCGCTGATGGTCATATGGCTATGTTACGCCAGAATTTCTTTTATAAAAATAAAAATGCCCATCAAGAGCACAAACCACCCGAAGCCTTTCTTCAGGGCTTTGCTATCTATTTGGTGGGCAAAAGCGCTTCCTATGTATATGCCCACCACTGATAATCCAGTAAACATTAGCAGGAACCCCCAGTTAAAGGTATAATGAACCAAGTCGCTCAGGAAACCTACCATGGAGTTGGCGGCAATCAGCACCAAAGACGTTCCCACTGCCACTTTCATATCCAGACGCACCAATAAAACCAAAGCTGGAATAATCAGGAAGCCGCCCCCGGCCCCTACCAACCCTGAAATCAACCCCACCAGCCCGGCCTGGATCACCACCTGTCCATAACGAACACCTTCACGGCACTGGTCGTTTTCTTCCGCTGATTCTTTGCTCTTGATCATCCCCAAAGAGGCGATCACCATCAGCAACGCAAACAGCACCATCACCAGGATCTCCTTTGTCACCATGAGCCCTCCTACCCTGAACAACTGGTGAGGCAGAGCAGGCATCAGGTATAAGCGAGTCAGGTAAATAGCCAGAAGAGACGGCACCCCAAAAGTCACCAGCGTCTTGCCGTGCACCAGGCCTTTCCGGAAAAAGCGGTAACCTCCAATGGAGCTGGTGGCGCCTACCACAAACAGGGAGTAGGACGTAGCCAGTACCGGGTTCAGGCCGATGAGATACACCAGAATAGGCATGGTTATGATAGAGCCGCCGCTGCCGGTCAGGCCCAAGGTGCCGCCAATCAATAATGCCGCCAAGTACCCTAGTATCTCCATGCTTCTTTTTGGTGCGAAAAAGGTAGGAGAAACGTTGACCTGTGACAGCTACAAAAGCAGGCCAGGTAGTTTAGGGGCGTTTTGCAGGAAAAGGGCTCAAAAGGGAACAAGGAAATGGCGGCGTAGGCAGGTATCAATTTTCAAGAACTAAATAATCTATTTATTTTCGGTCCTCACTTTTGAAACCGTCTATGCTCCTGCACTTGCTTCTGCCGTTTCTGCTTTTCTTTTCCACCTTGTTTGGGTCTCCCGCTCCGGCACTCACCGGCCAGGAGGTTCTGAAAAAGATGCATGACCGGTACGCCGGCAAGTTTAACCCTTATTTCACGTTTGACCAAACCGCGGTCAGTTACAAAACCCCTACCGACTCCTCTTCCCTGGTGTGGCATGAAGCTATTGCCTTCCCCGGCAAACTGGTCATTAAGTTTGGTGAGTTTGAATTAGGGAACGGCGCCCTATTCTCTCAAGATAGCCAGTATGTGTTCAAAGACAATGCCCTGCAAAACCGGATGCGCCGGGTGCACGAGGTGTTGGTGCTGGGGTTTGATGTCTACCACCAGCCGGTGGAGCGTTCGATTGGCCAGATGCAGGAAGCTGGTTTTGATTTGTCCAAAGTCTTTGCCACCACATGGCAAGGCAAAAAAGTGTATGTGGTAGGTGCTACTTCCCTGAATGAGAACGTCAGCCATTTTATTATTGACCAGGAGAAACTCTGGGTTTTGAGAACGGTTAGGCAAACCGGCGACCGCCAGAATGCCGTGGACCTGAAAGGCTACAAAAATGTAAAAGGCAATTGGATTGCCACCGATCTCACATTTTATCTGAACGGCACCAAGACCCTGCATGAGGTGTACTACAACATGCGTTTCCCTAAAACCTTGCCTTCTGAGCTATTTACCGTGGCGGGTTTCAAAGCTGCCCGTTGGTAAGTCTTTTCAAGCCCTTTTTTTAAAACAGAGCCCTAACAAACCCTTTCTTACACCTCCTGAATCCAGATCCATGGCCACCTCAAAATTGACTCCAGAACAGAACGAGCAGAAGATTGAAAGCTATTTCCAGAATGCTCCCGCCTTTGCACAGCCCATCTGCGAGAAGATAAGAAACGCCATCGCCGCCGCAGACCCAGAGCTGAAAGCCACCTGGAAGTGGAGTGTGCCCGTGTACGAGAAAGCCGGTCCGGGTCTGGTATGCGGCCTGGGGGTGTTCAAGCAGCACGTAAGCTTGTCGTTTTTTCAAGGGGCGTTAGTGCCAGATCCGCACGGGGTGTTTACCAGCAGCCAGGATGCCAAAGGAATGCGCAGCATCAAGTATACCGAAGCCGCCCAGGTAAACGAAGAAGTATTGGTGGAGTACCTGCGAGCGGCCACGCAATTAAAATCAGGTGCCGCCGCCAAGTCAACCGAGCGCAGTGTGATTGTGATTCCGGAGGACCTGAAACAAGCCCTAACCCAGGCCCAACAACTGGAAAAATTTGAGCAGATGGCCTACACGCACCGCAAAGAGTATGTGCGCTGGGTTACCGAAGCCAAACGTACCGAAACCCGTGATTCCCGTATCCTGAAAACGGTGGAGCGCATCACCGAAGGCAAGAAGTTCAGCTGATTCCCTTCATCGCATCCTCTATTTCGCGAAGGAACTCCCGGTGATCGCCCAGGTGGTAAATATCCGTTTCCACTTCCTCAGTGGGGGCGTACAGGGTTCTTCCGAATTTCATATCCAAATACTTGGCAGTCAGTTTAAAGGGCACCTCAAAGCCATCGGGGAGTTCTGAGTCGGCACCCACGGCTACCAGAAAGACGATTTTGCCTTTGAGACGGCGGCCTAGCGGTTTTTGCACCGTTACCAGATCGGTGAGGCGGTCAAAGAACGTTTTCAGCAATCCGCTCATGGCGTACCAATAGACTGGCGTAGCGAAAACCACTACCTGGTGGCGCATAATGTGGTCTATCACCTTCAGGAACTCATCTTCCTCGGAGTAGTCATTTTCATACCGATAAGGCCCTATCTTGAAGTCCAGAAGGTCCAGCATCTGGTGCGGCGTTTCCTGGAAAACCTTTTGAAGAAACAGCCTGGTGTCGCTTTCTTTCCGGGCACTGGCCAACAAGATCAAGGGGCTGGTTTCGGTCATAGCGGTTCTACTCTACCACGTGCGCCACAAACTGAGACAGGTTGGTGATAATCCCTTTTTCGCGCCTGAACCCAATAGCACAACCTTCGCCGGCCCAGAAAACGCCTGCCTGGTACCGATAGCCCTGGGTATC
Organism: Rufibacter sp. JT20002; assembly: GCF_056491185.1. Taxonomy (NCBI): domain Bacteria; kingdom Pseudomonadati; phylum Bacteroidota; class Cytophagia; order Cytophagales; family Hymenobacteraceae; genus Rufibacter; species Rufibacter sp. JT20002. The sequence goes on along the minus strand of NZ_JBSZJY010000004.1, from coordinate 28,766 downwards.
CTGCGGCAACTCGGCCCACGCCTGGTACACGCGAGGCTGGTCTCCGTACTCGCCCGAGGTGGAAGAAACATCTATATTTTCCAGCACCTGGATGTTCTGGCCTTCCCTGCCAAAGATGGGTTTTTCCACCGCTTTCCCGGAAAACGGCTGAAACTCTGTTCTCAGTAACAGCGGGTGGTAAGGGAATTGCTGCCAAAGCCAGGCCAACATGCCTTTGCTCTGGAAAATAAGCGAATACGCCGGATTGGCGATGATGACACTGCGGGAGTACTGCAGATCAATCAAATCAGTACACAGTTCAGGTTCCAGTTGGGCAAACAGTTCCCAGGGCACCAGTTTGAAAAGGAACGGGAACCTGCGCCACTGCTCGGCGCCAATCTGCGCCCATATTCCCCGCTCCGCCCCCAGCGTAGACAGTTCCATTTCTTCTACCGGGCAGATGTGGGTATCAAAACCAGCCTCATGGGCGGCTTGCGCCAAAACCTCACAGTTAGTATAATCTTCTTTGCTGCCCCCCAGGTACACGAGCAGCAGCGCCGGCTCTAACTCGGGGTTCAGGCCCTGCCAGGTCTTGAACTGATCTACCAGCGCCTCATACAACCCGTTCGCCTGCTGGCTCTCGTTTTTACCGGCGGCGGCCAGCCCGGCCCATTGCACCACGGCCGTCTCGGGGATAGCGGTGGCGGTATCAGCGTTGAATTCTAGCAACTTCACGCCCTCTGGGGTTTGGGCAAAATCAAAGCGGCCGTAGATGTGCCAATGACGTTCATCGTTCCAGGAGTGGCGAACGGCGCGCCAAATCCGCTCTGGTATCCCTAGTTTGCGCAGGAAATCATCCGGCAACTCCTCCGGCACGGCTTCCACCATCATCTGGTACAGCGAAGAGGCAGCCTCTATCAGGTCATCGGCGGCGGGTTGGCTTAAAACTACTGCTTCGCCAGACAGATACGTTTGGCATTCTTCCTCTACTACCCACTCCCATCCCATTTGGTGTACCATTTTGGTGACATCGCCGTGGTGCGGCATTAATTTGACAGGAAGCGCTGTATCTGGCATAGCTTTGCAACGGTTTAGAAAAGAATAAAAGATAATTGGAAACCCTCCCGCGCTTTAGGCCCTATTTAGGAGAAAGAGCCTTAAAGCGAAGGGTAATTGTAAAGTAACTGGCAAGAACCTCAGGTTAGTTTAACTTCCGAACCCTGATCTGCCCATTCCGCCTGATCTGGTGCCAAACGTACCGGAACGGCTATTGGTAGGACGCGAGGAACGGATATTTCCGGAAGAAGAAGGACGACTGTACGCGCCTGTGGTCCCCCGAAAGGCCTGGGCTCCCCGGCTGCGCTCCACGGCGGTTTGCTGACGCCAAGATTCTGTCCGCTGCAAGGTGCTGGGATTTGCGTAGTACGCCCGGTTAGGCGTCATCATGCGGCCGGCCATGTACCCGATGCCGCTCCACATGAGCACGTTCATCAGCCCGAATCCGGAGCCGTTCTGAGGATAAGCCTGGGAGTACTGCTGCATCTGGCGTTCCAGCTCAAGGCCTTGCAGGGTATCTACCTTACCATCGTTATGTTTTAAAATTGCCATGACTTGCCCAGCGCCAGCCGGACGTTCATCGGTGATCCGCCAGTTATCAGGGCTGATCTCAGTCATTTCGGTAATAACGCCTTGGCTGTACTGTGGCGCACTCTCGCCGGCGTTCCACTCGGTGGAGGTTTCATTCTGGGCAGAGCGATTATCGGAGCAGGAAGATAATCCAAGGCAAGCAGCGGCGCTCACCAACAGCACGTTGCGCGAGAAATCACCAATCTGGAAGTAACGCTTTTTCATATAAGGGGATACACAGCCGTTTTTGGCGTGTTTCTATCTAAGTAAACGGAAAATATGATAATAAAGGTATGCCCAAAACGCGCATAAGCAACTACTCCCACAGCGGATAATGCTCTAAGTGCACCTTCTGCTGGAAAAACAGCTGGGTAGAGGCTTCAAACGAAACGGTGTAATCAGACACATAGAAGTGTGCCTCGCCGGGCAGCTTCTCTGAGGCGATGCCTGCTTGCGTCAGCACCCGGCCTACGTGTTGCGCCACCAGTTCTGAAGCGTCCAGCACCCCTACCCTGCCACCGTAAAAAGCCGTGATCTGCTCTTTGATGAGCGGGTAATGGGTGCAGCCTAAGATCAAGGCCTCAATGCCGTCCAGCGCCGGATCTGACAGGTAGGTCTGGATGACGCTTTCTGAGATGGTGTTGTTGAAGAAACCTTCCTCAATCATGGGAGCCAGCAAAGGCGTTGCCAGCGACTTCAGCCGCACCCCGGCGTTTAGGTCATCTATCTTCTTTTTGTAGACATTGGAGTGCACTGTTTGTTTGGTGCCAATCAAGCCCACGGTTCTTTGAGCAAATCTTTCGCCCACATACTGCACCACAGGGTCAATCACATTCAGAACATGGGCCTTGCTGCCTACATATTCGCGCACCAACTCGTACGCCGCCGCAGACGCTGAATTGCACGCAATCAAAATTATTTTACAATTCTGCTTAATCAACAGATCGCATATTTTCACTGAATAGGCCTGTATGGCAACGGTAGATTTGTCGCCGTAAGGCAGATGGGCGGTGTCTCCAAAATAGACCAGTTGCTCTTCCGGCAAATGCGCTTTAATGGCCTTAGCTACGGTTAAACCACCAATTCCGCTATCAAACACGCCTATGGGGCGCTCCCAATTTTCAGCTATTTTCATTCTTTAAAAACCAAAGGCAGTTAGTATAAACCACATCATCCGTAATTATACCTATACCTTAATAATACAAATTAAAAATGCACTTTTCCGCAACATTCAAAAAATAACGGGCGTAAAAGACCATACAAGTTGAAACTAAAAAAGGAGGAATAAAAATGAAAGTAATGTCAACCCGTGCCCACGGGATTATGGATTATCTAGTGGGTGTACTATTAATTGCAGCTCCATTTATCCTTGGTTTTGACCGTGGTGGAGCAGAGACTTGGGTACCTGTGATTGTGGGTGCCGTGATTATTTTACAAAACCTGATGACCAACTGGGAAGTAGGGGTTTTCAGAGCCATGTCTGCTAACATGCACTTGAACATGGATTACCTGATTGGTATTTTCCTGGCCGCCTCTCCCTGGATCTTCAATTTCGATGAGTATGTATACCTGCCGCATTTGATTGTAGGTATTGTGATTTTGTTGCAAGCCATGATGACCCGTGTAGTACCTGCCCACGGAGCAGTTACTAACACCAGAATGCACCACGGACACACCCATTAAGGGTTTTTGATTGATTGAGTTAAAGACAAAGCATAGAAGGCCGGGTTTCCCGGCCTTTTTTGTTTCTTCTCTTTTTACAGGAACCGTCTCTGGCATACCCCTTTCCGTTTGCGTACCTTTGCGCCATGAATTACCTTTCAGCAGACTCTATCTCAAAAAGCTACGGCGACCGCTGGCTTTTTCAGAACCTTATATTTGGCATTAACCGCGGCCAACGCATTGCGCTCATCGGCGCCAATGGCGCCGGTAAAACAACCCTTCTTCAAATCTTAGCCGGCACTATTCCGCCAGACAGCGGCACCGTAAGCGTGCGCAAAGGCATCAGAGTGGGCTATCTGTGGCAACAGCCTGAATTCCCGGAGGGCGCCACCGTGCAGGAAGCCATTTTCTCGGGCCAGACCGAAGTACTGGATGCCATCAGAGACTACGAAGCCTGCATTGAAGACCCCAACACCTCAGATGCTCGCATGCAGAAAGTGATGGAGCGCATGGAAACGCTTCACGCCTGGGAGTACGAAGTGCGTACCAAACAGATCTTAGGCAAACTAGGCATCCAAAACCTGGATGTGCAGGTAGAACACCTTTCGGGCGGACAAAAGAAACGCGTGGCTATGGCCCGGGTACTGATTGAGGAACCAGACTTGCTTATCCTGGATGAGCCTACTAACCACCTGGACCTGGAAACCATTGAGTGGTTCGAGAACCTGTTAACCACCGAGCAAACCACCCTGCTCATGGTTACCCACGACCGTTACTTCCTGGACCAGGTAGCCAACGAGATCGCGGAACTGGACCGTGGACAGGTATACACCTACAAAGGCAATTACAGCTACTACGTAGAAAAGAAAGCCGAGCAGGAAGAAGCCAATGCCGCCGAGATTGGCAAAGCCCGCCAATTGATGAAAAAAGAACTGGAATGGATGCGCCGCCAGCCCAAGGCCCGGGGAACCAAGTCCAAGTCCCGCATTGACGCTTTTTACGACATTAAGGACAAAGCCACCCAAAAAGACACCCGCACCCAACTAGAGCTGTCCGTGAAAAGCACCCGGCAGGGAAACCAGATTTTGGAAATTGACCACCTGAGCAAACGGTTTGGCGACAAAGTAGTCCTGAACGATTTCAGCTATATCTTTCGGAAGAAAGATCGCGTGGGCGTTGTGGGCCCGAACGGCGCCGGCAAAACCACCTTTTTGAACATGCTTACCGGCCGCCTGGCCCCAGACAGCGGTGAGATCATCGCCGGCCAGACCACCGTTTTCGGGTACTACACCCAAACGGAGTTAACATTTAACGAAAACCAGCGGGTAATTGACGTGGTGAAAGAAGTGGCTGAAGTGGTGGAAACGGGCAATGGTGAGGTCATTACGGCCAGCCAGTTCCTGCAGCACTTTCAGTTTCCGCCTGCCCAGCAATACACCTTTGTTAGCAAGCTAAGCGGAGGCGAGAAACGGAGACTACAACTGCTGCGCGTCTTGATCAAGAACCCCAACTTCCTGATCCTGGATGAGCCTACCAATGACCTGGACATCCAGACGCTGAACATCCTGGAAGACTTCCTGCTGCAGTTTGGAGGCTCCCTGCTTATTGTTTCCCACGACCGCTACTTCATGGACCGCCTGGTGGAGCATTTGTTTGTGTTTGAGGAAAACGGCCAGCTCCGCGACTTCCCCGGCAACTACACCGATTACCGTGAGTGGGCCAAAGAACGGGAGAACATGAAACTGGATGAGGTGAAGCCCATTGTCAAGCCAGCCCCGATAGCCTCTGCTCCTGCCCCGGTTGCCGCTCCTGTTGACACCACACCTAAAAGAAAGGCTTCTTTCAAGGAGAAACAAGAATACGACCAGTTGGAGAAAGAAATAGAACAACTGGAAGCCGAGAAAGAAACCTTAGCTGAAGAGATGAACTCCGGAGCGGCAAACCATGTACGCTTAGCCGAGTTGGCCCAACGCATTAAGGACATCAACGCTGCCGTGGAAACCAAAACTGAGCGTTGGCTGGAACTGGCGGATATTGTGTAGCGCTAGTCAGCAGAAAGCAATTTTGTTAAGGATTCGTTTTGGGTTCGTTTCTCTGGAAACAAGTTCAAAACGAACCCTTAAATTTTCCAGAGACTTTACGCTTCTAAACTGAATTAACCAATTTGGCCCTAAAGGAGACACAAGTCCAAACATAGGCCAACAAAGAAAGATATCCTGCAGTACACTACCATAATAGCAGTTCGGCCCGGAAGGACTAAAACCCCACCGGGCCGAACCGCTTTTTTTTGAATATGCTATTTGACAATAAAGACTAATACACGTTGGGCTTTCGCTGGTAACTGAAGGAGAAACCTACTTTCTGTGGTGTGCTTACCTGTTGCTCTTCCAGTTTCTGCTTCACGGTGATTTTTCTGATCTCTTCCACATCAGGGGCAATCAAGTCATTGTTCACCGAGGCTACCATGGCGCTTTCAATGAAAAGTTTCAAGGTTTCTTCATTGATCTCGTTTTTGGCCATGTCATTGTACGTCAGGTCCAGCTGCTTTACCCCTTCCAGGTAGAAGTGGTTTTCTATGTTGATGAGCACCCGGCCCAATAAGTAACCCGGGTCATTGAGGCGGTTGTATTTGATAGAGTCTGCCATGAAGTTGTAGGCCATGATGTGCCCAAAAAACCTCCGCCGGAAATCCTCATCCACATAGCGGCTTTTCATCAGTTCATGGTCTTCGGGCAGGGTGATTACGTTGGAGTGCATGACAAACATGAGAAGATCGCCCGAGAACTTGATATGGAACTCAAAGTCATTCACGCTGCGGTATTCCACCAGCACGTTAGAATCTACCTCAGTGATTCGTTTTCTAAGACTGTCCACCAACTCTATGGAGCAACTCCTTAGGCGCTCAAAAACTTCTCGGGTATTTCTAAAGATTGCTTGTTTTGTGGTAGACTTCTGCCGTAACCCTTCAAAGATCGTCTCAATTCTATCTTCCATATTGTACTATTTCGTAAGACATGTTCCGGTGCCAACGGGGCAAAGTATCTTCTATAGTACTTCCCGCAACGTCTTTTAGTTTTTAAATTCTAAGGTTTGGGGCCAAATCACGCCGTCCTTTGCCAGTTGCTGCAATTCTGCGGGGGCAAGGCCAACCTTCTCCTGCAACACCTGCCAGGTATGCTCTCCTAAGCCCGGCGGAAAACAAAGCGACAAAGGTACGTAATCTGCAGATGTAAAAGCTACTTGCCTCACTCCCATTGGCTTTTTCTGCCCATTTTCCAGCAACTGGGGCTGAACCAAAGGCTGCGCCAGTGCCTCGGGAATGGAATGCACCGCTCCTGCGGGCACATGGTTTTCCATCAGCGCCTGCAACAAATCCTGCTGCGGTTGCCTGGCAATGGCCTCTCCCAGAAGTTGGTTTAGCGAATTCCGGTTTACAACCCGTTGCCGATTGGTTTTGTACTCTTCCCTTTCCGCTAACTCAGGGGTTCCTAAAACAGCACAAAGCGATTTAAACTGCCGGTCATCTCCCACAGCCAGTACCACCTCTTTGCCGTCAGAGGTTTTGAAGATGGTTCCGTAGGGCACGATGTTGGGGTGTTCAGACCCCATCCGCTGAGGAGAATTTCCGGCTACTAGGTAGTTGGTGGCCTGGTTTGCCAAAGAAGCAATGGCTGCCTTCAACAAAGAAACTTCCACATACCGGCCTTGACCGGTTTTCTCACGAAGGTACAAACCGGCAAGCAGCGCCTCCTTTAATTGGTGAGCCGCCAACAGGTCAATCAGAGCCACTGGCATTTTTACCGGAGGTCCGTCTTTCTCACCGTTTAAATACATAAAACCAGCCTCTGCCTGCAACACCGCATCATACCCTGCCCGCGGCACGTCACTGCCATAGCCGGTAATGTGCCCGTACAGCATCCTTGGGTTGATCTTGGCGAGGGTGGCGTAATCCATCTCTAGCTTTTCGGCATCACCGGGTTTGAAGCTTGCCAGCACGATATCGGCTTTCTTTACCAATTGGTAAGCTACTTCTCTCCCTTTTTCCGTGGATACATCAAGGCAGACTGATTTCTTTCCCCAATTAGCCGAGGCAAAGTACGCAGACACCGTGGTGGTGGCACTTTCTGAGGGAAGTTTCCACCGACGGGTGACATCCCCTTTGGTTTTAGGGCTTTCTATCTTGAGTACGTCGGCGCCCATTTCTGCGAAGAATTGCCCAACGCTAGGTCCCGCCAGCACACTGGCAAACTCCACCACTACTAAATCATGGAAAACCCCTTTTTCAACTTCCATTTGCTTTATTACTGTTTTTTCAAAAATGGGCAAAAAATGAACAAATGGAAATGACCCTGTACTCATTACCCCAGAAACAAAAAAAGCAGGCAGCGACCAGAAGTCGCTGCCTGCTTAGCATCCTATCAATCCAATTCTATTTTATCTTACCACAATTCGCTGGGTGGTGCTGCGTCCGTTGGCAGTCACCGACAGCATGTAGATACCAGCTCTCAGATTCAAGCCTGTCAGGTTCAGATCCACATCTGAGGTGACACTGCTCACTTCCTGGGTGTGCAGCACTCGGCCACTCACATCTGCCAGGCGGATGGTTGCCGCCCCTTCTACCTGACTCTGGAAGCGAATGCCCACTCTTCCGTTTGTTACCGGGTTAGGGTACACACTGATGGCTGCTTCGTTGACTGCCCCAGCGGCATGGCTCACCGCGATCACTTTAGAGTATTCAAAGGCGTTGTCAAAGTCAACTTGTTTCAAGCGGTAGTACACCGTTCCAGAAGCAGCACCGCGATCGGTGAAGGTGTAGTCTACAAGAGCGGTAGAGTTACCTGATCCTTTTACTTCGCCTACTTTCTTGAACTCTTTGCCATTGGCACTGCGCTCAATTTCAAACCGGTCGTTGTTAATCTCGGCAGCAGTACTCCAGGCGAGTTCAACGGCTCCGTTGCGTGACACGGCGGCAAATCTGGTGAGCGTTACCGGCAGCGGATTACCATCGCCGCAGTCTGCTGCTACCACATCGGCCTGGGCCTGAACGCTTCCGCAATCATTTGTGGCGATCACCCCGAAGGTAAACTCTTGCCCAAGTTCTGACTCATCAAGCACGGCCACTACGGTCACATATCCAGGACCTTCTTCCAGCACCAGGAATCCTTCTGGCACATTAAAGGTGTAGGTTACGCCATTCTGCATTTGCGCCACTCTGATGGTAGTAGGCTCATCGGCTAGGTTACAGATCGTGTCTGGCGCTGCCAAAGCCACTTTAGGCAAGGTACAAGGTCCGGTTGGGCAGTCTTCCACTTGCACTGGCAGGCAAACCGCCTCGGCACCACAGTTGTTTCCATTAACAGCTACCACGGTCACATACAGGGTAGAGTCTGGTTTGGCATTGTTCACTTTGATGTTCACGTAGCCATAGCCCTGTGATACTACCTGGAACTCTTCTGGCATGAAGAACTGGTACTTCACTTTTCCAGCCGGATCTCTGTTTTCTACCGCGAAGGTGTAGATCTTGTCACCTGAGGCGCAAACCACTCCTGGGGCATCAACCTGCAAGGCTGGTTTAGAGCAAGGGCTGCAGTTTGGCTTTTGGGTTACGGCTACTACTGCTTCACCTGAGGCGCAAATTGCTTTGTTCTTTTTGGCGTTGCTAGCCACCATCACCGATACGTTACCGGCATTAGCCCCTGCTTTCACGATAAGCGTGTTAGTACCCTGACCAGAAACGATGGTCCAGCCTGTTGGCACACCCCAAACAAAGTCCAGGGATTTGTTTTGGCCATTTCCGTTGCCGTTTGCATTTCCATTACCGTTTATCTTACCGGTTTTGGCTTTGAAAACCAGCACATCGCCAGAGCAGAACTTGTTATCTCCTTCTATTGAGACCGTAACGGCATTACCAGGTTTCACAGGCAAGGTGGCTACTTTGGTACCGCATTCTGAGTGGTTCACGGTTACTTTCATGGTACCGTTTTTCATACCCACTTTCACTCTTACTTTGTTTGTACCCTGGCCGCTTACAATCTCCCAGCCCACTGGCGGGTTGCCGTCCTGCGCTCTTGGCACATCCCATACATAAGAGGTATATTCGTTTTTGATGGAGTACTCTACAATTTCGCCTGGGCATGGATTGGCAGGACCTTCAATTGGTCTTGGCTGAGACTCGCTGCAGTTATTACCGCCGTTTCCGCCTCCACCATTGCCGCCACCGTTATTACCACCACCATTGTTGCCGCCTCCGTTTCCGTTACCACCGCCGTTATTGCCACCGTTTCCGTTTCCGCCGCCATTTCCGTTATCTCCTCCGGTGTTGCCGCCGCCATCATTTCCGCCGCTAGTCGTACAGTTTTTCACATCGAAGGAAACGATCCCAACGGTGGTAGATGCTTTCGCCTCAGCTCTGAGGGTGGTCATCCGGCCAAAATCTGCCGCTGAGATAGTGTAAGAAAATTCAGCTGTTCTGCCGTTTTTGTATCCTGAGCCGGTATTGAACTTGACAGAGTAGAAAGGATTGTTCGTTCCGTTCTCGTATCCGTTGGAAGGCCCAGTGGCAGAGATAGCCTTGGCACCACTTGGCAACTCAAAAGAGGCATGGCTAAGGTCTTTGTTGCAGTTCACCCTCACACCGAAGGAGAGTGTAACCGTGCCATTGGTGTTTTTGGTAACACCTCTGAAGTTAAAATCGAAGCATTCATCGGATTTGGTTCCGGAGCATTGGGCCTGGGCCTGAGAGATCAAACCAAAAAGTATGAACAACAGGGTGCCAGCCCATGAAAGTATAGGTCTTTTCATGATAGGAAAAAATGGATCGTAAAAGAGGATTTTGTTAAGACACAGTGAATCTATAACCCTGGAGAACAGGGAGGAAGGGTAAAAGGGAAGCCGTTACGGCTTCAAAGCTGATTAGAGCACCAAGCTTTATGCAGACTTGTTAAGAGGGGAAAGTATAGTTATTGCCATAATTCGTACAGTTGGATAAGTTAACCCTTAATTATTTTCTATTTCTTCTATATATACTCTTTAACGAGAGCAAAATTAAGCGGTTGCACTAAAATTGTACTTTCAGGTAATATCACAAAAAGAAACTTATCAAAATCCAATGCTATTTTGTAAAATACTGCCTAAAATGGCACATTTGCTATATTCTTTAATTATAAGCCTATTCAAATATATAAAGCATCTAATAAACGATACGCGCTTGTTTCTTAATCTTAACCATCCCCCACATCGGCCAGGATACAATTATCGCATACTTTCCATCAGAACAACAAATTCAGAGAGGAGAGTTGGCGCTATCAGGCATCCCTAGAAAGTTAAGGCAAGCCTCCTGCCCCCCTCCTGAAAGAGTTTCTCGTCCTTACCACCTTCAACTCCTGGGCAGCTCCCATGCACTTTAGTTTAGGGGCATTTTCCTGAAACTGTATAAAAAAAGGAAGCAGACAGCGACCAATGGTCACTGCCTGCTTACATCCTATCAATTTACTTTACTATCTAACCATTACTCGTTGAGTAGAGCTTTGTCCGTTTGCCGTTACTGAGATCAGGTAGACTCCTGCTTTCAGGTTCAAGCCAGTCAGATTTAGGGCAACCTCTGAGGCTACGTTGCTTACTTCCTGGGTGTGCAGGACTCTTCCGCTCATGTCTACCAAGCGGATGGTAGCGGCGCCTTTCACTTGCTCCTGGAAGCGTACGTTTACTTGTCTGTCAGTTACCGGGTTAGGGTACACACTTATAGAGGCTGAGTTGTTGGCTGACCCAACGTGGCTTACAGCAATTACTTTGGAGTACTCAAAAGCATTGTCATAATCTACTTGTCTCAGACGGTAGTACACGGTACCAGAAGTTGCAGCGCGGTCTGTGTAAGTGTAGTCAACCAAAGCTGATGAGTTTCCTGATCCTTTTACTTCGCCAACTTTCACAAAGTCCTTGCCGTTGGTGCTACGCTCCACTTCAAAGCGGTCGTTGTTCATTTCAGAAGCAGTTGACCAGGCTAAGTTGATGGCTCCGTTACGGGATACTCCTTCAAATCTGGTAAGAGTCACTGGAAGTGGGTTACCATTTCCGCAATCTGCCACGATTACTGTTTCTTGGGCAGTGGCAGTACCGCAGTCGTTTGTAGCTGTTACTCTGATGGTTTGTGGCTGACCTAATTGCTCTTCTTCAAAAACCGCTACAACTGTTACGTATCCAGGACCTTCTTCCAATACTAGGAAGCCTTCAGGAACCTCAAATGTGTACGTCACGCCTTCCTGCATTTGCCCTACTCTAAAGGTGGTAGGTGCATCAGCTAAGTTACAGATGGTGTCTGGAGCGGCTAAGGTCACTGTTGGCACTTGGCATACACCACCACCGCAGTTTTCATTTGTTTCTACAAACAACCCGTCAGAAGCGGCACCGCAATATCCTTTTTTGTATCCGCCTACTCCGTTTCCGTTATTTCCGTTTCCGCTTACTTCGGTATTATCAGTTACATACAAGTTCACTTCGCCGTCGGTGGCACCTGGAATAACTACTACTTTGTCAGTTCCTTGTCCGCTTTTGATGGTCCAGTCAGCCGGAACAGTCCAAGTATAGATGAACTCTCCTTTTGCATTCGCCTTGCCATTCGCTTTCTTCACAGAGGCAGAGTAGGTTTGTGGCTCTTTCACGCAGATAGAATCTGGGCCGGAGATGATCACTTCAAAGTTTTTACCGGGCTTTACAGGCAAGGTCGCTACCTTGGTGCCGCAAACCGGATCATTCACTTTCACTTTCATGGTTCCGCTTTTCTGACCTACTCTCACGGTCACACAGTTGGTACCTTGTCCGGAAATGATTTCCCAGCCAACTGGCGGCTCACCGGCTTGTGCTCTAGGCACATCCCATTCAAACGAAGTGTAATTACGATCATTTTCAATGCAATAGGTGGTGATTTCGCCTGGGCAAGGGTGCTGGTCACCGGTGATTGGTCTTGGTTGAGAGGTATTGCATTGGGCTTGCGCCTGGCTGATCAAACCGAAAAGTATAAGCATAAGGGTGCTGGCCCATGAAAGTACAGTTCTTTTCATGATAGGAGAATTAAAGTAAAGTTGGATTCTGATTAGACGTAGCTATCCCGTGAACCTTAAAACCATTAAGGAGGGATATTAATTTTTTAAGCGAGGTTTGTAATTATAGTATTTACGACAACTGCTTAGTCAGTTTTAAAGGGAAGGGTAAGTATAGTTGGACTCATAGTTTCTTGTTAGTTTAACAACTTAGTTATTTTCAATTTCTTTCTATACACGCTTTAACGGAGGGTCATACTTGCGGTTTCACGCAATTGTATTTTAGAAAAATGTTACAAAAAGGTTCTTTATAAAATCATATAAAAACCTAAAATCAAGGCTAAAAACTAACAAAACGTTTATTTTAGGGCCAATTACTTACTTCTACCTATTGCATTCTTACAACAACTATCTTTTCAAAGTTTTATTTAAAAATTATATATAGTGCAATTTGTATACAACCAAATAGATATATAGAAACACCCAAAAACCGTGGGTTAGCCTCTTAGTTTGTAAACAATCCGACACCTATTGGCAGAAAAGGTTATCTTTACAGTACATTATATCACTGCCAGTGTAATTCTCTAGCTGGCTTACAAGAAGATACAGAACAATGAGTGTTACATTTGATGATTTCGCCCTACAGCCCGATTTACTGGAAGGTATTCGGTCTATGGGGTACAAACAGGCAACCCCCATCCAGGCCCAGGCTATCCCGCATATTCTAGAATCAAAAGATTTGATTGCCTGCGCCCAGACCGGCACCGGTAAAACAGCGGCTTTTCTGGTACCTACCCTAAGCAAGATCACCGAAGCCCGGTATGATTTCACCAGCACGTTGGTGTTGGTGCCTACCCGCGAGTTGGCTAAGCAGATAGATGACCAGGTAGAAGGCCTTAGCTACTTCACGGGCGCCACCTCTATTGCCATTTACGGCGGTAATAATGCCCAGAACTGGGACCAACAGAAAAAGGCCCTTACCAGCGGAGCAGACATTATCATTGCTACCCCAGGACGATTAATCGCCCACATGCAAATGGGCTACGTGAAACTGGACCAACTGAAATACCTCATCCTGGACGAGGCCGACAAAATGCTGGACATGGGCTTTATGGACGATTTGATGAAGATCATCTCCCAACTGCCCAAAGAGCGTCAGACGCTTCTTTTCTCGGCCACTATGCCTCCCAAGATCAGGACCTTTGCCAAGCAGATTTTGCAGGAGCCAGAAGAAATAAGCCTTTCTATTTCAAAGCCGGCCGCCAACATTGACCAGCGCATTTACCTGGTGTATGACAACCAGAAACTGAAGGTTCTGCAGCATATCTTAAAAGATGCTCAGGTCCAAACCATGATTCTGTTCACCTCGCGCAAAAACGCCGTGAATGAGATTGTACGGTCTTTGCAGAAAATGGGCTTTGAGGCAGAAGGCATCAGTTCTGACCGCACCCAGGATGAGCGCGAGGCTACCCTGCAACGCTTCCGGAACAAGCAATTACAAGTGTTGGTGGCGACCGATGTCATGTCTAGAGGGATTGACGTGGAAGGCATCAGCCACGTGGTCAACTTTGACGTTCCCCAAGATGCCGAGGACTACGTGCACCGGATCGGACGGACGGCCCGTGCCGAGACTTCTGGTACAGCCATCACCTTCGTGAACGAGCAAGACCAGGAGCGTCTGGTGAAGATCGAAAAACTGATTGAACGCGAGCTTCCTAAGTTACCGTTACCCGAAGGTGTGGGAGAAGGCCCGGCGTATGACCCAGTAGGCAACAGCAAGCGTAACAACCGGGGCCGAGGAGGCGCACCTGCTGGCAGAGGCGGCAGACCAGATAGAACCCGTTCAGAAGGTCGCCGCAAAGAAGGCGGGGGAACCAGAGACAACAGCCGGAGAAGAGAAGGCCAGCCCCGCAGAGAAAAGCCAACCGGAGTAACTGCGGAAGGCGCTACTCCCCGCCCGCCCAGAACCGAAGGGCAGCCTCAGGCACCCAGAGCCGAAGGAGAAGAAATAAAACGGAAAAAGAAACGTCGGAAAAAACCTGCCACTCCTAGAACCACGGAAGGCGGACCAACTCCACAGGCGGCTTCCACTTCTTCCGCAGAATAACAAAGCAAAAAAAGGAACTCCCCGGTTTTAGGGCTCTTTTCCAAGAGTTGCCTTTAAACCGGGGAGTTCCTTTTTATATACAGTCTTCTTTATCTGTCTAGCAGAAGGCCAATGCCCAGCAACACCACAAAGCACAGCGTGGAGAGAGCCATCTGTTTAAGAAGAGGGTCTAACTGCGCCGGGGTTTGGCGGCGTTTCACCTCGCGCCCATTGTACAGGAGCATGGGCAGAGATCCCAGGAATAACCAGGGCCAAAGCGTGGCATTCTCCCGCACCCACACAAAAATGATGGTACAGCCAATGCCCGCCAACAACAGTACCCAATGGTATTTACGAGCCCTTAAAGCCCCTAACCGCACCGGCACCGACCTTTTACCCGCCAGCTCATCAGATTTGATGTCCCGTATGTTGTTCACATTCAAAACGGCCGCGGAAAAGAACCCTAAACTGGAGGCGGGCAAGAGCAATTCAGAGAATAGCCGTTCCGTCTGCAGAAAGTAAGTCCCCAGCACCCCTACCCAGCCAAAGAAGAAGAACACGGAGATATCGCCTAAACCGGCGTAACCGTAGGGTTTGCCTCCGTTGGTGTAGCCAATCGCCGCCCAAATGGCGCCAAGGCCGAGTAGCAGGAAAAACAAAAACAAATACAAGCCCTCGGTACCCAGGGCCACCCACAACAGGCTAATACCCGAGATAAGCGAAAGTAGGCTGAAAACGATTATCGCCGTCCGCATTTGGGTTGGCGAGATCTGCCCGGCTTGCACCGCCCGTTGCGGGCCCTCCCGGTGCTGGCTGTCAGCACCGTGCTTGGTATCGCCGTAATCGTTGGCCAAGTTGGAGAGAATCTGCAGGAACAGGGTGGTCAGGACGCATAACAGCAGTACCGGCCATCGGGAGAGATGGTCGGCGGCCGCCAGAAAACCGCCCATGCCTATACAGGACAATGCCAAGGGCAAAGTCCGCAACCTGAAAGCAGATACCCACGTGCCCGCCGAAGGCCGTTTAGGACCCGTTTTAACCAAATCCACTTAAAAACGCTTAGCTGTTGATGTCACGCAGCAACTCCTCGCTTAAAGGAGAAACTTTAGAGGGGTA
Organism: Rufibacter sp. JT20002; assembly: GCF_056491185.1. Lineage (NCBI taxonomy): Bacteria > Pseudomonadati > Bacteroidota > Cytophagia > Cytophagales > Hymenobacteraceae > Rufibacter > Rufibacter sp. JT20002. Next base: position 13,262 of record NZ_JBSZJY010000004.1, on the reverse strand, counting down.
GAATTTAAGGATTTTTCCGTCTTCGCTGATCAGGTACTTGCAGAAGTTCCAGCTTGGGGCGCTGGAGTTGCTCCCGTTGGTTTCTTTGCTGGTGAGCCATTTGTAAAGCGGCTGCTGTTCTGCCCCAATCACAGAAGCTTTCTGGAACATAGGGAACGTTACCCCAAAGTTCTTCTGGCAGAACTGCGCAATCTCTTCGTTGCTGCCCTTTTCCTGGCCACCAAAGTCATTGGCCGGGAAACCCAGCACCACCACTTTGTCGCCGTGCAGTTTGTGCAGTTTCTCCAGATCAGCATACTGCGGGGTGTAGCCACACTCAGAGGCCACGTTCACAATCAGCACTTTTTTGCCTTTGTATTTCTGCAGGTTGGTGTCTTTCCCGTCAATGGTTTTCAACGGAATGTCATAGATAGACGAAGCGGTAGCTGTATTCATAGTGGTAGAGGTTGAGGTCTCTTTGGTGGCAGTGGTGGTGGCCGGTGATGAGCAGGCGACCAACAGGGTAAGCGAGAATAGTGATACGAGCTGTAGCATAGGGCAATGGGTTTTGTTTCCTTAACCGCTTTTATTTAAATATGTTCTGTTTCTTGTCTGGATTACTGGAAGAACCTGGCTCTTATTTTAACGCTTATATTCAAAAAGAAGCCTTAAATAAGAGCCAGATTTTCGTTTTGGTTTGGTCTACATTCTTTCCGGCACGGAGATCCCCAGTAAGCCCATAATGAGCTTCAGGGTTTTGGCTACCTGGGCAGACAAGGCAATCCGGAAACTTAGCCTGCGGGCATCGGCCTCCTGGAAAATAGGCACCTCGGTGTAGAAACGATTGTATGCCTTGGCCACATCAAACGCATACTGCGCAATGATGGATGGGGCATAGTTTCGGGCCGCTTCATCAATGATGGAATCGGCGTAATTTAACAGCACCAGCACCTCGCGCTCAGTTTCATGGATTGTCTCCACGCCAGCGAAAGAATCAGCCGTTGAGGCAATGCCAAGTTCCTTCGCTTTGCGTTGGATGGCGGCAATACGCGCGTGGGTGTATTGGATAAATGGCCCTGTGTTGCCCTTGAAGTCGATGGACTCTTCTGGGTTGAACAGCATGCGCTTCTTAGGGTCTACCTTCAGGAGGAAGTATTTAAGCGCGCCCATGGCCAGGGTGTGGTAGAGTTTCTGCGCCTCCTCTTGGGTGAAGCCTTCAATTTTACCTAGTTCATCGGTTTTCTGACGAGCGGTGTCAATCATCTCCTCCACCAGTTCATCCGCGTCTACCACGGTACCCTCGCGCGACTTCATCTTTCCGCTAGGCAGGTCCACCATGCCGTAGGAAAGATGGTAGATGCCATCGGCGTACGGTTTGCCTAGCCTTTTCAGAATCGCCTTCAATACCTGGAAGTGGTAATTCTGCTCGTCGGCCACCACGTACACTGACTGGTCATAATGGAAGTCCTGGTATTTCAGTTCGGCGGTTCCCAGGTCCTGGGTGATGTATACCGAAGTCCCATCGGCGCGAAGCACTAACTTCTCGTCCAGACCTTCTTCGGTGAGGTCAATCCAAACGGAGCCATCGGGTTTCTTGAAGAACACGCCTTTTTCCAGGCCTTCCTCTACCCGGTCCTTCCCTAATAGATAGGTACCCGACTCATAGTAGAACTTGTCGAAATCAACCCCAATGTTCTGGTAGGTGGCATGAAAACCTTCGTACACCCAACCGTTCATTTTCTCCCACAACGCAATGGTTTCGGGGTCTTGCTGTTCCCACTTCTGGAGCATCTCCTGGGTTTCCAGCATGAGCGGGGCTTGTTTCTTGGCCTGCTCCTTGTCTACTCCTTGGGCTACCAGTTGGTCTATCTCTTGCTTGTAGGCTTTGTCAAACTCCACGTAGTACTTGCCTACCAGGTGATCGCCTTTGATGCCTGAGCTTTGCGGCGTCTCACCTTGCCCGAACTTTTCATAGGCAATCATGGACTTACAGATATGAATGCCGCGGTCATTCACCAGGTTGGCTTTGATCACGTCATACCCGGCAGCTTTCAGAATCTCGGCCACAGAGTACCCCAGAAAGTTGTTTCTCAGGTGCCCCAAATGCAGCGGCTTGTTGGTGTTAGGCGATGAGTATTCTACCACCACTTTCCGTTTAGGGCCTGTTTTTGACAACCCAGCCTCTACACCGGCCACCTGCTCAGCGAACTGCTGGAGCCACACGCTGTCTTTGATTTCAATGTTCAGGAAGCCTTTCACCACGTTGTAGCCGGCCACTTGCGGTGCCTGCTGGGTCAAGGCCTCTCCTAGCGCCTGGCCAATCTGCTCCGGTCCTTTCCCTAGCGCTTTGGTCAAGGGGAACGTCACGAAAGTAAAAGTACCGGCAAACTCTTTACGGGTGGGTTGCAGGTTAATTTGCTCTGCCGGAAGCGAATGTTGAAAAGTATCTTGTAAAGCTTGGCTTAGCGCCTGGGCAATCTGGGTCTCAAGTTGTTTCATCTGTGATTAAGCAATAGGCACCGTCTGGGCTTCTTTGGCCAACCGGTTCTGGATAGCTTCAGTAGTATATTCTAGAATTTCGAAGGCGTTTTGCGCCATGGTATTTTCCGCGTCTAAGGTGGGATTGATTTCCACCATTTCAAAGCAGATGACTTTTGGGTGGCTCACCAGCTGGTGGCACAGTTCTTTGGCCTGCGCTACGTTCAAACCTACTTCTACCGGAGTCCCGGTTCCTTTGGAGAACTTAGAGTCCAGGCTGTCCACGTCAAAAGAGACGTAGATAATGTCACACTCCCTTAGGCGGTACAGGGCTTCTTCGGCCACTTGCTCAATGCCCTTGGCGGTCACTTCTGGGTAGGTGAAGTTTTTGATGTTGTGCTTGTCAAACAAATACACCTCGGGCTTCTCGTAGCTGCGGGTCACGATGTAGACAATATGCTCGTGCTTGATCTTAGGCTGGTCGGTGCCCACCTTTTTAAGAGCTTCCCAGAAGAAGATAGTCTCGGGGTCTGGGTCGTTCACCTTGCACTCTAGGTTGTCCTCGGCCAAGGAGGCGGCTAACGGCATGCCGTGCATGTTGCCGGAGGGTGTGGTGTACGGCGAATGGATATCGGCGTGGGCATCTACCCAAATAACGCCCAATGTTTTATTAGGATACGCTGCTTTTATCCCGGCAATGGTACCGCCCGCATTAGAATGGTCACCCGCCAGCAATAACGGGAACATTCCTAGCTCAATTGTTTGTTCAACAGTGTTACTAATACGTTTGTAGGTCTGCAGCACACTGTCAATGTATTTGGCGTGCGGGAACAGGTTCTTTTCAAACAGCACATCGTTGAGATTGGGCACCTCTACGGTAGTGAATCTTTTGAAATAATCTGACTGCTTGTTCAGGCACGCGATCTTAAGGGCGTCTACGCCCAAACTAGCTCCGCGTGTTCCCGCTCCTAGCTCAGATTTCACTTCTATTAGTCTGATTTTTTTCATGCAAAACGGAAACTAGTTTTTGCAAAGATGGTAAAATACAAGCAATTTCGCACGCTATCCGCATTGGATACCGCTTTACATTATAATGGATAAATACACAGACCTAATACACCAAACCTTTGATTTTCCTACCGAGGAATTCACTGTTCACAATAACGAACTCTTTTTCAACGGCATTCCTATGATGGAATTAGTGAAGCAATACGGCACCCCGTTGCGCCTCACTTACCTGCCAAAAATCTCCTCCCAGATTCAGAAGGCCAAAATCCTTTTCAAAGAGTCTATGGAGAAGTTGAATTACCAGGGTACCTACACGTATTGCTACTGCACCAAATCTTCGCACTTCTCTTTTGTATTGGAAGAGGCGTTGAAGAATGACATCCATATTGAAACCTCGTCTTCTTTTGACATGCCTATTATAAGGGCGTTATATGAAAAAGGCAAGGTAAACAAAGACGTGTTTGTGGTGTGCAACGGGTTCAAGCGCGAGCTCTACCGTGACCATATCACCTCCATGATCAACGACGGCTTTAAAAACGTCACCCCTGTTCTGGACCACCTAGGTGAGATTGACCATTACGAGGAGTTTGTGAGTGGTCCTTGCCAGATAGGTATCCGGCTTGCGTCTGATGAGGAGCCTAAGTTCCAGTTCTACACCTCTCGTTTAGGTATCAACTACAACGATGTGGTAGACCTGTATAAAAACAAGATAGCGGACAATCCTAAGTTCAAACTTAAGATGCTCCACTACTTTATCAATACCGGTATCAAAGACACCTCTTACTACTGGTCTGAGCTTAGCCGCTTCGTGCACAAATACTGTGAGATGAAGAAGCTCTGCCCAGATTTAGATACCATTGATATTGGAGGCGGTTTCCCAATCAAAACCTCTATCCAGTTCGATTACAATTACCGGTATATGATTGAGGAGATCTTGCGCACCATCCAACGGATCTGTAAGGAGGAAGGGGTGCCAGAACCGAACATCTTCACCGAGTTTGGTATCTACACCGTGGGTGAGAGTGGCGCGCACGTGTACTCAATCCTGGACACCAAGCTGCAGAACGATAAAGAGTTGTGGTACATGATTGACGGATCGTTTATCACCAATTTGCCAGACACCTGGGCCTTGAACCAGCGGTACATCCTGTTCGCACTCAACAACTGGGACAAAGACTACCAGCGGTTGAACATTGGGGGGCTTACCTGTGACAGCCAGGATTACTATAACTCTGAGATGCACTCTTTCCAGGTGTTCTTGCCTAAGATCCAGAAAGACCAGCCAGAGCCGCAGTATATCGGTTTCTTCCACACGGGAGCTTATCAGGAAAGTCTTAGCGGGTACGGTGGTATCAAGCATTGTCTTATCCCTTCTCCCAAGCACGTGATCATTGACAGAGAGGCAGATGGCACCTTGAAGTCATGGGTATTTGCCGAGGAGCAGAATGTGGATTCTATGCTGCAAATACTAGGATATAAGGATTAAGAAATATTTCTCTAAAACTATAATAATCCTAAACAAAAACTGTAGTTTTGGAGTAGAATACCTTATATGTTGTACAATAATTAATATGAAGAACCTTTTCGTACTCGCTTCAATCTGTCTGCTGGGCTTTGCATCATGCAAATCATCAACATGCCCTGCTTATTCGCAAAAATCTGATCGCTCGGTCGAGCAGAAAGTAATGGTGAAAGCTGTTGCTAAAGCTCCGGTAAACAACAAAGTGAACGGATAACGTTCTTCTGATTTTTATAGATTCCATTGGAGCCCCGGAAGAAAACTTCCGGGGCTTTCCTTTAATTATGCTACTCTAAAAACCAGATTTGTATACTGGAGGTTTAGACTTAGTTTTTGGAAAATAAGCCCAAAGCAGGGATCTCGCTCAGGTGCTAATAAGTAAGCTTATAAGCGGTAGAGTAGCTTAACCTTGCAAAAGATCTTTCTTGATTACTCAGCAGATTCTATCTTTTTTGCCCCTATCCTTTCGTCTCCAGGGAAATAATCCATTGAGCGGCCTCCCACAGATCAGACTTCTGTTGCACGTGCGTTCCTAGAGGATGTGGGCCCACCAATACGGCAGGAATGTTACATTTGCTGGCTGCCTGTATATCGCGGGGCTGGTCCCCAACGAACCAACAGGTCTCCGGAGAAAGGTTGTATTTGGCCATGGCACGCTCCAACATCAGGCTGTTAGGTTTTCTTGAAAGGGATTCTGAGTGGGACGGGTGGCCAGGTGCCATATATATATCATCGATCAGATGTCCGGTAGCCTCTTGTAGCTTCCTATGGCACGCTATTACATCTGCCTTTGAGTAGAGCCCTTTGGTGATACCTGCCTGGTTAGTGATCACTATTAATAAGTAGTGGTGCTGCTTTAAGAGGGTTAACGCTTCGGGCACTCCCTGGCAAACTTCAAAGTCTTCCGTACGCCAAGTGTAGTCTCCCCTCTCCACGTTCAAGACGCCATCACGGTCCAGGAAAACAGCTTTTCTTTTGGGGGTTTGATTCATCATATCCATCCGCCCAAAAATAGGAAGAACCAAGGAGGCTTTCAGCAGCAAAAATCGTTTTTACCCCATTTTGTATAATATGATTATAAAACGTGTTGGGCTCTCTTGCGTACCTTATTGACAACCCACAAGGTCCCCCATGCGAGTAGCAATCATAGGAGCAGGTATTTCAGGATTGGCATTGGCTTACTATTTACAGAAGCTAGGGGTACGCTATGACCTTTTTGAAAGCGAGCCAGAAGTGGGCGGCGTAATGAAAAGTACGCAACACGGGGCTTACCAATTAGAACTGGGTCCGCATTCGCTGCAGATGAACGATGAACTGCAGGAATTGCTGCAGGAATTGAAATTGGAGGATGAGGTGATCAGGCCCGCCACTAAAACCCAGGACCGCTACATCAGGAAAGATGGGGAGTACCATTGTATCCCGGCCTCTCCCCGGCGGCTGCTTTTAGACTCTTTTTTCCATTGGCGCACCAAATTAAAGATTACGCAGGAATATAAGCTGCCGCCCCAGGAAGTACCAGAGGAAACGGTTAGCCATTTCTTTAAACGGCGCTTTGGCCAGGATGTGGTAGACTACCTTGTACAACCCGTGGTGGCGGGCATCTACGGTGGTGATCCCGATAAATTATTGCTGGAGAAAACCTTTCCTGTTCTGAAAGAGATGGAAAGAACCCATGGATCTGTCCTGAAAGGTCTGGACCTGCAACTGGATCTTCCCAGAAAACCGGTTATCTCTCTTCTCAATGGGTTACAGTCCCTGCCTAAGGCCATTGCCTCTAAGCTGGTTTCACTGCACGTAGATCATAAAGTAGAGATGGTGCACAAGGCCAAAGGAAAATACCTACTAAGCATACGCCATGATGTAGAAGGCCTCGCCGATGAGGAGTTTGACGCCGTGGTAATTGCGCTGCCTGCCCACGCCGCGGCGGAGTTGCTGGATTTCACCACACCTGGTTTAGCGGCCGCCCTCCATAACGTCACCTATACGTCCATCACGGTGGTACACACAGCCTACCGGAAGCACTCTATCGGGTTTCCTTTAGACGGGCTTGGAGCCATGCATCCTCGCAAAGAACAGCCTTTCAGCTCTGGCACCGTTTGGAGCAGCTCCCTTTTTCCGCGCATCTGCCCTGATGATGAGGTCATGTTTACTTCTTTTGTGGGGGGTAGCCAGGCCTCTGAATATTCGAACCTCCCTGAGCCTGAGATTCTGGTAAGGGTACACGAGGAGCTCACCAAAAACTATAACATCTCGGCTAAGTTGCCTGTGTTTCAGCACTGCTACCGGTGGCCGTTCGCTCTTCCTCAGGCAGATATATTCATTACAGACGTGCATCAGATGTTAGAATTGATGGAAGAGGACCATCTGTATGCCTGCACCAACTGGATTGCCGGGCCTACTATTCCCAACTGTATCAGCTATGCCAAACAGCTGGCCCAGAAAATATTTTCGCAGCGCCCTTCCCTCCCATAAAGCCTTATAGATTATATTTGGGGGATGAAAGAGTCCATGGTGGTCATCCCGACCTACAATGAAATAGAAAACATTGAAGCTATTATTCGTAAGGTTCTTTCACTTCCCCACCCATTTCACCTCCTGATTGTAGACGATAACTCCCCTGACGGAACGGCAGAAGCCGTAATGCATCTGCAAACGGAATTTCCAGACCGCCTGTTTCTGGAGCAACGGAAAGGCAAACTTGGCTTAGGTACTGCGTACATCCACGGCTTTAAATACGCCTTGCAGGCAGGCTACAAGTTCATCTTTGAAATGGATGCCGATTTCTCCCACAACCCCAATGACCTGATGAGCCTATATAACGCTTGTGCTGTGGAAGGCTACGACCTAGCGATAGGCAGCCGGTACAGCAGCGGGGTAAATGTGGTGAATTGGCCCATGAGCCGGGTACTACTCTCCTACTTCGCCAGCCGCTATGTTCGGCTCATCACCGGGATGCCCATCCATGACGCTACCGCCGGGTTCAAATGCTATCATCGCTCGGTGCTGGAAACCATCAACCTGGACAGGATCCGGTTCATTGGCTACGCCTTTCAGATTGAGATGAAGTTCCTGACGTTTAAATTCGGCTTTAAGATAAAGGAAGTACCTATCATCTTCACCGATCGGACCAAGGGCCAATCCAAGATGAGCAAAGGAATTATCAAAGAGGCTTTTTTGGGTGTGATTCAAATGAAACTGGGCAGTTACTTCCGGCGCTTTAGCCGTCAAGTTTAGCCTCTTATTTAAAGGGCCTTTTCCTAAAAACATCTTGAAAACAGAAACTGCCTAAACCCTGTTTCATGGTTTTGCGGTTGTTTCAGTGTATCTTTCATTTTCTATTTTAGACCAGTATCCTCTTACCGCAGTTAATCTGCTGCATTTCAGAAGGTACCGGCTGCACCATAAATCTACCTATCAAAGTGGAAACAGATATCTTATTTTGGGTGGGATTCAACGCCTTTGTCTTGGTCCTGCTGGCATTAGACCTTTTCGTGTTTCACCGAAATACGCACGTAGTAAAAATTAAAGAGGCACTCCTATGGAGCGCGTTCTGGATTATACTCTCTTTAGCCTTCAATGTGCTCATTTATTATTGGCGAGGGAGCGGTCCTGCCCTGGAGTTCCTGACAGCTTACCTGATTGAGAAATCCTTGAGCGTTGACAACCTCTTTGTATTCATCCTGATCTTCAATTTCTTTCAGGTTCCGCAGAAATACCAACACAAGATTTTGTTTTGGGGCGTATTAGGCGCATTATTTTTCCGGGCGGTTTTTATCCTGGTGGGGGTTGCCTTACTAGCCAAGTTCCATTTCATTGTCTATATTTTGGGTGCCTTCCTGGTATTTACAGGTATTAAGATGGCCACCTCCTCCGGAGACGAAGACATTGACCCCGAGGCAAACCCAGTAGTGAAATTTGTGAGCCGGTACATGCCAGTGACAAAGCGCCATTATGAGGGAAACTTCTTTGTAAAGCTTGACAAGACGCTTTTTGCCACGCCTCTTTTCTTAGTGCTTATCATGGTGGAAACTACTGACATAGTTTTCGCGGCTGACTCTATCCCTGCCATTTTAGCTATTTCAAAAGACCCGTTCATTGTCTATACCTCAAACGTATTCGCTTTGCTAGGATTACGGGCTTTGTACTTTGCTTTGGCCGGGATCATGCAGCTTTTTCATTATCTGCACTATGGTCTATCCCTGATTTTGGTGTTCATTGGTCTGAAGCTTATTTTATCTGACGTTTATCACGTGAACATGTTAGTGGCGTTGGGCGTGGTAGCCTTTATCCTAACTACTTCTGTTATCCTTTCCTTGGTGTTCCCTAAGAAGGAAAAACCCATTGTTCCTTTCCAAGAGCAGGAAGAAGAGCCCCAAGCCTAATAATACCAGGATACCAAAGAAGGTGCATTTAAGTGTTTCCTTTAGCAAAACACCTAATAAGCAACCTCTCTCGCTAATTAACCCTTAGGCATACCTCATAAAAAAAAGCAACGTTACTGAACGTTGCCTTTTTTTATGAGTGGTTCTTAATCTTAGAAATCAAGCAAATCAATAGGTGCCAACTGCAAAGTATCCATCATTTGGACGTGCGTGGTATCTGGCTTAGGAATGATAAAACTTCCGGCTCTGCCACTTAGATTCACGTAGGTTGATACATTCGCGTGTTGAGACGGAGAAATCAGTCCGCGTTTCAGCATATTCCCACTTATAAGTTTAAAGAAGTAACGTGGATATGCCCTTAATCCACCATACGCGTCGAAATAGGTTCTGTATTGCTTAGGTTTAGGCACAATGCTGGCCAGGAACAGGCTTTCTTCCAAGGTAAGCTGACTTGGTTCTTTTGAGAAATAAAATCTGGCCGCTTCTTTGACGCCATACACATTTGGTCCCCACTCAATAATGTTCAGGTACACCTCAAACATCCTTTCTTTGGAAGTGAGCCGGAGGTTCTCCATGATCCAGACAATAAGGGCTTCCTCAACTTTCCTGGTAATGGTTTTCTTTCTAGTTAAGAAGGCGTTTTTCACTAACTGCATTGAAACCGTGCTACCACCCCGTACAAACGAGTTTTCTTTAATGTTAGTGATGAGTGAATGCCGGAAGGCACCTTCATGAAACCCTTTATGCGTCAGGAAGCGCGGGTCTTCTGCGGTTAAGATGGCATACTTTAAATGGTTGGGTATCTCGTTGTAAGGCGTGAAATTAGGATTAGACGGCCCCACCTGAAACGTTCTTACCACTCTACCCTTCTCGTAGACCGTATGCGTAAATTCCTGGTTTAGTTTACGCAAGTCATTTTGACCAAAATCAGTGATCTGGAAATTATGGGCATCTAAGTCTGAGTCAAACTTAAGGCTGTCTACCTGGGCCATATCCACGTAGAAGTTCATCCGATACTTGAAAGTACCTGTGGCCTTGATCCCTTGGAAAGTATCAAACAACCCGGGAGGCAAGGAGCCAAACAGGTCATTCGCCGGAATATCCGGAGAATCGATCTTGATCCCTATCTTCCGCTTCGGAACAGTCTCATACGTTACCTGCGGATAGAAGACAGCCTTGTTAATGCGAACCTCAGATTCTGGCTCTAAAGCGTAGTAATGGTCCCCAAGCGTCAGAACGTACTTCATGGCACCATTCTGTACCGTCACGTTCTCATCCGCTATCTTAGGGTGATTCAGTACCAAACCAAATGCACTAGACTCTCCCCTAATGGTCAGTTGATTATTCTTGAAGGTTTTGTCTGTGATGCTCAGGCTTAAGGTATCAAAACGCATGGTAGCCCCAAACTTTTGCTCAATGTAAGGCACCTCTATACTCCCAGACTGATTATCACCGTAGAACTTAGCAGCAAGCAAGTATTTGGCTGGGTCTATCACCCCATTCACATACATAGTGTTGGTGACAGATTCTGTGGTGATGATCATCCTAGCGTCGATTTCCCCATCTTCCACCAAAAGGGTAGGAAGTCTCATGCTGATGGAGCGTCCATCGTTTTTGAAAAGAACTCCAAGGTTTCTGAAGTTAACGCCATCAGGCACATTCTCAAAAGCTGTCTCAATTAGCCCATTGAGTAGTGTACCGTAGTTAGACCTTTTAGCGGTAGAATCTGTTGCTTCTCCAGCAGCCTTCTTTTTATATAAAAATGAGAAATTGTCTACGGAATCTTGTTTAACAGCTGTGATATCTCCGTTAGCTACATCAAACTGTTTAAACACCATTCTTCCCAAGAAAAGGGACCGGAAACTAACGGTAGCCTCCACTGTATCAATCTGAAGGAGCTTAGGTCTGTCTAGAGGCAATAAGGCAATATCAGTCACAAGAACTGTATTCAGGTCTAAGAACCTGGCATTCCCAATCTGAAGTTTAGCTGGATACTTGTTCTCTACTTTCTGGATGACCTTTGCAACTGCATACTGCAGAATCCTTTCCCGGTTGATAAGGAAAGCAACAAAGCCAATTATAAGTAGAGAGGCAAACACCCCTAATCCGATCAAGAACTTCTTTTTATTCCTTACAAAAAAATCAGTGAATTTTGACAAGGTGTTTTATAATTAGTTAAAACCTGAAGCTTCCTTTTATTGCTCCAACTTACAAAAGTAACGTAATACCCGATACCCTGAAATTTTAAGAAAAACAACTGGATAAATACGCTGCGAAAAGCACAAGGTTTACGAAAAGAAACGCTGAAAACCACTGTTTAAGTTCATGTAGGTAGAGGTTCAGATCTTCCTTTATATCTTTGGATAAAATCTGTACTTATGAATTTAAACGCACTTACTGCTATCTCTCCAATAGATGGTCGTTACCGCGGACAAGTAGACCAACTTGCCCAATACTTTTCCGAATTTGCTCTAATACGATATCGTTTACTGGTGGAGGTAGAATACTTTATCGCCCTATGTGAACTTCCTCTTCCGCAGCTGAAAGATGTAGATGTTAGCCTTTTTGCAGATATGCGGAAAATTTATGAGGACTTTACCTTAGAAGATGCTCAATCTATCAAAGACACTGAGAAGGTTACTAATCATGATGTGAAGGCGGTTGAATACTTCTTGAAAGAGAAGTTGGAGAAGCTAGGTATTGGAGACACAAAAGAGTTTGTTCATTTTGGATTAACCTCTCAGGATATCAACAACACAGCTATACCGTTGTCCTTGTTAAAAGCAATACAGCAGGGATACCTTCCATTATTGAACCAGACAAAAGAGTCCTTAGCCGCTCTAGCTTCCGATTGGAAAGGAATTCCCATGTTAGCGCATACCCATGGCCAGCCTGCCTCCCCTACGAAACTGGGCAAAGAGATACAGGTCTTTGTAGAACGCCTGGAGCAGCAACTTCTTTTATTAGCTCAGATTCCTTTTGCAGGTAAATTTGGAGGAGCCACCGGGAATTTCAACGCACACTTCGTAGCGTACCCATCCATTGACTGGGTTAGTTTTGGAAACAAATTTCTGCAGGAGAAGCTTCAGCTACAAAGAAGTCAGGTAACTACTCAAATTGAACACTATGATCACTTAGCCGCTCTATTTGATAGCATAAGAAGGATCAACACCATTCTGATTGATTTCTCCAGGGACATTTGGCAGTACATCTCCATGGGTTACTTTAAACAGAAAATCAAAGAGGGTGAAATTGGGTCATCCGCCATGCCACACAAGGTGAACCCGATTGATTTTGAAAATGCGGAAGGTAATTTAGGAATGGCTAATGCTATCTTCTCGTATTTAGCAGAAAAGCTTCCTGTATCAAGGCTCCAAAGAGATTTAACCGATTCAACGGTTCTAAGAAATATAGGGATTCCAATATCCCATTCTCTTCTTGCTCTTAACTCGTTACAAAAGGGAATAGGGAAACTTCAGCTTAACCAAGAAGCTTTAAACAAAGATCTTGAAGAAAACTGGGCTGTAGTAGCTGAAGCAATTCAAACGGTATTAAGAAGAGAAGGCTACCCTGCTCCTTATGAAGCTTTGAAGAGTTTAACCAGAACCAATGAAAAGATTACAGAATCTTCTATCAAGGGCTTCATTGATGGCTTAGAGGTAAGCACCGAGGTAAAAGAAGAACTTAGAAAAATCTCTCCTTTTAACTACACAGGAGTTCCTTTGTATTAAAGATCTCCTTACCCAAACCTTACTGATAACAGGAAAAGCCCGGGCTCTTAGACGAGCCCGGGCTTTTCCTGTTATCACCGATACAGAGTTTACCTCCTCCTCTCCCTGCTATACAAGCAAGAACGCCCCCCCGTCAATTCTGCGGGTGGGGCGTTCCTTTGTGAT